>NZ_BNAW01000020.1 GCF_014654205.1 Amycolatopsis bullii
GCGCTGGAAGCGGCGCTGAGCCTGCTGGGCGCGGCCGAGGCGGGGCCGCCGGATCCGGTGCGGGACGCCGAGGCCGAACGGCTGCGCGGGCAGATCGCGTTCGACCAGCGGCGCGGTGCTGACGCGGCGGAGCTGCTCCTGCGTGCGGCCGGACGTCTCGACGGTGACCGGGCTCGCGAGACGTACCTGGAGGCGCTCGGCGCCGCCGTGTGGGCCGGATCCGGCGTCGTCGAAGCCGCGACGCGGGCGCTCGCGGCGCCCGCCGCCCAGGGACCGCCGACCGCCGTCGACCTCGTGCTGGACGCGCTCGCCACCCGGCTCACCGACGGCTACGCGGCAGCGGCCCCGCTGATGACGAAGGCGGTGGACGCCGTCCGGGCGCTGGGCACCGGCGGCGAGAACGTCGGGCGGGTGCTGTGGCTGCTGGGCAACCGGGCCGGCGGCACCCTCGCGACCGAGGTGCTGGACTACGCCGCCGGCCGCGCGCTCGCCGAACGGCAGGCCGGGCTGGCCCGCGAGACCGGCGCGCTCGTCCAGCTGCAGTTCGCCCTCAACTTCCTGGCCAACCACGAGCTGGTCGCCGGCGACCTGACGGCGGCCCAGGCGCTCGTCGACGAGGACCGGCTGCTCGCCGAGGTCACCGGCGGCCGGCCGGTCGGGTACAGCGCGATCCTGCTCGCCGCCCTGCGCGGCCGGGACACCGCGGCCACGGAAATCGCGGCCGCGGCGGCGGAGGCGGCCGAACGGGGCCAGGGCCGGGTCGTGCGGTTCGCCGACTACGCCACCGCCGTGCTCGCCAACGGCCTCGGCCGCCACGACCTCGCCCGCGATGCGGCGCGCCGGGTGTTCGAGCACGACACCGTCGGCCACCAGGCCCTGGCGACCGCGGAACTGGCGGAAGCCGCGTCGCGCACCGGCGACGGCGACCTCGTCACGGCCGCGCTGGACCGGATGTCCGAACGGGCGCGGGCCACCCCGACGCCGTGGACGCGGGCGCTCGAGGCCCGCCTGCGGGCGCTGGCGGGCGAGACTCCGGACGAGTGCTACGCGGCATCGATCGCGTTGCTCACCGGCACGCCGTTGCGGGTGGAGCTGGCCCGGAGCCACCTGCTGTTCGGCGAATGGCTCCGGCGCGAAGGACGTCGTGCCGACGCACGGGAGCACCTGCGCACCGCGCACACCATGACCTCCGCGATGGGCCTCGAAGCCTTCGCGGACCGTGCTCGCCGCGAACTGCTGGCCACCGGCGAAACGGCCCGCAAACGCACCGCCGGGACCACGGAGGAGCTGACCGCGCAGGAGTTCCAGATCGCGCGCCTGGTCCGCGAAGGGCTGTCCAACCCGGAGATCGGCACGCGGCTCTTCCTGAGCCCGCGCACCGTGGAATGGCACCTGCGCAAGGTGTTCGGCAAGCTCGGGATCAGCTCACGACGTCAGCTGCGCGACACGGCCTTCGACGCGGTGGGAGCCTGAGCCGGGCTTCGTCGTCCGGGCGTGCTCACCTCGTTTTGCCTTACGCTGGGCGCCATGACTCGCCATGTGCGCCTCGCCGGTGGTTGTGCAGCCTTGGTGTTCCTCGGATTCCTCACCGCCTGCAGTGGCGGCGAACCACCGGCCAAAGAGGCGATCATCGCCAAGATCAAGTCCGATCCGCAGACCCGGGGCGCGTCGGACCGCACGGCCGGGTGTCTCGCTGAGTGGTACCTGAAATACGCTACGCCGGAACAGGTTTCGGCCTTCGTGGAAGGCGAAGCGGGGGATCGCCCGCTCGATCAGGTCGCCGCGGATCCGCAGGCCAGGTCCGTCATGCTCGACTGCTTGAAGGCCGCCGCCGACGACCGGTGAGGTCGTCCGGCTTGCGCATGCTCGTCCGAAGATGACGCTGTTTGGGCGATGGCGCATGATCCGAAGCTCGCTACGCTGAGGATCAGCAGCGGCCGCTGTGACCATCGTCAAGGGGGGGATGGGTTTCCGGCGGCCACGATCTGGGGGGATCAGTGCACGGTAGACGTCGCTCTGGTGTGCTCGCGCGCGTTCTGCTCCTGGCTTTGGTCCTTGCGGTGGTCGCCGTCGGGCTGCCCGCGTCATTGCCGGTTTTCTTGGGGGACAGGCAAACCGAAGCACGTCAGCAGCCCGCCGGGCCACCGGTGCGCGTGCGCGAGCTGGCCGAGCGCCGGACCGCGGACATGCGGGTGTTCGAGCTGTCGAACGGCCAGTTCGAAGCGGAGCTTTCCGCCCGCCCGCAGCATTTCCGCGACGAGCACGGAACCTGGCAGCCGATCGACACGACGGTGCGCGAGCAGGCGGGCGACGGCTACCGGTTCGCCAATGACACCAACGGGTTCCGCACCTCCTTCGGGGACCGGACGGATCGGCTGGCCCGGTTCGCCGTGGACGGCACGCGGGTCGAGCTGGGGCTCGACGGCGCGAGCAGGCCGGTCGATCCCCGGGTTGACCGAGACACCGTCAGCTACCCGGGCGCGTTCGACGGCGCCGAGCTGAACTACCAGGTCACGCGCGATGCCCTCAAGGAACGGATCGTCCTCGCCGCACCGCCCCGCGACGCCACGTACCGCTTCAAGGTGCACCTGTCCGGCGTGTCCGCCCAAGCGCAGCCGGACGGCTCGATCGCGTTCTTCGGCACCGGCGCGGACGGTCCGCCGCGGTACGTGATGCCCAAGCCGTTCATGGTCGACGCCGCGGGTTCACGCACGGATTCCTTCAGTGACAAGGTTTCCCAGACGGTCGAACAGCACGGGCCGGACATCACCGTGGTGGTGAAAGCGGACCACGACTGGCTGGCCGCCCCACAGCGCAAGTACCCGGTCGTGATCGACCCGACGATCAAGGTCGAGCCGACGTCGAACTCCGGTCAGGACAGCCAGATCTGGTCGGACACCCCGGATCGCAACGACGGGTCGAGCTACCAGCTCTCGGTGGGCACCGACGGCTCCGGGATCGCGCGCAGCCTGGTCAAGTTCGACACGTCCGTGGTGCCCGCCGGCACCAGCCTGACGTCGGCGAAGCTGCGGATGTACTACGACAACGAGCTTTACACCGGCGTCAACGACGTCACCATGGAGGCGCGGCGGGTCACCGCCGCGTGGGCCGAGAACACGGTCACCTGGAACAGCTTCAACGGGGCCTTCGCCGAGGCCGGCCTGGCGACCGCGGTCAAGCGCGCCAACGTCACGCAGACCTGGTCCGAATGGGACGTCCGCAACATCGCGCAGTCGTGGGTTTCCGGCTCCGCGGGCAACAACGGGCTCCTCGTCAAGGCGACCGACGAGACGCTCAAGCGAGGCGGCGCGATCCACCACGGCGCCGAGTCCGACTACAACGGCGACACGGCAACGTTCCCGAAGCTGGTGCTGACCTACGGGAAGCCGGGCGCCGCCCTGCAGCCGATCACGAAGGCCTACGCCACCGGCGCCGAGCTGACCTGGACCCCGTACACCAACCCGGGCCCCGGCAACGGTCCCGACGACATCGTCGGGTATCAGGTGCACCGTTCGGTGTCGCAGGTGTACACCCCTTCGGCCGCGACGCTGGTCACTTCGGTGGGGCCGCAGGCGACCCGGTTCGTCGACACCACCGCACCGGTCACCCCGGACAGCGCACCGGACCTGGGCTGGAACGCCTACTACTACATGATCGTCGTCCAGACCCGCAGCGGCGAGCTCATCCCGGGCGCCACGCAGCTGACCCGGACGCCGAAGGCGGGGCAGGTCCGGCAGATCTTCCCGGCCACCGCCGACACGACGCTGTCCGCCAGCCAGCCGAACACCAACTTCAACGTGCTCACCGGCCAGCCGTGGCTGCAGGTCGGCAACAACGGCGCCACCCTCGGCAAGAGCCGGGCCCTGCTGAAGTTCGGCGGTCTGAGCGCGCTCCCGGTGGGGACCACGATCGTCGACGCCGACGTGTCGGTGTGGGGGTTCTACTCCAACGGGTCCGGCGCGACCTTCGACGGCCACACGCTCAGCAGGCCCTTCGTGGAAGGCGAGGCGACCTGGAACCGCGCGTCCGCGGCCACCGCGTGGACCGCGCCGGGCGGTGACATCGCGGCGACCCGGTCGGACTTCATCTCGGGCGTTCCCGACCGCCCGACCTGGCACATCTGGGAAAGCGCGAGCATGGCGCAGGGCTGGGTGAACAACCCGGCGTCCAACAACGGCTTCGAGATCAAGCTGCACGACGAAGCGGGTGCCGCCCAGCGGGTGCTCTTCCTGTCCGACGAGGCGCCGGAACCCGCACTGCGGCCCACCCTCGCGGTGTCCTACCTGGGCACCCCGCCGGCTCCGCCCGCCGCGCCGCTCGTGTCGTCGGTGGACTACCCGCAGGACGGCTCGCACGGCGCGCCGGGGCAGCCGGGTGCGTTCGTGTTCAAGCCCGGCAACACCGTTCCGATCGCCAAGTTCGCCTACCAGCAGGACTCCGATCCGCGTCCCACGGAGGTGCCCGCGACCGGCCAGGTCACGGTGAACCTGGCACCCGCCGCGGCGGGCCGCCGGACACTGACCGTGTGGGCGATCGATGCCAACGGGGTGTCCTCGGGCGCGACGGCGTACACCTACTCCGTCGCGGAGCCACCGACCCATCACAAGCGGAAGTCGGACTTCGACGGCGACGGCAAGGACGACGTCGTCACCTTCACCCGGGGCAGTGCCCCGGCGGTCTACGTCTCCCTGTCCGACGGCACGAAGTTCGTGCAGGACGGCTGGAAGTGGCACGACAACTTCGCGGCGCAGAACGAAATCCCGCTGACCGGTGACTTCAACGGCGACGGCAAGGCCGACGTCGCCACGTTCACCCGCGGCACCGACGCGAGTGTCTACGTGGCGCTCTCCGACGGGACGAAGTTCGCGGCCACCGCGGCGAAGTGGCTGGGCGGTTTCGCGGCGGGCACCGACATCCCGGTGGTGGGCGACTTCAACGGCGACGGCCGGGACGACATCGCGGCCTTCGCCCGTGGCACGGACGGCGGCGTGTCCGTCGCGCTGTCCGACGGTGCCAAGTTCGGTACCCCGGTGAAGTGGCACAGCTCGTTCGCCCCGGGCACCGCGATGCCGGCGGCCGGCGACGTGAACGGCGACGACAAGGACGACATCGTCGCGTTCTCCGGAGGTGAAGCGGCGGACGTCTTCGTGGCCCTTTCCGACGGCACGAAGTTCGGCGCCTCGGCCAAGTGGCACGACGACTTCGCCCCGGACGCGAGCCGGGCCGCGGTCGGCGACATCGACGGTGACGGCAAGGACGACGTCGTCTCGTTCTCGAACGGCCAGGTGAACGCCGCGACCTCGACCGGCTCGGCGTTCGGCGCCGCACGGCAGTGGAACGCGAACTTCGCCCCCGGCGACGAGCTCCCCGGCGTCGGCGACTTCACCGGCGACGGCAAGTTCGACATCGCCACCTTCACCCGCGGCACCACCGGCAAGGTCTACGTCGGCGCTTCGGACGGCGCACGCTTCGGCGCGGGCGTCCAGTGGCACGGCCATTTCGCGATGGGGACCGAAGTTCCGCGGCCCAGCGTGTTCGCCGCCGGTCCGGGCACCCCGGCACCGGTGCCGCCCGCCGCACCGCTGGTGTCCTCTGTGGACTACCCGGCGGACGGACAGCCGCACGGCCGTCCCGGCCAGCCCGGCACGTTCGTCCTGAAGCCCGGCGACGCCGTGTCGATCGCGAAGTTCATCTACCAGCTGGACTCCGACTCGCAGCCGACGGAGGTGGCGGCCACCGGGCAGACCTCGGTGACCGTGACGCCGCTCGCCGCGGGCAGCCGGACCTTGACCGTCCGCGCGGTCACCGCCGGTGGCTTGGCTTCGCCGCCGGCCACCTACGCGTTCGTCGTCGCGACGCCTCCGCAGGCACCCGCCACCCCGCTCGTGTCCTCGGCGGACTACCCCGCGGACGGGCAGCCGCACGGTTCCCCCGGCCGGGAAGGCGTCTTCACGCTCAAGGCGGGCAGCACGGTCGCGGTCACCGGGTACCGGTGGCAGCTCGACGACGGCGGTCCCGCGGACGTGCCCGGCACCGGTGAGGTCCAGGTGCGCGCGACGCCGCCGACCCCGGGGCAGCACACGCTGACCGTGCGCGCGCTCGGCGTCGAGAACCTGATCTCGCCGCCGGCCACGTACACCTTCGTCGTGGCCGACGCGCCGAACGGACCCGGTGCCCCGCAGGTGCTTTCGCTGGACTACCCGTCCGGCGGAGCCCCGTACGGCGCGCCCGGGAAGGAAGGCACGTTCACCTTCCGGCCCACCGGGTCGACGGCGATCGCGGGCTACCGCTGGCAGCTCAACGGCGGCCCGGTCACCGAGGTGGCCGGGACCGGCAAGGTGGCGGTGAAGATCACGCCGGTCACCGCGGGTTCGCAGACACTCACCGTGCGGACGTTCACCGCCGCCGGCGCGGTTTCGGCACCGGCGAACTACCTGTTCGAGGTGGCGCCGCTGCCGCCGCCGGACGCGCCGAGCGTGTTCTCCGCGGACTACCCGGCGGACGGGCAGCCCCACGGGAACGCCGGCCAGGAAGGCGGCTTCACCTTCCGCCCCAACGGGACCACGGCCGTCGCCGGCTTCCGCTGGAAGCTCGACGAAGGACCGACCACGGACGTTCCGGGCACCGGCGACGTCGGAGTGCGGATCACGCCGCCGACCGGTGGCCCGCACACCCTGGTCGTCTGGGCGATCGGCAGCGCGGGCAGCGCGTCCGCGCCGGTCAGCTACACCTTCCTGGTCGCGGGCGCCGCGCCGGCTCCGGCCACGCCGCTGGTGTCCTCCACCGACTACCCCGCGGACGGGCAGCTGCACGGCAGCCTCGGCCAGGCGGGCACGTTCACCGTGCGCAGCCAGGGTGCCGTCGCCGCGGACGCCGTGCGGTACCAGCTGGACACCGACGCCGCACCCGCCGAGGTGCCCGCCGGCACCGGCACCGCGACGATCAGCCTCACCCCGGTCCGCTCCGGCCAGCGCACGCTGACCGTCTGGGCGAAGGCCACCTCGAGCGGCGTGCTTTCGGCACCGGCGAAGTACACCTTCGCCGTCGGTGCGCCCTCCGGCCCGCGCGACTACTTCTACGACGCCGCCGGACAGCTGGCGGGCGTCACGAACAACTCCGGTGAGGCCGCGGCCTACCGGTACGACGCCGCCGGCAACCTCGAGGCGACCGACCGCTACCGCACGGACACCGCGTCGATCTTCGCGCTGGTGCCCGCCCGCGGCCCGATCGGCAGCACGGTGGAGATCAGCGGCACCGGATTCGCCACGCAGCCGTCCGGCAACCAGGTGAGCTTCGACGGCATCGCCGCGCAGGTCACCGCCGCGACGGCGAACCGGCTCACCGTGGTCGTCCCCGCGGGCACCGGCGGTGGCGCGGTCAAGGTGACCGCGAACGGCAAGACCGCGGCCGCCCGCAGCCCGTTCGCAGTGACCAAGGGAGTGCCGGCGCCGACGATCACCGGCGTGTCGGCCGACCGGGGCGACTCCGGGGACACGATCACCATCACCGGTACCGGCTTCGATCCCGACGCCACGCGGGACGTCGTGCTGTTCCACCAGACCACCGCCCGGGTCAAGCAGGCCGGCCCGACCAGCCTGACCGTCGAGGTGCCCGCCGCGGCGGCGTCCGGCCGGATCAGCGTGCGCACGCCGGGCGGCATCGCGACCAGCGGCGCCGACTTCCTGGTGGCCCCGCGCGGGTTCAAGATCGGCCAGCTGGTCTACGGCGGCCGGATCGAGCTCGGCAAGCCGATGGAACTCGACATCCCGGCCGGCAAGGAAGCGGTCGTCCTGATCGACGGCCACGCCGGCGAGCGGGTGCACCTGGACCTGGAGAACAACACCGTCCCGGTCCGCTCGGCGATGTGGATGTTCTCCCCGCACGGCGGCGACTTCGCGCGCCGCACCATGGGCGACCCGCTCGACCTGTGGGCGGGCAGCACGCTGCGCCAGGACATCCCGGTGTTCGGCGCCAACGGCACCTACACGATCGTGGTCGCGCCGGACGACGACGAGTCCGGCAAGGTGCGGATCACCGCGTCGCACACCCTGACCGGCGACAAGCTGACCCGCGACGGCACCGGCGTGCCGTTCACCGTCAGCGTGGCGCAGCAGCGCGCCGAAATGACCTTCACCGCCACCGCGGGCGAGTGGCTCAGCTTCGGCCTGACCGACCTGAGCATGCCGGCCAACACCTTCGACGTCCTGGTGACCCAGCCGGACGGCTACAAGAACACCTGGAAGGCCTCGCTCACCCTCTACACCCCGACGATGGTGTTCAAGGCGCGCCAGACCGGCACGTTCACCGTCGGGGTCACCTTCGGCGCGAACGAGCTCGGCGCCGGGAAGGTCTGGTTGTCCGGGGTGCTCGAGGCGGGCCAGCTCGCGGTCGACGGGGCTGGCACGCAGTTCAAGATCAACCGGCCCGGCCAGTCCGTGCGGATGCCGTTCACCGGGGTCGCGGGCAAGAACCTGCGGTTCGGCGTCACCGAGAACACGCTGCGCGAGAACGGCCGCCCCGGTTACCCGGGCGGAATCCTGGTGGAGCCGGACGACAACCAGGTCGAGCTGCGGACCGGCACCCAGGAGATCCGCAGCGTCCCGATCCGCAAGAGCGGCCAGCACAGCCTGTTCATGAGCGGGTGGGAGGCCGTCGGCAGCGCCCGGGGCTGGCTGAGCTCCGCGACCGAGGCCGGCCAGCTGCCGATCAACGCGCAGACCAAGGTCACCGTCGACCGGCCGGCCCGGGAGGTGTGGTTCGACTACAACGGTGTCCAGGGCAGGCCGCTGCACCTGCAGACCCGGAACAAGAGCCTGCCCGGCTACGTCACCCTGCGGGTCTTCCAGCCGACCGGGAACAAGCTGGTGACCAGCTCGATCGACGGCAAGCTGGACATCCCGGCGCTGCCCGAGACCGGGAAGTACCGCATCGAGCTCGATCCGGCGTTCGCCACCACGGGCGACGTCACGATCGCCGCGTCCGAGCCGCTGGACCTCGGCCGGATCGCCATCGACGGGCCGCCGCCGACGGCTTCGGTCACCGTGCCGGGCCAGCGTGTCGTCGCGACGTTCGCCGGGCAGGCCGGGCAGCGCCTGAGCCTCGGCTTCACGTCGCCGAACATCCCGTTCCTCAAGCCGACGGTGTCCAAGCCGGACGGCACCACGCTGGACTCGCCGTTCAACTTCGGCCTGCCGTGGGGCTTCGACCTGACCACGCTGCCGGTGACGGGCGACTACCGGATCGTGCTCGAACCGCTCGAGGACGGGGCCGGGCCCGCCACGGGTGACCTGACCGTCCTGCTTTCGTCCGAAGTGGACGGGGGGAAGGTCGTCGTCGGCGGCCCCGCCACCACGATCACCATCGGGCGGACCGCGCAGAACGGGAAGGTGACCTTCGACGGCACCGCGAACGACGTCCTGCAGGCGGACTTCACGTTCGGGTTCCCGAACAACGGCGGGGCCTACTACAGCCTGATCGCGCCGGACGGCACGGTCTCGCCGAACCACTCCTGGATTTCGTTCAGCCTGTTCAAGCTGCCCGCGCTGAAGATAACGGGCACCTACACCATGGTGTTCGACCCGGGTGGCCAGTTCACCGGCTCGATGACCGTGGCGCTCAGCAAGCCCGCCGCGGCCGCGACGGCGGCCCCGCAGCAGCGGATCGATCCGCCCAAGCCGGTCACGCCGAAGTGCGTCCCCGCCGAACCGGTCCCGGCTCCGGCCAAGCCCGGCAAGGCGCCCGAGGGGTCGGCGCAGCCGCCGGTCGCACCGGAACCCGCGCCCGCCCCGCCGTCGTCGTCGACCTGCGGGTCGCCCGGCGGCTGGCAGCCGGACACCGCCAACCTGAACGGCACCGACTGGAGCACCCGCTACGACCCGGCGCCGGTGCGGGACCGGCCGCTGCAGTTCGGCGTCGGCTTCACCGGCCTGGTCGGCAAGATCCAGTCCACGGCGGGCCAGTCCCTGTCCGGCGTCACCGTGAGCGCCGGCGGCAGCCGCGTCACGACCGACGACCAGGGCAAGTTCGTGCTGACCGGGCTGCCCGGCGGCCACGTCGTGGTGCGGGTGGACGGCCGCACCAACACCTCCGGCCGCCCGTTCGGCTCGTTCGACATCGGCGTGGACCTCAAGGGCGGCCAGGTGCTCGTCCTGCCGTACACGGTGTTCCTGCCGGAGATCGACGCCGCCGCGACGGTGCACGTGCCCAGTCCGACCACGGCCGAGACCGTCCTCACCACGAAGGCCATCCCCGGCCTGGAAGTCCGGCTGCCGGCGGGGACCGTCGTCCGCGACGCCGACGGGAACGTGGCGACCGAACTGAGCCTCACCCCGATCCCGATCGACCGGCCGCCGTTCCCGCTGCCACCCACGAAGGTCCCGGTGTACTTCACGGTCCAGCCGGGCGGCAGCTACCTCTTCCCCGAGGGCGCCACGATCGTCTACCCGAACTACACGAAGGAGCGGCCGGGCACCCGGACCCAGTTCTGGAACTACGACCCGGACGGCCAGGGCTGGCACATCTACGGCTACGGCACGGTTTCGCCGGACGGCAAGCAGATCGTGCCCGACGCGGATGTCAAGTTCTACCGGCTGACCGGCGCGATGACCGCCGTGCCGGGGATGAACCCGCCGCGGTCCGCGCCGACGGCCGGCGTGCCCCGCGTCGGGGACCCGGTGGACCCCTCGACCGGGCTGCTGGTGGACGAGACGACCGACATGGTCGTCGACGACATCGCGCCGATCGAGATCAAACGCAGCTACCAGCAGGGCGACACCGACATCCGCGCCTTCGGCGTCGGCACGAGCTTCAACTACGGCCTCTACCCGTGGTCTCCCGGCGTCATCGGGCAGTTCACGTTCCAGGAGTTCGACCTGGTGCAGCCCGACGGCAGCAGGATCCACTACCGCCGCACCTCGCCGGGACAGGACTACGCGGGCGCGGTGTTCAAGGCCGATCCGACGCCGACGCGGTTCGACGGCTCGGTCGTGAAGTGGATCGACAGCGGATGGGACGTGACGCTTCGCGACGGCACCGTGATGGTGATCGGCGAAGAGGCGCCGCTGCAGGAGATCCGGGACAAGTTCGGCAACACCACCACGATCACGCGGGCGACCGCGCCGCCGGGGACCGACGGCAAGGTCCGCGCCAACGGACCGGTCACGCAGATCACCTCGCCGAACGGACGGTGGGTGAAGTTCGCCTACGACGAGTCGAACCCGCCGCGCGTCAAGTCCGTCGAGGACAACCTGGGCCGGCGCGTCGGCTATACCTACGACGCGACCGGGCACCTGGAGACGGTGACCGACGTCCGGGGTGGCCTCACCCGGTACACCTGGGACGACAAGGGCCGGCTCAAGACCATCACCGACGCCAGAGGCACCCGGTACCTGCTCAACGAGTACGACGACAAGGGCCGGGTGAAGACCCAGACGGCCGCGGACGGCGGGATCACCCAGTTCGAGTACGTCACCTCGGGCGAGGCGATCGTCGAGACCCGGATCACCGATCCTCGCGGGCACGTCCGGCGGATGACCTTCAACGACAAGGGATCGGTGCTCACCGACACCAAGGCGTTCGGCACCGACGTCGCCGAGACGACGACCAGCGAGTACGACACGGGCGGTGTCCGGCTGAAGACCAGCACGGACGCGTTGCAGCGCAAGACCGCCTACGTCTACGACGATCTGGGCCAGGTCAAGGAAAAGACGGTGCTGGCGGGCACGCCGGAGGCGCGCACGGAGAAGTTCGAGCGCAACGGGCCGCACCACGAGCTGACCAAGTACACCGACTTCTACGGCAAGGACACGGTGTACGGGCTCGACCCGCGTGGGGCGGTGCAGTCGGTCACGGACGCGGCGCAGCGCGTCAAGACCTACGACACCAACGAAAAGGGCCTGGTCACCAAGGTCACCGATCCGGCGGGCAAGTTCGCCACCACCGACTACGCGGGTGCCGATCCGGTCCAGGTCACCGACCAGCTGGGCCGGGTGAGCAAAGCGGGCTTCGACTCGCTCGGCCGGACGGTGCTGACCACCGATCCACGGGGCGGCGTCACCGAAACCGCGTACACCGCGGCGAACGAGGTCGCCTCGGTGACCGATCCGCTCGGCCGGACCATGGCCTACGAGTACGACCCGAACGGCAACCGCCACAAGGTCACCGACGCCCGCGGCGGCCAAACGGTCTTCGACCACGACAACATGGACCACGTCGCGAAGGTCACCGACCCGCTCGGCCGGTTCGAGCAGGCGGAGTACGACCAGAACGGCAACCTGAAGAAGCACACCAGCCGGCGCGGCATCGTCACCGAAAACGACTACGACGACCTGGACCGCCGATCCGAAAGCCGGTTCGGCACCGAAAGCAGCACGAAGTTCGGCTACGACCTGGGCAACCGCCTGAAGCGGACCGAAGATTCGGCCGCCGGGTTGGCGACCACCGAGTACGACAACCTCGACCGCGTCAAGGCCGAGACCACCGCGCAGGGCAGTGTGTCGTACGACTACGACACCGCCGGGCGGGACCGGGTGCTGAACGTGCCCGGCCGGGCTCCGGTGCGGTACGTCTACGACGCCGTGGGTGCGTTGTCCGAGGTCCAGCAGGGCGGCACCGCGGTCACGACCGTCAGCCGCGACGCGGTGGGGCGCGTGCAGCGGATCGGTGCGCCCGGCGGCGGCGTCTCCCAGACCTACGGCTACGACGACGCCGGCGAAGTCAAGACGATCACCTACCGTGCGGGCCAGACCGTGCTCGGTGATCTCGCCTACGACTACGACCCGGCGGGACAGCCGATCCGGACCGGCGGCAGTTACTCGAGGGCGATGCTGCCGGAGCAGTTCGGCCTGGCCGTCTACGACCAGGCGAACCGGATCCGCAGCATCGGCGCCACCCCGGTCGGCCACGACCCGGACGGCAACCTGATCTCCGACGGAGTGGCCACCTACACCTGGAACGCCCGTGGCCAGCTGGCCGCGCAGTCCGGCCCGGGCACGACGGCGGCCTTCGGCTACCAGGCGGACGGCCGCCGCCAGTCCAAGACGATCAACGGGGTCACCACCGCCTTCCTGTACGACGGGAAGAACCCGGTGCAGGAGAAGGTCAACGGCACCGTCACGGCGACGATCACGTCGTCCGGTGTGGACGGGTACCAGCTCCGCGACGCCGGCGGGGTGACCCGCCGGTACCTGACGGACGGCGTGGGGAGCACCCTCGGACTGGTCGACAGCACCGGTGCGGGTGCGACGTACACCTATGAGCCGTTCGGCCGCACCTACGTCACCGGCAACGACGGCGGGAATGCCTACCGGTACACGGGGCGCGAGGACGACGGCACCGGTCTGTACTACAACCGAGCCCGCTATTACAGCCCGGGTTTGCAGCGGTTCTTGAGTGAGGACCCGATCTCGTTCGCCGGTGGGAACAACCTGTACGGCTATGTCGGCAACCAGCCGACCACACACACTGACCCGGACGGGGAAAAGCCGAAGTCGAGTTACATCGACGGGCCGTTGCCCGACTACGGTCAGACCTCGCTTTACGCCCGCTACAACCCGATGACCGGCGAGATCTACAAATGGGGCATCTCGAAGAATCCGATCGGCCGCTATCCGGCTCGCGACTACGAGGACGGCAGCCGTATGCAGATCATCAAGAACTACGACGACCGCATGGATGCCCTGTCCAATGAACGTTATCTCACCGAACGCTGGCCCGGGCCGAACAACTACGAAAAGTGGGCTGGTTCCGTCCCGACGACACGCGACTGGCAGAGTGGCATCCAGGACGTCAAACGCGGCACGACCTCCTACTGAGTCGGCGCCGGCGGACCAGGTCGGAAGGACTGTCATGGACGAGCGGCAATCCGCGGCTGTGCGGGAATCGGTTCTCGCGACGCTGCACGAGTTCTACTGCCCGCTGTCGTCGACCGAACTGGCGAGCCTGCTGCGCGCGCGAAACGGTCTCGAGGTCCCGGCCGGCGAAATCGAGCAGTTGGTCGCGCTGGACGAAGAGGCGTTCGATGCGGCGGAGGATGATGCGGGCATCTGGCTGTGCCCTGGTCTGGAGCCACCGGAACTCTACCCGGACACCGACTTCGTGACCCGTTCGGATTGGCCGCTTCCGGTCCGGTTGGTCGAGTACACCACCGAGCCGAAGCGCCGGCTGTGGTTGCTCCGGGTGCTGGCCGATCAGGTCCTCGTCCGGCTCGGTGAGCGCGGTGACCCGACGGTGTTCGACGAGCTGTTCGCCCAGCTTTTCCCTGCGTTGCCCGGCGACGTCCGATCCAGCAGGTTCGGACAGGCGACTCGAGTCGACCTCACCGAGGAAGACCAGGTCGAAACCGTGCGCGAGCTGGCCGAGGACGAGTACGCCGTGTTCGGGAATTCCGGTTCTCGCATCGAAGAAACCGCGGCGGCGAAGCTTTCTCGCCGGGAGAAACTGTTCGGTGCCGTCGACTGAGCACATGAGAAGAACTTGGCATAGCTGACCGGTAAGGATGGGGGACTGGCGAAATGCGCGGGTGGGTAAGAGGGGGCCGGTCGTTTGCCGCGGTTGCTGTTGCGGCCGTCTTCGCGGGGCTGCTGGCCGGTGCTGCCGTGCCCGCGCAGGCGGCCGTGGGACAGGTGCTGGAACCGCCCGGAGCCCAGCTGATCGACGGCAGCTACATCGTCCTCACCAAGCCGAGCCAGATGTCGGCCACAGCTGCGGCCGGCGTGCTCACGAGCCACTACGGCGGTAAAGCCGGGCGAACCTACCAGGCCGCTCTGCACGGGTTCACCTTCACCGGGTCGGCGGAGCAGGCCAAGAAGCTGGCCGCCGATCCGCTCGTCGAACGGGTCGAGGCCGACTCCGTCGTGGCGGGTCAGGCCACCCAGCCGCTGCCGCCGTGGAACCTGGACCGGGTCGATCAGCGGGGCACCGTGCTGGATGACGCGTTCACCTACCCGGACGGGGCGGGGGCGGGCGTGACCGCGTACATCATGGACACCGGCGTCCGGACTTCCCACTCGGAGTTCGAGGGGCGCGCCAGCGTCGGCTTCGACGCCATCAACGACGGCTGGAACGGCCAGGACTGCAGCACTTCCGGGCACGGCACGCACGTCGCCGCCACGGTCGGCGGCAAGACGTACGGGGTGGCGAAGAAGGCCAAGCTCGTCTCGGTTCGGGTGCTCAGCTGCGAGAACGTCGGCGCGGTCAGCCAGATCATCGCCGGTGTCGACTGGGTGACCCAGCACGCGCAGCGCCCGGCGGTGGTCAACATGAGCCTGGGCGGTGGCCAGTCGGCCGCCGAAGACCTCGCGGTCAAGAACTCCATCGCGTCCGGCATCACCTATGCCGTGGCCGCGGGGAACGACGACCGGGACGCCTGCTTCGCCAGCCCGGCGGACGTGCCCACGGCGATCACCGTCGGCGCGAGCAACCCCGTCGACGAACGGGCCCGCGACTGGAAGGAGCCGGGCGGCGTCACCCAGGGTTCGAACTACGGATCCTGCCTTGACCTGTTCGCGCCGGGGGAGTCGGTCAAATCCGCGCACAACGCCACCGACACCGCGACGGTCACCCTCCGCGGGACGTCGATGGCGTCCCCGCACGTCGCCGGCGCGGTCGCGCTGCTGTTGTCCCAGTCTCCCGGCCTGAGCCCGGCCGAAGTGACCAACGCCCTGCTCGGGCGGGCCACGGCCGGCGTCCTCAAACAGGACACCCTGAAGACCGGCTCACCGAACAAGCTGCTCTACACCGGCGTGCCGCCGCAGCAGGTCTGCACGGTCGCGAACGACACCCGCCAGCCGATCCCGGACCTGGGCAGCGTCACCAGCACGATCGAAGTGACCGCCTGCGGGCGGAAGGTGGCCGCCACCGCGCGGGTGCGCGTCCGGGCCGAGCATCCGGCGCGCGGTGACCTCTCGATCCGCCTCGTCACGCCGGACGGCACCGAGCTGCCGGTGAAGAACGCCGACGGCACGGACACCGCCGCCGATCTCGACCAGACCTACCCGCTGCCCGATCTGACCACAAAGGACGCCAACGGCGTCTGGAAGCTCGTCGTCCGCGACAACTTCGGCTTCGACGAGGGCGCGTTGGCCGGCTGGAACCTGGTGCTGGCCGAGCCCGCCGTGGCGCTGCCCGTCGTATCCTCGACGGCGTACCCCCCGGACGACCAGCCGCACGGCGGCGCCGGAGTCGGCGGCACCTTCACGTTCAAGCCCGGCAGCTCGGTCCCGGTCGCGAAGTACTCGTACCAGCTGGACACCGAGGCGCAGCCGAAGGAGGTGACCGCGGTCAACGGCGAGGCGTCGGTGACCGTGACGCCGGGCTCGGCCGGGCGCCGGACGTTGACCGTGCGCGCGTTCAACGCCGTCGGCGAGCCGTCCGCACCGGTCCTGTACGCCTTCGTCGTCGCCGACGTGCCACCTCCGGCCACGCCCCTGGTGTCCTCCTTCGACTACCCCGCCGACGGGCATCCCAACGGTGGCACCGGTTTGCCGGGCACGTTCACCTTCAAACCGGGAGGCACCGAGCCGGTCGACAAATACGTTTACCAGCTCGATTCCGACGCCGTGCCGGTCGAGGTGACCGGCACCGGTGAGGTCTCCGTGGGCGTCACGCCGAATTCGGCCGGCGTGCGCACGCTGACCGTCCGGTCCGTGCGGGGTGGCCTGCAATCCGCGGCGGCCACGTACACGTTCACGGTCGCGGGGGCGGCGGACGTCGTCGACGGTGGCACGATCGTGGCGGACGGCGCGCCGGTCAGTCCGGCGATCCCAGCGGACAAGGTGCTGCGGCTCAAGTTCGACGCGACGGCGGGGGACAAGGTCGGCATCGGCGTTCCGTCGAATTCGCTCACCACTTCGGCACGGCTCTGGCTGGTCGATCCGGGTGGCCGGTCGTTCACCGTCGAGACGAACAACGGACCTACGTACCTCGTCGGTGGCCTCGGGCGTGACGTGACGCTTCCCGCGCTGCGGACCACGGGGACGTACCAGGTGTTCGTCGATCCGGACGGCGCGGGGACCGGTGCGGTGACCGTGCAGTTGTCGAAGAGCATCGTCGGGACCACCGACACCGCTTCGGCGGGATTCGCCTACAGCCGGATTCGCTCCGGCCAATTCGTGGATCTCGGCTTCGACGGCGCACAGGACACTTGGTACGACATCGGCGTCACGGATCAACCCGGCTTCACCTACCTCATGGTGTACGTGTTCGACCCGAGCGGCGCCCGGGTGGGGAACCCGCTGGTGATCACCGCCGGTTCAGCGGACCGGCTCCGCATTCCCGTGGCCGGCAGGTACCGGCTGGTCGTCGGCCAGTACTTCGGCGAAAGCACCGGCAGCGGGAAGCTGTGGCTTTCGACGGAGGTGGCCGCGGGGGACATCAGCGCGACCGGCGCGGGCAAGACGCTGACCCTGAGCAGGCCTGGGCAGCAGGCGCGCCTCAGGTTCGACGGAACCCACGGGCAGCGGCTCGGGGTGGGGTTCGCCGGCGCGGCGTTGTCCAACGGCTCGCCGAAGGCGGCTCTCGTCGGCCCGGGCGGCGCACTGCTGAACGCGGAAAACTACGGGACCGGGGCGTTCTTCCCCGCACTGAGCCAAAGCGGCAGCTACAACCTGCTCATCAACGGCGGCTCCGGAACCGGGACGGTGACCACCTGGCTGTCCGAAGAGATCGCGGCGGGCACGCTCGCCGTCGGCGGCGCCGCGAAGTCGATCAGCGCCGGCCGGATCGGGCAGCACACGCGGTTGACGTTCGACGGCACGGCGGGGCAACGCCTCAGCCTCGGCGTGACCAACGCGACGGCGGGCTTCGACCAGCAGTTCTTCCGGGTGTTCAAACCGGACGGCACGGCGATGGACTACGGGTACAGCACCACGGGCGCGGACAGTGCCGCGTTCGGCGCGCTGCCGGTGACGGGCACCTACGAGCTCGTGGCGGCGCCCACCAACAGCGCCACCGGCACGGTCACCTTGACCTTGTCCGGTCCCGCCGACGCGGGGACGATCACGATCGGCGGCGCCGCGGCGACGGTTTCGGTCACGCGGGCCGGCCAGGACGGTCAGGTCGCGTTCACCGGCGCCGCGGGCGACAAGCTCCGGCTGACGTTCAGCGGCAGCACGTTCGTGAGCAAGACGTTCCTGCTCACGGTGCTCAAACCGGACGGGACGACCCTCGTGGACCGGGCGTACAGAACCGACCAGAGCCCGTACGACCTGCCCGCGCTTCCCACGGCGGGCAGTTACCGGGTGCTGCTCGACCCGGTGTCCGCGGGGACCGGTTCGATCGCGGTCGGCCTGGTCAGGACGCCGTGACGGCCCACCGCCTCGGCCGCCGGTCGTTCCTGGCCGCGGTGGGGGTGGCGGGCCTCGCCGGCTGCGCGGGCCAGCCTCCGCCGCCGCAGCCGGCACCCCGGCGCGTGCCGGGCCAACCCGGCGTGGTGACGCCCGCACGGCCGAAGACGGCGCTCGCCGCGTTCGACGTGACCGCGCGGGACCGCAACGGCCTGGCCGAAACCCTGCGGGCGTGCGGCTCGCCGGTCCCGGACGCGACGGTGACGGTCGCCGTGGGCGCGTCGCTGTTCGACGGCCGGTTCGGCCTCGAGCGCCCGCGGCGCCTGACGCCGATGCCGTCGTTCCGCAACGACGTGCTGGATCCCGAGTGGTGCCACGGGGATCTGCTCGTTCAAGTCAGTGCGGACAGCCAGGAGGCGATCGACGCCGCGCTGGCCCGCCGCATTCCGGGTGCGGCGCCGCGCTGGCAGCTGACCGGCTTCCACCCCGACGGCGAGTCCCGCAACCTGTTCGGTTTCCGCGAGGGGGCGGGAAACCCCGACACCGCGGACGCGCGCGCCATGGACCAGTACGTGTGGGTCCAGCCGGGCGACGACGAACCCGCCTGGTGCACGGGCGGGACCTACCAGGCCGTCCGCCTCATCCGGCTCGCGATGCCGATCTGGGACGCGGAGCCGGTGCCGGTCCAGGAGCGCGTGTTCGGCCGCCACAGGGACTCCGGCGCGCCGTTGGGGCAGGCGGACGAACACGCGAAGCCCGACTTCGCAGGCGACCCCCAGGGCCGCGTCATCGCCCTCGACGCACACATCCGCCGGGCGGCGGGCAGCGAAGAACACCGCATCCTGCGCCGCGGCCACTCGTACCGCCTGTCGGACGAGGACGTCGGCCAGATCTTCGTCTGCTACCAGCGCGACCTGGAGAAGGGCTTCGCCACGATCCAGCGAAGGCTCGCCGGAGAGGCCCTGGAGAAGTACACCCTCCCCTTCGGCGGCGGCTACTTCTTCGTCCTCCCCGGGAGCACCGCAACGGCCGGCGACTACCCGGGCCGCGCCATGCTGGCCACGTAAGCTGGCTGCATGCGGATCGGCGAGCTGTCCAAGCGCACGGGCGTGAGTCAGCGCTCACTGCGGTACTACGAAGAGCAGGGCCTGCTGACCAGCTCACGCTCCGACGCCGGGCAGCGTCACTATTCCGAGGCCGCGGTCCAGCGCGTGGCGCTGATCCGGCAGCTGTTCGACGCGGGTCTGTCCAGCCGCGTGATCGCGACCGTGCTGCCGTGTGTGGACATCCCCGGTGACCTGGACGTCGCCGAGGAGACGTTCACGGCGATGACGCGGGAGCGCGACCGGATCGACACCGAAATCGCGCACCTGATCGAGACCCGGGATGCGCTCGACGTGCTGCTCCGGGCCAACAGCCGGCACCGGGCGGAGCTGTCCAGGGCCCCGGAACCGGTGACGCGGTCGGCCTGACGCTGTGACTTGCACCTCAGCCACTTGCCTCTGACATCAGTGTCAGAGGTGACGATGGCGACAGCGCCCGGAACCACCGGGCCGGTCATCAAGGAGGCGGCAGAAAATGGGGCAGGCATGGGGTTTCGGCAGGTACGGCGGGCCCGAGGTGCAGGAGTTCTTCGACCGTCCGGATCCCGCCCCCGGTCGTGGTGAGGTGCTGATCCGGGTCACGGTGGCCGGCGTGAATCCCCTCGACCACCTCCTGCGTGCGGGCCTGGTCCCCGGCCTCGACGGCGGCCGTCCGTTTCCCCGAGTGCTGGGCATGGAGGCAGCCGGAATCGTCCTCGCCCTGGGCGAGGACGTCGAAGGGCTCGAGGTGGGCGACGCGGTCTTCGGCTTCGCCCTCACGGGCGGCGGCACGTACGCCGAGACGACGGTGCTGTCGGCACCGAACACCGCGCGCATCCCACCGGGCCTGTCCGCAACGGTGGCGGCAACGCTGCCGGTGGCCGGGACAACCGCGGTGGACGCGCTCGACCAGCTCGGCCTCCCAGCCGGAGCCACCCTCCTGATCAACGGCGTCGGCGGCGGCGTCGGCCTCGCCGTCGCCCGGCTGGCGGCTGCGCGCGAGCTGCGGGTGATCGGCACCGGGAGCACCGCCAAGCGCGAGCACGCCGAAGCTGTCGGGGTGCGGTTCATCGACTACACCGCCGAGGACGTGGTCGCTGTGGCACGCGAGCTGGCCCCTCGCGGTTTCGACGGAATCGTCGACTTGGTCGGAGGCACCTCGCTGCGCACGGTCGCACCGCTGGCCCGCGATCCCCGCAACGTCATCGCGGTGGGCGATCAGTCGGTCCCCGAAGTCGGCGGCCGTTTCGTGGAGCGTCGCCTCGACCGCTCCAACCTGGAGCGATCCGCCCGGCTGGCCCTCGACGGAGTCCTCGCACCGGTGATTACGGAGGTCTACCCGCTCTCCGACGCCCCGGCTGCGCTCGCCGTCGTCGAGAACGGTCACACTTCGGGCAAGGTCGTCATCAAGGTGGCATGAGGAGATCCTGGCTGCCACGAGCAGCACGCTGAGGGCCGCCGGGACGAGAACACCGCAGCGGACGTGGAAGTCGCCCGGATGGCGAAATCAAAAGGTCGAGGCTGATGTGATTGCTACGGGTGCCCCCGGTGAGATTCGAACTCACACTGGACGGGTTTTGAACGGATCTTGAAAGTTGGCCTTAACCTGCGTATCGGCCCAGTTCAGAGCATTTTTGGGGGTGTATTGGGGGTGTCCCCCGGCGGTTAGGCAGTCGACGCGTGCAAGATCGACGCATGACACCCGGAGAGACACCACAAGATGTTGCGCGAATCGTGGCGCGTCTCGTGGCGACCGCCACTAATGTCCGGCGCCAGGATGAACGACGGCCTTGGTGGTTGACGCTCTTCGATCACGTCCGCGGACGGCCGATCGAGGCGGGCGCGGACACCGCCTGGTGCGATGGTCCGTCTCCTGAGCGATCGGGATGGCGGGAGCGGTCTGCCACTGTCCGCGGGGAGCCGATCTTCGCCGTCGACTACGTCAGATGCGCCTACTTCCGCCTCGGCTTGGTTGAGCAGCCCTTCACATCGCCGACGTACCAGCGACGCGGACTAGCGCGGGTAGGACTTGCGGCACTGCGCGATGAGCAACCCGGGTTGGCCTGGCACACGCTCGGTGGACACATGTCGGACTCCCGTGGCTTCTGGCTGGCCATCGCCGGCGAAGCTGCTGGCGGTTACCAGCGGAGGTCCGTGTGCAAGCATCTCGACATCCGGGTACCCGTGGTTGAGAACCTCTGACCCTGCCTCCGGAGGGTTAGATACCTTGAAGTGTCGGTATCAGCGGCGGCGCCGATCAGGTGACATCCACGACACGCCCATAACTGCTGTGGTTCGCGTACCGAGGGGATTGGGCTCACCGGGCGGCGCCCTCGGGGCGACTCGGCTCGCTGTCGAGTCTCAGCAGGCTCCGTAGGAGCGCCTCTGGCTGGCTGTGGAGCTTGGGTATCGATTGCCCACCTTCGCGATACGGACTATCGGCGGGGACGCCTAGGTGTACTTGTAGACCTCGTTGCTATTCAGGTCGTGGACCTGGACCAGTTTCACATAGGGGCTTGTGAGCGCCTCCCGCGCGGCGTTCTCCACTATCCTCATGTCGCCGCCGTTCCAGAGCCGTACCTGGATGATGCCCGTGTGGCCGGGACCGATCAGGCTTCTTTCTCGATCCTTCGGAGCGCCGTTACCACTCGCGCAATTTCCTTCCAGCTGGTGGCGCGCTGCACGTATGTGTTCTTGGGCATTGCGGAATTCGCAGTCTTTGGCCTGAATGAACGTGCCATCGAACTTCCTGCCTGTCTGACCGACTTCTTCCTTTCCGCTCGTCGGCTCGGCCTTCCCATTGCTGTTCCCGTGCATTTCCTGCGGTTTCCAGATGACCACGTCGGCGCCGATCTTGCCATCTTGAAGTGCAGTCTGCCCTTCTTTTTCGGTCGTTGTATATTTGCTCGGTTTCCCCCCGAGGCACGCGGTGAGATCGGTCTGATTGAGGGTCCCGACTTGGACCAGGGCGCTCTTGTTGTCGGTGATCGCCTTGACTGCAATTTCGAGTTCATAAATGTGGCCGCCGCCGCGCTTAGCCTTCGAAGCTAATTCGTCTAAATTTTTTTTTCGAGAAGACCCGACCGCTGTCCAGCAGGATCTTGTGCAGTTCAGTCACCTTCGTGGAATATCCGCCCGTATCCGACGATGGCCCGGCTGCGGAGGTTGCCGCCGCCGACTGCTGCCGCTTCGTCTTCTGCTCGTTGTAGTATTCTTCGACCTTCTTCTTGAGGTGGTCGTCAGAATTAAAACAATGTCGCTCCGTCGACTTAATCATCGCTATCAGGAGATTGTACAGCTTCACCTGACGACTTTTGCGCTTCTTTCTCCAGCCATCGTGGCTCTTGAATATCTTCTTCTGGTTTTCTTGACTCCTTCCCGGAAAGTCGAAGAACTCCGGCACGTACTTACTCGGGGGCACGCCGTTCTCTAGTGTAATTTGCTCCGAACCGACTTCGACCGTCCGCTGGACGGGCCTCGCGGACTGGCCTCCGACCAGGCGTGAGAAGGCCGCATTGCCGATTGCCTGCTGTAGTCCCACTGCGGCCTGCGGAACCAACGGGTGGACCCGCCGCTCGGGCGGGCGTTGCTGTTCGTGGTCGAACATATCGCCTCCGTCACAATCTCGATCACTAGGATGCGACACCAGGCGCGGTGCCACAGCGTCCGCAAGGGCAGAGATCGCTACCCTCTCGGCTTCCCGGTCTTAGCGGCGGCCCTTGTCGAGGTGGATCAGGATGCACCGCTGTGAGCGGCCTGGCGCAGTCACCGAAGGTGGGTTGCGGTTGCTGAATTCGCTGCTGAACGCGCTTCGGGGTCGCTAACC
The DNA here is from genome assembly GCF_014654205.1 of Amycolatopsis bullii. Taxonomy (GTDB): domain Bacteria; phylum Actinomycetota; class Actinomycetes; order Mycobacteriales; family Pseudonocardiaceae; genus Amycolatopsis; species Amycolatopsis plumensis. The sequence continues at coordinate 23,190 of NZ_BNAW01000020.1, forward strand.
TCGCGGCGGCATGGCGGACCTGCGGGCCGAACTGGTCCAGGTCGCCCGCTGGCCGCCCGGCCGTACGACCTGCGACACGCCGCGGTGAGCACCCAGCTGGTGGCGGGCGTCGACCCGGCAAGCGTGGCCGAGTGGGCCGGCCACTCCGTCGGCGTGCTGTTCGAGGTCTACGCCGCGTTCCTCGACGGGGGAGAAGGGCCAACCGGGCCCGGATCGAGAAGATCCTCGGGCACAAGCCGCGGAACGACTTGGAAGGCTGATCGACGGCGTCCGGCTCGTTCCCGTGGGAACGCAATGGGAAGAGACACCCGTGTTTGGCCGTGAATGGCCGTAGCCAGCCGGAGGACGGGAAGAACCGCTTCGAGCGCATAAGCGCTGGCGAGGAGCGGTTTTTCCCGCTCCCGTAGGGGTGCCCTCGGCAGGATTCGAACCTGCGACACCTGCCTCCGGAGGGTTAGAAGCGGTGCAGACACGGCATGGTCGCTGACCTGCGGAAACGGTCGCCGCTGGTGGTCGTTGGCGTAGCGGTTGGGAAGGCACTGGGAAACCGAGCCTGTCGCCAACTGCCGGGAACGCCGTTCTACTGGCACCTCGTGAACGCGGTGGCCTGGTAGCCGCCGCCCCCGCCCTTGGCCAGTTCTAGCCGGAAAACCCCGAGCGAGGTCGGCCCCGTGGTCGGCGGATCGATCGAGAGGTCGCACGCGTCCGCCCGCAGCCATGTCCCGCCCGGCCCGTAGTCGGTCGCCGCGCCGGGCAGCGGCAGAATTGCCGCGTTTTGGTAGGCGATGCCGTTAGGCACCTGCGCGGACAGTGCGTTGATGGCGTGCTCGCAGCTGGCCGCGCCGTACGCGGCGGCGAAGTCCCGCCCGGCCGCCGGCCGAGATCGACCGGGCCTTGAAGTGGCTACAGGCCAACACGCTTCCCGTGTCGCGGATGGACGACACGGCCAAGCTTCGGGAGGTCCTGGACCAGATCTCCCTCAAACTCGACGGGAAGCAAGCGGCAGCAAAAACGGTCAACCGAAAGCGCGCGGTGATCTACAACGCGCTGGAGTATGCCGTGGAACTGAAGCTACTTAGGGCCAACCGTCTGTCCGAAGTGAAGTGGACAGCACCGAAGTCCGTGCGGGCGATCGACAAGCGCGTGGTCATCAATCCCGCGCAGGGCAGGAAGCTGCTGGCGGCCGTCGCGGCGCAGAAGGTGGACACGGCACCGCGACGATCGTCCGGACCGATGCTCAAGGCGTTCTTCGCGGTGATGTACTACGCGGCTCTGCGTCCCGAAGAGGCCGCCATGCTGTGCAAGCGCGACTTGCAGTTGCCGGAGAGCGGATGGGGTGAGCTGCTGCTCTCGGAGACGGCGCCGGTCACGGGCGCGGCGTGGACGGACTCGGGGGAGCGACGCGACCGTCGCCAGCTCAAGCAGCGCGGCAAGGGGGAGGTGCGGGCAGTGCCGACCCCGCCGCCGCTGACGGCGATCCTCCACGAGCACCTGAACAACATCGGGACGGCCGCGGACGGCCGGCTGTTCCGCAACCTCACCGGCGGAGACATCGCGGAGTCGACCATCGCGCGCGTGTGGGACAACGCGCGCCGGGCGGCGCTGACAGGAGAGGAGTACGCGTCGCCGCTGGCACGGCGGCCCTACGACCTCCGGCACGCGTGTGTGTCGACCTGGCTGGCGGCTGGCGTCCCGTCCACGCAGTGCGCGGAGTGGGCCGGGCACTCCGTCGCGGTCCTGCACCAGATCTACGCCAAGGTCATTGCCGGTCTGGAGTCTGCGGCACACCAGCGGATCGAGCGGGCGCTCGACTGGCATGGCGAGTCCGACGAGTAGGCCGCAAGCGTCCCCTGCCGGAGCAAAACTCGGGGGCGTATTGGGGGTGAACAACCGTTCATAACCAGATCTGGCCGGACACAGTCGGACAACATGCGACCGGCTCCGCACCTGTTTTGCCTGGTCGCGGAGCCGGTTTGGGCTGGTCATCTTGGGTGCCCCCGGTGAGATTCGAACTCACACTGGACGGGTTTTGAATCCGTTGCCTCTGCCAGTTGGGCTACGGGGGCGCGACGTGGTGACTCTACGGGATCACCGGACCCCGCCGACTTCCGGGTCTGACCACCGCCGGCAAGCAAGTGTCATGCCCGCCACTACGTGGTGAACGCCATCTCTGCATCTGGATCGTTCCCGGTAGGCTTCAGGTTCGCGGACCGCCGCGAGTCGACCATGCCCCGCCGAGTCTTCAGGAGGACCCCGGTGACCGATCAGGCTACCGAGGCCAATGGTGCCGACACCGTTCCGCAGCGTCGGGTGCTCGTTGCGGAAGACGAGGCTCTCATCCGGCTCGACCTCGTCGAAATGCTGCGCGAAGAGGGCTATGAGGTCGTCGGGGAAGCCGGGGATGGTGAGCAGGCCATCTCCCTCGCCACGGATCTGAAGCCCGATCTCGTCATCCTCGACGTCAAGATGCCCAAGCTGGACGGCATCGAGGCCGCGGCCAAGATCACCGGGGACCGGATCGCTCCCGTGGTCATCCTCACCGCCTTCAGCCAGCGTGACCTCGTCGAACGGGCGCGGGATGCCGGCACCATGGCCTACCTCGTCAAGCCCTTCGCCAAGCGGGACCTCGTTCCCGCCATCGAGCTCGCCGTCAGCCGGTTCTCGGAGCTGCAGGCGCTCGAGGCCGAGGTGGCCGGGCTCACCGACCGGCTCGAGACGCGGAAGGTCATCGACCGCGCCAAGGGCCTGCTCATGAGCCGCCAGGGGCTCACCGAGCCCGATGCCTTCCGGTGGATCCAGCGCACCGCCATGGACCGCCGGACCACGATGAAGGCCGTCGCCGAGGCCGTTGTGGAGAGCATCGGCAGCTGATCCACTCGAAAAGGGGGTGGCCGTCAGCACGGCTACCCCCTTTTTCGTGACGCTCCGGGTGCCCGAAAGGGCGTACTTGGTACCTTTGCGAGCCTTCCCGGCGTGGCCGGGCGGGATGATCGACATCGGAACCCGTAGAGTCTGCACACCTTGAACCGGGCGTCAAGAGGCTCTCTGCGGGCTGATGCACACCGAGAGTCACGACCCGCTGGTCTGATTACGACGAGCGGGTGTAAATCATATGTTAATACTCGTGACGACCGTCACGATGTGGCTACAAGAGCACGTGTGACTCTGTGCAACGGCTCCCGGGGCGGCTACTTTCAGCGGCCAGTCAGGTCCCACGCCGGGACAGCCGCCCGACCGGGCGGCCAGGTGGCATTTGGAGGAACGAGTGCAGAAAGCACGACTTGCGAGGGTCATCGTGCTGGCCAGTGTCGGGGCCATCGCCCTCAGCGCGTGTTCGGCACGGACCGACAGCGGTTCGAACAACAACGGCTCGAGCTCGCAGTCCCAGGCCGCGGCGCCGTCCGCCGCCGCCGACGCGGCCGACCCGGCCGGTGACGGCAAGGCCCAGTGTGCCCCGACCTCCATCGCGTACGCGGGCACCATCAACGGCGCCAACGCCGCGCTGGGCGTCAACATCCTGAACGGCGCGAAGCTCGCCGTGGACCAGCACAACAAGGCCAACCCGGGCTGCCACGTCAAGCTGGAGCAGTTCGACACCGAGGGCACCCCGGACAAGGCGCCCGGCATCGTGACCCAGATCGTCAACACGCCGGCGATCATCGGTGTCGTCGGCCTGCCGTTCTCGGGTGAGTCGAAGGCCGCCGGCAACATCTTCAACGGCGCGGGCCTGGTCACGGTCACCCCGTCGGCCACCAACCCGACCCTGTCCCAGAACGGCTGGAAGACCTTCTTCCGCGGTCTGGGCAACGACAACACCCAGGGCCCGGCCGCCGCGAAGTTCATGACCGGCGAGCTCAAGGCCGCCAAGGTGTGCGTCATCAAGGACGACTCCGACTACGGCACCGGCCTCGCGGCTTCGACCGTCCAGGCGCTCGGCGACAAGGGCACCTGCCAGGACAGCGTCAAGACCAAGCAGACCGACTTCTCGGCCGTGGTCAACAAGATCAAGAGCGAGAAGCCGGACGCCGTCTTCTACTCCGGGTACTACCAGGAAGCCGCGCCGTTCGCGCAGCAGCTGAACGACGCCGGCGTCACGGCCAAGTTCGTCGGCCCGGACGGCGTGAAGGACGACGAGTTCGTCAAGGGTGCCGGCGAGGCGGCCGCGAACGCGTACTTCACCTGCCCGTGTGTCCCGGCTGACCAGTTCACCAAGTTCACCGACGCCTACAAGGCCGCGGTCGGCAAGGACCCGGGCACCTACTCGCCCGAGGCCTACGACCTGGCGACGATCCTGCTCAAGGGCATCGACGCGGGCAAGAAGGACCGCGCGGGCCTGCTCGACTTCGTCAAGAGCTACGACGGCCAGGGCATCACGAAGCACTTCAAGTGGGACGACAAGGGCGAGCTGGCCAGCACGACCGTGTGGACCTACAAGGTCGAGGGCGGGAAGATCGTCCGCAACACCGAGATCAAGTAGCGCAACGCTTCCGTTCTGATTACCGGGGTGCACGTCCGGCGGCTGGATCCCGCCGGGCCTGCACCCCGGTCCCACATGGAGAACTAGTGTGTCATTGACTCATGACCTGAGCTCGGCCGTGCTGGTCCACAGCGACAGCTGGATCACGTTCAACGTGGACGCGTTCCTCGACCAGTTCTGGAACAACACGTTCGACGGGCTCGCCTACGGCAGCATCTACGCGCTCGTGGCGCTGGGGTACACCCTCGTCTACGGCGTCCTCAAGCTCATCAACTTCGCCCACTCCGAAGTGTTCATCTACGGCGTCTACGCGACGTGGTTCACCTTCTACGGCCTCGGCTTCCGGCCCGGCAAGACGCCCACGCTGACGGTGATCGAGCTCGTCGGCTTCCTGTTGCTGGCGTTGCTGGCGTCGATGGCGATATCCGGCGGCACGGCGGTGGTGCTGGAACGCGTGGCCTATCGGCCGCTGAGAAAACGCGGGGCGCCCAAGCTGGTCTTCCTGATCACCGCGATCGGCGCGTCCTTCGTGCTGCAGCAGCTCATCTTCATCTGGCGCGGCGGCAACCCCGAACTCGGCATCCGCCTGATGCGCAACGAAGAGGTTTTCACGATCTTCGGCGGCAGCGTCACCAACGTCACGATCATCACGGTGATCGCCTCGATCGTGCTGATGCTGGGCGCCAACTACTTCGTCAACAAGACCAAGTTCGGCCGCGGCATCCGCGCCGTGGCGCAGGACCCGGACACCGCGACGCTGATGGGCGTGAACAAGGAACGCGTCATCATGCTGACCTTCCTCATCGGCGGTCTGCTCGCCGGTGCGGCAGCACTGTTCTACATGATGAAGATCCCGCAGGGCGCGTGGTACCAGGGCGGCTTCCTCCTCGGCATCAAGGCGTTCACGGCGGCGGTGCTCGGCGGCATCGGCAACCTGCGCGGCGCGCTGCTCGGCGGCCTGCTGCTCGGTGTCGCCGAGAACTACGGGCAGTCGCTGTTCGGTGGCGGCTGGCGCGACATCGTCGCGTTCGCGCTGCTGGTGCTGGTCCTGATGATCCGTCCCACCGGCATCCTCGGTGAGTCGCTCGGAAAGGCCCGGGTATGACGACGACCACGACTCCGGCGGCGGCGGCGACCGCCCGCAAGCACTCACTCCGCGAGCGCTGGAACAACCTCAGCCGCGTGCAGCAGTGGGTGATCCTCATCCCGCTGGTGGTGCTCATCTACTTCCTGCCGGTGCTGAACCCGCCGATCATCAGCACCCAGCCCGGGTACGACTTCCCGATCGCGATGTTCGAGGTGGCCCGCTACGCGCTGGTCGCCATCGGCCTCAACGTCGTGGTCGGCCAGGCGGGCCTGCTGGACCTCGGTTACGTCGGGTTCTTCGCCATCGGCGCGTACGTGATGGCGCTGTTCACCAGCCCCGACTCCTCGCTGTCGCACCTGCCGTTCCTGGTCGTGCTCCCCATCGCGATGGTGGTCACGATGATCTTCGGGGTGATCCTCGGGACACCGACACTGCGGTTGCGCGGGGACTACCTGGCGATCGTGACGCTCGGGTTCGGCGAGATCGTCCGCCTGCTCGCCGACAACGTCGGCCCGCTGCGCGGCAACTCCGGGTTCAAGGAGGTCGGGCACCCGCCGGGCACGAACGCCGACGGGTCCGCGCTGTTCAACAACTCGAACGGCATCCCCTGGTACTGGCTGTGCGTCACGCTGATCATCGCCGTCCTGTTCCTGGTCGGGAACCTGGAGCGCAGCCGGGTCGGCCGCGCGTGGGTCGCCATCCGGGACGACGAGGACGCGGCGGAGATCATGGGCGTGCCGACGTTCAAGTTCAAGATCTGGGCGTTCATCAGCGGCGCGGCGATCGGCGGTCTCTCCGGCGCGCTCTACGCCGGCCAGCTCGGCTTCGTGAACAACCAGAAGTTCGACGTCGTCACGTCGATGCTGTTCCTCGCCGCGGTGATCCTCGGCGGCTCGGGCAACAAGGTCGGCGTCCTGCTGGGCGCGTGCGTAGTCGCCTACGTCCCGCTGCGCTTCCAGGCGATCGCGGAGTACAAGTACCTGATCTTCGGTCTGGCGCTGATCATCCTGATGATCTTCCGCCCGCAGGGCCTGCTCGGCGCCCGCCAGCGCCTGCTCGCCTATGGCAGGCAGGCCTACCAGCGGCTGCTGGGCCGGGGCGAGCAGATCAGCAGTGACGGTGCGCTGCAGACCGAACCGACCCCGGGGAGCAAGCCATGACCGACCCCCAGAACGGCGGGCCCGAGGTCGCCGCGGAGGGCGGCCTCGTCGCCGAGCTGCAGCACATGACGGCCGAGGAGCGGGCCGAGCACGACGCCGAGGTCGCCGAGGTCGTCGCCACGGACCGCGACATGGAGGTCGAGGTCGGGCAGACGCTGCTCGAGGTCGACGACGTGACCATGCGCTTCGGTGGTCTCGTCGCGCTCGACCAGATCTCCTTCGGCATCCGCCGCGGCGAGATCCTCGGCCTGATCGGGCCGAACGGCGCGGGCAAGACGACGTGCTTCAACGCGATGACCGGTGTCTACCGGCCGACCTCGGGCGAGGTCCGGCTGGAGGGCAAGGCGCTGGGCAAGACGTCGCGCCACGGCATCACCCAGCTGGGCATCGCGCGGACGTTCCAGAACATCCGCCTGTTCAGCGAGATGACCGCGCTGGAGAACGTCGTCGTCGGCACCGACGCGCGGCACAAGACCAGCCTGCTCGGCGCGCTGGTGCGCTCCCCGCGCCACCACCGCGAGGAGAAGGCCGCCGTCGAGAAGGCGATGGCCCTGCTGGAGTTCGTCGGCATCGCCGACCGGGCGGCCGACCGGGCGAAGAACCTGCCCTACGGCTACCAGCGGCGTCTGGAGATCGCGCGGGCGCTGGCCACCGAGCCGAAGCTGCTCTGCCTGGACGAGCCCGCGGCGGGCTTCAACCCGGCGGAGAAGGAAGACCTCATGGGTCTGATCCGGACCATCCGCGACGACGGCTACACCGTCCTGCTGATCGAACACGACATGAAGCTCGTCATGGGCGTGACCGACCGGATCGTGGTGCTGGAGTTCGGCAAGAAGATCGCCGAAGGACTGCCGGCCGAGATTCGCGAGAACCCCGCGGTGATCGCGGCCTACCTGGGGGTGCCTGACGATGACGTTGCTTGAGTTGTCGGACGTGTCCGTCCACTACGGACGGATCCAGGCGGTCTCCGGGCTGTCCATCACGGTGAACGAGGGTGAGATCGTCACGCTCATCGGCGCGAACGGCGCCGGCAAGTCGACGACCATGCGGGCCATCTCCGGGATCCGGCCCATCTCGTCGGGCAAGATCACCTTCGCCGGCGAGGACATCTCCAAGCTGCGCGGTGACCTGCGGGTGGTCCGCGGGATCTCCCAGGCGCCGGAAGGCCGGGGCATCTTCCCCGGCATGACGGTGATGGAGAACCTCGACATGGGCGCGTACGCCCGTAAGGACCGCAAGGACCTCAGCGAGGACCTGGAGCGGGTGTTCGAGCTGTTCCCGCGGCTGGCGGAGCGCAAGACGCAGATGGGCGGCACGATGTCCGGCGGCGAGCAGCAGATGCTCGCCATCGGCCGCGCCCTGATGGCGAAGCCGAAGCTGCTGCTGCTGGACGAGCCGTCGATGGGCCTCGCGCCGCAGTTCATCCAGCAGATCTTCCGGATCATCACGGAGATCAACAAGCAGGGCACCACGGTGCTGCTCGTGGAGCAGAACGCGCAGCAGGCGCTGTCGCGCGCCCACCGCGCGTACGTGCTCGAGACCGGCCGGATCACCAAGTCCGGCACCGGCAAGGAGCTGCTCGCGGACAACAGCATCAAGGAGGCCTACCTGGGCGTCGGCTGACGTCCGGGACGGCTTCGCACCGGCCCCGCGCGCTCCGGCGTGCGGGGCCGGTGTGCGCCCGGCACCACAACCATCGGTTGTCGGTGACGCCGGAACGGCTGTTGGACCTGCCCCGCTCTCCGGCGGTTTGCTTGCGGTGAACCGAAGAACGAAGGAGAGCAAGATGATCGAGGGTGTTGCCGCCGGGGTGCCGTTCGTGGCGGTGCCGCCGGCGGACCAGGACGCTCCGGCGGCGCTGGTCGCGGGCTGGCACCTGATGGACGAGCCGTCCAGTGAGCAGGCGATGGCCGAAGCCGTCCCGATGGCCGCCCTGCAGGCGTGGCGCGTCTACTTCGGACTCCCGCTGTCCGGTGCGCGGCTGCCCGAAGGCGGTCCCGAGGAGGTCTTCCGGCGGGCGAGCGAGGACGCCGTGCTGAACGTGTTCGAGCCGGTGACCGAGCAGGCGGCGGGCGAGTTCCCGGCCGCGCTGGCCGAGCTGCGCGACCGGCTGCCGGGCGCGACCGGGCCGCTCGGCGTGTTCGGCGGTTCGGCGGGTGCGCTCGTGGCCCTGGAGGTCCTGGCGCGGGGTGACGCCGAAATCGCGGCCGCCGCGGTGGTGAGCCCGGTCGTCCAGCTCGCGCCGATGATCGCCGCCAACGAGCGGCGCTTCGGGCTGGCCTACCCGTGGACCGAGCGCTCCCGCGCCGTGGCGGCGCGCTACGACTTCGTGGACCGGGCCGCCGAGCTGACCGCGCCGCTGCTGCTGGCCGCCGGCGCGGACGACGACGTCGCCGTGCGCGAGCCCGCCGAGGCGCTGCACGCGAAGCTGGGGGGCGAGCTGGTGACGGTCGAGGGGATGGCGCACGAGTTCCCGCCGGGGACCGCGGAAGCGAACGCGGTCGACGCGGCGTTCACGGAGTGGTTCGCGCGGCGGCTGCGAGGCTGACGTCCCCGGACGGCAGCCAGGCGTGCTCCGGGTCGTAGGCGCACCAGTCCTCCTCGCGGCTGGTGCGCCCGGCGACGGCCAGGAGCCGCCGCAGCGCCGGGCTCGCCCTGCCGCGCCGCCAGACCAGCGACCACGGGAACAGCGGCGACGGCTCGAACGGCAGCACCTTCAGGTTCAGGTCGGGCGCCAGTTCCATGTCGGCGCCGGCCAGGGTGACGCGCCGCTTGCCGTACCGCGTCTGCTCCAGGGTGTGCCGCAGGTCGTAGCTGACGCCGGAGTCGTCGATCGGCACGCCGAACTCCTCGCACAGCTCGTGCAGGTAGGACAGCCATTCGGCGGGGCCGCCGAGCCCGGGCAGCCAGATCCCGTCGGCGCGCAGCTCGTCGAGGCGTATAACGTCCTGTACGGCCAGGGGATGCTCCGGCGCGAGCAGGGCGACCAGCGGCTCGAGCCGGACGGGCCGGTGCTCCAGCTCGTCCGGCAGCGGCCGCCCGCAGCCGGACACCCGGCCGAAGGCGGCGTCGAGTTCCCCGGACAGCAGCGGGTCGATCGCGTTGGCGAACCCGCGGCCGGCGACCCGGTCGATGCGCAGGTCCGGTTCGTGCACGGCCAGCCGGCGGAGCAGGGACATCGGGGAGAGCCGGTGGTCGACGAGGTCCAGCCGCAGCGGCCGGTCCTCGGCACCCATCGCGGCCACCGCGGCGTCGGCCACCCGCACCAACTCGCGCGCGTGCGGGAGGAACCGCTCGGCGTCGGCGGTCAGCTCGACCGCGCGGGGCGTGCGCAGGAACAACGGTGTGCCCAGGGCGTCTTCGAGCTTCTTGATCCGCTTCGACAGCGCCTGCTGGGTGAGGAACAGGGCCTGGGCGGCCCGCCCGAAGTGCCGGTGCTCCGCGGTCACCACGAACGCCCGGACCTGGGCGAGGTCGAGGTCCACGGGGCTCAGGCGCCCGGCGGGCGGTCCCGGACCACGCAGGTGAGCCGCGCGGTGCAGGTGCGGCGGCCCTCGTCGTCGGTCAGCACGATCTCCGCGGTGATCGTGCCGCGGCCGACGTGCAGCGGGGTGGCCACGCCGGTGACCGTGCCCGAGCGGACGGCCCGGTGGTGCGTGCAGGACAGCTCCAGGCCCATCGCCGCGCGGTCCGGGCCCGCGTTCAGCGCGGCTACCGTCGAGCCCAGCGCCTCGGCGAGCACGGCGTTGGCGCCGCCGTGCAGCAGCCCGTACGGCTGGAGGTTGCCCTCGACCGGGATGCTGCCGACCACGCGTTCGGCGGTGGCTTCCAGGAGCTTCATGCCGACCTTGTCGTTCAGCTGCTGGTCCGCGGCGGCCGGATCGATCCCGGCGTAGTTCTCGACCGCGACGTCTGCGGCGCGTTCGGTCACGCAAAGCTCCTCTTCCTATGCGACACGTAAGAGTGTCGGACCCTCAGCCTAGACTCGGCTTCGTGAGCCCGAGTGAGAAGACGACCGTTGCCAACGCCACAGGATCCACCAGCCTCGCCGACCGGCCGAAGCTGCTGCTGATCGACGGCCATTCGATGGCCTACCGCGCGTTCTTCGCCCTGCCCGCGGAGAACTTCAAGACGAAGACCGGCCAGGTCACGAACGCGGTCTTCGGCTTCACCTCGATGCTCATCAACCTCCTGCGCGACGAAGCGCCGACCCACCTCGCGGTGGCGTTCGACCTCTCGCGCAAGACGTTCCGCTCGGAGACCTACGCCGACTACAAGGCGAACCGCAGCACCACGCCGGACGAGTTCCGCGGCCAGGTGGACCTGGTCAAGGACGTCCTCCGGGTGCTCGGCATCCCGTCGCTGGTCAAGGAGAACTTCGAAGCCGACGACATCATCGCCACGCTCACCTCGCAGGCGACGGCGGACGGCTTCGACGTGCTCATCTGTACCGGCGACCGCGACGCGCTGCAGCTGGTCACCGACCAGGTCACCGTGCTGTACCCGAAGCGCGGCGTCTCGGAGATGACCCGGTTCACCCCGGACGCCGTCGAGGAGAAGTACGGGCTCACCCCGCAGCAGTACCCGGACTTCGCCGCGCTGCGCGGCGACCCGTCGGACAACCTGCCGAGCATCCCGGGCGTCGGCGAGAAGACCGCGGCCAAGTGGATCAAGCAGTTCGGCTCGCTCGCCGACCTGATCGACCGGGTGGACGAGGTCAAGGGCAAGGTCGGCGACGCGCTGCGGGCGCACCTGTCCTCCGTCCAGCTCAACCGGCAGCTCACCGAGCTGATCCGCGACGTCGAGCTGGAGGTCGCGCCGTCCGGGCTGGAGCTGCGCCCGTGGGATCGCGAAGCGGTCCACGCGCTCTTCGACGAGCTGGAGTTCCGCGTGCTGCGCGATCGGCTCTTCGCAACGCTGCAGAGCGCCGAGCCGGAGGCCGACGAGGGCTTCGAGGTTTCCGGGTCCGCGCTCGCGCCCGGTGCGCTGGGCGCGTGGCTGACCGAGCACGCGGGCACGGGCGAGCCGGTGGCCCTGTCCTTCCGCGCGGTGGGCACGTCCGTCCGGTCCGACCTGCGCGCGGTCGCCTTCGCCACGGCCGACGGCGAAGGGGCGTATGTCGACGTCACGGCGATGGACCAGGCCGACGACGCGGCCCTCGCCGCCTGGCTCGCCGACAGCGGCATCCGCAAGGTCGGCCACGACCTCAAGGTCCCGCTGCACGCGATCCGCGCCCGCGGCTGGGCCCTCGCCGGGCTCGCCATGGACACCGCGCTCGCCGCCTACCTGGTGCGGCCCGGGCAGCGCACGTTCGAGCTCGACGACCTCGCGCTGCGCTACCTGCACCGCGAGCTGCGTTCGGAGACCGACGGCGGCGACGGGCAGCTGTCCCTGCTCGACGGCGGCGCCGAAGGCCTGGAGCAGAAGGAGATCCAGGACGAGCTGGTCAAGGCCCGCGCGATCTTCGAGCTGGCCGGCGCGCTCGAGAAGGAGCTCGAGCAGATCGGCGGCGCGAAGCTGCTCGCCGAGCTGGAGCTGCCGCTGCTGGAAGTGATCACCGAGGTGGAGATCGCCGGCGTCGCCGTCGACCTCGAGCAGCTGACTTCGCTGGAGGCGCACTACCTCTCGCGGGTCACGCAGGCCGCTGAAGAGGCGTACGCGGTGATCGGCAAGCAGATCAACCTCGGGTCGCCGAAGCAGCTGCAAGTCGTGCTGTTCGACGAGCTCGGCATGCCGAAGACCAAGCGCACCAAGACCGGCTACACCACCGACGCCGAGGCGCTGCAGGGCCTGTTCGAGAAGACCGAGCACCCGTTCCTGCAGCACATGCTGGAGCACCGGGACGCGACGAAGCTGCGCACCACGGTCGAAGGCCTGATCAAGGCCGTCGCCGACGACGGGCGCATCCACACCACGCTGCTGCAGACGATCGCGGCCACCGGGCGGCTGTCCTCGACCGAGCCGAACCTGCAGAACATCCCGGTCCGCACCGAAGAGGGCCGCCGCATCCGCGACGCCTTCGTCGTCGGCGATGGCTTCACCGAGCTCATGACCGCGGACTACAGCCAGATCGAAATGCGGATCATGGCGCACCTCTCGAAGGACGAGGGCCTGATCGAGGCGTTCAACTCCGGCGAGGACCTGCACACGTTCGTCGCGTCGCGGGCGTTCTCGATGCCGCCGGAGGAGATCACGCCAGAGCTGCGCTACCGCGTCAAGGCGATGTCGTACGGCCTCGCGTACGGGCTGTCGGCGTACGGACTTTCGCAGCAGCTGCGGATTTCCACCGAAGAAGCCAAGGAGCAGATGGAGGCGTACTTCGCCCGCTTCGGCGGCATCAGCGACTACCTCCACTCGGTGGTCGGCGAAGCGGCGAAGTGCGGGTACACGGAGACGATCTTCGGTCGCCGCCGCTACCTGCCGGACCTCAACAGCGACAACCGCCAGCGCCGCGAGATGGCCGAGCGGATGGCGCTCAACGCCCCGATCCAGGGCAGCGCGGCCGACATCATCAAGGTCGCGATGCTCAACGTCCACCGCGCGCTGGTCGAGGCGAAGCTCAAGAGCCGGATCCTGCTGCAGGTCCACGACGAACTGGTGCTGGAAGTCGCGGAGGGGGAGAAGGAGCAGCTGGAGAAGCTGGTGCGCGAGGGCATGGGCTCGGCGTACGCGCTGGCGGTGCCGCTCGAGGTCTCGGTCGGCTACGGCCGGTCGTGGAACGAAGCCGCCCACTAGCTTTCGGTCACTCGGCGTCACGGCTCGGATCACCGGGTCGTGACGCGGATGTACTCGGGCGGACGTCGTCGGGCGTCCGGTGCGGCGACGATGCTGGGCGCCATGGCCAGTGACTTCCAGCGGCGCAAGATCTTCGGCGTCTTCGGCGCCATGGACGCCGACGGCGACGGGTTCCTGACGGAGGCCGACTTCCGCGCGCTCACCGCCCGGTGGCTCGAGCTGCGCGGCACCGACGCGGGCACGCCCGACGGGCAGCGGCTCGCCGCGGTCATGATGGGCTGGTGGAGCACGCTCGACACGGCCGCGGGCGGTGGCGGCCGGGTCGGTCTCGACCAGGTGCTCCAGGTCGTCGACGCCTTGCCGGCGATGCCGGACGCGGTCACCGGCACGGCCGAGGCGATGTTCGAGGCCGTCGACGAAAACGGCGACGGCGTCATCTCCGCCGCCGAGTACGACCGGCTCATCGCGGCCTGGAACGGGGTCGGCACGCCGTCCGGCGAAATCTTCGCCCTCCTCGACTCCGACGGCGACGGCGGGCTGTCCCGCGACGAGTTCGCCGGGCACTGGTTCGAGTTCTGGGCCGGCGACGACCCGGCCGCGCCCGGCAGCCGCGTGTTCGGACCAGTGTGATCCGACGTTGCGTCGAACGGATGACTCCGTTCGGGTGAGCCATTACCCCTGGGTAGGGAGGTCGGCGGCGGCGCGCGGCGATCACGGCGTAGGGTCCGCCGAATGGGGTTCGAGCGTGAGCGACGACGCTGGCGGGTCCGGTTGCACGACGAACTCGGCCGGGTGTGCGGTGCGGGCACGGTACTGGACGAGTACCACGTGCTCACGAGCGCGCACGTCGTCGAGACCGCGGGTGGGCCACGAGCCGCGCTGAGCGTCGACTTCGTCGGCCTGGCCGAAGCCTTGCCCGGCGCCGCGACCGTCGTCGAAGGCTGCTGGGTGCCCTCCGACGGCGGCGGCCACGGCGATCTCGCCCTGCTTCGCCTGGAGCGTCCCGAATCCCGCGTGTTCCGCGCCCCGCTGCACCGCATGCCCCTCGGTGAGCACCAGCTCGTCCGCGCGTTCGGGTTCCCGCCGGGCTCGGTCGGCCGCTGGACGCACGCCCGGCTCGGCGGCCCGGAGCAGACCGGCGGCGAGTGGGTCCGCCTCTTCCGCACGGCCGAAGCCGAACCGCTCGGCCCCGGTTTCGGCGGCACGGCGGTGATCGACGAGGCGACCGGCCACGTCGTCGGCATGGTCGTCGGCAAGGACACCGGCACGTGGATGGTGCCGGTGGAGACCATGCTCGGGCACCTGCCCCAGCTGAGCATCTGGACGTCCGGCAGCCCGGCCGTCGACGCCAGCTTCTCGCGTCCGGTCGGCGAGGCCGTCGACGTCTCCTTCGTGCAGCGCGTCGCCGACTGGTTCGCGAAGGCCGAGCCGGGGACGGTCTGGGTCGTCGACACCGGCGAGGCCGGCTCGCCCGTCGCCGCGGCCTTGCGGTTCGGGATCGTGCTCGCCGACCGGGAACGTTCCCTCGGCGTGCCCGGCCTGCCGCCGTCGTTCGGCCAGATGCCACCGGCGGGCAGCGTGGACCTCGCGGTCGACGCGACCGGCCGCACGGCGGACGCGGTCCGCCACCGCATCGCCGACCGGCTCACGACCGGCGTCGCGGGCCGCACCCTGGTCGTCGACGCGATCGACGACTCGGCGGAACCCGACCGGCTCGTCGGCGAGGTGCTCGCCCCGCTCGCCGGCCGCGCGGCCGAGCTGGGTCTCCGCCTGCTGCTCGGTTTCCGCGAGGAGACCTCGCCGGGCGTGGCGGCGGTGCGGGCGAGCACGGGCCAGGCCCGCCCGGCCCCGGACGACCTCGCGGGTCGCCTGGAGGTGCTCACCCAGGCGGTGGCGGAGCTGGCGGAGATCGAGGCGTACCAGCTGCGCGTGGCAACGCGCTTCACGGGTGTCGCGATGCTGCCGGCTCGGGCACAGCGGCTGAAGGGCGCGCTGAAGCAGCTGCGGTCGGCCGAGGTGGACGGCGACGCCGAGTGGGTCGAGCGCCACATCGACAGCCACGAGCACGCGGTGGCCCCGGCGGTCGAGGACGGCCGCCGCCAGCGCGCGGTCCTCGACGGCCTGGTCGCCCGCCGCGAGGAGCTGCGCACCCGCTTGGCGGGCGACCTCGAGCTGGCCCGCGAGCACGGCCTGGTCGGCGACCCGGAGATCGAGCAGGCGTACATCCCGGCGAAGCGGCTGCTGATCGACGGCCCCTGCGAGCTGACCGCGGCAGCGACGGCGGTGGACACGTATGCGGCGGCGGTCCGGGCGAGGATCGAGGACCGCGGCTGAGCGGGCTTCGCGTACCTGGACCGTCGGTTCGCGTGCTTGGTGGGTCGGCTTGCGTACCTGGGCGGTCAGGTTGCTGCGCCGGAATTGTCGGTGGTCGCCGGTAGCGTAGGAAACGGGGGGCGCCCCCGCGCGCGGGGCGAAGGCTGCGTCCGAGCGGCTTTCCGGCGCCCGGAATTGTCGGTGCCGGCTGATAGCGTGGAAACCGGGGGCGCCCCCGCGGGCCGGTGGGTCAGACGGTCAGCACCACCTTCCCCCGCAGGTGGCCGCGCTCGATCAGCCGGTGTGCGTCGGCGATGCGCTCGAACGGGAACGTCTCCTGCACGCTCACCCGCAGCCGGCCCTGCTCGACCAGATCGGCCAGCCCGCGCAGCGCCACCGGATCCGGTTCGACCGCGATGCCGCTGAACCGCCGCCCGGCCGCCTCGAACTTCGCGATGAGCGCCTGGTCCTCCTCCGCCACCGCCGTCACGAAATGACCCCCGGTCCGCAGCACCTCGAGCGAACGCGAAGCAACCTCCCCGCCGAGCGTGTCCAGCACCAGATCGACGTCGCGCACCACCTCCGCGAAGTCGGCCACCGTGTAGTCGACGACTTCATCGGCGCCCAAGCCCGCCACGAATTCGCGCTTGCCGCCGGCCGCCGTGGTGATCACGTGCGCGCCGAGAGCCTTCGCGAGCTGGATCGCGACGTGCCCGACTCCGCCGCCGCCACCGTGGACCAGGACCCGGTCGCCCTCGCGCACGCCGCCGACGTCCACCAGACCCTGCCAAGCCGTCAGCCCCGCCACCGGCAACGCCGCCGCCTCGACGTGGGACAGCGACGCCGGTTTGCGCGCCAGGTGCAGTCCCGGCGCCGCCACGAATTCGGCGTACGCGCTCGCCGCGCGCGGGAACAGCGGCATCCCGAACACCTCGTCGCCGGGACGGAACCGCCACGTCAAGGACTCCTCGACCACGCCGCTGATGTCCCAGCCGAGGACGAACGGCGGCGGCCCGAGCAACGGGAACTCGCCCGCGCGCAGGCGCGGCTCCAGAGGGTTGAGCCCGATCGCCTCGACCCGGACCAGGACCTCGGTCGGCAGCGGGCGGGGCTCGGGCGCGGCCACGACGGTGAGGACCTCCGGGCCCCCGAACTCGTGCTGGGTGATCATTCGCATGCCGCCACGATGGCCGCCGCGCCCTCCGGCGCACCACCGTTGTCCCGCCGGGAAATTCCGGAAACCCGCCACGTACGGTGAGAGGCATGTGCGAGCCACTGGCCCACGGCGACGACGTCCCCGCGCACGCCCACGACTTCGGTCAGCTCCGGTACGCCGCCTCGGGGGCCCTGGTCACCACGACGCGGGCCGGCACCTGGGTGGCGCCGGCGAACCGGATCACCTGGGTGCCGCCGTTCCACGTGCACAGCAGCCGCGCGCACGGCGCCACCGTCGTCCGGCTCGTCGGCGTCCCGGCGGCCGAATCCGGGCGCCTGCCGGCCGTGCCCTCGGTGTTCGTGGCCAGTCCGCTGCTGCGCGAGGCCTACCTGGCGACGGCCGCCGAGCCGGACGGCAGTCCCCGGGCCCGGCTGCTGCTCGAGGTCGTCCTCTCCGAACTCGCCCGGGCGCCCCGGGAACCGCTGCGCCTCCCGGAGCCCAGCGACGCGCGCCTCAAAGCCGTCACCGACCTGCTGCACGCCGATCCGGCGTGCCCGGCGACCCTGGCGCGGCTCGGGCGCCGGACCGGCACGAGCGAACGGACCCTCAGCCGCCTGTTCGGCCGCGAGCTGTCGATGAGCTTTCCCCAGTGGCGCACGCTGCTGCGGGTGCAGCGGGCCCTGCTCGAACTCGGCGACGGCACCTCGGTCACCGACACGGCGACGCGGCTGGGCTGGGCCAACCCGGGCAGCTTCATCGACGCCTTCACCGGCCTCGTCGGCCAGACCCCGGGCCGCTACCGCGCCACCGGCTAACGGCGACCCAGGCCGCGGATCAGCACCATCACCGCGTCCCGCACCTCCGCCCGCGTCCGCTGCGGCCCGAACACCTGCCAGTCCAGCGCGACCACCAGCATCGTGCCGAACAACCCGGCCGCCGCCGTCGGGATCTGCACCCCTTCCGGCAGCCGCCCTTCCGACTCCAACCTCGACAGCTGTTGCTTCACGATCGAGATGATCTCCTCGCGCAGCAGCGACAGCGTCCCGTGCCACTGGCCCGGCGTCCGCCACAGCTCGCTCACCAGGATCTGCGAGAACCCCGGGTACTGGGCGATGAACTCCAGCGTCGTGTCGACCTGCGCCTCGATCACGTCCAGCGGATCCGCGTCGGAAACCGCGTCGCGCAGCCGGACGGCGAGGATGTCCACGCCGTAGCGCAGCAGCGCGTCGACCAAGCCGTCCTTCGAGCCGAAGTTGTAGTACACCGTGCCCTTCGCGACGCCGGCCGCCGCCGCGATGTCGTCGACCGTCAGGCCCACCAGGCCCCGGCTCTTCGAGAGCTCCAGAGTCGCCTCGAAGAGCTTCTGCTTCGTCGCGCCGCTCACAGGCTCAGCTCGGGCTTGAGCGCGGACACCGTCCAAACGCGACGCTTGCGGGCGGCCAGCGTGGACACCAGGATCCCGCCCACGAGGTAGGCCAGCAGCACGCCGATGTCACCGAGCAGCCGTCCCGTCGAGGCGCCGCTGTAGAACAGGTGGCGGAAGCCGTCGATCGCGTAGCCCATCGGCAGGACCACGTGCAGCGGGTAGAGCGCGTCCGGGATCGTCTGCCAGGGGAACGTGCCGCCCGCGCTCACCAGCTGCAGCACCAGCAGCACCAGGCCGAGGAACTTGCCCACCGCGCCGAAGAAGGCGTTGAGCGCGTGCACCACCGACGTGAACGTCAGCGACACCAGCACGGCGAACCCGATCGCCTCCAGCGGGTGGGCGATGTGGATGCCGACCAGCCACGTCACCGCGCCGAACAGCACGACCACCTGCGCGATGCCCAGCAGCGCCGAGGACAGCCAGCCGCCGACGGCGACCCGGAACGGGGCCGCGCCCGCGGTCAGCGCGCGCGTCGAGAGCGGGCGCAGGATCAGGAACAGCACGAACGCGCCGATCCAGGTGGCCAGCGAGATGAAGAACGGCGCGAGGCCGGCGCCGTAGGTCCCCGCCGACGCCTCGCCGTTGGCGTTCACCGCCACGGGGTCCGCGATCGTGCTGGCCGTCGCGTTGCGGGTCGGGTCGTCCGGGTTCGGGATCTGCTGCAGCCCGGCCGCGAGCCCGTCGCGCAGCTTCACCGCGCCGTCCGCGAGCTGGTTCGTGCCGTTGACCGCGGTCTTCTCGCCGTCGCTCAGCTGCGACGCCCCGTCCTTCAGCTGGTTCGCGCCGTCCGACGCCTGTGCGATGCCGCTCGCCAGCTGTGGCGACGCCGCGGCGAGCTTGGCCGCGCCGTCGGACACCTGCCGGGCGCCGTCGGCCAGCTTCGCGAGGTCGCCGTTGGCCTGCTGGATCTTGCTGTTCGCCTGGTCGACGGGGGAGCGCAGCTGGTCGGCGCGCGCCAGGATCTGCTGGACCTGCGCGTCCGGCACGCCGGCGCTGCGCAGGTCGGTCTGCAGCTGGCTGCGGTAGGAGTCGAGCTTGCCCTGGATGTCGGACGACGCCGTGGCGGCGATCGAAGCCGCGTCGGCGACCTTCTGGTCACCGGCGGCGACCTGCGAAGCGCCGTTGGCGAGCTGCTGGGTCTGCGAGGGCAGGGACGCGGTGGCGCTCTTGAGCGTGCCGAGGCCGGTCGCCAGGGTCGACGAGCCGTCCGCGAGCTTCGCCGCGCCGTCGGCCAGCTGCTGCTGGCCCGACTTGAGCTGGGTGGCGCCGTCGGCGAGCTGCGACGCGCCGTTCGACGCCTCCTGGATCTTGGCGTAGATCGTGGAGAACCCGACCAGGAACCGGTCCGCGGCCTCGCTGCCGACCTTCTCCGCGATCGTCTTGCGGACCTGCTCGGCGACCTGCTTGGCGATCGTGCCGGACAGGTAGTTGTTGGCGTCGTTGGTGGTCAGCGTGATCGTCGCCTGCTGCGGCTGGAAGTTGCCGACCGAAAGCAGCGCCGCGGAGAACCCGCTCGGGATGCCGATGGCGAACGAGTACTTGTCGTCGCGGACGCCGTCGCGAGCCTCCTGCTCGGACACCTCGTGCCACTGGAAGGTGCCCGACTTGACCAGCTCGTCGGTCACCTCGCGGCCGACGTTGCGCTGCTGGCCGCTCGAGTCCTTCGCGCCGGCATCGCTGGTGAAGACCGCGGCGGGCAGCTTGTCGAGCCGGCCGTAGGGGTCGTAGTTCGCGTAGAGGTAGAAGGACGCGTAGAGCAGCGGCACCAGCACGAGCGCGACCAGCGCCAGCTTCGGCAGGGTGCCGGTGGAGAGGCGGCGCAGCTCGTTGCGCGCGATCCGGAAGGCGTTCATTCGGGGACTCCGTCAGTGCTCTCGGTGAGCTCTTCGGTCGGTTCGGGGGTGGTGGGGGACGCGCAGTGCTGCGGCGCGGGCTGCTCGGCCGCGCCGACGAGCGCGGGCGTGAAGGGCAGGGCGGACAGCGGGGTCGTCGCGGCCAGCACGACCACGGCGAGGCCGCGTTCGGCCTGTTCCCGGGCCAGCCCGGCCCAGCTGCCGACGTCGCTGGTGTGCCGGTCGGGCGTGTCGAGCACGAGCACGCGCACGCCCTTGCGCTCGGCGGCCAGCTCGGTGAGCAGCCGCGTGCGCAGGGCGGGCGCGAGGGTTTCGAAGCGGGTGCCGGCGAACGGCGCGGCGCCGTGGTCGGCGAGCCAGCGGGCGACGTCCTCCTTGCCCGCCGGGCGGTGCGCCAGCGCCAGCTCCTCGCCGGCGACCACGCGCAGCGGCAGCGCGTCGTCGGGCTCGCTGACCCCCGGGGCGTCGACGACCGCGACGAGCTCGGTCAAGGGCGCGTCGACACCCTCGGCGTGCACCGTGCCGGTGGTCGGCTTGAGCCGGCCGGCCAGCGCGAGGCCGAACGCCGTGACGCCGACGCCGGGTTCGCCGTGCACGATCGCCAGGTCGCCGTCGCCGATGGTCAGGGACGTGGGCGGCAACAAGGTGCCGTGGTGCCCTTCGAGGGACACCCGATCGGCTCGGACGTGCACGGTTTCTCCCGCTTCGCGAACTTTTGAACTGACCGGTCAGTTCAAAAGCTAGTCCCGGCGGGAGTGCGCGGCAAGATCACCGGACGCACGTCACACTTGTGGGTGGCTCACCGCAGCGCCGTCGCCGGCCGCACCTCCCACGTCGTCCACAGTGGACGATAGCCCTGCCGGTGCCAGAACACCGAAGAGAGCGGATTGGTCGGGTTGTAGTACAGGTACGTGCGGGTGGCCCCGCCACGGCGCAGCTCCCGGTGCACGTGCGCCATCAGTGCCCGGCCGAACCCGCCGCCGCGTTCGCCCGGCTGCGTGACCACGTTGTTCACGTACCCCCAGCGTCCGAGCGGGAGCAATTCGGCCGCCTCGCTTCCCGGTGTCGCGTCCACCCACGCGCAGTGCGCGAGCGCGCGGGTTTCGCCCTCCTCTTCGGCCAGCCAGACGAGCGGCTCGTCCTCGGCCAGGGCCTTCCGCAGGGACGGTCCCAGCAGCGCGGCGGTGTTGGCGCGGCGCGGCGCGGCGACGAGCCCGGTGTAGTCGAACGTCGCCTCGGCCAGCTCCAGCGCGGTGTCGTAGTCGTCCGGCCGGGCACGCCGGACCGCGACCTCCGGCAGGGCCTCAGGCGGGGGAGCGGTGCGCACGCCGACCGCCGACAGCGGCACGAGACCGTGGTCGAGGAAGGCGCGGATCGCCTCGGCGTCGCGGCTGGGCCAGACGACCACGCACGCCGAGTCGTCGCCGATCGCTTCCGAAGACAGCCGGCCCTTCAGCGCGCGCAGCAGGAGATCCGCGCCTTCGGTGCCGGTGTCGCCGAAGTAGGGGAAGAGCTGCCAGGTGTCGGCGGCCGACCACAGCATCGGGACGTCGCCGGGGGCGAGCCGGTGCCGCTGCAGCACCCCGGTGACCTGCGTGCCGTCCGCCGTCGCCGCGTCGAGGCGTTCGCCGGCGGCCGGTGGTGCGGCGGGCGGCAGCAGCGCGTCGACGGCGGCGAAGCGCGCCCGGTGCGCCGCCAGCAGCGGCTCGGCGATGTCCATGGTTCCTCCGATCGTGCGGTCAGGACCAGGCGGGACGCCGGAGCCACATGGTCCACAGTGGACGATAGCCCTGCCGGTGCCAGAACACCGGCGAAAGCGGGTTCGCCGGGTGGTAGAACAGGAACGTCCCGCGCACGTCGTGGCCGAGCAGCTCGCGGTGCGCCACCGCCATCAGCGCCCGGCCGACCCCGCCGCCGCGGGCCGCGGGGGCGACCGACAGCGTGTCGACGTACCCCCAGCGGCCCGGGAGCAGCCGTCCGTGGACGGAGTTGCCCGGCGAGGCCGAGGCCAGCGCGCAGGAGGCCAGGCCGGCCGGCACGCCACCGTCCTCCGCGAGCCAGACCAGCCCGCTGAAGCGCAGCGCGCGGACGACTTCGGCGCGCAGCAGCTCCCGCGCGCCCGGCCGTGGCACCGCGGTGCCGACCAGCGAGGTGTAGCGCCACTCGGCCAGCCGCAGCTCGGTCAGCGCGTCGACGTCGCCCTCCCCGGCCCGGCGGACGGTCACCGGCGCCGGCCCGGGGCCCGCGGGCGGATCCGGGGCGCGCACGGCCAGGCACGTCATCGGCGCGAACCCGTGCGCCAGGAGCACCGCCGAGGCCTCGGCGTCGCGGCTCGGCCAGGTCACCGAGCAGCCCGAGTCCGGGCCGGCCGGCGTCCCGCGCAGCCGGTCGCGCCACGCGCCGAGCAGCGCGGCGAGGCCCGCGGCCCCGCTGTCGCCCGGCACCGCGGTCAGGTCACGGAGGTCCGAGGGCCCCCAGAGCGCGGGCCAGGACCCCGGCGCGTGCACGACCTGCGTCAGCAGGCCGCCCGCCTTGCGGCCGCCGACCGTCACGACCAGCGGCTCGTTCGACGGCGACGGCGGGGCCGCGATCGGCGGGAGGAGCGGGTCGAGCGCGGCGAACCGCGCGTTCTGCTGCTCTTCGAGGGTGCTCACGAGCGGTGCGTGCGGAAGATCGCGGTGCCCGGGAAGAGCTTGCCGCGCAGCGGGCTCCACTGGCCCCACACCCGCGTGTGCCCGGCCGGCCACTCGGGCTCGACCAGGTCGGTGAGGGTGAACCCGGCCGCGGCCAGCGCACGCACGTAGTCGCCGAGGGTGTGGTGGTACTCGACGTAGGTGGCGGTGCCCTCGTCGTCGACCTCGACGTAGGGCGTGCGGTCGAAGTACGGCTGGGTGACGGTGAGCCCCTGCGGGCCCGGGTCGTCGGGGAAGATCCACCGCATCGGGTGGGTCACCGAGAACACCCACGGCGCGCCCGGCCGCAGCACCCGGTGGACCTCGGCGAAGACCGTGTCCACCGAGGCGACGAACGGGATCGCGCCGAAGGCCGAGCAGGCCGCGTCGAAGCTGCCGGACGCCAGCGGCAGGTGCTCGGCGTTCGCCTGGATGAGGGGGACGGCCAGGCCGGTGCGCGCGTTGCCGTCGCGGGCGTGGCGCAGCATGCCGGCGGACAGGTCGGTCGCCACGGCGTGGGCGCCCTCGGCGGCCAGCCAGCGGGCGCAGGCGGCCTGCCCGCAGCCGACCTCCAGCACGCGCTTGCCCCGGACGTCGCCGAGCAGCCGCGCGTCGGCCTCCCGGACGCCCTCCGGGCACCAGACGAAGTCGGCGTCGCCGAGGAACCCGCCGTGCTCGGCCTGGTAGTCGTCGGCGTCGGCGTCCCACCAGGCGAGGTTGGCCGCGGCCGCTTCCGCGCCGCCGACCTCGCGGTAGGCGACCGCCGCGGTGCCCAGCCGGTGCTCGGCGGCGTCGTGGCGCCCCGGCGCGGGCGCCTGCTCCGGTGGCATGATGGGGGTCTCCGGTCCCGGTGGCCGCGAGCGGCTCCACCTGCGTCCTCGTGCGTGCGGTTTGCTTCCGCGAGGACCTTAGCGAGCCAGGGGGACCCTGATTGTGCCGCCTAGCGGCTGCCGCGTAGGATAAGTGTTAGCGCAGTGGGTTCGCGCTGCCTTCCGCTCAGCTTCTGGTTGGGACTCGGGTCGCGCACCGTATGCGGGGTCATGCCGCGGTCGTTCACTGGTGGACGTTTGCTTGCAGGGTCGTCGCATGCCGCCCATCGCGCCGACAACTGCCAACCCTCGATTCCCATCCACCGGAGCAACCCGCCTAATGACCACCGACACCGCCACCGCCCCGACCGCCCCCACCGGGCCCCAGCAGGTCGCCATCAACGACATCGGGTCGGAGGAAGACTTCCTCGCGGCGATCGACAAGACGATCAAGTACTTCAACGATGGCGACATCGTCGAAGGCACCATCGTCAAGGTCGACCGCGACGAGGTCCTGCTCGA
The DNA here is from genome assembly GCF_014654205.1 of Amycolatopsis bullii. Classification (GTDB taxonomy): domain Bacteria; phylum Actinomycetota; class Actinomycetes; order Mycobacteriales; family Pseudonocardiaceae; genus Amycolatopsis; species Amycolatopsis plumensis. Next base: position 47,400 of record NZ_BNAW01000020.1, read on the forward strand.
CATCGGCTACAAGACCGAGGGTGTCATCCCCTCGCGTGAGCTCTCCATCAAGCACGATGTCGACCCGGCTGAGGTTGTCACCGTCGGCGATGAGGTCGAAGCCCTGGTCCTCCAGAAGGAGGACAAGGAAGGCCGTCTGATCCTGTCCAAGAAGCGTGCGCAATACGAGCGCGCCTGGGGCACGATCGAGGAGCTCAAGGAGAAGGACGAGCCCGTCAAGGGCACCGTCATCGAGGTCGTCAAGGGCGGCCTCATCCTCGACATCGGCCTGCGCGGCTTCCTCCCCGCGTCCCTGGTCGAGATGCGCCGCGTGCGCGACCTGCAGCCGTACGTCGGCCGCGAGCTCGAGGCGAAGATCATCGAGCTGGACAAGAACCGCAACAACGTGGTCCTGTCCCGCCGCGCCTACCTGGAGCAGACCCAGTCCGAGGTGCGCAGCGAGTTCCTCAACGCGCTCGCCAAGGGCCAGGTCCGCAAGGGCGTCGTGTCGTCCATCGTCAACTTCGGTGCCTTCGTGGACCTGGGTGGCGTCGACGGCCTCGTGCACGTCTCCGAGCTGTCCTGGAAGCACATCGACCACCCGTCCGAGGTCGTCGAGGTCGGCCAGGAGGTCACGGTCGAGGTTCTGGACGTCGACATGGACCGCGAGCGCGTCTCGCTGTCGCTGAAGGCGACCCAGGAAGACCCGTGGCGCCAGTTCGCCCGCACCCACGCGATCGGCCAGATCGTGCCGGGCAAGGTCACCAAGCTGGTTCCGTTCGGTGCGTTCGTGCGCGTCGAAGAGGGCATCGAGGGCCTGGTCCACATCTCCGAGCTGGCCGAGCGCCACGTGGAGATCCCGGAGCAGGTCGTCCAGGTCAACGGCGACGTCATGGTCAAGGTCATCGACATCGACCTCGAGCGCCGTCGCATCTCGCTGTCGCTGAAGCAGGCGAACGAGGGTGTCACGCCGGACACCGAGTTCGACCCGACCCAGTACGGCATGGCCGCCGAGTACGACGCCGAGGGCAACTACATCTACCCCGAAGGCTTCGACCCGGACACCCAGGAGTGGCAGGAAGGCTTCGACAAGCAGCGTGAGGAGTGGGAGCGCCAGTACGCCGAGGCGCACACTCGTTACGAGGCCCACATGAAGCAGGTCCAGAAGGCTGTCGAGGCCGACGCCGAAGCGGCGGCGGACGCGGCGACCGGCATCGAGGGTGGCGCGGAAAGCTACACTTCGGGCTCGGCCCCGGCCGACTCCAAGAGCAGCGGTGGCACCCTCGCCTCCGACGAGCAGCTCGCGGCGCTCCGCGAGAAGCTCTCCGGCGGTGCGTGAGCACTAGCTCGCTGAGCTGAACGAGAGCCCCCGGTCCACTGAGGACCGGGGGCTCTTCGCGTTCCCTCGCCCTGCCCGGCCCAACGCAGTGAATGACTCATTCCTGGCGTCAGGCGCAAGGAATGAGTCATTCACTGCGCTGCCGGGGCGCCGGTTGAGGCGAGTCAGTTGCGCAGGCCGAGGCCGGTCATCATCGCGGTGACGCCCTGGCGGTACATCTGTTCGTTGGCTTCGTCGGTCGGCGGGATGAACCAGTCCGGCAGCGGCCGCCGCGAGGCCATCAGCAGTTCCGCGCCGACCAGGCCGTGGATGGTCGTCCACAGCTGGTAGGCCGCCGACCGGGCATCCGCTCCCGGCGGGCAGACCCGTTGGACCCGCGCGATGAACAGGGTGAACGTCGTCCGCAGCACCGCCGACCGCAACGCCGGGTCCGGATCGAACCCGGGCACCGGGCGCTCGAACATCAGCGCGTAGCGGGTCGGGCTTTCGCGGGCGAAGCGCCGGTACTCCAGCGCCAGGTGCAGCAGGTCCGCAACGCCGTCCTGGCTCGAGGGCGGCAGGCCTTCCAGCAGCTCCCGCAGCGAGTCGAACGTGCGCTCGTACAAGGCGTCGAGCAGGCCCGCGCGGCCGCCGAAGCGGGCGTAGACCGACAGCGTCGACGCGCCGGCCGCCTCGGCCACCCCGCGGACGGTCAGTCCCGGGACCCCGCGGTCCACCAGCACCGACAACGCCGCGTCGAGGTAGCGCTCACGGCCACCCTGGTCGGCCGGACGCATCGGCAAGTGCCTGGTAGCCACGGCGCACCCCCTTCGCGGCAGCCGGGCGCAGGCGGCGTCCGGGTGACCCACTCGCAGCAGAAGATACGATATCCGCCGCGTCTTGGGAATGCGCCGGATGTCCGGATCGGCCGCCTCCCGCTACCCGAGAGGATTTCCGGCGGATGGATCAACCCGCGCCCGGCACGGTCGTCGTCACGGCGAGCGGCGACGGCACCTACACGCAGCAGGTCGTCACAGCGACCCACACGCTGCTCGTCGACGAACCGGTTGCGGTGGGCGGTGCCGACGCCGGCCCGAACCCGTACGAACTGCTGCTCGCGTCGCTGGGTTCGTGCACGGCCATCACGCTGCGGATGTACGCCGACCGGAAGGGCATCCCGCTGGCCCGGGTGACCGTCCGGCTGCGGCACGACCGCGTCCACGCCGAAGACTGCGCGCGGTGCGAAACCGAGCGCGGCCTGCTCAGCCGGATCAGCCGCGAGATCCAACTCGAAGGCGACCTCGACGACGAGCAGCGCGCCAAGCTCATGCTGATCGCCGACAAGTGCCCGGTGCACCGCACGCTGTCGTCGGAGATCGTGATCGAGACGCGCGAAACCGGACGCTGATCCGCTTCTTGGGGGTCCGGGTGGCGAAGCCCCCAGCCCTCGGTTGGCACAGTCGAAGGCCGGTCAGGCGGCGCGCACGGTCACCGCGGCCGGCCGGGCCGGGCTGACCGACGGCACCCAGATGCGCTCGAGCGCCGCGGCGCGCGCCTTGCGGCGGAGGCCGGCGAAGCTGTGCTTGGCCGGGACCAGCAGCGTGCTCAGCCAGGTCCGCCGGTAGCCGGCCAGCGCCTCGGCCACCGAGGGGTGGACCGTGCAGGGCACCAGCCCCGGCGTGCCGAACCGGTGCCTCCCGGCGTGCTTGCTGTCCGCCATCGTTCCTCCGCGTGGGCGACGCTGTCGCGCGCACCGTACGCACTGGCGCGGGGCCAGGTGGGTAAGCAACACGGCGTGTCCGGATATCGGTTGAGTCACGCGTCACGATCGACTTGCGGATCACCGGTTTTTGAGGCATGGCAACGTGGTGAACGGGATCCACGTGCTGTGCACGACGTACAGCCGCTGGGTCGGCGTGTACCGGCTCGTCACCTGCACCTTGCGGATCCCGGACAGGCAGTGCCCCGGCGCCGCGGCCACGCTCGCCGCGGCCGCGCGTGGCGCCGCCGCCGCTTCGGGCACGGCCACGGCGAGCCCGCCCGCGCAGAGGACGGCCGCGACCGGCCTTCTGATCTTCGTCATCCTCACGAGCCCCCTCGATGACGCCACCCTTGTCGGGTAAATCGGCCAGACCGGCGCTGTGTTACGACAATTTCCCACTTGTCACACAATCGGCGCGGATCTGACCGAACGTGTCCCGCGGAGGGACGGCCGCCGCGTGACTAGGGTGATCGGCATGTTGCGTGTGGGGTTGACGGGTGGGATCGGGGCCGGGAAGTCGACCGTGGCGAACCGGCTCGCCGAACACGGCGCGGTGCTGGTGGACTCCGACCGGATCGCCCGTGAAGTGGTCGAGCCGGGGACCGAGGGGCTCGCCCGGCTGGTCGCGGAGTTCGGTGACGGCATCCTGGCCGGGGACGGCTCGCTCGACCGGCCCGCGCTCGCGGCGAAGGCGTTCGCCGACGACGAGTCGCGGCACCGGCTGAACGCGATCGTGCACCCGCTGGTCGGCGCGCGGACCGGGGAGCTGATGGCGGCCGCGAAGCCGGACGCGATCATCGTCCACGACATCCCGCTGCTGGTCGAAAACGGCCTCGCGACGGCCTATCACCTGGTCGTGGTCGTCGACGCGCCGGTCGAGGTGCGGGTGCGGCGGCTGGTGTCGGCCCGCGGGATGGCCGAGGAGGACGCACGCGCGCGGATCCGGGCGCAGGCGAGCACCGAGCAGCGCCGCGCCGTCGCGGACGTCTGGCTGGACAACGGCGGCGCCGAAGACACCGTGCTCGCCGAGGTCGACGCGCTGTGGGCGGACCGGCTGGTGCCGTTCGAGGCCAACGTCCGGCTGCGCCGGCCGCGGCCGCCGATGTCGCCGAAGATAGCCGAGTACGACCTCACCTGGCCGGCCCAGGCCGAGCGGGTCCTGGCCCGGGTCCGCACCGTGGCGGGGGCGCTGGCCCGCCGCGCCGACCACATCGGGTCGACGGCCGTGCCCGGCCTGCCCGCCAAGGACATCCTCGACCTGCAGCTCACGGTGTCCACGTTGAATGACGCGGACCGGCTGGGCGGGCTGCTGGCCGACGCCGGCTTCCCGCGGCTGGACGGCGACTGGGCCGACGACGCCCAGGACGGTATCGGAACGTGGCCCAAGCGCCTGCACGTCGGCGCCGACCCGAAGCGGGCGGTGAACCTGCACGTCCGCTCGGAGGAGACGCCGGCGTGGCGGCTCGCCCTGCTCTTCCGCGACTTCCTGCGGGCGAACCCGGACGAGCGCGACGACTACCGCGACGTCAAGCTGCGGCTGGCCGAGGCGCACGCCGCCGACGGCTCGGTCGCCGCCTACGCCGACGAGAAGCAGGAGTGGGTCAACGGCGTGTTCGCCCGCGCGGAGAAGTGGGCGGCGGCCACCGGCTGGACGCCCTAGCCGCCCGCCGCGTCACGCATCGGCCTTCCAGGGCTGGCGGCGCCAGGTCAGCGCGATGTCCTTCGTGGACAGCCAGCCGGCGAGGTCGTAGCCGTGCGCGGCCAGCCCTTCCACGGCGGCGTAGGTCGTCTTCAGCGCGTACTCGGCCTCTCCGGCGGTGACCAGGCCGGCTTCGAGGGCCTCCAGCAGCTCGTCGGTGTCGATCACCTCGACCGAGAGCTTGTCGATGAGCACCAGGTCGATGTAGAGGTCGGTGGCGACCCAGCGCGGGCCGTCGCGGTGAACGCGGACGACGTCGAGGTAGAAGTCCTGGTCGCGTTCGTGGCCGGGGGAGAACCAGAAGTCCGTGAAGCGCAGGCCCAGCCCGGGCACCAGCCACGACTCGAGGTAGTGGAACTGGGCGCGGCCCGGGGTCGGGCGGGCGAGGTACAGGCCGAACGGTTCCTCGCGGTACTCCTCCACCTCCCGCAGGATGCCCTTGGGGTCGATGTTCACGCGCGCGGCGGGGTCGAAGACCTCGACCTTCGGGGGGTGCAGTGCGGCCATGCGGGTCATCCTGCCGGGCCCGTCACGAAACGCGTACTCCTGCCCCGGGCGTCACGCGTTCGGGCTAAGGTGCGCCGAGCTTCGGAAACGAGGGGGGAACTGGGGATGTTCGGGATCATCCGGCCGTGCCGGCACCGGTTGGCCGAAGACCTGCACGCGGACTGGCTGGCCCACCTGTGCGGTCTGTGCCTCACGCTGCGCGACGAACACGGCCAGCTCGCGCGGGTGGTCACCAACTACGACGGGCTGATCATCTCGGTGCTGGCCGAAGCACAGACACCGCGCGCGGACGGCCGGCGCGAAGCGGGTCCGTGCCCCCTGCGGGGCATGCGGACGGCGTCGGTGGCCCACGGCGAGGGCGCCCGGCTGGCGGCGGCGGTGTCCCTGGTCCTGGCGGCGGCCAAGGTCGGCGACCACGTCGAGGACGGCGACGGCGCGTTCGGCAAGCGCCCGGTGGCGGCGGCCGCACGCCGGGTCGCGACGCGCTGGAACGCGCAGGGCCGCCGCACCGGCGGTCAGGTGGGGTTCGACACGACGGTGCTGACGGAAGCGGTCGAGGGCCAGGGAGCACTGGAGTCCTCGATCCGCCTCGGCGACTCACCGCTCCTGGCGACGGAACCGGCGGAGAGAGCCACGGCGGCGGCGTTCGCGCGGACGGCGGAGCTGGCGGGCAGGCCGGCCAACGCGGCGCCACTGGCCGAGGCGGGCCGGTTGTTCGGCCGGGTGGCGCATTTGCTGGACGCGGTCGAGGACTACGCGTCGGACGCGGCGGCGGGGGCGTGGAATGCGTTGCTGGCGACGGGGACGGGCCCGGAGGAGGCCCGGCGGCTGTGCGATGACGCGGTGCTGGGGGTGGAGCTGGCGCTGCGCGAGGCGGAGTTCGCCCGCCCGGCCCTGGTGCACGCGTTGCTGGTCCACGAGCTGCGCCAGGCGGTCCGGCGCGCCTTCGGCCACGGCTCGTCCCACGAGCACGGCCCGGACGGGCCCGGCTCGGGGGCGACCGGAAGCTCCCCTTCCGCGGATGGCACGTCACTCGAGTGCAGCTCGTGGCCGGGCGGCCCGGCCGGGCAGCAGCCGCCGCCCGGGTGGATCGGGCGCGGGCCGGCGCCCCAGCAGCACCCGCACCAGGTCCCGCCCGGCTGGAACGGCTCTCCGCAGCCGCACGGGTTCCCGCCTCCGGGGCCGGTCCCGCCGCCGGGTGCGCCCGGTGGCCGTGGCCCGGGCGGCCCAGGTGGGCCCGGTGGTCCGGGTGGCCCAGGCGGTCCAGGTGGACCCGGCGGTCCGAAGGACCCCGAACACGGCAAGCCCGGCCCCTACGACGGCAAGGGCGGCGGCCTCTGGTACCCGAAATTCGCGGTCCCGCCGAAGAAGCGCAACGCGTTTCTTGGCTGCGCCCTGATCCCCTACATGTGCTGCACCTGCCAGTTCTGCTGCCGTGATCCCTATCCTGGCCCCTTCAGCGGAAAACCCCACGTTGCCTGGGGATGCGACTGCGACTGCAGCTGTTGCGAGTGTTGCAGCTGTTGCGATTGCGGCTGCTGAGGAGCATTGTGACGGACCCGATGCCCGGCCCCCACGACCGCGGCCGCAAGAACTTCGTCAGGCTCGCCGGCGGCGGCGATGTCACCTCCATCACGCTGTTCCGCCCCCGCTGACCAGGGCGGACGGAAATTGTCGGTGGGTCGGCCTACTCTGGTCCACGTGGCTTTCGCAACCGAACACCCCGTGCTCGCCCAGTCCGACTTCCGGCCCGTCTCGGAGATCCCGCGGACCGGCGGCCGGTTCGAGGTGGTCAGTGACTACCAGCCCGCCGGCGACCAGCCGGCGGCCATCGACGAGCTCGAACGCCGGATCAAGGCGGGCGAGAAGGACGTCGTGCTCCTCGGTGCCACCGGCACCGGCAAGTCGGCCACCACCGCGTGGCTGATCGAGCGCGTCCAGCGGCCGACGCTGGTGATGGCGCCCAACAAGACCCTGGCCGCGCAGCTGGCGAACGAGCTGCGCGAGCTGTTCCCGCACAACGCGGTCGAGTACTTCGTCAGCTACTACGACTACTACCAGCCCGAGGCGTACATCGCGCAGACGGACACCTACATCGAGAAGGACTCGTCGATCAACGACGACGTCGAGCGGCTGCGGCACTCGGCGACGATGAACCTGCTGTCGCGGCGGGACGTCATCGTGGTCGCCAGTGTCTCCTGCATCTACGGCCTGGGCACACCGCAGTCGTACCTGGACCGGTCCTCGAAGCTCGCGGTCGGCATGCAACTCGACCGGGACGTCTTCCTGCGGGCGCTGGTCGACGTGCAGTACACCCGCAACGACATCGCCTTCGCCCGCGGCACGTTCCGCGCCCGCGGCGACACGGTCGAGATCATCCCGGCGTACGAGGAGCTCGCGATCCGCGTCGAGTTCTTCGGCGACGAGGTCGAGAAGCTGTACTACCTGCACCCGCTGACCGGGGACATCGTCAAGGAGGTCGACGAGGTCCGCATCTTCCCGGCGACGCACTACGTCGCCGGCCCGGAGCGGATGGAAAAGGCGATCCAGGGCATCGAGAAGGAGCTCGAGGAGCGGCTCGCCGAGCTGGAGCGGCAGGGCAAGCTCCTGGAGGCCCAGCGGCTGCGGATGCGCACGTCCTACGACATCGAAATGATGCGCCAGGTCGGCTTCTGCTCCGGCATCGAGAACTACTCGCGCCACATCGACGGCCGCGGCCCCGGCTCGGCCCCGGCCACGCTGATCGACTACTTCCCGGACGACTTCCTGCTGGTGATCGACGAGTCGCATCAGACGGTTCCGCAGATCGGCGGCATGTACGAAGGCGACATGTCCCGCAAGCGGAACCTGGTCGAGTACGGCTTCCGGCTGCCGAGCGCGGTCGACAACCGGCCGCTGACCTGGGAGGAGTTCTCCGACCGGATCGGCCAGACGGTGTACCTCTCGGCGACGCCGGGGCCGTACGAGATGGGCCAGGCGGGCGGCGAGTTCGTCGAGCAGGTGATCCGGCCGACCGGCCTGGTCGACCCGAAGGTCGTGGTGAAGCCGACCGAGGGCCAGATCGACGACCTGGTCCACGAGATCCGCGAGCGCGCGGACAAGGACGAACGCGTCCTGGTCACCACGCTGACGAAGAAGATGGCCGAGGACCTGACCGACTACCTGCTGGAGCTGGGCATCAGGGTGCGCTACCTGCACTCGGAGGTCGACACGCTGCGCCGGGTCGAGCTGCTGCGGCAGCTGCGGGCGGGCGACTTCGACGTGCTGGTCGGCATCAACCTGCTGCGCGAGGGTCTCGACCTGCCGGAGGTGTCGCTGGTGGCGATCCTCGACGCGGACAAGGAGGGCTTCCTCCGGAGCGGGACGTCGCTGATCCAGACGATCGGCCGCGCGGCGCGAAACGTCTCCGGCGAGGTCCACATGTACGCGGACAAGATCACCGACTCGATGCGGCACGCGATCGAGGAGACGGACCGCCGCCGCGAAAAGCAGGTGGCGTACAACAAGGAGCGCGGCGTCGACCCGCAGCCGCTGCGGAAGAAGATCGCGGACATCCTCGACCGGGTGTACAGCGAAGCCGAGGACACCGAGCAGGTCTCGGTCGGCGGCTCGGGCCGCAACTCCTCGCGCGGCAAGAAGCCCGAGCAGGGCGACCGGGTCCGGAGCTCGGGAATGCTGGTCGACAAGGACGTTTCGGCGATGCCGCGTGCCCAGCTGGCCGACCTGATCCAGCAGATGACAGACCAGATGATGCAGGCGGCGCGGGATCTCCAGTTCGAGCTGGCGGCCCGGTTGCGTGACGAGATCTCGGACCTGAAGAAGGAGCTGAGGGGAATGGACGCAGCAGGGATCAAGTAGCGGTCAGGCCGGGCCGGGGGCCGGGCGGTGCGGACCGGGGAGGGGAAGCTCCCGGGGACCGCGGCAAGGGGTTGCCGGAACCGGAGGCTCCCGGCGGCCAAGGGCGGGCCGGGGGCCGGGCGGGGCGCCCCGGGGAGGGGAGGGTTCCCGGCGGACCGGAGCGGCGGCAATGGCCGCGCACACCGAGCAAGCGAGAACCGGCAGCCAGATCCCGCCCTGCATCCCGATCCGCAGCCCCAACACGGCCGGTGGCACCGGGTCAAGGCACGCTTTCCCGCCTTGACGCGGTGCCACCGGCCGTAGTCACAATGGGCGATCGGGATGAAGGGAAACTCCCCACCGGCGGATCACCAGCACCCCGTGAGCGATGGGCGGTTCACCTGAGGATCACTCCGGCGCAGGAGCGTTCTCATCCGCCTGCAGCATCCCGAACACATTCCCCTCCGTGTCCTTGCAAAAAGCCAGCCACCCCACCCCCGGCACCGGACTCTTCGGCAGCGCCAGCGTCCCCCCAGCCCGGTTGACATCACCCAGCGCCTCATCCAGGTCCGCCACGTCGATCGTGTTCACGAATCCGTGGATCGGCGCCGACGCCTCCGGTGCCGGGCCTTGGCGAGGCAACAGCCCGCCGTCGATTCCGGCTCCCTCGCCGGTCGTGATCATCCAGTAGGGCACTTCGCCCCAGCGCTCGAACTTCCAGCCGAACACCGCCGTGTAGAACGCCACCGCGCGTTCGGGGTCGCCCGCGTGGATCTCGAAGTGGACGGGACGAGGCATGCATGCCTCCTCAGGCCGGGCCGTCAGGTGTGGTGAGAGTACGCCCGGCCTGAGAAAAGTTACAGCCGCGTCCGGGGCGTCAGGTCCCTGTCGAAGTCCGGGAAGCCGGCCGGAGCCGAGCGAAGCGCCGACGGCGGAACCGGTGGCAGGCCGGCCCAGCGCCGGACCGTCGCCGTCGCTGCCGCGGCTTCGGCCGGGGCCAGCTGGGCGATCTTCGACCCGTGGTTGCCGCCCTGGACGTAGTAGCGGTACGAATCCCGGCTGCCGAAGCCCAATTCGAACGGCTCCGCGCCCCACGGGTCGTTGGACCCGTACACGAACAGCAGGCGGGTGCCGCGGGACTTCACCCAGAAGTCGATGTCGGGCATCGCCAGGTAGTCGAAGCGCGGCAGGCGGATCGACGCCGGCACGAACGTCTTCGGCTGGTCGGCGCCCGGGTAGCGCAGCAGGTCGCGGAGGTAGCCGTCGTACGCCTCGGGCGAGCCCAGTTGCACCGCGGCCTGGTAGTAGTACGGGATGTAGGGCGCCAGGTCCTGGTCGGAGTAGGTGTTGAGGCTCTCGACCTTCTCGTACCAGGCGTAGACGTCGGCCGCGGGCGCGCCCGGCGCCGGCACCGTCGCGCAGTCCGCCTGCTTCTGGTACTGCCAGAACGCGAAGTACGAGTCGATCACCGAGATCTCGAGGGACTTGTCGGCCGACCCGACGATCGAGAACGTCAGCCCGCGCTGCGCCGCGTCCGCCGCGGCGATCGCGCCCAGCTCGTCACGCCGCTTCAGCGCGTCGCGCTGGATCGCCTTCAGGGCGTCGCGGCACGCCGGGTCGTTGCCCACGCGGGAAAGGAACCGGTTGTAGACGTCGACCGGGTCGATGACGTCGTTGGGCGCGACGTACGGGATCGTCGCGTCGACGTCGTCCGGGAAGAAGCGCCGGAAGTACGTCGCGGTCATGCCGCCCTTGCTGCCGCCCGTGGCCAGCCACTTGCCCGGGTAGATCGCCTTGAACGCCTGCACCGCGCGGTGCTCGTCCGCGGCCGCCTGCCAGATCGTCAGCTGCTTCGCCCAGTTCTCCGGCTCCGGCCGGGATGGGGTGAAGTAGCGGTACTCCATCGACAGCTGGTTGCCGTCGACGATCTGCGTCGGCTCCGAGCGGTTCGGCGAGCCGCTGACGTTGTAGCCGCTCGTGTAGGCGACCGTCGGAGCCGCGAAGTCGCGGTGCAGCAACGTGAACCGCTGCTGGAACGTGCCCGTGCCGGGGTGCCGGTGGTCGGCGGGCTGGGTGTAGGTCAGCTTGAAGAACCGGAACCCGGCCGGGGCGGCGTCCTCGGACACGATCGTCAGCCCCGGGATCCGCTGCAGCTGCGCCTTGATGTCGGGCGCCGCCGCGGCCGCCGGCGCCAGGCCGGCCAGCGCGAGCAGGACCGCACCCGCGGTGAAAAGTCTGCGCATCGAGCACCACCCCGTCGTCGGAACCCTCGGTGGGACCCTCACAGAACCGGCGCCGGTCGGCAATCGGCTGTCCGGGCGCAGAATCGGTCAGGATCCGACTTTCGGCGGGTGGCGCCGCTTCCTCCGGCGTGCGCAGCCGCGGGCATCGTGCGAGTTGTCCGGCCGATCGGCGCCGGGCTACGGTCCGAATCCGTAGGCACACCGTCATCGAGCGAGGGGTCCGCCATGAAGGTTTCCGACTGCCCTACGACGCAGGTCGAGATCCGCATCGAAGCGCCGCCGGCCGAGGTCTGGTCCTGGTTGCTGGACGTCGACCTGCCGGCCCGGTTCTCCACCGAATTCCAGGGCGGCGGCTGGGTCGACGGCGCCGAGCCCGGCCTCGGCGCGCGGTTCCGCGGCCGCAACTCCCACCCGATCGCCGGGGAGTGGGAGACGGTCTCGACCGTCACCGGCTACGAGCCCGAGCGGCTGTTCGCGTGGGCCGTGATGGACGTGACGAACCCGGCCGCGTCGTGGCGCTTCGAGCTCGTCCCGGACGGCGACGGCACGATCCTGCGCCAGTGGGCCCAGATCGGTCCCGGCCCGTCCAACCTCACGACGATCATCGGCTCGATGCCCGAGCACGAAGAGGAGATCGTCGCGATGCGGCTCGGCGAGCTGCAGGCGAACATGCAGAAGACCGTCGAGGGCATCAAGGCGCTCGCCGAAAGCGGCGTGCACGCCTAGCGGAGCACCCTGTCCACAGAGGATTTGACCGCGGCGAGCGCCTCGGCGGACCGCCAGAGCCGCTCCACGTGCGGGTCGTCCGAGTGGCGGTTTTCGGCGATCCGCTCGTGGAAGGGCTGCCGGATCTGGGCCTTGGTGTGGGCGAACGGTTCGGCGGGCAGCTCGCCGAGCCGGCGCGCCACCGCGACGGCCCGCGCGAGCACGTCCTCCGGCGGCGCGACTTCGTCGACCAGCCCGCGGGCCAGGGCCTCCGCGCCGCCCCAGGTTTCACCCGTGTAGGTGAGTGAAGGCAACGGCGCCGTGCCGTAGGCGCAGCGCAGGATCTCCAGCGCGGCCACGGGGAACGGCAAACCGACGAGTAGCTCGGTCACGCCGATCCGGCCGGTGCCCAGCACCCGGTGGTCGCAGGCCGCGGCGAGCACCGCGCCGCCGGCCACGGCGTGCCCGTTCAGCGCGGCGACCACCGGACGCGGGCAGCCGAACACCGCCAGGAGCGCGTCCGAGAGCAGCGGCAGGAACTGCGTCACGTACGGCGCGCCGCCCCGGTCGACCCGCTTGAGGTCGACGCCCGCGCAGAAGATGCCGCCGGTCCCGGTGAGCACGACGGCGCGGGCCTGCTCGGCCTCCCCGAGCCGCCGCACGAGCTCCCGGCACGACTCCGCGTCGAGGGTGTTGCCCCCGCCGTGGTCGATCCGGAGCACGGCGACGTCGCCGTGGCTGTCCAGGATGATGGGCACGGCGCGACCGTACCGCGGCGGAGCCCGCCGGTCAGGTCCGGACGCTCGACCGGACGACACCGAAGTGCTCCCGCCGCGCGAGTTCGACGACGTCCTCCAGCGTCGGCAGCGTACGCCGCCCACGCGGCTCAGCTGGTGATGTCTTTTCGAGCGAACCGGCGCCCGGCGAAGAGGAAGAACACCGTGCCGTAGATCGCCGCCGACAGCATGCCGCTCGCCAGGTTGGTCCAGTCGACGTCGGTCGAGATCAGGTCCATCCAGGAGAACGCGTAGTGCGTCGGCAGGTAGTTCCGGAGTCCCTCCAGCGCGGTGATCTGGTCCAGGATCTGCGACAGGATCGCCACCAGCACCGCGCCGCCGACCGCGCCGAGCGGGGCGTCGGTCGACACGCTCAGCGCGAGCGCGAGCCCGGCCACCCAGGCCAGCTGCAGGATGATGTACACAGTGGACAGTGCGATGGCCACCAGGCTGTCGCCGAAGGACACCGCGTCACCCGTCGGGCTGATCGCGTCGCCCGCGCCGTACCAGAGCACGCCGACGCCGAGCGACACCAAGGGCAGCAGCACCAGCGCGAACGCCGAGAGCAGCCCCGAAACGATCGCCTTCTGCCGCAGCACTCGCTGCCGCGGCACCGGCACGGCCAGCAGGTACTTCAGGCTCGACCATGACGCCTCGCTCGCGATCGTGTCGCCGAAGAACAGCGCCACGATCATCGGCAGCAGGAACGTCCCGGACACGAACAGCGCCAGCACGACGAAGTTCGGCGCGGACGCCGTGGCCAGGTCGACGAACCCGCCGCTGCGCCGGTTCGGGCTCGACTGCCCGAGCTCGAACGCGATCACCAGGATGAACGGCAGGAGCGCGACGAACCCGAGCAGGAACTGCGTGCGCCGCCGCTTGAGCTGGCGCCGCAGCTCGACGCCGAGCCGGAGCGTGCGCCGCGCGCTGTAGCCCTCGACCGCGCCGTCCGGGCCGACACCCGCGTGTTCGGCCGACGCGATGTCGCTCAGCTCGTCCAGCGCGTGCGGATCGGTGTGCACACCCTCGCTCATGCTTCCTCTCCGACCAGTTGCAGGAACGCGTCTTCCAGCCGGCGCCGTGGCCCGGCCTGCTCCACCGCTACCCCGGCGCGCACCAGGGCGGCCACGCCTTCGGCCCGCGGCAGCTCGCCGAGGTTCGCGTGCACCAGCTCGACGTCGACGTCGACGTCGGTGACGCCGCTCAGCGCCTTGAGCGCCGCCGCGGCCGCGGCCGGGTCGTCGACCCGGAACGTCGCCTCGCCGCCGGCCGCGGCCAGCTCGCCGACCTCACCCGAGGCGACCAGCGAACCGCGGTGCATGACCACGACGTGCGTGCAGGTCTGCTCGACCTCGGCCAGCAGGTGGCTCGACACCACCACGGTGCGGCCGGTCGCGGCGTACCGCTTCAGCACCTCGCGCATCTGGTGGATCTGGGGCGGGTCGAGCCCGTTGGTCGGTTCGTCGAGCACCATCAGCTCCGGCAGGCCGAGCATCGCCTGCGCGATCGCCAGCCGCTGCCGCATGCCCTGGCTGTAGGTCCGCACCCGCCGTTCGACCGCGGTGCCGAGCCCGGCGATCTCCAGCGCCTCCGCGAAGTGCGCCTTCTCCGCCGGACGCCCGGTCGAGGCCCAGTACAGTTCCAGGTTCGCCCGGCCGGACAGGTGCGGCAGGAAGCCGGACCCTTCCACGAACGAGCCGATGCGCGAGAGCACCGGCGCGCCCGGGGTGATCTTGTGCCCGAACACGCGGATGCTGCCCGCAGTCGGCGAAATCAGGCCCATCAGCATCCGCAGGGTGGTCGTCTTGCCCGCGCCGTTCGGCCCGAGCAGGCCGAGCACCTGACCCGGCTCGACGCGGAACGACAGGTCCTTCACCGCCACGAACCCGCCCGCGTACTGCTTGCGCAGCCCCTCGATGACCAGCGGGGTGGTGGCCAGCCCGGGGTCGACGTCGGTGGCGCGACGGCGGCGCAGGGCCGCGAAGAGCACCGCCGCGAGGCCGATCGCCAGCGTGACGCCGATGCCCACGAGCTGCCCGATCGGCGCCGGGGACCCGACGGACTTGCCCGGCACGACCGGCACGGCCAGCGCGGTGCCGCCGGCGAGGCCGATCCGGAACACCGCGGGCGCGGCCGGCGCGGCGTACCCCTGGTCGGTGGTGCCGACGACCAGCCGCAGCGAGTGGCCGCCCTCGATCGGGCGGACGATGCCGGGCAGCGTCACGGTCACGTCGACCGGGGTGCCGTCGGCGGGCAGCCCGCTCACCCGGAAGGGCGCGATGGCGTTGGCCGGCAGCACGCGCGAGCCGTCCTGGCCGACGTCGTAGAGCTTCGCGAACAGGACCGCGTCCGGCTGCGGGTGCGCTGGGTCCGCCGCGACCTGCAGCCGGACGGTGGACGAGCCGCTGATGACGACCTGGCCGTCGAAGGGCGCGGTGGCGAACTGCGCGGCCTGGCCGGGTGGGTCGTTGCTGAACAGCGCGCCGAGCCGCGACGAACTGCTCGCGACGCCGTTGAGGCCGGGGATCCCGCTTACGGCCGCCGGGTTCGCCCCGGCGGGGCGCACCACCGGCTGCGCGGGCCCGTTCAGCGCCAGCAGCCGCCGTTCCGTGGCCGGTCCGGTCAGCCCGGGGTAGGCGACCGCGTCGACCGTGCGGACCGACGGCGTTCCGTTGGCGCGCAAGGTGCCCTGGACGTCGTAGCTGAAGCCGGTGCCCGGGTCGCCGCCGTCCAGCGCCGTCTTCAGGAAGTCGGCGATCTTGGCGCGCAGCTGCGGGCCGGGCTTGCCGCCGTCGTGGCCGCCGGTGTACCAGATCGTCTTGACCTTGCCGCCCGCGGCGGTGATCTGCCGGGCGTTCGCGTCGGACTGGTCGAGGCCGAACAGCGTGTCGCTCTCGCCCTGCACCAGCAGCGTCGGCACGGTGATCTTGTCCGTCACGGACGCGGGGGAGACGCGGCGCAGCAGGTCGACGCTGGCCTGGCTCGCCTGCCCGGTGGTGCCGAGTTCGGTGTAGGCGCGGCAGACCGCGGCGGTGAACCGGCCACAGGGGTCGGCCGGCGCGGTCCGCGGCCCGCCCGCGCCCGGAGGCCCGGCCGGCAGCGCGGCCCCCGCGGCGGCCGCGGTCCCGGCGGCGGCGCCGGTGGACCCGGTGTCGGTCTCCTGCCCGGCTTCCGGTGCCTCGGCGGACGGCGAGCCGCTCGCCGCGGCGCCCGAACCGGCCGAGAAGAAGATGCCGGCCCAGCTCTTCTTGAAGACGCCGTCGGCCGAGAAGGCGCCGGCGGACGGGGTGCCGGGAGCCGCGGACGCGGGTGTGGCCGCATTCGGGATCAGGCCCTGGGCCAGGTCGTTGTAGGTGATCACGGGCGCGATCGCGTCGACGCGCTTGTCCGTGCCCGCCAGCAGCAGCGACAGCGCACCGCCGTAGGAGGCCCCGGTGACGGCGACCTTCGGGTCGCCATGGGCGTCGAGGGTCACCTGGTGCTGCGCGACGAGCCGGTCGATCAGCCGGCTCGCGTCGGCGACTTCGCCGTCGGGGTCGTTGAGCCCGATCTTGCCGGTGCTCTTGCCGAAGCCGCGAGCGGACCACGTCAGCACGACGAAACCCTTCCGCGCGAGCTCGCGGGCGTCGTCGGCGACGCTGTTCTTGTCCCCGCCGAAGCCGTGCGCGAGCAGGACGGCCGGCGCGGGCACGGTCGCCGGGAGGTAGGTGGTCGTGTCGATCTTGACCTGCTCGGCCGAGCCGGGCGCGGCGGGCAGGTCGATCAAGGCGTCCTGAGTGGGCACGGCGGGCGGGGCCGTGTCGCGCGTCGCCCAGAGGACGGTCGCGGCGGCGAGCACCGCCACGACGGCGCCGAGCGCCGTCAGCCGGGCTCGGCGGGTGCGCGGGAGCGGGAGTCGGGGCACGGAGCAAACCGTATTTGAGTCTTGCTGAGAGCGTCCTCCGCGGCTCACAGTGATCACACGTCGGGGACCACCTGGTGGACCGAAGTGACCGGAATTACACGACCAACCCGGTGACGTGCGCGATCCCGGCTGGCGCTCGGCCGGGGGGAACCGGCAAACTGGACGCGCTGTGAGGGGAGTATTCCTTCGCGGCGGTGTCGTCAGCACGGTGGCCCTGCGCCCCCGGCACCGTCGGCCGGTGTGTTCACCGGCGGGAGAGACCTCCGGTTAGTTGCTGCTGCGCGCTATCCGGAGGTTCGAGTTCCATGACTGTCCCCCTGTGGCTGTGGATCGCCACGATCGGTGGCCTGCTCGCGCTGATCGCGCTGGACCTGGTCATCGTCGATCGCAAGCCGCACGAAGTGACCACGGGGGAAGCGGCTCGCTGGGTCGTCTTCTACGTCTCGTGCGCGATCGCCTTCGGCATCGGCGTGTGGATCTTCGCCGGGCACGACCCGGGCGTCGAGTTCTTCACCGGGTACATCACCGAGTACTCGCTGAGCGTCGACAACCTGTTCATCTTCATGATCATCATGGGCTCGTTCAAGGTGCCCGCCATCCACCAGCACCGCGTGCTGCTGGTCGGCATCCTGCTCGCGCTCGCCATGCGGAGCGTCTTCATCGCCATCGGGGCCGCGCTGATCGCGCAGTTCGTCTGGGTGTTCTTCCTGTTCGGGGCGGTGCTGATCTGGACGGCGATCAGCATGCTGCGCGGCAAGGGCGAGGACGAGGAGTACCACGAGAACGCCGTCACCCGGCAGGTCCGCCGGTTCGCCCCGGTGACCGACGACTACCACGGCCACCACTACACGGTGAAGATCAACGGCAAGCGGATGATCACCCCGATGCTGCTGGTGATCGTGGCCATCGGCTCGGCCGACCTCCTGTTCGCCGTCGACTCGATCCCGGCGATCTTCGGCATCACGCAGGAGGCGTTCCTCGTCTTCACCGCCAACGCGTTCGCCCTGATGGGCCTGCGGCAGCTGTACTTCCTGCTCGGCGGCCTGGTGACCAAGCTCGTCTACCTCAGCTACGGCCTCGCGGTGATCCTCGCCTTCATCGGCGCGAAGCTGTTCCTGCACGCGCTGCACGAGTACCACGTCGTCCCGGACTGGCTGGACATCAACAACTGGGTCTCCCTCGGGGTGATCGTCGTCGTGCTCACCGTGACCACGGTGGTCAGCCTGGCGAAGGCCCGGCGCGACGAGCGCAAGCAGGTCGTGGCTTAGCGTCCGGCAAAATCGTTCGTCTCGCTAAGGATTTCCGGTACCTTCGGTGACGTGCGTCCTGCCGACATCGAAGCCCTCGTCGTCCCCGGCCGTCCCGCCCTGCGCGGGAACCTGCTGCTCACGGCGCTGAAGAGACCGGATCTGAAGGCGAACGCCACGCACGGCGAGATCCGGCGCGTGTCGCTCGACGGCGGTGAGTCCGCGTGGACCCACGGTCCGCGCGACTCGGCGCCGGCCATCTCGCCGGACGGGCGCTGGGTGGCGTTCCTCCGCGCGGGGGAGGGCAAGGGCGCGGAAGGCCACCCGCAGCTGCACGTGATGCCGTCGGACGGCGGGGAGGCCCGCCGGCTGACGTCGCTGCCCCTCGGGGCCGGGGAACCGGTGTGGGCGCCGGATTCGCGCCGGATCGCCTTCACCGCCCGCGTGCCCGAGGCCGGCCGCTACGGCACACCGGACGCCGACGGCGAGACACCGGAGCCGGCGGCCGAGGCCCCGCGCCGGATCACGCGCATGGACTACCGGCTCGACGACGTGGGGTTCGTCCGGGACCGCATGCAGCGGCTGTTCGTCGTCGACACGCTCGAGCAAGGTGAGCCCGAGCCGCTGACCGGCGACGGGTTCGACGCGGCCCACCCGGTCTGGACGCCGGACGGCACGCGCGTGGTCTTCACCGCGCCGCCGGACTGGGGCGCGGCCGAAAGCGACTTCCGCGACATCTGCGCGATCCCCGCCGGCGGTGGCGAGCCCGAGGTCCTCGTGCGCGGCGACGGGTACTCGGAGCGGCCGGTGTTCGGCCCCGACGGCACGTTGTTCTACTTCGGACAGTCCTTCGAGGAACACCACGAGGCCGCGCCCACCGGGCTCTACGCGGCCACGCCGGAGTTCGGCGCGGGCCCGGTGAAGGCCCGGCGGCTCACCGGCGCCGAGACGGTGGACTGCGAGGCCGCGGCGGGCCCGCCGGCCCCGCGCGGCGACGACGTCCTCGTGGCCGTCCGAAACCGCGGCGCGGTGGAGCTGCGCGCGGTCGCCGTCGACGCCGTCGAGGCCCCGCTGGCCGACCTCGCGGTGGTCCACGCCGGCCAGGCCGCGGTCCGGTCGTTCACGCTGGACGGCTCGGTGCTGGTGGCGGTGATCGCGACGCCGTCCACCGCGGGCGAGGTCGTGCTGCTCGGCGACGGTGCGCCTCAGGAGCTGACCGACTACTCGAAGCCGTTGCGGGACAAGGGCATCCGGCCGATGATCGAGCTGGAGACCACCGCCCCGGACGGCTACCCGGTGCACGGCTGGCTGGTGCTGCCCGAGGGCGAAGGCCCGCACCCGGTGCTGCGCGTGGTGCACGGCGGCCCGTTCACCCAGCAGGAGTGGGCGGTGTTCGACGAGGCACAGGTGTACGCGGCGGCGGGCTACGCAGTGGTGGTCGGCAACCCGCGCGGGTCCGCGGGCTACGGGCAGGCGCACGGCCACGCGATCACGCACGCCTACGGCACGGTCGACGTCGACGACGTCCTGGCCCTGCTCGACAAGGCGCTGGAGCGGCCGGACCTGGACGCCTCCCGCGTCGGCATCATGGGTGGTTCGTACGGCGGCTTCATGACGAGCTGGCTGGCCGCCCACCACGGCGAGCGCTTCAAGGCGGCGTGGAGCGAGCGCGCGGTCAACGCGTGGGACTCGATGGTCGGCAGCTCCGACATCGGCTACTTCTTCGTCGACGCCTACATCGGGTCTTCGCCGGAAGAGCAGCGCCGCCGGTCCCCGCTGTACCACGCGGACAAGATCAAGATCCCGTTCGCGGTGGTGCATTCGGAGCAGGACTGGCGCTGCCCGCTGGAGCAGGCGGAGCGGATGTTCGTGGCCCTGCGCCGCGCCGGCGCCCCGGCGGAGATGCTGATCTTCCCCGGCGAGGGGCACGAGCTGAGCCGCTCGGGCCGGCCCCGGCACCGCGTCCAGCGCTTCGAAGCGGTCCTCGAGTGGTGGTCGCGGCACCTGTGACGCGCGGGCTGGTCTGCTTCGACGTCGACGGCACCCTCGTCCCGGGCACCAGCTCGTGCGCGTGGGTGGCCGCCGCGCTGGGGCACGAGGCCGAGCTCGTCGCGGCCGAGGCGGCGTACGCGGCCCTGAGCCAGCGCGAAGTCGCGCTTCCCGTACTCGTCGAAGTGCTCGGCGGTGCCGGAGGCCGAGGGTGGCTGCTACACCGGCCGGGTCGCTTCGCGCCGGAGCGGTGTGCCGCGGTCGGGGACAGCCGGTCGGACCTGCCGCTGTTCGCCGCCGTCGGGACGAGCATCGCCCTCAACGCGACTCCGGCGGCCCGGGCCGTCGCGACCCACGTCGTCGACGGTCGGGACCTGCGGGCGGTCATCCCGGTGCTGGCGGCTCAGTTCAGCAGCGTGTAGTTCAGCTCTTCGCAGACCCGGCCCAGCGGGACGTCCAGGCCCGGGTGGTCCAGCGGCAGCAGGACGTCCGGCGCGATCGGGAGCGCGGCGCCCGCCGGCGGGTCCCACAGGCAGATCGCGGGGTCGCCGGAGTCCATCGACGAGCGGTACCAGAGGCCGTCGAGGTCGCTGAACGCGCCGCGGATGGCGCGGGCCCACGCCTGCGTGAGTTTCTTCGGCCCGCTCGAAATCTCCTGGGAGGCGCCGACCCGCGTCGGCCAGAGGCCGGTCAGGTCGAGCAGGCGCAGGGTGCGCGTCGGGCGGACGACGACCAGCCGGGGACCGCGGGTGCGGCGGTCGACCGTCGAGCTGGTCTGGAAGACCTCGGCGACCGACGTGCGCACGGTGAGGCCGAAGTAGAGGACGCCGTTGGCGGGATCGGTGACCGGGGCGCCGCCGCGGCCGGGCGACTGCTGGTCGAAGCGGCCGTGCGGGAGCGGGCCGGTGTAGCGGAAGGAGTTCCACTGCTGGGGGTGTCTGCCGTGCGCGGTGAAGATCCGTACCAGCCTGGTCGTGGGCTGGACCGTCACCACGTCGTCGGCGCGGTTCAGCTGCCGGACCAGGACGGATCGGGCGGGCGGCAGCGGGAGCCGGGCCATGGGTCGGGGGTGGTCCGTCCTTGTCGGTGATCTTGCTCGGGAGGGTCCAGCCTAGAGCGGAGTGCCGAGCGTGGCGATGAGGCGGGCGATGTGGTCCGGGTCACCACCGGAGAGGAGCCATTGGCGCGGGGTCGCGGGCTGGTCGTTGATCACCAGGTCGGCCTGCGGAGTGCTCATGAAGGCGGCGACCACGAGGGCGGGCTGGTCGTCCGGCAGGGCTTTCAGCACGACTTCCAGGCCGGGGAGGGCACCGGAGCCGGCGAACTGCCACGCGGGGAGCCGCCACCCGCCGTCCTTCCAGCCGGTCAGCCGCCCTTCCTTGAGGCGATGCCGGATCCGGCTGTCGTCGACCCCGAGGGCCTTGGCGGCTTCGTTGACGCTGAGGGCGCCTTCGGCGAGCACGGCGTGGGCGGCGACGGTGCGGGCTCTGAAGTCCGGTTCGTCCTCCCGCCTCGGTGAGAGGTCCAGCCCGACATCGGCCAGCGCGGCGCGCTGGTCGGCCGAGAAGTAGTGCGACGGATCGGGATTCGGTGGGGACAGTCTGCGCGCCGCGTCTTCGACGAGAGTGAGGAACTCGTTCGCGTCGACCTTCAGGCCCGCCTTGGCGAGGATGTTCTCCAGCGCTACAGACATGTGGCTCAGGTTAACCCGAAACAGCGCGGATGTGCGGGTTCGTGCGCTTTCTTGCCCTGTCTGTGGGTGAATTCACCAGAGATTGACACTCAGGGCACATCATCCAACACGTTGAGTAGGCAACTTCCGGTCAGTTTCCCCGGAACGGCCGCAGTTGTCCAGACCCGCTCCGGCTTGACACGGTTTTCCCGTGGACCTACGTTCCGGACTGGTAAACGATTTCCGCTCCGTGCTCACAGGACCCGGCGTTCCGGCGCCGGCGATGGGGGACACAGGGGGTGGGGCGTGCCTGGGGGGCCCGGCACGAGCCGGCCCCCAGGCACGTCGCTCGCCGCCCCTCTGGGTGCGCCGCCCGACCCCTCCGGGTACGCAGGCCGACCCTCTGGGTACGCGGCCCGACCCTCTGGGTACGCAGGCCGACCCTCCGGGTACGTGGCCCGGCCCTTCAGGTGCGCGGTCCGGCCCTCCGGGTGCGCGGCCCGACCCTTCCGGTACGCCGCCCGACCGTCGGGGTGCGCCCGCCGGGTCCTCCGGAGCGGACCGCCCGACCTTTCCGGCGCGGAACCGACCGGCGAGAGGCGCGGCCCGGCCTTTCAGGTGCGCGGCCCGACCTGCTTGATGCGTGTGCCGCCGGCGCGTGTCACCTGTGCGCGGGTCAGCGGCGGGAGCTCTGCCGGACGATCAACCGGGCCTCGAGCGTCGTCGTGGTTGCGTCGCGGCTGCTGTCCGAAATGCGGGCCAGCAGCAGTTGGGCCGCCACCCTTCCGACTTCGTACGCCGGCTGGGCGACCACCGTCAGGGGCGGGTCGACCAGCGTCGTCCACGGGGCGTCGTCGAACGACACGATGCCCACGTCGCTGCCCGGGCGCAGGCCGCGAGCCGACAGGGCCTCCAGCACCCCGATCGCCATCGTGCTGTTCGCGACCAGAAGCGCGTCCGGCGGCGATGGCTCGTCGAGGAGTTCCAGCGCGGCCAGCCGGGCGCCCTCGGCGCGGTACTCCGCCCGGCGGAACCGGACGTTCTCTTCGCCGACGACGTCGGCGTATCCCGCCAGGCGGTCTTCGGCCGTGCGGACGCTAGGGGGACCGGTCAGGCAGCCGACGCGCCGGTAGCCGCCGTCGAGCAGGTGCCGGGTGGCTTGGGCGGCCGCGTGGCGGGTGTCGACCAGCACCTGGTCGCCCTCCGCCGCCTGCAGCGGCCGGTCCACCGCCACCAGCGGCGTGCCCTGGCGGCGGAGGCCCTCGACGTTCGTCGACCGGCCGGTGGGCGACAGCACCACGCCGGCGACCCGCTCCTGCAGCGCGACCTCGATGTAGCGCCGCTCCTTGTCCTCGTTTTCGTCGGAGTTGCAGAGCACCACCGAATACCCGGACCGCTGCGCGAGGTCCTCGACGCCCCGCGCGATGGCGGTGAAGAACGGGTTTTCGACGTCGGAGATGATCAGCGCGAGCACCGCGGTCTCCTGACGGCGGAGGTTCCGGGCCAGCCCGTTCGGGTGATACCCGAGCTCGGCGGCGGCCTCCTGGACCCGCGCGGCCAAGGTGGGGTCCACAGTGGACTTGCCGTTGAGCGCGCGCGACACGGTCGCCGTGGAGACGCCGGCCCTGGCTGCGACGTCGCTGATGGTGGCCACACGCCCTCCCTGATCACTCGTCGAGGGGGAGGATAGCGCTCTTGGTAGTCGTTTACCGTCCGCTTACCTTTTTGGGTGAACACCCACTTCCGGTTGACCGCACGGGTTACGCCGAACGGAGTCGATCACGCACCGCAAGGTCCACAGTGGAGCGCCGAGGGAAGTAGTCGCGCGGGGTGAGGCCGGTCAGCGCCCGGCACTCCCGGCTGAGGTGCGCTTGATCGGCATACCCCGCCGCGGCGGCCAGCGCGGCCAGACCGGAGATCCGCGGAGCCAGCGCGACGGCCCGCTGGAACCGGCTGACCCGGAGGTAGGTGGCCGGCCCGTACCCGACGGCTTGGACGAACCGCCGCCGCAGCCGCCGCTCGCTCACCACGCCCAGCCCGGCGATCGCCGCCGCCGCCACTTCGGTGGACGGCTCGGCCGGCTGCCCTCCGCCGCCGGACCGGGCCGAGCCGGCGGTCTCGTCCCGCTCGCCGGCCTGCCGCTCTCCACCGCCAGACGGGGCCAACGCGGCCGCCTCGCCGGCTCGGGCCAGCTCGGCTGCCGCCTGATCGACTCGCCCCGGTCCGGCCGTCGCCTGGCCGGCTCGGGCCAGCCCCGCCGCCTCGCCGGCTCGCGCCAGTCCCGTTGCCGCCTGATCGACCCGTGCCAGTCCGGCCGCCGCCTGACCGACTCGCGCCGGTCCCGCTCCTGTCTGACCGACCCCCACTAGTCCCGCTGCCGCCTCGCCGACCCGGGCTACCCCCGCCTCCAGCCGCGCGATCAGCTCCGCGACCGCCCGATCCTCCGCCGGCAAGTCCGCCAGCCGCCCCGCCACCGCCGCCGCCGGCGACAGCGATCCCTCCAGCAGCCGCTCCGCCACCGACCGCCCCCACAGCTCGCCCAGTGGCACCCGCCGGTCGCGCAGCTCGTCCGCCGCCACGCCCAGGACCGCCGACGCGCGGCCCGGTACGAACCGGACTCCGCTGACCACCCCCGCCGCCTCCGAAGACCACGCCGCCGTGTCCGGGCCGGCCACGAACACCGAACCGCCGCCCACCACGAGGTCCACGCACCCGTCCGGGACGATCCGCTTCGGACCCTCCGAAGCCGACCGCCACACGCACCTCGCCACGCCCCGCAACGCCGCCGGCGCCGCCACCTCCTCGTACACGACCCCGATCATCCTCCGGACCACCGACAAAAACCGGCGCCGAGCGAGACACCCGTCCGGGTGAACATCGAACTTCCCGCGAAGACCTGCTAACACGCCGTTAGGTCACGGCGAGATATAGGTCGACGCACTCGACGGAAGTGCGCGCGACGAGAGAAGACCTCTCCATGGGCGTTCCCACCGCGATCCGATCCGAGCGCGACTGCGCCGGGCGGGCTCGGTCGGCCGGCAGCTTCGTCGTCGTCCTCGGCGTGCTCGCCGCGGCCTTCGCCGTGACCGCCTACGTCGTGCCCCGGTCCGCGCGCGGCCCCGGCACCGGACAGCCCGCCGTCGCGCCCGTCGCCCCGGCCGCGGTGCGCACGGTCAACCACAGCGTCGTCTACGAACTGCTCGGCGCGCACGGTGCCCGCAACGTCACCTACGCCGCCGCGGGCTCCACGCTGACCCAGCAGGCCGAGGTCGCGACGCCGTGGTCCACGCAGTTCACCCGGGTCGGCCCGGCCGGCCGCACCGAGTTCTACAGCGTCGCCGCCCGCAACCCCGGCCCCGGCGCGCTGCGGTGCCGGATCGTCGTCGACGGCGTCGTCGTCGCCGAGAAGACCGAGACCGAGCCGGGGCGCCTCTTCAGCTGCGCCGTCTGAGCGGCAGGATCGGCGGCGTGAACGCCGCGATCACCTTCGGCCCCGCCCTGGTCGCCGTCCTCGTCCTGCTCGCCGTCGCCGGCGCGGCCGTCGTCCGGGCCGGCGGCCTCGGCGACGGGCGCGCGGTGCTGATCGCCGCCGTACGCGCGGTCGCCCAGCTCGCCGTCGTGTCGCTGGTGATCACCGCGGTCCTGCGGTCGGCGCCGCTGACCGGCCTCTTCGTGCTGCTGATGTTCGGGATCGCCGCGGTGACGTCGGCGCGCCGCGTCGGAAGGCGCCGGAACCTCCCGTGGACGGCCCTGGCCATCGCCGCCGGCGTCGCGCCCGTGCTCGCCCTGGTCCTCGGCGCCCGGGTCGTCCCGCTCGAGCCGATCGCGGTCGTGCCGATCGCCGGCATCGTGATCGGCGGCGCCATGACCGCGACGTCGCAGGCCGCCCGCCGCGCCCTCGACGAACTCGAGTCCCGCCACGGCGAGTACGAAGCCGCGCTGGCGCTGGGCTTCCTGCCGCGGCCGGCGGCGCTGGAGATCTGCCGCCCGTCGGCCGGGCACGCCCTCATCCCGGCGCTCGACCAGACCCGCACGGTCGGCCTGGTGACGCTCCCGGGTGCCTACGTCGGCGTCCTGCTCGGCGGCGCGGGGCCGATCCAGGCCGGGCTGACGCAGGTGCTCGTGCTGATCGGGCTGCTGGCCGCGGAGGCCGTCTCGATCCTGGTGACCGTGCAGCTCGTCGCGGCCGGGAAGCTCAGCCGAGCGGGGTAGCCAGGTGCGCGGTGTCGTTGAAGCGCCGCACGATCCAGGTGTCGCCGTGCAGCACCAGGTGCGAAATCGACCCGTTGTCGGCGCCGAGGAACGCGAACCGCTCGACCGCCCGGCTCGCCTGCGCGAACACCTCGCCGATCACGCCGCCGTGGGTGAACACCGCGACGCGCTGATCGGGGTGCGCCGCGGCGATCCGCGTCAAAGCGCCGCGCAGCCGGGCCCCGAACGCCTCGTCGGACTCCGCGCCGGGGATCACGTCCCAGCGCTGCTCGGCCCACAACCGGTCGACGATCGGGTGGCCGTCGGTGGTGTACTTCCGGAACAGGCCGTTCTCCCAGTCGCCCAGGTGGATCTCACGCAGGTCCGGCTCGACGACCGGGGTCAGCCCCAGCTTCTCCGCCAGCGGCGCGGCCGTCTGGACCGTGCGGCGCAGCGTCGTCACGTAGATCGCG
The DNA here is from genome assembly GCF_014654205.1 of Amycolatopsis bullii. Taxonomy (GTDB): domain Bacteria; phylum Actinomycetota; class Actinomycetes; order Mycobacteriales; family Pseudonocardiaceae; genus Amycolatopsis; species Amycolatopsis plumensis. The sequence continues at coordinate 73,702 of NZ_BNAW01000020.1, forward strand.
TCGATCCGTTCCCCGGCGAGCCGGGCGGCGACGCGCTGGGCGTGGTCACGGCCGTCCGGCGCCAGGTCCGGGTCGGCCTGGCCGTCGACCAGGTCGAACGGGTCGTCGCCGCGGGCCGGTGCCGATTCGCCGTGCCGGACCAGGAAGATCTCCGTTGCGCCCGAAGGCGGGCTGAAGCGGAACTGGCGGTACTCGATCTCCTGCTCGGGCGTGCTCATGGCCCCGAGGTTAGCCGAGTTGCTTGTCCACGAAACACCAGCGCCACGTCTCGCCCGGCTCGAAGCTGCGCATGACCGGATGACGGGATTCGTGGAAGTGCTGCGTCGCGTGGCGGCGCGGCGAGGAGTCGCAGCAGGCGACGTTGCCGCACTTCAGGCACATCCGCAGGTGCACCCACGTCGTGCCCTCTTCGAGGCAGGCGGCGCAGCTGGCGGCCGAGCTGGGCTCCTTGTCCACCCACTCGTGGGCCAGGTGCTTGCACGACCCCGCCGTCGCGGCCGGGGTGCGCAGTTCGCGGCCTTCGACGTCGGGCTCGGCCTCTTCGCGGTCGAGCATCGACTCCTCGATGTCGAGCCGCTCCAGGACCCGGCGCAGGACGTCGTCGTCGGCGCTGCCGCTGGCGCGGGCCTTGAGGAACTGGTCGCGCTCGACGTCCAGCAGGGCCAGCCGCAGCCGGCGGTAGGCGTCGCTCGGCGTCTCGGCCAGCGCGCTCTGCCTGCCGAGCTGCTCCCACGCCGAGTCGGCGCGGTGCTGCAGGCGGTCGCGCAGGCGCTGGATGATCTCCGGCGGGTCGTCGGGCTGCCGGATCTCCTCCAGCTTGGCCAGCGCCGCCCGGGTCATGTCGTGCAGGACGGCCGCCTCCTGCAGCGCGTCCTCCGCGGGGTCCGGCCGGGGCAGGCGCAGCCGCCGGATCAGCAGGGGCAGCGTCATGCCCTGCACGGCCAGGGTGCCGGCCACGACGACGAACGCGGCGAGCACCAGCACGGCCCGCTGCGGGGTGTCGGCGGGCAGGACGAACGCGGCCGCCAGCGTCACCACCCCGCGCATGCCCGCCCACGCGATGACGGCCGAGTAGCGCCACGGCCAGATCTTCACCTTGACCTTGCCGGGCAGGAAGCGCCGTTTGACGCGCTTCACCGTGCCGATGCCGATCAGGTACAGCACCCGGGTGAGGATGGTCGCGGCGAGCACGGCGACGCAGATCCAGGTGAGCGTCAGCAGCGACAGCCCGCTCTCGCCGACCTCGGCGAGGATCCGCCGCAGCTGCAGGCCGATCAGCAGGAAGACCATGTTCTCCAGGAGGAACTGGATGGTCTGCCAGTTCAGCCGGGACGCCAGCCGGGTGGAGCCGGACAGGATCTGCGGGGCCTTGTGCCCGAGGATCAGCCCGGCGATGACGACGGCGAGCACGCCGGAACCGTGGATCGCCTCGGCCGGGATGTAGGCGATGAAGGGGACGGCGAACGACAGCGCGGTGTCGAGCACCGGCTCGTCCATCCGGGCCCGGATGAAGGCCGCCGCGAACCCGACGACCAGCCCGACCACGGCCCCGCCGATGGCCGCGCGGAAGAAGTCCGCGCCGACCTGCCAGAGGCTGACCGACCCGGCCAACGCGGCGATGGCCGTGCGGAGGGCGACCAGCGCGGCGGCGTCGTTGAAGAGGCTCTCGCCCTCCAGGAGCCGGATCAGCTTGCGGGGCATGCCGACCCGCCGGGCGACGACGCTGGCGGCGACCGCGTCCGGCGGCGCGACGACGGCGCCGAGCGCGATGCCGCCGGCCAGCGGGAGCCCGGGGACCACCGCCCAGGCGACCACGCCGACGCCGAGCGCGGTGAACACCACCAGCCCCACCGACATCAGCCCGATCGCCCCGCGGTTCTTCCGGAAGTCGACCAGCGACGTCTGGATGGCCGCCGAGTACAGCAGCGGGGGCAGCAGGCCGAGCAGCACCACCTCGGGATCGAGGTGGACCTCGGGCACGCCGGGGACGTACGAGCCGGCGACGCCGACGACGATCAGGCACAGCGGAGCGGACCAGTCCAGCCGCCGCGCCACGGCGCTGACGACGAGGACGGTCACGACCAGCGCCACTATCTCTGCCGCGATGTGCACGGGGTAATCATCACCCGGGCGCCCTGGCGGGCGTCAGCGGGCCAGCTCCGGGAGCACCTCCGCGACCAGCTGGGTGTCCATGTACTCGGTGATCTCGCGGATGCGGCCGTCTTCGACGCGGAAGACGAAGCAGTACTTGTTGTCGTACCGCGCCCCGGACTTCGTCGCGACGCTGCCCTGCGTCTCGACCACGACGGCGTCGTCCTCGGCGACGAACCGGCTCGCGGTGCTCGTGTACGTGCCGTCGAGCTGCGCGCCGAGCGGGCCCAGCAGGTCGCGGCGGACGGCGTCCTTGCCGCGGAAGGTGCCGGACCAGCTGTTGTGGCCGCTGACCGTCCAGGTGACGTCGTCGGCCATCGCGGCGAGCAGCGGCCGGATGTCGCCGGTGGCCCAGGCGTCGAACGCCGTCTTCAGGAGCTGCTTGTTCTCGGACGCGGTCATGGGCCCAGTCAACACGCTGGAGTGCACTCCAGCGCAAGCTTTTAGGCTGGGGTCGTGACGACGGTGGAGATCGCGGCCGGCGCCCTGCGCGGGTCCGAAGGAGACGGTGTCCGGACCTTCCTCGGCGTGCCGTACGCCGAGCCTCCGGTGGGGGAGCTGCGGTTCCGCGCGCCGCGGCCCGCGAAGCCGTGGGCCGGGGTACGGGACGCGGCGGAGTGGGCCCCGCGGGCGCCGCAGCCCGCGCTCACCGGGCGTGGCTTCACCGGTGACGAAGACTGCCTCTACGTCAACGTCTACGCCCCCGCCGCACCCGGCTCGTACCCGGTGCTGGTGTGGATCCACGGCGGCGGTGGCGTAATGGGCGCGCCGCACCAGTTCGACGCGTCCGCGTACGCGCGGCGAGGGGTCGTCGTCGTGACCGTCGCCTACCGGCTCGGCGTGCTCGGGATGCTGCACCTGCCCGGCGTCGCCGACTCGAACCTCTCCTTGCGCGACCAGGTCGCCGCACTCGAGTGGGTGCGGGACAACGTCGGCGCGTTCGGGGGCGACCCGGGCCGCGTCACGCTGGCCGGGCAGTCCAACGGCGGCCGCACGGTGGGGACGCTGCTGGCCGTGCCCGCCACCCGCGGGCTCGTCCACCGGGCGATCGTGCAGAGCGGCACCGGCGTCGGCTCAGTCGTGCACACCCCGGCCGAAGGCACGGCGGTGGCCGAGGCGGTCCTCGCCGAGCTGGGGGCCGGGCCGGACGACCTGGCGAAACTGCCGGTGACGCGGATTCTCGAGGCACAGCAACGGGTTTCGGCGGTGTCGGGCACCAAGGTGACCTACCGCGTGGTCGTCGGCGACGAGCTGCTTCCGCACCGGCCGCTGGACGGCGTCCGCGAGGTCCCGCTGCTCATCGGGACCACAGCCGACGAGGAAGACCTGTTCAGCTGGCTGCAGTCGGGTGGCGCGAAGCTGCTGGGCGTCGGCTCGACGATGCTGGACTCAGACGAGGTCGAGAAGGCTGTCGCACTGTATGACGACCTACTCGATTGGCCGCCGGACCAGATCCGCAACCGCGCGCTGACGGCGGGGGACTGGTGGATCCCGGCGATCCGCTTCGCCGAGAAGCAGCCGGACGCCTGGATGTACCGGCTGGACTGGCGGATCGCCCCGCGCGGCCGCGGTCTCGGCGCCGCCCACGGACTCGACCTGCCGCTGGTGTTCGACGACATCCGGAACAAAAACTGGCGGTTCCTGTTCGCCGGCCGGACGTTCCCGGCCGAACGGATGCAGGCGGTGGCGACGGAGATGTTCGGCGCCTGGGTCCGCTTCGTCACGACCGGCGACCCGGGCTGGCCGAAGTACACGACGGCGGACCGCGTCACGCGCCTGTTCGACGACGTCTCGACGACGGTCTCCGACCCGGACCGCGATCAGCGCCTGCTGTGGAACTGACCGGGGACGGGCACTTTCACGTGAAAGTGCCCGCCCCCGGCCCGCAGCTAGACGGTGATCTTGTCGACGTTCGGGCCGCCGTTGGCGGTCGTTGCGGTCGCCTTGATCTTGTTGGCGCCGGCGACCAGCGGCACGGGCAGCGTGACGGTCTGCCACGTGTCCCAGTTGCCGGTGCCGCCGAACGCCACGGCCGAGGCCACCTTCGTGCCGTTGACCGTGATGTCCATCGGGCGGTTCGCCGTGGTGCCGTTGGCGAACCGCAGGACGACGTTCGCGCTCCCCGCCGCGGCCGCGTTGACGGTGAACTCCACCGCGCTGCCGACCGCGTTGTCGTAGTTGACGAACCCGCTGCCGGTGTAGCCGAGGTGGTTCGACTCCGCGACGCCGTTCGTGATCGTCGCGTCCTCGGCCTGGTAGTCGGCCGGGGTGCCCGGGCCGGCCGAGCCGTTCGCCGGGATCGTCTTCGTCCCGGTGTTCCAGCCCGCGATCCGCACCGATGGCGCCGCTCCGCGCAGGTCCGCGGTCCGGTACGTCGCGGTCAGCGTGGTCGACTCACCCGGCCAGAGGGTGACCTGGTTGTCGGTCCACCGCACCGGCAGCACCGGCGCGCCCGCCGCGCCGACCACGTGCGCGTCGACGAAGAACGCCGGCACCTTGCCGGAGGAATCGTTCTTCAGCGTCACCTTGGTCGTCGTGGTGCCGTCGCCGTTCGCCGTCGAGGTCGCCGAAGACCCGAGCGTGACCGAGCTCAGTGAGTTCAGCCCCGAAAGGTCCGCGTAGGCCGACTGCGGCGTGTAGTACCAGTCGCTGTTGCCCCAGTCCAGGGTGTCGGCCTTGGTGGACAGCCAGTACACGTTCCGGCTGACCTCCTTGCCCGACGAATCGGTCAGGACCAGCTTCGCCAGGTACGTCGTCGACAGCCCGCTCACCGAACCGATGGTCAGCGCCGTCGTCTTCGCGCCGTCGCCGCCCACCGAAACGCTCTTCGTCTGGTCGAACTTCGGCGTTCCGTCCAGGTTGAACAGCTGCACCCGGGCGGTCAGCCCCGAAGCCGCGTCGTGGTTGTGGTTGACCACCACGACCGATTTCGTGTCGTACGAGTACTGGATGTGCAGCGGCTCGTTCGCCTTCTTCGCCCCGAAGTAGGAGCCGTTCTGGTCGAGGTAGGCGTCGAACAGCTGCCAGTGCAGCGACGTCCAGCCGCTGTTGAGCATCCAGTAGATGATCCCGGTGGCCGGGTTCGAGCTGTCGCTGAAGTTGCGCGAGTGCGACTCGAACTCGGCGCGGACGTTCTCGTACTGCGCCAGCTGCGCCTTCCGGACGAAGTCGTCGAGGCTGGCCGGCTTGCCGTAGCGGCCGGTCAGCGCGTCGCCGAAGAGCTTCAGGTTGGCGAACGTCGACGACGAGGACCGGTGGTACTGCGCGGTCGACGGGCTCTTCCACATCGTGTCGAGCTCGCTCGGCGACATCATCCGCTTGAGCGTGTCCATCGTCGGGATGTCCGGCCCGGCGCTGGTCTCGGAGTTGAAGCTCCACGCACCGCCGAGGTCGCTGTGCGCCTTGTCGTACCAGTAGTTCGGCGGGACGTAGTCGTACGGCCCGTTCATCTTCATCCCGGACGACCCCAGCTGCGGCGACGACTTCGCCGACGCGGCCGGGACCACCGGCGTCGCCCAGTCCGCGGCGGACAGCGCGTCGAGGTAGTTCTTCTCGATCGTCGCGTCGGGGGCGAAGTCACTGCCGATGAGGAAGGAGATGACGCTCGGGTGGTCGCGCAGCCGCTCGGCCTCCGCGGTCATCGACGCCTTGGCGACCGGGTAGTCCGCGGCGGTCCAGGGGTCGCCCTTCTCGTCCCCGTTGACCTGGCCTTCCCACTTGTCGCAGCACTCCCAGCCGGGCAGCGTCAGCACGCCCATCCGGTCGGCGAGGTCGAAGAACTCGTCCGGCTCGATGTGGCCCTCCAGGCGCACGGTGTTGAGCCCGAGGTCCTTGACGTAGGCGAGCTTGTCCGCGGCGAACTGCTCGTTCCAGCGCAGGAACAGGTCCGGCGAGTAGCCGCCGCCCTTGATCAGCAGCGGGCGCCCGTTGATCGTGTACGCCCGGCCGCCGCTGGCGTTCTTGTTCGCCGTCACCTGGCGGATGCCGAAGGTAGAGTGCGAGGAGTCCGACGCCGCGCCGCCGACGCTCGCGGTCAGGTCGAGGTCGTGCAGCGGCTGCGCGCCCATCCCGGCCGGCCACCAGACCTGCGGGTTGTCGATCCCGATCACTCCGAACGTGACGGTCTTCTTCTCCTTGGCCGCCAGGTTCACCGTCTGGCTGATGGCGCGCCCGGCGACCGTGCCCGAAACCGTCGTGGAGACGGCGGCCGCGGAGTCGTTGCGGACGTCGGCCTTCACCGTGAGGTCGGCGTGCGACGTCCCGGTCAGCTTCGTGACGACGTGGCCGCCGCGCAGCGCCACCGGGCCGCTGCGCCGCACCAGGACGTCCCGCACGATGCCCATGTTCTGGTCCGGCGGGGTCTGCGCCCAGTCGATCCAGCCCATCGACAGGTCCTTGTTCGGGTCGTTCGGGTAGACCTTGAACGCGATGCTGTTCGTGCCGGCCTTCACCTGCGCGGTGATGTCCAGGTCGTGGCGGGTGTAGGCGCCGTTGACCTGCGTCTTGTCGGCGATCCGCGTCCCGTTGACCCAGACGTCGGCCTTGGACAGCACCCCGCTGAAGTCGAGGTACGTGCGCTGCGTGGTGTCGGCGACGGTGAGGTCGGTGCGGTACCACCAGGGGACCTGGAAGTCCGCCGTCGGCACGTTCTTCATGTTCGTCGAGTAGAACGGGTCGGCGTACTTGCCGTTGGCCAGCAGCCCGGCGTAGACGGTCGAGCGCGGGCCGACCGGGTACCAGCCGGAGGTGTTGTAGCCGGGCTTGGACACCGCGGAGTCGTCGCTGACCTGCGCCGACGTCTGGATCAGGAAGCCGGGGACGGCGGTGGCCGGGGCCGCGGCCGCGAGCACCGCTCGCACCGGTTGCTGCCCGGTCGCGGCCGGGACGGTCGCCCCGGTCACCGCGACGGCCAGCACGGCCGCCGCGAGGAGAGTCCGGGTTCTTCTCTGCCGATAGCTCACTAGCGCGCCTCCTAGGCACCCACGGCGGCGGGGGACAGCGGACCATCGTTAGGGAACTTTCCTAACAATGGCGACGATGGTAGCGGCCCGGTCACGCCGGGAACAGAGGCCGTTTCGTCAGACCCGGGCCGCCTGCCACGCCGCGGCGGCCCGCAGGGCCAGCAGGAGCGGCAGGGAACCGTCTTCCCAGAGCCGTTGAGGAAGTGCCTCGCTGAGCGGGACACCGCCGGCCAGCGCGGCGCCGATCGCGGAGAGGTCGACATCGAAGAGCGCCAGGCCGGCGCTGTAGAGCCGCTCGCCGCTGACCGGGCGGCGCCGGGCGACCTCGGTGCTGTCGACCGCGAGCTCGGTCAGCCCGAAGAACTCGGGCTTGGCACCGCGCTCCATCCAGCGCGCGAAGCCGACCAGCTTCGTCTCGCGGACGTCTCCGGGGGTGAGGCCGCTTTCCTCGCACAGCTCGCGTTCCATCCCGGCGCGGACCGCGGTGTGCAGGAACCGGCGCGGGCTGCCGTCCGGGGTGCGCAGGTCGCGCGGTTCGAGCGAGCCGCTGCCCGACGGGGCCAGCAGCAGCCCGCTGACGGAGTTGAGCGGCGACTGCCGGACGGTGACCAGCTTCCCGTCGGTGGTGAACGCGACCGTCGAGACGCCGACGAGGTCGGCCAGCGTGCTGCCGCTCAGCTCCCGGAGCGCGCCGGCGGTGTCGGTGAGCTCGGCCTTGCGCAGGTCGTACTCTTCGCCGGTGTCGGTGCGGGTGATCCGGAGCGCGGCGAGCTCGTTCGAGCAGACGGCGTCGAAGAACCGCGCCCGGTGCAGCCGGATCGGCGCGGGCCGGGCCCCGGCGGCGGGCAGCGGATCGCCGCGCATGCCGACGATCGGGCCGTTGAACAGCAGCCGGCCGCGCGCCCGCAGCGGCAGCACGTGCGGCGCGGTGGCCTTGAGCGACGGCGGCAGCCGGTAGGGCTCCTCGGCGACGTCGACGGTGTGCCGTTCCTGCCACAGTGCGCGGTCGATCGCGGCGCTGACCAGCGCGGTGCCGCGGGCGGGCACGGCGAGGTAGGCCGCGTCTGGGTAGGCGGGCGGCGGCAGGTCCGCGGTGGGGAAGGGGGCGGCGATGGTGGTGAACTCGAACCCGGCCCACCGGCGGCGCAGCAGCCGCAGGTCACGGGTGAAGGTGGCCATGCCGAGCGCGAGAGCGACGACGGAGAGCCCGACCCCGACGGCGCTGGGGAGGATGGTGACGACCCCGAGCGCCACGCCCAGCCCGGACGCGGCGAGCGGCCACTCCCGGGCCCCGATGAAGCCGAGGTAGTCCGCCTTCGCCCGGGCGCGGCGCGTCAGTTTTCCCATCGCCGCACTGTTTAGCACGACGGCGGCGGTGCCCGGGCCGGGTTTCCTACTTCCCAAGCCCCAGGTCGGCCTTGAAGAGTTCGATCACCGCGAGCCGCTGCCGGTCCACCGCCTCGACAACGGCCTGCTCGACCCCGCCTGCCGCGGCGATCTTCGTGTGCACCTCGATCACGGCGCCCGCCAGGTCCCGCGCCGGCCCGGCCACCTCCCGGTCCGCCAGGACGTCGATCTCGGCCGTGGCGGCGTGCAGGCGCGCGTCCTCGGTCCGGCTCCGGTCGCCGGCCATCGCCTGCCCGTAGCTCGCGCTGATCGCGCGCAGGTACTCGGCGTAGACGGCCTGCTTCAGCTTGCCGAGCGCGTCCTCCCGCTGCCACCGGCGGGTGCGCGCCGCCTGCAGCAGCTGGAGCAGACCGCCGACGAGGACGCCGAGGAGCGCCCCCGCGACGCCGACGATCGCGGTCCCCATCAGGCGTCCGCGTCGAGGTAGACCCAGTGGCCGTCCGCACGCCGGAAGCGGCTGTTCTCCTCGAGGAAACCGTCCCGGCCCCGGTGGCGGTAGTGCGCCCGGAACTCGACGGTGCCCTCGGTCTGCAGCAGGCCCCCGCCGGTGCGGCCGAGGATCTCGAGCCGCGTCCACTCCTGGCCGGGATCGAGCCGGAGCTGCCGCGGCCGGGTGCCGGGGTGCCAGGTGCGCAGCAGGTAAGCGGTGTCCCCGACGGCGAAGGCGCTGAACCGCGAGCGCATCAGCAGTTCGGCGGTCGGAGCGGCCAGCCCGCCATCGTGGAACCGGCCGCAGCAGGCGGCGTAGGACTCGGCGAGGCCGCACGGGCACGAGGCGGGAGGCATCGGGGAATTCTGCCACGATCGATCGCGGGGTCCGGGAGCCCGCGGCCGTCAGGGCGCCGGGAACTCCACGGCGACGTCCGCGGCGTCTTCGAGCACCGCCGGGTCCGGGTGGCCGCCACCGCTCGTCGCCTCGGCGATCACCAGGCGGGGCCCGTCGAGCCGGGACTCGTAGTGGTCGCCGGTGAACCGGACGCCCGCCCGCTTCAGCAGGGCGTCGGGCACGGCGTAGATGTTCCCGGTGCCGTCGCGGTCGGCCAGCTCCCGCAGGTCGCGGGCCTCGGCGGTCTTCGGCATCCGGACCCACGCGATCGTGACGACGACCGTGTTCCCCCGGCCGTCGCCGACGGCCAGCAGCATGCGCGAGAGCGCCTTGCACGGATGGTGCACGAAGAACTGCTGAACCTGCCCGAACGCGTACGGCGCGCACTTCAGTTCGCGCTTGACGACCTTTTTGATCGTCTTGAGACCGAGTCGTTTCATCGCGTCTTCGTGCCGGCCTTTGCGGGCCGATTCCTTGCTGGAATTGCGGGCTTTCAGGGTTGATCCGCCCCCGGATTCGAGCGAAGCCGCGCCACCGCCGGTGCCCAGCGCCGTCCCGCCGGCCGCGGCGGCGCCGACCACCGCGGCGGCGAGCACCGCAGCTCGCCCTTTCTTCGGTTTGTCCGCCCCGAACGGCCTAGGCTTGCCGCCGACCATGCGCACCATCGCGAGCTCCCGTTCCCTCCCCGGTCCGGAAGGTCCGATCCTGCGTCGGAAACCGGAAGAGGGGAATGGTCGTCGCCCGAACGGCGCAGCGGCCGTCCGGTCCGGGCTAACCCGCGTTGACCGGCTTCCCGCTTTCCCGCGCCTCCTGGGCCCCGCGCACCGCAAACCGGTCGGCTCGCTCGTTTTCCGGGTGGCCCGCGTGGCCCTTCACCCACAGCCATTCGACCGTGTGGCCGCCGATCGCCGCGTCCAGGCGCTGCCACAGGTCCGCGTTCTTCACCGGGGCGCGCGCCGCCGTCTGCCAGCCGTTGCTCTTCCAGCGGGGCAGCCACTGCGTGATGCCGTTGCGCACGTACGTGCTGTCCGTGTACACCCGCACCTGCGACGGCCGGGTCAGGCTCTCCAAGGCGCGGATCGGCGCCGTCAGCTCCATGCGGTTGTTCGTCGTCGGCGTGGCTTCGCCGCCGTACAGCTCGCGCTCGTGCCTGCCGTAGCGCAGCACCGCGCCCCAGCCGCCCGGTCCGGGGTTCCCGCTGCACGCTCCGTCGGTGTAGATCTCCACGTCCACGGCGGCGACCCTACCGGTCGCGCCCCTCGCCGAAGACCGCCACGCCGGGTTACGGTGAACCTCCGGAGGGGAACGATGAGCGGGCACGACGACGCGGGCGAGGGGGCGCTCCTGGCCTACCTCGCCGAAGCCGATCGCGAGTACCTGCTCGCCCGGGGCACCCGCCGCCGGTTCCGCGCGAACGACGTCGTGCTCATGGAGGGCGACCCGTCCGACCACGTCCACGTGCTGGTTTCCGGCTGGGTGCGCGTCTCCACGATCGTCGAGGACGGCCGCGAAGTGCTCTTCGGGCTGCGCGGCCCCGGCGAGGTGCTGGGCGACCTCGCCGCGGTCACCGGGCGGCCGCGGTCGGCGTCGGTCCGCGCGATCGAACCCTGCACCGTCTTCCAGTTGAAGGGCGCCGATTTCGTCGACGTCCTGCACGCTCGGCCCGCGATCGCCATCGCCACCATCAAGACGGTCGCGGCCCGGCTCCGCAACGCCGAGTCCGCGCGCGTCGACGCGGCCGCCTTCGACGTCAGCCGCCGGGTCGCGGTGGTGCTGGTCCGGCTGGCCGAGGAGCACGGCCGGACCGTGCCGGACGGCGTCGTCGTCGACGCGCTGTCGCAGGAGGACATCGCCGCGCAGATCGGCGCGGCCCGGCGTACCGTCGCCCGGGCGCTGCGCGTGCTGCGGGAGCGCGGGATCGTCGAGACCGGCCGTCGCCGGTTCCTCATCCGCGAACCTCGCGTCCTGCGGGCCTTCGCCCGTTCTGAGCCAAACGGCACACAACGCCCGTGACAGCGGGCATCTGAGGAAACCCGCCGCCCGGCGATCCTGGAACCCGGCCGGAAAGAATGCGATGCCCACCGGCCGGATTCCATTTCGAGCGAGGTCGGGGAGTCCTTGTCGTGAACGTCTACTGCCGGATTTTGACCCTGGTGAAATCGGTCTTCGCCGCGTTCCTGGTCGGTGCCGTCGCGGGTTTCGCGGTGGCCGCCGGAACCGCGGCGGAGCCCGCCGCGCCGGCGTTGCACGGCTCCGCGCCGCTTTCCGCCTCGGCCTGGGTACAGCGATGAGGAGGTGTGTCTGATGGAGAGTCACTCGATCTGGGCCCTGATCTTCGGGGTCAACTGAGCCGCGGGTGAGACCCGGCCGGCCGGCTCGTGGGGGGCCGGCCGGCCGGGTATTCGCCGAATGGCGGTGTCCGGATTTTGTCCTGCTTTCGGAGAACGGAAACTGCTAACGTGGGCAAATCTTCCGCGCGGGGACGAGGGGGTGGGACGACGGAAGAGCACACCCTCCCGTTCGTGCGCGAGCTCAACGAACTGCGCCGCGGCCGCGGCCTCGACGCGGCCGACCTGCACCAGCGGATCGGCCCCTGCCTGCGGGCGGCGTGCGCGATCACCGAAACCGACCAGCCGGTCGCCGCGCGCCAGAAGCTCGTGCTGCGGCTGACCGAGCTGTGCGGCCGGCTGCCGCCGGACCTGAAGCTGGCCGCGCTGGCGGCGCTCGGCCTGCACGAGGAGGCCGCGGGGGAGTTCCTCGACCGGCGGATCTCGTGGCTGGCCAGCGTCCTCGACCGCGACCCGCGCACCGCCCGCCGCCGGATCGACCTGGCGTTCCGCCGGCTCGACGAGCTGCTCGGCGCGCCCGGGCCCGGCAGCGACCTGCACCCGCTGGCCGGCTGGTACGTCGAGTCGATGAAGGCGATGCTCCGGCTCGATCGCGAGCCGCCGGAACTGCAGGAGGAACGCCGGATCGTCGCCGAGGTCGACGAGCTCGACGAGCTGGTCCTGCCGTTCAGCGTGCCGGCCGAACCGGGCAGCGACCCGGTGCCGGACATCACCGCCGACGCGCTGTTCGGCGGCGAGATCGTCGAAGCGCGCCAGGTGTCGGCGAGTCACGCCCAGTTCGTGATGCGGCTGCCGAACCCGCTGCGGCTCGGCCAGCGGCACGAGTACGGCATCCGGTTCACGCCGCGGCGCACGGAACTGCGGCCGTACTACGCCATGACGCCGTTGCGCCGCTGCGAGCACTTCGCGGTGCGGGTCCGGTTCGACCGGGCGGCACCGCCGTCGCGCGTGTGGCGCCTCAACGGCGTGCCGGGCCGGGTGGTCGACGACGGCGTCGACTCGGGCGACGCGCTGATCGTCAACCGGGTCGGCGAGGTCGGCCTCGAGTTCCACGACCTGCACCAGGGCCTGAGCTACGGGCTGCAGTGGTCGTTCGACCCGCCGGCGGACTGAGCCCGTCCGGATGCTGGGACCCGGAATAGCGGCGCCGGCGGCGGGTTGGCACCGTCGTAGCCGACGGAAGGGGCCCGCGATGAGCACGTTCACGAGCGAGTGGCAGGACTGGAAGGCCCGGCGCGAGGCCGACCTGGCCGAACCGCACGGCTGGCTGGCCCTGGTGTCGCTGGACTGGCTGACCGACGCCCCGCGCGAGTACCCCGGCATCCCGGGCCGCTGGTGGCAGGACGCCGACGCGGCGTACGTCGACCCGGCCGGCGCGTCGCTGGCGCACGAAGGGGAGCCGATCACCGGCGTCCGGCGCTTCGAGCTGGTCAACAGCGGCGCGGGCACGCGGGTGCTGGCCGGCGACGTCGAGATCGAGGTGGCCCGCCGTTCGGGGTACCTGATCCGCGTCCACGACCCCAAGGCCGAGGTGCTGCGCGAGTTCCGCGGCGTCCCGGCGTACGAGCCGTCGCCGTCCTGGGTGCTGTCCGGACGGTTCGAGCCGTTCGAGGCGCCGCGCCCGACGACGGTCGGCGCCGTGGTGGAGGGCTTGAGCCACGTGTACACGGCACCGGGCGTGGTCCGCTTCGAGTACGAAGGGGCGTCGCACACCCTGACCGCGTTCAACGGCAAGGACGGCGGCCTCAGCATCCTGTTCACCGACGGGACGAGCGGCGTGACGACCTACGCGGCCAACCGGTCGCTGCCGGTCGGAGCACCGGCGGCGGACGGCTCGGTGACGCTGGACTTCAACCGCGCGGTGAACCTGCCGTGCGCGTTCACCGACTTCGCGACGTGCCCGCTGCCCCCGGCGGGCAACCACCTGCCGTTCGCGGTCGAGGCGGGGGAGAAGACGCCGTACGAGCGCCGCTGACTCCCCCGCCTGCCGTTCAGCGGATTCAGTGGGCGACGTCGATGACGACGCGGTTGGGCCCGGTGAGCGTGAAGACGTTCACCGCGGTCCGCGTCCGCACCCCGATCCCGATCGAGGTCTGCGCCTCGAAGTCGCCGGTGAGGGCGATGGCCATGACGTTGGTGAGGTTCCGGGTCCGGAACTTCTGCGGCCCGGTGTAGGTGGGGTTCCCGTTCGCGTCGTGCGCGACGAGCGGGAAGGCGGAGACGTTGATGAAGTACTCGCCGGTGAGCCACACGATCTCCCCGGACGGGTCGGCGGTGAGCTCGTCGACGAGCTGGTAGTTCAGGTTGCCCGGCACGGTCCCGGCGGACAGGTCGAGCACGATCCGGTCGAACCCGGGGTTGAGCCCGGTCCGGATGCTGATCAGGGCGGGCGTGGTGGCGGCGGCCTGGGCCGCCCCCGCGGCGGCGAGCGTCCCGGCGAGCAGCAGCGTGACGGCGACGAGCGCGCGTCGGACGGGTCTGGACATGGGGCCTCCTGGCGGAGCGAACCGATGGAAGTCCCAGCGCTGGATTCGTGGAAGACGCCCGGTTCGTCCGGGAAGTTGTCCCCGTGTCCCCTATCGTTACCCAGCTGCTCCGAACGTGTCCGTGATCAGTCGTCCATGGTGAGCGAAAAGATCGACCCGTCGGGTGTCGCGGAGTAGACGGTCCGTGGTCCCGATGTCCCGTTCTGGGTTTGGAACCGCTGAAGCCGGGTGGCGAACGCCTGCTGGGCTTCCATCACCGGCTCGGCGAAGTCCCCGGCGAGCGCCCGGTCGACCTGTTGGTCGATGCCGTACTGCACGGTGAGCTGTTCCTGCCCGAACCCGAAATCGATACTGGTGCCGCGTGCGGATCCCACAGGGGTCTCGAACGTCACCCGCTCGCGTGGCTGTCGCCTGAGCCGACCCTGCATCACCTCGGGCGCCCACTGCTGGAGCGCCTCGAAGTTGCCGCCGAAGTCTGCGAGCACGGCCCACGAAGCACTGACGGCGGCACTGGTCATGTCCGCCGCAGGGACGTTCGCCTGGTCGGACTCGAGACGGAAACCTCGAACGCTCTGGATCGACTCCGTCGAGACTTCGTAGAACGGTTCCTCGTCTTCGCCGGGGTCGATAGCGAGATAGGAGGTCCCGCTCTCGCCGGTGACAACGGCCGTCGCCAGACCGTCCGGCACGCGGCCGCCGATCTCGACTCCGTCGAGCTGGCCGACGCCTCGGGCGAGTTGCGCCATGGCGGTGCTGGTGCTCTTGGTCCCCTTGCATTCGAGTACTCGGGTCGCGTACCGGCTGCTGTCCTGGGGATCGGTACCGATCAGGAGGTAGTCCGGTCGCCGGGTACCGATGTGCTGGGCCGTGACGTCCGGCCCGAACACGAAACGGGCGTCCAAAGCCACGTCGATGTCGACCACGGAACGCAGGCCGGCCCGGCTCGTGGTTTCGAACCACCGCGCCGCGAGTGCGGTCCCGAAGCCGATCCCCATCTCTTCGGAGGTCACCCGCCGCTGGTTGCCGACGATGCGCCGCCCCGCTTCGCTCAAGACGAGCTTCGGAACACCGGGGTGGGAGTACTCACGGGCGAAGAAGCCCAGGTACCGCAGCAGGCCCCACCAGAGATATCGATCCAGCACGTCGTCCTGGTACCGGGGACGGGTCGCCGAGGCGAGCCGGTGCAGGGCCTCGATCGGCCGAAGGACGATACCGTCCTCGAGGCCGATCGCGGGCGACAACGCCTTGCGGGGCGGGCTGAAGTCCTTTCGTTGTTGAATCGCCCGAACCAGGGCTTCGTCGCTTCGTCCGGACAAGCGCACCGGCGTGTCGACCACGTGGAGCGCCTCTTCGAGATCCACTCTCTCCCCCCTCGCAACCCGCAGAGGCGGTGGGCCGCGCGGGGCGACCCACCGCGATCGGTCACCAGCCGCGCTCGCGCCACTCCTTCAGCTTCGGCCGCTCCGCGCCGAGCGTCGAGTCGTCCCCGTGGCCCGGGTAGAACCACGTCTCGTCCGGCAGCTCCCCGAAGATCCGTGTCTCCACGTCGTCGAGCAGGGACTCGAAATCCGAAGGCGACGACGTCTTGCCCACCCCGCCCGGGAACAGCGAGTCCCCGGTGAACAGGTGCGGGTGCCCCGCCGGGTCGCGGTACAGCAGTGCGATCGAGCCCGGGGTGTGGCCCCGCAGGTGGATCACCGACAGGGTGACCTCTCCCACCGTCAGCGTGTCGCCGTGCTCGACCAGGAAGTCCGGCGGGACCGGCAGCGGTGCGGCGTCCAGCGGGTGGGCCGCCGTGTTCGCGCCGTTCGCCCCGGCCACCGCGCCCAGCGCCTGCCAGTGGTCCTGGTGCTGGTGGGTGGTGACGACCGTCTTCAAGGACGGCCGGTCCGGGCCGTGGCCGATCAGGTCCGAGATGCGCTCCGGGTCGCTCGCCGCGTCGATCAGCAGCGCCTCGTTCGACGAACGGCACACCAGGAGGTACGCGTTGTTGTCCATCGGGCCGACGGACAGCTTGGTGATGGTGAGCGCGTCCAGGGTGCGCCGGGTGGCGTCGCCGCCCGGGTCGACGTGCCCGGTGTAGGTGTCCACGATGTTCACCGTGCACACGGTAGTCGTTTCGTTCCAAGCGGTTCCACCCGCACAAGCGCGCGGCCACCCCGCCACGTAGGCTCATCGCGAACCCCGCCAGCCCCGACCTCAGGACGACCGTGCCCACCTCCCCGACGCCGCGCCGGATCAGCTGGGACCTCCTCCGGGTCGTCGCCGTCTTCGCGGTCGTCCTCGGGCACGTCACCCACCAGGGTGCCCTCCTGCACCCGGAACTCACGGGGTACCCCATCAGGGTGACAGCGCAGTTCGGCGCCGCGATCCTGCTGGTGATCTCCGCCTTCTTCGTTTGCGCCAGCCTCCGCAAGGGCAATCCCGGCCGGTGGCTGTGGAACCGCGTCGCGCGCCTGGTGCCGGCGTACCTGGTCGCCGTCCTGGTGACGTACGTCATCACGCGGTGGGCCGCCATCTCCTTCAGCGGCCTGCCCTACCCGCCGGGCGTCACCGGGTTCCTCTTCGGCGTTCCGCAGGGGCCGCCGACGAACCCGTCGCCGTGGTACATCCCGACCTGGCTGGACCTGGTCGCCAACCTCGGCATGGTGCAGGAGTGGGGCATCCGCTGGGACGCCTTCTACTACCTCGACGGCTCCTACTGGACGCTGCCGGTGCAGCTGCTGGCCTTCACCGGCGCCGCCCTGCTGTGGCCGCGGTCGTGGCGGACCCACCGGCTGACCGTCGCCCTGCTGTGGGCGCTGATCCTCGTCCCGCTCGCGCTGCGCTTCCTCGTCTTCCCGCCGGGGACGGCCGGCCCGGTCGTCGAGACGTTCTTCTACGGCCTGGGGCTGCACCGCCTGCACGTCTTCGCGATCGGTGTCGCGATCTGGCTGTGGGCGCAGTGGCGGCTGAAGACGTGGCACATCGCACTCTTCGTGGTGGCCGCGGTCGCCGCCCAGGACCTGCAGGTGTTCCCGTTCCACGTCGCGCTGCCGCAGGACGCGCTGCGCTGGCCGTCCACGATCGGGTTCGCCGTGCTGCTCCTGCTGGTCTGCGTGGCCGCCCGCGGCGCGGACTGGCGGTTCCCCGGGCTGGCCCGGATCGCCCCGGCCGTCACCTGGCTCGCGGGCATCTCGTATGGTCTTTATCTGGTGCACCAGGAACTGGGTTACATCCTGGCCCGCGCCCTGCTCGACCTCGGCCTCCCCGGCTGGCTGCGGCTCCCCGCGGTCGTCGGCGCCGCCGTGCTGGCCGGCTGGGCGGTCACCGCGGGGGTCGAACGCCCGGCCCACCGGTGGCTCACCAGACGCCGGAAGCCCGAAGAACCGCAGGTCAAGGACGCGGAACCCGTTTTTGTCGGTGGTGGCTCGTAGCATGGATCGAGGCCACCCGTGCAGCTTGACTGGGACATAAAAGAACGGGTCGGCGACCGCACTGAAGAAGACATTGAGAGGACCCTGGCGTGGCTGATCGCCTCGTTGTTCGCGGTGCCCGCGAGCACAACCTCCGCGGCGTGGATCTCGACCTGCCCCGCGACAGCCTGATCGTGTTCACCGGCCTGTCCGGGTCGGGGAAGTCGAGCCTCGCCTTCGACACCATCTTCGCCGAAGGGCAGCGCCGCTACGTCGAGTCGCTCTCGGCGTACGCCCGCCAGTTCCTGGGGCAGATGGACAAGCCGGACGTCGACTTCATCGAGGGCCTTTCGCCCGCGGTGTCGATCGACCAGAAGTCGACCTCGCGCAACCCGCGTTCGACCGTGGGCACGATCACCGAGGTCTACGACTACCTGCGCCTGCTCTACGCCCGCGCCGGCAAGGCGCACTGCCCCCAGTGCGGCGAGGCGATCAGCAAGCAGACCCCGCAGCAGATCGTCGACCAGGTGCTGGAGATGGACGAAGGCGTCCGCTTCCAGGTGCTGGCGCCGGTGGTGCGCGGGCGCAAGGGCGAGTACGTCGACCTGTTCGAGAACCTGCAGCAGCAGGGCTACGCGCGCGTGGTCGTCGACGGCACGGTCCACGCGCTCACCGACCCGCCGAAGCTGAAGAAGCAGGAAAAGCACCAGATCGCCGTGGTCATCGACCGGCTGAGCGTCAAGTCGAGCTCGCGGCAGCGGCTCACCGATTCGGTCGAGACGGCGCTGCGCCTGGCCGACGGGCTGATCGAGCTCGAGTTCGTCGACCTGCCGGAGAACGACCCGCACCGGATCCGCGGCTTCTCCGAGAACCTGGCCTGCCCGAACGGCCACCCGCTGGCCATCGAGGACCTCGAGCCCCGCTCGTTCTCCTTCAATTCGCCCTACGGCGCCTGCCCCGAGTGCACCGGTATCGGCATCCGCAAGGAGGTCGACCCGGAGCTGGTGGTCCCGGACGACGAGCTGTCGCTGGCCGAGGGCGCGATCGCGCCGTGGTCGGGCGGGCAGAGCGCGGACTACTTCGTCCGGTTGCTCGAGTCGCTGTCGGAGACCATCGGGTTCCGGATGGACACGCCGTGGCGGCGGCTGCCGGCGCGCGCCCAGAAGGCGGTGCTGCACGGCGTCGACGAGCAGGTCCACGTCCGCTACAAGAACCGCTACGGCCGCCAGCGCTCGTACTACGCGAACTTCGAGGGCGTCATCCCCTTCCTCGAGCGGCGGCAGGAGCAGACCGAGTCCGAGTACATGCGCGAGCGGTACGAGGGCTACATGCGCGAGGTGCCGTGCCCGGCCTGCCAGGGCACCCGGCTCAAGCCGGAAATCCTCGCGGTGACGCTGGAGCACAAGACCCGCGGCGACATGTCCATCGCCGAGGTCTGCGCGCTGTCCATCGCGGAGGCGTCGCAGTTTCTCGACGAGCTGGAGCTGGGCCAGCGCGAGGCGATGATCGCCGGCGCGGTGCTCAAGGAGATCCAGGCGCGCCTGCGCTTCCTGCTCGACGTCGGCCTGACGTACCTCTCGCTCGACCGCGCGTCGGCCACGCTGTCGGGTGGTGAAGCGCAGCGCATCCGGCTCGCGACGCAGATCGGTTCGGGCCTGGTGGGCGTGCTGTACGTGCTCGACGAGCCGTCGATCGGCCTGCACCAGCGCGACAACCACCGGCTGATCGAGACGCTGACCCGGCTGCGGAACCTGGGCAACACGCTGATCGTCGTCGAGCACGACGAGGACACCATCCGCTCCAGCGACTGGGTGGTCGACATCGGCCCCGGCGCGGGCGAGCACGGCGGCCACATCGTCCACAGTGGACCGTACAAGAAGCTGCTGAAGAGCAAGGAGTCGCTGACCGGGCAGTACCTGTCCGGCCGGCGCAAGATCGAGGTGCCCGCCATCCGGCGGCCGGTCGACAAGAAGCGGCAGCTGACGGTCGTCGGCGCGCGCGAGCACAACCTGCGCGGGCTCGACGTCTCGTTCCCGCTCGGCTGCCTGGTCTCGGTCACCGGCGTCTCCGGCTCGGGCAAGTCGACGCTGGTCAACGACATCCTCGCGACCGTGCTGGCGAACAAGCTCAACGGCGCCCGCCAGGTGCCGGGCCGCCACACCCGGGTCAACGGCCTGAACAACGTCGACAAGCTGGTGCGGGTCGACCAGTCGCCGATCGGGCGGACCCCGCGGTCCAACCCGGCCACCTACACGGGGGTCTGGGACCACGTCCGGAAGCTGTTCGCGGCGACCACCGAGGCGAAGGTCCGCGGCTACCAGCAGGGCCGGTTCTCGTTCAACGTCAAGGGCGGCCGCTGCGAGGCGTGCGCCGGCGACGGCACGATCAAGATCGAGATGAACTTCCTGCCCGACGTCTACGTCCCGTGCGAGGTCTGCAAGGGCGCCCGGTACAACCGGGAGACCCTCGAGGTGCACTACAAGGGCAAGACGGTCTCGGACGTGCTCGACATGCCCATCGAGGAGGCCGCGGAGTTCTTCGAGCCGATCAAGGCCATCCACCGCCACCTGCAGACGCTGGTGGACGTCGGCCTCGGCTACGTCCGGCTCGGCCAGCCGGCGCCGACGCTGTCCGGTGGCGAGGCGCAGCGCGTCAAGCTGGCCAGCGAGCTGCAGAAGCGCTCGACCGGCAAGACGGTGTACATCCTCGACGAGCCGACCACGGGTCTGCACTTCGAGGACATCAACAAGCTGATCGGCGTGATCAACGGCCTGGTCGACAAGGGCAACTCGGTGATCGTGATCGAACACAACCTCGACGTGATCAAGACCTCCGACTGGGTCATCGACATGGGCCCCGAGGGTGGCTCGGGCGGTGGCACGGTGGTCGCCGAGGGCACCCCGGAGCACTTGGCGGACATCGAGGACAGCTACACCGGCCAGTTCCTGAAGACGGTCCTCTGAGGCCGGTCGCGGCTACCGCTCCTTCCCCGTGCTCTGGTGGACCACGGGGGAGAGCGGGCCGTAGTGCAGGGCGCGCAGCTGGTAGGCCGAGCCCGCTTCGCCGGGCAGGAGTGACAGCGCACATGTCGTGACGTCCGGCCCGGTCACTTCGACCGGGTCGAACTCCGGCGCGCCCGGGCGACGGATCTCCAGCAGGAACCCGGCTTCGTCGCTCGAGCGGTCGGCCCACGTGAACGTCACCGTGTCCCCCGAAACCACCGTGCGCAGGTCCGTCGAGACCGGGCCGGTGAACGGCTGCACCCGGTAGTAGAACGGCGTCTCCGGGATCAGGTCCGGGTGGTGGTAGCTCGTCGTGTGCGCGGGCAGGAACCGCAGCGTCGTCCACGGGCCGGCCGGGTCGTTGGCGTACTCGACGCGGTGGCCCGCGCCGTCGTCCGGCCAGCCGAGCACGACGTCCGTCGGCGAAGTCAGGGTCGCGGTGAAAGAAGGTGCGGGCGCGGAACAGCCCGCGGCCAGCAGCGCCACCAGGACGAGGAGTTTGACGGGCACGGCGGCCTCCCGGACGGGCGGGGGCGGCGGTGCGGACGTGCTCACCTTAGGAACCCGGCCGCACGGCGACAAGATCGTGCCGATCACCGGGACACACCAATCCGGCGGCGAACCGGCACCGAATGGCGCGAAAACCGGGCTGAACCGTTTCGCGCCTGCCTCCGTGTTCTGGGTGTCGAGGTCCACCGGACGGTGGAGCCGCCCTCACCGAGGAGAGAACGTCATGAACCGTATCCGGCCGGTGGTCGCCAGCGCGGTGGCGCTGTTCGCCGTCGCCTCGTTGTCCGCCTGCGGTGACATGGCCGACGGCGCCCAAGGGCCGCAGCACGGGGAGCCGGGGCACAAGATGCTCCAGGTCGCCACGGTCGACGGGGTGGGCGCGGTGGTCACCGACGCCGACGGCAAGACGCTCTACCGGTTCGACAAGGACATGTCCTCGCCGCCGACGTCCAACTGCGACGGCGACTGCACGAAGTCCTGGCCGCCGATGCTCGCCGGGGTGGCGACGCCGATGCTCAAGGGCATCCAGGACACCCAGGTCGGCACGGTGACCCGCAAGGACGGCAGCAAGCAGATCACGCTCAACGGCTGGCCGCTGTACGAGTCCGCGAGCGACAAGGTCACCGGTGACATGAACGGCCAGGGCGCCAACGGCATGTGGTTCGCCGTCGCGCCGGACGGCAGCAAGATCACCGCGAAGAGCAAGGCCGGCGGCGCCGGGTACTGACTTACGGTACTGACTGCGACGGGGTTTTCCGGGCAAACGAGGAAGGACGGGCAGCCGATGAACACCATGGTCGCGCTGCGCTCGGCGCACGCACCGCCGGTGGAGCTGAGGGTTGCACTACTGTCCTCGACGACTCAGAACACCGTCGGGAGGACGAGGGTGGCCATAGGAGGCAGGCGGCCTAAGAAGGCCAAAGGCGAAGACCTCATTCGGCAGCTGTACGCCGAACACGGGCGAAGCCTGCTGGCCTACGCGACGAGGCTGACCGGGGATCGGGCGGCAGCCGAGGACGTGGTCCAGGAGACGCTCGTCCGTGCTTGGAAACACGCGGACGATCTGCAGAACGACGGGAAAGGCTCGGTGCGCGGCTGGTTGCTGACCGTCGCGCGCAACCTGGTCACCGACCGGGCACGAGCACGGGCGGCCCGGCCACAGGAGGTGGCCGAACCGGCCGAAGGCGTGCCGACCCCGGCCGTCGAACGCGACCACGCCCAGGGGGTGGTGGACTCGATGACCGTGCTCGGGGCGATGGACGGACTGTCCAACGAGCATCGAGAGGTCCTGGTGGAGATCTACTACCGGGGACGGACGGTGGCCGAAGCGGCGAGAACACTGGGCGTCGCACCGGGTACCGTGAAATCAAGGTCTTACTACGCACTACGAGCACTCAGAGCAGCGATGATTTCGAGCGGAACGGAGGTGGCGCGATGAACTCGGTGGACGAGAGTCACACGCAGCTCGGCGCGTACGCCCTCGGCGCGCTCGATCCCCACGAGGCGGCCGACTTCGAGCGGCGGCACCTGCAGACCTGCGCGCAGTGCCGGTTCGACCTGAACGAGCTCGTGGCCCTGCGCGACTCGCTCGACGAGGTGCCGCCCGAGGCGTTCCTCGACGGGCCGCCCGAGGGCGGGGACCTGCTGCTGCAGAAGACCCTGCGCCGGGTGCGCGACGAGGAAGAGCGCGTGGCGCCGGCTCGTTCCGGTGGACGCCGGGGCCTGGCCCTGGTCGCGGCGGCGGTGCTGGTGGTGGCCGCCCTCGGTGGCGGCGTGCTGGTGGGCCGTCAGACGGCCGAGCCCCCGTCGCAGGCGCTTCCCGCGCCACCGCCGTCGGACGTGCCCGGGACGAAGACCGTCGAAGGCCGGGATCCGACGACCGGCGTGCAGCTGGCCGCGTCCATCATCCCGTTCCAGGGCTGGGTCAAGACGGACGTCAGCGTCAAGGGCGTCAAGGCCGGCGAGAAGTGCCTGCTCCAGGTGGTGACCAAGGACGGCAAGGCGGTCACCGCGGGCAGCTGGCAGGTGTCGGAGAAGTGGGAAAGCCAGGGCTTCAAGCTCGACGGGTCGGCACTGGTCGCCCCCGACGACGTGAAGTCGATCGACATCGTCACGGTCGACGGCCGGAAGCTGGTCTCGGCCCAGGTATGACGTGACGGGCGCGTTCTACCGGTTCCGCAGCACGTGGCTGCTGCCGGCAAGCGCGCCCGGGCGGGTGTTCGACGTGGTCACCGACCTCGCCGGCTACCCGCGGTGGTGGTCGGACGTCCGCGCGGTGCATCGCGTGGACGACGACACCGCCGAGCTGGTTTGCCGGTCCCGGCTGCCGTTCCGGATCGTCGTCCGGATGCACCGGGACCTCCAGGACGAGCGCAGGGGCCTGATGCGGGTCAGGCTCAGCGGCGACCTCGACGGGACACTGGCGGGAGCGGTCCGCGCGGCGGGCGCGGGCACGCTGCTGGAGATCACCCAGGACGTCCAGGCCCGGAAGGAGTTGCTGCGGCGCTTCGACACGGTGGCCCGGCCGCTCTTCCGCGCGAACCACGCGCTGATGATGCGGCGGGGCCACCGTGGGCTTTCCGCCTACCTGACCTGACTCGCTTGGGTCAGGCCTGACCGGCGACGCAAACCTCCTGCTCCGGAGCCGCCGGAGCCGCCGGAGCCGCGGAAGCGGCCTTGCGGGTGCGGCGGCCCAGCACCAGCCCGCCGAGCACGACCGCCGCGATCAGGAAGCCCGCGCTCACCCCGTAGGCCAGCCGGTACCCCGCCGCCAGGGCTTCGCGGTGGTCCAGCGCGCTCAGGCTCTCCGTGCGGGCGGCGGCCACCGCGGCCAGCACCGCCGTGCCGACCGCCGCCCCGACCTGCTGGGTCGTGTTGATCAGGCCCGACGCGACACCCGCGTCCTCCGCCGGGACGTCCGCCATCGCCAGCCCCATCAGCGCCGGGATGGCCGCGCCGGCGCCGAGGCCCATCAGCAGCAGCGGGGGCAGGACGCCGGTGAAGTAGGAGCCGGACACCTGCGTGAGCAGCAGCAGGCCCACGATCACCAGGCCGAGGCCCGACAGCAGCACCGCGCGCGGGCCGAACCGCGCCGCGAGCTTGTCCGCGAAGCCGAGCGACGCCACGGCGATGACCAGCGGCACCGGCAGGAACGCGACGCCGGTCCCCAGCGCGTCGAGGCCCAGCACCTGCTGCAGGTACAACGCCGTGACGAACTGGAAGCCGAGCATCCCGGCGACCATCAGCACCATCACCACGTTCGCGCCGGCCACCGCGCGGATCCGGAACAGCCGCAGCGGCAGCAACGGCGTCCGCGCCTTCGCCTGCCGCACCGCGAACGCCGCGAGCAGGACGACCGCCGCGGCCACCGCGCCCCAGGACGACGCCGAAATGCCGTACACGCCCAGCATCACCGCGGCGGTGACGAGGAGCGCGCCGAGCACGTCCAAGCCTGCCCGCAGGCCCGTCCCGCGGTCCGGCGCGACCACCTGGACGGCCAGCAGCAGCGCCGCCACGCCGATCGGCAGGTTGACGTAGAACGTCCAGTGCCAGTTCAGCGCCTGCGTCAGCGCACCACCGGCGATGAGCCCGATCGACGCGCCCGCCGCCTGCGTGAAGCTGTAGACGCCGATCGCCTTCGCCCGCGCCCGGGGCTCGGGGTACATCGTGACGATCATCCCGAGCACCACGGCCGACGCCAGGGCGCCGCCGACACCCTGGGCGAACCTCGCCACGACCAGAACGCCCGCGTCGGCGGCCAGGCCCGCGACCAGGGAAGCCAGCGTGAACAGGCCCAGCCCGCCGAGGAAGACGCGGCGGCGGCCGACCAGGTCGCCGAGCCGTCCGGAGAGCAGGAGCAGGCCGCCGAACGCGACCAGGTAGGCGGTGAAGACCCACGAGAGCCCGGCGGGCGTGAAGCCGAGGTCGGCCTGGATCGACGGCAGCGCCACCGCGACGATGCTGCTGTCCAGCACGACCATCAGCGAGGCGGCGCACAGCACCGCCAGCGCGAGGCCGCGGGAGCGGGTGGGGGGGTTCTCGGCCATGTCAGGCCCCTCCAGTCGAGAGTTCCCCTGGTCGTCGCCAGGGCACTTCTTGTAACAGTGCCCATCATGTGTGACCATGTGGACGCGCGTAAGGAGGCACTTCCATGTCCCAGGGGAACATCGGTGTACCTGTCCAGGTCACCGAGATCGATCCGGAGAAACTCGACGTCTGCACGGTGCTGGAGGTCATCAACCGGATCAGCGGCAAGTGGGCGATCGGCATCCTGCTGGAGGCCATCCGGGGCCCGGTGCGGTTCACCGAGCTGGAGCGCGCGGTCGAAGGGATCAGCCGCCGGATGCTGACGCTGACCCTGCGCAACCTGGAGCGTGACGGCCTGCTGGTCCGCACCATCTACCCGACCGTCCCGCCGCGCGTGGAGTATGAAGCCACGGCGATGGCGAAGGAGCTCTACCAGTCGCTGAACGGCCTGCTCGGCTGGGCGGAGCAGCACCGCGACGACATCGCCGCCGCCCGCGTCGCCTACGACACCCAAGCAAGCTGAACACCAAGAGGGCACTTTCACGTGAAAGTGCCCTCTTGGGCAGAACGTGGAACGGGCCGCGGTGCGAGGTCGGGGAGACTCGCACCGCGGCCCGCGGTGGCTCGTGCTCAGCGGGGGCGTGAGCACGAACGTGTTACTTGGCGGCGACTTCCTCGGGCTCGGGCTGCCGCTCCTCGTCGATCAACGTGGCTTCGTCGAACGGCGCGGTCCCGGCGAACACCCGTTCGGCCTGGTCGCGGTCGAACTCCTTCGTCCAGTTTCCGATGAGGACGGTCGCGACGGCGTTGCCGGCGAAGTTGGTCAGCGCGCGGGCCTCGGACATGAACCGGTCGATGCCGAGGATGAAGCCGACGCCGTTGACCAGTTCCGGCCGGTGCGACTGCAGGCCGCTGGCCAGGGTCGCGATGCCGGAACCGCTGACCCCCGCGGCCCCCTTCGACGCGATGATCATGAACACGAGCAGGCCGATCTGCGCGCCGATCGACAGCGGCTCGTCCTGCGCCGCGGCGATGAACAGCGTCGCCATGGTCAGGTAGATCGCCGTGCCGTCCAGGTTGAACGAGTACCCGGTGGGCACGGTGATGCCGACGACCGACTTGCCGACCCCGAGGTGCTCCATCTTCGCGATCAGCCGCGGCAGCGCCGATTCCGACGACGACGTCGAGAGGATCAGCAGGAACTCGCGGCCGAGGTAGCGCAGCAGGTGCCAGATGTTCACCCGGGCGCCGAGCCACAGCACCAGGCCGAGGATGACGAACACGAACACCAGGCAGGTCGCGTAGAAGCCGATCATGATCACCGCGAGGCTCTTCAGCGCGGCCCAGCCGGTCGCGCCGACCACGGCCGCGATCGCGCCGAACGCGCCGATCGGCGCGGCCCACATGATCATCGCCAGGACCCGGAAGACCAGGCGCTGGATGTGCTCGACCCCGCGCAGGATCGGCGCGCCCTTCGGACCCAGCTTCTGCAGCGCGAAGCCGACGAGCAGCGCGACGAGCAGCGTCTGCAGGACCTGGCCTTCGGTGAAGGCGGACACGAACGTCTTCGGGATGATGTGGAGCAGGAAGTCGACCGGCCCTTCGGAGCCGGTGGCGGACTTCTGGACGCTCTTCACGTCGGCCGGGTTGAGATGCAGCCCCTCGCCCGGGTGCAGCAGGTTGCCGACGACCAGGCCGATGGCGAGCGCGAAGGTCGACATCACGATGAAGTAGACCAGCGCCATGATGCCGACCTTGCCGACCTTCGCCGCCTTGGCGACCGAGCCGACACCGATCACGATGGTGCAGAAGATGATCGGCGAGATCATCATCTTGATCAGGTTGACGAACCCGTCGCCCAGCGGCTTGAGGCCCTTGGCGAAACCGGGGAAGAGAAAGCCCACCAGGATTCCGAGCAGGACCGCGACGATCACGGCCAGGTACAGGTAGTGGGTCTTGTCGCGGCGGCGCGGCGCCGCGTCGGGGGTCGGTGTAGGCACCGTTGCCTCCAGCTAGGGGTGTTCGGGTTGCGGCACACTGTAGGCCGAGTCCGGTGATCCGGCTCACTTGTGTTCATTGAGTTCGTGTGATGATCGCACCGTCCCGTTCGGACAGCCGCCCGCGCGGTGTGCTGGTATGAGGAGGTGCCCCCGACCGTGCGGTCCCGTTGGAGCCTGGCGCGCCAGCTGCTCGTGCTGCAGCTGGCGGTGCTCTGCGTGCTGGCCGGCGCCGGGATCACCTTCGCCTGGCTGGACGCGCGGCACGCGGTCGAGCAGAACGCCGAGGACCAGGTGAGCGCGATCGCCCGGACCGTCGCCGACGCGCCGACCGTCGTCGCCGCGGTGACCACGCCGAACCCGAGCGCCACGCTGCAGCCGTTCGCGCTGCGCGTGCAGGACGACACCGACGTCGACTTCATCACGATCATGAGCCCCGACGGGATCCGCTACACCCACCCGACCCCGGCGCTGATCGGGCAGCGCTACATCGGGACCATCGCCCAGGCCCAGCAGGGCCACGACCACACCGAGACCTACACCGGCTCGCTCGGCCCGTCGGTGCGCACGGTCGTGCCGGTGTTCGACGCCGGCCACCGGGTCGTCGCGCTGGTCGCGGTCGGGATCAAGGTCGCGGCGATCTCGGCCGAGCTGCGCGAACGGCTGTGGCCGCTGTTCGGCGTGGCGGGCGCGGTCCTGCTGGTCGGGGCGCTGGGCGGCTGGCTGATCAGCGCCCGGTTGCGGCGCCAGACCCGGGGCGTCGCGCCGGACGAGCTGAGCAACCTCTTCGAGTACCACGAGGCCGTGCTGCATTCGGTCCGCGAAGGCGTGCTGCTCGTCGGCCGCGACGGGCGGATCGGCCTCTGCAACGACGGCGCCCGCACGCTCCTCGGCATCGACACCGACCCGGTCGGCCGTGACCTGGCGACGCTGGGCCTGCCGGACGGGCTGGCCGAGGCGTTCACGTCGGCGGAGAACCGGGCGGAGGAACTGCACCTGACGGACTCCCGCGTGCTGCTGGTCAGCACGAACGCCGTCCGCTCGGGCGGGCGTGCGCAGGGCACCGTCGTCGTCCTGCGCGACCACACGGAACTGCAGTCGCTGACCGGCGAGCTGACCACCGCCCGCGGCCTCGCCGAGGCGCTGCGGTCGCAGGCGCACGAGGCGGCGAACCGGCTGCACACGGTCGTTTCCCTCGTGGAGATCGGCAAACCCGAGCAGGCCGTCGAGTTCGCCACGGCGGAGCTGGCGTTCGCCCAGGAGCTGACCGACCGGGTCGTCGGTGCCGTGGCCGAGCCGGTGCTCGCCGCGCTGCTGCTGGGCAAGGCGGCCGAGGCGAGCGAGCGCGGGGTCGAGCTGACGGTCACCCCGGACACCGTCATCGACGACGTCTCGCTCGGGATCGAGGCCCGGGACCTGGTGACCATCCTCGGGAACCTGATCGACAACGGCCTCGACGCGGCCGTGCGCGGCACCGGGCACCCGAAGGTCGTCGTCACCGCCCGCTCCGACGAGGACGGCCTGCTGCTGCGCGTGGCCGACAACGGCCCCGGCGTGCCCGAGGACGCCGACGTGTTCCGGCGTGGGTGGTCGACGAAGGCGGAGGACGGCCACGGGCTCGGTCTCGCGCTCGTCGGGCAGGCGGTGCGCCGCTACGGCGGCACGGTCGACATCGGACGGGACGAGGGCGCGGTGTTCACCGTGCGGCTGCCGCGGCAGGCGGTGGCCCGGTGATCCGCGTGCTGGTCGTCGAGGACGAGCCGGTGGCCGCCGAGGCCCACCGCGTGTACGTCGAGCGGCTCCCCGGGTTCGCCGTGGCCGGCGTGGTCCACTCCGGCGGCGAGGCACTGCGGTTCTGCGAGCGCGAGCCGGTCGACCTGGTGCTGCTGGACTTCTACCTGCCGGACACGCACGGCCTGGCGGTCTGCCGCTCCCTGCGCGCGGCCGGCCTGCCGATCGACGTCATCGCCGTGACGTCGGCGCGCGACCTCGGCCTGGTGAAGGCGGCGGTGTCGGTCGGGGTGGTGCAGTACCTGCTCAAGCCCTTCACCTTCGCGACGCTGCGCGAAAAGCTCGAGCGCTACGCGGAATTCCGCGACGCGTCCGGCGAGGTCACCGGGCAGGCCGAGATCGACCGCGCCCTCGGCGCGCTGCGCACGACCGAGCAGCCGCCGTTGCCCAAGGGGATGAGCGTGCAGACGTTGGAGGCGATCACCGACGCCCTTTCCGGCGCGGCGGAAGGACTTTCCGCGGGCGCGGCGGCTTCGGCGATCGGTGCCTCCCGCGTGACGGCCCGGAGGTACCTGGAGTACCTGGCGGACAACGGGATGGCCCACCGCGAGCCGCACTACGGCCAGGTCGGGCGGCCGGAGGTCTGGTACCGCCTGACCCGCGTATAACGACCTATACGTCGCGGCAAACGACTTCTGGCGGTTCCCGTGCCGCTTTCGGTGCGGTAGACCGGGAAGATCACCGACCAGGGGAGTGCCGCCATGCGGAAGTGGGCCGGGTTCGTCGCAGCGTTCGTGCTTGCCCTGGGGACGGCCGCCCCGGCGCAGGCGGCAGAGCCCACGGCCACCGTCACCGAGGTGCAGGTCACCGGACCGGTCGCCCAGCGGTTCAACCTCGTCGTGCTCGGGGACGGCTACACCGCCGCCGAACAGCCGAAGTTCTTCGCCGACGTCGAGCGGCACGTCAGCACCCTGTGGTCGCTCGAGCCGTTCAAGTCCTACCGCAGCTACTTCAACGTCTACGCCGTCTCGATCGCCTCGCCCGAGTCCGGTGTGGACTGTGACCCCGGCCTCGACGCGCCGAAGCGGGACACCCCGCTGGACATGGGGTTCTGGGGCGGCTGCAACCCACAGAGCGTCCAGCGGCTGCTGACCGTCGACGACGCGGCCGCCCAGCGGTACGCCGATCTCGTGCCCGGCACGACCCGCGCGAACCGTCAGATCCTCGCGCTGGGCAACAGCGCCACGTACGGCGGAGCGGGCGGCACCTACGCGACGGCGTCCGGCGGGAACGCCCTGTCCGCGCTGATCTCGCCGCACGAGCTCGGCCATTCCCTCGGCGGCCTCGACGACGAGTATGACTACTACGCCCGCAACGTCCCCGGCGGCGCATACGAAGGAGGCGAGCCCGACTCCGTCCACCACACTTTGCTCACCGAGCCGCAGATGCGTGCCCAGCACGCGAAGTGGTGGCGCTGGCTGGGCGAGCCGAGCGAGTCCGGTGGCCGGATCGGCCGTTTCGAAGGCGGCCTGTACACCCAGACCGGGGTCTGGCGGCCGAGCGAGCACTCGATGATGAAGACGCTCGGGTACGCGTTCGACCAGGTCGGCCGCGAGCGGATGACGCAGCGGATCGCGGCGAAGGTCCCGCTCATCGCGGGTGGCACCCCGGCGGGGACGGTCGGCGCCGACCGTGTCGTGTGGGTGCGGCCGATGCACCCGGTGAGCCACCGGCTGGACATCCGCTGGACCCTCGACGGCGTGGTGCTGCCCGGCCGCGAGGCGGTCGACCTGCGGTCCGCGCACGTCCGGCCCGGCCGCCACACGCTGACGGCCACGGTGACCGACCCGACGCCGTTCGTCCGCGACCCGGCGGTCCGGCCCTCCGCGACCCGCACCTGGACGGTCGACACGTCGGTGGTCACGCCCCCGGCGAGTGGCCCGGCGGTGGTGGCCTCGACGCCGACTTCGCGCCCGGTCGGCGGCCACGACGTGGTGTACGTCGAGACCGGCGAGCCGACCGGCTCGATCCCGCAGGTCCGGTGGATGCTCGACGGCCGCTTCGCCGGAACGGGCCCCGACTTCGCCCTCGACGCACCCCGCGGCTCCCACCGGCTCACGGCGACAACCGGCGGCACGACGGTGACGTGGACGGTGGACGCAACCGGTCCGGCGACGACAGCGGAGCTGCCCCCGGGAACCGTGTACCACGGTTCGTTCACGATGCGGCTGTCATCGCCCGACGGAATGCCGGAGTTCCGCGTCGACGGCGACGGCTGGCACAAGTACTACGGCTGGCCGACGGACCCGAACGCGCCGTACCTGTTCACGCCGCGGGGCACGGAGATCGACGGGCTGGCGTACGGCAACCTCGGCGACGGCGGGCTGACGGTGTCGCCGTTCTCGGAGCGCAAGCCGGGGTATGGCAAGCACCGGATCGAGTACCGGTCCATCGATGCGGCGGGCAACGTGGGCCTCACGAAGTCGGTCACGGTGACGCTGCTGCCGTAAATCGGTCGCCGGGTGCGGCCGCGGGCTTGTAAGGTCCGCGGCCATGGGAACTTTGTGGATGCTCGCCTGCGGGCGAAAGATTCAGCGTGACCGCCGCGCCTGACGGCGCGCACCGCTGACGATCGCGCCGTACTTCCGGATGCCCCGGCACCCGGAGGCGGTCGAGTGACCATCCCCGGGTGCTCCATTCCGCAAGTCTGGAGTGCCTCCCTTGTCCCGCTCCGTCCATGGCGGCCGCCATGAGCTCGGCCAGAACTTCCTCCGCCACCTCCCGACCGTCGACACGATCGTCCGGCTCGTGCGCCGGACCGAAGGCCCGATCCTCGAGATCGGCGCCGGCGATGGCGCGATCACCCGGCAGCTCGCGGCGCTCGGCCGTGACGTCCGGGCCGTCGACCTCGACGAGCACCGCGTACGCCGGCTGCGCCGCCGGCTGCCGTCGGTGTCCGTGGTGCAGGGCGATGCCCTGCGGATCCCGCTGGACCGGCCGGTCGTCGTCGGCAACCTGCCGTTCCACCTCACCACCCCGATCCTGCGGCGGCTGCTCACCGACGGCAGCTGGAGCGAGGCGATCCTCCTCACCCAGTGGGAGGTGGCCCGCAAAAGCGCGGGCGTCGGCGGCCACACCATGCTGACCGCCCAGACCGCGCCCTGGTTCGGCTTCGCCCTGCACGGCCGCGTCCCGGCCGACGCCTTCCGGCCGAAACCCGGCGTCGACGGCGGACTCCTGACCATCGTCCGGCGGCGTGAACCGCTCGTCGACCCGGCCGAGCGCGCGGACTACGAACAGTTCGTCCGCGCGGTCTTCACCGGACGCGGCCGCGGGATCGGTGAGATTCTCCCGAAACGACGGCGCGCCGCCCTGAAGGACGCCGGGATCCCGCCGTCGGCGCTGCCCCGCGACCTCAGCCCCAGCCAGTGGGCGGCACTGTGGCACGGTTAGCGCGGCCGGCCAGGCACCCCGGGCCGGGTCTGCCAGGGGTGCGGCCCGTCCAGCGGCCGGTACTCCACCCCGAGGGCATCCAGCCGCGGCAGGTGGTGGTCCCGCAGCCGCGGCAGGAACTCCGCGTAGTCCCGCGGCCCGGAACTCCAAGCCACCTCCGCGAACGCCGACAGCCGCGGGAAAGCCATGTAGTCCACCCGCCGGACGCTGTCCAGGTGCTCGCTCCACACCTGGGCCTGAACGCCGCGCAGTCGCGGGCCCTCCAGCGCCGGCGAATACGCGTACACGTCCTCCAGCGTGTGGACCCACCCCACCGGGATCGGCTCGCCGGGATCCGCGGACTGCCGGTGGTCGAGGTAGACGTGCTGCTCCGGGCACATCACCACGTCGTGCCCCGCCGAAGCCGCCCGCACGCCCGCGTCTTCGTTGCGCCAGGCGCCGATCACCATCGGGGGAAGACCGTCGATGTCGAGGACCTCGTCCCAGCCCATCGGCGTCCGCCCGCGTGCCACCAGGTGCTCGGCCAGCAGGCGGACGAACTTGCGGTGCTCGTCGGTGGCGCCCGGCGTTTCGTCGCCGCCCAGGGCGATCACCGGGGACGGGAAGATTTCCAGCAGGTGGTCGAACACCTGCCGGAAGAAGTCCAAAGTGGACGAGCTGGGCGAAAGCAGCGAAGTGCTGATACCCCAGGAGTCCCAGACTTCGTAGGACGAAGAGTCCCCCAAGGAGGGATAAGCGGCGAGGGCTGCTCGCGCATGCCCCGGAATGTCGATCTCCGGCACCACCGTGACAGCCCGCGAAGCGGCGTAGGCGACGATCTCCCGCAGGTCGTCACCCGTGTAGAAGCCGCCGTGCGGCCGGCCGTCCTGCGCGCCCCCGCTGCCGACCATCGACGACGGCCGCCAGCCGCCCACCGAGGTCAGCCGGGGGAACGCCGGGACCTCGAACCGCCAGCCCTGGTCGTCGGTGAGGTGCAGGTTCAGCACGTTCAGCTTGTGCGCGGCCAGCAGGTCGACGAACCGCAGGACCTCCGCCTTGGTCCGGAAGTGCCGGGCGACGTCGAGCAGGCAGCCGCGCCACCCGAACCGCGGGTGGTCCTCGACGACCCCGCAGGGCAGCGACGACGGTGTGAACCCGGCCGCCCGGAACGCGGCCGGGCCCGCCAGCTGCCGCACCGTCTCCCGCCCGTAGACCTCCCCGGCGGCGTCCGCGACCTCCAGAACGACACCGGACGGGGAAATCGTGAGCCGGTACCCCTCCGGCGGCAGCGAAGCGGTCCGGACGTCCACTGTGGACGGCCACGGGCAGGAACCCGGCGCGGAGGTCACCGAGACCGGACGGGGGAGCAGGGTGTCGAAAGCCATGTCAGCCCTTCACGGCGCCGGCCATGCCGGACACCAGCCGTCGTTGGACGAGGACGAAGAACACCAGCACCGGGATCGTCATCAGCGTCGACGACGCCATCACCGCGCCCCAGTCGGTGTCCTCCGGTTTGAAGAACACCAGGATCGCCTGCGGCAGGGTCTGGTTCTCGGTCTTGGACACGATGAACGTCTTGGCGAACAGGAAGTCGTTCCAGGCGTGGATGAACGCGAGCACACTCACGGCCACGAGCCCGGGCGCCACCAGCGGGAACAGGATCTGCCAGGTGAACCGCATCCGCGACGCGCCGTCGAGCTTCGCCGCCTCTTCGAGTTCCACCGGCACCGCGGCGACGAACCCGCGCAGCATCCAGATCGCGAACGGCAGGCTGAACGCCAGGTGGACCAGCACCAGCGAACCCAGCTCGTTGAGCCCCAGCGCCGGCACCGCCCCGCCGAGCGACCGCATCAGGAAGAACAGCGGGATGGTCAGCGCCTCCACCGGCACCATCTGGGCGACCAGCGTCATCACCAGCAACACCGTGCGCCCGCGGAAGCGAAACCGGGTCAAAGCCACCGCCGACAGGAACGACAGCAGCAGCGACAACGCCACGACGACCAAGGCCACGACCAGGCTGTTGACGAAGTACCGCCCGAAGCCCGACACGGTGAGCACGCGCGAAAAGCTGTCGAACGACGGACTCAGCGTCCACGGCTTCGGTGAAGCCGACTGGATCTCGCCCGCCGGCTTCACCGCCGAGAGCACCATCCAGTACAGCGGGAACGCGACGATCCCGGCGATCACGACCGTGACGACTTCGGCGAGCAGCCGCCCGGGACGCCTCACAGCCATGCCGCGCTCCGGCGTTGCGTCCGGACGTACAGCCCGGTGACCGACAGCAGCAACAGCGTCATCACGACTCCGATCGCCGAGCCGAGGCCGTACTCCTGCCCGGCGAAAGCCTGTTGGTACGCATACACGTTGAGAACCAGGTTGCGGCCGGCCACGCCGCCGCCGTTGGTCATCACGTAGATCTGGGTGAACACCTTGAAGTCCCAGATGATCGACTGGACCGTGGCGATCATCAGCAGCGGCCGCACCATGGGCAGCACGATCGTCCACGTCGTGCGCCAGGCCGACGCGCCGTCGAGCGACGCGGCCTCGAGCACCTCGTCCGGGACGCCCTTGATCCCGGCGTACATCGTG
This sequence comes from Amycolatopsis bullii, assembly GCF_014654205.1. Classification (GTDB taxonomy): domain Bacteria; phylum Actinomycetota; class Actinomycetes; order Mycobacteriales; family Pseudonocardiaceae; genus Amycolatopsis; species Amycolatopsis plumensis. The sequence continues at coordinate 108,563 of NZ_BNAW01000020.1, forward strand.
ACCAGCACGAACGGGAACGAGCACCAGATCACCTCGGCCGCGACCAGCCCGAACGCGCCGAGCGTGCCGTACGTCCACGAGTGGTGCTGCAGCGGCAGCCCCAGGCCCGACAGCACCTCATTGACCAGGCCGAAATCGGTGTCGAAAAGGAACAGCCAGACGTAGGAGCCCGCGATCGCCGGTGTCGACCAGGCACCCAGCGCGGCCAGGAACAGCAGCATCCGCGGCAGCGAGCGCACCCGCGAAGCCAGCACCGCGAGTCCGGTGCCGACGATGAGCGAACCGACGACGCAGGCCGCGGCGAACCCGACGGTCTTGCCGAGCACGGTCCAGAACTGCGCTTGCGACAGCAGGTCCGCGTAGTTCGCGAAGCCGAGGAACACCAGTGGTGCGTTGCCCGCGGCCTGCGGCTGGCCGTAGTCGTAGAACGAAATCAGGATGAGCTGGTAGATCGGGTAGGCCAGCAGTGCGGCGAGCAGGATGCCCGCCGGGGCGAGGTAGAGCGCGGCGGCCCGGCCGTCCCCCTTCCGCCGCGGCCGCCGCGCGGGCGCCGTGACGGAAGGGGACTCCTGGAGCGTCACCACTAGCCGAAGGCCTTGTTCATCGCGGCGGCCGCGTCGGCCAGGGCCGCCGCCGGGTCCTTGCCGCCGGTGGCGATCTGCTGCACGGCGGTCGGCAGCACGTTCTGGCTGTCGATCTTCGACCACGCCGGGGTCGCCGGGACGAACTTCGTGCCCGCCTTCAGGGTGTCGACGAACGGCTTGAGGAACGGGTCGTTCGCGGCGAGCTTCTGCTGCACGCTGCCCAGCGTCGGCAGGTTGCCCATCGCGGTGTACATCTTCTCCTGGTACTTCGCGCCGCCGAGCAGCTCGACGAACGCCAGCGCCAGGCTGCGGTGCTTGGTCGCCTTGAACACGCCCAGCAGGTTGCCGCCGGCGAACGCGGGCGCGGTGCTGCCCGCAGTGGTTCCCGGGATCGGCACGACGGCGTACTTGCCCTTCACCGCGCCCTGCTCGACGGCCTTGCGGTTGAAGTCGCCGCCGATCGTCATGCCGGCCTTGCCGCCGGCGAACGCCGTGACGCTCTGCGTGCCGGTCAGGTTCGCGCACTGCGCGGGCGGGCAGATGTCGTCCTTGAGCAGGTTCGCGTACTGGGTCACGCCGGCCTTGGCCTGCTCGCCGGTGACCGCCGACGTCCACTTGCCGCCCTGCTCCTGCGCCAGCTCCCCGCCGTTGGCCCAGAGGAAGGGCAGCATCGCGTAGGTGTACTTGCCGCCGACGGCGATGCCGTAGAGGTCCGGCTTGGCGGCCCGGATCCGGCGGGCGGTGTCGGTCAGCTCGGCCAGCGTCGCCGGGGGCTTCAGGCCCAGCTCGGTGAAGACGTCGGTGCGGTAGTAGAGCGCCCGGATGCCGGTGTACCAGGGCAGGCCGTAGGTCTGGCCGCCGGATTTCGCGGTGTCCAGCACGGTCGGGATGAGGTCCTTGCCCTCGGGCCATGCCGCGAGGTCCCCGGTCAGGTCGGCCAGCGCGCCGGTGGCCGCGTAGCTGGAGACGTCGGTGTTGCCGAACTCGGCGACGTCCGGGGCGTTGGCCGGGTCGTTGAAGGCACCCGAGAACTTGTCGGCGCGGCCCTCGACCGGCACCCACTGGACGTCGATCTCGACGCCCTGGTGGGCCGCCTTGAACTCGGTGATCGCTTCCTTGACCGCGGCCTCCTTCGGCGCGCGGTTGGCTTCGTCGAACAGCCAGACTCGGACGGTGCCGGTCTTGTCGTCCCCGCCGCCGCCCGCGGGGGCGGACTGGGTGGGGGCGCAGCCGGCCAGCAGGGCCAGCCCGGCGACGACGGGCAGGGTGCGGCGCAGTCTCATGGTGAACCTCACGAGGCGAAGTAGACGGAGTTGACGCTGCCGACGGCGAGGCTCCCGGCGACCGCGCCGGGCAGGCCGGTGGCCGGGTCGCGCGGCAGCCAGGTGACGGTGCCGGAACGCTGGTTCGAGACGTAGAACCAGCTTTCGGACGGGTCGAGCGCCACGTGCCGCGGCCAGTTGCCGCCGGTCGGCACGGTCGACACCAGCTTCAGCGTGGCGCCGGAAACGGAGAAGGTGGCCAGCGTGTTGGGGCCGCGGACGGTGGCGTAGGCGAACTTCCCGTCCCGCGACAGGATGATCTCGCCCGGGTACAGCTCGCCGGTGCTCCCGGCGGGCACGGCCGGGACGACCGAGAGCGCCGTCAGCTTCCCGGCGGCCGCGTCCCAGCTCGCCACCGTCACCTCCGCCCGCAGCTCGCCGAGGATGTAGGCGAACTTCCCGGTGCGGTCGAACGCGAGGTGCCGCGGCCCGGCACCCGACGGCAGCTTCAGCTGCTGGTGCAGCGAAAGCTTCCCGGCGGCGAAGCCGTAGACGTACACCGAGTCCGCGCCGAGGTCGACCGCCAGCACCCAGCGGCCGGTCGGGTCGTTGACGACCTGGTGCGCGTGCGCGTCCCGCTCGGCGCCGTGGTGGGTGACGAGGTCCGTGGCCGGCCCGAGCTTGCCGCCGGCCAGGATCGGCAGCACGACGACGCTGCCCGAGCTGTAGTTCGCGGCCAGCACGTACTTCCCGCTCGAGTGCACGCTGAGGTGCGTCGGTGCGCCGCCCTTCGACGAAACCTTGTTGAGCAGCCTCGGGTTCGCGGGGTCGGCGATGTTCAGCGCCGAGACGTACCCGTTCGGGTCGCCTTCGTTGGTCACGTACAGCGTCTTGCCGTCGGCACCGCGGTCGAACCAGGAGGTGTCGGTGATGCCGGGCACCGTGCGGACGGGGTTCAGCGCGGCACCGGACCGGGTCGTGACGTCGAGCCCGTGCCCGGTCGCCCCGCTGGTGTAACTGCCGATGTACACGGTTCCTCCGGCGAAGCAGCCTTTCGGCGTGGTGGCCGCCGACGCGACCTGGCTGCCGAGAACGGTGGCGGCGCCCGCGCCGGCCGCAGCGCCGAGGAACGTACGACGGGTGAGTCCGGTCATCGTCATTGTCTCCCAACGGGTTTCGGCGGTGATAGGCTCCAGTATGGTCTAGACCACGGCCATGAGCAATGCCGAAACCCCGAATCCCGAAAGGGAAAGCACGGTTTCCAGCGCGGTCCAGGACTTCAGCGTCTGCGGCACGGTGAGATTGAAGTACCGCGAAACGATCCAGAAGCCGCCGTCGTTGACGTGCGAGGCGATGATCGAGCCGGCCGAGATCGCCATCACCAGCAGCGCCAGCTGGATCTGCGAATAGCCGAGCTGGGCCACGGTCGGCGCGACGATCCCGCTCGTGGTCACGATGGCGACGGTGGCCGAGCCCTGCGCGATCCGCATGCCGCAGCTGATGACGTACGCCGCGAGCAGCACCGGCAGCCCGGCGTCGTGCAGCGAGTCGGCCACGGCCTTGCCGATCCCGGTCGCCGACAGCACCGCGCCGAAGAACGCGCCCGCGCCGACGACCAGCAGGATCATCGCCACCGGCCGCAGCGACTTGGCGGCCAGCTCGTTGAGGTCCTTGCCGGTGAACCCGCGCCGCAGCCCCAGCAGCCAGGACGCGAGCAGCACGGCGACGGTCAGCGCGACCGCGGGCGTCCCGATGAACGCGGCGACACCGGCGAGCGCGGAGCCCTTCGGCAGCCAGATGCTGCCGAACGTGCCGGCCAGGATCAGCACCAGCGGCACCGCGATGATCGCCGCGACCAGGCCCAGCGACGGCGGGTTCTCCTCGCGCTCGCCCTCCTCTTCGGCGAACACCATGTCCTCGGGCACCTCGACCGTGATGCGCTTGCCGATCCACGTCGAATAGAGCACGCCACCGATGAGGAACGCCGGGATCCCGCAGGCCAGGCCCATGAGGATGATCCAGCCGAGCTCGACGTGCAGCAGCCCGGCGGCGGCCACCGGACCGGGGTGCGGCGGCAGGAAGGCGTGCGTGATCGACAGGCCGGCCAGCAGCGGCATCGCGTACAGCACCAGCGACTTGCCGCCCTGCTTCGCGGCGACGTAGACCAGCGGGGCCAGCACGAAGATGCCGATGTCGAAGAACACCGGGATGCCGAAGACGAACCCGGCGACACCCATGGCCAGCGGCGCCCGCTTCTCGCCGAACGACCGCAGCAGCGCGCTCGTCAGCACCTTCGCACCGCCCGAGCGTTCCAGGATCGAGCCGAGGATCGTGCCGAGGCCGATGATCGCCGTGATGTGCCCGAGGATGCTGCCGAACCCCTTTTCCAGCAGGGAGTCCGACGCCTTCTGGGCCGAGCCGACGATCGTCCCGACGGGCAGGCCGGCGGCCAGCGCCGTCAGCAGGCCAACGACGATCAGCGCGATGAACGGCTCCAGCTTCAGCTTGATGATCAGCACCAGCAGGACGGCGATCGAGACGGCGGCGAGCGTCAGCAGCCCGCCCGTGGTGTGTTGCAGCCAGTGGATCATGCGGCTCTCCGGGGGTTGCGCAGGGAGTGTCCGGCGAGGGCGCCGGTGGGGCTTCCGTCGTCGAGGGCGGCGACGCCGTTGACGAAGACGTGGGTGAGGCCCGTGGCCGGTTGCCGCGGGTCCTCGAAGGTGGCGGTGTCGGTGATCGTTTCGGGGTCGAACAGCACCAGGTCGGCGGCGTACCCGGCGCGGACCAGCCCGCGATCGGCCAGCCGCAGCCGCCGCGCGGCCCGCCCGGTCAGGTGGGCGACGCACTCGGCGAGGTCCAGGACGCCGAGCTCGCGCACGTACCGGGCCAGGTACCGCGGGAACGTGCCCCACGCCCGCGGGTGCGGCCGGGCGCCGACGAGCAGCCCGTCGCTGCCGCCGGTGTGCGTGGGGTGCCGCATGATGGCCTGGACGTTCTCCTCGTGCCCGACGTGCATCAGGCACGACGTCCCGAGCCGTTCGTCGAGCAGGGTGTCGAAGTACAGCTTCGCCGGTTCGATGCCCTGCGTGCGCGCCGACGCGGCAACGCTGTGCCCGACGAGGTGGGCGTTGTGCTCGTTGCGGACACCGTTGATTTCGATGGCGTCCCAGTCGATCGGGACGCCGTGCGCACCGTCCGAACCGGACTCTTCGATCTCGGACCGGATCCGCTCACGTTCGTCCACATCGGACAAGCGGGCGAGGGTGGCGTCCAGCCCGCCTTCGGTCGCCCAGCTCGGCAGCAGCGCGCTCAGGTAGGTCGCGCCCGGCAGGTACGGGTAGGTGTCCAGCGAGATGTCGCAGCCGTCGTCGAGTGCGTCGTCCAGCAGCTTCAGCAGGTCGGGCGCCTTGCCCTTGTTGACCGAGAAGTTCATCGTCGCGTGGGCCAGGTGCAGCGGGCAGCCCGAGCGGCGCGACACGTCGATCATCTCGGCGAAAGCTTCGAGGGCACCCTTGCCGTAGCTGCGGTGGTGCGGGCTGTAGAACCCGCCCAGCTCGCCGACCACCCGGCACAGCTCGACCAGCTCGCTCGTCTCGGCGTACATCCCCGGCGTGTAGGTGAGACCCGAGGACATCCCCATCGCGCCCTCGGTCAGGCCGGTGGCGACGAGTTCCTTCATCCGGGTCAGCTCGGCGTCCGTGGCCGGGCGGTCGTCCCAGCCGACGGCGAGCATCCGGACCGTGCCCTGCGGCACGAGGTAGGCGGCGTTGACGGCGATACCCCGGTCCAGCCGGTCGAGGTACTCGCCGACCGACCGCCAGTTCCAGTCGAACCCCGCCGGGTCGTCGTTCCAGCCTGCGAGCTGCTGCCGCAGGGCGTCGAGCACGACGTCGTCGACCGGCGCGTACGACAGGCCGTCCTGGCCGAGCACCTCGGTCGTCACGCCCTGGGTGATCTTCGCCGGGTGCTCCGGGTTGGCCAGCAGCTGCAGGTCGGAGTGCGAATGCATGTCGATGAACCCGGGTGCGAGCACGAGCCCGTCGGCGTCGATGGTCCGGCCGCCGGTGAGCGAGCCAGGGTCCGCGACGTCCGCGATCCTCCCGTCGGTGATGCCGACGTCGTGGCGGGCGAGCGGCGCACCGGTGCCGTCGGCGACCAGCGCGTTCCGGACGACGACGTCCATCAGAACCACGTCCGGACGTAGTCGACGACGGTCTCGCCGTCGGCCGCGGTCACCGGCAGCAGCGGCCACTTGTCGAACACCGTGCACGGGTGCGAGAGGCCGAGCCCGATCCAGTCGCCGACCTCGACCGGCGAGCCCGGCGGCAGCGTGAGGAACGCGTGCTGGTCGTTCATCTTCGCGACGACGTGGCCTTCGAGGGGTTCGGCGGGGCCGTCCGGCGTCCGGCGCAGCTGCGGCTCGGGCATGCCCTCGTCGAAGGACGCGTCCCGCTTGCCGAGGGTGAGCAGCGCGAGCTCGTCCGACGGCTTCGACGTCACCTGCGCCCACGCCCGCAGCGCGGGCCGGAAGGAGTCGACGCCGTCGATGCGCGGGTGGTCGCCGAGCGGCGAGATCTGGCGGTAGAAGCCGTCGTCGTGGGTGAGGTAGGCGCCGCTGCGCAGCACCGGCAGCACGTCGAGGCCGTCCGGCCACGGCTTCGTCAGTTCGTTCGCGACCTGGTCGAAGTAGGCGCTGCCGCCGGCGGTGACGATGATCTGCCCGTTCAGGAGTCCCTTGTCCGCGAACGAGATCGCGAGCTCACGCAGGCCGTCCACATAGGAACTGATCTTGGCGAGCGCGGCTTCGTCGGTGTCGTGCGACAACGCGCCTTCGTAGCCGCCGGTGCCGCGCAGGCGCAGCGCCGGGCTCGCGTGGACCGCTTCGGCGATCGCCAGCGCGGTCGCGGTGTCGCGGACGCCGGTGCGGCCGCCGTCGGCGCCCAGTTCGACCAGGACGTCGACCGGGCGCTGGGTGCCTTCGAGGGCCGCGGTCATCAGCTCGACCCCGCGGACCGAGTCGACCCAGCAGACGAACTCGAACGCCGGATCCGCCGCCAGCTCGGCGGCCAGCCAGCGCAGGCCCGACGGGTCGAGGAACTGGTTGGCCAGCAGGATCCGCGAGACCCCGAACGCGCGGTAGATCCGGAGGTGACCGGCGTTCGCGCAGGTCACGCCCCACGCGCCGTGCTCGATCTGGCGCGCGAACAGCTGCGGTGCCATGGTCGTCTTGCCGTGTGGCGCCAGCACCACACCCCGCGCGGCGCACCACGCGGCCATCGTCCGCAGGTTGTGTTCGAGTGCTTCTTCGTCCATGACGACGAAGGGGGCGAAGAACCCGTCCGTGAACAGGTTCAGCCTGCGGTCCGCGGCTTCTTCCAGCGTGAGCCCGGACAGTGCGGGAGCGGCCGAGCGGAAGCGCCAGTCGATCCGCTCCTGGCGGAGGGCGGCGAGCGCGGCGGGGTCCATCTGGCAAGGGTTCATCGGCGGCGACCTCTGTGTTGCGTATGGTGCAACGACTGTTGCGCATTTTGAGTGCCATAGGTGTAGCATCCGGGTCGCCACAGGTCAACGGGGTGAAGGGCAGGGAGACGGAAAGTGACGAGCGGGCCCGAGGTGTTGTGCGTGGGCGAGACGATGGCGCTGTTCGTGCCCGCCGAACCCGGCCCGCCGGACGAGGTGAAGCACTGGGTGCGCACCATCGGCGGCGCCGAATCGAACGTGGCCTGCAACCTGCCGACGCTCGGGGTGCGCAGCGGCTGGGTGAGCGCGGTCGGCGACGACCCGTTCGGCCGGGCGATGCTGCGCGAGGTCGCATCCCACGGCGTCGACGTCAGCGCGTGCTCCGTCGACCCGCTGCGCCCGACCGGGCTCTACGTCAAGGAAAGCGGTGCCGGCGGCAGTCCCGTGCGCTACTACCGGGCGGGCTCGGCCGCGTCCGGGATGGGGCCCGAGCTGCTGGACCGGCTCGATCTCGACGGCGTCCGCGTGCTGCACCTGTCCGGCATCACACCCGCGTTGTCGGACAGCTGCCTGGCCCTGGTGCGGGCGCTGCTGGACCTGCCCCGCGGCGACCGGCTGATCTCGTTCGACGTCAACCTGCGGCCGGCGCTGTGGGCCGGCCGCGACCCCGGCCTGCTCGCCGGACTGGCCGCGCAGGCCGACATCGTCCTGACCGGCGACGACGAGGCCCAGCGCGTGTGGGGGACCGGCGACCCGGAACAGCTGCGGGCGTTGCTGCCGGGACCGCGCACGCTCGTGGTCAAGCACGGCGAGCGCGGCGCCACGCTGGTCGAGGGCGAGCCGCTGTTCGCGCCCGCGCTGAAGGTCGACGTCGTCGAGCCGGTCGGTGCGGGGGACGCGTTCGCCGCCGGGTTCCTCGCCGCGACCCTGCGCGGCGCCACGCCCCTGGAACGGCTGCGCCAGGGGCACCTGCAGGCCGCGGTCACCCTGCTCACGCACGACGACGTCGGGGTGCCGCTGCCGCGGGAAGTCGTGGATACCCTGCTGCACGCGGACCCGGACGAGTGGCGTTCGGTGCGGCTGACCGGAGAGGGCGTGGTGCTCCCATGAGCCAGAGCTTGGACCGCGCGCTGACGTTGCTGACCTCGATCGCGCAGGACGCGCGCACCCTGGACGACCTCGCCGACGAGATAGGCGTGCACAAGTCGACGGTGCTGCGCCTGCTGCGCACCCTCGAGCAGCACCACTTCGTCCGCCGCGAAGGCGCCCGGCACTACCGGCTGGGCAGCGCCATGTTCGACCTCGCCAACCAGGCCCTGGACTCCTTCGACGTCCGGCGCAGCGCCCACCCCGCGCTCGCCGCCCTCAACGAGCGCACCGGGCACACCGTGCACCTGGCCAGCTACGAGGACGGCGAAGTCGTCTACATCGACAAGTTCGAGGGCCGGCACTCGGTGCGGATGTACTCGCGGATCGGCAAGCGCGCGCCGCTGCACTGCACCGCGGTGGGGAAGGTGCTGGTCGCGGCGATGCCCGTGGCCCGCCGCGAGGAGATCGCGCGGTCGATCGAGTACCCGGTGCGGACGCCGAACACGATCACCACGCCCGCGGAATACCTGGCGGAGCTGGAGCGCGTGGCCCAGCGCGGGTACGCCGTCGACAACGCCGAGCACGAGGACTTCATCCACTGCATCGCGGCGCCGGTGCGGGGGACCGGCGGCGAGGTGCTGGCCGCCGCGTCGATGTCGGTGCCGAAGGTGCTGCTCGACTACGACGGCCTGCTGGCGCTGGTGCCCGAGCTGCGGGCCGCCACGAAAGAAGCTTCCGTCCACAGCGGATGGACGGAGAACGGAAAGGGGCACTGATGAGCAAGACGGCAGTTTCCACCGAGAACGCGCCGAAGCCGCCGGCGAAGTTCTCGCAGGCCGTCCGCAAGGGGAACCTGCTGCAGGTCGCCGGCCAGGTCGCCTTCGACCCGGCGACCGGCGCGATCGTCGGCGACGACGTCGCGGGCCAGACCCGGCAGACGTTCAAGAACATCGAGGCCGTGCTGGCGGAGGCGGGCTCGAGCCTCGCCGACGCGATCATGGTCCGGGTGTACCTGACCGACACCGCGCACTTCGCGCCGTTCAACGAGGTGTACGACGAGCTGATCGGCGAGGCGCCGCAGCCCGCCCGCACGACGGTGTACGTCGGTCTCCCGGGCGAGCTGCTCGTCGAGATCGACGTGCTCTGCGTGCTGGACTGAGCCTTCGGCGGGCGGTCAGCCCAGGACGCTGGTGTAGCCGTTCAGGGCCGGCTGCCCGCCGAGGTGGGCGTAGAGGACGTTCGAATCGCGCGGGATCTCGCCGTTCGTGACGAGGTCGATGAGCCCGGCCATCGACTTGCCCTCGTACACCGGGTCGGTGATCATGCCTTCCAGCCGGGCGCACGTCTCGATGGCGTCCACGCATGCCTTGTCGGGGATGCCGTAGATCCCGGCGTGGTAGCGGTCGTCGAGTTCGACCTCGGGGATTTCCCCGGCGCCGATCAGGTCGGCGGTGGTGCGTGCGATGCGGGTGACCTGCTCCCGGGTTTCTCCGGGCTTGGCGGAAGCATCGATGCCGAGGATCCGGCGCGGCTTGCCGCTCAGCGCGGTCCCGGCGACCATCCCGCCCTGGGTGCTGCCGGTGACCGAGCAGACGACGACGGTGTCGAAGAAGACACCGAGTTCTTCTTCTTGTTTTTCGAGCTCGACGATCCAGTTCGCGAAGCCGAGCCCGCCGAGCCGGTGGTCCGAGGCGCCGGCGGGGATGGCGTAGGGCCTCCCGCCTCGCTCCTCGACCTCGGCGACGGCGTTCTCCCACGCCTCCTTGAAGCCGATGCCGAAGCCGGCCTCGACGAGCCGGACGTCGGCGCCGAGGATGCGCGAGAGCTGGATGTTGCCGACTTTGTCGTAGAGCGGGTCGTGCCAGTCGACCCAGCTTTCCTGCACCAGCACGGCCTTCAGCCCGGCCCGCGCCGCGGCGGCGGCGACCTGGCGGGTGTGGTTGGACTGGACACCGCCGATGGAGACGAGCGTGTCGGCGCCCTGCTCGAGTGCGTCGGCGACGAGGTACTCCAGCTTGCGGGTCTTGTTCCCGCCGAACGCGAGGCCGGAGTTCACGTCCTCGCGCTTGGCCCAGATCCGCGCGCCGCCGAGGTGGGCGGTCAGGCGTTCCAGCGGGTGCACCGGCGACGGGCCGAACAGGAGCGGGTAGCGGGGGAAGTCGGCGAGGGTCATCGGTCCTCCAGCAGTTCGGTCCAGATGGTCGAAATCACCGCGACGGCGGTTTCGGTGTCGTGCTTCTCGAGCGCGTCGATGAGCTTCGTGTGGCGCTCGACGGAGTTCCAGGCGAGCGTCGAGCTGAACCGGGCGTGCTCGAGGCGGCGCAGCAGCGGGGTGTAGCGGTCGAGGGTCGCGGCGACGGCGGCGTTGCCGGCCAGGCGGACCGGGACGTCGTGCAGCTCGTCGTCCGCCTGCACGGCGGCCGCGATGTCCCGGGCCACGATGGCTTCGGCGAACCGGTCGTTGGCCGCCCGCATGGCGGCGATGTCGGCTGGGCGGCACTTCGCGGCGGCCTGGCGGACGGCGAACTCGTGCAGCACCCGGACGATTTCGCGGGCGTCGAGCACGTCGGGGGACATGACGTCGGAGACGCGCGTGTAGCTCTGGGGCTTCTGGTCGACGAGCCCGTCGTCGGTGAGGCGTCGGAGGGCGTCCCGGACGGGGGCCTTCGAGAGCCCGAGCTGGTCGGCGAGGTCGCCGTCGCGCAGCGGGGTGCCGGGCGGGAGGGTGCCGTCGACGATCGCGCGGCGGATCCGGTCGTAGGCCTCGTCGCGGAGGAGCGGGCGGGTGACCTTCGAGAGACTCACATCTAACATGTTAGATGTCGGGGGACGGGTGGGGCAAGGTGTGGTCCTGCTCGGTTCAGGGTGGTGAAGCGCCGGTGCGGGCCGAGACCGGGTGATCGTCGTGGTGGCTGGCCCGGCCCCGGCCGACCGGACCCGACCGGGCGACCGAGCCAACCCCTCCCGCGGCCGACCCGACCTGACCCCGGCCAACGCGAGGCCGGGCGCCAAGCCGTCGACTCAGTAAACCGGGCCGGTGTACTTCTCCCCGGGCCCCTGCCCGGGCTCGTCCGGCACGGCCGAAGCCTCCCGGAACGCCTTCTGCAACGACTGCAGGCCATCCCGCAACGGCCCGGCGTGCAGGCCCAGGTACTCCGCAGACGCGGTCACGAGCCCGGCGAGCGCGGTGATCAGCCGCCGCGCTTCGTCGAGGTCTCGGTGCGGGGATGTCGCCGGGTCGGCGTCGGCGAGGCCGAGCCGCTCGGCGCCGGCCGACAGCAGCATCACCGCCGCGCGGCTGATCACCTCCACGCTGGGGATGTCCTCCAGGTGGCGGGCTTCGGGGGAATAAGGGGGCTGTTCGGAGGGTTGTTCTGACACGTCTGGTACCCTTCCACGTGCGACCAGCCCCCGAGTGATCGGGGGCGGCAAGTGGAGCCCCGCTCCCACCCGCGTCACCGTACAGGTGGCCGGGTCCGGTCTCACCCGTCCAGGGTGAAGGAGTGTCCTCCGGGGCACGATCGGAAACAGAGTGGGCCCCGCGCACCGAGACGGTGTCGGGGCCTTCGCTATGTGGGCACCAGGTCGAAACGAGAACAGGAAACATTCCTCGGACCAAGGAGGCCCCATCAGCTCCGAGACACGCATCAACGACCGAATCCGGGTGCCGGAGGTCCGTCTCGTCGGACCCGCCGGCGAACAGGTCGGCATCGTCCGGATCGAGGATGCGCTGCGCCTGGCGCAGGAGAACGACCTCGACCTCGTCGAGGTCGCGCCGCAGGCCCGCCCGCCGGTGTGCAAGCTCATGGACTTCGGCAAGTTCAAGTACGAGAGCGCGCAGAAGGCCCGCGAATCGCGGCGCAACCAGCAGCTGACCGTCATCAAGGAACAGAAGCTGCGCCCCAAGATCGACCAGCACGACTACGAGACCAAGAAGGGTCACGTGTCGCGCTTCCTGGCGGCGGGCAACAAGGTCAAGGTCACGATCATGTTCCGCGGCCGCGAGCAATCCCGGCCGGAGCTCGGCTACCGGCTGCTGCAGAAGCTCGCCGAGGACGTCACCGAGCTCGGCTTCGTCGAGTCGTCGGCCAAGCAGGACGGCCGCAACATGATCATGGTGCTGGCCCCGCACAAGAACGTGAAGCCGAAGGCCAAGGCCGAGCCCGCCTCCGAGCAGGCCCCCGAGGCGTAGGCGCCGACCAGCACGAGTCAGCGGCTCACCGGTTTTTCCGGTGAGCCGCCGCACGAAAGAGGACAGAAATGCCGAAGATGAAGACCCACAGCGGGACGTCCAAGCGGATCCGCAAGACGGGTTCGGGCAAGCTGCGCCGCCAGATGACCGGCCGGCGCCACCGCATGGAGAAGAAGTCCAGCCGCGTGACCCGCCGCCTCGAAGGCACCACCGAGGTGTCGAAGACCGAGGTCAGCCGCGTGAAGCGCCTGCTCGGCATCTGATCCCGCAGAACTTGCTGTAACCACCCGGGGCGTCCCCCTCGCCCCCTGAGATCGACAGGATGGACCCGTGGCACGCGTCAAGCGGGCGGTCAACGCCCAGAAGAAGCGTCGCGCAACTCTCGAACTGGCCAGCGGCTACCGCGGCCAGCGTTCGCGGCTGTACCGCAAGGCCAAGGAGCAGACGCTTCACTCGCTGAACTACGCCTACCGGGACCGCCGTGCCCGCAAGGGTGACTTCCGCCAGCTGTGGATCACCCGCATCAACGCGGCCGCTCGCGCCAACGGCGTGACCTACAACCGGTTCATCCAGGGCATCAAGGCCGCAGGTGTCGAGGTCGACCGCAAGATCCTCGCGGACCTCGCCGTCAACGACGCCGCCGCCTTCACCGCGCTGGCCGAGCTCGCCAAGGCCAACGTCAACACCGGCGAAGCGAAGTCGGCCTGACCGGCGGCTTTCAACGACCCGGGGCGGAACCGTTCACCGAACGGACCCCCCGGGTCGTTGCTGCGCGCAAGCTGACGCGGCGCGCGGAACGCGACAAGACCGGCCGGTTCCTGGCCGAAGGCGCCAACGCCGTCGAAGCTGCGTTGGCGGACGGAACGGTGCACGAGCTGTTCGTCACCGCTCGGGCGTCGGAGCAGCACGCGGACCTGGTCGACGCGGCCCGCGCGGCCGGCGTCGGCGTCTCGCCGATCACCGACCGCGCCGCCGACGGCCTGTCGGAAACCGTGACGCCGCAGGGCATCGTGGCCGTCTGCGCGCTGCTGGACCGGCCCCTCGAGGAAGCCGTGACCCCGGCCGCCCGGCTCGTGGTGGTGCTGGTGGACGTCGCCGATCCCGGCAACGCGGGCACGGTCATCCGTGTCGCCGACGCGGCCGGCGCCGACGCGGTCGTCCTGGCGGGCGACACGGTCGACCCGCACAACGGCAAGTGCGTCCGCGCGGCCGCCGGCAGCCTGTTCCACCTGCCGATCGCGCGGGTCCGCGACGTCCCGGCCGCGCTGGCCGCCTGCTCCGCCGCGGGCCTGCGGACGTTCGCCGCCCACGGCTACGCCGACGCCGAACTCGATCGGGTGGACCTCACCGCGCCGACGGCGTGGGTGTTCGGCAACGAGGCCCACGGCCTGCCCGCGGACGTCCTCGACCGGACCGATCTCGCCGTCCGGATCCCGCTGTACGGCCGCGCCGAGAGCCTCAACCTGGCCACCGCGGCGGCGGTCTGCGTCTACACGAGCGCGATGGCGGCGCGGCGCTGACCAGCGCCGCCCGGGCCGCCGGCCGGACCGGCGCGGAGCCTCCGGGGCGACCGGGGCCGCGCGGAGCCGATCCCATAGACTTTTCCCGCCTTTGACCTCTCGCGTGCCGTGTGCGGCGGAGCGCGAACGACCAGTCCCAGCGGACGCCGAGGAGTTATGTCCGGAGCCACGGAGAAGGAAGCACAGGGCGCGGTACTCGCCCCCGAGACGCTGCAGGAGGCGGTCAAGGCCGCCGAAGCGGCGTTCGCCGCCGCGACCGGGCTCGAAGGGCTGGCCGAGGTCAAACCGGCCCACCTCGGTGACCAGTCCCCGGTGGGCCTGGCCCGCCGCGGGATCGGTGCCCTGCCCAAGCAGGAGAAGGCCGAGGCGGGCAAGCGCGTCAACGAGGCCCGCCAGGCGGTCCAGGCGGCCTTCGACGCCCGCCGCGCCGAGCTCCAGGCGGAGCGCGACGAACGCGTGCTGCGCGAAGAAGCCGTCGACGTCACCCTGCCGTGGGATCGCGTCCCGCGCGGTGCCCGGCACCCGATCAGCACCATCTCCGAACGCGTCGCGGACGCCTTCGTCGCGATGGGCTACGAGATCGCCGAGGGCCCCGAGCTCGAAGCCGAGTGGTTCAACTTCGACGCGCTGAACTTCGGCAAGGACCACCCGGCCCGGCAGCTGCAGGACACGTTCTACGTCGGCGAAGAGGACTCGGGCCTGGTGCTGCGCACGCACACCTCGCCGGTCCAGGCGCGCACGCTGCTGCACCGCGACCTGCCGGTGTACGTCGTCTGCCCCGGCCGGACGTACCGCACCGACGAGCTCGACTCGACCCACACGCCGGTGTTCACCCAGGTCGAGGGCCTGGCGGTGGACAAGGGCATCACGATGGCCCACCTCAAGGGCACGCTGGACGCCTTCGCCCGCGCCATGTTCGGCGAAAGCTCCAAGACGCGGCTGCGCCCGCACTTCTTCCCCTTCACCGAGCCGTCCGCGGAGGTGGACGTCTGGTTCGAAGAGAAGAAGGGCGGCCCCGGCTGGGTCGAGTGGGGCGGCTGCGGCATGGTCAACCCGAACGTGCTGCGCGCCTGCGGTGTCGACCCCGAGGTGTACTCCGGGTTCGCCTTCGGCATGGGCATCGAGCGCACCCTGCAGTTCCGCAACGGGATCCCCGACATGCGCGACATGGTGGAGGGCGACGTCCGCTTCACCCTTCCCTTCGGAACGGAGGCGTAGTGCGAGTCCCAGTCAGCTGGCTGACCGAACACCTCGAGCTCGCTGAGGAGGTCACCCCGCAGGACCTGGCCGACGCGTTCGTCCGGATCGGCATCGAGGTCGACGACCTGCGCGAGCTCGGTCCCGTGACCGGCCCGCTGGTCGTCGGCCGGGTGGCCGAGATCGAGGAGCTCACCGAGTTCAAGAAGCCGGTGCGCTTCTGCCGCGTCGACGTCGGCGAGCCCGCCGACGAAGCCGAAGAGCTCGACGAACTCGACGACGAAGACGACGAGGACGACGACGAAGCCGGCGAGTTCGACGAGGGTCCGCACGGCATCAAGACCCGCGGCATCATCTGCGGCGCGCGCAACTTCGTCGAGGGCGACCTGGTCGTCGTCGCGCTGCCGGGCGCCGTCCTGCCGGGCGACTTCGAGATCGCGGCCCGCAAGACCTACGGCCGGATCAGCGACGGCATGATCTGCTCGGCGCGCGAGCTCGGCCTCGGCGACGACCACACCGGCATCCTCGTCCTGCCGTCGGGCACCGCGAGCCCGGGCGACGACGCGAGCGAGCTGCTCGGCCTCGACGACTCGGTGATCGAGCTCGCCCCGACCCCCGATCGCGGGTACGCGCTGTCGATCCGCGGCCTCGCGCGCGAGCTGTCGAACGCGCTCGACGTGCCCTTCGGCGACCCGGCCCTCCTGGAGGTCCCGGCGGCCGAGGGCGACGCCTGGCCGGTCCGCGTCGAGGACCCGGAAGGCTGCCCGCGGTTCGTGCTGCGCCGGGTCACCGGCCTGGACGCCACCGCGCCGACCCCGTGGCGGATGCGGCGGCGGCTGATGCTGGCCGGCATCCGGTCGATTTCGCTGGCCGTCGACGTCACCAACTACGTGATGCTGGAGCTCGGGCACCCGCTGCACGCGTTCGCCACCAAGGCCATCCAGGGCGATCTGGTGGTGCGCCGGGCGAAGGCGGGCGAGAAACTGACCACTTTGGACGACGTCGAGCGCACGCTCGACCCGGACGACGTGGTCATCGCCGACGACAGCGGCGTCATCTCGCTGGCCGGCACGATGGGCGGCGCGAGCACGGAGATCACGCCGGAGAGCACCGACGTGCTGCTCGAGGCGGCGCACTGGAACCCGGCCGCGATCAGCCGCACGGCGCGTCGGCACAAGCTGTTTTCCGAGGCCGCCAAGCGGTTCGAGCGGTTCACCGACCCGCAGCTGTGCGCGGCCGCGGTCGAGCTGGCCGCCCGGCTGCTGCGCCAGTACGGCGACGCCGCCATCCAGCC
This sequence comes from Amycolatopsis bullii, assembly GCF_014654205.1. Classification (GTDB taxonomy): domain Bacteria; phylum Actinomycetota; class Actinomycetes; order Mycobacteriales; family Pseudonocardiaceae; genus Amycolatopsis; species Amycolatopsis plumensis. The sequence continues at coordinate 125,161 of NZ_BNAW01000020.1, forward strand.
CGGCCGCACCGACGAGGGCGTGGTCGAGCCGAATCCGGCGGTCGTGATGCCGATCAACCTGCCCGACAAGGTCGCGGGCGTGAACTACCAGCGCGGGGTCACGGTCCGCAGGCTCACCCAGATCGGCTGCAAGGTCTCGGTCGGCACGGGCGACGACGGAACCGGCCTGGTCACGGCGATCCCGCCGAGCTGGCGCGGCGACCTGCGCCAGCCGGCCGACCTCGTCGAAGAGGTGCTGCGGCTGGAGGGCTACGACAGCATCCCGTCGACGCTCCCGGCGGCCCCGGCGGGCCGCGGCCTGACCGACGCCCAGCGCCGCGTCCGGAGCGTTTCCCGGGCGCTGGCCGAGGCGGGGTACGTCGAGGTGCGTCCGTTCCCGTTCATCAGCGACGCCGTGTGGGACGCGTTCGGCCTCCCGGCCGACGACGTCCGCCGCAACACGGTCGTGGTCCGCAACCCGCTGGAAGCCGACCGCAACCGCCTGGCGACGACGTTGCTGCCGGGTCTGCTGGACACGATGCAGCGCAACGTGTCCCGCGGGCTGAAGGACGTCTCGCTGTACCACATCGGCCAGGTGGTGCTCCCGGCGCCGAACCCGCTGAAGGTCCCCGACCTCGGCGTCGACCGGCGGCCGTCGGACGAGGAACTGGCCCTGCTGGAGGCCGCGGTGCCCCAGCAGCCGCTGCACGTGGCCGTGGTCCTGGCCGGAAACCGCCGCCGCGCGGGCTGGTGGGGCGCGGGCGAGCCGGCCAACTGGGCCGACGCGGTCCAGGCGGCCCGCACGGTCGCGGAGGCGGCCGGCGTCGAGCTGACGGTCCAGGCGGCCGACCTCCCGCCGTGGCACCCGGGCCGCTGCGCCCAGCTCCGGGTCGGCGACTGGCCGGTCGGCCACGCGGGCGAGCTGCACCCGAAGGTGGTCGAGGCGCTCGGCCTGCCGCCGCGCACGGTGGCGATGGAGCTGGACCTCGACGCCATCCCGCTCCCGGACGACCGCCCGGCGCCGAGCGTGTCGGGCTACCCGCCGGTGCTCCTGGACGTCGCGCTGGTGGCGGCGGCCGACGTCCCGTCGGCGGACCTCGCTGCGGTGCTGCGCGAGGGCGCGGGCGAGCTCCTGGAGGACATCACGCTGTTCGACGTGTACGCGGGCGAGCAGGTGGGCGAGGGCAAGCGATCGCTGGCGTACAAGCTGCGCTTCCGCGCCCCGGACCGCACGCTGACGGTCGACGAGGCCACCAAGGCCCGCGACGCGGCCGTGGCAGCGGCAGGCGAGCGCTTCAACGCCACCCTCCGCGCCTGACGGTCAAGTCCGGCCCCTCCCGCGCACCAGCCCGGGAGGGGGCCGGACCCCGTGATGCCCCACCAATCACGCAAGAAGCCCCTCCAGACACGCAAGAAGCCTCTCCCATCACGCAACCGACCCTCCAGGCACGCAAGCCGACCCTTCAGGCACGCGAACCGACCCTCCAGGTACGCAAACCGACCCTCGAGGTGCGCAAGCCGACCGCCCAGGTACGCAAGCCGACCCGCCCGGTACGCGAGTCGACTGCCTGGGTACGTGATCCGATCCTCCCGGCCCCCGGCCCCCGGCCCCCGGCCCCCGGCCCCCGGCACGGAGGAACCTCACCTCACCAGATGTGCTTCAGCGCCTCCCGCCTCGACAACCCGGACAACCCCGGGTGATCGTCCACAAAGCACCGCACCCAGTCCGGCGCCGTCTTCGCGTAGTCCCGTAGCGCCCAGCCGATTCCCTTGCGCAGGAAGAACTCCGGCTCGGCGATCGACGGCTCGATCGCGCGGGTGAGCAGGTCCGTGTCCGTTTCCCCCTTCGCCCCCACCTGGCAGATGATCGCCGTCCGGCGGCGCCAGAGGTCGGTGTCGTGGGCCCACGCCAGCATGATCGGTGTCATCCGGGGGCGGTACTCCCGGAGGATGGGGCCGATCCGGCGGATGGCGAGCTCGTCCACGTAGTCCCACCAAGCCCCGCCGACGATCATTTCCTCGTACAGCGGGACCAGGTCCGGATCCTGCCAGCGCCGGTACGCCCGGTATCCGGACAAATCGATCGCCGCGTAGCGCTCCTCGCGGAATTCGGCTGCTCGCCACAGCTCCAGGACGGCCGCCGAAAATGTCACCCGATCGGTCAATGTGTGGTCGGCCAGCACCTGCTTGAGGAGCGCACTGCGCTCGGGTTTCGCCACCCCGCGGAAGGGCATGGCCGACTTCATGTACGCCTGCATCGCCGGCGCTTTCACCGGGTCGGCCAGCTCCGCCAGCCCGGCCCGAATCGCCGTGACGAGCCTTTCCGCGTTCATCTGACCTCCCGTGGGGCTCCGGCGATCCGGAGCGTACTGCCCGCCACCGACAGTTCCGCCGCCGCGCGGCCGCGCCAGGTACCAACGAAAGGCGGATGGCGAAAGTCGCGTCGGTCAGCGAGATTGTCCGAGGTTGCCGGTAGTTTCGTCGAGATCTGGCGAACGCTGTCGAATGCGGACGAAAAGGACGACTGTGAAACGAATCGTTGCCGCCATCGCCACCGCGGGGCTCGCGGCCGGGCTGCTGGCCGCCGCGCCCGCCGCCTCGGCGGAAACCGGGGTGCAGTTCACCCCCGCGCCGATCGCCTGGGGCCCCTGCGCGTCGGCGAGCCTCAAGGCCAACGGCGCCGAGTGCGGCTTCCTCGAAGTGCCGATGGACTACGCGAAGCCGGGCGGGGCGAAGGTCTCCGTCGCGGTCTCGCGGATCAAGCACAAGACCGCGCAGTCCCAGGGCATCATGCTGGTGAACCCGGGCGGCCCGGGTGGCTCCGGCCTCGGCCTCTCGGTGCTCGGCAAGTACGTGCCGAACCACGCCGGGGACAACTACGACTGGATCGGCTTCGACCCGCGGGGTGTCGGGTCCAGCAAGCCCGCCGTCAGCTGCGACGGGAACTACTTCAGCTACAACCGGCCGGCGTACGTGCCGACCACGCCGCAGCTGGAGAAGACCTGGCTCGACCGCTCGAAGGGGTACGCCGACGCGTGCCGCAAGAACGGCGAGATCCTGAACCACCTCAAGACGACCGACGTCGCGCAGGACATGGACAGCCTGCGCAAGGCGCTCGGCGAGAAGCAGATCAACTACTACGGCTTCTCCTACGGCACCTACCTCGGCCAGGTGTACAGCACGCTGTACCCGAAGAACGTCCGCCGGATGGTGCTGGACGGCAACGTCGACCCGCGGAAGGTCTGGTACCAGGCCAACCTCGACCAGGACGTCGCGTTCGACAAGAACATCAAGATCTACTTCGACTGGCTCGCGAAGTACGACGACGTCTACCACCTGGGCAACACCGGCGACGCGGTCGAGAAGCTGTGGTACGCCACGCAGCACAAGCTCGCCGAGAACCCGGCGGGCGGGGTCATCGGCGGCGACGAGTGGACCGACATCTTCCTGCAGGCCGGCTACTACGTCTTCGGCTGGGTCGACATGGCCAAGGCCTTCGACGGCTACGTGCACCGGGGTGACTGGCAGACGCTGAAGGACCTCTACGACAGCTCGAACCCGCCGGGCAACGACAACGGCTTCGCCGTGTACCTGGGCGTGCAGTGCACCGACGTGCAGTGGCCGACCGACTGGAACCGGTGGCGGGTCGACAACTGGCTGACCTACTTCAAGGCCCCGTTCGAGACCTGGGGCAACGCCTGGTTCAACGCGCCCTGCGTGTTCTGGCCGGCGAAGGCGGGCAAGCCGGTGAACATCGACGGCCGCAAGGTGGCCGGGGCCCTGCTCATCAGCGAAGAACTCGACGCCGCCACGCCGTACACCGGCAGCCTCGAGGTGCGGAAGCGGTTCCCGAACTCGAGCCTGATCAGCGCGCCGGGTGGGACCACGCACGCCGGTTCGCTGTCCGGGGTGTCCTGTGTGGACGACAAGATCGCCGACTACCTGGCGAACGGCACCCTGCCGAAGCGCCAGCCCGGCAACCACTCGGACGTCCAGTGCAGCCCGGTGCCGCCGCCGGTGCCCGACGGCGCCGCGGCGCAGAAGTCGGACAACACCGCGAAGGCCGCCCAGGAGAAGCAGAGCACGCTGGCCCAGCTGCTGCACTTCTGAGCGAAACTGCTTCACCCCGCTGCCCCGGCCCGGATCTTCCGGACCGGGGCAGTGTCTTGTCCGCCCGTGTCCCATCGTCGCCTCCTCGTGACGGTTCGTGGTCATCGCCGACGTTAGGGGAGGGGTCCGACAATTTCGGAGCGGAGTGGGCCGTGAGCAGCGCGTGGCCGAAAATTGTCGGGGGTGCGCGCTAGCTTCGTGGCATGTCGATCATCGAAGAGCGCCGGACCGAGATCCGGGCAGCCGACAACATCTACCAGATCGTGGTCTCGACCAGAACGGACGTCGACCGCGCCGAACCCACACCCCGGGTGATGATCACCCTGGAAGCCGGCGGCCCCGGCGGTGAACCGGTCGCCGAGGGCAGCCTCGACCTCGACGTCGCGGTGGCGGACACGGTGGCGGAGCTCGTCGCGGACGGTTTGTTGTCCGCGACCGGCGCCGGCCGCGGGCCGCGGCGAAGATCCGCGGACCGGCCCGCCCAGCAGGGCCGCCCGTGGAGCGAGGAGTCGGACGCGGAGCTGGAGAGCCGGTGGATCGCGGGGGAGAGCGTCGCGCAGCTCGCGGCGTACTTCGAGCGCACCCCCGGCGGCATCCGCGCCCGGCTGCCGCGGGTGGGCTGCGATCCGGAGAACCCGGGCTGCTACCTCCCCGTACCGCCGAGCAGGCGCACGGACCTGGACGGAGGTGAGCCGGGCTGATGGGTGGCGGCGGGCCGGTCCGCAGGGTGGGCCGGCCCGCCGCCGGGCCCGGTGAGCCGATCAATCACGGGGAGGATTCAGTGAGCAGGTCACCGAAGGCGGTGAGCCGGTCGGCCGAGGCGAGGGACTTGCCGTCGCGCCGGAGCAGGGCGGCAGGCGGGCGAGGAGGAAATCGCCGGTCACTCCGGCACCGCCGCGGCTGCGCGGGCGGCGAGCACCTTCAGGTGCGCCACCAGTTCTGGTGGCTCCTCGACTGTGAACGCGCACCCCAGGCCCAGCAGCCGGAACGCGAGCCAGTCCACCGTGTCCGTGTGGCTCCGCCACCGGCACCGGCCGTCGCCGAGGTCGGTCAGTTCGCCCATCGCCGGTCCCAGCCGGGGCGCAATCTGCGACGCCGGTTCCGCCAGGACCGCCACCGCCCGGTACGAGGGTGCGAGGTCGTAGAACCGGTCGAGGACGTAGGCCGCCAGGTCCGTGGCGGGTGGCTCGCGCGGCACCGCCCGGCCACCGGTCGCCTGAGCCTCGGTGACGCGGTCCGCGCGGAAAACGCGCCAGTCCGCCCGGTCGAGGTCGTAGGCGACCAGGTACCAGCGGCGGCCCGCGGCGACCAGTCGGAGCGGCTCGGCGCGCCGCCGGGTCTCGGCCCCGTCGTGGGCTCGGTAGCGGAACCGGACGGTCTCGTGGTTGGTGATCGCCGCGGCGAACACCGTCAGCTGCGCCGGATCGACGACCGGTCCGGTGGCCGGCACGGCGACCGTCGCCGTGCCGATCGTGCCCACCCGCCGCCGCAACCGCGCCGGGAGGACCTGCTCGAGCTTGGCCAGCGCCCGCACGGAGGCTTCCTCGATGCCGTCGACCGTCTGGCCCGCCGCCGTCCGCAGCCCGACGGCGATGGCGACGGCTTCCTCGTCGTCGAGCACGAGCGGGGGCATCGCGGTGCCGGCGACCAGCCGGTACCCGCCCGCCACACCCCGGCTGGCTTCGACCGGGTAGCCCAGCTCGCGCAGCCGGTCGATGTCGCGGCGGATGGTGCGCGGGCTGACGCCCATGCGCTCGGCGAGTTCGCTGCCCGGCCACTCGCGCGGCGTCTGGAGCAGGGAAAGCAGGCCGAGCAACCGGGCCGGGGTGTCCGTCATGGGCTCAGCATCCCAAGGTGGCGGCCACCACTTCGGGTTTGTTTAGACTTGCAAGGGCGTGCATAATCATGCGTATGACGGTGAACATCGCGGTGGCCGGAGCCAGCGGGTACGCGGGTGGTGAGCTGCTGCGCCTGCTCCTGACCCATCCCGGGGTCGAGATCGGCGCGCTCACGGCCGCCAGCAGCGCGGGCACGAAGCTCGGCGTCCACCAGCCCCACCTCGTCCCCCTCGCCGACCGCGTCCTGGTCGAGACGACGCCGGAGACCCTCGCCGGCCACGACGTCGTCTTCCTCGCGCTGCCCCACGGGCACTCGGCGGAGATCGCGGCGCAGCTCGGCCCGGACGTCCTGGTGGTCGACCTCGGCGCCGACCACCGCCTGGCCGACGCGGGCGACTGGCAGCGCTGGTACGGCGGCGACCACGCCGGCCAGTGGCCGTACGGCCTGCCCGAGCTGCCCGGCGCCCGCGAACGGCTCGCCGGCACCAAGCGCATCGCCGTGCCCGGGTGCTTCCCGACCGGCGGATCGCTGGCCCTGGCGCCCGCGTTCGCCGCCGGGCTGATCGAGCCCGACGTCACGATCGTCGCGGTCACCGGCACCTCCGGCGCGGGCAAGAGCCTCAAGCCGCACCTGCTCGGCTCCGAGGTGATGGGCTCGGCGAGCGCGTACGGCGTCGGCGGCGCCCACCGCCACACCCCCGAGTTCGCGCAGAACCTCTCGGCCGTGGCGGGCGAGAAGGTCACCGTGTCCTTCACCCCGGTGCTCGCGCCGATGCCCCGCGGCATCCTCACCACGGCGACCGCCCCGCTGAAGGACGGCGTCGACGAGGCCGCGGCCCGGGCGGCGTACGAAAAGGCGTATGACGCGGAGCCGTTCGTCCAGCTGCTGCCCGCGGGCGCCTGGCCGACGACCGCGGCCACACTCGGCTCGAACAACACCCAGCTGCAGGTCACGGTCGACGCCGACGCCCGGCGCCTGGTCGTCGTCGCCGCGATCGACAACCTCACGAAGGGCACCGCCGGCGGTGCCGTCCAGTCGATGAACCTGGCCCTCGGCCTCCCGGAAACCACCGGGCTTCCCACCGTAGGAGTGGCACCGTGACCGTCACCGGCCCCCAGGGCTTCCGCGCCGCCGGCGTCGCCGCCGGGATCAAGGCCTCCGGCGCGCTCGACCTCACCCTGGTCGTCAACGACGGGCCGCTCGACGTCGCGGCGGGCGTGTTCACCCGCAACGTCATCAAGGCCGCGCCGGTGCTGTGGTCGCAGGAGGTGCTCAAGCAACAGCGGCTGAAGGCCGTCGTCCTCAACTCGGGCGGCGCCAACGCGGCCACCGGCCCTGGCGGCTTCCAGGACACCCACGCCACGGCCGAGAAAGTCGCCGAAGTGCTGGAGGCGGGCGCGATCGAGGTCGCCGTCTGCTCCACCGGCCTGATCGGCGAACGGCTGCCGATGGACGCGGTCCTGTCCGGAGTGGACGCTGCAGTCAAGGCGCTCGACGCAAGCCCCGAAGCGAGCCTGAACGCCGCCAAGGGCGTGATGACCACCGACACGAAACCGAAGCAAGCGTTTGCCAAGCACGACAGCGGCTGGAGCGTCGGCGGCTTCGCCAAGGGTGCGGGCATGCTCGCGCCGAACCTCGCCACCATGCTCTCGGTCCTGACCACCGACGCGGTGGTGGACAAGGAAACCCTCGACCGGGCCCTGCGCGCGGCGACCCACGTCACCTTCGACCGGCTCGACGTCGACGGCGGCACGTCCACCAACGACACCGTCCTGGTCCTGGCGTCCGGCGCGAGCGGCGTCGAGCCCACCGAAGCGGAGCTCACCGAGCTGCTCACCGCGGTGAGCCACGACCTGGTGCTCCAGCTGCGGGCGGACTCCGAGGGTGCGACCAAGGACGTCGACGTCACCGTGCGGGGCGCGGCCACCGAAGCCGACGCGATCGCCGTCGCCCGCACGATCGCCGAGGACAACCTGGTCAAGACGGCGCTGTTCGGCTCCGACCCGAACTGGGGCCGGATCGCCATGGCGCTCGGCCGGGTGCCCGCCCGCATCGACCCGGACGCCGTGTCGATCGCGATCAACGGCGTCACCCTGTTCGCCCAGGGCGTGCCCGCCGCCGACCGGTCCGAGGCCGGCCTCACCGGCCGGGCCATCGAAATCGTCGTCGACCTCGGCGTCGGCGCGAGCACGGCGACCATCTACACCACCGATCTTTCGCACGGTTACGTCGAAGAGAACAGCGCGTACTCCTCATGAACCAGGAGGCTCTGATTTCCGCGGACGAACGACTCGCGACGGCGGCCGAAAAGGCCGGGGTGCTCATCGAGGCGCTGCCTTGGCTGCAGCGGTTCCACGGGGCCACCGTGGTGGTGAAGTACGGCGGCAACGCCATGATCGACGACCAGCTGAAGTCGGCCTTCGCCGAGGACATGGTGTTCCTCCGGCTGGCCGGCCTGCGCCCGGTCGTCGTGCACGGCGGCGGCCCGCAGATCACCGCGATGCTCAAGCGCCTCGGCGTCGAAGGCGAGTTCAAGGGCGGCCTGCGGGTCACCACGCCGGAGACGATGGACATCGTCCGGATGGTGCTCACCGGGCAGGTCAGCCGCGAGCTCGTCGGGCTGATCAACGCACACGGGCCCTACGCGGTCGGCATTTCCGGCGAGGACGCCCGGCTGTTCACCGCCGAGCGCAAACAGGCCACTGTGGACGGTGAGCAGGTCGACATCGGGCTCGTCGGCGAGGTCGCCGAGGTCAACCCGGACGCGGTGCTCGACATCGTCAACGCCGGGCGCATCCCGGTGGTCTCCACCGTCGCCCCGGACGTCGACGGCGTGGTGCACAACGTCAACGCCGACACGGCCGCGGGTGCGCTCGCGGCCGCGCTGGGCGCCGAAAAGCTCGTGGTGCTCACCGACGTCGAAGGCCTGTACGCCAACTGGCCCGACCGGTCGTCGCTGATCGACCGCATTCGCGTCGATCGCCTCGAGACCATGCTGCCCGGCCTGGCCAGCGGCATGATCCCGAAGATGGAGGCGTGCGTGCGCGCCATCCGCGGCGGCGTGCGCCGGGCGCACGTGATCGACGGCCGCCTCGCCCACTCGGTGCTGCTGGAGGTCTTCACCTCGCGCGGCATCGGCACCATGGTCTTCCCCGAAACGGAGCTCCCGTGACCGACCTCGAGTCCAATGTGGATGGCCAGGCGCACTGGCAGTCCGCCCTGATGGACAACTACGGCACCCCCACGCTGACGCTGGTGCGCGGCGAGGGCGCGAAGGTGTGGGACGCCGACGGCAAGGAGTACGTCGACCTGGTCGGCGGCATCGCCGTCAACGCGCTCGGCCACGCGCACCCGGCCGTCGTCGACGCCGTCACCGAGCAGATCAAGCGGCTCGGCCACACCTCGAACCTGTACGTCAACCCGGTCGCCGTCGAGCTCGCCGAGGCGTTGCTCGACGTCGCCGGCCTCACCGGCCACGGCAAGGTCCTGTTCGTCAACTCCGGCGCCGAAGCCAACGAAGCCGCGCTGAAGATCAGCCGGCTGACCGGGCGCACCAAGGTGGTCGCCGCCGAAGGCGCGTTCCACGGCCGGACCATGGGCGCGCTGACCCTCACCGGCCAGCCCGCCAAGCGCGACCCCTTCCAGCCGCTGGTGCCCGGGGTGGAGCACGTCCCCTTCGGTGACGTCGCGGCGCTCAAGGCCGCCGTCGACACCGACACCGCGGCCGTGTTCCTGGAGCCGGTGCTCGGCGAAGCCGGCGTCATCCCGGCGCCGGACGGCTACCTGCAGGCCGCCCGCGAAATCACCAAGGCCACCGGCACCCTGCTGGTGCTCGACGAGGTGCAGACCGGTCTCGGCCGGCTCGGCACCTGGTTCGGCTACCAGCAGGCCGGCGTCGTCCCGGACGTCATCACGCTGGCGAAGGGCCTCGGCGGCGGCCTGCCGCTGGGCGCGGTGATCGGCGTCGGCGCGGCGGGCGACCTGCTCAAGCCGGGCCAGCACGGCACCACCTTCGGCGGCAACCCGGTCTGCTGCGCGGCCGGCCTGGCCGTGCTGAAGACCATCGCCGCCCAGGGCCTGCTCGACCACGTCGCCTCGCTGGGCAAGGACATCGCGGCCGGCGTCGAGGCACTGGGCCACCCGCTCGTCGCCGGCGTGCGCGGCGCCGGGCTGCTGCTCGGCATCACCCTGAAGCAGCCGGTCTCGGCGGCGGTCGCCCAGGCCGTCCAGGCCGCGGGCTACCTCGTCAACCCGGTCGCGCCGGACACCATCCGCCTCGCACCGCCGCTCGTCCTCGACGGCGACCAGGCCGAAGGCTTCCTCGCCGCGCTCCCGGACGCGCTCGACTCCACCACGAAGGACTCCGACTGATGCTGCGCCACTTCCTCCGCGACGACGACGTCAGTCCGGCCGAGCAGAAGGCCATCCTCGACCTCGCCGACGCACTCAAGGCCGACCCGCTCGGCAACAAGACCCTCGCCGGCAAGTCCGTCACGGCGATCTTCGAGAAGAACTCGACGCGGACCCGGTTCTCGTTCGAGGTGGGCATCAGCCAGCTCGGCGGCCACCCGGTGATCGTCGACGGCCGCTCGATGCAGCTCGGCCGCGAAGAGACCATCGAAGACACTTCGCGGGTTCTCTCGCGTTACGTCGACGGGATCGTGTGGCGCACCTTCGCACAGAAGCGCATCGAGACGATGGCGTCGGCCGCGTCGATCCCGGTGGTCAACGCGCTCACCGACGAGTTCCACCCGTGCCAGGTGCTCACCGACCTGATGACGATCCGCGAGCGCAAGGGCAGGCTCGCCGGCCTCACCCTCGTCTACCTCGGCGACGGCGCCAACAACATGGCGCACTCGCTGCTGCTCGGCGGGGTCACCGCCGGGATGCACGTCCGGGTCGTCTCGCCGGTCGGCTTCCAGCCGGACCAGGGCGTGATGCTGGACGCGAAGAAGCGCGCGAGCGAGACCGGCGGCACCGCCACCGTCTTCACCGACCCGTACGCGGCGGTCGACGGCGCGGACGTGCTCGTCACCGACACGTGGACGTCGATGGGGCAGGAGAACGACGGGCTCGACCGGGTCGGCCCGTTCCGCGCCCTCCAGGTCAACACCGAGCTGCTGAAGAAAGCCGCGGACGACGCGATCGTGCTGCACTGCCTGCCGGCGCACCGCGGCTGGGAGATCACCGACGAGGTGATCGACGGCCCGGCCAGCGCGGTCTGGGACGAGGCCGAGAACCGCCTGCACGCCCAGAAGGCGCTGCTCGTCTGGCTGTTCGAAGAGAGCCGGCGATGACCGGCAGCCGAGTGGGCAGGCAGGCCCGGATCACCGAGCTCGTGTCCACCATGACCATCCGCAGCCAGACCGAGCTGGCCAAGCTGCTGGCCGCCGAAGGCATCGAGGTCACCCAGGCGACGCTGTCGCGCGACCTCGACGAGCTGGGCGCGGTCAAGCTGCGCGGGCCGGACTCGGGCGCGCCGGTCTACGTCATCCCCGAAGACGGCAGCCCGGTCCGCGGGGTGCAGGGCGGTACGTCCCGGCTCTCCCGGCTGCTGGCCGAGCTGATGGTCTCGGCGGACTCGTCCGGCAACCTGACCGTGCTCCGCACCCCGCCCGGGGCGGCCCAGTTCCTGGCCAGCGCGATCGACCGGGCGGCACTGGAAGAGGTCGTCGGGTCGATCGCGGGCGACGACACGGTCGCCGTGATCGCGCGCGAGCCCTTGACCGGCAAGGACCTGGCCGAACGGTTCGCCGCCCTCGCCCAGCGATCGGCGGACGAAGGACCACCGTGATCGCCGACATCTTCCCGGCCGAGGGCGAGTTCCTCGCGCCGGACGAGGTCGTCGTCACCTACGACGGCGGGGTGCCGGTGGCGATCGACGGCGAGACCGTCTCCGTCGCCGAAGCGCGCCGGATGCTGAGCGCGCGCGGCGAGGCGCAGAGGATCTCCCGCCGCGAAGCGTGCGCCGCCCTCGAACGGCGGGCCGGCCGCGGATGCGCCAGGCTGACCGACACCGTCTCGGGCGAAGTACGCCTCGTCCTGTACGACGGCCGGATCACCGTCGCCAGACATCGAACGAACACCGAGGAGAAGCGAGAACAGTGAGCGGGAACGAGCAGCCGGTGCAGCTGTGGGGCGGCCGGTTCGCCAGCGGTCCGGCGGAGGCCATGGCCGCGCTGAGCGCGTCGACGCACTTCGACTGGCGCCTGGCGCCCTACGACATCGCCGGGTCCCGCGCGCACGCTCGCGTGCTGCGCAAGGCGGGCCTGCTCACCGAAGACGAGCTCGCCGGCATGCTGGCCGCGCTGGACACGCTCGCCCAGGACGTCGCGTCGGGGGCGTTCACCCCGACGATCGCCGACGAAGACGTGCACACGGCCCTCGAACGCGGCCTGCTGGAGCGGGCGGGCACCGAGCTCGGCGGCAAGCTGCGTGCCGGCCGTTCGCGCAACGACCAGGTGGCCACGCTGTTCCGGATGTGGCTGCGCGACGCCGCCCGCCGGGTCGTCGCCGGCACCCTGGAGGTCATCGACGCGCTGGTGTCGCAGGCGAAGCGGCACCCGGACGCCGTCCTGCCCGGCCGCACGCACCTGCAGCACGCCCAGCCCGTGCTGCTCGCGCACCACCTGATGGCCCACGGCCAGGCGCTGCTGCGGGACGTCTCGCGCCTGCAGGACTGGGACGCCCGCACCGCCGAGTCGCCGTACGGCTCGGGGGCTCTCGCCGGCTCGTCGCTGGGCCTGGACCCCGAGGCCGTCGCCGAGGAGCTGGGCTTCGCCACCAGCGTCGAGAACTCCATCGACGGCACCGCTTCGCGTGACTTCGTCGCCGAGTTCGCCTTCGCCGTCGCGATGCTCGCGGTGAACCTGTCCCGGATCGCCGAAGAGGTGATCATCTGGAACACCGCCGAGTTCGGGTACGTCACGCTGGACGACGCCTGGGCCACCGGCAGCTCGATCATGCCGCAGAAGAAGAACCCGGACGTCGCGGAGCTCACGCGCGGCAAGGCGGGCCGGCTGATCGGCAACCTCACCGGCCTGCTGGCCACCCTCAAGGCGCAGCCGCTGGCCTACAACCGCGACCTGCAGGAGGACAAGGAGCCGGTGTTCGACTCGGTCGAGCAGCTCGAGCTGCTGTTCCCGGCGATCGCCGGCATGCTCGAAACGCTCACCTTCCACACCGACCGGCTCGCCGAGCTGGCCCCGGCCGGCTTCACCCTGGCCACCGACATCGCCGAGTGGCTGGTGCGCCAGGGCGTCCCGTTCCGCGTCGCGCACGAAGCGGCGGGGGAGAGCGTCCGCGTCGCCGAGTCCCGCGGCGTCGGCCTGGACGAGCTGACCGACGAAGAGTTCGAGAAGATCAACCCGGCGCTCACGCCGGCGGTGCGCGAAGTCCTGACCGTCGAAGGCTCGGTGAACTCCCGCGATGCGCGAGGCGGCACGGCGCCGGTGCGCGTAGCCGAGCAGCGTGCGCGGTTGGAAGAGCGGGTCACGGCAGCCCGGCAGTGGCTCAACTAAGAGGGCTCACCTGAGGGTTTTGCGGAGCTTGGCCCGGACGGCCCGTGTGGCCACCGGGCCGAGCCCGTCCAGGACGTCGACGAGCACGGCCAGCTGCTCCAGCGCGGCGACAGCCTGCTCGGCGCCGTCGGGGTCGACCGTGTCGAACAGCGTCAGCCCGAGGAACCCGGTGGACACGGCGTGGGCCAGTCCGTCGGGGTCCGCGAGCTCGGCCAGCGGCGAACCCTCGAGCACGCGCTCGAGGGCCGTCCGGACTTCGGTGATCCACTTGCCGAGACCTTCGCGGGTCGCCTCGGCGAGCCGTTCGCTGCCCTGCGCCCCGGCGAGGGTCTGGGCGAGGAGGGCCAGGTTGCCTTCCGCGCGTTCCGCGGTCCGGATCTCCCGGCCGAGCGCCAGCAGCTCGCCGACCGTGGCGACGGTGGCGAACCGGTCCCGGTAGAGGGCGACCCGCGCCTCGGTCGCGGAGACGCACGCCTGCGCGACGAGCTCCTCGACGCTGCCGAAGTGGTAGAAGACGAGCGCCTGGTTCGCGCCCGCGGCACTGGCCACCGACCGCGCGGAGACGGCGGTGATGCCCTGCTGCCGGACGACTTCCAGCACGCCGTCCACGAGCCGCTGCTTCGTGTCCTGCGAACTGGAGTTCCGGCCGGTGCCCATCAGTCCATGACCTTCTCACGGAGTGGCTTCACCGCCCCGCTGACCCCACGGCCGACGTCGACGTACCGGGCGCCGAAGCCGCCTTCGTACCCGAACACCGGCCCGAAGCGCGAGTGAACCACCGGCAGCCGCGCCCGCCGGTCACGCCGGCGCTCCCGCAGTCAACTGGTCGCGGGGCCGCGTCCGGCCGCAGCGGGCGGCCGAGGGCGCGGTCAGGGGCTGGTCCTCCGGCGCCACGCCGTTCTCCAGCCAGAGTCGCAGCCGGTCGACCGACCACGCCGTCAGCCAGCCGAACACCGGGCGGAACACCCGGTCGGCCAGCTGCCCGAAGCGCCCCCAGCGAGTGCCGTAGTCGAAGCCGGTGACGAACCGGACGCCGCCGGGAGCCGGGGTATAACGCCAGAACCCGGCGCCCGCGCTGATCAGCGACAACGGGTCGGCCGAGGCGAACCGCAGCACCGACGTGCGGGAACCGTCCGGCCAATCCCGCGACACGACGCTCACCCCGACCCCGGCGACCGTCACCCCCAGGAGCCTCGACGCGTAGCGGAAGTGGCCGTCGAGGCCTTCGATCGGAGCGATCTCGGCGAAACGCAGGTCCCAGCGCCGGTGCAGGTCCGGGTCCTGGGTGTGCCGCCACAGCGTGTCGAGATCCGTGCGGATCACGGTCTCGACGTACAGGGCTTTCGGTCGCATCTCCGTCTCCCCTCAGAGTTTGAGCGACTGCTCAAATCGACTGTAGAGAAGTTTGAGCGACCGCTCAAGGGTTAAGGTGGCCGGGCCAGGCAGCCGAGGAGAGGAAACCGTTTGAGCGGCGACGCAGGCCGGTTGTTCACCCGCGACGAACTCGCGCTCGACCCGGTCGACCTGGCCCACCTGCTGCTCGGCTCGGTCCTGGAGGCCGACGGTCCGGACGGCACCGTCGGCGTCCGGCTGGTCGAGGTCGAGGCCTACCGCGGCGAGGACGATCCGGCGTCGCACTGTTACCGCGGGCAGACCCCGCGCAACGCCGTCATGTGGGGTCCCGCCGGCCACCTCTACGTGTACTTCGTCTACGGGATGCACTTCTGCGCGAACATCGTCGGCTCGACCGACGGGGTCGCCGGCGCGGTGCTGCTGCGGGCGGGCGAGGTCGTCACCGGACTCGACGTCGTCCGCAAGCGGCGGCCGAACGCGCGGGGGACCGGCGAGCTCGCCAAGGGCCCGGCGATCCTCACGTCGGTGCTGCGCATCGACCGCGACGAAAACGGTGTCGACCTGACCGACCCGGCGTCGCCGGTCCGGCTGTACGTGGGCGAACGGGTGCCGGCCGAGCAGGTCCGCAGCGGCCCGCGCGTCGGCGTCGCGATGGCGATGGACACGCCGTGGCGGTTCTGGGTCGACGGCTCGCCCGCCGTGTCCACCTACCGCCGCGGCGGGAAGCGGCGGGTCCGACCCGCCAGTTAGTCGGTTGACCTGGTGCGGGAGGATCTACAGGCGTGAGCGAACACATCCTCGACGAGCTGTCCTGGCGCGGCCTGATCGCGCAGTCCACCGACATCGACGCCCTCCGGCGCGAGCTCGACCAGGGTCCCGTGACGCTCTATTGCGGTTTCGACCCGACCGCGCCCAGCCTGCACGCCGGCAACCTGGTCCCACTGCTCATGCTCAAGCGCTTCCAGCGCGCGGGGCACCGGCCGATCGTGCTGGCCGGCGGCGCGACCGGGATGATCGGCGACCCGCGCGACACCGGTGAGCGCACGCTGAACACCCTCGACGTCGTCGCCGAGTGGGCCGGGCGCATCCGCGGCCAGCTCGAGCGGTTCGTCGACTTCGACGACTCGCCGACCGGCGCGATCGTCGAAAACAACCTCAATTGGACCGGGCAGCAGACCGCGCTGGAGTTCCTGCGCGACGTCGGGAAGCACTTCTCGATCAACGTCATGCTCAACCGGGAAACGGTGAAGCGCCGGCTCGAGGGTGACGGCATGTCGTACACCGAGTTCAGCTACCTGCTCCTGCAGTCGCAGGACTACCTGCAGCTGCACCGGCAGTACGGCTGCAAGCTGCAGGTCGGCGGCTCCGACCAGTGGGGCAACCTGGTCGGCGGGGTCGACCTGATCCGCCGGACGGACGGTGCGGGCGTGCACGCGCTGACCGCGCCGCTGGTCACCGACGCCGAGGGCCGCAAGTTCGGCAAGTCCACCGGCGGCGGGAACCTCTGGCTCGACCCGGAGATGACCTCGCCGTACGCCTGGTACCAGTACTTCGTCAATGTGGGTGACGCCGACGTCGTCCGCTACCTGCGGATGTTCACCTTCCTCGGCCAGGAGGAGATCGCGGCGCTGGCGGAGGACACCGAACAGCGTCCCCAGCTGCGGGCCGCGCAGAAGCGGCTGGCGGAGGAGTTCACCACGCTGGTGCACGGTGAGGAGCAGACCCGGCAGGTGATCAACGCGAGCCAGGCGCTGTTCGGTCGCGGCGAGCTCGGCGAGCTGGACGAACGCACCCTCGACGCGGCGATGGCCGAGGTGCCGAACGGCAAGGTCGACCCGTCCGGGGACGCGACGATCGTCGACCTGCTGCTCGCCGCGGGCCTGGTGGACAGCAAGGGCGCCGCGCGCCGCACCCTCAAGGAGGGCGGCGCGTACGTCAACAACGTGAAGATCGCGGACGAGGAGTGGAAGCCGTCCCGCGAGGACGCCCTCCACGGCAAGTGGCTCGTGGTCCGCAAGGGCAAGCGGAATGTCGCCGGCGTCGCGCTCGGCGGCTGACCCGTCCCGGCGGCCCGAAACAGGCCCCTGACCTGCGAGAACGTGGTTAAGGGACCCCCCTGTTCCGGGCCTCCGGAGGGGGTGTAAAGTTCTCCAAGTCGCCAGGGAAACCGGGTGGCCGCCGGGACACGAACCAAGCTCTCGCGGATCGCGATTGAGTGGGTGTCCCACCAAAAACTGCTAGGAATGACTCGCTTCGAGCGAGCCGCTTGATCGCGGCGGGTTCGGGGTGTGTTGCTTGAGAACTCAACAGTGTGCTAGTGAACTAAGCCAGTAGAGCTTATGTATTGAAACCTCGTATGAGGTTCCTTTGAGAGCATTTAATTGCCTCGATTAAACTGTTCATTGTTGGAGAGTTTGATCCTGGCTCAGGACGAACGCTGGCGGCGTGCTTAACACATGCAAGTCGAACGCTGAACCACTTTCGGGTGGGGATGAGTGGCGAACGGGTGAGTAACACGTGGGTAATCTGCCCTGCACTCTGGGATAAGCCTTGGAAACGAGGTCTAATACCGGATATCACTTCCCTGGGCATCCAGGGTTGTTGAAAGTTCTGGCGGTGCAGGATGAACCCGCGGCCTATCAGCTTGTTGGTGGGGTAGTGGCCTACCAAGGCGACGACGGGTAGCCGGCCTGAGAGGGTGACCGGCCACACTGGGACTGAGACACGGCCCAGACTCCTACGGGAGGCAGCAGTGGGGAATATTGCACAATGGGCGCAAGCCTGATGCAGCGACGCCGCGTGAGGGATGACGGCCTTCGGGTTGTAAACCTCTTTCGCCAGGGACGAAGCGCAAGTGACGGTACCTGGATAAGAAGCACCGGCTAACTACGTGCCAGCAGCCGCGGTAATACGTAGGGTGCGAGCGTTGTCCGGATTTATTGGGCGTAAAGAGCTCGTAGGCGGTTTGTCGCGTCGGCCGTGAAATCTCCACGCTTAACGTGGAGCGTGCGGTCGATACGGGCAGACTTGAGTTCGGTAGGGGAGACTGGAATTCCTGGTGTAGCGGTGAAATGCGCAGATATCAGGAGGAACACCGGTGGCGAAGGCGGGTCTCTGGGCCGATACTGACGCTGAGGAGCGAAAGCGTGGGGAGCGAACAGGATTAGATACCCTGGTAGTCCACGCTGTAAACGTTGGGCGCTAGGTGTGGGCGACATCCACGTTGTCCGTGCCGTAGCTAACGCATTAAGCGCCCCGCCTGGGGAGTACGGCCGCAAGGCTAAAACTCAAAGGAATTGACGG
>NZ_BNAW01000021.1 GCF_014654205.1 Amycolatopsis bullii
CTACACCGATGAGGCCAGGGCGCCCCGGGGGCCGCGCTCGACCCGGCTGGCCGCCGCGACCAGGCCCACCGCCAGCAGCACCGCGCCGGCGACCGCGAACCAGGGCGGCAGCCGGTCGCCGGTGCCGGCGGCCGGGCGGGCCGCGACCAGGAAGACGGCCAGGCCACCACAGGTGAGGACGGCCCCGATCCCGTCGAGGCGGGACGGCAGGCACCGGTCGCGCACCGACCGGATCGCCAGCGCGACGACCAGGCCGCCGGCGAGCACCGGCTGCACGATGGCGACCGGCGCCAGGGCCAGCGCGACCACCTGCAGCACGGTCCCCAGCACCGTCGCGCTCTGCCCCACCATCCACTTCGGGCGGGTCACGAGCAGGCGCAGTTCGACGCCCCGCGCGTGCGCGCTGCTCGAAGCGGCCTCGTGCTGCAGCACCGATCCGACGGCGAACAGGACGGCCGCGCCCGCGGCGACCGACGTCCCGGGGAGAAAGGCGGAGATTCCGGCAGGAAGGGACACCTGGAGCTGGTACCCGCGGCCGGCGCCGGTTATCCGTGCGGCCCGGGATCGGCGTTTGTGCGGCGGTCCCGGCGGTATCCGGGGCCTTCCGGGTCCCCGAACCACGAGGAGGCGTCATGCCCAGACCGGTGTCCGATCAGGTGGTCGTGCTGATGGGCGCGTCGAGCGGGATCGGGCGCGCCGCCGCGCTCGCCTTCGCCGCGCAAGGGGCGCGCGTCGTGTGCGCCGGCCGCACCGAGCGGGCTCTCGGCACGCTGGTCGAAGAGATCACGGCCGCGGGCGGGACGGCACTGGCCGTGCCCACCGACATCGCCGACCCGGACGCCGTCCGCGCGCTGGTCCGGACGGCCGAAACGCAGTTCGGGCGGATCGACACCTGGGTGAACCTGGCCGGTGTGTCGGTCTTCGGCCGCGTCGAGGACATCACCGACGAAGAGTTCGACCGCGTCCTGCGGGTGAACTTCCTCGGGCACGTCCACGGCGTGCGCGCGGTGCTGCCCGCCCTGCGCCGCGCGGGCGGCGGCTCGGTGATCGGCGTGGCGTCGGTCGAGGGCGTGCGGGCGGTGCCGCTGCACGCGCCCTACACCGCCAGCAAGTTCGCGCTGCGCGGCTTCTACGACTGCCTGCGCATCGAACTCGCGCAGGAGGGCGCGCCGATCGCCGTCACCACGATCCTCCCCGCAGCCATCGACACGCCGTTCTTCGAGCACGCGCGCAGCAAGCTCGGCGCGCTGCCGAAGCCCCCGCCGCCGGTGTACGCCCCGGAGACGGTCGCCGACGCCATCGTGTTCGCCTCGACGCACCCCCGCCGCGAGATCCCCGTCGGCGGGGCCTCGATCGGCTTCTTCCTCGGGCAGCGGCTGTCCCCGGCGATGACCGACGCCCTGCTTTCGCTGCGCCGGATCGGCTCGCGCAGCTTCCACAACACGCTGCCCGACAACGGAACCGACAACGTCGACTCCACTGTGGACGAACCGGGGCAGGTCCACGGCAGTCACCCCGGCAAGGTGCTCCGGCGCAGCGCGTTCACCAGGCTCATCGGCACGCTCCCCCGGCCGGGTGACTTGCTCACGGCGGCGGTCTCGCGACGCCACCGCGCGAGGGCCGAGGGTTGAGGGCCGCGCAACCGGGTAGCCACGGCGGTATGGATCCCACGCGCGATGGTCATGGCCGGTCGAAGCCCGCCTGGGCCCACCGGGTGCTGCAGAAAGCCGAAGACGCCGAGGCGCTCGACGGCCCGGCCACCGGGCTCGGGCGGGTGCTGAACGGCGAGAGCGGCGTGACGCGCCAGCTGCGCGGCCACGCGCTGGGGCACCCGCTGCACCCGATCGCGGTGACGGTGCCGATCGGCGCTTGGGTGTGCTCGGCGGTGTTCGACCTGCTCCCGGACGGCCGCGACACAGCACGCCGCCTGATCGCGACCGGCCTGCTGGCCGCCCCGGCGGCGGTGGTGCTCGGCCTGGCCGACTACGCGAACCTGGACGTGCGGCAACGCCGGGTCGGCCTGATCCACGCGGCCGCCAACGCGACGGCGACGGCGCTGTTCGGCGCGTCCTACCTGGCCCGCCGCAGTGGCCGCGGCGGACGGCTCCTGGCGGCGCTGGGCCTGGCGGCGACGAGTGCCGGCGGCGCGCTCGGCGGGCACCTGGCCTACGCGCAGGGTGCGGGGGTGTTCCGCTGGCAGACCCTGGACGACCTGGCCCCGGCCGAACTCGCGGGCGAGCACCCGGCCGCACCCCGGAACCCCGCCTGACCCCGACGGCCGGGATTTGCGCCCGGCACCTCGCTCCCCGGCCCGAACCTGCCGACCGGCCGAAACCCGCCCGAACCCGGCCACCGGACAGCCGCCGCCGACCCGGCCGCACCCCAGCGTCGAACCCGGCCTGACCGGCCCGACGCTTTGATCACCGGCGCCCGGGGTAACCGCCCCCCATGAGCGAATCCGAGAACCGCCCCCTGACCCCCGACGCGCCGGCCCCGCCCGGCACACCCGAACTCGACCTCGACGTGGAAATCCCCGAAGCCGACCGGGAGCGCAAGCAGCCCGGCTCTCAGGACGTCGACGAGGACGCCGGCGAGATCGAACCACCCAGCTGACCCGCCGGCCACGGCCGCGCCGCCGTCATCAGGCCGATCATGCCCGCGACCAGGCGCAGCTGGTCCACCGTCCGGATGTCCGCCTCGACGAGCCGGGGCGAGCACACCAGGACGGCGAGCGCCTGCGCCCGCGACAACGCCACGTTCAGCCGGTTGCGCGACAACAGGAAGTCGAGCCCGCGCGGCAGGTCGACCGCCGACGAGGACGTCATCGTCGCGATCACCACCGGGGCCTCCTGGCCCTGGAACCGGTCGACCGTCCCCACCCGGACGCCCGGGTAGCCCGCCTCCTCAAGGGCCCGGGTCACCGTGCGCGCCTGGAGGTTGTACGGCGCGACGACCAGAACGTCCTTGTCGCCCAGCGGCCGCGGCGCACCGTGGTCCGTCCACAGGCGACCGTGCACTTCGGACACCAGCCGCACGACCTCGACGGCTTCCTCCACCGATCGGGTCGTGTTGCCCTGGTGGTCCACCTCGCTCAGGTACAGCCCCGCGTCGACGCCTTCCAGCGCGCGGTCCGCGGCCGACGGGTGGGCGTGCAGCCGCCCGGCGTAGGACAGGTTCGACACCGGTTCGCACACCGCGGGGTGCATGCGCCGGGTCTCGTCGAGGAAGTAGCCCAGGGACGCCGGCATGATGTCGGCCTCGCCGATCAGGTGGCCCAGTGCCGAGGCCTCCGCTCCGGCCGGGTGCGTGCCCTGCACCACCTGGGGCAGCTGCTGCGGGTCGCCCAGCAGCAGGACGTTGCGCGCGCACATCGACACCGCGAGCGCGTCGGCCAGCGCGAACTGGCCGGCTTCGTCGATGATCAGCAGGTCGAACGGCTCCTCGCGGACCGCCGCGTTCGCGAACGTCCACGCCGTCCCGCCGACCAGGTGCCCCGCGTCGTGCTCCTCGCGCCACTTCACCAGCGCGGGGTTGCTCTTCGGCTGGTCCCACGGCGCGGCCGGGTCCGGCGTCTTCTTCGCGCGCTTGGCGCACGGCAGCTCCGGCGCGCTCTTCTTGGCCGCGCTCAGCACGTTCTCCACGGCCTTGTGGCTGGTCGAGGTGACCGCAACCGTCCGCCCCGCCCGCACCAGCCGGGCGATCAGCCGGCCGGCCAGGTAGGTCTTGCCCGCTCCCGGCGGCCCCTGCACGGCCAGCGCCGACCCGTCGAGCGCCTCGACCGCCTCGATCACGGTGGCCACCAGGTCCTCGCCCGGCGAGGGCAGCGACGCGCCGCCCCGCAGCCGTGGCGGGGTGCGCCGGAGCAGGTCGACGCCGGGGTGGCGCGGCAGCTCCGGGAGCGCGTCGACGACCAGGCGGGCGAGGTCGGCGACCGCCTCGTCCTTGGGTGACGGCCGCACCGGGCTGCCCGGCAGCACCGCGCTGGGCCGGTCGTTCGTGGTCGCGTCCGGCGGGCAGCTCTCCTCCAGGGTCAGCTCCACGGCCGACGCGGCGACGACCTTCGCCTCCCGGGCGGTGTCGCCGTAGCGCAGCCGCACGTCGTCGCCCGGGGCGAACGGGTGCGGCCGGTCGGGGTCGCACGCCAGCTGCAGCGTCCGCTTCGCGGTGCGTGCCCGCCCGGCCGGGGGCACCCACTCCCCCGCTTCCAGCGAGACCGGCACCGCGCAGGCGGTGTCGACCTCGAGATCCCCGAGCGGGGCAGCGAGCTGGCGGAAGTACTCCCACCAGGCCGGGTTCGTCTCACGCCGGTGGTAGCCGACGGACGCGGCCAGCAGCGCGCGGGCCCGCTCGTCGGCGGTGAAGTGGCCGGGGTCGTCCGGCAGGCCGTCCAGCAGCGGGTCGACCAGCGCCGCCAGCTGCGCGGCCCGTTCGGCGCGCCGCTCGGCGGCGACGTCCTCCTCGGCCGCCCGCAGCAGCGCGTCCTCGGCGGATTCCTCGGCCGGCTCCGGGACCTCGATGCCGGCGTCGGCGCGGACCCGGTGCAGGAATTCGAACAGCCGTTGCGCGGAGACGCAGTCGTCCTCGGTGTTCTCGCCGATGCGGCGCAGGACCTCGTCGGCGCGTTCCGGCTCGCCGGACTGCGCGAGCGCCAGGTACTCCTCGTAGGCCTCGACGTCGGACATCGCGGTCTTCCCGCGAGCGCCGGGCTGGTAGAGCGGCTCGAGGTGCCGGATCGAGTACGACCGCTGCGACACGCGCAGCGCCTTGCGCACGACCGCGTGCAGGTCCACGACCGCGCCGCTGCGCAGCAGGTGGTCGACGGTCTCCTCGCGGGTGCCGTGCACCGCCGCCAGCCGCTTGATCGCGGTGACCTCGTAGGGCGCGTAGTGGTAGACGTGCGAGCCCGGGTGCTCGGCGACGCGCGCCGCGGCGAAGTCGACGAACTCCTCGAACGCCCGCCGCTCCTGGGCGCGGCTGTGCGCCCAGAACGGCGTGAACTGCCGGTCGCCGAACGCGCCGAAGAGGTATTCCAGGCCTTCACCGGCGAGAGCGTGCGGGTCGCCGGCCAGGTCGACGAACACGTCACCCGGGGCCGGCGCGGGCAGGGCGGCCAGCTCGGCGGGGTCGACGACCTCGTAGGCGATCTCGCCGGTGGTGTCCTGCCGGACCTGTAGCGCGGCCTGGGCGCGCAGAGTGGCGAACGCCGTCGCGGAGAGGTCCCGTGGCCGGTCGTCCGGGCCGGCGGCGGCGAGCGCGTCGATCGAGCCGAGCCCGGCGGCGACCAGCTTGCGGCGCTGGTCGCCGCGCATCCCGGCGACCAGGGAGAGGTCCCGGTCGGCCTCCCGGGCCGACGCGCAGTGCTGCGCGAACCTGCAGCCGGCGCAGGCCGGGCGTTCGTCGGCCCACAGCGGGACCGGCAGCCGCGGCGGGCGGCTCGCCAGCCGGGTCCGCAGCCGGGCCACCAGCGGCCGGAAGTCCTCGACGCGCAGCGTCCGGGTGCCGCCGCCGGTCAGCCGCAGGTGCAGCTGCGGCCCGGCCGGCCACCCGGCGCGGTCCAGTGCGTCGGCGCACGCCGTCAGCCGGACCACCACGGCGGGCGTCGCCTGGCGGACCGGCTTCGCGTCGTGGACCTCGTAACGGCCGTCGCCGTCCCGGACCAGGAAGTCCGCCTGCGCCGAGAACTCGCCGTCGAGCAGGACGGCCCGGTGGATCACCGGTGTCCCGGCGCGCAACGCCTCCTCCGTCGCCTTCGCGGCGAGCGCGGTGTCCTCGACGTCGATCTCGGCGACCACGCGCCCGGCGGCGCGGAACCCGGCGAGCATCGCTGTCGTGTGTCCGCGCCGCGAATCCGGTTCGGCGGGTGCGGGCCGCGGCGCTCCCGGCAGGCCCGCGGCCAGTGCCTGGTTCAGGATGCTGCGGTGCTCGCAGTCGAGCAGGTCGGCGAGATCGGCTGGCGTGAGCATCGCCGCGAAGTCTGGCACGGCCGATCATCCGGGCCGGAACACGGCGTCCCGACACGCCGAAACTTTCGAGGATTCCCTGCTATATCGCCAATTCTTGACAGCGCGGCCGCACGCCCGGAATAGTGCGGGAACCGAACTAAATACTCGTGAACACGATGGGGGCACGGTGTCTTCCAGCGACGAGAACGAGCAGAGCCGGCTGCGCCGGCGTTCCTTCCTGATCGGCAGCGGAGCTGCCGTGGCCACCTCGGTGTTCGGTGCCGTTCCGGCGCGAGCGACCCCTCCGGGCGCCTTCCCCGCCGACTACGACGGCTCCGACCTGTGGCTGCGCTACGAGCGGGTCGCCGACCCCGGCCTCCTCGCCCGCTACCGGGCCGCACTCGGCGCGATCGTCGTGGAGAACGCCGGCCGGACCAAGGTCCACCGGCACACCGCCAACCTGAGCATGGCCCCCGGTTCCCGCGAGCACCTGGTGGAGAGCACCCTGGAGGCGGCGCGGGACGAGCTCGTCCGGGGCCTCGGCGGGCTGCTGGGGCGGCCCGTGCCGGTGCAGGGCGGGTTCCCCGACCGCGCGGTGATCGTCGGCACCCCGGACAGCTCACCGCTGGTCCGCATGCTCGTTCCCGCGCGCGACCTGGCGCCGCTGGGTGACGACGGCTACCTCGTCCGCTCGCTGTCCCGGGGCGGACACCGGTCGATCGTGATCGCCGGCAACACCGACCTCGCCGCGCTGTACGGGACATTCGCGTTCCTCCGGCGTCTCCAGGCGCAGCAACCCCTCACCGAACTGAAAGTTTCCTCGGTGCCCCGGATCAACCACCGGTACCTGAACTACTGGGAGACCGAGCGCCTCTACGCCGGGAACAACCCCGCGGGCACCGGCGGGCTGGACGGCGAGAACGGCGCGATCTTCGACTTCACCGCCACCGGCGCGTCCGCCGCGCTGAACCTGCCGGTGATCCTCGACCGGTACCTGGTGGCGGCACGGGCGATGGCCTCGGTCGGCATCAACGGCATCACGATCAACAACGTCAACGCCAACAGCTTCTACCTCACCCCGGCCGCCATCGAGCAGGAGGCCGCGCTGGCGGACGCGCTGCGCCCGTACGGGATCAAGCTGGCGGTGTCCATCAACTACGCGGCCCCGACGGACGCCCGGTTCGCACCCGACACCCTCACCCGGGAGGAACTCGATCCCTACAGCGCCAAGTTCCGGGACTGGTGGACGCGCCGGGCCCGGCAGCTGCAGGCCGCCATCCCCGACTTCCTGGGCTTCACCGTCAAGGCGAACTCCGAGGGCCAGCCGGGTCCTCAGGACCTGGGCTACGACCACGGTGACGGCGCCAACGGCATGGCGGCGGCGGTGGCGCCGCTCGGGATGCGGATCTTCTGGCGCACCTTCGTCTACAACGCCGACGTCGACGCCGACCGGCTCAAGCGCGCGTACCTGGAATTCGGCCCCATCGACGAGGAGCGCCAGCCCGACGGCACGATCGGCCGGTTCGCGAAGAACGTCTTCCTGCAGACCAAGAACGGCCCGCTCGACTACCAGGCCCGGGAGCCGGCCAACCCGCTCTTCGGCCGGATGGAGCACACCAACCAGGCCATCGAACTGCAGATCACCCAGGAGTACACCGGCCAGAACACGATGCTGTGCTACCTCGGCCCGCTGTGGGAGGAGGTGCTGAAGTCCGACACGTACGCCACCGACGCGCACGGCAAGCTGCTGGAGAAGCGCCTGGTCGGCCACGTCGTGGACGGCACCGCCCAGTGCCACCCGGACAGCGCCATCGTCGGCGTGGCCAACTTCGGCAACGCGGACAACCTGACCGGGCACCACTTCGCGCAGGCGAACCTGTACGCCTTCGGCAGGCTGGCGTGGGACTGGACCCTCGACGCCCGCGGCATCGCCGAAGACTGGGTCCGGCTGACGTGGAGCAACCGCGACTTCGTCGTCCGGACCATCGTGGCCATGATGATGGGCTCCCGGGAGGCGCTGGTCAGCTACCAGACTCCGCTCGGCGTCGCGCACCAGTTCCGGTCCAGCGACCACTACGGCCCCAACCCCGCCGAACGGCTCGCGCGGGACGACTGGAGCCCGGTCTACTACAACAAGGCCGACGCCGCCGGGCTGGGCTACGACCGCTCTCCCACCGGCAGCGGCTTCACCGCGCAGTACTTCCCGGTGCTCGCGGCCCGGTACGCCGACATCGACACCGTCCCCGAGAACCTGCTGATGTGGTTCCACCACGTGCCGTGGGACCGGCGGCTGCGCTCCGGCCGGATCTTCTGGGACGAACTGGTGTACCGCTACCAGACCGGCGTCCACTACGTGTCGTGGCTGCGCCGGGCCTGGGATGCCCTCGAACCGCACGTCGACGCCCGGCGCTTCGCCGAGGTCAAGGCCAAGCTCGCCGCCCACGAGGCCGACGCGGGCAGCTGGCGCGACACCTGCGTGCGGTACTGGCAGGGGTTCAACGGCCGGCCCATCCCGACCGACGGGCCGTTGTCGATCAAGATCATGGTCGGCGGCCGGACGTTCGGCGGCTTCGACGCCGGGGCGCCGTCGTCCACCGTTCCGGTCGCGGCCGGCTCGTCGCCGAAGATCACGAGGGTCGTGCCGGCCGATCCGGCCGCGAGGTGCGAAGTCCTTTCGCAGGCTCGCGGCGTTCCCGGGCAGGCTGTGGTGCGGGTCACCTCGATGAGCTTTTTCGGCCCCATCCTCAAGGATTACGTCTTCGAGCTGGTGCCCGGCTGAGGCACCCGGGAACCCGCGGGTGCCCGCGTCCGTTGTCGTTTCCTACGGCACCGTAAGTTACGGTCGCGTAGGTACGGAAGGACGTTGCCCGATGCCGGTCCCCGAAACCACCCGCCTGCTGCACGAACTGGAAGGCACGGTCGAAGAGAACCTCAACCGGCACCTCGCCGCCGCCCAGGACTGGATGCCGCACGAGTACGTCCCGTGGAGCCAGGGGCGCGACTTCGCCGACCTGGGCGGGGAGGCGTGGGATCCGGAGCAGTCCCGGGTGAGCCCGATCGCGCGGACGGCCCTCGAGGTCAACCTGCTCACCGAGGACAACCTGCCCAGCTACCACCGCGAGATCGAGCGCGCGTTCGGCCGCGACGGGGCCTGGGGCACCTGGGTACACCGGTGGACGGCCGAGGAGGGCCGCCACGGCATCTGCATCCGCGACTACCTGCTGGTCACCCGCGCCGTCGACCCGGTCGAGCTGGAACGGATGCGGATGGAGACCATGCAGGCGGGCTACGACACGGGTGACAAGCCGCTGCTCAACGTCTGCGCGTACGTCTCCTTCCAGGAGCTGGCGACCCGGCTCTCGCACCGCAACACCGGCCGCTACACCCAGGATCCCCTGGCCGAGAAGCTGCTGGCCCGGGTGTCCACGGACGAGAACCTGCACATGGTCTTCTACCGCAACCTCGTCAAGGCGGCGCTGGAGATCTCGCCGGACGCGATGATGCGCGCGATCACCGACGAGGTGCTGAACTTCGCGATGCCGGGCGCGGTGATCCCGAGCTTCCAGCGCAAGGCGGCGCTGATGGCCAAGGCCGGCATCTACGACCTGCGCATCCACCACGACGACGTCGTCCAGCCGCTGCTGCGGTACTGGAAGGTCTTCGACCTGACCGGCCTCGGCGCGGCCGGGGAAGCCGCGCGGGAAGAACTGGCGACGTTCGTCAAGGGGCTCGACACGCAGGCGTCCCGGTTCGAGGAACGCCGGGACGCCGCCGCGGCGCGCCGGGCCGCGCGGGGCATAGTGGACCTCTAGCCCGCGCATCCGCCGGAGGTCGCCGTGCCGCACCGAGGTCGCGTTCCCGGCGCCACCGGGCCGGTGCTGGGCCGCGCGCTGCGGGTACTGGAAGCTTTCTCGCCGGACCGGCCGGCGCTGCGGCTGACCGAGGTCGCGCGCCGGGCCGGGCTGCCGGCCGCGACGGCGCACCGGCTGCTGCGCGAGTTCTGCGACTGGGGCGCGCTGGAGCGTGACGAGGCCGGCGTCTACCGGGTCGGCCTGCGGCTGTGGGAGCTGGGCTCGCTCGCGCCGCGGGGCCTCGGCCTGCGGGAACTCGCCCTGCCGTTCCTCGAGGACCTCTCGCAGATCACCCGCGAGAACGTCCAGCTCGCCGTCCGCGAAGGCACCGAGGTCGTGTACATCGAGCGGATCGCGGGCTCCGGGGCGGTCCCGGTCCTCACCCGCGTCGGCGGCCGGTTCGCCCTGACCGCGACGGGCGTCGGGCTGGTCCTGCTCGCCCACGCGCCCTCGGCGGTGCAGGAGGAGGTGCTGGGCGGTCCGATCGAGCGGTACACGAGTTCGACGGTGACCGACCCGGACCGCCTGCGGCACATGCTCGCCGACGTCCGGACGCACGGGTTCTCCATCAGCGAGCGCCAGGTGACCCTGGACGCGCTCTCGGTCGGCGCACCGATCCACGACGCGCGGGGGCAGGTGGTCGCAGCGGTGTCACTCGTGGTCCGGTACGGCAGCGTGGCGCCGCACGCGCTCGCCCCGCTGGTGATGACCAGCGCCCGCGCGATTTCCCGAGCGCTTTCCATCTTATGAAATAGCCCTTCGTGGCACCCGGTTCGCTGCCCCACGCTGTGACCCGGCCCACCACGAAAGGACGACCCGATGAGCGCCATTCCCCGCGACCAGTGGTACGTCGCCGCCTACGGCTCCGAGATCGGCACCGAACTGTTCGGCCGCACCATCTGCGGGGAACCGATCCTGTTCTGGCGGACCCGGGACGGAAGCGTCACCGCGATGGCCGACCGGTGCGTGCACCGGCGCTTCCCGCTGTCGCAGGCGCCGTCCCGGCTGGTCGACGACCGGGTCGTCTGCGGCTACCACGGCTTCACCTACGGCGTGGACGGCAAGTGCGTGGCCGTGCCCGGGCAGACGCGGGTGCCGCGGACCGCGCGGCTGACGCGCTACCCGCTGGTGGAGCAGGACTCCTTCGTCTGGGTGTTCATCGGCGATCCGGCGAAGGCGGACGCGGCGCAGATCCCGCGGGCGCCCTGGCTCGACTCGCCGGGCTACACCACCGTCCGCGGGATGGAACCGCTCAAGGCGCGGTACTCGCTGCTGGTGGACAACCTGCTGGACCTGTCCCACGAGACCTACCTGCACGGCGGCTACATCGGCACCCCGGAGGTCGCCGAAACGCCGATCACCACCGAGGTCGACGAAGAGGCCGGCGTCGTCTACGTCTCGCGGCACATGGCCGACGCGGCGTGCCCGCCCTTCTACGCGAAGTCGACCGGCCTCGAAGGCCGCATCACGCGCTGGCAGGACATCGAGTACACGCCGCCGTGCCTGTACAAGCTGCACAGCCGCATCGCGCCGGTCGGGTCCGTGCCGAACCCGGACGGCAGCGACCCGGACGCCTTCCACGTCGAGGTCGTGTACGCGATCACGCCCGAGACCGAGCACTCGACGCACGACTTCTGGGCGGTGGCCCGCGACTTCGCGTTGGACGACGAAGGGGTTTCGGCGTTCCTCGCGGAGAACAACCGCACGGTCGTGCTGCAGGACGTCGAAGCCCTCGACGTCCTCGAGCGGGTCATCGCCACCGAACCGGACGGATACCAGGAGCTGTCGATCAACATCGACACCGGCGGCCTGGCGGCCCGCCGCATGCTGCAGCGGATGGCGGCATCGTGAACCGGCCGATGCTCGCGGGAGACCGCGTCTACCGCATCCACTGGGTGCTCGGCACCGACCGGCTGCGCGCGGTCTGCCACTGCGGCGCCGAGCGTGAGTTCGAAGACCCCGTGCAGCTGTGGGACTGGCTGCTCGCCCACCCCGAAGGACACCGATGACGTTCGAACTCGTGGTGGACCGCAAGGAAAAGCCGGCGGACGGCGTGGTCCGGCTGACGCTCCGCGCTCCCGGCAGCGGTTCGCTCCCGCCGTGGGAGCCGGGTGCGCACATCGACCTGCTCCTGCCCGGCTTCGTGCGGCAGTACTCGCTGTGCGGCGACCCCGCGGACAGGTCGGCGTACGTCGTGGCGGTGCTGCGCGAGCCCGAGGGCCGCGGCGGCTCCGCGTACGTGCACGACTCGCTGGCCGAGGGCGACCGGGTTCAGGCCGAGGGCCCGCGCAACCACTTTCCGCTGGTGGACGCCGAGCGGTACCTGTTCATCGCGGGCGGCATCGGCATCACGCCGATCCTGCCCATGCTCGACCAGGTGGCCCGCTCCGGCCGCGAATGGCAGCTGGTCTACGGCGGCCGGACGCGTGCGTCGATGGCGTTCGCCTCCGAGCTTTCCGTGCACGGCGACCGGGTGACGTTCCGCCCACAGGACGAACACGGCCTGCTGGACCTCCCGACGCTGCTGACGGCGGCCCGCCCGGGCACGGCGGTGTACTGCTGCGGCCCGGAGCCGCTGCTGGCGGCACTGGAGGCGCTCGGCCCGCAGGACCTGCACGTCGAGCGCTTCAAGCCGCTTCCGGAGCTTGGTGAGCGGGCGGCGTTCGAGGTCGAGCTGGCCGGGTCGGGGCGGGTGCTGCCGGTGCCGGCGGACCGGTCGATCCTCGAGGTGGTCGAGGAAGCCGGGGTGCCGGTGCTGTCGTCGTGCCGCGAGGGGACGTGCGGGACGTGCGAGACCGGCGTGCTGGGCGGTGAGCCGGACCACCGGGATTCGGTGCTGACGGCGGAGGAGCGGCTGGAGAACGAGGTGATGATGCTCTGTGTGTCACGGGCGTGCTCGCCGCGGCTCGTGCTCGACCTCTGACGCAGCGTCACTGCACGGCGAACCCGGCCGATCTGTAGTGATATGGGACAGGTGACGACGTTTCACTCCTTCGTGGACAAGGTGGACGAGCGGCTCGGTGACGGGCTCGAGCGTGTCCTGTGCGCCCACCACCAGCGGCGGCTGCGCCGGCTCGGCTGGGGTGACGTGCTGGGCCCGGGCGGCGCGGACGACCCGCTCGGCGGCCGGGCGCCCGTCCGGGACGGCAACCGCGTCGAGGTGCTGATCGACGGCGAGGAGTCGCTGCCCGCCGTGGCCGATGCCATCCGGCACGCGAAGTCGCACGTGCACCTGGCCAACTGGCACGCCAGCGCCGACTTCCGGCTGACGCGGGAGCCCGGGTCACCCACCCTGCGGGAACTGCTGGCCGAGGCCGCCGGGCGCGGGGTCGAGGTGCGGGTCCTGCTGTGGGCGGGGCCGCCCTTCCCGGCCTTCCAGCCGTCGCGGAAGCTCGCGCGGTCCGAACGGCGGAAGTTCACCGAAGGCACCGATGTGCGCTGCGTCCTCGACGCCCGTGAGCGGACGATGCACTGCCACCACGAGAAGCTGGTGATCGTCGACGACGCCGTCGCGTTCGTCGGCGGGGTGGACTTCACCGCGCTGGAAGGCGACCGGCACGACAGCCCGGACCACCCGCCGCGGACGATCGGGTGGCACGACCTGATGGCGCGGATCGAAGGGCCCGCCGTCGCCGACGTGGCCGTGCACTTCAAGCGGCGCTGGACGGAGGTGGCGGGCGAGGCCCTGCCCGAACCGGCGGTCCCGGACCCCGCCGGCAGCAGCCGGGTCCAGCTGCAGAAGACCGTCCCGAACAACACTTACGACTTCCTGCCCAAGGGCGAGTTCACCATCCTCGACGGCTACCTGCGCGCGCTGCGCTCGGCGCGGCGGCTGGTCTACCTGGAGAACCAGTTCCTGTGGTCGCCGGAGATCGCCGAGGTCCTGCTCGACAAGCTGCGGAATCCGCCGGCCGACGAGTTCCGCGTCGTCCTGCTGCTGCCGCGCAAGCCGAGCAACGGCTCGGACACCACCCGCGGCCAGCTGGGCTGCCTGCTCGACGCCGACGACGGCCACCACCGCCTCCTCGCGACGACGATCAGCGCCCACGACGGCGACGCCTCGGCGCCGGTGTACGTGCACGCCAAACTCGGCATCGTCGACGACGAGTGGCTGACCATCGGCTCGGCGAACCTCAACGAGCACTCGCTGTTCAACGACACCGAGGTCAACATCGCCACCGACGACCCGGAGGTCGCCCGCGGCACGCGGCTGCGGCTGTGGGCCGAACACCTCGGCCACCCGGTCTCGGAGCTGGAGAACCGGGAGCCGGCGGACATCGTCGACAACCTGTGGCGGCCGCTGGCCGAGGAGCAGGCCGAGCGGGAACGCCGCGGTGAGCAGCGCACCCACCGGCTGGTCCTGCTGCCGGGTGCCTCCCGCCGCGCGGCCCGGCTGCAGGGTCCGTTGCGCGGGCTGCTGGTCGACGGGTGAGCGCTACCGGATCCGCAGCTTCCGCATCAGCTTCAGCCCGGAGAGCATGTTTTCGACGTACTTCTCGTACCCTTGCCCCGGCCGCGGGCCCATCACCTGCTTCTTCAGCACGGCCAGGTTCTTCACGTCCGTGTACTTGAGCAGCCCCTGATCGCCGTGCCGGGCGCCGACGCCGGAGTTCTTCACCCCTCCGGACGGTGTGCCCTTCGCCGCGTACGCGGTCGCGAGGATGTCGTTGACGTTCACGTTGCCGGACTCGATGCGCGCCGCCACCGCGCGCGCCGCCGTGACGTCCGCGCTCCAGACCGAGGCGTTCAGGCCGTAGTCCGTGTCGTTGGCCAGCGCCACCGCTTCGTCGACCGTGCGGTACTTGTGCAGCGCCACCACCGGCCCGAAGGTTTCCGTGACGCCGCAGAGCATGTCCGTGGTGACGCCCTCGAGGATCGTCGGCTCGAAGAAGGCCGGGCCGAGGTCGGGCCGCGGCCGGCCGCCGCACAACACGGTGGCCCCCTTGGCGACCGCGTCGTCCACATGGGACTTGACCCGGCGCATGTGGTCGACCGAGACCAGGGAACCCATGTCGGGACCGAAGTCGTAAGCCGCGCGGACGTCGAGGGCCGAAGCCGCCGCCACGAACGCCGTCTTGAACTCCTCGTACCGGGACTCCGGCAGGTAGATCCGCTCGATGTGCATGCAGATCTGGCCCGTGTTGCCGAACGCCCCGAAGATCGCGCCCTGGACGGTTTCGGCGAGCGAAGCGTCCTCGAGCACGATCATCGGGTTCTTGCCGCCGAGCTCGAGGCAGCAGCCGATCAGGTTGCGGCCCGCGCGCTCGCCGATCACCCGGCCGGTCGCCGTCGAACCGGTGAACATGATGTAGTCGGCGTGGTCGATCAGCGTCGGGCCGACATCGGGCCCCTCGCCGCAGACCACCTGGAACAGCCCCTCCGGCAGGCCCGCCTGCTCCAGCAATCGGATGCCGTAAAGCGGTGAGAGCGCCGTCTTGTTGTCCGGCTTGAGCACGACCGCGTTGCCGGCCATCAGCGCCGGCACGGCGTCGGAAATCCCGGTGGCGAACGGGAAGTTCCACGGCGCGATGATCCCGACGACGCCCTTGGGCTGCCGGATCTCGGTCGAGGACGTCAGCAGCGGCACCGGGCCGGCGCGCTTGGCAGGCGCGAGCAACCGGGCCGCCCGCTTCAGGTAGTGGCTCATCACCATCGGCGGGTCGCAGGTCTCCTCGATCGCCATCCGCCGGTTCTTGCCGCTCTCCACCTGGATCAGGTCGGCGACGGTCCGCGCGTGCCCGACGAACAGCGCGTGCGCCCGCCGGAACACCGCCAGCCGCTCCTTCACCGGCGTGGCCGCCCACTTCAGCTGGGCTTCGCGCGCGACGGCGAACGCCCGCTCGATGTCTTCCGGCGTCGACTGCGGGAGCTCGACGAGCAGCTCGCCGGTGTAGACCTCGGTGAGCTTCCAGGTCGCTCCGGAGGACCCGGGCACCCGCGCCACGAGCTGCCGGAGGAACGCGTCGGTGATCGACGCCGGACGGGTGAGGGCGAGCGGCGTGACGGTCATGACCGGCTCCCGAGGACGAGCTGGGCGCCCATTTCCCCGATCATGATGCAGGGCGCGTTGGTGTTGCCGCCGGTGATCGACGGCATGATCGAGGCGTCGCAGACCCGCAGGCCCTCGACGCCGCGCACGCGCAGGTCGGGGCCGACGACGGCGAGCTCGTCGACGCCCATCCGGCAGGTGCCGACGCCGTGGTAGACCGACGTCGCGCGGTTGAGGATGGCGTCGCGCAGGGCTTGGCCCTTGAGGTCCTTGCCGGGGTGGATCTCTTCCTTGACCGCGCCCTTGAACGCCTTGGACGCGAAGATCTCGCGCACCATCTCCGAGCCTTCGCCGAGCAGCTCGAGGTCGGCCGGGTCGGAGAGGTACTGGAAGTCGATGTCCGGTGCCGCGGCGGGATCGGCCGAGGTGAGCCGCAGCGTGCCGCGGCTCTTCGGGTAGATGAGCGTGGTCAGCACGGTGAGCGCGGGGCGCTTGTCGACGTCGTGCCGGATCGGCGCGTCCTGGTTGGGCGACACGTAGGCCCACGGCAGGAGGTGCAGCTGGAGGTCCGGGATCGCCCCGGCCTGCGAGGTCCGCAGGAACGCGACCGCCTCGAAGACCGAGTTCGCGAGGAACGTGGTGCCGGGGCGCAGCAGCTCCCGGGCCAGTCCGCGGGCGAAGTACGGCGCCGTGCCCTTGTTCTTGCTGGTCGTCACGTGGAACGTCAGCGCGTGGAACATGTGGTCGTGCATGTTGTCGCCGACGGGCAGGTCGGCGACGACGTCGATGCCGTGTTCCTTGAGGTGCTCGGCGTGGCCGACGCCGGAGAGCATGAGCAGCTGCGCGGAGCCGATGACGCCGGCGGAGAGGATGACCTCCTTGCCGGCCCGGATGGTGCGCCGTCGCCCGCGGTCGAGGACCTCGACCCCGACGGCGCGGCCGTTCCGGATGAGCACCTTCTCGACCAGCACCCGGTCCTGGAGTTCCAGCGTCGGGGGCGCGAGGTGGTGGAGGTAGCCGCGCGAGGCGCTGTAGCGCAGGCCGTCGGCGGCGTTCTGCTGCATGCGGCTGACGCCCTCTTGGGACTCGGCGTTGTAGTCGTCGAGGATCTTGCAGCCGAGCGCGTCGGCGGTGGCGTCGACGAACTGCAGCGATGCCTCTTGGGGGTTCTTCGCGCGGGTGACCCGGATCGGCCCGCCCGCGCCGCGGAAGGCGTTCTCGCCGTCTTCGAAGTCCTCCATGCGCTTGTAGGCGGCGTTGACGCTGTCGGCGTCCCAGCCGGTGTTGCCCTCGGCGCCCCAGGAGTCGAAGTTGGCGCGGTTGCCGCGGACGTAGACCATGCCGTTGATGGAGCTGGAGCCGCCGACGACCCGCCCGCGCGGCACCGGCATCCGACGATCGAGAACGTGTTTCTGCGGAACGCCGTAGAAGCCCCAGTCGAGCGGTTTCTTGAGCTGCGGCACGGCGTGCATGGGTCCGACGAGCCCAGGTTTCTTCACCAACAGCTGCTCGTCGCTCTTGCCGGCTTCGAGGACGATCACGCTGGCCCCGGCCTGCGCGAGCCGTCCCGCGATCGCCGCGCCCGAGCTCCCCGACCCGACGACGACGTAGTCGGCCTCGTCGCCGCGCGCCGCCCTTTTCGCCATGTCCGCTCCTCGCTACGACCGGCTGGAACTGGAACGTGTTCTAGTTCCAGTCACCGTATAGCGCGATGGTCCACGTCGGCAAGTGCGGGCTTCAGCCCCAGGTGAGGAAGCGGTAGTGCAGGCCGGTCGAGGACTCCAGCCACTCCCCCACGGAGTCCGCCGGCCGCCCGACCTCGGGTGCGTACGTGTCGCCGTCGAAGGACTCCCGCAGCTCGGTGACGACGATCCGGTCCGCGAACGGCAGCGCCGCCCGGTACACCGCCGCCCCGCCGATCACCCACCGGTCACCGGACCCCGCGGCCAGCGCCGAAGGCAGGTCCGGGAACGTCTCGACCCCCTCCTGCGGGGTCGCCGACAGCACGAGGTTGCGCCGGCCCGGCAGTGGCCGGAACCGCGGCGGCAGCGACTCCCACGTGCGGCGCCCCATCAGCACCGCCCCGCCCGCGGTCACCGCGCGGAAGTGCTTGAGATCCTCCGGCAGGTGCCACGGCAGCTCGCCGTCGCGCCCGATGACGCCGTTCGCCGACTGGGCCCAGATCAGCCCGATCACACCGCCACCGGCGCCTTGATGCCCGGGTGCGGGTCGTAGCCGTCGAGCGCGAAGTGCTCGTAGGTGTAGTCGAACAGGCTGTCCGCCGGCTTCAGGTCGAGCGTGGGGAACGGCCGCGCGTCACGGGCGAGCTGCGTGCGGACCTGGTCGACGTGGTTGTCGTAGATGTGGCAGTCCCCGCCCGTCCAGATGAAGTCGCCGACGCCGAGGCCGACCTGCGCGGCGATCATGTGCGTCAGCAGGGCGTAGCCGGCGATGTTGAACGGCACGCCGAGGAACAGGTCCGCGCTGCGCTGGTACAGCTGGCAGGACAGCTCGCCGTCGGCGACGTAGAACTGGAAGAACGCGTGACACGGCGGCAACGCCATGCGCGGGATGTCGGCGACGTTCCACGCGGACACGACGATCCGCCGCGAGTCCGGGTTCTCACGCAGCGTGCGCAGGACCTCCGCGATCTGGTCGATGTGCCCGCCGTCCGGGGTCGGCCACGACCGCCACTGGACGCCGTAGACCGGCCCCAGGTCGCCGTCGGCCGCCGCCCACTCGTCCCAGATCGTGACGCCGTGCTCCCGCAGCCACGAGACGTTCGCGTCGCCGCGCAGGAACCACAGCAGCTCGTAGGCGATCGAGCGGAAGTGGACTTTCTTCGTGGTGATCAGGGGAAAGCCTTCGGACAGGCGGTAGCGCAGCTGGTGCCCGAAGATCGACCTCGTGCCGGTGCCGGTACGGTCGCCCTTGCGGGCGCCCGTGTCGAGGACGTGGCGGAGGAGGTCTTCGTACTGCGTGTCCGGCATGCCCGGGACTCTAACCGTGCCGCTGACTCAGCGTGAACCCCGGTTGCGCCACTCGACTAAGGGACCAAAACTTGACCCATTCCAGAAAAGGTCCTAGGGTCGGCGGCGATGTCAGACTTCGAAGCGCAGTTGCGGGCGGTCTCGCTGCGGGTCACCCGGCCCCGGCTGGCCGTGCTGGCCGCGCTGCGCGACCATCCCCACGTC
Source organism: Amycolatopsis bullii (assembly GCF_014654205.1). Taxonomy (GTDB): domain Bacteria; phylum Actinomycetota; class Actinomycetes; order Mycobacteriales; family Pseudonocardiaceae; genus Amycolatopsis; species Amycolatopsis plumensis. Next base: position 18,977 of record NZ_BNAW01000021.1, read on the forward strand.
GACACCGAAACGGTGATCGACCTGGTGCGCGCCGAGCAACCGACGGTCTCGCACCAGACGATCTACGACGTGCTGCGGGCGCTCACCGAAACCGGGCTGATCCGGCGGATCCAGCCGGCCGGGGCGAACGCCCGCTACGAGGCCCGGGTGGGTGACAACCACCACCACGTCGTGTGCCGTTCGTGCGGGGCGATAGCCGACGTCGACTGCGCCGTCGGCCACACCCCCTGTCTCACCGCTTCGGACGACCACGGTTTCGTGATCGACCAGGCGGAGGTCGTCTATTGGGGCACCTGCCCCGACTGCGCGGCCGAGCGTCTCCGCAATGATTCGCCGCTCCCGGAAGGAAGTAAATGAGCTCCACCCAGGACAACCCGTCCAGCGCGCAGGGCGTGGACAAGAAGGCGGCGGCCGGTTGCCCGGTCGCGCACGACTCGGTGACCTCGCACGGCAGCGAGAGCGAAAACCCGGCGATCGACTCGCCGAAGCCGAAGACGGGCGGACGTCCGCGCACCAACAAGGACTGGTGGCCCAACCAGCTCGACCTGTCCGTGCTGCACGCGCACTCCCCGAAGGGCAACCCGCTCGGCGAGAACTTCAGCTACGCCAAGGAGTTCGCGAAGCTGGACGTCGAGGCCCTCAAGCGCGACATCACCGAGGTGCTCACCACCTCGCAGGACTGGTGGCCCGCCGACTTCGGCCACTACGGCGGCCTGATGATCCGCATGAGCTGGCACGCCGCGGGCACCTACCGCATCCACGACGGCCGCGGCGGTGCCGGTGACGGCAACCAGCGCTTCGCCCCGCTCAACAGCTGGCCGGACAACGCGAACCTGGACAAGGCGCGCCGCCTGCTGTGGCCGGTGAAGCAGAAGTACGGCCAGAAGATCTCGTGGGCCGACCTGCTCGTGCTCGCCGGCAACGTCGCCCTCGAGTCGATGGGCTTCAAGACCTTCGGCTTCGGCTTCGGCCGCGTGGACGTCTGGGAGCCCGAAGAGATCATCTGGGGCCCGGAGGACGACTGGCTGGGTGACGAGCGCTACGTCAGCGACTCGGAGATGGCGCCCGAGGTCGGCGCGACCGAGATGGGCCTCATCTACGTCAACCCCGAAGGCCCCCGCGGCAGCGCGGACTTCGAGGCCGCGGCCCACTTCATCCGCGAAACCTTCGCCCGGATGGCGATGAACGACGAGGAGACCGTCGCCCTCATCGCCGGTGGCCACACCTTCGGCAAGACCCACGGCGCCGGCATCGCCGACGACCACGTGGGCCCCGAGCCGGAAGGCGCGAACCTCGAGGCCCAGGGCCTCGGCTGGCTGAGCACGCACGGCACCGGCAAGGGTCCGGACACGATCACCAGCGGCCTCGAGGTGACGTGGACGGACAAGCCGACCGAGTGGAGCAACCGCTTCTTCGAGATCCTCTTCGGCTACGAGTGGGAGCTCACCACCAGCCCCGGCGGCGCCAAGCAGTACGTCGCCAAGGACGCGCCGGAGATCATCCCGGACCCGTACGACCCGAACAAGAAGCACAAGCCGACGATGCTCACGACGGACCTGTCGCTGCGCTTCGACCCGGTCTACGGCCCGATCTCCCGCCGGTTCCTGGAGAACCCGGACGAGTTCGCGCTGGCCTTCGCCAAGGCCTGGTACAAGCTGCTGCACCGTGACATGGGCCCGGTCAGCCGCTTCCTCGGGCCGTGGGTCGCCGAGCCGCAGCTGTGGCAGGACCCGGTCCCGGCCGTCGAGGGCGAACTCGTCGGCGACGCCGACATCGCCGCCCTCAAGGCGAAGGTCCTGGAGTCCGGCCTTTCGGTCTCCGAGCTGGTTTCCACCGCGTGGGCGTCGGCCGCGAGCTTCCGCTCCACCGACAAGCGCGGTGGCGCCAACGGGGCCCGGATCCGCCTGGAGCCGCAGCGCAACTGGGAGGTCAACCAGCCCGAGCAGCTCGGCAAGGTGCTGGAGGTCCTCGAGGGCGTCCAGCGCGAGTTCAACGAGGCAGGCGGCGCGCAGATCTCGCTCGCCGACCTGATCGTGCTGGCCGGCTCGGCCGCCGTCGAGAAGGCGGCGCGCGACGCCGGCGTCGAGACGACCGTGCCGTTCCACCCGGGCCGCACCGACGCCTCGCAGGAGCAGACCGACGTCGACTCGTTCAAGGTGCTCGAGCCGCGTGCCGACGGGTTCCGCAACTACCTGCGCTCCGGCGAGAAGCTCCAGCCGGAGGTGCTGCTCGTCGAGCGCGCCTACATGCTGGGCCTGTCCGCGCCCGAGATGACCGTCCTCGTCGGCGGCCTGCGTTCCCTCGGGACCAACCACGGCGGTGCCGCGCACGGTGTCCTCACCGACCAGCCGGGCGTGCTCACCAACGACTTCTTCGCCAACCTGCTCGCGCCGGGCACCAAGTGGAAGGCGGCGGAGTCGGCGGAGAACGTCTACGAGATCCGCGACGTGACGACCGACGAGGTCAAGTGGACCGCCACCGCGGTCGACCTGGTCTTCGGCTCGAACTCGCAGCTGCGGGCGCTGGCCGAGGTCTACGCCAGCGACGACGCCCGTGAGAAGTTCGTGGCGGACTTCGTGGCAGCCTGGACGAAGGTCATGGAGCTGGACCGCTTCGACCTCGCCTGATCGGAGCATCGACGGGCCCGGCCGGTTTTCCGGCCGGGCCCGTTCGCGTGGGCGGCGATCTTGACATCGGGTGAGCGCCGACCTACCGTGAGTCCCACGCCGCCGGGTTGTCCAGACCATTTATCGTGAAGGGACACCCGATGATGCGTGTTCGTGCCCTGCTCGCCCTCCTGGCGATCCCGGCCCTGGCCGCGGCCACCGCCTCCCCCGCGCTCGCGGCGGACCCGTCCGTGGCCCCGGGCGGCAACTTCGACCTCTCGGTCTGGCAGCTGCAGGAACCGGTCGGCTCGCCGGGCAGCCCGACGACCATCTCCTCCTCCCGGCTCCAGGGAGCGAACGGCTTCCAGGACAGCTACTTCTACACCGACACCCGCGACGGTGCGATGACGTTCTGGGCGCCGGAAAAGGGCGTCACCACGCCGAACTCGAACTACGCGCGCTCGGAGCTGCGCGAGATGAACCGCGACGGCTCGGCCGCGAACTGGTCGCTGAGCGGGTCGCACAAGCTGAGCGCGACCCTGCGCGTGGTCTCGGTGACGTCGAACGTGTGCGTCGGCCAGGTGCACCTCGGCACCGGCGGCTCGTCGACGAAACCGCTGCTGGAGCTGTACTACCGGGCGAGCGGCGACATCGTGCTGGGCACCGAGAACTCCCCCGACGGCGGGCAGACGGCGCACACCGTCGGCCACGTCTCGCTCGGCAAGACGTGGACCTACACGATCGGCATCTCCGGCGGCAACACCATCGACCTCACGGTCAACGGGAGCACCACGCACTACGGCATCCCGTCGTCGTTCAACCCGTACAAGCAGTACTTCAAGGCCGGCTCGTACAACCAGTCCTCTTCGGACAGCACGACGAAGGGGGCCCGGGTCGCCTTCTACGGCCTGAAGGTCACCCACGGCTGACGAAGGGCGGCCCGGCCGCCACCGGGCCGCCGTCGCATCACCGCCAGCCCAGCTCCGGGGCCACGTGGGTGAGGATGTTCTCCAGCACGTGCGCGTTGTAGTCGACGCCGAGCTGGTTCGGGATGGTGAGCAGCAGCGTGTCCGCGGCCTGGATGGCCTCGTCCTCCTTGAGCTGCCGGACGAGCTCGTCGGGCTCGCCCGCGTAGGAGCGGCCGAAGATCGCGCGGGTGTTCTCGTCGATCATGCCGACCTGGTCGCGCGAGTGGCGGTCGCGGCCGAAGTACGCGCGGTCGGTGTCGTTCGTCAGCGCGAAGATGCTGCGGCTGACCGAAACCCGCGGCTCCCGCTCGTGGCCGGCCTCGGTCCACGCCTCGCGGTAGGCCTCGATCTGCTTGCGCTGCTGGACGTGCAGCGGCTCACCCGTCTCGTCGTCCTTGAGCGTCGAGCTCTGCAGGTTCATGCCCAGCTTCGCCGCCCACACGCCGGTGGCGTTCGAACCCGAGCCCCACCAGATGCGGTCGCGCAGGCCCTCGGAGTGCGGCTCGAGCCGCAGCAGGCCCGGCGGGTTGGCGAACATCGGGCGCGGGTTCGGCTGCGCGAAGCCTTCGCCGTCGAGCAGCTTGAGGAAGACTTCGGTGTGCTGCCGGGCCATGTCGGCGTCCGTCTCGCCCTCCCCGGGGGCGTACCCGAAGTAGCGCCAGCCGTCGATCACCTGCTCGGGGGATCCCCGGCTGATACCGAGCTGGAGCCGGCCGCCGGAGATCAGGTCGGCGGCGCCCGCGTCCTCAATCATGTACAGCGGGTTCTCGTAGCGCATGTCGATCACGCCGGTGCCGATCTCGATCTTCGACGTCCGCGCGCCGATCGCCGCGAGCAGCGGGAACGGGCTGGCCGCCTGCCGCGCGAAGTGGTGCACGCGGAAGTACGCGCCGTCCACGCCGAGCTCCTCGGCGGCGACCGCCAGGTCGATCGACTGGTGCAGGAAGTCGGCGGCCGACCTCGTCTCGGAGTGCGCGCTCGCCGACCAGTGGCCGAACGAAAGGAAGCCAATCTTCTTCACACCCGCTCAGACGTCCGGCGAACGGGATTGATTCCCCGGTGTGAGCGGACCGACGGGTCGCTCGTTCCGGTGAATCTCCGCCCGTCCGCGGCCCGGCCGGGTACTCCGCTGCAAACGAGGAGGAGACGCATGCCCGACAACGACCTCACCGGATTCCTCATCATCGGACTGGTGTTCGTGGTGGCCGACGGCCAGGTGCTCTACCGCGGCGGACGGCGCTACCTCAGCGGGCCGGAGGGCGGGGAGGGGACCGGCTCGCTGGCCTGGATGGTGGTGACCGTCTTCCACCTGGTTTCGTTCGGCGTGCTCGCGCTGCTCTCGGTCGTCGGGCCGCAGTGGTCGGGCTCGACGGCCGCGCTGGTCGGCCGGCTGGGTGTGTTCCTGCTGCTGATGGCCGTGGCCCACGTGCTGACGCTGGCCGTGCTCGCCCGCCGCCGTCAGGACCGGATCGTCGAGGAGCACTTCCAGGACCGCGACACCGAACGGCCGGTGACCGAGACCGCCTACGTCCGGCCGGCCACCGAGGTGGTCGTCGAGCCGGCCGCGACGGACCCCGCGTGGCGCCCTGCCGTCACCCCGGTGCCCGGCCAGGACGGCCCGCACCCGCGGGTGGCTCCCGATCTCGGCAACCACGGCCCGTACCGCACCTGACCTGCACCGCGGCGTTCACCGGATCGAAGGAATCCACCCCGCTTCGCCCTGCCGCCCCCCGCCGGGCGTGATTGGATCTTGCCCGGCCGGTGCGCAAGGAAGGAAAACTGCGGTGCGAACGTCCCGAGCTGGACTGGCGGTGGCGGTCTCGGTCCTGGTCGCGGCCACGGCGCCCGCTGCCGCGACCACGCCCGACCCGCTCGCGCCGTACCGGAGCCAGGAGGTCTCCTGGGGCACCTGCCCGTTCAAGCAGCGGAGCCAGCCCCACCCGGTGCAGTGCGCGCGGATCACCGTCCCGCGGGACTGGGCGGCCCCGTCGGCGGGCACCGACCTGCAGGTGGCGATCAGCCGCGCGGCCGCCACCGGCAGCAGGCAGGGCGCGATCCTGGTCAACCCCGGCGGGCCCGGCGGCCGGGGCACGTCGCTCGCGGGTGCGCTGGCCGGGCTGGAACCGACGGTCAACGAGCACTACGACATCATCGGGATGGACCCGCGCGGCACCGGCCAGGAAGGCGGCACCGACGAGGGGTACGTGTGCCGGGTGCCGCTGGGGCGGCTGCCCGCGGACGACGACCTCGACGCCCGCGACCGCTCGGCGGAAAGCATCGCGCTGCACCAGCGGACGCCGCGCGTGCTGGCCGAGGCCTGCCAGAGCGACGCGCTCGCGCCGTTCATCACCACCTGGCAGACCGCGCACGACATGGACCTGATCCGCTCGCTGCTGGGCGACGGGAAGCTGAACTACCTCGGCTTCTCCTACGGCACCTGGCTCGGCGCCAAGTACGCGTCGCTGTTCCCGGAGCGCGCCGGCCGGATGGTGCTCGACTCCAGCGTGAACTTCGAAGGCCGCCTCCAGGCCGCGTTCGAAGCGTTCCCGAAGATCGACCAGCGCCAGTTCGACCGCGTCTACGCGCCGTGGCTGGCGCGGCGGTTCCCCGACCAGCTCGGCAAGACGGCGGGCGAGGTCAAGGCCAAGTGGGAGAAGCTGCGGGCCTTCTTCAAGACCAAGGGCATCCCGCCGGACGATTTCGACTCGGTCTTCGTCGGCAACGGCAGCACCCGGCAGTGGATGACCGGAGCGCTGATCCTCACCAAGGGCGCGGCGGCGCTCGACGCGGCGGCCGCCACCCCGCCGCCCGCCGCGCTGCGCAGCGACCTCGACCGGGCGTCGCGGGCCGTCTTCGGCCGCCCGGCGGACCGGCTGACCGCCGACGACGTGGCGGCGGACCCGCCGGAGCCCGACTACGCCGACGTGCCCGGGACCCGGCTGGCCGTGGCGTGCGGCGACCAGCCGACGCGGACGGCGAGCTGGTACAAGCTGCTGAGCGACCTGCAGGGGCCGGCCTACCCGCTGTTCGGCTGGGCGTACGGCCTCAGCGAGGCGTGCGGCTTCTGGTCCGATCCGCCCCGCCAGCAGCTGCCGACGCTCTCGCCGGCCGCCGCGAAGAACATCCTGGTCGTCCAGGGCGAGTTCGACCCGCAGACCGGCTACGAGCAGGCGGAGGCGGCGGCGCGGGCGGCCGGGATCCCGATGATCTCGGTGGCGGATTCGCCGTTCCACGGCCAGTACGCGGTGAGCGGCAATTCCTGTGTGGACGATCTGGTGAACGGCTTCTTCCTCGGCGGGAAGCGGCCGGCGGCCACCATCTGCCCCGGCGTCCCGCTGCCCGGGGAGCACCAGGTGTACCCGGTGCCGGGCCCGGCGGGCGAGCCGTCGCGGGCGACGTCGCCCGCGCCGCGGGACGCCCGCTCGAGTGTCCGGGAACGGCTCCAGGACGACATCAGCGCGGTCAACCGGGGTCGCTGATCCGGTAGGCCACCCCGGCCCGGTCGATGTCCTCCAGGTCTTCCGGGTACAGCCCCCGTCCGGTGAACCGCTCGACGGCGACCAGGCCCTTCTCGGTGCTGTCGCGGTAGTTCTCCAGGTCGAGCCCGGCCAGCGCCGCGGCGACGTCCTCGTCCGCGGACGGCCGGCTCAGTCCCGGCTCGAACGAGGTGAGCACTTCGCCGCCGCGGGCGAGCGACAGCTGCTTCACCGCGTTGACGTTCCAGAACATGCTCGCCGCCCGGCCGGCCCGGGACGCGGCGGTGAGCACGGACGCGTGCGAGCCGAAGTAGCCGTTCTCCTCGATCGCCACCACGACGCCGTCGAGGTCCAAGACCGCCAGCCACGGGTCCGCGTACGCCTCGCGCAGCTCGTCCAGCGGCTCGGGCCGGGCGGGGTCCGCGCCGAACGCGCGGATGACGTCCGCCGCCGGGAGACCGGTGGCCACGGTGACGGTCGCCGCCACCGTCAGCCGGGACCGCCCGATCCAGCGGTAACGCGCCTCGGGCCGGTCCACGACCGGCGGCTCCGGCTCGCCGCGCAGGCGGTGGCCGAGGCGGTCCGCCCGGGCGTGCACCACGGGCGGCTCGGGCGGCGCCGCCCAGATCCAGAGGTCGTAGCTTTCGGTCTCGGGGTCGTCGCGGCCGTAGGCGTGCACGCGGACGCGGTAGTCGCCGGGCCACGGCGGCGTCGTCACGCCCCCGCCGACGCCGGCCGAGCCGTGCTCCGCGTGCCAGCTGAGGTCGACGACTTCTTCCCAGCCCAGGGTTTCCGCCGCGGCGGGCGGCTCGGCCAGCACCCGGACCCCCACCCGCACCGAGCCGTTCTCCGTGCCGGTGCGGACGACCACACCGCCGTCGGCGGCCTCCGCGAGACCGTTTCCGGCGAAGTCGCCGAAGACCGGGAAATCGCCTTCGGCCAAGGCGAAAACGTGCTCGCGGACGTCGACGAACGCGCCGCCGGACTGCGGCAGCCGGTACTCGGCACGCTGCTTCTCCCGGACGGCCGCTGCGTAGCCGTCCGGCATCGGCCTCGCGCGCAGCAGGCTTGCGGCCGTCCCGACGGCCATCCCGACGATGCCCGCGACGCCGGGGTGGCCGGTTTCGCGGGCGGCGATCGTCGCGATCACCAGCGCGGTCGCGAGGTGGTGGGCTCCGTGCTCGGCCGCGATCGCGGCTTCGTCGCCCTCGGCGGTGTCGCCGGCCGGGAAACCCGCGGCCAGCTCCGCCACCAGCTCGAAGAGACCGGGCCGGGTGTGCGCGAGCAAGCGGGTTTCCCGCAGGGCTTCGGCTTCGCCGCCGGAGGTGAGGAAGCCGAAGCTGCCGTCCGGCGGCGGCTTCAGCGCGCCCGCGACCGGCGGCGCCGGAACCTCCAGCCGGGCCACGGTCAGCTCCACGGCGCCGTGCACCCGCTCGACCACCCACGCCGGCAGGGCCCGGAGCGCGGCCGCCAGCGCGGGCTCGTCCGGGAACCGGTGCGGCTCGGGCTCGAACCGCAGCCGGCCCAGCACCGCGGCGGGCGCGTCCGGGATCACGGCACGGACGACGGGCACGGCGGCCGCCACGGCGGCGGCAAGATCCTCCCCCATGCGACCCACTGTGCCAGAAACCGGGGCGCCGCAACGTTCACCCGGGCGAGCTTTTGGTGTCACTTTTCCGGGACAGCGAAGATCGAGGAGCACCCCGCCCCGACGGACCCCGTCCCGAACCGGAAGGCCGCCCGTTCCCTCCCCGTCCCAGCCCGGTGACCCCGCGGTGACCCCGGCAAACGCAAACCTCGCTCGTACGGGCGAGCCGGTAGAACACGTCTGGCGGTGTACGCCTCCTCGTCCATCCCTTTGCCTGGAGGAACACCTCAGATCGCCCGGGACGGCTCCGGCCGCCCGGCGATACCGGATCAGCTGTTCGGGGCGGCGGTGATCTCGTGACCGAGGCCGGGGAAGAACACGAGCCGAACCGGCGGGCGCACCGGCTTCCCGCCGAAGTGCCGGCCGGGGAAGCGGCCGAACTGAAACGCCGGTACCTGGCCGGCGCCACGTTGAGCGCCCTGCTGGCGGACTTCGACGGCAGTTACCGGACGCTGCGCGCCGTTTTGCAGGAGCAGGGAGTCACCTTCCGGGCGCCGCAGCCGATGACGCCGCCCGCGCCGCCCGGATTGGTCGAGACCTATGCCAGTGGGAAGTCGATCATCGAAACGGGCCGCGCCTTCGGATTGGGCCGGGACATCACCAAACGCATGTTGCTCGACGCCGGCGTGGAACTTCGCGGACGGGGACGGCCACCGAGGTCGCCGTCCACCGGATCCGACTTCACCGATTTCTGAGCGGCCGAGGCGCCCGGCGGGGGATCCGGGCACCTGGGCTACTCAGTAGTAACGCCAGAAGAAGGGCAAGCACGCGATCACGAAGAAGGTGAACAGCGTGCCTTTCCAGACCAGCGGATGCGACAGAAGACGCTTCAACTCGACACCTCGGGGGGTGATGCGACTGCTCGTATCAGCAGCCGTTCTTTAATGGTGTCGAGCACAATAGCTTAACGCATCTGTCACTCAATGTGGGGGTACACCTATCGATCCAGTGACGACAGACCCACCTGAATGACGATTTCGTGGGCAACGCGAAACTGTTTCACACGTTCGAGTCGACTTTTCCCACGAATGTGGCGGGCCGTGATGCAGGGAGCCACCGCTCGTGATCATAGACCGCGGCCATTGGTGGGCCGTTACGCGCGGCTGCTACCCCGAACGATCACCAGTGGTCCGCAGCGATTCCGCGTCGAGAAGTCGACTCGAGCCGCTCGTCGCCCGAAGACGACAACCGCGGCGAGGGCATCGCCACCGTGTCACGCTCGCCGTCCCTCGCCTGCGGGACCACCGCCGAATCCAGCTCCGCCAGCACCGCCTCGATCCGCTCGGCCTGCCCGACGCGTTCCCGGTCGCGGAACAGCCGTGCGGCGCGCTCCCACAACCGGCGGGCGTCGTCGATGTTGCCGCGGTCCAAGAGGATTCTCGCCAGGGAATCCATGGCCCTCCCCCGTCCCGTCGCGTGCCCCGACCGTTCGGCGAGCTCCACCGCGCGGTGGGCGTGGCGCAGGGCCGCGCGGTCGTCGCCTTCGGCGTGGCGCAACCGCGCCAGGACGGTGTTCAGCTTCATCGCCGCCGGGAGGTGCTGGCTCTCGTCCATCAGGCGGGCCGCCCGAGCGCACTGGTCGCCCGCTTCGCCGTGCCGTCCCATCCGGGTCAGCAGGTCACCCAGGGCGATGTGGGTCCGGATGCGGCCAGGGCCGTCGGCGATGCGCTCCCGCAGCGCGAGGGCCTCCCGGTACAGCCCGAGCGCGTCGAGCTGGTGGCCGCCCTGCTCCAGCAACGCGTCCGCGAGCCGGTGCAGGGCCGCCGCGCACCGCTCGGGGTCGCCCAGCGCCCGCGCCGCCTCGAGCGTTTCGCGCAGCATCGTCACGGCCTGGTCCACCCGGCCGGCGTGCAGGTGCCGCCGTGCCATGTTCAGCATCACCGTCACCCGGCCGATCCCGATGCCGTGGGCGTCGACCAGCCGCAGCGCCGCCTGCAGGTACGGCTCGGCCTGGGCGTCCTGACCCATCAGCAGCAGGACCTGCCCGAGGTCGTTGAGGCTCGAGGCCTCCACGTACGCGTTGCCCACCCTGGCGGCCGTGGCCGCGGCGACCGTGAACCCGGCGATGATGTCGCCGAAGTGGCCGTGGAGGTCGAACACGTCGGCCGTGAGGGACGGCAGGGTGAAGGCGATCTCGGGCAGGCCCGCTTCCGCCGCGAGCCCGACCGCGGCCGTCAGGGTCGGGCGTTCGCGCAGGATCCACTGCCGGGCCGACGCCTGGGTGGTGAACCGCACCGGGGTGACGTCCGCACCGGTGCGCGGCAGCTCCAGCCGCTCCCGCCCCGGGTACACCGTCCGGTGCGCTTCGTAGGCGGTCAGCAGGTAGAACTCCAGCAGCCTCCGGCGCGCCGCCACGCCGTCGGCCAGCTGCCGCGCCAGCGACTCCGCGTACAGCTGCAGCAGATTGTGCACGCGGTAGCGGTCGAGATCGCCCGGCTGCTCGATGAGGTGCGCGGCCACCAGCACGGCCAGCGACTGCCGCACCTGCGACACCGGCCGCCCGTCCGCCGCGGCGATCGCGTCCGACGCCACCTCGGCGCCGGGGTGCAGCCCCAGCAGGGCGAACGTCCGCCGCTCGGCGGGCGGCAGGCCCTGGTAGGACAAGGTGAACGCCGAGCGCAGGCTGCGTCCGGGCCAGTCGCCGTCGTTGCCGACGTCCAGCAGCATGTCCGCGTCGCGCAAGGCTTCCGCCAGCGTCAGCAGCCGCATTCCGGTCCGGGCCGCGGCGCGGACCGCCACCAGGGTCAGCGCCAAGGCGTTGCCCTGGCACAGCCGCACCAGGGCGGCCATCCCGGCCGGGTCCTGGCGGGCGCGCGGCCCGATCCGCCGCTCCAGCAACGCCCGCGCCGCGTCCGCCGACAGCGGCGCCACCGTCACCACCGGACTCGGCCGGGCCGCGAGCAGGGCCGACAGCCGCTGCCGCGTCACCACCACGACCGTGCACTCCGCCAGCACCGGCAGCAACGGCTCGACCTGGTCGGTGCGGGCGACGTTGTCCAGCACCACGAGCAGGCGACGGCGCCGCAGCAACCGGGTCAGCCGCGCGGCCCGCGCCACCGGGGAGACGATTTCGTCGACCTTCACGTCGAGCAGTTCCAGCAGGAGCTCGACGACGTCGGCCGCCGACGCGCCCGCGACCTGGCCGTCCCCGCGCAGGTCCAGCAGCACCACGCCGTGCGGGTAGCGGTTCGCCGCCCGGTGGGCCCACTTCAGCGCGACCGTCGTCTTCCCGACGCCCGGCCCGCCGGTCAGCATGACCACGTCCGCGCGCGGCAGGCCGGCCGAGTCCACGGTGAACGCGTCGAGCTCGGCGAGGACGGCTTCGCGGCCCACCACGCCGTCGACGTCGGGCGGCAGGTGCCAGACCGCGGGCAGCCCCGGTTCTCCGTCACGCGGGTCTTCCCCGGCCGCGGGGATCGGAGCCGCAGGCGCGGGGAACGGTGCCGCGCCGGGTTTGATCACCTCGTTGTAGACGGCGAGCAGCTCGGCGGCCGCGTGCAGGTCGCCGCATTCCTGGAACTCGCGGCGGACGCGGCGGAAGTACTCGGTCGCCTCCAGCGCCCGCCCGGCGGCGACGAGGGCGCGGATCCGCAGCTTCACCAGGCTCAGTTCCAGCGGGTGGGTGAGGTCGAGCTCTTCGAGGCGGGCCACCGCGAGTTCCGTCTGCCCGAGCAGAAGCTGTTGCGCCGCAAGGAACGCGTTGGCCGGGACCCACTCGTTGCGCGCCCACCTCAGCCGCCACTCGCCGGCGGCCTCGGTCCGCAGGCCGGTCAGCGGCTCGTCACGCCGCAGGCGCACCGCGGCCGACGCCTCCACGTGCGCGCGGTCGTGCTGCCCGCGGTCGTGGAACTCCCGCGCGCGGGCCATCAGCGCACGGAACCGGTGGTAGTCGATCCGCCGGAGGTCGACGTCGAGCCGGCAGCCCGCCTTGCCGATGGTGATGTCCGCGTCCACGCCGTCGGCCTGGAACATCTGCCGCAGCCGGGCGCCGGCCTGGTGGAGCGCCCCCAGCGCGTCCCGCGGCGGGTTTTCGTGGTCCGCCCACACCCAGTCCACCAGGGTGTCCACCGCCACCAGCCGATCGGGATTCGCGAGCAGTGCCGCCAGCACCTGGCCCGGCCGGCCGCGGACGGGTTTCACATCCATATTCCCGTGCATAAGCAGAGCCGTTTGCCCGAGAATTCCGAACCCGATTTCCATCAGATCCCCTCCCCGCGGCGAGCCGTGACGCCGCCCCTCTCCGCCCACGGCATTTTCGCATTACCCACCGCGAACTACCAGGTCACGGCCGCAAGTGTCCGGAAATGACGATCTTCGTCGATCCATTGTCAAGATGGTGAACAGCAGGCCAAACCCGGTTTTCCGGCTCGCCGCGCAGTCTGGTGACAGTTTTCGGACAGCGAGGGAGAAACACATGACCGAGACGAGCTGGGTCCGCAGTCCCGTCGGGCGCGCCGACCGGCACTACGCCACGCGGTGCGGCACCAAATCCGTTCTGGTGCTGGTTCCGCACCCCGTCGCCGGCACCCGGTTGTTCGACCTGCTGCCGCTGCTCGAAGCCGACCACCGCGTCCAGGTCGTCTTCACCGACCCCGAAGCGGGCGACAACTGGCAGGCGGGACAAGCCTTCCTGCGCTCCCACGGCGGCGTCGTGCTGCCCTGGCCGCAGGCCCGGCGCAGCGAGTTCGACCTCGTGCTCGCCGGCAGCACCCGCGGTCTCGACGACCTCGCCGCGCCCACCCTGCTGGTCCCCCACGGCGGCGGGTTCGGCCAGTACCGGCCGTGGCGCCCGCCGGACACCGCCGTGCCGCGGCCGCGGCACCACGGCACCGGACTGGACCCCGACCAGCTGATGCGGAACGGCCGGCTTCGCGCCGACGCGCTCGCGCTGGTCCACGACCGCGAGCACGCCCTGCTGGCCCGCGAGTGCCCGCAGGCGCTGCCCGCCGCGGTGGTGACCGGTGACATCGCCCTCGACCGGCTCACCGCCAGCCTTCCCCACCGCGACCACTACCGGCGGGCGCTCGGGGCGGCCGACGGCCAGGAAGTCGTCGTGGTCACCTCCACCTGGTCGCCGCGCTCGGCGTTCGGCCGCCACCCCGGCCTGTTCGACGACGTCCTCGCCGAGCTGCCGGGTGACCGCTTCCGGGTGGTCGGGGCGCTGCACCCGAACATCTGGGCCCACCACGGCGCCTGGCAGGTCCGGTCCTGGCTGGCCGACGCCCTGCGTGCAGGGCTCGTGCTGATGCCGCCCGAAGAAGGCTGGCGGGCGGCGCTGGCCGCGGCCGACTACGTGATCGGCGACTACGGGTCGGTCACCGCCTACGCGGCGGCCGCGGGCGCCGCCGTCCTGCTCGAGAACACGCCGGGCCAGCCGCTCCTGGACGGCACGCCGACCGCGGTCCTGGCCCGCCGGACGCCCCGCCGCCGGCACGACCGGGCGTTGCCGCCGCAGCTGGCCGCCGCGCGGAAAGCCCGTGACCGCAACGGGCTTCCCGAGCTGATCCGCGGACTGCTCAGCTCGCGGCCCGGGGAAGCCGGGCGGCTGCTGCGACGCACGATGTACCGGCTGCTCGGCCTGCCCGAACCGGCCCGCGGCGTCCCCGCTTCGCCCGTCCCGCTCCCGGTCCCGGTGGCGGCATGAGCGGCCACGAACACCGGATCGCCGTGACCCGCACCCCGTGGCCACCGCTCACCTGCTGGCAGCACCGGCGCGGTACCGCGGTCAGCACCGGCCCGGACGGCGGCGTCCGGGCGAAACTGGCCGACCTCGTGGTGACGCCGCCCCGGCCGTGCCTGGCCGAGGGGTACGGGAGCCTGGCCGCCACCTTCGCCCGGTTGCCCGGGCTCACCGTCGCCGCGGTGCCCGTCGGCCACGGCGCCTGCCTGCTCGGCGACCGGTCCGGCGGCACCGCGCGCGCCGACGGCGTCCCGGCCGAACTCGCCGCCGTGGCCGTCCACCTCTGGCTGACCTCCGGGCGACGGCTCGACGCACTCGGGCCGGTGCGCGCCGACGGTTGCCCGGGTGGACCGGGAGAGCCGAGCTGCGAAGACCCCGCGGGCTGCCACGGCGATCTGGTGGCGGTGGCCGGACGTCAGCTGCTCCGTCTTGCGTTTGCGCGTCCGCAGGCGGCAGAAAATCTGCTGTGGCGAAGGTAGACATTCGGTGGCGGACGTGGGTAACATTCTTGGCGTACCGAGAAAGACACGAAAGGAAGGGAACGGGACCATCATGGGATCGCCCGCAGCGGCCCGGTAGCGCCGCGCGGGTGCCGTAGGCCCATCGAGTTCGGAGGTGGTGCTCGGTCACGGATGAGCGATCCCCGCGCCGACCGGCTTCGGGCCGGGCGCGGGAAGCCGGCGGTCACGCCGGCCGGCAATGGTGAAACCCAACCTTTCGAGGACCCCGGGCGCCGTCGACGGCGCCCGGGGTCCTTCTGATGTGGAGGTGGAATGGTCCCCGACGGGGAAAGACCGGCAGCGCCCGGAAATCTCGACGACGAGCACTACCCCGGCTACACGATGGGCCGCGCGGCGGACCTGCTGGGCACCACCCAGGGCTTCCTGCGCAGCCTGGGCGAAGCGGGCCTGATCACCCCTCAGCGGTCGGCCGGTGGCCACCGGCGGTACTCCCGGCACCAGCTGCGCCTGGCCGCGCGGGCCCGCGAGCTGGTCGACCAGGGAACGGCCGTGGACGCCGCCTGCCGGATCGCCATCCTCGAAGACGAGTTGCGTGAAGCCCGCCGGCTCAACCGGGCCCTCCAAGGGGAATCCGAAGCCTGAGATCGTCCCCAGCGGAGTGATCGAGCACGGTGGCCCGGCCGCCGGTGTCGCCGTGGCCCCACGTGCCTCCGGTGTGCACGTATGTCCCCGCCGCCGCTCATCGCCGTGGCCGCGGCGAGCGCGAGGCTCCCGGCCAAGACCTCGGGCCGCCGGTGACACCCGCCGGACATCAGCGGTGGAGCACTCTTGACGTCCCCCGGTGCTGGATGCTCTCATTCCTGGGAGCGCTCCCAGTCAGTCGAAACCTTCGAACACCGGATCTGAGGGAGTTCAATGAAGCGCTCCATCGCTGCGCTGGCGGTCGCCGGCGCGACGGTTCTCGGCGGCACGGCCGTGCTCGCCATGCCGCAGGCTTCGGCCGCCGCTCAAAAGGCGGCTTCCAGGCCGGGGTCAAGATCACCAACCTCGGCGACCCGATCACCGGCTGGTCGCTCCGGTTCACCTTCCCCGACAGCGGCCAGAAGGTCGCCCAGGGCTGGAACGCCACCTGGTCGCAGTCCGGGGCGACCGCGACCGCCGCCAACGTCGACTGGAACCGGACCCTCGCCACGGGTGCCGCCGCCGACCTCGGCTTCACCGGCACCACGACCGGCGCCAACCCGACACCGGCGTCGTTCACCCTGAACGGCGTCACCTGCACCGGGTCGACGACGACCACCACCACGCCGACCACGCCCACGACCCCCACCACGACCACCACGCCGTCCCCCGGCGGCACCCCGCTCGCCGCCAACGGGCAGCTGCACGTCTGCGGCGTCCACCTGTGCAACGAAGCGAACCGGGCGATCCAGCTGCGCGGCATGAGCACGCACGGCCTCCAGTGGTTCGACTCCTGCTACAACGACGCGTCCCTGGACGCCCTCGCGAACGACTGGCACGCCGACCTGCTCCGCATCGCCATGTACGTGCAGGAAAAGGGTTACGAGACGAACCCGGCGTGGTTCACCGACCGGGTCAACACCCTCGTCGGCGAGGCCGAGGAGCGCGGCATGTACGCGATCGTCGACTTCCACACCCTCACCCCGGGCGACCCGAACTACAACCTCGACCGCGCCAAGACGTTCTTCGCCGCGGTGGCCGCGCGCAACGCGGCCCGGAAGAACGTGATCTACGAGATCGCCAACGAACCCAACGGCGTCAGCTGGAGCTCCATCAAGTCCTACGCCGAGCAGGTCATCCCGGTGATCCGCGCCGCCGACCCGGACGCCGTCGTGATCGTCGGCACCCGCGGGTGGTCGTCGCTCGGCGTGTCCGACGGCTCCGACGAAACCGAGATCGTCAACAACCCCGTCAACGCCACGAACATCATGTACACGTTCCACTTCTACGCCGCCAGCCACAAGGACAACTACCGCGCCACGGTGAGCCGGGCGGCCGCGAAGCTGCCGCTGTTCGTCACGGAGTTCGGCACGGTGACCGCCACCGGCGGCGGCACGCTCGACCAGGCGAGCACCACGGCCTGGCTGGACCTGCTCGACCAGTTGCAGATCAGCTACGCGAACTGGACGTACTCCGACGCCGACGAAAGCAGCGCCGCACTGCAGCCGGGCACCTGCGCGGGCCGCGACTACGGCACCGGCCGGTTGACCGCGTCGGGCGCCCTGGTCCGGAGCCGGATCGCCACGCCGGACCACTTCTGAGCACCGGGCGGGGTTCCGCGCGCGGAACCCCGCCCCTTCTCAACCTTCAGGTTGACAATACGCGAGTCCCGCCCTACCGTCTTGCTCAACCGAAGAGTTGAGGAAGAACCGGTGGACGAAGACAGCGAGCGGCTCAACCGGGTGTTCGCGGCACTGGCCGACCCCACGCGGCGTGATCTGGTGGCCCGGCTGGCCGGCGCGGACGCGACCGTCGGCGAGCTGGCCGAGCCGTACGACATGAGCCTCCAGGCCGTCTCCAAGCACGTGAAGGTGCTGGAGGAGGCCGGTCTGGTGACCCGCAGCAAGGACGCCCAGCGCCGTCCGGTCCACCTGGATGCCGAGGTGTTCGACCTGATGACCAAGTGGATCGAGCGGTACCGGCGGCAGGCCGAGGAGCGCTACCGGCGCCTCGACGCGCTGCTGGGCCGCATGGCCGGCGAGGAAACCGGGCCCCGGGAAGCCCGCCCCCGAAAGGACGCGTCATGACCATGGCGAAGTACGAAACCGAGATCCTGGCCGACGAGAAGGTGCCGACCATCCGGCTCGTCCGGGAGTTCGACGCCCCGCCCGCGCAGGTGTTCCGCGCCCACGTCGACCCCGAGCTGTACGCGCAGTGGGTCGGGCCGCACTCGGTCACCACGAGGATCACGCGGTGGGACGCGCGCACGGGCGGCGAGTGGGCCTTCGCCAGCGACCGCGGGGGCGAGGAAATTGCCGCGTTCCACGGCAGCTTCCACGAAGTGCGCCCGGACGAGCGGATCGTGTGGACGTTCACCTACGACGGCGAGCCCGACAACGTCGCACTGGAAACCCTGACCCTGGAAGAACTCGACGGCGGCCGCACCCGGCTGCGGGTGCTGAGCGTGGTGGCGGACTTCGCCACCCGCGACGGCATGCTGTCCAGTGGCATGGCCACCGGGATCAACGAAGGCTACGCCAAGCTCGACGACCTGCTCGCGAAGGATGCCTGAAATGACCTCGACCCCCACGGGCCCCGCCCGGCAGCACGCCTCCGAAGCCGCCCGCTTCGCCGACCTGGTCGAGTCGGCCGCACCCGGCGACTGGGCGCGGCCGGCCCCGGTCGCGGGGTGGACGGCGCTCGACGTCGTGCGGCACCTGGTCGAGTGGCCGCGCGGCTTCCTCCGCGGCGCCGGGATCGACCTGCCGGCGCTGGACGTCGACGCCGACCCGGCCGGCGCCTGGAAGCACCACACCGCCGACATCCAGGCCATCCTCGACGACCCCGCCGGGCGCGTGCTCAGCAACCCGCACACCGGCGACCGGCCGGTGGACGAGGCGATCGACCAGTACTACACGGGCGACGTCTGGCTGCACTCCTGGGACCTCGCCAAGGCCCTCGGCCGCGAGCCCGACCTCGGCGAGGAACGCTGCGCCGAGGCGTTGACGGCGATGCGGCCGATGGAGCGGATGCTGCGCGACAGCGGCCAGTTCGGCCCGGCGGTGCCGGTGGACGACACCGCTCCGGCGCAGGACAGGCTGATGGGCTTCCTCGGCCGCGACCCGGCCTGGCGGGGCTGAGGTTCCGTTACGGCCAGACGCGGGCGAGCCGTTCGAACGTCTCCGGCTCGCTGTGCACGGGCACCACGCAGAGCAGGTGCCCGCCGGGCGCGCGCAGGGTGTGGCACTCCAGCCAGCGAGAGACCGGTTCCGCGCCCAGCGCGGTCAGGCGCGCGACCTCCGCCGTCACGTCGTCGGTTTCGATGTCGACGTGGTAGCGGGGTTCGCCGTCGATCGCCTGGACGTCGAGGAGCAAGCCGGGCAGTGCACCGTCCAGCGTGGTGAACTGCTCTTCACCCGCCACCGGGCGGGCCGGCGCCCCGAGCGCGGCCGACCAGAACGTCGCGGCCTGGCCGGCCTGGCCGGCGGGCGTGTCGATGAAGATCCCGAACAACCGGCTGCGGTGCATGCCGCGAGGTTACCGGCGATTGACAAACGGCGGGTGCGCGGAGGACTCTGGGAGCGCTTCCAGAGATCGCCGCCGGGGCCGCTTCCGCCTGCCGCGGCACCCGCAGGGCGGAAGGAGAGTCCATGGGATCCGCCTCCCGCCGGATGGCCGCGCGCCCGGGTGTGCTCGCGGTGATCGCCGCGCTCGTCGTGGGTGTTTCCGTGCTGTGGCCCTGGAAGTCGGGCGCCGCGCCGGCCGCGCCCATCACGGGCAACGCCACCCACTTCGACGCGCTCGGCGCCCCCTACGGTGGCTGCGGCCCGCCGCAGGACGTGCTCGACGCGCCGGACTTCGTCGCCCTCAACGTCTACAACACCCCCGGCGACTACAGCTTCTACCCGCGGCCGATCCCGCCTTCGCAGGCCGCGAAGATCGGCCTGTGGGACAACGGCCGCAACTGCGGGCGGTTCGTGCAGGTCACCATCGGCGACTACTGCACCGGCGTCAACGACGGCGCGCCGGGACAACCGTTCTGCCGCAACGGTTCCTGGGTGACCGACGGGTACGCCGGCGCCCAGCTGACCATGGTCGTCGCCGACAGCTGCGGCGACTCGAACGCCTGGTGCCGCGACGATCCCGGGCACCTGGACCTCTCGACCGCGTCGCTCAACCGGTTCGTGAAGAACGGCGTGCCGGTCGGCGACATGAACCCCGCGCACTGGAACAACCGGCGGGTCTCGTGGTCCTAGGTGCCCGCGCCGAACTACACCGGCGACCTGAAACTCGGCTTCCTCCAAGGCGCACAACGATATTGGACGGCCATCGCCGTGTCGCACCTGCCGAACGGCGTGCACGGCGTCGAATTCCTCGGCGCGGATGGCAGCTGGCAGCAGGCGCCGCCGGACAGCGACCTCGGGCAGGCCTTCCTCATCGGCCCGACCGCCACGGCGGGCACCGCGTACGCGATCCGGGTCCGCGACGCGAGTGACACGCTCGTCAACGACGGCCGCGTCTACCGCTTCACGTTGCCCGACCAATGCCTTTCCGGCTGCGCGGCCGCCTACACCGGGATCAGCTACACGACCGGGACCAGCACTCCCCCGACGACTCCCACCACGACGACCACCCCGGCCGGTGCGTCGTGCGCGGTGACCTCGGCGGTCACGTCCTCGTGGAACGGGGGCCACCAGCTCGAGTTCACCGTGAAGAACACCGGCTCGGTTCCGCTGACCGGCTGGACGACGGCGTTCTCGTTCGCGGGCGGCCAGCAGGTGACCAACTCCTGGAACGCCGCGGCGACCCAGACCGGCCGGCAGGTGCGGGCGGCCAACCAGGCCTACAACGGAACCCTGTCCGCCGGGGCGACGACGACGTGGGGTGCCGTCGTGACCGGCTCCGCCGAGCCCCTCGCCGAACTGGCCTGCACCGCCCGCTGAGCGTCAGCGGACCGTCGCCCAGAACCCGGTCAGCACCGCGGCGGCGCGACCCGGGTCGTGGGTCATCCACCAGTGATTCGCGCCCTCGAGAACAGCGACCCGGGCACCGGCGCGCGCGGCCGCCCGGCGGCGTTGTTCTTCGGTGCCGGCCACCTGGTCGGCCGTGGCCAGGATGGCGAGACCCGGCCGGGCCGCCGCCCGCTCCAGCGGCAAACCCAGCCCGGGCTCGTCCGCGGACCGGTACACGGCGAGCACCGCCCGGCCCATCGCCTCGTCCTGTCCCGCCGCGACGCCGGCCGCGACGGCCCGGCCCATCCCCCGCTCGACCAGCACCGCCGTGCGCGCCTCGGCCGTGCCGCCGAACCGCGCCGCGACGTCGGCCTCACCCACAGCCGGTGTCCGCCAGCGGCGGGCGAGTTCGTGCCGTTCGTAACTTGCCCACCAGCCAGTCGCGGTAGTCCGCGTGGGTCGCGCCGAACCCAGCGGGCAGGGGCGCCCCGAAGCCGGGTGGCGAAAGGCAGACCACGTCCGGGCGGGCGAGTTCCGCCAGCAGCGGGTCCCAGACCGCCGCGGTCTCCGGGTTGCCGTGGACGAACACCGTGGGCATCAGGCCCCTGCCGGCGTGGTCGGCTGCAGCACCGATTCGACCAGCGCCTCGGTGCGCAGGTGGGTGATCGCTTGGTACTCGGGGTCGCGGACCATGGCCGCGAAGGCCTGCCGGTCCGGGTAGCGGACGAGTACCACCATGTCCCACGCCTGGCCGTCTTCGGCGACGAGCGCCGGGCCGCCGGTACCGAGGTACTCCACTTGCAGGCCGTAGCGGGGGTTGAGCTCGCGGCGGAGGGCTTCGGCGTAGCGGTGGTAGCTCTCCCGGCCGCCGTCCGGGCGGAACCGCAGCAGGTTGAGCATCACGACCGGGCCGCCCGGGTCGTCGGCGAGCAGGGCGTCGAGGGCGTGCTCTTCGATTTCGATCATCAGGACCTCCTGGCGCCCACCCTACACATCCTTGTTGGGCAACACGCAAGTTAGTTTGCTAGACTCCGGATCATGCGCCGCACCCAGCAGGAACGCCGCGACCAGGCCGAAGCCGCGCTGCTGACGGCCGCCGCCGAACTCGTCGTCGAGCAGGGCGTGCGGTCACTGACCCTCGCCCGCGTCGGGGAACGCGCCGGGTACAGCCGTGGCATCGTCACCCACCACTTCGGCGGCAAGCAGGCGCTGGTCGAACGGCTCGCGCGGGCCACGCAGGCGGGGTTCGTCCCCGGCCTGGAAGACCGGCCACCCGGGCTCGATCGCCTGCTGCGGCTGATCGACGGCTACCTCGGCGAGCTCGGCCGGACCGGCGTGTTCAACCAGGCTTTCCTGCTGCTGTGGGCGGAATCCGCCACCCAGCCCGAGCTGGCTCCGATCTTCCGCGAGCGGGACGCCGCCTTCCGCGCCGACCTGCGCGAAGACGTCGAGGCCGGGATCGCGGACGGCAGCATCGAGGCGAGCGTCGCCCCCGGCGAGGTCGCGACCGCCGTCGTCGGGCAGCTGCGCGGGATCGCGCTGCAGCGGCTGCTCGATCCGGGCAGCGTCGACACCGAGGCACTGCGCCGGAGCGTCACCGGCCAGTGGCGCCGGGCGCTGACCCCTTAGGCTCGGCGTCTTACCCGGAGGGAGGTGACGGCGTGACCGAACGCGGGCGGCTGCCGCGCGTCAAGCGCGTGACGATCGAGGACGTGGCCCGGGAGGCCGGCGTCGGGCGGCAGACGGTTTCGCGGGCCCTGCGCGATCTGCCGGAGATCGCCCCGGACACCCGCGAGCGCGTGCTGGCGGCGGCGACCCGGCTCGGCTACCGGCCGAGCGCGCTGGCGAAGGGGATGCGCACCCAGCGGTCGGACGTCATCGCCCTGATCGTCTCCGACATCGCGAACCCGTTCTACCCGGCCGTGGCGCGCGGGGTGTACGACGCGGCGGAGGCCGCCGGCTGCAGCGTCGTGCTGTACAACACCGACGCCGACCCGGGCCGGGAACGCGACGCCGTCGAGGACGCGCTGGCCCGCTCGGCGCGCGGGGTCGTCGGCTTCTTCTACGGCATGCCCGACGACGTCCTGGCGGATTACGCGCGCTCGGTTCCGCTGGTGGTCGCCGACCGGGAGCTGCCGGCGGAGACGGCGGCTTCGGTGTGCAACGACTTCGCGACCGGCACCGCGGCGGCCGTCGAGCTGCTCGCGCGACGGCCGGACGCCTGCCTCGGCATGCTGGACAGCTCGGTCGGCGTCGCGGTCGACGAGCGGCGGCTGGCCTTCGTCACCGCCTGCGCGGCGCTGGGCTTCGGTGACGTGTCGGCGCGGATCGTCCAGGGACCGCCGACCATCCCGGGCGGCACGGAAGCCGCTCGGCAGCTGCTGTCGGAGTGGCCCGAGGTCAACGGCATCTTCGCGTTCAACGACCTGATGGGCATCGGGGCGGTCCAGGCGGTGCTCGCCCGCGGCGGCGCGGTGCCGCGGGACTGCGCGGTGGTCGGCTTCGACGACCTGGAGATGTCGGCGTACCTGAACCCGCCGCTCAGCACGGTCCGGATCGACAAGTACGACCACGGTCAGGCCCTGGTCCGCGCCCTGCTGGCGGACACCGCCGACCGCATCTCGCTGCCGGTTTCGCTGATCACCCGCGCGACCGCCTGAGGCGAATCCGTCGACAGCCGCCCTTGACGGGGTCACGCCGAGGTGCGCATACTCCCCGAGTGCGACGGCCGGGAACATTCCCGGGAACGTTCCCGAACTCCTGCGCCGAGCTGCAGCTGCCCCGCGAAAGGACCGAACGCAATGACGCGTACCCCTTCCCCGACGAAACGGCTCCGCCGGTGGGGCGCCGTCCTGGCCGCCGCCTCGCTCGCCCTGGCGGGCTGCGGCAGCGCCGACTCGGCCGCCCCCGCCGCGGCCGGCTGCGCGCCCTCGGGCGGCAAGGTCGAGCTGTCGTTCTGGTCCTGGCTGCCCGGCATCGACCAGGCCGTCGCCCTGTGGAACCAGGGGCACCCCGACATCCACGTCACCGTCGAGCAGACGCCGCAGGGCAACCAGGGCACCTACAACAAGATGTTCACCGCGCTGAAGGCGAACCAGGCGCCGGACCTCGGGCAGGTCGAGTTCGACTCGCTGCCCGGTTTCCGCGTCCAGCAGGGCCTGCGCGACATCTCGGCCTGCCCCGGCGTCGCGGACGCCAAGTCCAAGTTCGTGGACTGGACGTGGGCGCAGGCCTCGGTCGGCGGTGACGGCGTCTTCGCCATCCCGCAGGACACCGGCCCGATGGGCTTGTTCTACCGCAAGGACCTGTTCGAGAAGTACCAGGTGCCGGTGCCGACGACCTGGGACGAGTACGCGCAGGCCGCGAAGACCCTGCACGCCGCGGACCCGAACCTGACGATCACGCATTTCCCGCAGAAGGACGTCAACTGGTTCGCGGGCCTGGTGTGGCAGGCGGGCGGGCACTGGTTCACCCAGGACGGCCAGCAGTGGAAGGTGAACCTCACCGACCCCGCGTCCACCAAGGTCGCCGACTACTGGCAGAACCTGCTTTCGCAGGGCTTGGTTTCGAACTACCAGGGCTTCTCCGAATCCTGGAACAAGGCACTGGACTCCGGCCAGATCGCCACCTGGACCGGCGCCGTCTGGGGCGTCGGCACGATCGCCAAGGCCGCGCCGTCGACCGCCGGGAAGTGGGCCGTGGCGCCGCTGCCGCAGTGGACGAAGGGCGGGCAGCGCTCCGGCAACTGGGGTGGCTCGACGACCGCGGTGTTCGCCGGGACCAAGCACCCGGCCGAAGCGGCGCAGTTCGCCCTGTGGCTCAACACCGATCCGCAGGCCCTGGCCATCCTGACCGCCCAGGGCGGCATCTACCCGGCCACCGTCGCCGCCCAGGAGTCGGCGAAGGCGTCTCCCGAGAACACGCAGTTCTTCGGCGGCCAGGACGTCGACGCGGTGTTCCGCGAGGCGGGCAAGGGCGTGAGCCAGGACTTCACCTGGGGACCGTCGATGGAACAGACCTACGCCCACGTCCGCGACGGGTTCGGCGCCGCGCTCGCCGG
The DNA here is from genome assembly GCF_014654205.1 of Amycolatopsis bullii. Lineage (GTDB taxonomy): Bacteria > Actinomycetota > Actinomycetes > Mycobacteriales > Pseudonocardiaceae > Amycolatopsis > Amycolatopsis plumensis. The sequence continues at coordinate 43,509 of NZ_BNAW01000021.1, forward strand.
AAACGGGACGCTCGGCAAGGCGCTCACCGAAGCCGGCGCGGCGACGATCACCGATCTGCAACGCCAGTCCATCCCCGTGGCGAAGTAGGGACGACGATGGTTGTCGCAGCGTCCCAGACCGTCGCCGGCGCCCCGCCCCGCCCCCGGGTGGCGCGCCGGCGGCGGGCGAGCGGCAGCGCCCGCGCGGCGTGGCTGCTGCTCACCCCGTTCCTGCTCGGGTTCGCGGTGTTCTACGTCGCCCCGATCGTGGTGGCCGTGGTGAAGAGCTTCTCCGCCGTCACCCGGACCTCGACCTACGGCCGTCCCGTCGAGGTGTTCGCCGGTCTGGGCAACTACACCGCGGCACTGGGCGACGCCGGGTTCGTCGGCTCGGTCGGCCGGGTGCTGCTGTTCGGGGTCATCCAGATCCCGGTCATGCTCGGCCTCGCGCTGGTGCTGGCGCTGGCCCTGGACTCGGCGGTCGTACGGTTCCGGCGGTTCTTCCGGCTGGCGTTCTTCCTGCCGTACGCGGTGCCGGGCGTGATCGCCGCGGTGATGTGGGGCTTCTTCTACGCCCCCAACCTCTCGCCGGTCAACCAGCTGCTCGACCCGGCCGGGATCCACCCGGACCTGTTGTCCGGCAACGTGATCCTGTACTCGATCGCGAACATCGTCACCTGGACGTTCACCGGCTACAACATGCTGATCCTCTATTCGTCGCTGCAGGCGATCCCGCCCCAGCTCTACGAAGCGGCCCGGCTCGACGGCGCGTCCGGCTGGACGATCGCGTGGCGGATCAAGGTGCCGGTCATCGCGCCGTCGCTGGTGCTGACCGGGGTGTTCTCCATCATCGGCACCTTCCAGCTGTTCACCGAGCCGCAGGTCATGGCGGGCGTTTCGAGCGCGGTCTCGTCGTCCTACACGCCGTCGATGGCCGCCTACGCCCAGATTTCCGCCCAGAACCACGGCCTCGGCGCCGCGATGAGCGTGCTCGTCACCCTGCTCATCGCGGTCCTGTCGTGGCTGTTCTTCCGGATCACCCGCGCGAGGGCCGCCCTGTGACCACCCGTTCTTCCGCCGTGGTGACCACGGCGATGTTCGTCGCCGCGGTGTACTTCCTGCTGCCGGTGGCCTGGCTGGCGATCTCCGCCACGAAGTCCGCGTCCGACCTGTCGACGACGTTCGGCCTCTGGTTCTCCGGCAACCACCTCGGCCAGAACCTGCACGACACCGTGACCTTCGGTGACGGCCTCTACCTGCGGTGGCTGGCCAACAGCGCGCTGTACTCGGTGGTGGGTGCCGCGGCGGCCACGCTGCTGTCGGCGATGGCGGGCTACGCACTGGCGAAGTTCACCTTCCGCGGGCGGGGGCTGACGTTCTCCGCGATCCTCGCCGGGGTCCTGGTCCCGCCGACTGCGCTCGCCGTGCCGCTGTTCCTGATGCTGGCGGGCGCCGGGATGACGAACACGGTGTGGTCGGTGCTGCTGCCGAGCACGATCAGCCCGTTCGGGGTCTACCTGGCCCGGGTCTACGCCGCGGCGTCGGTGCCGGACGAGCTCCTGGAAGCGGGCCGCATCGACGGCGCCGACGACGTGCGCATGTTCTACACCGTCAGCCTGCGCCTGATGGCCCCGGCGCTGATCACGATCTTCCTGTTCCAGTTCGTCGCGATCTGGAACAACTTCCTGCTGCCGCTGGTGATGCTGACCAGCGACCGGCTGTACCCGGTGACCCTCGGGCTCTACACCCTCAACACGCAGATCACGCGGGACCCGGACCTGAAGGCCATCGTGGTCACCGGCTCGCTGCTGTCGATCATCCCGCTGATCCTGGCTTTCCTGGCGCTGCAGCGCTTCTGGCGCACCGGGCTGGCGGCGGGCGCGGTCAAGGACTGAGGGCGGCCGCCTCCGGTCAGCGGCGCTCTTCGCGCAACGCGTACCTTCGCTCGGCATACGCGAGATCGTCGCGCCACAACCGTTCGGCCGCGCGCCGCATGAGCGGCCGCAGCACCGGCGCCAGGCCGGCCGCCTTCGCGAAACCGGGCCGGTCCGACGCGGCGATCGTCGCCTCGATCACGGCCGTGCGCGGGCGGCCGTCGGGACCGGGGCCGAGCGGGGTCGCGTGCGTTTCCACCACGCTGCCCGTGCCCTCACCGTCCACAATGGTCATCAGCACCGTGCGGGGGCCCGGGCAGGTGAACTCGGCGACCACCGGGACACCGATCTTCCCGGCCAGCCGGAACGTCACCTCGACGACGAACCGGTCGTCGGCCTCGGCGACGTCGACGCCCTGCGGCGCCGACAGCACGCGCAGCCGCGCGAACGAGTACGGGTGGAACCAGGCGCCGTGCCACGGGTCGAGGCGGTTGGCGACGACGTCTTCCGGCTCGCAGGTCCCGGTCAGCGTCGCCACGGCGTCGACCGTGGTCCCGGCCGGGCGGACCGGCACGATCGGCCGCTCGGTGGGCGGTTCGCCGCCGATCCGGTCCAGGCGGACCCAGGCGAGCACGCCGTCGTCGTGGGACGGCAGCGCCGTCCAGCCCGGACGGCCCGCGCCGACGCGCAGGCCGTGCCACCGGCAGACCAGCTCACCGCAGTGCACGCGCGCCTGCTCGAGGGGCGCGCCGAGATGGGGGCACGCGCCGGGGCCGACGAGCAGCGCGCCGTCCGGCCCGCGCCACGCGACCAGCTCGCGGCCGCCCACCCGCACCCCGAACGGCCGGTCGGCGCGGATTTCCCGGGCCGCGGCGAAGACGAACCAGTTGCCCGACGGGCGGGCGCCCGCCCGCTTGACCGCGGCCTCGATCAGCGCGGGACTGCAGTCGGCGTAAGTGGGCTCCTGGCGCGCCCACGCCGGCTCGCGGAACGGCTGCACCGGCCACCGCGCCGGCCAGCGCTCGATCACCTGCCGCTTGAGGTCCACCGGACGCGCTCCCGCCTGCCACCGCCGGCCGAGGAGGCCGGCACGCGAGTCATCCTCGGGCATGTGGAGCGATTGCGCAACGCTTTCGCGGGTGCCGGGCGCGGGTTCACGCCTTCAGGCGTTCGGTGGCCAGCTCGAGGGCGGCGGCCAGGTCGTTGACCCAGGGGACGTCCCGCTCGATCAGGTTCTCCCAGCCCGGGCCCGCCGTGGCGACGTCGAAGCCACGCCGCCGCAGCCGCCGGGCCAGCAGGTCGTCGGCGGTGCCGGCGGACATCGACCACAGGAACACGACGACCGGATCGAGCTTGGCCGCGACGGCGACCGTCGTCTCGGCGGGCACCATCTGCCCCAGGTGGACCGCCGGGATGCCGACCTCCACCATGGCGGCGCGCAGCACCTCCATCGGCAGGCTGTGCCGCTCCTGCGGGCAGCAGGCCAGCAGCACCACCCGGCCGGGCGGGGTGTTCGCGAAGCCGGCGCCGTAACGCTGCAGCGCCAGGGAGATCTCGCCGGTCAGCGCCCATTCGGCGTCGAAGCAGACGTCGCCGCGCAGCCAGCGGCCGCCGAGGTGGTGCAGCACCGGGACGAGCACCTCGGTCCACGCCGCGGCCGGGCCGAGCGCGTCCAGCGTTTCGTCGAGCAGCGCGGCCAGCGACGCGAATTCGAGGTCCTCCGCGGCGCGTTCCAGCTCTTCGGCCCGCTGTCCGGGGGAAATCTCGGGGACCGCCTCGCCGGCCGGGGAGAACGCCGCGGCGGCGGCTTCCCTGGCCCGCATGCCCCGGTCGATCAGCCGCTGCATGTACTGCAGCCGCCGGACGTCGGCGTCGGTGTACCGCCGGTGCCGCCCGTCGTCGCGCAGCGTGGGGCCGACCCCGTAGCGCGCGGCCCAGGTGCGCAGCGTCACCGGCGAGACGCCGAGCAGCTCGGCGACCTTTCCGGGCGTCCACGAGCCCCCGGCCCGGGGCTCGTCCCGGCCACTCACCGCGTCGACGTCCATCCGCACCACGTTCCCACACGCCAGGGACGTCCACCGGCGCGGTCACCACGCGGTGCCGCCCCGGCGGAACAGCCGCGACGGCTGTGTCCGCTTCAACGGATACGGCATCCGGCGCCCGTCCGGAACTCCCCGCACCCGGGAACCACCCACAGAGGAGCATTTTCGTGACCCGGATCACAGTTTATTCGGCGGGCGCGTTGTTTCACGGGGACCGGGTACCACCCCGGCTCGGTTCCGCATCGATCCCCGCCGCGCCCAGGCGGGTGCGTTCGGCGCTGAGGGTCAGCCGGTAGCCGAACAGGAGCAGCACGTGGAGCAGGTAGAGCCAGAGGATCAACGCCGACACCGCACCGACCGCCGCAAGGCCGCCGAACGGCACACTCCAGTCCAGCGGGATGGCCAGGAACAGGAGGAACCCGTGGAAGAACCCGGCGAGCACGGCCGCCACGGCGAACGCGCCCACCACCAGCGGCCCGCGGCGCACGCCGCGCGGGGCGCCGCCGGCGAACACGATCGCGGTGACCACGGCGATGATCAGCCAGTCGATGTGGAACGACAGCGTGATGCCCCAGAACGTCGCCCAGCCGCCGCGGGTGTAGTAACCGGCCACCGCGTCGGCGGTGGCCAGCGGGGCGATCGCCAGGGTCGGGCCGAGCACGAGGACGGGCACGAACATCAGCCGTCCCCGCCAGCCGACGAGGGCCCCGGCGGGCTGCCCGGCGACCTGGACGAGGCCGCGCAGCAGGCCTTCGCCGTAGAAGGTGGCCGGGAGCAGGGTGACGAGCAGCGCGGTCCACGGCGTGCCGAGCGCGGCCGTGGCGAGGGCTTCGAGCGCCGCTCCCGGCCCGTGTCCGGGCGGCAGCGCGTCCGCCCAGCGGGCGACGCCGTGCCGGACGAACTCGGGCGACCCGAGGACCGCGGCACCCCGCAGGGCGACGAGCACCAGCGGGACGACGGCCGGCACGGAGAAGAACGTGACACCGGCGGCCCACAGAGACAAGTCGCGGCCGCGGAGTTCCCGGGCGGCGTCCCGCAGGACGACGCGCGCCCGGCGGGCCACCTCCCGGGCGCTCACGACGGCCCTCCGGAGCTCGAGGAGGACGACGGGGTGGCCGGCTGGTCGCGGGCGCACGCGCACGACGCGTCGGGCAGCGCGCTCGCCGTCGGCTGGCTGCGGGCGATCCACCTGCTGGCCCGTCCGGTGCTGGGCGTGCCGCCCGACGTGCTCACCGGGTGCGGAGTGCTCAGCGCGCTGGCCGCCGTCTGGGCCGCTTCGCCGGCCGGTGACGCGCGGTGGCTCGCGGTCGCGGCGATCGTGGCGACCGGGGTGTTCGACGGCCTGGACGGCGCGGTGGCGCTGCGCACCGGCCGCGCCCGCCCGCTCGGCGCGGTGCTCGACGCGGCCGCGGACCGCCTGACGGAACTGTGTTTCGTGGCGGTGCTGCTCGTGCTGGGGGCGCCGGCGGGGTGGTGCGCGGCGATGGCGGTGGTGCTCCTGCTGCACGAGTACGTCCGGGCCCGGGCGCAGGCGGCGGGCCTGCGCGGCCCGGGCGCGATCACCGTGGCGGAGCGCCCGACGCGGCTGATCGTGCCGGCGGTGGCGGTGACCGGGGCGGCACTGGCTCCGGCCGGGACACCGTGGACGGGCTGGCCGTGGGGCACGACCTGCGTGGTGCTGGGGACGGGGTTGTCACTCATCGGCTTGGCCCAGCTCTGGGTGGGTGTCGTGCGGGCGTTCGGGCGGGGCGGGGAGCGCGGCTGACGTCGGTGCAGTGAATGACTCGTTCACTGCACCGGACGTCAGGAATGAGTCATTCACGGCGTCCGTGCCCGGTGCCGTACCCGGCTGGTCCCGGCGGCGCGGGGGCGGCCCGACCAGCCGCGCCACGATCTCCGCCGACATCGCCACCAGCGGCAGCCCGCCCCCGGGGTGCGCCGACCCGCTCGCGAGGTACAACCCCGGCACCGGCGTCGCGTTCGCCGGGCGCAGCAGGGCCGCGCGCGGGCCGTTCGACGAGGAACCGTAGATCGCGCCGCCGGGCGCGCCCGCGTCGCGCGCCAAGTCCGCCGGCGTGCGGATTTCGCGCCACAGCAGCCGGTTCCGCACGTCCAGCCCGCGGGCCGCGAGGAGCTCGAGCACCCGGTCCGCGTAGTCCTCCGCCAACCCCGGCGCCGTCCAGTCGACCCCGGACGGCGGGTCGTGGCGCGGGGTGTTGACCAGCACGAACCAGGCCTCGCAGCCCGGCGGGTGCAACTGCGGGTCGTCGGGCGCGCAAACGTAGACCGCCGGGTCGCCGACCGGGCGCGGCGCGCGGCCGAAGATCGCGTCGAATTCGGCGTCGTAGCGGGCCGGGAAGAGCACGCGGTGGTGGCTGGGGTCGGGCGTCGTGCCGCGCAAGGCGAGCAGCAGGACGAACCCGGCCAGCGACGGCTGTGTCCGCCGCAGCGCCCGCCGCGGCCGTCGGGTGCGGGGGTCGTCGAGCAGGTCGCCGTAGACGTGGGCCGCGTCGGCGTTGGCCACGACGGCCGACGCGGCGAGCCGCTCGCCGTCCGCCAGCCGGACGCCGCGGACACCCGCCGGTCCGGTCTCGATCGCGGTGACCTCGGCGCCCGTCCGGACCTCGGCGCCGAGGGCGGCGAGCCGGTCCACCAGCGCATCCGCGAGCCGGCGCAGGCCACCGCGGACGTGCCAGGCGCCGAACTCCTGCTCCACGAACGGGACGACGCTCAGCACGGCGGGCAGCCGCCGCGGGTCCGAGCCGGTGTAGGTGGCGTAGCGGTCCAGCAGCATCCGGGCGCGCGGATCACTCAGCCGGCGGCGCCCGATCCCGCGAAGGGTGCGCCACGGCGCGATCGCCATCAGGTCCCGGACTCCGCCGGCGTGCCTGAGCAGGTCCCGGGTCCCGTGCAGCGGACGGCGCAGCACGGGTTCGCCGACCAGGCCCCAGAGCCGCTCCGCGTCGCGCATCAGCGCGCGCCACTCCGCGCCGGCACCGCCGCCGAAGGCTGCTTCGAGCGCTTCGGGCACCGCCGAGCGCTCGTGCGGGACGGCCAGTTCGGTGCCGTCGGCGAACCGGTAGCGGCAGGCCGGGTCGACCGGCACGATGTCGACGAGCTCGTCGAGGTCCGCGCCGGTGGCGGCGAAGAGTTCGCGGTAGACGGAAGGCAGGGTGAGCAGCGAGGGCCCGGTGTCGAAGGTGAAGCCGTCCCGGGTGTAGGTGCCGAGCTTGCCCCCGCACGACGCCGACCGTTCCAGCACGGTGACCGGGTGCCCGGCCGCGGCGAGCCGGGCCGCGGACGCGAGGCCGCCCATGCCGCCACCCACCACGATGACCCGGCTCATGCGGATGCTCCGGGCTGGATCTGGTGGCGCTTGGCTGTCGCCGCCGGACCGCCGGCCAGACCACCTCCACCCGCCGTCACGGCACTCACGCCGCACCCCCGCCCGGCACCGAACGGCCCTTCCACGTCAACCGCCCGGTGGCTCGCGCCCACCAGGACCGGCTGATCAGGGCCGTCAACGCGAGCACCGATGCCGGGTGCGCCAAGCTGTCCGGCCACACCCGCCCGCCGGTTCGCCGGGCCGCCACCACGCGTCCGGCGACCCCGGCCGCGTACCCGGCCAGGCCGGCGCGCGAACCGCCCAGTGCCGCCACGGCCGGGAGCACCCACACGATCAAGAACACCGCGGCGATCGCCGCCGCCGCAGGGGGCGGACCGGTCGCCGACCAGAGGGATTTCGTGTAGCCGTCGCGCAGCTGGGGCCACGTCTCGTACATCCGGCACTCCGCGATCCGGCTGCCGTCGGCGACCACCCCGCGGCCGCCCGCGCGCTTCACCGCGCGCATCAGGGCGATGTCGTCCAGCACCTCGCCCGCGACCGCCGCGAAACCACCGCACTTGCGCAGCATCGCGGCGTCGATGACGAAGAACTGGCCGTTCGCCGCGGCCAGCGAGGGCCGCGGCGACCTTTCGGCGAGCCGCAGCGGCAGCAGCACGAGCCACGACCACTGCAGCAGCGGCTGCACCAGCCGGGCGCCGAACCCCTCGGCGTGCTGGCGCGGGAACGGCGACACCGCGTCCAGATCCGCCTCGCGCAGCAGGGAAACCGCGGCCGCGACGGCGTCGGGCGCCAGCACGACGTCCGCGTCGACGCAGACCAGCACGCTCCCCCGCGCCCGCTGGGCGAGCTGGTGGCACGCGTGCGGTTTGCCCAGCGTTCCCGGCGGCGGCTCGACACCGGTCAGCAGCGTGACCCGTGACCCGGCGATCCGGCGGACGACCTCCGCCGTCCCGTCACCGGAACAGTCGTCCAGCACCAGGATTTCGGCGTCGTCGAGACCGCGCTGCGCGAGCAGGGACCGCAGCGCCGGGGCGACGCGGCCGGCCTCGTCGCGCAGCGGCAGCAGGATCGACACGGCTTCGCGGCATCGGGCCGGTCCCTCGCGCGGCGCCCGGACGATCCGGGCGTTGTACGCCGCGTGCGCGGCCGCGGCGATCGCCGCCACCGCCGCGGCGCGCACGATCACGCGGACACGCGAGCCCATCGGAATCCCCTCCCCAGCCGGATCGCGAAGGGTACGGCCACCGCGCCCATGAGCACGCCGCCGGCGACGGCCACCCACGGCCGTCCGAAGAACGCGAAGTGCGCCCACACCGACGAAAACCACGTCCACAGGTACAGCGACGGCGCCGGACCGGCGGCCGGGCCCGGGATCGGGTCCGGCGGCCGCGGCACCCAGCGGTGCAGCGCCGCCTGGATGAGGACGGCGACCAGCAGCCAGCCCGCGAAGTTCGTCAGCGGGATGCCGTGCACCAGCGGTAACGACGGCTCGGGCGAGGCCCACGTCCAGTACCCCTCGTCCACCATCTGCGGATCGAGGAAGACGTCCCAGGCCGCCAGCGCGCACGCCGCCACCGCCACCACCCCGGCCGGCTTCACGGCCAGCGCGCGCCCGGCCAGCAAGGCCGGCCACGCCATCATCAGCCAGGCGAGCGGGACGATGCCCGGCACGCCGGCGACGGGCCAGCCCAGCACGCCGGTGTACTCGTACCGCCCGAACGGAAATCCCGTGTGCAGGCCGGTCACCTCGGCCAGCAGCCCGCCGCCGCCCGCGACGGCGGCCAGCGTGACGGCCGCGCGGGCGCCGCAGCGGAACCAGGCGTCGGCGAGGGAGGCCGCCGCGAAGCACAACACCGTGAGCACTGTCAGCGGCGTGCGGCCGCCGGGTTCGGTCACCGAGTAGAGGATCTGGCAGAGCACCGCCGCCGCGGCGCAGAGCCAGGCGGTCACTGCGGGCGGGGCGAAGGGGAGACGGGTGAATGCGGCAGTCCGCGAAACCATCACGCAGGCAGAATAGACCGGCCGCGAAAGCCACGCCGTCCTCGGTCTCGATTTTTCCGAACACTGCGAAAACCGGAGTTTAAGCCGACCGAAAAGGGGCATGCGCAGGCATGAATAACACCCGGCGGCGCCCGGGTGTGGGCAGGCGCCGCCGGGTGGGGGGCCCGCGCCCGAGGGGTGGGACAGCGGGCCCGCCGGGACGGCGTGTGGCATCGCCACCCGGCCACGGGGAGGTCACTTCCGATGCACCATCGATCCAGACCGCTCGAGACACGACGAGCGAACCCGAGGGTCCTACGGAGCTGACCAGCGTGCACCGCGTTCAAGTAGACAAGCTACACCACATGTGAAACGGTTGCGAATCGAATAGGCTGACAGTGGGAGGGCGCCGGATGACCGCGACCATGACGACGGGGGTGGCCGCTCGGCCACCTCACGCGCCCTCCGAGCGGCTGGACGCGCTGGGCCGCCGCTGCCTCGCCGAGGCCCACGGATTCGTGAACGCGCGGGCGCGGGAGCACTTTTCCGGACGCAGCGAAGGAGCGCTCGCGGAAACCGCGGTCCCGGATTTCGTGGCGGGCGGAAAATGTCTCCGCCCGCTTTTCGCGTACGTGGGGTGGCGGTGCGGGCAACCGGAATCCGACGCCGCGATCCGCGCGGCCGCCGCGCTCGAACTGCTGCACTGCTTCGCCCTCGTCCAGGACGACGTGATGGACGGCTCGACACTGCGCCGGGGCCGCACCGCGCTGCACACCCGGTTCGCCCGCTGGCACGAGGAGCAGGGCTGGGCGGGCTCGGCGCCGCGGTTCGGCGAGTCCGCCGCGATCCTGTTCGGCGACCTCTTCCTCGTCTGGTCCGAGCAGATGCTGCGCGAAAGCGGGCTGGCGGCCGACCAGCTGGCGCGGGGCTGGCCGCACTACGACGCGATGCGGGCCGAACTGGCCGTCGGCCAGCTCGCCGACCTGGTGAACGACGCGCGGGCGCTGCCCAGCTGGGACACCCTGCTCGACGTCCTGCGCCGCAAGTCCGGCAACTACACGGTCCGGCGGCCGCTGGAGTTCGGCGCCGCACTGGCCGGCTGCGGCCCGGAGCTGCTGGCCGGGCTGGGCGAGTTCGGCGGGCTGGTGGGCGAGGCGTTCCAGCTCCGCGACGACCTGCTGGGCGTGTTCGGCGACCCGGCCGTCACGGGCAAGCCGGCCGGGCAGGACCTGCGCGAACGCAAGGCCTCCAGCGTGGTCGTGCTCGCCGCGGCGATGGCCGACCGGCGACGGCAGGCCGAGTTCGCCGAACTGATCGAGCTCGACACCGTGGACGACGAGGCGGTCGCGCGCTGGCGGGAACTCATCGAGGCCACCGGAGCGCGCGACCGCATGGGCGAGCTGATCCGCGAACGCGCGGACAAAGCACTGGCGGCGATCGACCCGGCGGTGGTCCCGCACCACGCCGGCGAGCTGCTCGCGGCGCTGGCGGCCCGGTGCACGGAGCGCGACCGATGAAGACCGTGCCCGGACCGGTGAATCGCGTCGTCGTCGTGGGCGCCGGGCTGGCCGGCCTGGCCGCCGCCCTGCACCTTGCCGGACGAGGGCGGGAAGTCACCGTCGTGGAGCGTGATCCCGGCCCCGGCGGCCGTGCCGGGCGCGTCGAGCGGCCCGGCTACCTGCTCGACACCGGCCCCACCGTGCTGACCATGCCGTCGATCCTGAGCGACACCTTCGCCGCCGTCGGGGCCGAGCTCGCCGCCGAGCTGCCGCTGACCCGGCTCGATCCCGCCTACGTCGCCCGGTTCGCCGACGGCAGCACGCTGCCCGTGCACACCGACGCGGCCGCGATGACCGATGCGGTCCGCCACTTCGCCGGGCCGGCCGAAGCCGCGGGCTACACCCGGCTGCGCGCGTGGCTGACCCGGCTCTACCAGGCCGAGTTCGGCCGGTTCATCGACGCGAACATCGACTCCCCGCTCGGCATGCTCGGGCCCGAGCTGGCCCGGCTGGTCGCCCTCGGCGGCTTCCGGCGGCTCGACGGCCAGGTCGGCCGGTTCCTCAAGGACGAGCGGCTCAAGCGCGTGTTCACCTTCCAGGCCCTCTACGCGGGCGAATCGCCGATGCGCGCGCTGGCCCTGTACGCCGTGATCTCCTACATGGACACCGTCGGCGGGGTGTACTTCCCGCCCGGCGGCATCGCGGCCCTGCCGCGGGCGCTCGCCCGCGTCGCGGCCGACGCCGGGGTCAAGTTCGAGTACGGCGACGCCGTCAGCGAACTCGAACGGGCCGGGTCCCGCGTCACCGCCGTCCGCACCGCCGCCGGGGTCCGCCATCCCTGTGACGCCGTCGTGCTCACCACCGAACTGCCCGAGAGCTACCGCCTGCTCGGACGGCAGCCGAGGCGGCCGGTGCCGCTGCGGGCCGCGCCGTCCGCGCTGGTCGTGCACGCCGGCGGTCCCGCGACGGACGCCGAAGTCGCGCACCACACCATCTCCTTCGGGCACGGGTGGCGGTCGACCTTCGACGAGCTCATCACCCAGGGCAGGCGGATGAGCGACCCGTCGCTGCTGATCACCCGGCCGACCGCGACCGATCCCGGGCTCGCCCCGCCCGGGCGCCAGCTCTACTCCGTCCTCGCCCCGGTGCCCAACCTCGACCGCGGCCCCGCCGACTGGGCCGCCGACACCGGCGCCTACGCCGAAGAAGTCCTCGACGTGGCCCGGGCCCGGCTGCTCCCCGGCTTCACCCCGGACTTCACCCACGTCATCGGCCCGGCCGAGTGGGCCGCCCGCGGCCTGGTCGCCGGGACGCCGTTCAGCTACGCCCACTCCTTCGGGCAGACCGGGCCGTTCCGGCCGCGGAACCTGCCCCGCGGGACGGACAACGTCGTCCTGGCCGGCGGCGCCACCGTGCCCGGCGTGGGCGTGCCGACCGTGCTCGTCTCCGGCAGACTGGCTGCCGACCGGCTCACCGGAGGGACCCGATGACCCGACGCGAACTCGACGCCGCCGGCATCCGCGAACCGGGCCTGCGCGCGGCCTACACCTGGTGCCGCGAGCTCAACGCCCGGCACGGCCGCACCTACTTCCTCGCGACGCGGTTGCTGACCCCGGCGCAGCGGCCGGCGATCCACGCGCTCTACGGCTTCGCGCGGTGGCTCGACGACATCGTCGACGAACCGGACGCCGACGCCACCCCCGAAACGCTCGACACGCGCCTGCACGAGGTCGAGAAGCGCTTCCTCACCGACCTCGACGCCGGCTGGAGCGACGACCCGCTGCTGACCGCGGTGATCGACACGGCCGCCCGGTACACCCTCGCCAAGGCGTACTTCGAGGCGTTCTTCACGTCGATGCGGATGGACCTCACCGTCGACAGCTACGCCACCCGCGAGGAGCTCGACACCTACGTGCACGGCTCGGCCGAGGTGATCGGCCTCCAGGTGCTGCCGGTGCTCGGCACGGTCGCCCCGCGCGAGGAGGCCGAGCCTCGGGCCGCCGCGCTCGGGAAAGCCTTCCAGCTCACCAACTTCCTGCGTGACGTCGCCGAGGACCTGGACCGCGGCCGCGTCTACCTGCCGTCCGACGAACTCGCCGCGCACGGCGTCGACCGCGACCGGCTCGAGTGGTGCGCCAAGGAAGGCCGGGCCGACCAGCCGGTCCGGGCGGCGATCCGCAACCAGATCGCCGTCACCCGCGACGTCTACGCCGAGGCCGCACCGGGCATCGCCATGCTGCACCCGGTCTCGCGCCCGTGCGTGGCCACCGCGGCGCGGTTGTACGGCGGCATCCTCGACCGGATCGAGGACGCCGGCCACGACGTCTTCGCCGGGCGCGCGGCGGTGTCCCGCGGGCAGCGGCTCGCGGTGGCGTGCGGGGCGGTCGCGCGGACGCAGTGGGCCCGGCGGCGGCACCCGGCGCCGTCGCTGCCGATGGCGGTGGGCTGACGTGGGCAAGGCCGAATACCTCGTCGTGCTGGCCGCGTGCGTCCTGGTCACGCTGCCACTGGAGATCGCCGGGGCGCGCGTCTACCGGCAGCCCCGGCGGCTGGCGCGCGCGGTGCTGCCGGTCGCGCTCGTGTTCCTCGTCTGGGACGCGCTGGCGATCGCCGGCGGCGTCTGGGACTACGCGCCCGAGCACGTCACCGGGATCCGCGCGCCCTTCGCCGTGCCGCTGGAGGAAATCCTGTTCTTCGTGGTGATCCCCATCTGCGGGGTGCTGACCTACGAGATCGTCCAGCTCACCCTCGCGGTGCTCCGGCGGCTCGGCAGCAGGGTCGGCAGGCAGGAGGCCCGCCGGTGATCCCGTGGGGCTACACCGTGCCGGCGGTCGCCGCGGTGGCCGCGGTCGTGCTGGCCGAGCTGTTCCTGCTGCGCACGGGGTTGTTCCGCCGGCCCGCCTACTGGATCACGATCGTCATCGTGACCGCGTTCCAGATCCCGGTCGACGGCTGGCTGACCAAGCTCTCCGACCCGATCGTGCGCTACGCCCCGCAGCACATCAGCGGCCGGCGCTTCCCGTGGGACATCCCGGTCGAAGACTTCCTCTTCGGCTTCGCGCTGGTGACCGCGGTACTGCTGGTGTGGGAACGATCCGCGGCACGGGAGGAGCGCGCATGAACGCGATGGCGAAGGACGGTCTCCCCCGCGGTGCGGTGCCGTCGGCCTTCGACACCGAAGCGCGGTGGTACGACAAGCTGGTCGGCGCCAACCCGGGGTACCACGAGCACCTCCGGCTGTCGGCCCGGCGGCTCGGACTGCCGCCGGACGGGACGGGCCTGCGGCTGCTCGACGCCGGCTGCGGCACCGGCGCGTCGACGGCGGCGCTGGTGTCCGCCGCCCCCGGGGCGGAGGTCACCGCGTTCGACGCCTCCGGGGAGATGCTCGCCCAGGCCCGGGCGAAGGACTGGCCCGAAGGCGTCACCTTCGTCCACACGCCGGTCGAGGACCTCGACGGCATCTCGGGCCCGTTCGACGCTATCCTGGCGGCGTACCTGCTGCGCAACCTCACCGAGCCGACCCGGCAGCTGCGGCGGCTGCGCGGCCTGCTGCGTCCCGGCGGCCGGATCGCGGTCCACGAGTACTCCGTCCACGACTCGCGGCGCGCCCGGTGGGTGTGGAACGCCGTCTGCGCGGGCGTGATCATCCCGCTCGGGAAGGTCACCACCGGCGACGCGACCCTCTACCGCCACCTGCGCCGCAGCGTCCTGGAATTCGACGGGATCGCCGCGCTCGCCGGCCGGCTCGCCGACGCCGGGTTCACCGACGTCCGCACCGCCTCGATGCCCGGCTGGCAGAACGGCATCGTCCACACCGTCCTGGGCACCAACCCGCAGGAGCACCCGTGACCCGCCCCCTCGGCACCGATCCCCGGATCGAGACGCGGCCGGCCCCGCCCGGCCTGGCCGACGCCGCCCTGCTGGGCCACCGCCCGACCGCGGCGGTGATCGGCGGCGGCATCGCCGGCCTCACCGCGGCCACCGGGCTGGCCGAGCGGGGTGTCACGGTGACGCTCTTCGAACGCGACGACCACCTCGGCGGGCGGGTCGGCGGCTGGGCGGACCGGCTGCCGGACGGCACCGGCGTCACCATGAGCCGCGGTTTCCACGCCTTCTTCCGCCAGTACTACAACCTGCGGTCACTGCTCATGCGCACCGATCCCCGGCTCGACCGGCTGACCCCGCTGGCCGACTACCCGCTGCTGGACGCCCAGGGCCGCACGGACACCTTCGCGGGTCTCCCCCGGACGCCGCCGTGGAACGCGCTGGCGTTCGCCTGGCGCAGCCCGACCTTCACCCCGCGCGATCTGGTGCGCATCAACGGCCGCGGTGCCCTGCCGCTGGCGACGGTCAGCGTCCCGGAGACCTACCACCGGCTCGACACCACCGACGCGGCGAGCTTCCTCGACGCGATCAACTTCCCGGAAGCGGCCAAGCACCTGGCGTTCGAGGTGTTCTCGCGCAGCTTCTTCGCCGATCCGCGCGAACTGTCCGCGGCGGAGCTGGCGACCATGTTCCACCTGTACTTCCTCGGCTCCAGCGAAGGTCTCGTGTTCGACGTGCCTGCCGAGCCGTTCCCGCAGGCGCTGTGGGAGCCCCTCGCCGGGTACCTGGCCGACCGCCGGGTGGCGATCCGGACCGGCACCCCGGTCGCGGCCCTCGAGCGCACTTCCGGCGGGTTCGCGGTCACGACGGCGCACGAGACCGGGCAGTTCGACACCGTCGTGCTCGCCTGTGACGTGCGGGGACTGCGCGAGATCGTCGCCGCGTCGCCGAGCCTCGGCACGCCGGACTGGCGGGCGGCCGTGGCCGGCTTGCGCACGGCACCGCCGTTCCTGGTCCGCCGCCTGTGGCTCGACCGGCCCGTCGAAGCCACCCGGCCGGCGTTCCTGGGCACCGGGAGCGTGCCGCCGCTGGACAACATCAGCCTGCTCAACCGCTACGAGGGCGAGGCACGGCGGTGGGCGGCCCGCACCGGCGGCTCGGTCGTGGAACTGCACGCCTACGCGGCCACCACCGACGACCGGGAGACGCTGGTGAAGGCCGTCGACGACCGGTTGCACTCGATCTACCCCGAAACCCTGGGCGCACGGGTCACCGCGTCGATCTCCCTGTGGCGCGAGGACTGCCCGCTGTTCGGGCTCGGCGACTTCGCAAGCCGTCCGAAGGTCGTCACGCCGGACCCGGCGCTGGTTCTGGCCGGCGACGGCGTGCGGATCGACCTCCCGGTGGCGCTGATGGAACGGGCGGCCGCGACCGGCTGGGCCGCGGCCAACGCGCTCCTGGCGGGGTGGGGACTCGCCGGGCACCCGCTGCGCTCGGTCCCCAACCGCGGCCGGATCGGCCTGCTGAACCGGCTCGCCGCGACGAAGTACTTCGGCCGGTGACCGGGATGCCCGAAGTCGTCATCGCCGGCGCCGGGCTCGCCGGGCTGGCCGCCGCCGTCACGCTGCACCGGGCCGGGGTGCCCTGCGTCGTGCTGGAGGCCTCGGACGACGTCGGCGGCCGCGTGCGCACCGACGTCGTCGACGGCTTCCGCCTCGACCGCGGGTTCCAGATCCTCAACCCGGCCTACCCGGCGATCCGGCGGCTGGTGGACGTCGACGCCCTCGACCTCGGCCGGTTCTGGCGCGCGGTCCGGGTGGCCGACGACGACCGCGTCTCGCTGCTGGGCAACCCGCTGGACACGCCCAAGGCCCTGCGCGACATCGCGGCCCGGCGTTACCTGTCGGCGAAGGACCTGGCCGCGCTCGGCACGCTCTCCGCCCGGGTCGCGGCGGGACCGGTCCAGGCGGTCATCGACCGCGAAGACCGCACGACCGCCGGCGAACTGCGCCGTGCGGGGGTGTCGTCGCGGGCCGTGGAAACCGTGTTCCGGCCGTTCCTGTCCGGGGTGTTCCTGGAACCGGAGCTGAGCACGTCGTCCCGGTTCTTCCAGCTGGTGTGGCGCAGTTTCCTGCGGTCGGCGCCGTCGCTGCCGGCGCTGGGCATGGGCGAGCTCCCGAGGCAGCTCGCCCGGGCCTTGCCGACGTCGGCCGTCCGCCTGGGCACGCCGGTCGAGGAGGTCCGCGCGGGCCGGGTCCGCACGGCGGACGGCGAGGCGTGGACGGCCCGCGCGGTCGTCGTCGCCACCGACGGCTCCACGGCCGCCCGGCTCACCGGTGTCGCGGAGCCGCGCTGGAACAGCGGGACGACGTGGTACTTCGCCCCACCGCAGTCACCGCTGCGCGAACCGGTGATCGTGATCGACGCACGCGGCGGTCCGGTGGTGAACACGAGTGTGGTCAGCGAGGTGTGCCCGACGTACGCCCCACCGGGGGCCGCGCTCGTGAGCGCTTCGGCCCTGACGGCGCTGCCGGAAGACGAAGTGCGCCGGGCGCTGGGCCGGATGTACCGCACCGACGCGACGCGGTGGCCGCTGGTCGCCCGGTACGAGATCGTCCACGGGCTTCCGGCGATGCCACCACCGCACGAACTCCGGCGTGACGTGCGGCTGGGCGAGCGGCTGTACGTGTGCGGCGACCACCGGGACACGAGCTCGCTCCAGGGCGCCCTCGCGTCCGGCACCCGGGCCGCCCGCGCGGTGCTCGCCGACCTCGGCCAAGCGAGCCGGCCGGACCGCTGAGCCCTTCCTCGTTACGACATCCGGGCGGAAATTCGCGGCCCACGCTGTGAAATCCGGCCGGATTCCGGCCAACGGCCCCCACCCATCGTGCCGCTCGACCCCCTCTCCGTCGCTGGATCGAGTGAATCCCATCCGGCGATCTTCGATACTCCGGCGCAGTGGAACCTTCGTCCCCGTAGGCCGAACCGGAAGCCGTGACCCGTTGAGCGCCTTGACACAGGGCGCTCCGAGTGACGTTTCCCCGGCTCGCTAACGAATTCCCGGCTTTTCCGTCTTCCCGAGGCAACCCGCAGTAATCCGGCTTCGGAAAGGAAGTCCATGTCGCGGAGATCCTTGTTCGTCGCGCTGACCACGGTCAGCGCCTTGCTCACCCCGGCCGCCGTCGCGGCCGCGGCGCCGCCGGGAGTCGATCCGGCCACCGTCGACCTCACGCTCTCCGCCGGGCAGAGCACGACCGTCACCAAGCACGTCACCACTTCCCCCGTCCCCCCGAACCCCGACCTCGTGCTCCTCGCCGACACCACCGGCAGCATGGCCGGCGCGATCGCCAACGTCCGCACCAACGCCGGTGCCATCACCGGGGACGTGCTCGCCGCGCAGCCGACCGCCCAGTTCGGCGTCGCCGAGTACAAGGACTTCACCGACTCCGTGCCCTTCAAGGTCAACCAGGGCATCACCGGCGACACCGCCGCGGTGCAGGCCGGGATCAACCAGTGGGCCGCGTCCGGCGGCGGTGACTTCCCGGAGGCCGACCTCAACGCGCTCTACGAGCTGGCCACCGGCGCGGTCACCTACCGCCCGGACGGCACACGCATCATCGCGTGGTTCGGCGACGCGCCGTCGCACGACCCCAGCGGCGGGCACAGCCTGACCCAGACCATCGACGCGCTCAAGGCGGCGAAGGTCCGCGTGGTCGCGGTCAACGTCGGCAACCTGGACGCCGACGGCCAGGCGAGCGCCATCGCCACGGCCACCGGCGGTGTGCTGCTGAACAACGTGCCGTCGGACCAGGTGTCGCAGGCCATCCTCGAAGGCATCAAGTCCATCGAGGTCACGGTGACGCCGAAGGTCACCGACTGCGACCCGCAGCTGACCCTCACCAACGACCCGGCGAGCGTCAAGGTGCCCAGCGGGGACGTCGCGACGTTCACCGAGACCGTCGCCGCCGCGGCCGACGCCGCGCCCGGCACCTACCACTGCACGGTCGACTACCTCGTCGACGGCGTGTCCCGCGGGTTCGTCGAGACGACGACCGTGCGCGTGCTCGGCCTGAGCATCAACGACGTCACGGTGAACGAAGGCTCCGGCGGCGCGCCGGTGCCGGCGACGTTCACCGTGTCGCTGCTCGGCGGCGCGAGCCCGAACCCGGTGACGGTCCACTACGCCACCGCGAACGGCACCGCGACCGCACCGGCCGACTACCAGGCGGCGAGCGGTGACGTGACCTTCGCGCCCGGCGAGACGACCAAGCCGGTGACCGTGCTGGTCAACCCGGACACCGTCGACGAGCCGGACGAGACGTTCACCGTGACGCTCTCGGCTCCGGTCGGCGCCGGGCTGGTCGACCCGACCGGGGTCGGCACGATCGTCGACGACGACCGCGACGGCGTGTTCTCCTGCACCGGCACCGCCGCGAACGTCATCGGCGTCACCGCCGCCGTGGCCAACCCGGCGAACCTGCCCTGCGCCGACGACAGCAAGAGCGTCCTCGACGCGACGCTCAACGCCGGCCTGATCAAGGTGGAGACGCACGCGCTGACGTCCTCGACCGACCTGGCTCCCGACAACCAGTCGGCGGCTCCGGCGGCCGGTGACCACGCGCAGGCGGCGGCCAGGATCGACAAGACGGTGATCAGCACGGTCGGGCTGACCATCGAACTGGGCGTGATCCAGTCCCAGGCGGCGGCGACCTGCCAGCCGTCCCCGGGCGGGCTCGCCCCGGTGCTGAGCGGCAGCTCGAGCGTGGCGTCGCTCAAGATCAACGGCGTCTCGGTCACGGTGGGTTCGGCGCCGCTGACCATCGCGCTGGTCATCGGCTCGCTGAAGCTGAACGGCCAGACCATCGCGAACGGCGTCGTGAAGCAGCAGGCCGTTTCACTGGAGACCCCGCTGGCGAAGATCGTGCTCGCGGAGTCCCAGGCCGACGTGCACGGCACCGCCGCGCACCCGGCGGGCAACCCCTGCCGGCGGTGATCCGCTGAACCACCCGGGGCGGGCGGCCACCGCCCGCCCCGGCTTCACAGCTCGTGGGCCGTCGTGTCGGTCCCAGCGGGTCCGCAGCAACCGGACGCCGGAGTCGAACGCCGAGGTGTCACTCGGCCCGTGCCGATGTACCGCCCGTGCCCGCTGCTGACCGAGCTCGTCGGCTCCGGCAGGCTGGGCCGCAAGACCGGCCGGGGCCTGCACGCCTACCCGGCGGGCTGAGCCGCGGTCGGCAACAGCTCGAGCGTCTCGGCGGCGAGCCGGTCCGCGCCCTCGCGGAAGTCCGCGTCCAGCTTGCGGAACAGCGTCTCGGCCTCGATCGCGGGCCAGTCGCGCGGCAGGTGCCCGGCCGGCAGGTGCGGGTCGCGGCGGACGACGTGCAGCCAGTCCGAGTGCAGCATCAGCTGCCGGGTCAAGTCGTCCGGGAACGCCGGCTTCCCGCCGTCCCACTTGTCCATGAAGTCGTGGTAGCGCGAGGCGATCGTGGCCGTGTCGAAGGCTTTGCGGACGAGCTCGGCCGCTTCGGTGGGCTTCGCCGGGTGCGCCGTGAACACCGTGACGTGCCCGTCGAGGCCGAGCTGCTCGACGATGGCCGCGACGTCCCGGACGCCGGGGGCGACCCACAAGCCGTTCTGCAGCAGGCCGAAACCCGCCCAGGTCAGCTGGCGGCGCAGGTCGTGCCGGTCGCCGCGGCGGGTGTCGGGCAGGGAAAAGCCGACCAGCGTCCAGCCGCCGTCCTCCGACCGGTTGACCGCGCCGGTCTCCCAGATCCGCCGACGGCCGTCCTCGAGGACCGTCGCGAGGCGCTCGCTGAGACCGAAGTAGACCTTCCGCCCGTGCCGGTGGCGGGTCAGCAACCCGCTGCCCGCCATCCGGGTCAGCGTCGAGCGGACCGCCTCCTCCGAGACGCCGACGCGGCCGAACACGTCGATCACGCTGCCCGAGTAGATCGCGCTCGCCCGGTCGAGCAGGTGGATGCCCAGGAACGTGAGCATGACGGACTTCGGGCGGGGCCCGGAGCCGGTCTCGGCGGATGACGTCACGCGCGCCAGCGTAACCCGGACACCCGCCACTTGATGTTGTGCAGAATGTTGACGGCCGTCATGCCCCTGACTAACGTTGGGGCCCGCTCCCCCGTCGTCCACCCCGGACGAACCTGCCCCTCCCGCAGTGCCCCGCCCCCGAAGACGAGGGTGAACCCCATGAGCACTCAGCTCCGCAGAGCGGTCGCGTCGAGCTTCCTCGGCAGTCTCATCGAGTACTACGACTTCCTCCTCTACGCCACGGCGAGCGCGGTGGTCTTCGGCAAGGTCTTCTTCGCCGAGCTCGACCCGGCGCTGGCCACGGTCGCCAGCTTCGGCACGTTCACCACCGGCTACCTCGCCCGCCCGCTCGGCGGCCTGATCTTCGGCCACTTCGGCGACCGACTGGGCCGCAAGCGGATGCTCGTGCTGACCATGACCCTGATGGGCGTCGCGAGCTTCCTCATCGGCCTGCTCCCCGGTTACGACCAGATCGGCCCGGTCGCCCCGATCGGGCTGGTCCTGCTCCGCGTCGTCCAGGGCATCGCGGTCGGCGGCGAGTGGGGCGGCGCGGTGCTGATGTCCGCCGAACACGCGCGGTCCCGCCGCGGCCTGTGGGCCGGCTTCACCAATGCCGGCGCGCCGAGCGGCATGGTCGTGTCGACGCTGGTCATGTCCGCCACCGCCGGGCTCACCTCCGAGGCCGACTTCCTCGCCTGGGGCTGGCGCATCCCGTTCCTGCTCAGCATCGTCCTGCTCGCGATCGGCCTGTTCGTGCGCTCCCGGGTCGACGAGACGCCGGCGTTCCTGGCGACCCGCAAGGAAGAACGGCGGCGGCTGCCGCTGGTCGCCGTGCTGCGGGACCACCCGCGCGTGCTGGCGCTCAGTGTCGGCGTCGGGCTCGCCGCGTTCGTCGTCCAGGCCACGCTGACCACCTTCGTGCTCGCCTACAGCGTCCAGCACGGCCACCCGCGGCAGGACGTGCTCAACGCGCTCACGCTGTCCTCGGCGTGCGCGGTGGCGGGCATCCTGCTGTGGTCGGCGCTTTCGGACCGGATCGGCCGCCGCCCGGTCGTCCTGGCCGGGGTGGCCGCGATGGCGGTGTTCGGGTTCCTGCTCTTCCCGATGGTCCGCAGCGGCAGCGGCTTCCTGCTGGTCCTGGCGCTGGTGCTCGGCCAGGGCGTGATCCACCCGATGATGTACGGGCCGCTGGCCGCGCTGTACTCGGAGCTGTTCGACACCGAAAGCCGGTACACCGGCGCGTCGCTGGGGTACCAGCTGGCCGGGCTCGGCGCCGGGTTCGCCCCGCTGATCTTCGCCGAGCTCCAGCGCGCCAACGGCGGCGGTTCGACCACCCCGGTGTCGTGGACCATCGCCGCGTTCTGCCTCCTCTCCGCCGTCTGCGTGCTGGCGCTGCGGGAGACCCACCGCCGCGACCTCGCCCCCGAGCCGGGTGTGCCCGCGGCCGCCCAACGGGAAGGACTCCGATGAGCCGGTGGCTGCGCCGGGTCGGCGCCCTCGTCGCGACGACGCTGACCGCGTTCGGCCTCACCACGGGAAGCACGGCGCAGGCCGCCACTCCCGCGCACTACACCGGGCAGCTGCCCGACGGCGCGAGCTGGGTGGCGGACGTCCCGGCCTCCTGGAACGGGACCGTCATCCTCTACAGCCACGGCTTCGGCCCCCTCGAAGCACGCGACGCGCCCGACGAGCCGACCGGCCAGGCCCTGCTCGCGGCGGGTTACGCCCTGATCGGCTCGTCCTACAGCGGGCCGTCGCTGTGGGCGCTCGCCTCCGCACCGCGGGACCAGTTCGCTTCGCTCGACCAGCTCGTGCGGAAGATCGGCGAGCCCCGCCGCACCATCGCGTGGGGCACGTCGATGGGCGGGCTGGTCAGCGCACTGGAGGCCGAGTCCGGCAACCGGCGGCTCGACGGCGCGCTGACCACGTGCGGCCTGGTCGCGGGAGCGCTCAACCTCAACAACTACCAGCTCGACGGCGAATACGCGTTGTCCCGCCTGCTCGCCCCCGCCCGGCCGGTGAAGCTCGTGCGCTACACGAGCGCCGAGGAAGCGAGCGCGGCCGGCGCGGCTTTGACGAAGATCGTCACCGACGGCCAGGGCACCGCGGCCGGCCGGGCGCGGATCGCCCTCGGTGCCG
Organism: Amycolatopsis bullii; assembly: GCF_014654205.1. Classification (GTDB taxonomy): domain Bacteria; phylum Actinomycetota; class Actinomycetes; order Mycobacteriales; family Pseudonocardiaceae; genus Amycolatopsis; species Amycolatopsis plumensis. The sequence continues at coordinate 66,238 of NZ_BNAW01000021.1, forward strand.
CGCTGATGAACATGCCGCCGTGGCTGACCGGGGACAACCCGCCCGGGCCCGCCGACTACGCGGGCCAGGAAGAGCAACAGCAGCAGGCCCTCGCCCAGTTCGTGCTCGGGTTCGTGGTGCCCGGGCGTTACCAGATCGAGCTGGCGGCCGGCGGCAACAGCGCCTTCAACGCCGGCGTCGACTACCGCGCCCTGCTGTCCGGCAGCCCACTGGCGCGGCAGGTCCGGGCGCTGTACCGCACCGCGGGCCTCGACCTTGACGCCGACCTGGCCGAGCTGACCCGCCACGCGGACGTCACGGCCGACCCGCAGGCCGTCGGCACGCTGGCCCGCACGTCGACGGCGACCGGACGGCTGCGCGTCCCCTCGCTGGCCATCCACACCACCGCGGACCACCTGGTCCCGGTCGAGCAGGAGAACTGGTACGCCCACCGGGTGCGCGCGGCCGGGCGGGACTCGTTGCTGCGCCAGGCCTACGTGGGCGCGGCCGGGCACTGCGCCTTCCAGCCGTCGGAGACACTGGCGGCGTTGCACGCCCTGGAGTCCCGCATCACCACCGGCCACTGGCCCGACCTCCGGCCGGAACGCCTCAACGCGGCCGCGGCCGCCCTCGGCGCCCCGGGCCGCTACCTCCGCTACACCCCGGCGCCGCTCACCGGCTCGGACCGCCGCTGAGGCATGGGGGCGGCCGCCTTCCACGACGGCCGCCCCCTTGCGTCACGGTAAATCATCCCTTTCCGAACTGGCATTTGTAGTCAATCCGCCGCGTCCCTAGCGTGGTCGGCATGAACCTCACCGTCCTCGCGGCGTCCGGCCGGACCGGACTCGCGCTCACCCGGGAAGCCCTGCGGCGCGGGCACACCGTCACCGCGATCGCCCGGGATCCCCGGCGCATCGACGTTCCCCCGTCGGCCCGGGTGCACAAGGTGGCGGGGGACGTCGAGGACCCGGCGAGCCTCGCCCTCGCCGGCTCGACCGTCCTTTCCGGACTCGGCACGGACCGGGCGGGGGTGCTGGCGGCGGGCGCCAAGGTGGTGGTCGCGGCCGGGCCGTCGCGGATCATCTGGCTCGGCGCCTACGGCACGGGCAAGTCGGCGCCGGTGGCCGGGGAAGCGGCCGGGGCGCTCGCGAAGCTGCTGGGCGACCGGCTCGGCGACAAGGTCGAGGCCGACGCGACGATCCTCGCCGCCGGCGGCACGGTGTTCCACGCGGGGTTGCTGAGCGACGGCCCGGAAAGCCCGGGCCGGCGCACGGTGGGCCTGGAGGCCGGGCCACCACTGGACCTCGCCGCGGTGATCAGCCGGGCGACGGTCGCCGCGGCGATGCTCGACGAGGCCGAAACCCCGCGCTTCCCGGGCACGATCGCCCTCCCCCTCCCCGAGTGACACCCTCGCCTCGAGCGGGACCGGAACGTCAGGGGCCGGTGGTGATCTCGGTCAGGGCCGCCCGGACCTGGTCGCGGAGCCAGGCGTGGGCCGGGTCGGAATCGTAGCGCTGGTGCCACGTGCAGCAGATCTCCGCCTCCGGTGACTCGGCCGGGAGCGGGCGGGTGATCAGCCCGAACGCGTCGATCAGCGGACGGCTGAGCACCGCCGTGCAGCTGACCAGCGCGTCACTGCGCGCCGCCAGCTGCAGTGCCGTCGCGAGCGTGGCCACCGACGCGATCACCCGGCGGCGCAGGCCTTCGGCGGCCAGCACGTCGTCGATCGGGGCCGTGAGCCGGCCGCGGCGGGAGACCAGCACGTGCGGGTGCGCGGCGAACTCCCGCAGGTCGAGGCCCTCGGCCGCCGGGTGCCCCCGGCGCATCGCCACCACCAGGGGATCGTGGCCGAGCACCTCCGACCGGAACTCGGGCGACTGCGGGCGGGCACCGCCGAGTTCGACGTCGACGCGGCCGTGCCGCAGGTCGTCGGTGTCGGCGGAGTGCTCGGCCAGCACGCGCAGCCGCACGCCGGGCGCCCGGTCCTGGAGCCGGCCGGCCACTGCCGGGACGACCGACGTCGCGAGCGCGTCGTGGCACTGGATCGTGAACGTGCGGTCCAGCTCGCCGAGGTTCAGCTCGCGGGCCGGCTGCAGGACCTCCCGCGCCCGCCGGATCAGCCGGTGCACGTCTTCGCGGACGGCCACCGCGTACGGCGTCGGAACCATCGTGTGGCCGGTGCGGACCAGGATGTCGTCGCCGGTCACCGCGCGGAGCCGGCCGAGGGTGCGGCTGACCGCCGGGGACGACAGGTGCAGCCGCTCGGCCGCGCCCATCACGCTGCCCTCTTCGAGCAGCGCATCGAGCACCGTGAGCAAGTTCAAGTCGAGTTGCACGAACCCAAGACAACCACAGGAGAAATCATGACCCCGGATCTGCTCGCCGCCACCACCGCCGCCGTCCGCGCCGCCGGGGCCCGGATGCTGGCGCGCTACTCCCCCGCGTCCCGCCCGTCCGGCCTGCCCGAGTTGCTGAAGAGCCTGGACGACAACGACTCCGCGGTCGCCGGCGTGCTCCGGCCCGCACTGGCCGAAATCCGGCCGGAGGCGCGCTGGCTCGACGACGAACACGGGTCCGGCCCGCTGCCCGCGGGCGAGTGGTGGCTCATCGACCCCATGGGCGGCAACGTCAACGCGGTGCACGGCATGCCCGACTGGAACGTCGGCGTGAGCCTCGTCCGCGACGGCCGTCCGGTGCTGGCCGTGCTCTTCTTCCCGGTGCTCGACGAAATGTTCACCGCCACCGAGGGCGGCGGCGCCCACCTGAACGGTGAGCGGCTGCAGGTGTCCGCCAAGACGGCGCTGGACGGCGCCCTCGCGGGCACCGGCCAGGCGCAACACGGGTACGCGTTCCTCGACCGGATGGGCCGCTCGTTCACCGCGATGTCGGAAGCGGCGCTGTACGTGCGGATCTCCGTGCCGGTGACCCACCAGCTCGCCCAGGTCGCCGCGGGCCGGATGGACCTGCACTGGCAGTTCGACAACGTCCGGTCCCACGCCGCCGGCGTCCTGCTGGTCCAGGAAGCCGGTGGCGTGGTCACGGACCTCGAGGGCGGGCCGTGGGAAGTGACGAGCGAGGGCTACCTCGCCGCCGCGCCCGGGGTGCACGCCGCCGCGCTGAAGGTCCTCACCGCCTGAGCGCGCCGGTTCACGCGGTGATGATGTCGCGTGCCTTCTTCACGACCGGCGGGGGCCCGCCGTCGTAGTCGTAGTTGCTCAGGATCACCGTCACCCACTCGGTGTCGGGGTACAGCTGGAAGTCGGTCGACGTGCCCGGGGCGCCGCCACCGTGGCCGGTCACCCACTGGTTGCCGACGAGCAGTGTCATCGGGCCGTAGCACTGGAAGGCGGCGTGCGGGCCCGCGGGCGGCCCGCCGGGCTGCGGCGGAAGGGGCACCTTCCCGCTCAGGGTGATCCCGGTGAAGGCGCGGTCGAGCAGCTTCGAACCCTGCAGCGCAGCCGCGAACCGGGCCATGTCGGCACATGTCGTGAACGCGTCCCCGGACGGCGTGCCGACGTACAGCCGCTGGTCGATCGTGTCGGCGCGTTCGCCGGACGGCTGTTTCGCGTAGGGGTGGGCGATGCGGGGGTCGGTGTGCCACTGCGGCCTGGTGCGGAAGTCCGTGGCGGTCATGCCGGCCGGACGGAACACGTGCTCCCGCACGTAGTCGTAGTAGGACTGCCCGGACACCTCGGCCACGATCGCGCCGAGCAAGTGGTAGGCGGCGTTGCTGTAGCGGTACCCGGCTCCCGGCGCGAACTCCGGCGAACTCCGGCGGATGTAGTCGGTCGTGCCGTCCATCACCTGGTCGACGTCGGTCCAGGTGAGCGCTTCGGCCAGGTACCCCGGCATGGCGAAGGTGTCGCCGAGGCCGGAGGTGTGGGTGAGGAGGTGGTGGACTTCCACGGTGTCGGCGATCCCGGCGGGGAAACCGCTCAGGAAAGTGCCCAGCGTGCTGGTGTAGGCGAGCCGGCCGGCCTGCGCGAGCTGGGCGATGGCCACCGCCGTGAACAGCTTCGTCACCGAGGCCATGGCGAAGAGGGTGTCCGGGCCGTTGGGAGCAGCGTCGTTGGCCCGCCCGTAGGACCTGGCCAGCACGGGCCGTCCCCGGTGGACCAGCAGCAGGCTACCGGAGAACGCGTCCACGGCCGCCTGTTCCCGCACGAACCGGTCGAACGCGCGCACGTCGACGGAGGTGGGGGTGACGGCGGGGCCGGAAGCCGCTCCGGCGACGCCACCGGTGGCCAGCAACGCACCGGAAGCGCCGAGCATGCCCAGTGCGGATCGTCGTGTCGTGGTCATGGCCGGAGGTCTACCGAGCACGGCCGATCGCGGGCCGATCGCCCGCCCATACGTGATCCATATGCCGCGCGCGGGACACTGCCCGGGTGCGGGTGCTACTGGTCGAGGACGAGCAACCGCTGGCCAAGTACGTCGCGGCCGGCCTGCGCAAGCACGGGTTCGCCGTCGACGTCGCCTTCGACGGGCGCGCCGCGCTGGACAAGTGCGTGGCCACCCCCTACGACGTCGTCGTCCTGGACCGGGATCTGCCCGTCGTGCACGGGGACGCGGTGTGCCGCGAGCTCGCCGGGCACGGGGCGGCGCGGATCCTGATGCTCACCGCGTCCGGCGCGGTCGAGGACCGGGTCGCGGGGCTCACGCTGGGCGCCGACGACTACCTCGGCAAGCCGTTCGCGTTCTCCGAGCTCGTCGCCCGGGTACGGGCCCTGTCCCGCCGCAGCGCGCCCGCGATGCCGCCGGTCCTGCGCGCCGCCGGCGTGGTGTTCGATCCCGCACGGCGCACCGCGGAGCGCGCGGGCCGGCTCCTGCACCTGACACCCAAGGAGTTCGGCGTGCTCGAGCACCTGCTCGCCGCCGACGGCGCGGTGGTGAGCGCGGAAACGTTGCTGGACAAGGTGTGGGACGAACACGCCGACCCGTTCACCAACGCGGTCCGGATCACCGTCGGCACGTTGCGGCGCAAGCTCGGCGACCCGCCGCCCATCGAGACCGTGCCGGGTGCCGGTTACCGGCTCGTCCCGTGACCGCCCGCAGCCGGCTCACGCTCCTGTACGCCGCACTGGTCCTCGCCGCCGGCGCCCTCCTGACCACCTTGACCTCCTTGCTGCTGCGCCGCGACGGCGGCCACCGGGTATCGGTCATCACCCTCGGCCCGTCGCCGGAGCCGGCCGGGATACCGCCGTTGCCGCCGTCGATCAACGCGGTCACCCTGACCGATTTCGTCGGCCAGGCCGCGATCGCGCTCGCGGTGGTGACCGCCCTCGCCGCAGTCGTGGGGTGGCTGGTGGCCGGGCGCGTGCTCCGCCCCATCCGCACGATCTCCGCCACCGCACGACGCCTCTCGGCGGAGAACCTGTCCGAGCGGATACCGGTCACCCGGCCGCTCGACGAGCTCGCCACCCTGGCCGGCACCGTCAACGGGATGCTCGACCGCATCTCCGACGGCGTCGCCGAACGCGACCGGGTGCTCGTGAGCCAGCGCCTGTTCACCGCCAACGCCGCCCACGAGCTGCGGACCCCGCTGACCACCATGCGCACCGCCATCGACGTCACCCTCGACAGCCGGCCCGGCGTCGAAGAACTGCTGGCCATGGCCGCCGACGTCCGGACCGCCGTCGAGCAGAGCCGGCGCACCCTCGACGGGCTACTGGCGCTGGCCCGCAGCCAGGCCGGCACCGGCGTCCGGGACCGGGTCGACCTCGCCGAGATCGTGGCGAGCAGCCTCGACGGGGTGGCGCTCCCCGTGCGAGCCGACCTGCGGCCGGCGCCGGTCCGCGGTGAACCGGTCCTGCTGGAACGCCTGTGCGGCAACCTGGTCGACAACGCCGTCCGCCACAACCGTTCCGGAGGTCACGTCGAGGTCGCCACCGGCGGCGGTGACGGGCGGGCGTTCCTGCGCATCGGGAACAGCGGTGCGCCGATCGCGCCGGACGCCGTCGACCGGCTCCGGGAGCCGTTCGTCCGCGGCGACGGCACCCGGATCCACACCGGCCGCGGTGCCGGCCTCGGACTGTCCATCGTGGACGCGATCGTCGCCGCGCACCGGGGTGAGATCACCCTCGCCGCTCGCCCGGCCGGCGGCCTGGACGTCGTCGTTCACCTCCCGGCCGCCGACCATCCCGGGTGAGCCGTTCCGCGACCGGGCCGGCGGGGTGCGGCCCCGCCGGCCCCGGTGCGGTCACCCGCCCAGCCCGAAGAAGGCGATCGCGGCGGCGGCCATCCCGGTCGAAGGCAGGCTGTGCCCGGCGCCCTGGATGCTGTACGCCTCCACCTTGTCGGCGTAGCGGCGGCGGTTCCACCCGGCCTGCGGGGTGTCCGACGACGTCGGCGTCTGGCTCAGGCCGAAGACGTCGGTCCACTGCTCGATTTCCTCCTGCAGCAGCGCATAGGGCACGAGCGTGTCGGCGGTGCCGTGCCACAGCTGGACGCGCGGGCGGGAACCGGTGTAGCCGGGGTAGGCCTGCCGGACCGCGTCACCCCACTGCTGGGGCGTGCGGTTCGCGCCGCCGTTGCCGGTGCACTTGCTGCTCCACGGCGGGAAGTCCGCGGCGTTCGCGAAGCAGCCGAAGGGAACGCCCATGAACGCCGCGCCCGCCTTGAACACGTCCGGGTAGAGGGCGAGCATCTCGTTGGTCATCATGCCGCCGGAGGACGAGCCGGTGGCGAAGACGCGGTTCGGGTCGCCGCCGTAGTGCTGTTCGGCGTAGGTCACCATCGAGACGATCGACACCGGGTCGCTGCCGCCGCCCCGGCGCTTCGCCGCGTCGGACCAGGTGTCGAAGCACTTCCCGAAGCCGGCCTGCTGCTGGGCGCTGGGGTAGATGACGAGGAACCCGTAGCGGTTGGCCAGCGAGGCGAATTCGCTCCCGGAGTAGAAGCCGGGCCCCGAGCCGCCGCAGCCGTGCATCGCGACCACGATCGCGGGGTTGGCCGGCCGCGCGTCCGGCACGTAGACGTGCATGCGCATCCCGCCTGGATTGTTCCCGAAGCCGGTCACTTCCACCAGCGAAGCGGCCGACGCCGGGGCCGGGACCACGGCGGTGGTGAGGGCCATCAGCAGGGCACTGGCCATGGTCACGAACGCCGTTCTGAATCCACTCATCGGTGACCTCCGGTCGGCGATCCCCCCTCGCGCCTTGAGGTTAGGCAGATTCGGAACGACCGTCAACAATTCATCAAACATTCCGGGACACCGAAACTTTCGAACTCGGTGATATCCTCGAAATGCCGGACAAACGATTGTTGATCGTCGTGGAAACAGCGAAGAATCAGGCGAGGGACCCATGCTCGAAGCGGCCGGCCGGGCGGACGGCGAGGGTGCGCCGGGCGTGCGGCCGGAGGCCCTGCTGCTGACGCTGTTCGGCGACCACGTGCTGGACCGCGGGATCGCCGTGTCGACCGGCGGGGTCATCGCCACGCTCGACCGGCTCGGCGTCGGCGAGCACGCGACCCGGGCCACGCTGAGCCGGATGAGCCGCCGCGACTTGCTCCACACGGTCCGCCGCGGGCGGCAGGCGTTCCTCGGCCTGACCCCGCACGGCACGGCGGTGCTGCGCGACGGGCAGCGCAGGCTCGACGGCGACGTCGTCGACCGGCACTGGGACGGCCGGTGGACGCTGCTGACGTTCTCGGTACCGGAAACCCGCAGGGCGGATCGGTACGCCCTGCGCACCCGGCTGGGCTGGTTCGGGTTCGGCCCGCTGCGCAGCGGGCTGTGGGTCTCGGCGTCGGCCGCCGACATCGCCCCGGCACTGGCCGAGCTCGACCTGCTCGACCACGCCGAGGTGTTCCGCGCCGAGCCGTTCATGTGGACCGACCCGGCGCGCATCGCCCGCGAGGCCTGGGACCTGCCCCGGATCGCGGCCGGTTACGAGCAGTTCCTCCGCCGCTGGGGCGGCAGCGCGCCCGGAGACCTCGGCGACGAGCTGACGTGCCGCATCCGCCTCGGCGCGGAGTGGCTCCTGCTGATCCGCCGCGACCCGGTCCTGCCGCCGGCACTGCTGCCGCCGGACTGGCCGGGCACGCGAGCGGCGGCCCTGTTCCGCGCCCTGCGGCGGCAGTGGGCGGCGCCGGCCGGGGAACTGGCGGGCGGGCTGCTGGAGTTCCTCGTCGAGCAGTAAGGGGCCCGACGGCGGTTGCCACGTTGCATGCCACGTTGCAAACTGGGGTCCCCCGCTCCCCACCACGGAGGTCAACGGTGACCGACTTCGATCGACGCGACGTTCTGCGTGCCCTCACCGCGCTGGGCGTGACCGGCGTGACCGCGAGCCTGTTCGGCGGCACCGCCGAGGCGGCCGGCCCGGCCGCCGCCACCGAAGCGGCCGGTGAAAGCCCACTGGACCTGAAGTTCTCGGTCACCGAGCAGTTCCGGCCGTTCGACCTGATCGCGCCCAAGTTCGTCCAGCTCGACTCCCCCGCCCGGCCCGGCGCGCTCGTCAGGACCGGCATCCGGCCGAAGGCGCCGTACGGGACGGTGACCGTGCAGGTGCTCGACGACCGCGCGCCCGTCGTCGCCGGGCTGGCCGGAGCCGGGGTTTCGGTGCTCGGCCGCTACGACGCCGCCGCAGGGCAGGCGGCGATCGAGATCACCACGGCCGCCGGTACCGCCGTGGTCAAGACCGCGGCCGCGGACCTGCGGGCGCCGTTCGGCTTCGCCGTGGTGGTCAACGAGAACGCGGTCACGGTGCTGGCCGACCGGGGCACCGGCTGGCGGCCGCTGCTGACCGAGCGCGACCAGGTCCGGGCCCGGATCGACCTGCGCGACCCCGCCGTGCTGGGCCGGCTGGGCTACGCCTACGGCAGCCGCGCGCGGCTGGGCCGGGTCCGGGCCGGGTACTTCGGTCAGGCCGGCGTCCGCGATCCGCACGTCGTGCAGTACGCCGACGGCCGCCCCTACATCCGCCACGGCAAGCTCTACCTGACCATGACGAACGCCGGTCTCGGGTTCTTCCAGCAGGCGCACTGGGCGGTGTGGACGCTCGACCTGGCCGATCCCACCCGGCTGGAGCAGGTGGCGACGCTGTTCTTCGAGCGCGACGGCGTCGTGCTCGGCGACCACGCCGGCCAGATCGTCCGCGACGGCGACCGCTTCATCCTGCTGATGAGCTCCTGGGGCGATTTCTCGTTCAACGGCGTCCACGTGCGCCACACGGTCACCCGCGAGGACGTGCTGTCGGGCGTGCACGTCCTGCCCACCGAGCAGCTGCCGCTGCCGACGACGGTCAGTTCGTGGGACCCGGCCCTGACGAAGATCGGCGGCCGCTGGCACATCGCGTTCGTCGAAAGCCCGGCGCAGCAACCGGCTTTCGTGTTCCACCCGGCCCTGGCGGCGGCCCCGCGCGGCGCGGACTACGACGAGGGGCTCACGCTGCTGGGTGCCGATTTGTCGGTGAAGCAGACGGAGGGAACGATCCTGCAGCGGGTGGGCGGCCGCTGGTACCTGTTCGCCAGCGACGGTGACGCCCGCGAATACCCGGTGTACGACCTGAGCCTGCGCAAGCTCGGCACGCTGAACGCGCCCTACGGCACCAACATCCCGCACCCGATGCTGGTCCGGATCGGCCACCGCTGGTGGCTGCCGACGTTCAACGGCACCCAGTACGCCGAAGACGTCCTCGGCTACGGCGGCCACGGCGACTTCATCCTGATGCAGTCGAGCTAGAGCGCGAAGTCGGCCACCGTGCGCCACGAGCCCGCGTTCGTGGTGCCGGCGATCAGGCGCACCCGGTCGATGCCGGCCCGGATCGGGAGGCTTGCTTCGACCTCGGCGGCCGCCCTCCTCAGCGCGGCGGTGCCGGCTCGGCGGGTGCTGCCGATCGTCAGGTGCGGGATCACGTCGGGATGTTCTCCGCCGTACGGTGGGCATTCGGGGAACCGGCGCCACACCCGTTCGGTGAGCGCCCGGAAGGGCTCGGGCGGGTCGGGGGCCAGCCAGAGCACCTCCTGCCCGAACCACGCGACCCGGGAGAACACGCACTCGAAGGCGCCGGTCCCGGCCACGGCGGCGGTCAGCTCGCCGGCCACCCCCGGGGTCATCCTGTCGGGTGGGAGGAACGGGTAGAGGACCGTGACGTGGGCCGGCACGCCCCACACCGCCGAGTGGTCCAAGGCCTGGCGATGGGCGCCGACCACCGCGTCCGCCGCCGGGATCGGCACGATGACCGCCGTTTCGGTGGCGCCCGCCAGGTTGTCCACCACCGCATGCTCGCACAGCGGCCGCGATCGACCTCAGCGGTCCCGTTTCGACCCCAGCGGCAGGTCGGCGTCACCCTGGGACAGCGGGCGGCGGCAGGCCCAGCTGCCGTCCGTTTGAGGCCGTACGATCGGGCCATGCCGGACGGATACGGCCTCGCCGAAACCGAAAAGGCGATGTCCGCGCACGTCGCCAAGCTGGCGCTCGACCTGCCCGCCGCGGCGGCCCTGTCGAGCCTGAACCGCGCGGCCAACGCCGTCCGCAACCACCTCACCAACGCGGTGCTGCGCGAGCACGACCTGAGCTGGACGGGCTTCGTCGTGCTGTGGTGCGTGTGGATTTTCGACGGCCTCGAAACCCGGCACGCGGCGACCGTCGCGGCGATCTCCAAGGGCACGCTGACCGGCGTCGCCAAGACCCTGGAGGGCCGCGGCCTGCTGCGCCGCGAGATCGACGCCGCCGACCGGCGGCTGGTGCACCTGGTGCTCACCAGCGAAGGCCTGGCCCTGATGGAGGACCTCTACCCGCGGTTCAACGCCGCCGAGGCCGAGGTGGTCGCCCGCATCAGCGGCGGAAGGCTCACCACGATCACCAACGGCCTGCGAACCATGGTCCAGACGGTCGAGGACAAATCCTGGAAGACCCCTCAGGCCGACTGACCCGCGCCCCAGGCGGCCGGCGCGACGGTTGCCGCGGCTCGACCGAGTGGGAGGAGCCGATTTCGCAGCGGCGAGCGTCCGCGCCCGGGCGGGTGCGCCGGGCGCGGGCGGTGGATTCACCGATTGGACGCGATGAAATACACCACGACCCCGATCAACGCGAGCACTTCGCTCAGAACGAAGGTCGAATACCCCAACGTCTGCAGTTTCCCGCGCGCTTCCGGCTGACGTGCGGTACCATTGATGACGGCCGCGAAGATCAGGCCGACACCGATTCCGGGGCCGATGGCCCCCAATCCGTAGCCGATGGCGGCGAGGCCGGGGTTGATGTTGGCGGTTTGGGCCAGAACAGCTTCGGTCATGGACATCCCCTTCACATCGGTCCACGCGCACGCTCGCGTGGAACAGCGGGCTCGTGCGTCACACCGGATATGGCTCAAAGCCGAGGGAAGGCGCCGGAAAGCGGGGATATTGGTCGGATCGAAGGCAGATCTCGCCGGCCGGGTGGGATTGTCGGTCATCGAGTGGTCCGATCACCATCAGGATATCACGGCAAATCGGATAATGCCGCCGACAATGCCGGCAGTGCGCGGCACCACGGAATCGTACTGTCCATTGTGCTCAGTGGAATGCGTCCGCGTCAGGCGGACGGCGCCCCCAGCGCCTTCAGCAGCAACCGGTGCAACGTCTCCTGCTCACCCGGGCTCAGCCGGGCGAGCAGCTCGCCGTTCACCGCGTTCGAGACCTCTTCGACCTTGCCCACCGTGGCGCGGCCGTGCTCGGTGAGGGTGAGGACGTGCCGGCGGCGATCCTCGGTGTCGCGCTCCCGCGACACCCAGCCCGCCGCCTCCAGCCGGTCGAGCACCTTCACGAGGTCACTGCGGTCCAGGCCGAGCCGGTCGGCGACGCGCTGCTGCGACGGCAGGCCGGACTCGCCGATGCAGACCAGGACGTAGTAGTCGCGGAGGGCGACCCCGTGGCCGGCCAGCTCCGCGTCGATCCGGCCGACGCCGCGGCGGTGCAGCCGGCCCATCACGTAGGTGGGCCAGCGCAGCAGCGCCCGCGGCTGGTCGAGCGGGGAGGCGGACATGCGGGCGAGCATAGGGGCGGCCGCGGGCCGGCACAATTGTAGGTGTTCCCCACAGATGGCCGGCCGGCGGACCGCCCCTGCTCAGCGCCGGCGACCGAGCGCTTCGCGCTTGACGAAGCCGATCACGCCGGTCGCGACGAACAGCACCGCGCCCACGATGATCAGCCAGAACAGCCCCTTGACGACGATGCCGAGCACGACCAGGACGGCCCAGATGACGAGCAGGGCGACGAGGATTCCCATGGCGATTCCCTTCTGAACTTGTCCGGGGAAGTACCCCGCCCGCGCGGCGCCTACTCCCGGACACCCCCTTCCGGGGCAGCACCTCGCCGCGGCTTGGCCGGGATCCGCTTCCCCGAGGTGACGAACAGGAGCACCAGGCCGATGGCGGGGGTCGCGAGCCCCGGAAAAGCGCCAGGCAGACGGCACCGGGACGATCAGTGGATTTCCGCGGCGTAGCCGCCGTCGATGGCGAAAGCCGCGCCGGTGATGTTGCCCGCCACCCGGTCGCTGGCCAGGAACGCGACCAGGTTCGCCACCTCCGCGGGCCGGGTGAACCGCCCGGTGACGGCGTGCCCGGCCGCCTCCTCGGCGACCGCGTCCGGGTTCGCTCCCGTCGTCGCGGCCAGGGTTTCGGCCACGCCACCGGCGCCGAGCCACAGGTCCGTCGCGACCGGGCCCGGGGTGATCGTGTTGACGCGGATCCCGCGTGGCCCGAATTCCTTCGACACCGATTTGGTGAAGCTGACCAGCGCCGCCTTCGCCGCGCTGTAGTCGATCACGCCGGGGTCGGGCAGGACCGCGTTGACCGAGGCGACCGTGACGACGCTCCCCCGGCCGGCGGTCACCATCGTGGGGAGCACCGCCCGGGTGGCCCGGACCGCGCTCAGCAGGTTCAGCGTCACCGACCGCGTCCACTCGTCGTCGGTGACCAGCAGGAAGCCGTTCGGCCTCGGCGTGACCGCGCCGACGTTGTTGACCAGGACGTCGATGCGGCCGAACTCGGCCACGGCCAGCTCGGCCAGCCGGCCGGGACCGTCCGCCGTGCCGAGGTCGACGGCGAGCGCGGGCACCTTCCCCGCCCGGACGAGCGCGTCGAGGTCCGGCTCCGGGACCCGCGCGCCCGCCACGACGTGGGCGCCCTCCGCGACGAGGGTTTCGGTGACGGCCAGCCCGATGCCCCGGCTGGCTCCGGTGACGACGGCGACCGCGCCGTCCAGTCCCAGGTCCACGGGCTCAGATCCCCTGCTCGCGCAGCCAGGCGAGCACGGCGTCGGCGACCTCGCGCCAGCCGCCGTCGATGGTGAGCGAGTGGCCGCGGCCCTCGAACTGCTTCAGCTCGGTGACCGCCGTGGAATCCCGGTACTGCTTGAAGGTCGAGCGGGTGACGACGTCCGGGACGGTGTGGTCCGCCGTCCCGGAGATCAGCAGGAGCGGGCCGCGGTCCGCGCGGTGGGTGTCCACCGCGGCCTGGGAGTGCAGGACGAAGTTCGCGGCCGCGGCCTGGAACAGCGGCCGGGCCGGCGACGGGATCGTCCAGCGCCGGTACAGCTCCGCCGATTCCTCGTCGGTCAGGGCGTTGCCGAAGCCGAACCGGAACTCCTTTTCGGTCAGCGACACCGCGCGGTGGAGGTTCGCCGGGTTGCCCAGTGCAGGCAGGCCCGCGCGCAGCTGGGCCAGCGGCAGCGGCAGGACGCCTTTGATCTGCGCGGGGTCGATGGCGACGCCGGCGAGCCCGATCCCCTGTCCCAGCAGCTTTTCGGTGATCAGGCCGCCGAAGGAGTGCCCGATGAGCACCGGCGGCCGCTCGAGGCCGGCGACGATCGAGGCGAAGTGCTCGGTGGCGTCGTCGATGCCGATGTCCGCGACGGCGTCCGGGTTCGCCCGGGCCAGTTCGACGGTTTCCGGCTCGTGCGGCCAGCCGGGCGCGACGGGCGCGTACCCGGCCCCCCGGAAGTGGTCGGCCCAGGGGGTCCACGACGTGGCGTGCAGCCACAGCCCGTGGATGAACACGACGGGGGTGCCCGGTCCGGCCATCGGATCCTCCAGTTTCGTCCCGGTTGTCCCCGAAGCCAACCCGACGGGCGGCCACCGCGTCCAAGACCTGTTGAGCCCGGATCGATAGCCGTGGTGGCATCGTCGGCGTGGACCTCGACCTCCGGCTGGTGCGGTACTTCGTCACCGTCGCCGACGAACTGCACTTCGGCCGCGCGGCGGCCAAGCTCTTCATCAGCTGCTGCGGCTGGAGCCGTTCCGCCTCGTCGGCCGCCCGGGCGATCCGCGCCGCCCGGCGGTGTCGGTGCACGAGCGGCCGCTCGAGGTCTTCGCCGACGCACCCGGCACGGCGCTCTACAACGTCCACGGCCGGTACCTGAGTTCTCTGGAGCAGCACACCGGCCTGGCGCTGCGCTGGCTGGGCAACCCGGGCACGTTCGACACCTGCCAAGCCGCCCTCACCCGGGCCACGGACAGCGCTTACCTGCTGGAGTTCGCCAGCTACGCCCGGCGGTACGCCGAGCTCGGGATCCCGGCGTACCGGCCGCTGGAGCTGCAGCCGGTGTACCCGTGGTCGCTGGCGTGGCGGCAGGGCGAGCAGCCGGACAGCGTCCGGGCGTTCCTGGACGTGGCCCTGGAGGTCGCCGCACGGCAGCACTGGCTGCATCCCGAACGGGCGGACGGGGTGCCGCTGTGGGCGCCGCCGGAGGACCTCGCCGTCGCGTGAGGAGCTACTCCGCCAGGCGGTGCAGCACGATCATCCCGCCGTGGGCCGGTTCGGCGGACCGCTCGTCGTCGGTCGAGACGTACCGCTCGACCAGCGCGACGATGCCGCGCTGCAGCTCCGCCGCGTCTTCGGCGGACAGGTGGACGGCGAAGCGGAGGAAGAGGCGCACCGAGTCGGGGCCCGCCGCCCGCAGCTCGTCCTGGACGGCTTCGATGGGCGCCAGGGCGGCGTCGAACTCGGTGTTCGGCGGGTCGTCCAGCCACCACGACCGCGCCTTCGCGCGGTAGGGCTTCTCCAGCGCGCCGCTGTCGCCGGTGCGGACGGGCGCCGGCTCGAGCAGGCCCGCCTCGAGCAGCTGGCGCACGTGGTACAGCACGGTCCCCGGATCGCGCCCCAGCCGGTCGGCGAGCTGCTTGTTGGTCAGCTCGCCCTGCCAGCACAGCCGCAGGATGCGCAGCCGCAGCGGGTGCGCCAGGGCCTTGGCCTCGCTGACCGTGGCCTCGCGTCGCGGCATCGACGAGGAAGCATCTGCGGGTTCGGCCATGAGCGAAGGTTAGTGCAGACCGATGGACTTTTCTCCATCGATGTGAAATTCTCCACCGATGCGGACACCGCTCGGCGGGAAGTACTGGCGGCTGTGGACGTCGGCCGCGCTGTCCAACCTCGCGGACGGGATCCTCAAGTTCGCCCTGCCGCTGCTGGCGATCGGCTACACGCGATCGCCGCCCCTGGTCGCCGGGCTGACGCTCGCGTTCACGCTGCCGTGGCTGGTCTTCGCGTTGCCGGCGGGCGCGATCGCCGACCGCCGGGACCGCCGCTCCCTGATGCTGCTCGCGAACGCCGTCCGCGCCACCCTGCTCACCGGGCTGCTGGCGGCCGTGCTGCTCGACGCCGGTTCGATCTGGCTGCTGTACGTCGCCGCGCTCGGCACCGGGATCGCGGAAACGTGCTACGACACCGCGTCCCAGGCGATCGTGCCGCAGCTGGTCGGGCGCGACAAGCTGCCGAGAGCGAACAGCCGGCTGTACGCGGCCGAGACGACGGCGCTGGAACTCGCCGGTCCCCCGGTAGCGGGTCTGCTGGTCGCCGCCGCGGCGGCACTGTCGCTGGCGACGCCGATCGTCCTCTGGGTGGCAGCGGTCGTCGTCCTCCTGTCCGTCCGCGGCTCGTTCCGGGCGGCGACCACCGATCGGCGCCCGCACCTGCGCACGGAGATCGCCGAGGGACTGCGGTTCGTGTGGCGCACCGGCATCCTGCGCACGTTCACCGTGATGACGGGGGTCTTCAACTTCGCCAGCAGCGCGATCATGGCCGTCCTCGTGCTGTACGCGGTGGGCCCGGCCTCGGCGATGGGGCTGTCGGAGGCGGCCTACGGCTGGCTGCTCAGCCTCATCGCCGCGGGCTGCCTCGCCGGATCCTTCGTCGCCGAGCCGGCCGAGCGCGTGCTGGGCCCGGCACGCGCCATCGGCCTGGCCTTCTTCCTCGGCGCCGCGTCGCTGGGTGCGCCGGCGTTGACGACCGACCCGGTGCTCATCGGCGCCGCCTTCTTCGCCGGCGGTGTCGGCCTCATCGTCTCCAACGTCACGACGGTCTCCCTGCGCCAGCGGATCACGCCGGACCGGCTTCTGGGGCGCGCCAACAGTTCCCACCGCCTGGTGGCCTACGGCACGCGGCCCCTGGGCGCGCTCGCGGGCGGGCTGCTCGCCCAGGGCTTCGGGCTGCCGACGGTGTTCGCGGTGATGAGCCTGCTGGCCATGTCGACCGTTTTCGGCGCGACGAAGGTGACCGCCGAGGCGGTGGCCGAAGCCGAACGCGACGCCTCGGACAGCCCGGTCTAGCCGTCGCCGGTGACCGCGGCGGCCGCCGGCGGCCCCTCGTGAGTGGGAAACAGGGTTGGAACACTGTTTCCCACTCACGAGGGGGTCAGGGCACCACGGTCGTCAGGCGCTGCAGCTGACGCTGGGCCAGTTCCAGTTCCCGTTCGCCATGATGGTGACGCCCCAGTTGTTGCCGCTGCCGTTCGGCTTCGCGATCAGCACCTGGCTGCTGGGCCAGCTGGCGTTGATGTTCCAGGTGGTGCTGATCCGCGCGGGGCTGGGCACGTTCATCGTGACCGTCCACGACGACGAGCCGCTGACCGAGACGTTGAGGTTGTACCGGTCACCCCAGGACTGCCCCGCCGAAAGCGTTGCGGTGCACCCGCCCCCGCCCGGTGTCGTGGGCGTGGTCGTCGGGGTCGTGGTGTCGGTCGGGGTGGTCGTGGGTGTGGTGGGGGTCGTGGTCGGGCCGGGACCGGCGGCGTTGAGGGCGTTCAGCACCGAGTTGTAGGCGGCCTTCTTGTTGCCGTTGCCGTCGAACAGCAGCGGGCTTTCGGACGAACGCCAGGAATCGCTGTCCCGCACGCCCCACACCGTGATGCCGACGCAGCGCGCGACGTTCATGCACGCCTGGGTCAGCGCCGAGTACTGCGAGGTGTTCGCGTTCGTGACGTCGACCTCGGTGAGCGCCACGTCGACGCCGAGCGCCGCGAAGCTGGAGATCGTCTGCTGGAAATTGCCCGGCACCGAGCTGCCGCCGGTGAAGTGGGCCTGCAGGCCGACGCAGTCGATCGGCACGCCGCGGGACTTGAAGTCCTGGACCATCCGGTAGACGCCCTGGGTCTTGCCGTAGCTCCAGTTGTCGATGTTGTAGTCGTTGTAGCAGAGCTTGGTCGACGGGTCGGCCGCGCGCGCGGTCCGGAACGCGACCTCGATCCAGTCGTTGCCGGTGCTCTGCAGGTTGGACTGCCGCCGGCTGCCGTCTTCGTTGAAAGCTTCGTTGACGACGTCCCAGTAGGCGAGTTTGCCCTGGTAGTGGGCCATCACCTTCTGGATGTGGTTGATCATCGCGTTGCGGAGGTTGCTGCCGCCCATGTTCTGCATCCAGCCCGGTTGCTGCGCGTGCCAGGCGAGGGTGTGCCCGCGGACCCTCGAGCCGTGGCTGACCGCCCAGTTGTAGATCTGGTCACCGGACGAGAAGTTGAACTGGTTCTGGTTGGGCTCGGTCGCGTCCGGCTTCATCTCGTTCTCGGGCGTCACCATGTTGAACTCGCGCGCCGCGATCGTGGTGTAGGCCGAGTTGCTGAGCCGCCCGGCGGCGATCGCCGTGCCGAAGTACCGGCCGGACTGCGCGGCCGCGGCGCCCAGCGTACTGGCCGCGGCGTCGGCGCCGGGCGCCGTCACCAGAACGGTTGCGGTCGCGGCCACACTGGCCACGCCGGCCAGCACTCGAGTGGTCGCCGACCGCCACCAGCGCCTGCGGCGCAGGTCCGACGAACTTTCCGCCATTCCGTGGTCTCCTTCGTGAAAGTTCCCCCGTGTCAGCAGGACAACACGCCGCCGGAGCACCGCGCAAAAAGTTTCGAACGACTTTCGAATCGGCGCGCCCCCGCCTGGCCGAACCGGTGAAAATTACCCGCGGCCAACCACCGCCGCCGCCGGACGTCCCCAGGAGGTGATCATCGAAGCGATCCGGGAGGACGTGCCGCCGCCGGACGGCGCCCGGCCACCGGGCCGGTGGCGGCGGTGGCTGCTCGCCTTCGCCGTGGTCGCGCTGCTCGCCGAGATGGCGATCGCGATGGTCACGACGGCCGTCGAGCAGACCCCGACCATCGACGAACCGGTCTACGTCGGCGCGGCGGTCTTTTCGCTGGAGCACCACAGCCTGCGGTACAACCCCGAGCACCCGCCGCTGGGCAAGCTGCTCATCGCCACCGGGCTCGCCTTCGCGGACGTGCCCGTCGACGCCGGTTTCGCCGGTGACCAGACCCGGCTCGGCCGGTACGTGCTGTACGAATCGGGCCACGACCCGGGCCGGCTGCTGCTCCTGGCGCGGCTGCCGGTGATCGTGCTGACGCTGCTGTTCGGGCTGGTCGTCTTCGCCTTCGCCCGCGATCTGGCCGGGCCGGCCGGCGGCGTGGTGGCGCTGGCCCTGTATGCGCTTTCCCCCGACCTCATCGCACACGGGTCGCTGGCCACCCTCGACGTGCCGGTGGCCGGCTTCCTGGTGACGTCGGCCTGGCTGCTGTGGCGGGCCCGTGAGCGCCCGGGCCGCTACCTCCCGTTCGCGGGACTGGCCTTGGGCGCGGCCGTGGCCACGAAGATGAGCGCGCTGGCCGCGGTTCCGGTGGTGCTGCTGCTGGTCGTGCTGTCCGTCCGGCACACCCGCCGTCCACAGCGGACGTTCCGGCGCCTCGGGACCGGTGTGGCGGCGGCCGCCGGTGTCGCGCTGATCGCGATCGCCGTGGTGTGGATTTCCTACCTGGTCGTCGATCCGCGGCTGCGCTGGGCACCGCCACCCGGCCTGCCGCCGTCCGAAGGCCTGCGCGCGCTCGCCGGCCTGCTGCCGCTGCCCGAGCCGTACCTCGACGGCATGCGCGTCCAGTTCGGCTTCGAAGACCAGGTGTGGACCACGTTCCTGTTCGGCAGCGTGCACGTCGGTGCGCTGTGGTACTACCTCCCGGCCGCGCTGCCGGTGAAGACCCCGCTGGGCACGCTGGCCCTCTGGGTGGCGGGCGTCGTCGCGCTCGTGGCGGTGCCCCGGCTGCGCCCGGCGGTCCCCTACGTGCTTCTCCCCGCTGCCGTGCTGCTGGCCGCGGCCATGACCGGCAGCCGCGACCTGGGTGTCCGGTACGCGCTTTTCGTGCCGATGTTCCTGGTGATCGCGGCCGCGGGGGTGGTCGCCGTCCGCCGCCGGTGGGCGCCGGTCGCCGTGGTGGCCCTGGTCGCGTTCACGGCGGTCAGCTCGCTGCGGGCCTTCCCGTACTACCTCCCGTATTCGAACGAGGCGTTCGGCGGCCCGGAGCAGACCCACCGGCAGCTGCACGACTCGAACGTCGACTGGGGCCAGGACCTGGGCCGGCTGGCGGACCGCCTGCGGCAGCACTACCCGGGTGAGCGGGTGTGGCTGGTGTACAAGGGCAGCGGGGTGCCGTCGTATTACGGCATCGACGCGGCCGATCCGCTGGCCGTCCCGCCGGACGCGGTGCACGGCCTGCTGGTGGTCTCGGATTCGGCGATCGCCAAGGCGGACGGCCGGCTTGCGGAGCTGCTGCGCACGACCACGCCGATCGACGAGGTCGGCCACTCCATCACGATCGGACGTCGCCCGTGAATCCCCAGCCCGAGCTCGGCCCGGTACCGCGTCGACAGCTCCGCTCCGGCCAGGTGTGGCTGATCGGCGTCCCGTTCAACCTGCTGCTGGCCGTGCTGTGCGCGTACCCGGTCCGGTTCGCGATGGTGGCGGCGCAGATCATCGCGGGTGAGCTCGGCTGGGTCCCGGTCGACTCGGCGCTGGTCGACGACGGCGTGGACATCGCGCTCATGTTCTACCTGGCCCCGGCCGTGTTCGCCGGGCTGGTGGTCTTCGGCCTCAACGCCTTGTTCGCGTTCCGCGCGCCGGAGCTGAAGCGGGGCCGCTACTGGCTCGCGGTGGCGCTGCTGATCGTGGTTCCCGACGTCCTGTACTGGAACCTTCGCTAGGGCACCGGCTTCCTCCGGCGGCGATGTCCGGTGAAATTTTCAGCCGCCGCCGGGCTCCGGCCAGCGGTGACGCCGCAGCGGTGGTGAATGGCTTGCCAGAACCGGGACCCTTGCGAACGATGGTGACGGACCAGCCCGTGCACCGGCGGTTCCCCGCGCCCGGCAACGCACCGGAGCACCCAGCCCATCGACCTTCTGCAACGGAGATCCGATGTCCTTGCGCTTCCCCGGACGGCGACGGGTACGGCTGACCGCCGCTCCCCTGCTCGCCGTCACGGTCACCGCGGCCACGCTCGTCCCGGCCGCGTCGGCGGCTCCCGCCCAGCCGGCCACGCTGCCGGTCTACCGCGACACCCACTACAGCTTCGCCGAGCGGGCCGCCGACCTCGTCGCCCGCATGACGCTGCCCGAAAAGGCGCTGCAGCTGCGCACCAACAGCGCACCCGCCATCCCGCGGCTCGGCGTGCAGCAGTACACGTACTGGAGCGAGGGCCAGCACGGGCTCAACACGCTCGGCGCGAACACCGACGACGGCCCGGCGACCGGCGGCGTGCACGCCACGAGCTTCCCGACGAACCTCGCGAGCACCATGTCCTGGGACCCGGAGCTGATCCACCAGGAGACCACGGCGATCTCCGACGAGGCCCGCGGCATGCTGGACAAGTCGCTGTGGGGCGTCGCGCAGAACAACATCGGTCCCGACAAGAACAACTACGGCTCCCTGACCTACTGGGCGCCGACGGTGAACCTCGACCGCGATCCCCGGTGGGGCCGCACCGACGAAGGCTTCGGCGAGGACCCGTTCCTGGTCGCGAAGATGGCCGGCGCGTTCGTCAACGGCTACCAGGGCCAGACCGCCTCCGGCCGGCCGACGACCCCGTACCTCAAGGTCGCGGCCACCGCCAAGCACTACGCGCTCAACGACGTCGAGAACGACCGGCACGCGGACTCCTCGGACACGACCGAGGCCAACATCCGCGACTACTACACCCGGCAGTTCCGGCACCTGATCCAGGACGCGCACGTGTCCGGCCTGATGACCTCGTACAACGCGATCAACGGCACGCCGTCACCGGCCGACACCTACACGGCGAACGCCATCGCCCAGCGCACCTACGGGTTCGACGGCTACACCACGTCCGACTGCGGCGCGGTCGGCGACGTCTACGCACCCGGCAGCCACAACTGGGCGCCGCCGGGGTGGACCACGGCCACCGCAAACGGCGGAACGCGGTGGACGAACACCACGACCGGCCAGCAGGTTTCCGGCGCCGCCGGCGGCCAGGCGTACGCGCTGCGGGCAGGCACCCAGCTCAACTGCACCGGCACGGAAGCCACCGTGGCCAACATCGAAGAGGCCATCAAGGCCGGGGTGCTGTCCGAGGGCGTGCTCGACAACGCGCTGGTGCACGTGTTCACCACGCGGATGCAGACCGGCGAGTTCGACCCGCCGGACCGGGTGGCGTACACGAAGATCACCAAGGACGTCATCCAGAGCGCCGAGCACCAGGCGCTGGCCGCGAAGGTCGCCGCGAACTCGCTGGTCCTGCTGAAGAACGACCCGGTCGCGGGCACCCAGGCCCCGCTGCTGCCCGCCGATCCGGCGAAGCTCGGCAAGGTGGTCGTCGTCGGCGATCTCGCGAACAAGGTCACCCTCGGCGGCTACTCCGGCGAGCCGGCGCTCCAGGTGAACGCGGTGCAGGGCATCACGTCCGCGGTCAAGGCCGCCCGCCCGGACGCCACGGTCACCTTCGACGCGTGCGGCACCTCCACCGGCACGACCACGGCGGCGAGCTGCTCGGCCGAGACGCTGGCCGCGATGAAGACGGCCGACCTGGTCGTGGTGTTCGTGGGCACCGACGGGAGCGTGGCCACCGAGGGCCGGGACCGCACCACGATCGCCATGCCGGGCAACTACGACTCGCTGATCGACCAGGTCAAGGCGGCCGGCAACCCGCGGACCGCGCTGGCCGTCCAGGCGGGCGGCGCGGTGTCCCTCGGCCACGCCGAAGGCATTCCGGGCATCGTGTTCAGCTCGTACAACGGCGAAAGCCAGGGCACCGCGCTGGCCGACGTGCTGTTCGGCAAGCAGAACGCGAGCGGGCACCTGAACTTCACCTGGTACGCCGACGACGCGCAGCTGCCCGCGATGAAGAACTACGGGCTGACGCCGTCGCAGACCGGCGGCCTCGGCCGTACGTACCAGTACTTCACCGGCACGCCGGCCTACCCGTTCGGCTACGGCCTCTCCTACTCGAAGTTCACCTACTCCCGGGTGCACGCGGACACGAAGGCCGTCAACGCGAACGGGCAGGTGACGGTGCACGTCGACGTGACCAACACCGGCAGTTCGCCGGGCGCCACCGTGGCCCAGCTGTACGCGGCCACGGCGTTCAGCGTGCCCGGTGTCGAACTGCCGCGGCAGCGGCTGGCCGGCTTCGAGAAGACGAAGGTGCTCGCCCCGGGCCAGACCCAGCACGTGGCCATCCCGGTGCGGATCAGCGACCTGTCCTTCTGGGACGAGGGGAAGCGCCGCGAAGTGGTGTACCCCGGCCAGTACAAGTTCGGTGTGGGCGCCGACTCGGCTCACCTCGCCGGCACCGCCGCGGTGGCCGTCACCGGTGCCCTCACGCCGAGGACGAAGTACGTGACCGTGCAGCCCGGCCAGGTCGTCTTCGCGCCCGGCCAGCGCCTCGACCTGACCGCGAAGAACCCGTGGATCGCCGACGACACCGCCCAGGCGGCTCAGCACGTGCCCGCCGACCACATCGTCGAAGCGGTGCACGACGACCAGTCGTTCGTCGACCTCGCGAAGGCCCGGATCGCCTACCGCAGCAGCGATCCGCGCGTGGCCCAGGTGAACCGCGACGGCCAGGTGACCATGGTGGCGCCCGGTGTCGCGACCATCAGCGTCACGGTCGACGGCGTCACCGGCACCACGCCGGTCGTCGTGGAGCAGCCGTTCACCCTCACCGCACCGGCGCAGGTCAAGGCAGGGACGACGTACACCGCCACGACCACCCTGCCCAACCCGGCGGGCGCCCGGCCGCTGCGTGACGTCGCCCTGACGCTGAGCGTGCCGGCCGGCTGGACCGTGAAGGCCACCTCGCCGTCCACCTTCGCCACCGTGCCCGCCGGGCAGACGGTGCGCACGACGTGGGAGATCGGCGTGCCGGCCTCGGCGCAACCCGGCAAGTTCGACGTCTCCGCGCAGGCGACGTTCACGTCTGCCAACGGCCGGGGCACGTCGGTCGACGCGACCACCGTGCTGCTGCCGCACCCGCCGTACCCGTCGCTGGCCGCGGCCCGCAACAACGTGGGCATCAGTGACGACGCCACGCCCGGCGCGGGCAACTTCGACGGCGGCAACGCCAGCTTCTCCGCGCAGGCACTGGCCGCGGCGACGCCCAGCCTGACGCCGGGAGCGACGTTCACCCACGACGGGCTGACGTTCACCTGGCCGGACGCGAAGCCGGGTGAGCCGGACAACGTGGTCGCGGGCAGTTCGGCAGGCGGCCAGACGATCGCGCTCTCCGGCTCCGGCACGACGCTGGGCCTGATCGGCGCGGGTGACTACGGCAGCCCGAGCGGAACGGCCACGGTGACGTACACGGACGGGACGACCGAGTCGCACTCGGTGAGTTTCGCGGACTGGTGGTCCAACGCGGCCACCGGCGGCGACATCCTCACCACGCTGCCGTACCTCAACAACAGCAACGGGCGGCTGGACCAGCGGGTGAGCCTGTACTACGCCCCGATCCCGCTGCAGCCGGGCAAGACCGTGCAGTACCTGACCCTGCCCGACGTCAGCGACGGCGCGAACATGGGCACCGCGGCGATGCACATCTTCACCGTCGCCATCGGCTGACCGAGGGCACGCCGTCGTGAGTGGCAAGGAGGGTTGGAACCCTCTTCACCACTCACGACGGCGTGGGGCCGTTCAGCGGGCGCAGGCGAAGCTCGCGGCGCTGTCCGGATCACCCGAGCGGTACCGGGGCCAGCTCGGGTAATCGCACAGCGGCCGCGTGCGCTGGTGGGCCAGGTCGGTGACGACCTGGCTCACCGGCGCGCGCCCGGTGCCGACCCACTTCTCGAGCGCGGTGAGCGAGTCCCAGCCCGCCGCGAACGCCGGCGTCCCGAAGTTGGCGTGGTTGGCGCCGGGAACGACGTAGTAGCGCAGGAACCCGTCGGTTGCGTGGGGACCCACCACGCTGCGCACCCGCTCGTAGTAATCGCTCGTCGAGTACGGCGAGACCAGCTCGTCCGCGGCACCGTGAAGCAGGATCAGCTTGCCGCCGGCGCGGGCGAACGGGCGCAGGTCCGCGTTGTTGCGGTCCTCGACCAGCGACAGGGCGCTGATCCGGCCGAGCCACCGGCCGGGGTGCCGCGGATCGATGTCCAGCGCGTTCTGCCCCGGGTCCCGGGTCAGGAAGTACTTGACCCACTGGTCCCAGTACTGCATGCCGTAACCGCTGGTCACCGGCATCGGGTCGGCCGGGGCGGTGGTGCCGAAGCCGAGGAACGGCGTCCGCATGTCCGCGCCGGAGAGGAACGGGAAGCCGGGGTACTGCGTTTCGCCGCTGGCGATCCGGTACGGCCACCGGAACGGCGACGACATGGCTTTCACCGCCCCGATCTGGGCGTCCGACAGGCACGCCGGGCCGGTGTCGGCCCCGCCCGGGCAGCGCAGCGCGCGCGGATCGAAGCGGCAGCCGGGGTTCGAGACGACCTTGTCGACGACACCGTCCGATCCGTCGCACGCCTTGATGACGCTGTCGTAGAGCAGCGTCTGCTTCGCCGGATCGGGGAACGCCCCCGGACGCGACAGAACCTGCGTCAGATAGCCCAGGTCCAGGATCTCGGCGAGGTTGTTCCAGGCCGGGTAGGCGGAGATCACGCCGTCGAACGCGGTCGGCCACCGCTGGGCGACGACCAGCGCCTCGCGGCCGCCGGTCGACCCGCCGGCGAAGAAGACTTCGGCGGGCGTCGCCGCGTACGCGCGCCGGATGAGGAACAGGCTCGCGTCGCGCGTCTTCTTCAAGGCGTCGCCGGCGGCGAAGTTCCGCAGGGCCTCGTCGTTGATGCCGAACGAACCGTCCAGGGACGGCGGGCGCGCCGGGTTCTGCTGGTGGCCGGAGTCGCTCGCGAAGGTCGCGTACCCCCGGGCCAGCGGCGCCGGCCGGTCGGCGGGGCCGAACGGCACGTTCGCCGCCACGTCGGGGATGGTCCCGTTGTACCCGCCGCCGCCGAACATCAGCGCCTTGTGGTTCCACGCGCGGGGCAGGGCGACGCGCAGCTTGATGGCGGGCGCGGCCGGATCGACCGGGTACAGGTCGGCGTCGACCCGGCAGGACTCCCCGCTCACGACGGAAGCCGTGACCAGGCCGCCGCTCGTCGGCAGGCTGATGACCGACGCCGGAATCCGCAGCCCGGCGAGCGCGGCGCAGTCCGGCGTGGCGGGAGACGCAAGAGCGGGTCCGGGAACACTCGCCGCCAGCACCACGACGGCCGCCACCACGAGCTTCCTCATCGGACGGCCTCCCGGTGGAGGTGCGCACCCGGCACGGCCTGCGGATCGGCCCGGACCTCGGGTGGGTTCGTCTCGGGCAGGAACCACGCGCTGGCGAAGGTGATCAGCCCCATCAGCGTGATGTAGACGGCGACCGGCCACGTGCTCCCGGCCTCGGCGATCAGCGCGGTCATCAGGAACGGCGTCCCGCCGCTGACGATGATCGCGGACAGCTGGTAGGCCAGCGACGCGCCCGAGTAGCGGACGTTCGGTGCGAAGAGCTCGCCGAGGAAACTCGCGATCGGGCCGTAGGTGAGGCACTGGAACACGAACCCCACCGCCACCGCGACGAAGATCAGCGGCAGCGACGCGGTGCCGACGAGCCCGAAGTACGGGAACGCCCAGACGGCCACGCCCAGCCCGCCGATCAGGATCAGCGGGCGGCGCCCCACCTTGTCCGAAAGGTGGCCCGACCACGGGATCGTCAGGAGCATCGCCGCGGAACTGAGCAGTACGACGGCGAGCAGCGCGTCGCGCTGGAGCTTCAGCGTGCCGGTGCCGTAGCTCAGCAGCCCGGAAATGCTGACGTAGAACAGGCTGTTGGTCGCCGACAGCAGGCCGCAGCCGAGCAGGATGGTCCCCCACTTGCTGCGCAGCACCTGGGCGAGCGGCGCCCGGACCACCGGGCCTTCGGCGTCGGCCACGGCTTCCTGCAGCTGCCGGAACTCCGGCGTGTCCTCGACCTTGGCCTGGATGTAGAGCACCACGCCGAACATCACGACGCTGAGCAGGAACGGGATGCGCCAGCCCCAGCTCAGGAACGCCGCGTCCGGCATCAGGCCGCTGGCCACGACGAAGATCAGGTTCGACAGGACGACGGCCACCGGCACGCTGGTCTGCCCGAACGTCCCGGCGAAACCACGCCGCTTGGGACTGGCCGATTCGGTCAGCAGCAGGACGATGCCACCCCACTGCCCGCCGGCCGCCAGACCCTGGACGAACCGCAGGATCACCAGCAGGGTCGGGGCCAGCGCGCCGACGCTCGCCGCGCTGGGCAGGCAGCCGATCAGGAAGGTCGCCGCTCCCATCAGCGCCAGGCAGGCGACGACCACCGGCTTGCGCCCGTACTTGTCCCCGAGGTGCCCGGCGAGCACGCCGCCGACCGGCCGGGCCACGAACCCGGCCCAGAACGTGCTGAAGGCCAGCAGGGTCCCGGTCAGCGCCGAGGCGTGCGGGAAGAACACCTTGGGGAACACCAGCGCGGCCGCGGTGCCGTAGAGGAAGAAGTCGTACCACTCGATCGAGCTGCCAATCAGCCCGGCCGCGAGCAGTTTGCGGAAGGCCCGGCGCGGCGTCGCGGGCACCCCGGTGCCGGACTGCCCTTCGGGCTGGGTGAGCGGAATGGCCATGCGTGCCGCCTTCGTCGAGGAGCGCCGGCAAGTGATGGCGGAGATGTTAGGACGGCGTTACGCTGCCGAATGAGGGGTGGATCACCCACTCCTCCCGCCGCAACGGTGGGTCTTTCGCCCACCTCGATGCCGAGGAGGGCGAGCCCGTGACCCCTGCGGCGGAACCGCGCCGGCAGCGCGAACTGGCGTCGTTGTACGCGACCGTCAAATCGCTCACCGCCCTGGGCGAGCTCGACGAGGTGCTGCAGTCCATCGTGCACCACGCCCACGACCTGATCGGCACCGACTTCACCTACCTGTCGCTGGTCGGTGCGGACGGCAGGCTGTCGGCCCGCGCGTCGGAGGGCACCATCTCCGCGGAGTTCCTCGCAGCGGCCATCCCGGCCACGGTGGGGCTCGGCGGCAAGGTGCTGGCCTCCAAGAGCCCGCACTGGGTGCGCGACTACGCCACCTCGACGCTCATCCAGCACGACCCGAACTTCGACCGCCTGGTCGTCACCGAGGACCTGGTCGCGCTGCTCGGCGTCCCGCTGGTCATCCGCGGTGAAGCCGTCGGCGCGCTGTTCGCCGCGGACCGCTCCGAACGCTCGTTCCAGGCCGAGGAGATCGCGCTGCTGAACGCGTTCGCCGACCACGCCGCGGTCGCCCTCGACAACGCCCGGCTCTACGAAGAGAGCCGGACCGCGCTGCGGGAACTACGGGTCGCGTACGGGAAGATCGAGCGGGCGCAGGCGATCCACGAAGCCCTGACCGGTGTCGTGCTGGACGGCGGGACCCCGGGCGACGTCGCGCAGCACCTCGCCGACCAGCTGGGCGGCACCGTGACGCTGCTCGACCGGGCCGAGAGTCCACTTCGGACCGATCTGGCCGAGGCCGTCGAAGACGCCCGCCGCACGGGCCGCTGCCGGACGTCGCCGGGCGCCGACGGGACGGACCGCAGCGTGGCGGCCGTCCAGGCGGGCGACAGCTACCTCGGCGCGCTCGTGTGGAGCCGGCCCTCGGGCACCGGCGACGACACGGACCTGCGCACCCTCGAGCGCGCCACGCACATCCTCGGGCTGCTCATCCTGAAGGAGCAGGCCGTGGCCGAGGCCGGCGAGCGGCTGAGCGGCGAGCTGCTGACCGAGGTCATGGTCGGCAGTCCCGGGATCGGGCCGGCCCAGCGGGCCCGCGCCCGGGCGCGGGCCATCGACGTCGACCGCCTGGACCTGGTGCTGGTCGCGGACTCCCCCGCGGTGCCGCCGGGTGACCTCGCGCGGCACCTGCACGACATCGCCCGGGACCGCGCCGGACTGGCCGGCGAGCACCTGGGCCGCGCCACCATGATCCTGCCCGGCGCCGACGCGGAGGCGACCGTCGCGGACGTCCACACGAGACTGCGGCGGACGCTGGGCGGGCCCGTCCTCGTCGTCGGGGAATCGGCCAGCGGCCACGACTGGGCCCGGGCCTACGCACTGGCCGGCCGCTGCGGCGCCGTCATGCGCGCGCTCGGGCACACCGACGGCGGCGCCACCACCCGTCAGTATTCCTTGTACGCCATGGTGTTCGACCCCGAGCGCGCCGGCGAGCTCGACCGGTTCCTGGCCGGCTCGATCGGCGCCCTGCTCGAGTACGACCGGCGGCGGGGCACCGACCTGGTCGGCACGCTCGGCGCGTACTACGTCCACCGCGCCAACGTCGCGGCGACCGCCCGCGCGCTGCACCTGCACGTCAACACCCTGCTCAAGCGCCTGGACCGGGCGGGCACCGTCCTGGGCTCCGACTGGCGCCACGAGAACGACCTCGAACTGCAGCTCGGGCTGCGGCTGCACCAGCTCCGGGCCGCCGCTTCCTAAGCGTCAGCCGGGCAGCACCGAGTCGCGCAGGAGGGTCTTCGAGATCTTGCCGGTGCCGGTCTTCGGCAACGCGGGCACGAAGACGATCTCGTCGGGCAGCCACCACTTCGCGACCAACGGCGTGAGGTGCGCCAAGAGCTCGTCGCCCGTGATCCCGCTGCCTTCGCGGAGCACCACGTACGCCACCGGGCGTTCCATCCACCGCGGGTCCGGGCGGGCGATCACCGCGGCTTCGACGACGTCGGGGTGCGAAGTGAGGGCGCTTTCGAGCTCGACCGAGGAGATCCACTCGCCACCGGACTTGATCAGGTCCTTGATCCGGTCCACCAGCCGCAGGTAGCCCTCGGCGTCGAGGGTGGCGAGGTCGCCGGTGCGCAGCCAGCCGTCCTCGGTGAAGCTGCCGTCGGCACCGACCCGGTAGTAGCCGCCCGCCACCCACGGGCCCGCGACCTGCAGCTCGCCGACGGCGTCGCCGTCACGCGGCAGCTCCCGGCCGGTTTCGACGTCGACGATCCGGACGTTCACCAGCGGCAGCGGCTGGCCCTGGGCGGCCCGCACGGCCACCTGGTCCGCCTCCGGGAGGTCCCGGTGCCGGGTGCGGGTGCCGCCGATCGCCCCGACCGGGCTGATCTCGGTCATCCCCCAGGAATGCGTGATGGGCACGCCGATCGCGGCGCGGTAGGTCTCCGACAGCGCCGGCGGGACGGCCGAACCGCCGCCCAGCAGGAACCGCGTGGCGCTGAGGTCGTGGGCCCGCAGCCGGGGGGCCATGCTCGTCCACACCGTGGGGACGGCCCCGGCGACGGTGACCCGCTCGGCCGCTATCAGCCGCAGCAGGTGGTCCGGGTCCGCGGACGGGCCGGGCAGGACCAGGGACGCGCCCGCCGTCATCGCGCCGTAGGGCAGGCCCCAGGCGTTGGCGTGGAACATGGGCACGATCGGCAGCACGACGTCGCTCTCGCAGAGGCCGATCAGGCCGGCGGCGAGCGTCCCCAGGCAGTGCAGGACCGTCGAGCGGTGGCTGTAGAGCACGCCCTTGGGCGGTCCGGTCGTCCCGGAGGTGTAGCAGAGCCCGGACGCGAGGTTCTCGTCCGCGAGCGTGAAGGTCTCTTCGAACGAGCCCGCGAAGGGCGTGGCCGCGGCGACCAGGTCGTCGTAGTGCAGGACACGGGGATCCGCCGGGATCGGCTCGCTGCTGTCGTCCGGCAGAACCACCCAGTGACGCACCTTCGGCAGCCGCTCGGCGCTCGGCCAGATCCGCGGGAGCAGGGCGCGGTCGACGAACACCACGTCGTCCTCGGCGTGCTCGACGATGTATTCCAGGTGCTCCGCCGACAGCCGGATGTTGATCGGGTGCAGCACCCGCTTGGTGACCGGAACGGCCAGGTAGAGCTCCAGGTGGCGCCGGTGGTTGCTCGCGAACGTCGCGACCCGTGCCCCGGCCGGGACGCCGAGTGCGTCCAGCGCGGCGGCGAGCCGCCGGGTGCCGACGGCCACGTCGGCGTACGTCAGCCGCTCGCCCCCGGCCGTGACGACTTCCTTGTGCGCGAACAGCCGCTCGGCACGCTCCAGGAGGTGGGCGATGGTGAGCGGCCGTGGCTGCATCAGCCCGTCCATGGCGCCTCTTCCGGTCGGGGATCTTCGGGTCGCGAGTGACTTTAAGAGCGGTCGCGACCGGGAAGAGAGGGCAGAACCGCCCACTCGTCGGCCCGTTCCGGTGGTGATCACCTCCACGCCGGAAGCCCGTCGCCCCGGCGCTGACCGTGCGCCAACAGGCCTCACCCGTGCTGGGTAAGGCATCACGCGTGATCAGAAGGGCATCACACGAGATGCCCCTCCAGTCACGCGAGATGCCCCTCCAGTCACGAGTGATGCCCCTTCAGTCACGCGTGATGCCTCTCTGATCACGGGGTGGGTGGGTACATGCGGTTGAAGCGGAGCGGGACGTAACTCAGGTAACGGCCCGCGACGCCGTCCGCGGCCGCGGACAGGGCGTTCATCGTGCGGGGGGACGTGTCCGGCCAGTGGCCGGTGCGCAGGCGGGTGAGCATGCGGTCGATCGCCGCCTGCTGTTCGCCCGTCGTGTACGTGCAGTGGCCCGCCGTCTGCACGTACGTCTGCCGGAGCAGGGGCTCGTTGCCCGCGCGGCGGACCAGGGAACCGTACGACGACTGCTGGGCCACCGTCGAAATCTGGTCGCCCGTGCCGTTGACCGTCAGCACCGGGATCCGCAGCGAGCCGGTGAACACGATCCCCTTCCGCAGGTACGCGACCGCCGCCGGATCGGCCGTGACACGCGGTGCCGCGGCGAGCCGGGCGAAGTCGGCCTGCAGGTCGAGGCCCGCCCGCGCGTACAGCCGCCGCACGGCGTTGTGCTGCTCCGGTGCGGCCAGCGCGAACTGGCGGGCGTAGTCGACGCCGGTGTTCCAGGACGGGTTCCCGCCCGCCAGCTGCTCGATCGCCCGGCGGCTGCTCACGGCCTGGCCGAGGTACGGCAGCGGCCCGCCCGCCAGCGCGAGGTACATCCCCTGCTCGATGCCGTCGGCGTCGGCGTCGGATGGCACGGGCGTCGGGGAACCGTCCGCGGCCACGCCCCAGCCGGGCAGCTGGCCGATCGCCGCCGCGAGCGCGATGCGGGCCCGGCCCGCCGGCGTCCCCTGGGCCGACGTCACCGCCGCCAGCCACTGCTGCTGCGTGCCCGGGACGTCGGCCGGCATGCCGGTCACCGGCAGGGCCGTGTCGCGGAACAGCAACGTCTTCAGCGTGAACACCGTGTCGAGCTTCTGGTTCCACTGCCCCACCGCGCCACCGAGGCCACCGCACATCGGGATGGCCGCGTCGAACCGGCCCGGGTGCACCTGCGCGACCCCGGCGGCGACCATCCCGCCCATCGAACGGCCTTCGGCGATCGCGTACCGCGCCGGCCCGAACGCGGCCTCGAACTTCCCGAGCGCCTCGGCCTGGTTGTCGATGGCCCGCGCGATGTTCCAGCTGGTGATCGTGCGCGTGGTGCCGCCCACCGCGTAGCCGCGGCCCACGAGACTCGCGGTGAGCGGGCTGGTCAGGCCGCCCGCGGCGAAGTCGAGGTCCACCAGCACGGCGCCGTTCCACCGGGCCGGCTTGGCGAACGCGTACGGCGTCCCGTCGGCCAGCTGCCCTTCGGTGCACGTGTCCGCCGGGCACGACGAGGCCGCGTGGGCGGTCGCGGGCAGCGTCGCCACCAAGCCGGCCACGGCGAGGCCGGTCCAGAATCTCTTGCTCATGCCTTGCTCCTGTCAGAAGTTCTTGCTGGTGACGGTCCAGCCCGGCGTGCCGCACAGGCCGCAGCCCGCGCCGAGGAAGTAGCCGCGCGCGGTGCGGTTGCCGTTGAGGGTGAAGTCGAACCAGGCGACGAGGACCCGCACGGCTTCCTCGCGGACACTCGGGTCCGGAAGCTCGCCGCGCTGGCCGTAGACGAACCCGGTGTGGCCGGCGGCCGCGTTGGTCGCCCGGACCGCGGGGACGGTGACGAGGTCGTAGTTCTCGCCGCTGTTGGCGTAGGCGACGTCGCCCGGACCGCCGTCGGCGAACAGGACCGGCGTGTGCAGGTTCCGCAGGTTCTCCCGGCCGTAGCCGAGGGTGCCGTCGGCGAAGAAGCCGCTGTCCAGCGACAGCACCGACTTCACCCGCGGATCCGCAGCGGCGACGAGCGCTTCGAGGCCACCGCACGAGTGCCCGGCGACGCCGATCCGCCGCGGGTCGAGCTTGTCGCGCAGCTCGCTCCCCCAGCGGCCGTTCTCCCGCTCGGCCCAGGTGATCGCGTCGGTGATCACCGCCGGCACCGGCGAGCCGTTCTCGGTCAGCGCGGGCTCGGCGAACCCGCCGACCGCCACGACGACGAACCCGTGCGCGGCGAGCAGGGTTTCCAGGGTCAGCAGCTCGTCGTTGCTCGTGTGCCGGCAGGCCCCGTTGCCGAACACCACGACCGGCAGCCGGCCGCGCACCCGGTCGAGGTCGGCGGGCCGGTAGACGGTGTACTCGGCCGCGTAGTCGCCGGTCTTGGCGGCGGCTTCGCGGACGACCGGGTGGAACACCTCGGACGCGGGCGGCGCGGGCGGAGCGGCGACTTCGGCCTCGGTCGTGCCGGGGACGACGGCCGCGGTCACCGCGACGAGCGCCGTCACGGCGGCGACGAGGGCGGGCTTGAGCCAGGCGTTTCCCATCGAATGTCCTTTCCGGACGATCAGTGTCAGCCTCGGGTGGCGGCGTTGAACACGGGCGCGGGCACGGAAACCTGGGTCAGTCCCCAGCGCGCCATGATCCCTACGTAGGTCCCGTTGCCGAACAGCTCCTCGAACGCGTCCTGCAGGACCGGGCCCAGCTTCGACGCCTTCGGTGCGTACAGCGCCAGGTTGTCCTTGGTCGCTCCCTGCGCGTCGGTCTGCGTGACGTACTTGTACGCGCTCTGCCGGTGCGTCACGTCGATCGCCGCGGCTTCGGTCATCCCGGCGGCGTCCGCGCGGCCGGAGCCGAGCGCCAGCAGCGTGCCGTCGGTGTCGTCGAGCCCGACGGCCTGCGTGGCCGGGTGCTTGTTCTCGGTGCAGGAGCGGGACAAGGCGGTCAGCTGCTCGGCGACGACGCTCGCGGCCACCACGGCGACGCGCTTGCCGCAGAGGTCTTCGGGCCGGGCGATCCCGGCCGTCGAACCCGCGGGGAACACGTACGCCGTGCGGGTCGTCATCCAGGTGATCGTGTCGAACTGCTTCTCGCGCTCGGCGGTCGCCTTGACCGGGCCGTCGAAGGCGTCGTACCGCCCGGCCAGCATCCCCTCGAGCGCGGCCGGGAGCCCGCTGACCACGCTGATCCGCGTCCTGACGCCGAGCACCTGGCCGAGCGCGGCCTGCAGGTCGGCGTCGATCCCGGTGACCGTGCCGTCCGGCGCGACCGTGCGGTAGGGCGGGTGCGAGTCACCGGCGAACCGGAGCACCCCGGCGTCCTGGATCGCCCTCGGCAGCGCGTCGTGCAGGGACGGCACCACCGGCAGGTTCGTCCCGGTGGCCAGCGTCGGCGAGCCGGCGCCCGCCGCGCACCCGGCGGACAGGACGAAGGCAGCGGTCGCGAGGATCGCACTTCGGCTGCGCCGGCGAAGTGGAGATCGCACATCAGTCCTTTCCGGACGGTCACGGAAGTTCGTCGAGCCACGCGGTCATCCGCGCGGTGAGGCCGTCGCCGGTGCGGGCGTCGACGTTGTCCGCGTGCAGTTCCAGCACCGGGATCCCGGCCGCGCGCAGGGCGCGGGTGGTGAAGTAGCTGCCCCGCGCGTCGTCGGAGACCAGGTGCACCACCCCGTCGACGCCGTGGTGGCGGGCCTCCTTGACGTACCACTCCGCCGACCACGGCGGCGTGTAGAGCTGGTCGCCGAAGGCGGCGAAGCGGGCGGCCAGCGCGCGCAGCGGGTCGTCGCCGTAGCGCAGGTAGCCGTCCGCGGCGATCGCGAGGTACATCGACCACACGAAGACCGCGCCGTGCGATTCCTGGAACCGCCGGTAGAACTCCAGGTCGAACCACAGCCCGCGGCCGATCCACATCAGCCGCAGCCGCTCGTCCGGGCAGACCGCGAACCCCGCGTCGACGCGGTCGCGGACCTCGTCGTGGAACGCGCGGGCGGCGTCACGCGCCCATTCGGTGCCGCGGTGCCACTGCGGCACCATCACGCTCGGGATGCCGTCGGTGACGGCGATCGGGCAGGGCCGGGCGGCGGCGATGAGGTCGCGGGTGCGGCGGTTCCACTCCTGCTGCTCGTTGACCAGGTCCAGCACCGCACGGAACCGCGTCTCGGAGAACACCCGGCCGGTGGTCTGCTCGAGGAACCGGATCAGCCCGGTCAGCTCGCCGGTCAGCAGGTCGAGGCGGTCGCTGCCGATGGCCTCCTCCCAGCGGTGCGGCATCAGTTCCCACCAGCGCTCGGGAACCTCGTTCTCCGCCGCGCTCTCCAGCGGGTAGTACGTGACCCCGGGTTGCGCGTCCCAGACGTCGAAGATCTTCCGCGCCGCGTCGCCGGTCGTCTCGCCGAGCACGATCGACGGCGTCGGCAGTCCGCCCCACGGCGCCTGCGCAGGATCGTCCTCGAACGCCGACGCCAGCGAAGTGGAGCTGTACTGCTCGATGTAGTCCGGGTAGCCGCGGTCGCGCAGCAGGCCGAGGTAGCGCTGGGTCTGGCGTTTCGCCGCGACGATCGACGCCCACCACTGGTTGACGACGTACGGGATGCCCATCGCGCGGAAGATCTCCTGCGGCGCGTCCGCGTTGACCAGCGCCAGCGGCCCGCCCTCTTCGCGCAGCCCGGCGAACCATTCGCGCTGGTAGGCGGTCGCGGTGGTCGCCGACCCGAGCCGGGCCGTCACGCCGCCGCCCCCGCCGGGACGAGCGCCGCCAGCGCTTCCGGCGTCAGCTCGCCGTACGGCTGCCGCTCGGCCAGCACCGCGGGCAGGCCCGTCGCGGCCCGCTGGTCCGGGAAGTCCCACGGCGGCGCGTCGTCGTGCACGCGGGCGTAGGACAACAGGACCTCGGCACCGCACGCGCGGGCGGCGGCCGCGGTGTGCGCGGCGCGCTGCCGGATCGACGCGCGCGGGGCGGCCGGGCCGTTGTACTGGTAGCGCTCGGCGAGTGCCAGCTCGGTCGGCGCAGCGCAGGTGCGGGCGGACAGCAGCTCGCCCCAGTCGTGGTCCTCTCCCACGACGAGGAAGCCGTTGCGCTCCAAGGTCTCGTACACGCCCGGCGAGTCGTGGGAGCTGCCGGTGAGGAACAGCCGCACCCCGCCGGCCTCCGTCAGTTCGGAAGCGAGCAGGCGGTCGACGAGCGCGATGGCCTCCGTGACCGGCAGCGCGGTGGTCTCGGCGACGACTTCGAGGAACCGGGTACCGCTGAGCCGGTTCGCCCGGCGCTCCGCGGCGAGCCGGCCGAGCGACCGCCGGAGGGTGTCGTGCGCGGTGATCGCCTCGGCGAGGTCGTCGTCGCCGATCGGCCGCCACTGCCCCAGCCAGGCGCGCAGCTGGGCGATCTTCGCGTGGACGTACCGGGTGGTCGTGTGGTGCGGCAGGTGCAGGACGTCGACGAGGCGCACCGGCGGCAGCTGCCACTCCGGTTCGACGCGGTTCAGCTCGCGCAGGGCGTAGAACAACCGCAACGACGCTTCGCAATCGCGAGAGACGACGATCGCCTCGAGCGGCCCGTAGTCCCCGGTGAGGATCCGCGTGAGGATCGACCGGGCGACCGGGTCGACACCGCGGCCCAGGTAGCGGTCGCCCAGAGCGCTGTCCCCACCCGGCTTCCCGGCCAGCCGCAGCGGCCGCAGCCCGGCCGCGGTGATCAGCTCGACCGGCACGTCCGCGCCGACGTACCCCACGGCGTTCAAATGACCGCCTCCGAGACCAGTTCGGCCACCTGTTCTTCGGTGTAGCCGAGCAGCTCGCGGTAGACGTGCTCGTTGTGCTCCCCCAGTCCCGGCGCGGGCCGGTCGAGGGCGACGCGGGCGGCGGAGAACCGGATCGGCACCCCGGTCCCGGCCAGGTCGGCCACGTCGCCGTGGCGCGGGTGCCGCAGCGGCACGACCTCCTCGCGCGCCAGCACCAGGGGGTCGCGGACGGCCTCGCGCGGCTCGCGGACCTCGGCCGCGGGAACGCCCTCGGCGGTGAACGCGGCCAGGATCTCCGCCACGGGCCGCGTCCGGCACCACTCGCGGATCAGCGCGTGCAGCTCGTCGGCGGCGCGGACTCGCTGGTCCCGCGTGCGGTAGCGGTCGTCCTCGGCCAGCTCCGGGCGGCCGATGGCGCGCAGCACGCCGTGGGCGAAGCTGTCGGTCGGCGCGCACAGCGCCACATACCCGTCGGCCGCGGGCAGGATGCCGAACGGCGCCAGCCGCGGCACCATCGACCCGGTGCGCTGCGGCAGGCCGACCGCCTCGAAGGCGTCGAACGGCTCGCAGGCGACCAGCGAGGTCAGCGCGCCGAGCATGGAGACGTCCACGTGCTGGCCCTCGCCGGTGTGCTCGGCCTGCAGCAGCGCGGACACCGTGCCGATGACGGCGAACAGCGGCGCGAGGAGGTCACCGATCGGCAGCCCGAACCGGACCGGGCCCTCGTCGGGCTCGCCCGCGGTCATCATCACGCCGCTCAGCGCCTGGATGATCGAGTCCATCGCCTTGCCCGAGCCCGGGCCGCCCTGGGCGCCGAAGCCGCTGATCGAGGTGTAGACGAGCCGCGGGTTGATCTCGCGGACGCGTTCGTAGGAGATGCCGAGCCGGTCGGTGACGCCCGGGCTGTAGTTCTCCACCAGCACGTCGGCGTCCCGGACGAGGTCGGTGAACACCGCGTGCGAGCGCGGGTTCTTCAGGTCGAGGGTGACGCTGAGCTTGTTGCGGCCCCGCAGGAGCATCGACACCGAAAGGTCGTCGTCGTGCCGGCGGGCGAGGTTCAGCCCGTCGCGGCCGACGTAGGGCGCGTTGTTGCGCGAGGAGTCCCCGCCGGTGGCCGGGTTCTCGACCTTGATCACGGTGGCCCCGAGCCCGGCGAGCAGCAGCGTGGCGTACGGCCCGGCGAGCGCGGTGGTCAGGTCGACGACGGTGCGGCCGGCCAGTGGCTGGTCGGTCATGCGGGAACTCCCTCGGTGAGATCGACGAGCACTTCGCCGCCGCGGGTGGTGAACCGGCCGTTGAGCCGGGCCCCGCGGGTGATGTCCTCGACGTACTGGGTGACCGCCTCGCCTTCCGGCGTGCCGCCGACCGGGACCGGGCGGCCCTGGTCGTCGATCCGGCACGGGACGAACCCGGCTTCGCGCAACCCGGTCTCGTCGAAGCGGCAGAGGGCGATGGCGGTGTTGCGGCTTTCGGGGTGGAACGGGAAGAACGGCATGGCCGGGTCCGGTGCGAAGCCGTACAGCTTCGTCCGCCGCTCGGCCCATGCGCGCAGCTCGTCGGCGCCCACGCCCGCCCCCGGCGTCAGGGCGTGCGTGACGGTGGCGAAGTTGCCGAGCCCGTGGAAGATCGGCCGTCCTCGGTGGACTTCGATGCCGCGCATGATGTGCGCGTGGTGGGCGAACACGGCGTCGGCGCCGGCGTCGATCGCGGCGCGGGCGACCGGGCTCTCGTACATCGCGACTTCGACCGGGGTGTGCCCGACGCCCTTGTGCAGGGCCACCAGCACGACCTCGGCCTCGGCACGCAAGCGGCGCACGTCGTCGGCCATCGCCTCCAGGCTGTCCGGGTCGGCGAAGGTGTAGATCTTCGGCGGCCCGCCCGGGCTCGCGTGGTCCAGCTCGTAGTGGGTGAGGACGTGGACGTACGCGCAGCCGGGCTTGCGCGAGGCCGCCCAGGACTCGCGCGGGCCGACGCAGTTGTAGGACAGCACACCGATCCGCAGGCCACCGCGTTCGACGATCGCCGGGCGCCGGGCTTCGGCGAGGTTCGTCCCGGCACCCGCCGTCACCATGCCCGCCGCGCGGGAGTAGGCGATCGTGTCGGCCAGCCCTCCGGCGCCGGCGTCGAGGACGTGGTTGCCCGCCAGGGTGACCACCTCGAAACCGGCAGCGGCCACGGCTTTCAGCGCCGCGGGATCCGCGGGCG
Organism: Amycolatopsis bullii; assembly: GCF_014654205.1. Taxonomy (GTDB): domain Bacteria; phylum Actinomycetota; class Actinomycetes; order Mycobacteriales; family Pseudonocardiaceae; genus Amycolatopsis; species Amycolatopsis plumensis. The sequence goes on from NZ_BNAW01000021.1 coordinate 104,771, forward strand.
GCGCCGGGACGTCGGTGCTCTGCTGGACCGCCGTGGTCGAGTGCGGCACCTCGACGTGCCCGATCGCGAGATCCATCGCCCGCAGCACCGGCGCGGCCGGGGCGAGGAAGGACTCCGGCTCCGGTTCGTCCAGGATGAGGTCGCCCACGGCGCCGACGGTGATCACGAGACACGCTCCTTTTCGGACAGGTGGCGGGACAGGAAGGCGCGCAGCCGGTCGGTCCGCGGGCGCGCGAACAGCTCGTCCGGCGGGCCCTCTTCGACGATCCGGCCCGCCTCCATGAACACGCACCGGTCGGCCGCCTCGCGGGCGAAGGCCATCTCGTGGGTGACCACGACCATCGTCGTCCCGGCCGCGGCGAGGTCCCGCAGCACGGCCAGCACCTCGTCGACCAGCTCCGGGTCGAGGGCGCTGGTGGGTTCGTCGAACAGCATGATCCGCGGCCGGACCAGCACCGCGCGGGCGATGGCCACGCGCTGCTGCTGCCCGCCGGAAAGCTGCCGCGGGTAGTGCTCTTCACGTCCGGCCAGGCCGATGCGCGCCAGCAGTTCCCGTGCCTCGGTCTCCACACTGGACCGGTCGCGGCCGTGCACGCGGATCGCCGCGTCGGTCACGTTGCGCAGCACGGTGAACTGCGGGAACAGGTTGAACTGCTGGAAGACCATGCTCATCCGGCGCCGCTGGGCGGCGACCCGCCGTTCGGTGAGCGCGCGCAGCCCGCCCGGTGTGCGCCGGTAGCCCAGCAGCTCGCCGTCGAGGTACATCGCGCCGCCGTCGACCGGCTCCAGCTGGTGGGCGCAGCGGACGAGGGTCGACTTGCCGGACCCGGACGGCCCGATGACCACGACCGTCTCGCCCTCCCGGACCTCCAGGCTGACCCCGGCCAGCGCGGCCACCGGCCCGAACTGCTTGCGGACGTCGTCCAGCCGCAGCACCGGCCCGTTCATCGGGCACTCCGGTGGCCGCGGGAGAAGTGCCGTTCCAGCCGGCGTTGCCCGGCCGTCAGCGCGGTGACCACGACGAGGTACCAGAAGCAGGCGACCAGCAGCATCGGCACGATCTCGTAGGTCCGGTTGTAGATCACCTGCACCGAGTGCAGCAGGTCCGACATCGCGATGACCGAGACGAGCGCGGTGCCCTTGAGCACGTTGATGAACTGGCTGCCGGCGGGCGGGATGATCACCCGCATCGCCTGCGGCAGCACGATCCGCACGAGCGTCTGGCCCGGCGGGTAGCCCATCGCGCGGGCCGCGTCGCACTGGCCTGGGTCGACCGAAGCCACCCCGGCGCGGAAGATCTCCGCCAGGTACGCCGATTCCACCAGCGACAGCCCGAGCACCGCGGCGGTCAGCGGCGTGATGACGGTGTTGGCGTCCCAGGTGCCGAACACCGGCCCGAACGGGATGCCGAGCGACAGCTTCGGCAGCAGGTAGGCCAGGTTGAACCAGAAGATCAGCTGGACCAGCGGCGGGATGCCGCGGAACAGCCCGACCCACAGCGTCGCCACCCACCGGGCCGGCGCGAAGCCGCTCAGCTGCATCGCCGCGACCACCCCGCCGGCCAGCGACCCGAGCACCATCGCCGCGACCGCGAGCAGGACGGTGGTGCCCAGGCCCGCCATGACGCTCTTCTCGAAGAGGTACTTCGCGACGACGTCCCACTGGAAGCGGTCGTTGCCGGCCAGGAAGACGGCCAGCTGCGCGGCCAGCACCGCCAGCACGAGCACGAACAGCCAGCGCAGCGGGCGGAACCGGGCGCGCGCCCCGGCGACGTCGTCGCGGGACGGCGTCGTCTCCTCCACTGTGGACACGGCGGTCATTTCGCGGTCGCCGCGTCGAACACCGGCTGCGGGACGGTCACTTCGGACAGGCCCCACTGCTGCATGATCCGGGTGTAGGTGCCGTTGCGGAACAGCTCCTCGAACGCCTTCTGCAGCACCGGGCCGAGTTTTGCCGCCTTCGGCGTGTAGAGCGCGAGGTTGTCCTTCGTGGCGCCCTGTTCTTCGCTCTGCGTCACGTATTCGTACTGGCCCTTCTGCTGGGTGGTGACGTCGATCGCCGCGGCCTGGGTCATCCCGGCGGCCTCGGCGCGGCCGGACTTCGCGGCCAGCAGGGTGGCGTTCGTGTCGTCGAGCCCGACCACCTGCACGGCCGGCTTCTGTGAGCGCTCACAGAACGCGGACAGCTTCGCCAGCTGGTCTTCGACGACGCTGGCGGTGACCACCGCGACGCGCTTGCCGCACAGGTCGGCCGCCTGCTTGATGCCCGCGGCGGAGCCGGTGGGGACCACGTAGGAGGTCCGGGTGGTCATCCACGTGACGGTGTCGAACTGCTTCTCGCGCTCGGCGGTGGCCTTGACCGGCCCGTTGAAGGCGTCGTAGCGGCCACTGAGCATGCCCTGCAGCGCGGCCGGGAGCCCGCTGACGATGGTGGTTTCCGTGCGCACGCCCAGGATCTGGCCGAGCGCCTGCTGGAAGTCGTGGTCGATGCCGGTGACCGTCTTCCCGTCCGGGCCGACCGTGCGGTACGGCGGGTGCGAATCGCCGGCGAACCGGAGGACGCCGGCGTCCTTGACCGCCGGCGGCAGCTGGTCGTGCAGCGCCGGGATCGCGGTGAGCGCCGCGGCGGAGGGGGCGGCGGCCGCCCCGTCGTCGACCGTGCACCCGGCCACCGCGAGCCCGGCGGCGGCCACGGCGAGCGCGCTTCGACGCCATTGACGAAGTGAGGAACCCATGTCGTTTTCTTCCTGCGGGAGGCCGCCAAAGGGGCGGCGCGGAAACCTGGGAGAACGATTGGTTGCTATCTGGGCGCCGATCGTCGCATGATGTGTCGCGTGATTCAACCCCTCGGTTCGGCCGCCCGGCCGGAACTGCCACCATGGACCCCCGCGGCGGACCGGCCGCCGCGAGAGGCAGGAGCGCGATGACAGTGTCGCCCTCGGGGCCGCTGCCCCGCTCACAACAGGGAGCCGAGCCGCAGCTCCTGCTCACCTCCCTGCTCGGCGACTTCTGGTACTGGCGCGACGAGCACATCCCGTCCGCCGCGCTGGTCCAGCTGCTCGGCGAGTTCGACATCAGCCCGGCGAGCGCCCGCGCGGCGATCCGCCGGCTCGCCGCCCGCGGCCTGCTGACGGTGTCGCGCAGCGGCCGGACGACCGCGTACGGCATCCCGGCGCGGACGTCGGAGGTGATCATCGAGCGCACGCACCGGATGCTGACCTTCGGCACGACCGCGCCGGACTGGGACGGACAGTGGACGGTGGTCACGTTCTCCGTGCCGGAGCAGGACCGCGGCCTGCGCACCGCGCTGCGCTCGCGGCTGCGGGTGCTGCGGTTCGCGGCGCTGTACGACGGGGTCTGGATCAGCCCGCACGACCTCGCGGAACCGGCGCTGGCCGCGTTGCGCGAGCTGGACCTGCGCAGCGCGACGGTGTTCCGCGCGACCGAGGTCCCCGGCCCGGCCGCGGCGGCCACGGCCTTCGACCTCGGGCCGCTGGCCCGGGAGTACGAGCAGTTCGTCGAGCGCTACGAAGAGGTGCTGACGGGCTTGGACGCGGGCCTGATCAGCCCGGCGCAGGCGCTGCGCACGCGCACCGAGCTGCGCGTGGACTGGCGCCGGTTCCCGGAGACCGACCCGGACCTGCCGGCGGAACTGCTGCCCGCCGGCTGGGCGCGTGACCGGGCCCAGAAGGTGTTCCTGCAGATCTACGACCGGCTCGGCCCGCTCGCGGAGTCCCGCTTCCGCCAGGTGCTCGCCGACACCGACCCCGCCTTGGCGGAGCTGGCCGACCACCACGACTCGGCCAAGGTGGCGGCGTTGTTCGCCGAGCTGGGCGACCGCCACCCGGCGGGCGACACGCCGTTCGAGCAGGCCGCGGAAGCCCGCAGACTGGACGACGCCCGGCGGCCGTGAGCGGCACTTCCCGGGCCGGGCGTGCCGGAAGGTGCCGCGTTCAGGCCGGCGTGACGGCGCTGCGCACGCACTCCCGCAGCAAGGCTCGGCGCCGGTCGTGAACCTCGGCCGGCTCCGCTTCCGTGGCGGCGTAGACGTTGCTGACCGGTGACCAGGCCATGGACATCGCGATCACCATCGCCATCAGGTCGAAGGGGTCTCCCGCCCGGACCAGCCCGGCGGCCTGGGCCTCGGCAATGGCCCGCAGCTTGCGGTCGTCCAGCCGGTCGGCGTCGGCCACCAGGTGCCCGGCCGGCCGCCGTTCGAGCCGGGCCCAGGTGGCGAGCCGGATGAGGTCCGGGCGGCGCAGGTACTCGTCGTAGAGGCGGACCGCCCACCCCGCGAGGTCGGCGCCGTCGATCGGCACCACGTTCACGATCCGCTCCAGCGAGGCGAAGAAGATCGCGTCGAACAGCCCGTCCTTGCTGCCGAAGTAGGCGTACAGCTGGGCCCGGTTGGTCCGGGCGGCCTCGACGATCCGCTCGACGCGGGCACCGGCGATGCCGTACCGGGCGAACTCGTCGGTCGCCGCGTCCACGATGCGCTGTTTCGTGGCGGCTCCGCGGGAGGTCAGCTGCTTGTCGGCCATGGGCCGAAGCCTACAACAGAACAGTCGGTTTGCTTTGTCCGGCCGACCGGGCTACCGTCGGTAAAGCAAACCGACTGTTCTGTTTTTCGAGGAGCTGCGATGCGGACCACCACCGGCTGGCTGGCCGGCCCGAACGAGCGGACGCTCCGGCGCGCCACGATCCACCGGCGCGACCTGCGCGACGACGACGTGGCGATCCGCGTGGACCACTGCGGGGTCTGCCACACGGACCTGCACTCACTGCACGGCGCCCGGGACGCCGCGCTGGTGCCGGGCCACGAGTTCACCGGCGTCGTCACCGAAACCGGGCCGGCCGTGACGCGGTTCGCGCCCGGCGACGCGGTGGCCGTCGGCAACATCGTCGACTCCTGCGGCGAGTGCGCGATGTGCCGCCGCGGTCAGGAGAACTTCTGCGCCGCGTTCCCGACGCTCACCTACGGCGGAACCGACCGCCACGACGGCTCCCCCACGCTGGGCGCGTTTTCCCGGGAATACGTCGTCCGCGAAGACTTCGCCTACCGGCTCCCCGCGGGTCTGGACCCGGCGGCCGCCGCGCCGCTGCTGTGCGCGGGCATCACGGTCTGGGAACCGTTGCAGGCCCTCGGAACGGGCCCCGGCACCCGGGTCGCGGTGGCCGGGCTCGGCGGCCTGGGCCACCTGGCGGTGAAGTTCGCGGTCGCCCTCGGCGCCGAGACGACGGTCATCAGCCGGTCCGACGGCAAGGCCGCCGACGCGAGCCGCCTCGGCGCCCACGACCTGCTGGTGTCGACGGTCCCACAGCAGCTGGCCGCGGCGAGAGACCGCTTCGACGTCGTCATCGACACCATCGCGGTGCCCCACGACCTCGGCCCGTACCTGCGCCTGGTCGCGCTGGACGGCACCCTCGCCCAGGTCGGCCACCTGGGTACGCTGACGGTCGAGGCGATGGACCTCCTGGTGGGCCGCAAGAAACTGACCTCGGCGGGCAGCGGCGGCCGGCCCGCCACCGCGGCGATGCTCGACTTCTGCGCCCGCCACGGCATCACCGCGGACGTCGAAGCCGTGCCGTCCGCCCGGGTGAACGAAGTGCTGGACCGCCTGTCCGCAGGCGACGTCCGCTTCCGGTTCGTCCTCGACCTGGCCGATCTCGACGCCTGAGCCACCCAGCGCCGACGGGGGCTTCCCCCGGACGGGGACGTCACACGCCTGGTGGCGTCCCCGGCCGGCCTACGGGCCTATCCCACCGCCCACCGCTGGTTCGACCCACCGTTGCAGCTCCAGATGATCACCTTGGTGCCGTTGGCGGTCGCCGCGCCGCTGACGTCCAGGCACAGCCCCGACTGGCCGTTCGTGACGGTCCCGCCGCCGGTGAACGTCCACTTCTGGCCGTTGCCGCCGCTGCAGTTCGCGATGACCGCCGCGGTACCGGCGCTCGTCCCGCCGCCCGCGGTGTCCAGGCAGCGCTTCGTCCCACCGGAGTAGACGCTCAGCTCGCCCGCGCTGCCGCGGGTCCACTGCTGGTTCGCCCCGTTGTTGCAGTCCCAGATCTGCACCTGGGTACCCGCCGTGGTCGATGAGCTCGGCACGTCCAGGCAGCGGTTCGAGGCCACCGCGCGCACCGGGCCGGCGCCGCCGGGGTCGGGGGTGCCGCCGTTGAGCGTGTCGAGGACCGCCGAATACGCCTGCTTCTTCCCGTAGTTGCCGTCGAACAGCAGCGGGGTGTCGCCGGAGCGCCACGAGTACTTGTCCGTCACGCCCCACACGGTGATGCCGGTGCAGCGCGAGACGGCTATGCAGGCCTGGGTGACCTGCCGGTAGACGTTCGCCTGCCCGGATCCCGAGCCGCCGACGTCCAGCTCGGTGATCTGCACGTCGACGCCGAGGTCGGCGAAGCGCTGCAGGTTCGCCTGGTAGCTGCCGAGGTTGGAGTTCGAGCTCAGGTGGCTCTGGAAGCCCACGCAGTCAATCGGCACGCCGCGGCTCTTGAAGTCCCGGACCATGTTGTAGATGCCGGTGCTCTTCGCGTTGATGCCGTCGGTGTTGTAGTCGTTGTAGCAGAGCTTCGCGCCCGGGTCGGCCGTGCGGGCCGCGCGGAAGGCGTCCTCGATGTAGCCGTCACCGAGCTTCTGCTGGAAGGTCGCCTGCCGTCGGGTGCCGTTCTCCTCGAACGCTTCGTTGACCACGTCCCAGGCGATGACCTGGCCCTTCCAGTGCCCGGCCACCTGGCTGATGTGGTTGAGCATGGCCGAACGCAGGTTGTTCGCGTCCAGCCCGCCGACCCACGGCGCCAGCTGCTGGTACCACACCAGCGTGTGCCCGCGGATCTTCATCCCCTTGCTCTTCGCCTGGCTCACGATCCGGTCGGCGGGCGCGAAGTTGAACTGGTTGCGGCTGGGCTCGACCGTGTCCCACTTCATCTCGTTCTCCGGCGTGACGCCGTTGAACTCCGCCGTCCACGTGTTCACGTAGGCCGCTTCGCCGAGGTGAGCGGTCGAGATGGCGGCGCCGAAGTACCGGCCGGTCTGCGCGGCCGCGGCCCCGAGCGTGCTCGCCGCCCCGGCGACGCCGGGCGAGAGCACCAGCGCGGTCGCCGACAGGCCGGCCGCGGCGAGGACGGTGACGGCGGTCCGGAGACGCCGCCGTGGAGGTGCACCGGTGATCATCGAAAGCCTCGATTCCATCCAGGACGGGGTCAGCCCAACGTCCACTGCTGGTTGCTGCCGCCGTTGCACGTCCACAACTCGACCGGGGCGCCCTCGGCCGTCGAAGCGCCGGTGACGTCCAGGCACAATCCGGACTGGGCCCCGGTGACCGTGCCGTTCGAGTTGACGTTCCACTGCTGGTTGGCCTGCCCGTTGCACGTCCAGGTCACCACCTTCGTGCCCGCGCTGGTGCCCTGCCCGGACGCGTCCAGGCACAGCGTCGCCCCGTTGAGGGTGGCCGTCAGCCTGCCGTCCGAGGTGCGCGTCCACGCCTGGTTCGGCTGGCCGGAGCAGCCGGCGATCTGCAGCTGCGTGCCCTGGGTCGCGTTCGGGGCGGACAGGCACTTGCCCGCGCCGACCGCATGCACCGGCCCGGTTCCCGTGTTGCTGCCGCCGGTGCCGTACCCGGCCGCGACGATGTTGGCCTGGACGGCGTTCTCGGTGGCGTCCGACGGGTAGCCGGACGTCATCACGCCCTCGTAGAACGTGCCCGCCGAGCCGATGCTGTTGTCGCCGCCGGTGCCGAGGATGATGGCGCCTTCCTTGCGCATCGGGTTGTACCCGGACACGTTGGGCCGCACGCCGTCGTAGAAGGTCGACACGCCACCGGACTGGGCGTTGCCGCCGCGGATGGCCCACCGGTTCGGACCGCCCTTGACGATCGCCGTCAGGTACCGGTGGCTGATGCTCGGGTCGTTGGCGTTGTAGCGCTGGTTGACGCCGGAGAACAGCCCGTTCTCGAGGTCCGCCATGATCCACGGCCCGTTGCCGGCGCCGTAGCCCCAGACCTTGATGTTGCCGAAGTAGATGGCTTCCATCGTGCCGTTGCCGTTGTCCCGGCTGTTGCGCTCGGCGTTGCCGTAGTCGAAGCAGCAGCCGCCGTTGTAGTGCGTGCCGTCGAAGATCGCGTACATGCCTTCCGGCTGGTCGCCGGTCGCGGTCCCGGTGGCGTTGTTGTTGCGGTATCCGGTACCCGGCGCCACGAACACGCCGTACGCCTTCTGCCCGCCGACCGTGGTCGGCGCGGCCGTCGCGCTGGCCAGGTTGTCGTACCCGCCCGGTGCCGGGCCGGAGAAGCCGCCCGGCGGGGCCTGGGTCAGGTGGTTGTTCCGGCCGGACTGGTCGTAGATCACCGTGATCAGGCACGACGTCCCGGCGCAGAACGAATCCTGGGCCGCGGCGTTCGCGACGCCGCCCGCACTCAGCACGCCGATGTCCCGCGTCGTGTTGTCCGACGCCCGCCGCACCTGGTACAGCGAGCCGCTGTAGGTGCCGTACAGCGCCCGGGTGGTCGAATGCGCGGCCACACAAGGCGTTCCCCCGGCCGCGTAGATGTCACACGGACCTTCGGTGGCGGCCTGCGACGGCGTCGCCGTGCCGGCCACCGCACCCGCGGCGATCACCACGGCCGGCCACAGTCTCGTCCAGCGCTTGCTCATCGCGAACTCCTTTGTCCGGACGGAATTCCGCTAGCTCCGCGTCCACTTTTGGGCGTTGCCGCCGGTGCAGGCCTGCAGCGTCACCGGCGTGCTGTTCCCGGTGCCGTTGCCGCTCGGCGTCAGGCACAGTCCTGATTGGACACCGGTGATCGTTCCGTCGGCGGCGACGTTCCACTGCTGGTTGGTGCCACCCGAGCAGTCCCAGATGATCGCCCGGGTGCCCGCGGAGGTCCCCGCGCCCTCGGCGTCGAGGCACTTGCTGCCGTACACCTGCAGCTGCTTCCCGGACGTCGACGTCCACTGCTGGTTGCTGCCGCCGTTGCAGTCCCACAGCGTCACCTGCGTGCCGTTGGTCTGCGACACGTTCGGGACGTCGAGGCAGCGCCCGGCCGCGGTGTTGCGCAGCACCGACGTCGACCCGCCGCCCGAACCGGCGACGGCGAAGTTGTCGAACTGCGCGGTCTCCCCCACGGCCGTGCCGATGCCGACCTGGCCGGCCGGGAAGGTGCTGTCGGTGACCGTGCCGACGACGGTGCCGTCGACCGAGGCGGTGATGGTGCTGCCGGAGAAACCGAGGGACAGCTTGTGCCAGCTGCCGGTGCCGAGCGCGGTCGTCGTCCCGGTGCGCAGCGTCGTGTTCTGCTGGCTGGTGTTGTTGCGCCGGATCGACCAGGCGCCGGTGTCACTGACCCGGAAGTAGTACGCGTTCAGCGCGCCCTGGTTGCCGGTGTCCTGCGAGCCGGCCCGGCCGAGCAGCTCGACGTACCCGGGCTTCTCCAGCAGCACGTCCGTGCTGAGCGTGTAGTTGCTCCAGGCGATGTTGCCCAGCAGGGCGTAGGGATCGACGAACTTCTTCCAGGGGATGGTCTTCTGCGTGGCGGCCTGGCGCACGCAGGTGCCCGCGCGGCCCGCGCCGCAGGCGGCGGTCTCGAACGCGCCCTCCATGTCCATCAGGTACTTGGCTTCCTTGCCCTTCGCGTACGCCTCGAAGTCGTCGCTGTAGGGCAGGTTGAGCGAACCCTGCGGCGGGCTGGTCGCGGTGCCCTTGCCCTGCCCGGTGGTGGTCGTGATCGTGTAGAGGTAGCCGGGCTGGGCGGTCAGGGAGAAAGCGCCGCCGTTCGGCGTGATGTCGGTGCTGTGGACGAAGTGGTCGCTCCCGTTGTTCGAGTTGAGGTTGGTCGCCCACACGTGCACCTGGCCGGTGGACAGGCCGCCGGTGACGTTCAGGTTCAGCGTCTGGGCCGACGTGGCGTCCATCGTCTCGATGATCGTGCTGTAGTCGGTGTTGTTCGGCGACTTGAGCGAGACGTAGCTGCCGTTGCTGCGGTTCCCGCCGAGGTAGCCGCTGGAGGCGTCGAGGTACTTCCAGCCGGGCGCGGTGAACTGCGTCGTGTGGGCCAGCGCCCACGCGTCCTTGCCGACCGAGTAGTAGCCGGACCACGGCTGGTTGGCGAGCATCAGCCCGACGGTCGGCCACGGGATGTTCGGGGTGACGGCGGCGATCAGGTCCCAGTTGAGGTACGCGGTCATCTTGCCGTCGAGGTAGACGCGGTTGATCCCGCGGGCCAGCGGCTTGGCGCCGTCGTTGTAGTCCTGGGAGCCGTTTTCGCTGGACCACAGCGTCTTGCCGGTGTTGGTGACGTTCGCCGGCACGCTGCAGGAGGTCTGCGCACTGAGGTAGCCGCACGTGTAGTGTGCGCTGAGCACGTCGGTGGCGTTGCGGTAGGCCGTGTTCGTCGAGATCGCGCTCGCCGGGCCCCAGTCCCCCGGCCACGAGTCACCGGAGATGATCTTGATGGCGCTGTACCCGTTGGCGTTGAGCGCGTTGCGGAGGGTGACGGTCCAGTCCGCGCTCCACTGCTTCTCATTCTGGACGCTCGTGAGGTAGTCGATGGTCAGCCCGTGCTGCTTCGCGCACCCCAGCCACGACAGGTAGTAGTCGGTCAGGTCGTTGGAGAAGAAGGTGCCGTTGCCGATCCAGCCCGGCGCGCCCCAGGGCAGGCCCACGAGCTTGATGCCGGGGTTGCGCAGCTTGGCCTGTTCCATGATCCACCACTCGTACCCGCGGTTGCAGTCGAGATCGCCGCGGAAGTGGGCGTGGCTCGGCTCCGCGCCGCTGGTGGAGTTGGTGTCCCCGCCCATTTCCACCTTGAGGATCTGCAGGGCGGCCCCGTAGCCGGGCTTGAACAGGTAGTCGAGGATCTGCCCGCGCTGGGGCTCCGGGTAGTCGATCAGCAGGCGGCTGTTGCCCCCGCCGCCGCTGACCGCGCCGACGCCGTCGAACGTGCGTCCGCCGGAGCTCCCGTTGATCGTGATCGAGGTGGCGGCCTGGGCCGGCGCCGCGGCGACGACGCTGCCTGCCACGGCCAGGACGACCGCGGTGACCACCGCTGTCGCGCTCCGGAACATGGGTGTCCTCACTTCCGACGCAGGGCGGCACCCGGCGAAAGTTCCGGGTCTGCCGGCGAAACAATCGAACGATCGACGAAGGGGGGAAACGCCCTCGTCCGGCCGGGAATCCGCCCAGGAGAACCCATCTTCGTCGATGGTGACCACGCGCTGCGTTAACGCTAACAGTCACCTTGCCGCCGAACAACTGTCGTTCTTCGCCCCGATGTAATTTTCGGGGCGGCGGGCGAAAGCGGCGCCCGCGCCCCTTTCCCGGACCGCATTCCCCGGCTACAGTCTCGGACTGCTGGGAGCGCTCCCAGCGGACTTTTCCGGCGCCAGCCCGTCGTTCGAAGGAGAACGTGCATGCGAAGCAGGACAGTGGCCGCGGGCGGACTCGCCGCCGTCGCCGTGACCGGCGTCGTCGCCACGACCACGTGGGCCGGCGCGCAGGCCGCCGCCTCGGCGTACTACACCGATCCCGGCACCAACGCGGCCAAGTGGGTCGCGGCGAACCCCGGCGACTCGCGGGCCGCGGTCATCCGCGACCGGATCGCCTCGGTACCGCAGGCACGCTGGTTCACCACCACCAACACCTCCACCGTGCGCGGCGAGGTGGACGCCTACGTCGGCGCCGCGGCCGCCGCCGGGAAGATCCCGATCATGGTCGTCTACGACATCCCCAACCGCGACTGCGGCGGCGCCAGCAGCGGGGGCGCGCCCTCGCACGACGCCTACCGCGCGTGGATCGACCAGGTGGCGGCCGGGCTGGCGGGCCGTCCGGCGGCCATCGTGCTCGAACCCGACGTGCTCCCGCAGATGACGAACTGCCAGAACAGCGACCAGCAGCGCCAGACCACGGCGTCGATGGCGTACGCGGGCAAGAAGCTCAAGGCCGGCTCGTCCCAGGCGAAGGTGTACTTCGACATCGGGCACTCCGCGTGGCTTTCCGCCGGCGAGGCCGCCTCGCGGCTGCGGGCCGCCGACATCTCGAACAGCGCCGACGGCATCTCCACCAACGTGTCCAACTACCGTGCGACGTCCGACGAAGTCGCTTACGACAAGGCGATCCTCAACCAGCTGGGCGATTCGCGGCTGAAGGCCGTGATCGACACCAGCCGCAACGGGAACGGACCGCAGGGCAGCGAGTGGTGCGACCCGGGCGGGCGGGCGATCGGCACGCCGAGCACCAACCAGACCGGCGACAGCCAGATCGACGCGTTCCTGTGGATCAAGCCGCCGGGCGAGGCGGACGGCTGCATCGCCACGGCCGGCCAGTTCGTGCCCCAGCGGGCCTACGACCTCGCCGTCGCGGCCGGGCCGATCCAGACCACCACCCCGACGACACCCACGACGCCGACCACGCCCACCACGCCCACCACGCCCACCACGCCCACCACGCCGACGACCCCGACCACGCCCACCACCACGACCCCGCAGCCGACCGGCGGCTGCAAGGTCACCCACCGGGTGGTCAGCTCCTGGCCGACCGGGTACACCGGCGAGATCGTCATCGAAAACGACGGCGCGATCATCAGCGGCTGGACGCTGACGTTCTCCGCGCCCGGCGTGACCGTCACCCAGGGCTGGAACGGGACCTGGAGCGACACCGGCGACGCCGTCAAGGTGACCAACGCGTCGTGGAACGGCAGCCTGAGCTCGGGCGAAACCACCACGATCGGCTACAACGCGACCTACAACGGTGGCACGCCGCCGTTCCTGCAGCCGCAGCTCAACGGGATCTACTGCGGCTGAGCCCGGCGGCCCAGCCGCAGCGCGGAGACGAGGAAGAAGATGCCGCCCAGCGTGGCGTACCCGGCCAGTGCCGTCAGCGAAGCACCGTCCATTGTGGCCTGCACGATGAAGGAAGTGCCGGCCACGACGGAGATCGCGCCGCTGAGGATCATCGGCCACTGGCCGCCGAGGCCACGCCGGGCGGCACCGACGACGAGCTGGACAAGACCGGCCACGATCGCCCAGCTGCCCCACACGCGCAGCACGCCGGGGATTCCGGACGCGGCGGCGACGGCCAGGCCGGCGGCGGCGAGCAGGCTGATCGCGACGTTCACGTAGAGCGCCGTGACCGGCCTGCCCGCCCCCGCCGAACGCGCGTCCAGCACCGCGGCGACGACGTCGAACAGCGGGTACAGCACGAGCAGCGCGATGCTGACCGGCCCGAGGCTCGAGGCCGTCGCGAAGAGCAGTCCGGCCCAGACGAGGGCGAACGCGAAGCGGACGAAGTAGAGCCGCCGCAGGGCCTGGGCGTGGCCGGCGGCCGGAACGGTGTCGGTGGTCATGGGCTCTCCCGGTAGATAGAACGATCTGTCTCGTTGGCGACTATGGCAGCGCCATGCCGTCGCCGTCAAGACCGACCGTTCTATCTGCTAGGCTGGCTGCGTCCCGGGAGGTGACCTTGTCCGAAGCACGAGGGCGGCTGCTGGCCTCGGCGAGCCGGCTGTTCTACACCGAAGGCCTGCACTCGGTCGGCATCGACCGGGTCATCGCCGACGCCGGCGTCACCCGCGCCACGCTCTACCGGCACTTCCCCAGCAAGGACGACCTGCTGGTGGCCTACCTGACCGAGGCGGACGCCCTCATCCGGACCCAGGTGGAGTCGGCACGGAACGCGGCCGGCGGCTCGCCCCGGGAGGCCGTCCTGGCGGTGGCCGCCACGATCGCCGACGGCATCCGGTCACCCGGGTTCCGGGGCTGTGCGTTCCTCAACGCCGCCGCCGAATACCCCGACCCCGGCCACCCGGTGCACCAAGCCGTTCTCGCCCACCGGCAGTGGTTCCTGGACACGGTCACGGAACTGCTGGCCGCCACCGGGGAAACCGCTCCCGGGCCGGCCGCCCAGCACTTCGTCATGCTCCGCGACGGCGCGATGGCCGCGGGCTGCCTCACCGACCCGGTCCCGATCTGCGCCACGTTCCTCCGTGGCGTGGAAGGGATCCTGCGGTACCGCAACGCGCCGGTGGCGGCCGGCGTCAAGCGGCGGAAGTGAACCCGGCCGGCACTGCGGACGGCTCGATTGGCCGTGCGGCCGGATGGGTATTCCTCCCGGTATGGGTGCTTGGGGCAAACGGCTCATCGCGTTGGCGGCGGCTGTGGTGGTGCTGATCGCCGCGATCCTGGTCGCATCGGCGGTGCACCTGTTACCCCAGTTGCGCAATCCGTTCGCCCAGAAGACCGAAGAGCACTCCGGTCCGGTGCTGCTGCAGTCGATCGTCGAGCTTTCGCGCTACGAGGCGGCCAGCGGCTCGTTCCAGGTCGTCGTCGACATCAAGAGCAGCTCCGTCCTGCCCGGCTTCCTCGTGGGCAGCGACACCCTGTTCATCGGAGTCGGCACGGACAACGCCTTCGTCGACTTCTCGCGGCTGAAGAGCGACGCCGTCCAGGTCTCCGAAGACCGCCAATCCGCCACGATCACCCTGGGCCACGCGCAGCTGGAGCCGGCCACCCTGGACGTCCACGAGTCCCGTGTGTACGCACAGCAGCAGGGCCTGTTCACCCGGATCAACGAGTTCCTCAGCGGGAACCCGAACTCGCAGCAGGCGTTGTACGAGCTCGCCCAGAAGCAGATCCAGGCCGCCGCCGCGAAGAGCTCCCTGATCGCCGACGCCGAGCGCAACACCCGGACGATGCTGACCGGCCTGCTGCAGTCGCTGGGCTTCAAGACCATCACCGTCAAGTACGCCGACAGCAATCCCGGCTGATCCCGGCCGGCGCCGCACCCGCGACGCCGGCCGCGTCGATCAGCCGTTGCGCACCAGCCGCCACCGGTTGGCCGCGGCGCCGTTGTCCGGGCCCTGCACGGCATACGCACCCGCCGCCGTTGAGCCGTTCTCGATCGTCAGCAGCTTGCCGCTGTTGACGTTGCGGATCTTCGAGGTCCCGTCGCCCTGGTCGACGAGGGTCCAGCGGTGGTCGGCGGTGCCGTTGTCCGACCACTGCAGGACGCGGGCGTTGTCCGCCGTGGACATGTCCAGGACGCCGAGCACCTTGCCGCTGTTGGCGTTGCGGAACCGGACGGCGCTGCCGTCGGTGATCATCTCCCAGTTGTGGTCGGCGGTGCCGCTGTCGGACCACTGCAGCGCGCGGCCGCCGTCGGCGGTGGACATGTTCTCGACGCCCAGCACCAGCCCGCTGCCCACGTTGACCAGCCGGTAGGTGCTCGCACCGGCGCCACCGGTGTTCCAGTAGACGGTGTAGTTGAAGCCCTGGGCGTCGTAGAAGGGCACCAGGCTGACGGCGGAGCCGTTCGCGGTGGCGCTGAAGGTCAGTGCCGTGCTGCTGGTCCGGGTGACCGAGTTCGGGTTCAGCGACGGCAACGCGGAGAGCGTGCTGGTGCCGTAGTTGCCGGCCAGCACGACCGGGCCGTAGGTGACCGCCGCGACGTTCGCGTTGTCGTTGGCCGCCTTCAGGGCGACCTTCATCGGCAGCCGGACGGTGACCGTGTCGCCGGAGATCCAAGCCCGGGTCAGGGTGGCGTAGCTGCCCGGGGTGGCGGTCACGTTCTGCGCGACGCCGTTGACGCTGATGGTCGCCCCGCTGGTCCAGCCCGGGATGCGGAGGCGCATCGCCCAGGCCCCGCTGACGCTCCCGGTCACCGTCAGTGTGCTGGTGTCGCTCGCCGGGAAGGACGTGGTCTGGGTGACCGTGATGCCGCGCTCGGTCCAGGTGAGCACCGAGGGCAGGAACTGGTTCACGATCAGCGTCGTGCCGGCGTAGAAGTAGATCGAGTCCGACAGCTTCGTCTGGGTTTCCAGGCCGCTGCCCTGGCAGCACCAGAACGAGTCGTAGTCGGTGCTCCACGTGCCGCCGCCCCACGCCGGGCCGAGGCCGCGGCGGCCGCCGGGGTTGAGCGAGCTGAAGTACGTGATGTGGCCGTGGCTGTCGGCCGGGTTCTGCTGGCCGATCATCTGGTTGAGCAGGGCACGCTCGTAGTAGTCGGCCAGGTCGGCGCGGTCCGGGTACAGCGCGATCAGTTCCCGGGTCAGCTTGAGCATGTTGTAGGTGTTGCAGCTCTCGCACGTGTCCTGGTTGAGGTACCCGGCGATGGCGTTGGGCGCGCGGAAGTGCTCGGCCTGGCTGTTGCCGCCGATGGCGTAGGTGTGCGCGCCCACGGTGATGTTCCACGCGTTGGTGGCGATGTCGCGGTAGCGGGTGGTGCCGGTGGCCTTGTACTCCCGCGCGGCGCCGATCCACTTGGGGATCTGGGTGTTGGCGTGCAGCCCGTTGAGCTGGTCGCGGTTGGCGGCGAGGGGGTCGAACACGGCGGCGTGGTCGAACCGCTGCGCGGTGGTCAGCCACCGCGAGTCGCCGGTGTACTGGTAGAGGTCCGTCAGCACCGCGTTCATGCCGCCGAACTCGGTGTTGAGCACCGACTGCATCTGGCTCGCCGAGAGCCGGGCGGTCCGCCGGTCGACCCACGCCGCCAGGTTCAGCAGCACGTCGCGGGCCTGGGTGCTGCCGATGTACCGCCACACGTCGAGCAGGCCGGCCATGGTCTTGTGGATGCAGTAGTAGGGCACGTTGCCGTTCGACAGGCGCCCGGCTTCGAGGTTGTCGAAATCGGCCTCGGGGAACCCGGACAGGTATCCGGCGGTGAACCCGGCGGCGCCGTTGTTCGCCTGGCACTTGGCCAGCTCCGCCACCATGGTCGTGGCCTTGTCCCGGCACGTGGTGTCGCCGGCGACGGCCCAGAGCTGGGCCCACGCGGTCAGGAAGTGGCCCTGGACGTGGCTGCGGAACGGGAAGGTCGGCGCGTCCCAGCCGCCGTTGGTGGCCGCGCCGTTCGTGGAGAGCCGGTGGTTGGCGCGGAAGACGTAGAGCAGCCGGTTGACGTCGACGAACCGCAGGTAGTTCTGCGTCCGGTTCTGGTTGTCCAGCCACCGGCTCGCGGTCAGCCGCACCTGGCCGAGCTCGAACGGGAACGCGGACACCCCGGTGTCCGGGCGGACCGGGCCGACGGCCGCGGCTGCGGTGGTGTCCGCCGAAGCGGCGGGCCCCCAGCCGACGGCGGATCCGGCCGCGGAGGCGATGGCGGTGGCGCCGGCGGCTTGCAGCAGCCGACGGCGACTGAAGGAGGAGGTCACCGGGTGCTCCGTTCGTCATTGAGCGGGACAGGGGACGGGCGGCGTGAATGTTAGCGCTAACAAGCCACGCTGTCACGACCCTTCCGCGACCGATGTCGCCGCACGGCCCTCGGTGGAGTCTCCGGCGAGCCGGGGACCAGGGCGATCGGGAATCGTTCTCCACAAATAGCGGAATTCGTTTTCGACTATTTCGACGAACTGAAAATTTCATTTCACGCTGGACGGCCGTTCGAAATCCGTGCTACAACCGGAACACCTTGAGCAGGCGCCCGACGCCGAAGGCCCGAGGAATTCCCCATCGGCCGAAGGGATTTCGCATGCCCAAGTTCGGATCACCGTTCCGGACCATGGTGACCGCCGCCCTGCTCGCACTGGCCGTCTGCGCCGCTCCCCCGGGCGCCGCTGCGGCGGCCCAGGCGGGCACGCCCAGCGCCGGCTGCGGCAAGAATCCCACGCTCACCAGCGGTAAACGCACGATCCAGAGCAACGGCAAGAGCCGCAGCTTCATCCTGCAGCTACCCCCCACCTACGACAACAGCACGCCGCACCGGCTGGCCTTCGGCTTCCACTGGCTGGGCGGCACCGCCGAACAGGTCGCCTCCGGTGGCAGCGACGGCTACGCCTGGGCCTACTACGGCATGCAGTCCCAGTCGGGAAACTCGACGATCTTCGTGGCCCCGCAAGGCCTCAACAACGGCTGGGGCAATTCCGGCGGCGAAGACGTCACCTTCACCGACGACATGGTCCGGCTGGTCGAGAACGACCTGTGCGTCGACACGACGCAGCTGTTCTCCGTCGGCTTCAGCTACGGCGGCGCGATGAGCTACGCGCTCGCCTGCGCCCGGGCGAGCGTCTTCCGCGCGGTCGTGGCCATCGCCGCGCCCGGCGCGATCAGCGGGTGCAGTGGGGGCACCCAGCCCATCGCGTACATGGGGATCCACGGCGTGTCGGACAACATCGGTGCCGGGCGGGGCCTGCGGGACACGTTCGTCCGCAACAACGGCTGCACCCCGCAGAACGCGCCGGAACCCGCGCCGGGCAGCAAGACGCACTACCTGACCGTCTATTCGGGGTGCCGGGCCGGCTACCCGGTGGTCTGGGCACCGTTCGACGGCGGCCACCAGCAGGGCCCGGTGGACGGCTGCACCGGCTGTGAGAGCGGCGCGCGGAGCTGGGACAAGGCCGAGATCTGGAAGTTCTTCAGCCAGTTCGGCGGCAGCGACCCGAACCCGCCCACCTCGCCGGTGCAGGTCGGCGTGAACTACTCGCTGGTCGCCGCCCACAGCGGCAAGTCGGCGGACATCAGCGGCGCGTCCACCGCGGCGGGCGCCACCCTGATCCAGTGGTCCTCGCACACCGCGGCCAACCAGCAGTTCGACTTCCTGGCCTCCGCCGACGGCTATTACCGCATCCGCGCCCGCCACAGCGGACTGGTCCTCCAGGTCGCGAGCACGGCCTCCGGCGCGGACATCGCCCAGCAACCCGACACCGACGCGGCCACGCAACAGTGGAAGGTCACCGACCAGGGCGGCACGGTCAGCCTGGTCAACCGGGCCAGCGGCCTCGCGATGGACGTCTGGGGCGCCTCGACCGCCGATGGCGCGCGCATCTCGCAGTACGCCGTCTCCGGGAACGCCAACCAGCGGTTCCAGCTCCAGCGCTCCTGAGGAGGACGACGATGGCCGACCTGACCCGACGACAGGCGATCCGGCTGGGTGCCGGGCTGGTGCCCCTCGTGTGGACGGCGACCGCCCGGCCCGGCTCGGCCGCGCCGGCCGACGTCCGGGCGGTGAACGACCTGGCGCTGTGGTACGACAAGCCGGCCGGCACCGAGTGGCTGCGGGCGCTGCCGATCGGCAACGGCAGGCTGGGCGCCATGGTGTTCGGCAACACCGACACCGAACGCCTGCAGCTCAACGAAGACACCGTCTGGGCGGGCGGCCCCCACGACTACAGCAACACCCAGGGCGCGGGGGCCCTCGCCCAGATCCGGCAGCTGGTGTTCGCGAACCAGTGGACCCAGGCGCAGTCGCTGATCGACCAGAAGATGCTCGGCACGCCGGCCGCCCAGCAGCCGTACCAGCCCGTCGGCACGCTCAGCCTCGCCCTCCCGGGCGCGACCGCGTCTTCGTACCAGCGCTGGCTCGACCTGACCACGGCCACGACGGTCGTCACCTACGTCGCGAACA
The DNA here is from genome assembly GCF_014654205.1 of Amycolatopsis bullii. GTDB lineage: Bacteria > Actinomycetota > Actinomycetes > Mycobacteriales > Pseudonocardiaceae > Amycolatopsis > Amycolatopsis plumensis. The sequence continues at coordinate 124,106 of NZ_BNAW01000021.1, forward strand.
ACGTGCGCTACCGGCGCGAGGTGTTCGCCAGCGCCGTGGACCAGGTGATCGTCATGCGGTTGACGGCGGAGACACCCGGCTCGATCTCGTTCTCCGCGTCGTTCGGCACTCCCCAGCGGGCGTCGACGTCCAGCCCGAACGGCACCACGATCGCCCTCGACGGCATTTCCTCCGACAGCCGCGGCATCCCCGGCTCGGTCCGGTTCCTCGCCCTGGCGAACGCCACCGCCGAGGGCGGGACGACCAGCAGTTCCGGCGGCACGCTGCGGGTGTCCGGGGCCAACGCCGTGACGCTGCTGATCTCGATCGGCACCAGCTACGTCGACTACCGCACGGTGAACGGGGACTACCAGGGCATCGCGCGGACCCGGCTGGCCGCCGCCCAGGCGCTCTCCTACGACTCCCTGCGCAGCCGGCACGTCGCCGACTACCAGAAGCTGTTCGCGCGCACCACCCTCGACCTCGGCCGGACCACCGCGGCCGACCAGCCGACCGACGTCCGGATCGCGCAGCACAACAGCGTCAACGACCCGCAGTTCGCCGCCCTGCTCTTCCAGTTCGGCCGCTACCTGCTGATTTCCTCGTCCCGGCCGGGCACCCAGCCGGCCAACCTGCAGGGCATCTGGAACGACAGCCTGAACCCGTCGTGGGAGTCGAAGTACACGCTCAACGCCAACCTGCCGATGAACTACTGGCCGGCCGACGTCACCAACCTCGCCGAGTGCTACGAACCCGTGTTCGCCATGATCGCCGATCTCGCGGTCACCGGCGCCCGGACCGCGCAGGTCGAGTACGGTGCCCGCGGCTGGGTCACCCACCACAACACCGACGGGTGGCGCGGTTCCTCCATTGTGGACTTCGCGCAGGCCGGCATGTGGCAGACCGGCGGCGCCTGGCTCGCCACCATGATCTGGGACCACTACCGCTTCACCGGCGACGTCGCCTTCCTGCGCTCCCGCTACCCGTTGCTGAAGGGCGCCGCCCAGTTCTTCCTCGACGCGCTGGTGACCGAACCCTCGCTCGGCTACCTGGTGACCAACCCGTCGAACTCGCCCGAGCTGAACCACCACACGAACGCGTCCGTGTGCGCCGGGCCGACGATGGACATGCAGATCCTGCGTGACCTGTTCGACGGCTGCGCGGGCGCGTGCCAGGTGCTGGGCGTGGACGCCGCCTTCGCCGACCAGGTCAAGGCGGCCCGGCAGAAGCTGGCCCCGATGAAGGTCGGCTCGCGCGGCAACATCCAGGAATGGCTCTACGACTGGGTGGAGACCGAACAGACCCACCGGCACATCTCGCACCTCTACGGCCTCTACCCCAGCAACCAGATCACCAAGCGCGGCACGCCCACGCTGTTCACGGCCGCCCGCAAGACGCTCCAGCTGCGCGGCGACGACGGCACCGGCTGGTCATTGGCGTGGAAGATCAACTACTGGGCCCGGATGGAGGAGGGCGCGAAGGCCCACGACCTGCTCCGGCTCCTGGTGCGGACGGACCGCTTGGCGCCCAACATGTTCGACCTGCACCCGCCGTTCCAGATCGACGGCAACTTCGGGGCGACGTCCGGCATCGCCGAACTCCTGCTGCACAGCCACAACGGCGAGCTGCACGTCCTGCCCGCACTGCCGCCCGCCTGGCCCGCCGGCAGCGTGACGGGCCTGCGCGGCCGCGGCGGCTATACGGTCGGCGTGACCTGGAGCGCGGGAGCGGCGACACAGCTCACCATCACGCCCGACCGCGACGGGGACGTCCAGGTCCGCAGCCGGCTGTTCTCCGCGGCCTACGAGGTCCTGGACACCACGAGCGGCGCCAAGATCCAGCCGACATCCGTCGAGACCGATCTGGTCCGCTTCACCGGTCAGGCGGGGCACACCTACCAGGCCACTTCCCTCGGCGGGCCACCGCCGGTGGTCGAACCCGGGGTGAACTACCGGCTCGTCGCCCAGCACAGCGGCAAGTCGGCCGACATCAACGGCGCCTCGACCGCCGCCGGGGCGGCGCTGATCCAGTGGCAGTCCGGCAGCGGACTGAACCAGCAGTTCGACTTCCTCGCCTCGGACGGCGGTTACCACCGCGTCCGGGCCCGGCACAGCGGGCTGGTCCTGCAGGTCGCGAGTTCGGCCTCGGGCGCGGACATCACCCAGCAACCCGACACCGGCGCGACGACCCAGCAGTGGAAGGTCACCGATCAGGGTGGCGGCGTGGTGAGCCTGGTCAACCGGGCCAGCGGTCTCGCGATGGACGTCTGGGGCGCCTCGACCGCCGACGGCGCGCGCATCTCCCAGTACGCCGTCGGCGGCGGCGCCAACCAGTGGTTCCTGCTACAGCGCGTCTGACCGGCGCAGGCCGTTGACCAGCAGTTTCACCAGATGCCGGGCGTCGTAACGGGCCGCCGTCCCGGCGCCGGCGCAGAGGCTGCCGACGCCGCGCATCAGCTCGTAGGCGTCCTGGCCGGGGACGATCTCGCCGGCCGCGGCCGCCGCGTCCAGCAACTGCGTGCACACGGGGCCGAGGCGTTCGAGGAAGTAGGCGTGCAGCGGGTCGTAGCAGGCTTCGTCGGACTGCAGCACCGACGCCAGCCCCTGCTTGGTGATGACGAAGTCGACGAACCGGTCGATCCACTTCACCAAGGCCTGGTGCGGCCCGGGTTCGCCGGCGAGCAGGGCGGGGCCGGCTTCGGCCAGGGCTTCGACCTGCAGCCGGTACACCGCGAGGATCAGGTCGGCCCGGGTCGGGTAGTGGCGGTAGATGGTCGCCGTGCCCACCCCGGCCCGGGCGGCGATCTCCCGGATCGGCGCTTCGACGCCGGACGTCACGAACACCGCCGCGGCGGCCTCCAGGACGTTCCCGGCGTTGCGCCGCGCATCGGCGCGCCGCGGCGATTTCGCTGCCGCCGTCTCGCTCACGACCGCATGCTACCGGCGCCCACCGGCTCGCCGACGTCGAGCAGCAGCCCGGCCAGCTCCTCCGGCGCGGTGATCATGCAGTCGTGCCCGGCGGCGAGCTCGCGCACGTCCGCGGGCTCGCCGTTCGGCTGCACGGCGGGCACCGGGCGCCGGTCGAACCCCGCCGGCTTCACCGTGCAGTGGATGTGCGTGCGCGGGATCGCCGCGGCGGCCGGGTTGGCCAGCGTGACCCGCTCTTCGAGGCACCGGACCGGCTGGTCGGACAGCATGGTCCGCAGCCACGCGACGTCCCCCGGCTCGGTCACCCCGAACAGGCCGAAAGGCGGGGGCAGTTCGGGCAGCGGCGGGACGCGCCAGCCGGTCCCGAGCATGCTGCGGGTGACCGGCATGACGTCGATCGCGTTCTCCCCGTCGGCGGGCACCATGGCGTCGAGGTACACCAGCCGGGCGATCCGCTCGGGCACCTCGTCGGCGACCGCGGAGATCACCAGGCCGGCGTAGCTGTGCCCGACCAGGACGACGTCGTGCAGGTCCGCTTCGGCCACCAGCCGCACGACGTCGGCGGTGTGCGTGCGGAGCCCGACGTCCGGGGTCAGCAGGTGCCGGGTTTCGCCGTAGCCGGTGAGCGTCGGGGTGAACACCGGCCGCCCGCTCGCGGCCAGCCGCGGCACGACCCGCGCCCAGCACTGCCCGGTGTGCCAAGCGCCGTGGACCAGCACGTAGGTGATCGCCATGGGGAGCTCCTCAAGTGGGACAGTGTCCCGATTAGCATACGGGACAGTGTCCCACTTAGGCGCGGTGGGCTCGTAGGCCGTTGATCGCGATCGTGGTGAACCGCCGGGCGGCCGCCACCCGGGCCTCCGGGGAGCCCGCCTGGAGCCCGCCGGTCGCCATCAGCACCAGGACGACGTCGTCCAGCGTCGTCTCGGGGCGCACCCGGCCCGCGTTCCTCGCGCGGCGCACCAGCTCCGCGAGCGACTTCAGCGCCCGCTCCCGCTCGGCGGTGAAGTCCATCGGGAACGCCGACAGCAGCGCCGCCGTGATGGCCCGGTCGCGGGCGTACAGCTCACCCAGCCGCTCGAGCACCGTCTGCAGGCCGCGCCAGGGATCCGGGTCGGCGAGCGCGCCCTCGACGATCGCGTAGCACCCGTGCAGCCGCTCTGAAAACGCCTCGGTGAACAGTTGCTCCTTGGTCGGGAAGTGGCGGTACAGCGTCGCCGGGCCGACGTCCGCGTGCCGGGTGATCTCCCGCATCGGCGCGCTGGGACCTTCGGCCGCGAACACGGCCCGGGCGGCTTCGAGGAGGCGTTCGCGGTTGTCGCGGGCGTCCGAACGCCGGATCCGAGGCACTTGACCGGTCATGGTCTCACTTTAGGCGTACCGGACGGGGGCGTCCGTTACGGTCACGGCCGCATCCGACCCCCGGGAGATGATCGTGAAAGCAGTGGCCGTGCAGACCTTCGGCGATCCCGGCGGCCTGGCCGTCGTCGAACGCCCCGACCCGCGGCCGGGCCCCGGGGAGGTGGTGATCACCACCGAGGCGATCGGCGTCGGCGGTGTCGACGCCCTCATCCGCCGCGGCGACCTGGCCGCCTACGGTTTCGAAGCCGGGCACGTCCCCGGCGGCGAGGTCGCCGGGGTCGTCACCGCCCTCGGCGAGGGGGTCGACGAGTCGTGGGCCGGCACCCGGGTCTGGGCCTTCACCGGCCTGGGCGGCGGTTACGCCGAGCAGGCGCTGGTGAACGCCGCAACGCTCGTACCGCTGCCGCCGGGTGTGTCGCCGGTCGACGCGGTGACCGTCGCGGGATCCGGTGTGGTGGCCCACTTCGGTCTCCGGCACGCCCGCTTCGCGCCCGGCGAGTCGGTGCTGGTCCGCGGGGCGGCGGGCGGGATCGGCGTGCTGGCGGTCCAGCTCGCCGCACACACCGGCACGGTCGCGGTCACGACGTCGTCGCCAGAACGCGGCGCCCGACTGCGCACGCTGGGCGCCACCCACGTGCTGGACCGCTCCGGCGCCGGCCCCGGTGGCTACGACGTCGTCATCGACATCGTGGCCGGCGAAGAGCTGCCGTCGTTCTTCGCCAAGCTCAACGCAGGCGGCCGGCTGGTGGCGGTCGGGGCGGTCGCGGGGCCGCCGCCGGCCCGGCTGGTGGCGGAGATGTTCGCGGCGTTCCGGAAGTCGCTGTCGTTCGCGACGTTCAGCGCCGACACCGTGTCCACAGAGGACCGGCGCGCCTTCGCCGGGGAGCTGCTGGCCGCCACCGGGCGCGGCGAGGTGGACGCCGTTGTCCACGACGTGCTGCCCTTGGCGCACGCCACGCTCGCCCACCGGCAGCTCGACGCCGGCGAGGTGTTCGGCCGGATCGCGCTCGTGCCGGCGTGATCAGGTGTACCAGGTCGGCGTCGGGTACGCGCCGAGCAAGGCGTACTCCCCCACCTCGCGGCGCTTGTACGGCAGCGGGTCGTGCAGCGAGTGCGTCCGCAGGTTGCGCCAGAACCGGTCCAGGCCGTACTTCGACGCGCTCGCCCGGGCCCCCGTCAGCTCGAAGATCTTCGTCCCGATCTCGAGGCCGGTGTCCACTGCGCGCTGCTTGGCGGCGGCGATCAGCACCGCCACCTCGCCGCGCGCTTCGGGCGTCAGCTCCTCGCGCGGGGCGTGCAGCACGCGGGAGATCGCCGCGCCCGCCTTGTCGACCAGGGCTTCGACCGCCCACAGCTTGGCCTGCAGGTCGCCGTAGCCGTCGAGGATGTACCACTCCTCCGAGGCCGCCTGCTTGTCGTCGCCGCCGTAGGGCCAGGGGCGGGTCCGGTCCCGCGTGTACGCGAGGGCGGTCTCCAGAGCGCCTTGGGCGATGCCGAGGTAGAAGTTGGTGAAGACCAGCTGGATCGCCGGGACGTTGAGCGTGTTGTAGACGAGCGGCCGGAACTTGCGGTCGACGTAACCGGCGGCCGACGCCCAGGGCACCCGCACGTCCGAAATCGTCACGCTGCCGGATTCGGTGAGCCGCTGGCCGATGTTGTCCCAGTCGTCGTGGAAGGTGATGCCTTCCTGCTGAGACGGGACGATCGCGAAGATGTGGTCCTCGGTCCCGGCCAGGACGCCTTCCAGCACGGTCAGGTCCGAAACCTTGCCCCCGGTGGAGAACGACTTGTGTCCGTTGTAGACGATGTCGTCGCCGTCCTCGGTGATCGTGAGGTCGGAGTCGCGCGGGTTCACCGCGCCGCCGAAGAACAGGTTGCCGGTCGTGTACAGCTCTTCGACCGCCGCCACCTGCGCGTCGGTGGCCACCAGGCGCGCCGCCCAGGCCCACAGGTAGTGGTAGCCCAGCAGCTGCCCGATCGAGCCGTCGGCCTTGGCGACCTCGCGGATCACCCGGTACGCGGTCTCCCACGACTGCCCGCCACCGCCGTGCTCGGCCGGGCCGAGGAGGGTCACCAGCCCGGTGTCCTTCAGCAGCTGGACTTTCTGGTAGGGAGTCTCGCCCCGGCGGTCGCGCTCGACGGCGTCGACGGCCAGTTTGGCGGCGACCTCGCGGGCGCGTTCGATCCAGTCGGTCATGCTCGGCTCCCCACGGGTTCGGGCGTTGCGGCGCTGCGGTCGATGTCCTTCTCGAGTTCCCGGATGATCGGCAGCACGTGCTTGCCGAAGTGCTCGACGTCCTCCTGGAAGTGCAGGAACCCGAGCAGCAGCAGGCTCGCGCCCCGGCGCTTGTATTCGATGGCGCGTTCGGCGATCTGTTCCGGGGTGCCGATGAGCCGGGTGCGGAAGCCGTCGTTGTACTGCACGAGGTCGGCGAACTCCGAATCCGCCCACATGCCCTTCTTGTCGGCCGTCGCGTTGCCGGCCTGCTGCACCGCCGACCGGAAGCCCTCGACCGCTTCGACGTTGGCCTTCGCGACGATCTCGCGCAGCACGTCCCGCGCTTCGGCTTCGGTCTCGCGGGCGATCACGAAACCGTTCAAGCCGAATTTGACGGCGTGGGAGTTTTCGGCGGCGTACCCGCGGACTTCGGCCACCTGTTCGCTGAACCCGTCGTAATCCTTGCCGTTGCTGAAGTACCAGTCCGAAACGCGGCCGGCCAGCTTGCGGGCGGCCGTGGAGTTCCCGCCCTGGAAAATCTCGGGATGCGGACGACCGTCCCCGGCGAGGGGTTTGGGCTTGATGTCGAAATCGTGGATGCGGTAGAAGTCGCCGGTGAACTCGGCGTGGTCGTTCGTCCAGAGTTCCTTGAGCACCCGGATGAACTCTTCGGACCGGCGGTAGCGCTCGTCGTGCTCCAGCCACGGCTCGCCGAGCCCGGTGAACTCGTCCTTGAACCAGCCGCTGACGACGTTCACCGCGGCCCGGCCGCCGGACAGGACGTCCGCGCTGGCGATGAACTTCGCCAGCACCCCCGGCTGCCACAGCCCGGGGTGCACGGCCGCGATCACCTTCAGCCGCTGCGTCGCCAGGAGCAGCGCGAGGCTGAAGCCGGTCGATTCGTGTTGGTGGGCGGCGCCGTAGCTGGCGGTGTAGCGCACCTGCGTGAGCGCGTATTCGAACCCGTTGTTCTCGGCGATGACCGCGAGATCCCGGTTGTATTCGTACCCCCAATCGGTGCGCTGTTCGATGTCACTGGTGACGAGCCCGCCGCTGACGTTCGGCACCCAGTAGGCGAATTTCAGTGGTTCGTGGAGCTGGGTCATGATCGGAGAATGGAGCACGGCTCACGGCGCGGCAAAAGCATCCACGGGCTGGGAAAACGCCCATCCGCCGGGAATTGCGTCCACGTCGTGGGCACGCTTGCGCGGCCACCGCGGGACGGGTCCACTCGGAGGCAGCCCGTTCGCCCATCGGAAGGACCCGCATGTCCGTCACCGACGAACTCCTGGCCGGCAACGCCGCCTACGCCGCCCGGTTCTCCGGGCCGCTGCCGCTGCCGCCCGCCAAGCACGTCGCCGTGCTCGCCTGCATGGACGCGCGCATCAACGTCTACGGCGTTCTCGGCCTGCAGGAGGGCGAGGCCCACGTCGTCCGCAACGCCGGCGGCGTCGCCACCGACGACGCGATCCGCTCCCTCGCCATCAGCCAGCGGCTGCTGGGCACCGAGGAGATCGTCCTCATCCACCACACGGACTGCGGCATGCTCACCTTCACCGACGACGGCTTCAAGAAGTCCATTCAGGACGAGGTCGGCATCAAGCCACCGTGGGCGGCCGAAGCGTTCGACGACCTCGAGGACGACGTCCGCCAGTCGATCGCGCGCATCCGGAACAGCCCGTTCGTCCCGAAGAAGGATTCGGTGCGGGGGTTCGTCTTCGACGTCGCCACGGGCAAGCTGGCCGAAGTCAGCTGAGCGAACCCGCCAGCTGCCAGGTGCGCAGCCGTTCGCGCGGGGACCGCATTCCGGACTGGATCAGGACCACCTCCGTCGCCCCGGCGTCGAAGTACCGGCGCAGGCCCGCCTCGACCGTGCGCTCGTCGCCGATCAGTGCGAGGTCGGCCGCGTGCGCGGCGCCTTCGGCGTCGAGGATCCGGCGGTAGGACGGGATGTCGCCGTAGTAGCCCAGGTGGACCGCGGCGATCTGGCGGACCGTCTCGGCGTCGTCGGTCACCACCGCCGGGACGGCCGCGATCACCCGGGGTTCCGGGCGGCCGGCGTCGGCGGCGGCCTTGGTGAGCGTGGGCACGACGTGCTCGGCGAGCGCGCGCGGACCGGCCAGGAAGGGGAGGGTGCCGTCGGCGAGTTCGCCGGCCACGCGCAGGGCCTGCGGTCCCATCGCGGCGACGACGATCGGGACGTCACCGCCCCCGGGCACGGCCGTGGGCAGCGGCGGGCAGGCGGTGAGCGTTTCGCCGTCGAAGGCGGGCCGGCGGCCGTCGAAGATGTCGCGCAGCACGGTGAGGGACTCGCGCAGGGACGTGATCGGCGGCGGGTATTCGAAGCCGAACGCGGGCTCCAGCAGGTCAGGCACGCCGAGGCCCAGCCCGAGGGTGAACCGCCCACCGGTGGCCGCCTGCGCGGTCTGCGCCTGGGCGGCGAGGTGGAGCGGGTGCCGCGGGTAGAGCGGCACGACGGCGGTCCCGACGGCGATCCCGGGCACCTCCCGTCCGGCGAGGGCCGCGAGGGTGAGGGCATCGTGGTCGAAGAGCTGGGAGAACCAGACGGAACGCAGGCCGGCGTCGGCGGCCTCGCGGGTCTGGCCGAGCAGCGCCTCGACACTGTTGGCGGCGCCGGACAAGTCACCGGCGGGCAGGGCGGCACCGATGGTCATGGGGTTCCTCCGGGGTGGATACGGGATCGGGCTTCTGTGAACTCGCGGCCACGGGCGGCGAACGCCCGCGATGAGGAGGGTGGGCTCCCGCGGCCAAGCGGCCTCCCGCGGCTGGTCGTGAGGAGGAGCGGGCCCGGCGACCGCGCCCACCGAGGGCTCATGCGGCGAGGGCACCGGCTCGGCCGGAGGGAGGGTCAGGCTTCCTCCGGGTACTCCGACTCCCGGCGCCAGGAGATCGGCCGTGGGCGCGGCAACCGCCGGTGGCCCGCGCGGGCCGTCGGCCTCGGTGCGCCGTCCACCTGGCCCCGGTCGGCCGCCAGCTCGTACTGGTTGCGGCCCACCGCGATTCGCGGCTCTGCCGTGCGATTGCCCGTCCCCGGGTCCCCGGCCGGCAACCCCGGCAACCCCGGCAGCCCCGGCCCCGCCACCATCGCGGAGCGAGCGCGGCCGACCCCGGCCAGAACTTCGCGGACCAGTTCGTCCCAGCTCACCCCGCCCGCCTGCTCGCCCGCCGTGAGCGCGCGGGTGATGCGGCCCGCGGCGTCGGCGAACCGGCTTTCGCGGACCGCCAGCTCACCGAGCGAACGTTCGAGCGCCGCCTCGGCCCGGCGGTCGCCCGTCGGCCGCACCGCGCGCAACGCCGTTTCACCGCTCTCGCGCCAGTCCGCGTACCGGCCCCGCGAACCCGCCAGGTCGGCCACGGCCAGCGCCAGTTCCGCGCAGTACCCCGGCTCCCCCGCGTCGGCCGCTTGACGCACCGCGGCCAGCAAACCGGCGGACTCCCGGTCGTACCAGGTGGCCAGGTCACCGAGGTCGGCCGGAACCGGCGTCCGCGGGGCACTCCCCGCCTCGACACCCCGGACCTCGTCGGTCAGGGACAGCCAGGCACCGAACAGCCGCCGCGACGCCGCCCGGAACGGTTGTGCCGCAACGAGTTCCAGTGCGAGCAGCCGGGACAGCGGCGGCAGCCGGTAGCGGGCTCCGGCGACGTCGACCAGGCGGGCGTCGACCAGCGACTCCAGCGCGTCGGCGGCTTCGGCGGGGTCGAGCTCCGACAGCGCCGTCGCGGCCCAGCCCGCCCAGCTGCCCGCGGGAAGCAGGGCCAGCCGTGCGAACAGGTCCCGCGCCGGCGGCGGCAGCTCCGCCAGGCCGCGCCCGACGGCCGCCCGGACACCCGCGCCGAG
>NZ_BNAW01000022.1 GCF_014654205.1 Amycolatopsis bullii
GTCCCCGCCGCCGGGCATGGCCGCCCCGGTCGAGCCGCCGGGCCCGAAGCCCACGCCGCCCGGGCCGAAGCCGGCCGCCGGGTCGCCGATCCCGCCCGAGCCGCCGGGCCCGAAACCACCGCCCGGCATGGAGAAGTCGCCCGCGCCACCCGAGCCGCCGGGCCCGAAGCCGCCGGCTCCGGGGATCTTCGGCGGGGTGAACCCCGAGGAGTGGGTGCCGTCGCCGAAGTTCGGCGGGGTGTAGCTGCCCACGCCGGGGATCCTGGACGGGTCGTAGGTGCCGCCCGGAATCTTCGAGGGGTCGAAGGACGGCGGCTTCGAGGGGTCGAAGCCCGGCACCTTGCCCGGGTCGAAGCTGCCCCCGGGGGTGTTCGGCTGGCCGGGGAAGGACGGGACGCTGCCCGGGCCCGGCATGTTCACCCCGGGCACCGAGCCGGTGCCGTTCCCGGTTCCGTTGCCGGTTCCGTTGCCGTCGCCGGTCCCGTTGCCGTTCTTGTCGCCCGGCTTCTTCTTGCCGTCCTTGCCGCCGTCGACGTTGACGTTCTCCTGCTGGCCCTGCAGCGCCGCGTACGTCGGCATCTTCTGGCCGTTGTCGTTGCTCGCCTTGTAGTAGGTGTTGAAGGCGTCGACGTTGGCCTGGCCCTTGGCGTTGTAGTCGCGGATCGCCCGGTCGGTGTCGGTCGTCCACGGCGTCACCGCGTTGAGCAGGTTGTTCTTCGGCGGGTCCTTCGGCACCTGCTGCACCTGCGCGTGCACCGTGGTGAAGGCGTTGTGCTGTTCGCCGAGGTACTTGTCGGAGTCGGTGAGCTTGGTGCCGGAGTCCTCCATCCACACCCGCAGGGGGTGGGCGCCGGCGTTCTGCGCCGCTTCGGCGCCGCCGCCGGTCCAGGCCGCGTCCATCTCCTTGGCCAGGGCGTCGATGGTGCCGAGGCGTTCGGCGTAGGCGCCCCTCAGCCGGTTCGCCGCCGACTGCCCGCTTTCGATGGAACCGGCTCCGGGACCGGTGGTGATCTTCTCCCAGATGTCGTAGCAGTCGATCTTGCGATCGCCCTGCACCGACGTGTGGTCGTCGGAATGCGTGGTCGCCAGGTTGTAGGCGGCGAAGCCACCCAGCAGCACCAGTTCCAGCATCTCAGCCTCCCAGGGAGCGGATCATCGACTCGCCGAACTTCATCGCCACCGAGCACGGGTCCGATACGCCGGCGCCGTGGTCGTACTGGACCAGGATGTTGACGGTGAGCTGGTCGGTCACCGCGACGAACAGGCCGCACTTGCCGTTCTTGCGGGCGTCCACCGGGCCGGCGTAGACGCCCGGGTAGCCGTAGGCCTGGGTCTCGCCGAAGTAGGCGTCGTTCGCCCTGGTGTCGTAGACGTCCTGCAGCCCGTTCTTGTTCGCCGTCACCGTGGTTACGTCGATCTGGTTGCCCGGGTCGGCGGCTTCCTGGAACGTGCAGCTCGGGCCGTTGCCCGTGGTGCGCGGCTGCCCTTCGCCGAGCCCCAGGTCGGAGCGCGCCGACGCGGTCAGCGTCGTGCAGGCGTCCGAGGTGATCGACGCGGTGTTCAACGGGCTCGGCACCCTCGGCGCGGTGTCGGCGGTGGACCGGGTGGTCTCGCTGCCCGATTCGGCGGTGGAGGGCGCCGGGTTGGCGGTGCCCCGCGTCTTGCCGGCGCAGCCGGTGAGCGCGAGCACGGCGAAGGCCAGTGCGGGAACGGCGATGAGTCGTCGGTTCACGTGGCCTGGTTCCCCGTCTTCGAAAGGTCGGAGTAGGTGTCCGACTCCTTGGTGGTGATCTTCTGCTTCGCGGCGGTGAGCGCCTCGATGTAGTTCTTGACGTAGTCCTGCATCTTCTGGTTCTGCTCGAGGAACGCCTTGCCGGACGGGTTCGCGAGCTTCTCCCAGTCGCCGCTCGCGAACTCCTTGCCGGGCGCCTTCACGTTCGCCATCAGGTGGGCGTCGTCGAAGTCGCGCTTCAGGTCGGCCAGCAGGTCCTGCCACTTCTTGATGACGCCGTCGATCTTGTCGGCGTCGAACGTGAAACCGCCGCCACCGCCGGCCGGCGCGGACATGTTGACCTCGTTAGCCATGCGATCCCATCCCCTTCGCGTCCTCGCCCATTCTCCTCCGACGCCGCCGCGGTGTCCGAGGTTCCCCGGAAAGCGTGAAGGCGGGCCACCCGCCAGGGGTGACCCGCCTTCTCACGACGTACTGCCTTGCTGTGCCGACCCCTACTGGGCGACGGCTTTGACCTCGAGCCGCACGTCGACCTTGACGTCCGGGTGCAGCCGGGCGCCGACCGAGTGCTTGCCCACGGTCTTGATGTGGTCGCGCAGCTCGATGACGCGCTTGTCGAGCAGCGGGCCACCGGCCGCCTTGATCGCGTCGACGATCTCGCCGGCGGTGATCGAACCGAAGAGCTTCTTCGAGCCCTCGGCCGCCTTGCCGGTGAGCTGGATGGCGCCGAGGCCCTCCAGCGTCGCCTTGATCTCCTTGGCGTGGTCGAGGTCGCGGATGCGACGGCTCTCCTGCGCGCGCTGGATGGTGCGCACGTTCTTCTCCGCGCCCTTGGAGGCCACGATCGCGTAGCCCCGCGGGAGCAGGTAGTTGCGCGCGTAGCCGTCCTTGACCTCGACGATGTCGCCGGGGCCGCCCAGGTTGGCCACGTCCGTGGTGAGGATGATCTTCGCCATTTCCGTGCCCTCCCTTAGCGCGCGGTCGAGGTGTAGGGCAGCAGCGCCATTTCGCGGGAGTTCTTGACCGCGATGGCGATGTCACGCTGGTGCTGGCTGCAGTTGCCGGTGACGCGACGGGCCCGGATCTTGCCGCGGTCGGAGATGTACTTCCGCAGCAGGTTGGTGTCCTTGTAGTCGATCAGTTCCGGGCGGCCCTTCTTCTCGGCCTTGCAGAACACGCAGACCTTCTTCTTGGGCTTGCGAATGGGTGGCTTGGCCACTGGTTACTCCTGGAAAGTCAAATCTGTGTGGATGTGTACGAGATCAGAAGGGGGGCTCGTCCGAGAAGCCGCCGCCACCGCCGCCGCTCGCGGCCGGGGCGGAGCCCCACGGGTCGTCGGCCGGCATGCCGCCACCGCCGCCGCGGTTCCCGCCGCCACCGCCGCCGCCGAAGTCACCGCCGCCACCGCGGCTGACCTTGTTGACCTTGGCCGTGGCGTACCGCAGCGAGGGCCCGATCTCGTCGACCTCGAGCTCGACGACGGTGCGCTTCTCGCCTTCCTTCGTCTCGAACGACCGCTGCTTGAGGCGGCCCTGCACGACGACGCGGGCGCCGCGGGTCAGGGACTCGGCGACGTTCTCCGCCGCCTGCCGCCAGATGTTGCAGCGCAGGAACAGCGCCTCGCCGTCCTTCCACTCGCCGGACTGCCGGTCGAGGGTGCGCGGCGTGGACGCGACGGTGAAGTTCGCGACCGCCGCACCGGACGGGGTGAAGCGCAGCTCCGGGTCGGACGTCAGGTTGCCGACCACCGTGATGACGGTGTCTCCAGCCATCGGGATTCCCCTTCGGCTCAGGCCTTGGCGGCGGGCTTGGCCGCGGCGCGCTTGACCTCGCGACGCATGACCTTGGTGCGGAGCACGGTCTCCTGCAGCGACAGCTGGCGATCCAGCTCCTTCACCGCGTCCGAGGACGAGTTCAGGTCGAGCAGGGCGTAGATGCCCTCGGCGTGCTTCTTGATCTCGTACGAGAGGCGACGACGGCCCCAGACGTCGACCTTCTCCACGGAACCGCCCGAAGTGCGGATCACGTTGAGGAAGTTGTCCAGCGTGGGGGCGACCGTGCGCTCGTCGAGCGTGGGGTCCAGGATGACCATTACCTCGTAATGGCGTGACACAACCACTCACCTCCTATGGGCTCGCGGCCACGGACTGTCCGTGGCAGGAGGGTTTGTCCAGGTAAGGCTACCTGGGGGCATCGAGGAGGCCGGACAGTGGGTCTCTTCTCGGGGGTCAGCCGGCCCGGCGCAGGACCCAGGTGCGGACGAGCCCGGCGGTCACGCCGGCGAGCACGATCACCGCGATCAGCATGGGCAGCTGCACGTCGTTCGGCGCGCTGTTCGAGGCCAGCGACTGCGCGTTGCCCGCGTCGCGGATGTCCGCGCCCTGGCCGCTCTGGTCACCCACGCCGGCCTGCGGGGTGGAGGCGTCACCGGGCAGGGTGCCGTTCGCCGGGTAGCGCACGCCGGGGGCGACGGCCGTGCCGGCGGTCGCCGTCGGGATGCCGCTGTAGTCGCGCATCGGGGCGCTGCCGCCGGTGCCGCCCGCGGTGCCCGGGTTCAGGTTCGAGAGGTTGCCCGACGCGCCGCCGGGGCTGGTGCCGGTGCCGCCCTGCTGGGTGCCGGTGCCGCCCGCGCCCGGCTGGGCCGGGGTGCTCGGCGCCACGTAGTTGCCGGCGAGCAGCGTGAGGCCGCAGCCCTTGGCGACCGTGCTCTCGACGCTGTTCAGCGTCTTGTTCCAGTCGAGGCCGAGGCCCCACGTGCCGGAGTTGGCCAGCGCTGTGCGCACCGCCTTGCCGATCGCGGCGCCGGTCGCCTCGCCACCCGCGGCGTTGGGCACCTGGCCCACCGGGATCGAGTGGTTCTTGGCGATCGAATCGCCCGCCCAGCTGCCGATGGCCAGGGTGCCGGCGTTGTTGGCGCCGTCCGTGACCAAGGCCTTGACCGAGGCCCCGTCGATCGCGACCAGGTCGCCCATCTGCCCGGTGACCGAGCCCGTGCAGCTGGTGCTCACGAGGGTCGTCGCGGCGGAGGCGGTGCCCGCGGAGAGGAACGCGCCCCCGGCCATGAACGCGGCAATGGCGGTGACGGTCATGAGCTTCCGCACGAGCACAGTCCTCCAGCAATCACGGGGGCGTCGTTCGACGCAACATCAGGATGAACGACCGAGATACGTGAAAGATACTCGGCAGTTGGCTCAATTCGCAGCGGCCATTCGGCGGAGCACCCAGGTTCGGACCAGCCCCGCGCTGGCTCCGGAGAGTGCGAGAACCGCAATCAGCAGCGGCAGATTCGACCCGTTCGTGAACCCATCTGATGCAGAGGGTAGCGCTTCGGCTTGGCCCGCGGTCTGGACGCCGGAATTGCCGTCCGAGGCGCCATCCGGACCGGTGAGGCCATACTGCGGGGCGTAACCCGGGATTTGGCTGCCGTACCGGATGGCCGGCGACGGGCTGAACAGCCCGGCCGTCGCGAACGGGATGCCGCTGTAGTCGCGCATCGGGGCATAACCCGTGCCGAGGGTGAACGGGAAGCCGCCGAACATCGGGGCGTTCGCGAAACCGGGCAGCAGCGGGCTGTTCGCTTCGGGGATCGGCGTGGTGCCCGCCGGGGTGCCGCCCTGCTGCGGCGCGCCCCCGGTGCCACCCTGGGCCGGCGGCTGCTGCGGGTTGCCACCCGTGCCGCCCGGCTGCTGCGGCGCGGGCTGGCCGCCACCGCTGAGCGAGCGGAGGCCCTGCTGGGTGCCGCTGGTCACGCCCTGGACGCCCTGGTTGATCGCGCTCGCCGCGGGTGCGCCGACGACCGGCACCGGCGAGACGACGGTGTTGACCACGTTCACGGTGACCTGGCAGAGCGTGCCGAGGATGGCGTTGATGGTCCCGGTCAGCACCTTGGTGCCTTCGGTGACGACGCCGAGGTTGAGCGGGAGGCCGAGCAGCGGAGTGGTGGCCTTGACCGTGTCACCGGGCTTGGCGCTGATCGTGTCGCCGCACTTGGCCGTGATCGTGTCCGCCGAGGCGGTACCCGGCAGGCCCAGCACGGCGGAACCCGCGAGAACGACCGCCGCCGCACCGACCGCCGTAGCCCTCCGTGTCCGATCCTGCATGCTCGCCGCCCCTGGTGTCGTCGCCTACTTCCCAGTACAACGACGCTAAGGCAGCCGGGTGACGCCCGCTCGTTCAGAAATGTGCGGCATTCGGGTGGAAGCCGGTGTCACCGTGCGTCAGGCGGGGCTGCGGCGGATCCAGGCCCGGACCAGCGCGGCCGCGACGACCGCCAGCGCCAGCACCGCGAGCAGCATCGGCAGCTTCGCCGGCGGCGTGACCCCCGGCAGCGCCTCCGCCGTGCCGGACTTCTGGGCGTCGACGGTCGGCGGCGGGACCTGCTCGCCCGGGATGATCTGCGCGATCACCGGCGCCTGGGCCAGGGTGCCCGGCAGCAGCGCGGAGTTGGTGACGATGCCCGAGATCGCGTCGCCCGGCAGGCCCGCGTTCCCCGAGGTGGTCACGATCGGGCCGGTGGTGCTGCCCGGCGGGTTCGGCCCCGGGTTCGGCGGTGTCGGGCCGGGCGGGGCAGGCGGGGCGGGCGGGGCGGGCGGGACGGGCTGCGGCGGCTTCGGGCCCGGCGTCGGCGGCAGGGGCAGCGGCGGCAGGTCGTCGGCCACGCCCTGCGTCAGGCCGCCGACCGTGTTGACCGTGGCCTGCGCGGCCGGGCAGACGCCCTTCGCCGCGGCGTCGCCGATCAGCGGCACCTTGCCGATGCCGAGCGCCTTGACCGTGTCGCCGAGCGGCAGCCTGAGCAGCGGGGCCGTGCCGTTCGTGTTCAGCGAGCTCGAGTCGAGGCCCACGGTGAGCTGGTTCGGGGCGTTGAGCGGGGCGCCGGCGTCGAGCGTCAGACCGGACGAGCTCCCCTGCTGCAGCGTGGCCGGGCAGCTCCCGCCGAGGGTGGGGTTGGTTTCCGCGACCGCGGGCGCCGCGAAGGCGGCCGACGCGGCGAGCGTGAACCCCACGGCGGTGATCCGGGCGACGTGCTTCCCCATCATGCCCTCCGGCAATCGGACCAATCTGGATCACGGAACGCGCTCACGGTACTCCACGAGCGTCACCAACCGGGCTCACCGGCCGGAAAAGGGCCCCGGAGTACCGTTCTCGGCATGCTGATTGGCGCCCATGTCCGTGACGACGACCCGTTGACCGCGGTCGCCGAGCGCAAAGCCGACGTCGTCCAGTTCTTCCTTTCCGACCCGCAGGGCTGGAAGGCCCCGAAGCCGCACCCGCACGGCGAGGCCATCGCGGCCGACCCGGTCGAGGTGTTCATCCACTCGCCGTACCTGATCAACGTGGCTTCGCTGAACAACCGGATCCGGATCCCGTCGCGGAAGAACGTCACGCAGCACGCGGACGGCGCCGCCGCGATCAGCGCGAAGGGCCTGATCGTGCACGGCGGGCACGTCGGCGCGAACGACGACGCCGAGGCCGGCCTGGACAACTGGCGCAAGCTGTTCGAGCGCGAGCAGGAGAAGGGCGGCTTCAAGGTCCCGATCCTGATCGAGAACACCGCCGGCGGCGAGAACGCGATGACCCGCGACCTCGACGTCATCGCCCGGTTGTGGGACAAGGTCGGCGAGTTCGGCGCCGGGTTCTGCCTGGACACCTGCCACGCGTTCGCCGCGGGCTGGGACCTGGCCACCGCGGTGGAGAAGGTCAAGGCCATCACCGGCCGGATCGACCTGGTGCACCTCAACAACTCCCGCGACGAGTTCGGCTCCACCCGTGACCGGCACGCCAACGTCGTGCAGGGCGACGGGACGATCGATCCCGAGCTGCTGGTCGCCGTCGCCCGCGAGGCCGGTGCCCCGGTCGTCGTCGAGACGCCGGCCGACGGCCAGGCCGCCGACATCGCCTACCTGCGGGAACAGCTGGGTTAGCCGACGGGGTCGGCGGCGACGGCCTTCCGGCGGCGCCGGGTGGCGTTCGGGATGATCACGTCCCGGGCGCCGTCGAGGAAGCCGCCGGCGGGGTCGTCTTCGCCGTCCATCCGCACCAGGTCGGTGGCCGGGCGGTAGATCTCCCGGACCACCAGCACGCACAGCCCGATGACGGCGAGGTCGCGGACCACGACCGTGCCGAGGAACCAGCCCTCGGGCAGGCCCTTGTGGTCGACGCCGAGGTAGTAGAACATCCGCGGCACCCAGACGACGGCGTCGATCAGCATCCAGCCGAGCAGCAGCCGCCAGCGCGGGATGGCCAGCACCGCCAGCGGGACGAGCCACAGCGAGTACTGCGGGCTCCACACCTTGTTCGTCAGCAGGAACGCGGCCACCACGAGGAACGCGAGCTGGCCGACGCGCGGACGCCGGGGCGCGGCGAGCGCGAGGTAGGCGATCCCGGCGCAGCAGGTCAGGAACAGCACGGCCACCGTGATGTTCAGGTACGTCGGCGTCTGGTTCTTCTGCAGCACGCCGTCGAACCCGGCCCAGCCGGTGGTGTACGAGAAGACGTTGTACAGCGAGTCCGGGTCCATCGGCCGCAGGGTGCTCATCCGG
Source organism: Amycolatopsis bullii (assembly GCF_014654205.1). Taxonomy (GTDB): domain Bacteria; phylum Actinomycetota; class Actinomycetes; order Mycobacteriales; family Pseudonocardiaceae; genus Amycolatopsis; species Amycolatopsis plumensis. Next base: position 8,272 of record NZ_BNAW01000022.1, read on the forward strand.
AAGAACTCCCACCAGCCGCGGGGCGCGGTGAGGATAAACGGCGCGTTCACCGCCAGCCACGTCACGACGGTGGCGGCCGCGGTCTTCCAGAACGGCGTCAGCTTCCCGGCGCGCAGGCAGAGGAAGAACAGCACGCCGAGCAGGAAGAGCGGGTAGAGCTTCGCCGTCGCGCCCAGCCCGAGCAGGACGCCGGCGAGCAGCGGGCGCTTGCGTGCCCAGGCGAGCAGCCCGGTCGCGGTGAACGCGGTCGCGAGCGCGTCGAAGTTGGTGAAGGCGTGCACCAGCACCAGCGGTGAGATCGCCACCAGGACCATGTCCCACGGACGGCGTCTCACCGTCCGGCCGGTCGCCCACACGGTGACCAGCCACGCGACCGCCAGGAAGAACGCCGTGAGGTCGAAGTAGACCGCCACCGGCAGGGCGCCGGGGAGCCAGCCGGACTCGGCGACGTTCAGCCAGCCCGCCGCGAGCTTCGCGTTGGCCCACTGGAAGAGGCCGGTGAGCACCGGGTACTCCATGTACCGGGTGTTGTCCTCGGCGGTCTGCGAGCTCTCCTTCCACGACGTGTAGTACGGGAAGGTGCCCGGCCGGTCGAGCCGCTCGGAGCCGTAGAGCGGGACGATGTCGGAGTAGCACATCGCGACGAACGGGCGGCCCGCGCGCCAGTCCAGCTGGGTGTTCCCGTTGGCGTCCTGGTACTGCTGGATGCACGAGCCCTTGCCGAACCAGCACAGCATCAGCGCCAGCGTGGCCAGCAGCAGCCCGACGCGCTGGGGCGACCAGAACCAGTGCCTGCCGACCGCCGCGTGCTCACCGAGCGGGCCGCCGAGTGGCCTGGTGACCGCCGCGGCCAGTGGCTCGTTCCAGCTGGGGACGACCCGTTCCGCCCTGGTCAGCGTCACCGGGCCGGGTTCCGGCTCCCGCGTGGTCTCCTCTGGCACGAGGCGGATCGTATCGGTGATCGGGGTGCGCGGTGGTGAAGCCGGTGATCATGCCGGATTCGCGTAGTACGAGGCCAGGACTTCCGCGGCCGCGCCGCGGGTGACGATTTCCTCGCCGGAGCCGTCTTCGACGACCTCGATGCGCTGCCAGTGCGGCAGCGGCAGCAGCTCCTCGAGCCGTTCCGAGACGGCTTCGCGGTGGACGTCCGGCTCGTCGCGGACCGCCCGCCCGGCCAGCACGATCCGCTCCAGGTCGAGCACCTGCACGAGGTCGGCCAGCCCGATGCCGAGGAAGCCGGCGGCCTCCCGGGTGCCCGTTGCCCGCTTGGCCATGATCTCGACGCAGCCGCGCCGCCCGCAGGCGCAGCGCGGCCCGTCGAAGGCGATCGTGGTGTGCCCGAACTCACCCGCGTTGGTCCGGGGGCCGCGGTAGAGCCGCCCGTCGATGAGCAGGCCGACGCCGATGCCGGTGCCCACGAGCACCACCGCGGTCGCGGTCGGCTCGCCGTGCGGCCAGAGCCGGGCGAACGCGGCGGCGTTGGTGTTCTTGTCGAGCGTCACCGGCAGCCCGGTGCGCTGTTCGAGCAGGTCGCGCAGGGGCACGTCGTGCCAGCCGGGCATGTTCGTCGCGTCGCGGACCAGGCCGGCGTGGTGGTCCAGCGGGCCGACCGCGCCGAGGCCGAGGCCGACGACGTCGAAGCCGTCGGCGAGCTGGAGCGCGGTGGCCCCGATCGCCTCGACGGCCTGCGCGGGCGTGAAGCCGCGCGGCAGCGGGCCACCGGCCGACTCCTCGACCTCGCCGACGAGGTTGGTGCGCAGCACGCGGTACTCGTCGCGGTCGAGGCGCGCGCCGAGCGCGTGCCTGGCGCCCGCCCGGATGCGCAGTGCCGTGCGGGGTTTGCCCACGCCGGCGGAGGGCAGGCGCTGCTCGTCCAGCAGGCCGGTGTCGAGGAGTTCCGGCACGATCTTGGAGACGGCCTGCTGGGTCAGCCCGGTGCGTTCGGCGAGCTCCACCCGGCTGAGGCCGTCGGCGCGCAGGATGTGCGAGAGCAGCAGGACACGGTTGTGCTCGCGCACGTCGCGCAGGTTCACCCCGGTCTCCGCCATGGACGAGATCTTCGCACGTCCGGTCAGTTAGGCAACGCTGTTGTGTTTTTAAAAAGCGACGGGGTTTAATAGCGGCATGGCGGACGACTTGCGCGTGGGCATCCTCGGGTACGGCATCGGGGGCCGCGTCTTCCACGCGCCCCTGGTGGCGGCGACGCCCGGGCTCACCCCGGCGGTGATCACGACGTCGGGCAGCGCCGCGCAAGCGCGCATCGACCACCCGGGCGCGGAGGTCGTGCCGGACGCCGACGCGTTGTTCGAGCGGGCGGGCGACCTCGACCTCGTCGTGGTCAGCACGCCGAACCGCACGCACGTGCCGCTCGCGCTCCGGGCGATCGAAGCCGGCCTGCCGGTGGTCGTCGACAAGCCGTTCGCGCCGACCGCCGCCGAGGCCCAGCGGGTCCTCGACGCGGCGAAGGCGGCGGGTGTCGGCCTGACGGTCTTCCAGAACCGGCGGCTCGACTCCGACTTCCTCACCGTGCGGAAGGTCCTCGAGTCCGGGCGCCTCGGCGAGGTGTTCCGCTTCGAGTCCCGCTACGACCGCTGGGTGCCGAAGCCCAAGGACAACTGGCGCGAGTTCGGCGACCCGGCCGAGGCCGGCGGTCTGCTCTACGACCTCGGCGCGCACATCGTCGACCAGGCGCTGCAGCTGTTCGGCCCGGTCACCCGGGTCTACGCGGAGACCGACCGCCGCCGGGCCGGCGTCCAGGTCGACGACGACGTCTTCGTCGCGCTGCACCACGCGAACGGCGTCCGCTCGCACCTGTGGGCCACCGCGCTGGCGGGCACGCAGAACCCGCGGTTCCGGGTGCTCGGCGACCGGGCGACGTTCACCAAGTACGGCCTCGACGTGCAGGAACCGCAGATCAAGGCGGGCCTGCGGCCCGGCGACGCCGGCTGGGGCACCGAGCCGGCGTCCGACGCCGGGAAGCTCGGCGTCGGCCCGGAGATCGAGACCGTGCCCACCGAGGTCGGCCGCTACGAGCAGTTCTACGCCGAGGTGCGCGACGCCCTGCGTGGCGAAGGCGAGTTCCCGGTGGACCCGGCGTCCTCGGTCGAGGCCCTGCGCGTCATCGAGGCGGCCCACCGCTCCGGCGTCGAAGGCACCGTGGTCGCCTTCTGACCCCCTGACCGGCCGTGACCTCGGTGACCCCCAGCTCCGAGGTCACGGCCACCTCCCCCGCTCGGCCCGCGCCGGTCACGGGCCGAAGTTCGCCTGGCCGGTGTCGTTCCCGTTGCCGCGGCCGGGACCCCGGCCGTCGCGCCGCACGCGGTTCTGCTGCTGTTGCTGCTGCTGGTCCTGGTTGCCACCGCGGCCGATCGTGAAGCGCTGTTCCTGCTGCTGTTGCTGTTGTTGCTGGAACTGCTGCTGTTGTTGCTGCTGCTGGAGCTGGAACTGCAGCTGGTCGTCCTGCGGCGAGGTGATCGCCTGGACCCGGTCGAAGCGCTCGGCCGGTTTCCCGGCCAGGTAGAGCTGCATGAACCGCTGCCACACCGGGCCCGCCATGAGCGACGGCGTCAGCGGCTGGCCGCTCGGGCCGCGCAGGTCCTTGTCGCCGTCGCCGCCCACCCAGACCGCGGCGGACACCGAGGGCGTGTAGCCCACCATCCAGGTCTGGGAGTTCGTGTTCGCCGCGGACGCGGGTTCGTCGTCGCCGGGCGTGTGCTGCTGGGTGCCGGTCTTGCCGGCGCACTCGTGGCCGGGTGGGCAGGTCAGCCGCGAGAACGGGATCACCGGGGCGAGCGCGGCGGTCACGTTCCCGGCGATCTGCCTGCTCTTGCCGCGGTCGTTGTCCGCGAACGCGTCCGTCGCGCGCGTGTCGGCCTCGTAGGCGGTTTCGCCCTGGGAGTTCGTCACCTTCTGCACGAAGTGGCGGCCGTGCTGGACGCCGCCGGCGGCGAAGGTCGCGTACGCCGCGGCCATGTCCGCCGGCGTGACCGCGGTCTGCCCGCCGCCGATGGAGATGTTGTTGTCCCCGGTGAACAGCACGCTGCGGCCGCCGGTGTCCTTCGTGCGGATGCCCGCCTCCTGCGCGGCTTCGGCCACCCCGCCCGGCTTGGTCACGTTCAGCACCATGTCGTAGAAGACGGTGTTGGTGGACCGCTGCATCGCCTCGGCCACCGTGCACTGCTCGGAGCAGCTGCTGCTGGTGCCGGCGTTGCGCACCGGCAGCGGCACGTCGGGGAACGTCCGCGGCGAGCGGCCGTCGAAGACCGCGTTCAGCCCGCGGCCGCCCTTGAGGAACGCCGTGAGGTCGAACGGCTTCATCGACGACCCGGGGTTGTGCGCTTCGTCCGCCCAGTCCCGCCCGGCCTGGTCCTCGCCGTTCGGCCCCTTCACGATCGGCGCGCCGCCGTAGTAGGCGAGCACGCCGCCGGTCTTCGGGTCGACGGCGACCAGCGCGTCGAGGATGCGGTCGTCGGTCTGCCCGGACATGCCCTCGGCCACCGCCTTCTCGGCGGCTTCCTGCGCCTTCGAGTCGATCGTCGTGAACACCTGGAACCCGCCCGAGTAGTACCTGTCCTCGGGGATCCCCGCCGCGGCCAGCTCGGCCTTGACCTGCTTCTTGACGAACGGGTTGAGCTTGGTGCCCTGCCGCGATTCGACGAGCGGCACCGGCGTCGGGAACTTCGCCGCCTTCCGGTCGGCCGCGGTGAGGTACCCGTTGCGCTGCATGCGGTCCAGGGCCGTGCCCCACCGGTCGCGGGCGACCGTCGCGTTCTCCGACCGGCCCGGCTGCTGGATCAGCCCGGCGAGCAGCGCGGCCTCGGAGTAGTCCAGCTGGGCGGCGTCCTTGCCGAAGTACGCCTGCGCGGCGGCTTGGATGCCGTACGCGCCGCGGCCGAAGTAGATGATGTTGAGGTAGGCGGTGATGATGTCCGCCTTCTCGTAGGTCTGGTTCATCTTGAACGACTTCGCGAGCTCGACCCACTTGCGCGTCAACGTCGGTGCGTCGTCACCGGAGGCGTTCTTGATGTACTGCTGCGAAATCGTCGAGCCGCCGCCGGACCCGCCGGTGACCTGGTTGTAGGCGGCCCGCGCGATGCCGGACAGGTCGAAGCCGGAGTTGGTCTCGAAGGACGCGTCCTCGGTGGCGATCACGGCCTTCTTGACGACGTCGGGGATCTGGGCCGGGCTCAGGATCTGCCGGTTCCCGCCGGTGGGGACGTCCTTGCCCATCTCGGTGCCGTCGGCGTAGAGGTAGGTGACCGCCTGGCCCTGCGACTGCGCGACCGTGTCCGGCGAAGGCACGTCGACGGCGAAGTACGTGATCACGAAGGCGACCGCGGGCACGAGGAAGAACAGGCCGGACAGGACGTACAGCACCCGGCGCACCGTCTTCCAGCGGTGTCTGCGCCGGTCCGCCACGGGGTTCGGGGTGACTTCGGTGGCGGTGTCGTCCGGTTCGGCCGGCCGCGGGAGAGGCCGGCGTGGCTGGTAGCGACCACGCGGAACCGGCCGGCGGCCGGACCTCGAGCGATTTCGGTCGGTGTACACGGGCCGTCCTCGGTACGCCGGTGGGCTGCGGGCGCAGGCCCCTCGACACTCCACACGGACCACGGACGGCTGTGGTTCAGGAAAGCCTGTGGTTCGGAAAAAGCGAGGCCCCGCACTGCGAACAGTGCGGGGCCTGGCGGTCATTCGTTTTCCTGGCCGGGTGGTCTGCCGAGCGCGTCACCGCCGCCGGGCAGCGACGGGGTGGTCCCGCCCGGCGGCCGGGGGACGCGTGAGCGGGACGACGAGCTTTCGGTCTCGGTCGGCGTCTCCGTGGGCGTCTCGGTCGGCGTCGAGGTCGGCGTCTCCGTCGGCGTCGGCGTCTCCGAGGGCTTCGACGGCGTCGTGGTCACTTCGTTGACGTCCTTGCCCATCGGCGCGACCTTGTCGAACTTCTCCGCCGGCTTGCCCTTGAGGTAGAGGTTGAGGAAGTTCTGCCAGGTCGGACCGGCGATCGTGGAACCGAAGATCGGCTTGTTCTTCGAGTCGTGCAGCGGCAGGTTGCCGTCGCCGCCGACCCACACCGCCGCGGACACCGACGGGGTGTAGCCCACCATCCAGGTCTGGGCGTTGAGGTTGTTGTACGAGGCGGGGTCGCCCTCCTTGGGCGCGTACTGCTGCGTACCGGTCTTGCCGGCGCACTCGTGGCCGGGCGGGCACTTCAGGTTCGAGTGCTCGATGACCGGCTTCAGCGCTTCGGTGACGTTGCCGGCGATCTGCTGGCTCTTCGCCGCGTCGTCGTCGAACGCCGGGTTGGACTTGATGTTGTTCTCGTCGAACTCCACCTCGTCCTGGGCGTTCGTCAGCTTCGAGACGAAGTGCTGCTCGTGGTAGACGCCGCCGCTGGCGAACGACGCGTACGCCGCAGCCATGTCCCTGGGGGCCACCTGGGTCCTACCACCGCCGAGCGAGATGTTGTTGTCTCCGTCGAACAGGGTGGCGGTGCCACCTTCGTCGGTCGTCCGGACACCGGCCTGCTTCGCCGCCGTCACGACCCCCTTCGGCTTCACCTTGTTGAACACCATGTCGTAGAACACGGTGTTCGCCGAAATCTCCATCGCCCGCGCGACCGTGCACTGCGGACCGCAGCTTTCGTTCTCGCCCGCGTTGCGGACCGGCTTGGCGACCCCGGGGAACTTGCGGTTGTCCGAGCCGTCGAAGGTGTCGCCGAGGCCGCCGCCCATCTTGAGGAACCCGGTCAGGTCGAACGGCTTCATCGACGAGCCCGGGTTGCGGGCCTGGTTCGCCCGGTCCTGGCCGATCTGGTCCTGCCCGTTCTTGTCCTTCACGGTTTCCGGGCCGTAGTTGTAGGCGAGGATCCCGCCGGTCTTCGGGTCCACGGCGACGAGCGCGGCCAGCAGCTTGTCGTCCGTCTGGCCCTTCATGCCCTGCTGGACGGCCTGGTCCGCGGCGTCCTGCGCGGCCGGATCGATCGTGGTGTAGATCTTGGCTCCGGTGGCGAACAGCTTGGTCTCGTCGTAGCCCTTCGCGCCCAGCTCTTCCTTGATCCGCTGCTGGAGCTGGTAGGTCATCTTGCCCGAGTTCTGCTCCTTGTTGGAGTTCTTCGGGATCGGCGTCGGGAACTGCGCGGCCGCGCGTTCGTCGGCGCGCAGCCACTTGTTGGCCACCATCTGGTCCATCACGTACGTCCACCGCCGCTGGGCGTAATCCTGGTTCTCCGATTTGCTCGGTCCCTGGATCAGGCCCGCCAGCAGCGCGGCTTCCGACGCGTTGAGGTCCTTGGCGTCCTTGTTGAAGAAGGACTTCGCGGCGGCCTGGATGCCGTTCGCGCCGCGGCCGAAGTAGACGATGTTCAGGTAGCCGGTGATGATCTCTTCTTTGGACTGCTGGTTGTTCATCTTGAACGACTTGGCCAGCTCGGTCCACTTGCGGGTCAGCGTCGGGGCGTCGTTCTCGGTGGCCTTCTTGATGTACTGCTGGGAGATGGTCGACCCACCGCCCTGCCCGCCGGTGGCCTGGTTGAACACCGCGCGGAGGATGCCGATGACGTCGAAGCCGGAGTTGGTCTCGAACGTCGCGTCTTCGGCCGAGTACACGGCGTGCTTGACGACGTCGGGGATCTCACCCGGCTTGAGCAGCTGGCGGTTGCCGCTCTTGGGTACTTCCTTCCCCATCTCCGTCTTGCCGTCGGCGTAGTAGTAGGTGATCGGCTGGCTCTGCAGGGCCGCGACGCTCTCCGCCGTGGGCACGTCGACCATGAAGTAGGTGATCACGAACGCGATCGCCGGGACGACGAAGAAGACGCCGACGCACGCGTAGGCGACCCGCCGGATGATCTTCCAGCGGCGCTTCTTCCGCTGCTCCGGGGAGAGGACCGGGCGGCCCTTCTCGTCGAGCTCCTGCTGGGGTTCGACGTCGTCGGCGAACTCGTCGAACCGCCGGTCGTCGTCGTACGGGTCGTAGCTGTCTTCGGTCCCGTTGTGCGCGTGGTGGGTGATGAGATCCGGCTCACGTTCCGGTTCCGGCTCCGGACGGCGCCCGCCGGGGGGCGGCTGCCGGAAGCCCTGCGGCGGCGAGCCGGGGGGACCACCGGGACGGCGGCCGCCGGGTGGGGGCGGCTGACGCCGTCCGGCCGCGCCGCCCTGACCGCGGGGGGCCTGCGGTCGTCGTGGCTGCTCACCGGGCCACTGCTGGCCGCCTTCGTCGCCCGCGGGCCACGACGGCCCGGCGTTGCCGCGAGGCGGGGTGGCGCGCCGCGGCGACTCACCGGGCCACGCGGGGCCCGCGTCTTCACCCGGCCACTGGGCACGGCGGGGTGCGTCTGGCTCCTGGTTCGGCCAGGAACGGTTGTCGTCGGTCACGGAAGGGCCTCCCGGATCAGTACCCGCAGGGGCACTGACCTGCGTGTTGCGATGGTCGTACGGTGGCTCACCGGCCCGCGGTCCTTCGCGGACCCGCCGGTTCCCCTGTGCCCAGGACGTATGACCGCACCAAGTGGTTCCAGTGGCACGCCCGGCACACTTCGACGTCGTACACGGTGAACTCGGCGAACGAGCCGGCCATCCTGGCCAGCTCTTCGGGTGTCCTGGCCGAGCCCGCGACGTGCTTGAGTTCGTCGCCGTAGACCCAGGACACCAGGGTCAGCGGCTCCTGGCGGCAGATCGGGCAGGGCTGATCACCGTCCCGGCCGTGGAACTTCGCCGCCCGCAACAGGTACGGGCTCGCGTCACAGGCTTCGTAGCTGCCGACGCGCCCGGAGCGGACTTCGGCCAGCAGCGCACGGCGCTGCAGCGCGAAGTCCACGACCTGCCGCTGGTTAATCACGAGGACAGAGTACGGGCTCTTCCTGTGACGTCCACGCCCCCTAGCGCCACCAGGCCCGGGACCGGGGCGGACACGCCGGACGTTCGATAACTCTCCGGTGAATTTCGCCCGCACCGCGGAGGAGGTGGAGGTTAGCTTCGCCACTTCGATGTATCGGGGCGATATAGTGGCTGAGTAGGTTGGATCGAGGCGCTCGTTCGGAGCAACGCGGGTGGTCTCGGTTTGTTCCCGGAAGGGGGTGCGGTGTGCTGGAGTTCGCGATCCTCGGTCTTCTGCACGAAGCGCCCATGCACGGGTACGTGCTGCGCAAGCGGCTGCACGAGACGCTCGGCACGTTCCGGACGTTCTCGTACGGCTCGCTGTACCCGACCCTGCGGAAGCTGCTGCGGGCCGGGTACCTGGTCGAGGAGCTGGACGAGGCCGACGACCGGGCGTGGTCGCGGCGCGGACGGCGGGTCTACAAGCTCACCGCGGAGGGCAAGGAGCGCTTCGGTGAGCTGCTCGGCGACGCCGGGCCGCAGACCTGGGACGACGAAGGTTTCGGCGTCCACCTGGCCTTCTTCTCGCGGACCCCGGCCGACGTGCGGATGCGGATCCTCGAGGGCCGCCGCCGCCGCGTCGAAGAACGCCGCGAGGGCATGCGGGCGGCGCTGGCCAGGGCCGAGGAGAAGATCGATCGCTACACCCGCGAGCTGCACCGGCTGGGGCTGGAGACCAGCGAGCGGGAGGTGCGCTGGCTCAACGAGCTGATCGCGCACGAACAAGCCGAGCGGCAGGGTCAGCCAGACCCGAGCCGGCCGGACGGGCCGCAGCGTCGCGGCACCAGACCTACTGAACAGACGGATTGAAGGAGAAACCCCCATGGGCGAGAACCGCCGCGTACGGGTGGCCATCGTGGGCGTCGGCAACTGCGCGGCGTCGCTGGTCCAGGGTGTCCAGTACTACCGCGACGCGGACCCGGCCACCCGCGTCCCCGGTCTGATGCACGTCGACTTCGGCGGCTACCACGTCCGCGACATCGAGTTCGTCGCCGCGTTCGACGTGGACGCCAAGAAGGTCAGCCGCGACCTGTCCGAGGCGATCTTCGCCTCCGAGAACAACACGATCAAGATCGCCGACGTGCCGCCGCTCGGCGTCACCGTCCAGCGCGGTCACACCCACGACGGCCTCGGCCGCTTCTACCGCGAGACGATCGAGGAGTCCGACGAGACCCCGGTCGACGTCGTCGCCGCGCTGCGCGAGGCACAGGCCGACGTGCTCGTGTCGTACCTGCCGGTGGGCTCCGAGGTGGCCGACAAGTTCTACGCCCAGGCCGCGATCGACGCCGGCGTGGCGTTCGTCAACGCGCTGCCGGTGTTCATCGCCTCCGACCCCGAGTGGGCGCAGAAGTTCACCGACGCCGGCGTCCCGATCGTCGGCGACGACATCAAGTCGCAGGTCGGCGCCACCATCACGCACCGCGTGCTGGCCAAGCTGTTCGAGGACCGCGGCGTCCAGCTCGACCGGACGATGCAGCTCAACGTGGGCGGGAACATGGACTTCCTGAACATGAAGGAGCTGGAGCGGCTCGAGTCGAAGAAGATCTCGAAGACCCAGTCCGTGACGTCGCAGGTCGACCGCGACCTCGGCAAGGGCAACGTCCACATCGGACCGTCGGACTACGTGCAGTGGCTCGACGACCGCAAGTGGGCCTACGTCCGGCTCGAGGGCCGCGCGTTCGGCGACGTGCCGCTGAACCTGGAGTACAAGCTCGAGGTGTGGGACTCGCCGAACTCGGCGGGCATCATCATCGACGCCGTGCGCGCCGCGAAGATCGCGCTCGACCGCGGCATCGGCGGCCCGATCCTGTCGGCGTCCTCCTACTTCATGAAGTCGCCGCCGGAGCAGTACGACGACGCGACCGCCCGCGACGCCGTCGAGAAGTTCATCCGCGGCGAGGTCGAGCGCTGATCCTCCGCTGAGGAGAAGGCCGTCACCGCTGGTGGCGGCCTTCTTCGCGTGGTGCACTAAACCGGTGGGGCGGGGTGGGCGTTGGCGGGGTGTGAGTGCGAGCGTGGGCGAAAGCGCGCCGGGGGACCTGGGCGCGCCGACCTTCCACGACCTGTTCCGCGAGTACTTCGGCCAGATGACCCGGCTGGCCCACCTGCTCGGCGCGGACGACGCGGAGAACATCGCCCAGGAGGCCTTCGTCAAGCTCCACCAGCGCTGGGACTCCCTGACCGACCACACGCGCGTGGCCGGCTACCTGCGGACGACCGTGGTGAACATGTCGCGGTCGCGGACCCGGCACCTGCGCGTCGTCCGGCGGACCCCGCCGGAGCGGCCGCCCGACGAGGTGTCGGCCGAGGTCAGGGCGGTGGCGAACTGGGAGCACCAGCGGCTGCGCGCGGTGCTGGGGCGGCTGTCCCGGCGCCAGCGCGAGGTGCTGGTGCTGCGGTACTGGCTGGACCTCAGTACGGCGGCCATCGCGGAGACCCTGGGCATCTCCGCGGGCACGGTCAAGGCGACGACGCACCACGCGATGGAGAATCTGCGCAAGCACCTGGGGGACGACCTGGGAGGTGAGCGATGACCGACCTCGAACGCAAGCTGGCCGAGACGCTGCGGGAGCAGGCCGGGGAGGTCACGCCCAACCTCGACGCGGCCTGGGCCGAACAGCAGCGCCGGCAGCAGCGGCCGCCGCGGCGCAGGCGGACCGCGGTGTGGGCCGCGCCGCTGGCCGCGGTGCTGGTGGTGCTGACCAGCGTGCTCCTGGCCACCGAGCTGAACACGGCTCAGCCCCCGCCGTCGCGGCCCGCGGCGCAGCCGGGACAGGAGCTGGTGCTCGCGAAGCCCCTGATCGCGCCGACCTTGAGCTCCCCGGGCGAGCCGAAGGCGCTCACCGACTTCGCGGGGCAAACGCACACCTGGACCTCGTACGCCTACCAAGGCCTCGACACCGGGGGACGGCCCGTGTTCTGCATCGAGGCGCTGCCTCAGGGAACCACCCACGGCGGGACGGACTCGAACTTCGGCATCGAGTCGCCGTCGTGCGTTCCCGTGTCGGGATCTCCGGTGAGCGCCGGGTACGTCGGCAAGAACGGGGGGCCGCTGCCCGAGGGCAAGGCGGTCTTCCTCGCCGACTGGACGGTGCACGTGCTGCGCCTCTACGACGCCGCGGGTGACCTCAGCCAGGCCCGAGCGGTCGCCGCGGTGGGCGGGGGCCAGGTGTTCCTCGCCGACGTCAAGCCCGGGTCACCGCCGGTCCGCTTCGAGGTCAACCCCGTCCAGGAAGTGCACCCGGCAAGTCGGTGATCTTCTCCACCACCGCGGTCGCCTGCTTCAGCACCTCGGGGTCCGGCGGGAAGTGCGGGTTCGGCACCGCGTACACCGCCATCCCGGCAGCCAGCGCGGACCGCAGCCCGTTCGTCGTGTCCTCCACGGCCGCGCACTGCCCGGGCGCCACGCCCAGCAGCTCGGCCGCCCGCAGGTACACGTCCGGCGCCGGCTTCCCCGCGCCGACCTGCTCCGACGACACCGCCGCGCCCACCGGCAGGCCGGTGACGTCGAGGAAGCCCTTGATCAGGATCACCGGCGACGAACTCGCGATCGCCACCGGCCACCGGTTCGACACCTGCCGCACGACCTCGACCGCGCCCGGGATCAACGGCGGCTCGGCGGCGTACCGGGCGGCCATCCGCTTGACCACCAGGGTCGCGATCTCGGCCGGCGTAGACCGCGCGCCCAGTTCCTCCACCAGGTAGCGGGCCCACTCCGGGGTGCTCATCCCCTGCAAGGCGCGCGTGGCCTCCTCGCGCCAGGTGCCGCCGTGCTCGGCGACGACCGCGCGCCGCACTTCGTCCCAGATCCGCTCGGAGTCGACCAGTACGCCGTCGAGGTCGAAGATCACCGCGTCCATGACCCGAGCCTAGCCTGTGAGCGGACTTACTTAGCTACCCTTACTAATTTTTGTTAGCCTGGCTAAGTGACTTCCGCGATCACCGATCTCGCCCACCGGCTGCGGCCGCTGGTCTTCCGGCTCTACCACCAGGTGCGCCGCCAGACCCCGCAGCTGACGCTGACCCTCACCCAGGGTTCGGTGCTGAGTGAGCTGGTCAACGGCGGTCCGCGGCGGATGTCCGCGCTGGCCGAGTTCGAACGGGTGAAGCTGCCGTCGATGACCGACGTCGTCGGCAGGCTCGAACGGCTCGGTCTCGCGACCCGCCGCCCGGACCCCGCCGACGGCCGGGCCGTGCTGGTCGAAGTCACCGACGAGGGCCTCCGGTTTTACGCCGAACTGGTGACGGCTCGCGAGGAGTTCCTCCGCGAGCGGCTCATCGCGATGGACGACGCCGACCGCGCTGCGATCGAGGCCGCCCTGCCCGCTCTCGCCAAATTGCTCGTCGACACCAAGAAGGAGGAACTGATCAGCGATGAGCGCTGAACACCACTCGAGCCTGCTGGACGCGGTCAAGGGCCAGCCCAAGCAGGTGTGGATCACCGCGTTCGCCGCGGTCATCGCCTTCATGGGGATCGGCCTGGTCGACCCGATCCTGCTGTCCATCGCCAAGGGCCTGGACGCGACGCCGTCCCAGGTCACCCTGCTCTTCTCGTCCTACCTCGGCGTCCAGGTCGTCGCGATGCTGCTCACCGGCGCGGCGAGCGCCCGCTTCGGCGCGAAGCGCACCGTGCTGGTGGGGCTGACGCTGATCGTCGCCGCCACCGCCCTCTGCGCGGCCGCCGGGTCGATCGAGCAGCTGGTCGGGCTGCGTGCGGTCTGGGGCCTGGGCAACGCGTTCTTCATCGCGACGGCGCTTTCGGTGATCGTCGGCGCCGCGACCGGCGGCCAGTCCGGCGCGATCCTGCTCTACGAGGCCGCCCTCGGCGTCGGCCTGTCGGTCGGCCCGCTGCTGGGCGCGCTGCTCGGCAGCATCTCGTGGCGCGGCCCGTTCCTCGGCACCGCGATCCTGATGGCCGGCGCACTGGTGCTGTGCGCGGTCTTCCTCGACAGCGACAAGCACGAACGCCGAGCGCCGGTCAAGCTGCTCGACCCGCTGCGCGCGCTGAAGCACAGGGGCTTGCTGCGCACCTCCGTCGCCTCGGCGCTGTACACCGCCGCGTTCTTCGCGGTGCTCGCCTGGTCGCCGTTCGTCCTCGGCTGGAGCGCGATCGCCGTCGGCCTGGTGTTCTGCGGCTGGGGTCTGTGCGTCGCCGTCGCCGGGGTCGCCCTCGCGCCGCGGCTGGCCGCCCGGCTCGGCGAGCGGCACGCCGCCGCGGCCGCCGTCTTCGGGTATGCCGTGCTGATGCTGGTCCTCGCCGTGCCGAGCAAGCCGGTGCTGGTCGCCGGGATCATCGTCTCCGGGCTGGTGTCCGGCCTGCTGAACACGCTGTTCACCGGCACCGCGATGGCGATCAGCGACGCGCCGCGCCCGGTCGCCAGCGCGGGCTACAACTTCTGCCGCTGGCTCGGTGGCGCGGTCGCCGCGACGCTCGTCGGGCACGTCGCCGAGTGGTTCGGGTCGCCGCAGGCGCCGTTCCTCGCCTCGGCCGTGCTGTGCGTCATCGCCGGCGCGCTGCTCTCGCTGCGGGAGAAGAAGGCCGACCCGCACACCCTGCCGCAGGAAGCGGTGCTCGTCGGCGAAGAATTCTGACCAGCGCCAGTACACCGAACGTTCACCTGAATGTCCGGAAAGGCTGGTTTTGGGAGCTTACGGTCGGGGCGTTCCCGAACCCCCACCATGGAGGCCTCGTGCCCGACCGTCTGCTCCCGCTCTTCGCCGCCCACCCGGGCGGCCGCTCCCCGGTGACCTGCGAGTACCGGTGCGGCAACGCGTGCGCCCACCCCGAGGCGAACGACTCCGGCAACGAGTACTTCGGTGACGTCGTCAAGGACATCTCCCGCCGCCGGGTGTTCAAGGCGGGTGCCGTGATGGCCGCCGCCGCGGGCGGGTTCGCCGCGCTTTCCCCGGGCGTCGCGGTGGCCGAGCCGCTGCGGAAACCGAAGCCGCGTCCGGTGCCCGGCACCGACTTCACGCCGGTTCCGCCGAACAAGCTCGACGCCGTCAGCATCCCCGACGGCTACGCCCAGCGCGTCGTCGTCCGCTGGGGCGACCCGGTCGTCCCGGGCGCGCCGAAGTTCGACTTCGCCAAGCAAACCGCGGCCGCGCAGGCCAAGCAGTTCGGCTACAACAACGACTTCGTCGGCCTGATCCCGCAGGACCCGCTGGGCCTGTCGAACCTGCTCGTGGTCAACCACGAGTACACGACCGAGGTCCACATGTTCCCGGCCGACCAGTACGACCCGGCCAACCCGACCGAGGAGCAGGTCAAGATCGCCTGGGCCGCGCACGGCCTTTCGGTGCTGCAGGCCCGCCGCGACCCGATCCACGGCGGCCTCGAAGTCGTCCCGAGCCGGTACGGCCGCCGGATCACCCTCGACACGATCTTCGAGGTCCGCGGCCCGGCCGCCGGCTCGAAGTACCTGAAGACCTCGGCCGACCCGAGCGGGCGCAAGGTCCGCGGCACGCAGAACAACTGCTCCGGCGGCGTGACGCCGTGGGGCACGGTGCTCTCCGGCGAGGAGAACTTCGACCAGTACTTCGCCAACTCCGACAAGGTCACCGACCCGGTCGCGGCGGCGCGGCTCAAGCGTTACTCCGTCGGCGCCGGCACGAGCACCCGCAAGTGGGAGCGGTTCGACAAGCGCTGGGACGTCGCGCAGGAGCCCAACGAGCCGAACCGGTTCGGCTGGGTCGTCGAGATCGACCCGAACGACCCGAACTCGACGCCGGTCAAGCACACCGCGCTCGGCCGCTTCAAGCACGAGGCCGCGAACGTCAAGATCACCGCCGACGGCCGGGTCGCCGTCTATTCCGGGGACGACAGCCGCTTCGAGTACATCTACAAGTTCGTCTCGAAGGGCAAGTACAAGCCCGGGAACAGCGCGCACGCGCGGCGGCACAACATGGCGCTGCTCGACGAAGGCACGCTGTACGTCGCCCGGTTCACCGGCGACAGCCCGGCCCCGGAGATCGACGGGACGGGCAAGCTCCCGGCCGACGGCGAGTTCGACGGCACCGGCGAGTGGATCCCGCTGGCGAGCGGCGACAAGTCCTTTGTGGACGGGTTCACCGCCGAAGAGGTCTACGTCTTCACGCGCCAGGCCGCGGACAAGGTGGCCGCCACCAAGATGGACCGCCCAGAGGACATCGAGCCGAACCCGGTCAACGGCCGGATCTACGCGGCGCTGACCAACAACACCGACCGCGGCGCGGCGGGCAAGGCCGGCGTCGACGAGGTCAACCCGCGCAACGGCAACAAGAACGGCCACGTCCTGGAGTGGGAGGAGGACCGCGGCGACGCGGCCTCGACCCGGTTCTCCTGGCGGCTGCTGCTGGTCTGCGGCGACCCCAAGGCGGCCGACACCTACTTCGGCGGCTTCCCGAAGGAGCAGGTCAGCCCGGTCTCCTGCCCGGACAACGTCGCGTTCGACCGGCACGGCAACCTGTGGATCGCCACCGACGGCAACGCCCTCGGCGCGAACGACGGCCTGTTCTCGGTGCCGGTCACCGGGCCGGAGCGCGGCCACGTCAAGCAGTTCCTGTCGGTGCCGGTCGGCGCCGAGACGTGCGGCCCGGTCGTCACCGACAACCTGGTGCTCGTCGCGGTCCAGCACCCCGGTGAGAACGCGGCCAGCTCGGCGAACCCGACGTCGCACTGGCCCGACGGCGGCACTGCGCAGCCGCGGCCGGCCATCGTGTCGGTGTGGAAGAAGGGCCGCTTCGGGCTGCCCGGCCGCATCGGCGAACGCTGACGCACCGGGCCCGCACCGGCCGAAGTTCACTCTTACGTGGGCGGTTCTTGGCCGGTGCGGGCCCGTACCGCGCGCCATAGTCGAGGGGTGATCTTCTCCGGGCGCACGGTGGCGGTGGCGGTGGTGGCGATCGCGGCGGCGGTCGTGCCCGCGTCCGCGTCCGTCGCCGAGGACGCGCCGCCGGTCTGCGGCGGGCTCGCGGCGAACCCGAGCGTCGAGCTCGCGGCCCGCAACGGCGCCCCGGACGGGTACATCTTCGCCCCGGCCGCCCCGGTCCCGCCCGGGACCCCGGCCGCGAAGACGCCGAGACTGGCGACCGAGCAGGAGTACGCCGTCGACGGTCAGCGGGCGGCGGTCATCCAGACGCCGGACGGCAAGACCAGCACGGCCTACCAGGCCGAGCGGTTCGTCCCCGGCGGCGTCTACACCCTCCGCGTCTGGACCGCTTCCCGCGCGCCGCGCTACGAACCGGCCACCGGCCTGCGGTTCTACGACGCCACCGGCACCCAGATCCAGGAGACCAAGCTCGTCGCGGACCACTACGCGGGCGACGGCACCCTCGCCCGGCAGGACTTCCCGGCGGCGACGGCCCCGGCCAAGGCGGCCGCGGTGAAGTTCTTCGCCACGACCACCCTCGACCGGCTGCACTGGGACTGCGTCGACCTCCGGCTCGCGGCGTACTCGGTGAAGAAGGAAGTGCAGAACCCGGCGACCGGCGCGTGGGCGTCGTTCGCGACGGTCACCGCGGGCGAGACCGCGCACTACCGCGTCACCGTGACCAACGACGGCACCGAGGACCTCACCGGGATCACCGTGCAGGACCCGTGGTGCCCCGGCTCGTTCGAGCCGTTCGCGCTGGCCGCGGGCGCGAACCGGCAGCTGACCTGCGACCACCCGGACCTCACGGTGGCTGACAGCGGGCACGTCAACACGGTGAAGGTGACCGGCGTGCACCACCCGGGCGGCACGCTCGGCGACAAGACGGCCTCGGCGACGATCACCGTGCTGCCGCCGCCGGCCATCGCGAAGATCGGCGACTTCGTCTGGGCGGACCGCAACCGCGACGGCCTCCAGGACCCGGACGAGCCCGGCGTCGCGGGCGTCACGGTGACGCTGAAGGATGGCGCGGGCGGCACGGTCGGCACCGCGACGACCGACGACAAGGGCAAGTACGGGTTCGACAAGCTGAAGGACGGCACGTACCAGGTCTGCTTCGCCATCCCGGCGGACTTCACGGTGACGCGCCGCGACGCGGGCAGCGAAGACCGCGATTCGGACGCCGGCCCGGACGGCTGCACCGCACCGCGCACCGTGGGCGCCCCGTCCCACGAGGACTTCACGGCGGACCTCGGGCTGGTGTCCCCGACGAACCGCATCGGCGACTTCGTCTGGGCGGACAAGGACGGCAACGGACAGCAGGACGCGGGCGAACCGGGCCTCGCCGGTGTCAAGGCGGTCTTGAAGGACGCGAACGGCAAGCAGGTGGCGAGCGTCGTCACCGGCCCCGACGGCTCGTACACCTTCGGCGGCCTGGAGGACGGCACGTACCAGGTGTGCTTCACCGCGGACGGCCACCACCCGGCGGCCAGGGACGCCGGCGACGACACCCGCGACTCCGACGTGGACCCGGTGTCCGGCTGCGCGGACCCGCGCACCTTGGGTCCGGGCAAGCGCGAAGACCGCACGGTGGACGCCGGGTTCGCCGCTACGGTGGGGCCATGACGGATCTTCCCCTCGCCCTGGTGACCGGCGCCTCCCGCGGCATCGGCGCCGCGATCGCCCACCAGCTGGCCCCCACGCACCGGCTCCTGCTGGGCGGCCGCGACGCCGACGCACTGGCGGCACTGGCGAAGGAACTCCCGGGCGCGAAGCCGTGGCCGGTCGAGCTGACGAACCCGGCATCGCTGTCCTCGGCGGTCGCGGACATCACCGCCCTGGACGTGCTGGTCCACTCGGCGGGCGTCGCGCGCCTGGGCCGCATCGAGGATCTTTCCGCGGACGCATGGCGTGACAACTTCGAGGTCAACACGCTGGCGGTGGTCGAGCTGACCCGCCTGTTGCTCCCGGCGTTGCGCGCCGCCCGAGGACACGTGGTGGTGATCAACTCGGGGGCAGGCCTGAACGCCCGCCCGGGCTGGTCCCCGTACGCGGCGAGCAAGTTCGCGGTCCGCGCCTTCGCCGACGCGCTCCGCGAGGAGGAACGCGACATCCGCGTGACGTCGGTGTACCCGGGCCGCACGGACACGGAGATGCAGCAGGAGATCTTCGCCGGCGAGGGCCGCGAGTACGACACAGCGCACTTGCTGAAGGCGGACTCGGTGGCCACCGCGGTGGTGACGGCGGTGTCCGCCACCCCGGATGCCCACCCGACGGAAGTGATCCTTCGTCCGCGCTGACCCGCCAAAGCGGCACTTTCACGTGAAAGTGCCGCTTTCGGAGCTCAAGCCCGCAGCCGGGCCGCCGTCTCGGCCACGCCGGCCTGCACCTTCGCCCGCTCCACCTTCACCGACTCCCCATCCGCCACCACCTGCTCCCCCGCGACCCACACATCCCGCACCCGCCGCGACCCCGCCGCCCACACCAGGTTCGACAGCAACTGCACGTCCGGCACCTCCAGCCCACAAGCGAACGCCGGATCGTCCAGATCGATGTGCACCAGATCAGCCCACCGACCCGGCTCCAGCGCCCCGATGTCGGACCGCCCCAAAGCCGAAGCCCCACCCCGGGTCGCCAGCAGGAACACGTCCGCTGCCGTGATCACCGTCGAATCGCCCGTGGCCAACCGGGCGAACATCGCCGCGAGCTGGAGTTCTTCCCACAGGTCGATGTCGTCGTTGGACGCCGGGCCGTCGGTGCCCAGACCCACCGCAACCCCCGCGGCCCGCAGGTCGGCGATCCGCGCGATCCCCGAAGCCAGCTTCGCGTTCGAGCCCGGGCAGTGCGCCATCCCCACCCCGTGCGCCGCGTACAGCGCGATGTCGGCATCCGACAAGTGGATCGAATGCGCCGCCAGCACCCGGCCGTCCAGCATGCCCAGCTCCTTCAACAGAGCCGGCACCGAACCGTGCGCCTCACGCACCGCCGTGTCCTCCGTGGCCGCCTCCGCCACGTGGATCTGCACCAGCGCGCCCCGCGACGAAGCCGATTCCGCCGTCGCGCGCAACCCTTCCTCGGACAGCATGTACGCCGAGTGCGGGCCGTAGCCCAGCTCGATGCGGTCGCCGTGGCCGAAGCGGAGGCCGTCCGTGTCGATCCAGCGGTCGATCGATGCCAGCTGCGCCTTCCAGTCCAGGCCCGGCAGCTCCATCACCGGGGGCGCGACCAGCACGCGGCCGCCCGTCGTGAGGACCGCGTCGACCAGCTGCTCGCCTTCGAAGTACATCTCGGCGCTGGTCGTGACGCCGTGGCGGAGCATCTCGACCGAGCCGAGCAGCATGCCCGTGCGGACGTCCTCCGGGCGCAGCTTGGCCTCGGCCGGCCAGATGATCTCGTTGAGCCACGGCAGCAGCGGCAGGTCGCCGCCCATGCCGCGCAGCAGCGTCATCGGGCTGTGCGCGTGCGTGTTGACCAGGCCGGGCAGCAGGATGCCGGTCAGGGTGGTGACCGGTGCGGCGGACTCGGGGGCGGTGGCCGCCGGTCCGCAGTACGAAATGCGCCCGTCGGCGTCGACATCGACGACCGCGTCACGGAGGAGCGAACAGGAAGGGTCGGCGGGGAGAACGACAGGGGCGTGGAAACGGCGTTGCATCTCTGGATACTACGCACCCAAAACTACGACACCACTCCGCTCCGCCACGCCCACGCCGCGCTCTCCACCCGGTTCCGCGCACCGATCTTGCTCTGCACCGAAGCCAGGTGCGTCTTCACCGTCGACAACGACATGAACAGCTCCGCGCCGATCTCGGTGTTCGTCAGCCCGCGCGCGACCGCCTTCAGCACGTCCAGCTCGCGCGGGGTCAGCGGCTCGGACGGCGACGCGGCCTGCGGCTTCACCGCACCGCCGTTGAAGTGCTTGAGCAGCCGCACGGTGATCTGCGGCGAGACCAGCGCGTCGCCGCGGTCGGCCGCGCGGACCGCCTCGATCAGCAGCGCCGGGCCCGCGTCCTTCAGCAGGAAGCCGGACGCGCCGTTGCGCAGCGCCGTGTGCACGTACTCGTCGAGGTCGAACGTCGTGACCACGACCACCTTCAGCGGGTCGGCCACGTCCGGCCCGGCCAGCTGCCGGGTGACCTCCAGGCCGTCGAGGCCGGGCATGCGGATGTCGAGCAGGCAGACGTCCGGGCGCAGCTCGCGGGCCTTCGAGACCGCCGAGACGCCGTCCGCGACGTCGGCGACGACTTCGATGTCGTCCTGCGCGTCCAGGATCATGCGGAAACCCATCCGCACCATCTCCTGGTCGTCGGCGATCAGTACCCGGATCACTCGTCCCCTTCCGTGTCTTCTCCGGCCGCCAGCGGCAGCCAAGCTTCGACGCGCCAGCCGCCGTCCGGGTCCCGCCCGGCCGACAACCGGCCCTTGAGCAGCGCGACGCGTTCGCGCATGCCGACCAGACCGTAGCCGCCCGACCCGCCGGCCGGCCGGTGCGCCGTCTCGCGCCCGTTGTCCGTCACCCGGAGGTGCAGCTGCTCCCCCTGCACTTCGGCGACGACGAAGGCCTCGGTCGCGCCCGAGGCGTGCTTGCCGACGTTCGTCAGCGACTCCTGCACCAGCCGCAGCGCCGAGCGGCCGACCTCGTGCGGCAGGTCCGACGGCAGGTCCAGGTGCATCGACGTCGGTACGCCGTGGTTCGCGCTTTCGACCAGTTTTCGCAGGTCGGCGCCGAGGTCGGTGGTGGCCTGCTCGCTGAATTCGCTCATCCCGGCCGGGGCGTCGCCGCGCATCGAGCGGACCAGCCGCCGCATCGCCGCGAGCGCCTCGACGCCGGCGTTCTCGATCCGGGCCATCGCCTCGACCGCGATCTCGGGCTTCTTCTCGGCCATCATCCGCGCGGCCTGGGCCTGCACCACGATCCCGGTGACGTGGTGGGCGACGACGTCGTGCAGCTCCCGGGCCAGCGCCATCCGCTCGGCGGTCTGCGCGTCGCTCACCGCCGTCTGCACGGCCTGGGTGCGCTGGGCGTCCCGCGAGCGCAGCATCAGGCCGACGGCGATCGCGATGCCCAGCATCAGCGTCGCGGCGAAGGCGAGCACCGACAGGGTTTCGGGGTCGGTCTGCAGGCCACGCGACCGGTAGGAGTTGAGGATCGCGGCGAGCGCCACCACGCTCGACAGCACGGCGATCCGCGGCCAGGAGCGGCTCAGCCCCTGGGCGCGGGTCAGGTTCACCACCACCCCCAGGCCGGCGATCACCTGCACGGCCGGCACCCCGCCCGGCATCTGGTAGTCGTAGGACCGCAGGCTCAGGAACGGCGTGACGACCGCGGAGACGAGCATGATCCCGGCGAGGCCGAGCAGCGCGTCGGCGGGCCGCCGCGGGGAGAGCACCGCGACGACGGCCGCGACCAGCGAACAGAACAGGATCGGGAACCCGCGGGCGTTGCTCGAATACGTGTAGCCGAACTCGAACAGCAGCGCGAACGCCAGCAGCCCCATCAGCGGCCACTGCCCCATCGCCAGCTCGTTCACCCGGTTCAGCCCGCGCCGCGGATCGGCCCGCGGCCCGCGGTCCCGCGCGGCGATGGCCGGCACCAGCGAACCGACGAGCAGCAGCAGGCCGAACAGCAGCGCCTGCGAGCCGGTGCCGCTGTCGATGTCACCGACCCCGGCGTACCGGCCGAAGACGGCGACGAGACCGGCGACGACCAGGAAGCCGACCACGCAGAACGCCACGCCCGCCCGCGCCCGGCGGGCCACGTAGTAGACCATCAGCACCCCGGCCACGACCTCGGTGATCGTCACCTTCGGCAGCACGCTGGAGTACGGCGGGAGGTGGAACGAGTGGATGAAGAGCGTGGAGAAGATCAGTACCCCGCCGCCGGTCACCCCGGCGACCGCGGCCCGCTTCTGGGCCCAGAGCCCGCAGGCGGCCATCGCGCAGATGCCGGGCAGCAGGCCGAAGTCGACGAAACGTGGACCGGCGTCGTCGAGCGCCGCCCGCGTCGTGTAGAGGACGTCGAACAGCAGCGCGGCGAACACCACGGCGGAGGGCACGCCGATGCGCCGCACTAGGGCGGCGGCGCGGGTGTAGAGCGTTTTCGGCAGGGGCGCGGCGGGCACAACGTGACGTTACGTGATTCCCCGGTACCCGCACCTTGGCCGAGTGGCCCGCCTGCCCTCGGCCGATCGGCCGAGGTGGACCGGGGCGGCAGTGGCCGTCTGCCCGAAGTGGACACCCCGTGGTTTCGGCGAGGCTCGTCGGCATCAAGATCCGAACCGACAGGGAGAACCTCGTGCACCCGAACACGCCACACGCGACGAACGGTCCGGTGCTCTCCGGCCGCGGGCTGGTGAAGCGCTACGGCACCCAGTACGCCCTGGCCGGCATCGACATCGACATCCAGCCGCGGGACGCCGTCGCCATCGTCGGGCCGTCCGGCTCGGGCAAGACGTCGCTGCTGCACGTGCTGGCCGGCATCCTCCGGGCCGACGACGGGCAGATCTTCCTGGGCGGGCAGCGGATCGACCACCTCGGCGAGAAGAAGCGCAGCGAACTGCGCCGCACCGAGTTCGGGTTCGTCTTCCAGTCGGGGATGCTGGTGGCCGAACTGTCGGCCGAAGAGAACGTCGCCCTGCCGTCGCTGCTGGCCGGGCTCGGGCGCAAGGAAGCCATCGACGCCGGCCGCGGCTGGCTGTCCCGCCTCGGCCTGGCCGGCAAGGAAAAGCGCCGCCCCGGTGAGCTGTCCGGCGGCGAGGCCCAGCGCGTCGCGATCGCGCGGGCGCTGACCCACCGGCCGAAGGTCATCTTCGCCGACGAGCCGACCGGCGCGCTCGATACGCGCACCGGCCGCGAGACGATGGACGCCCTGCTCGGCGCCGCGCACGAGACCGGCGCCGCGGTGATCGTCGTGACGCACGACCGCGAACTGGCCGAGTCGATGCCCAAGACCGTCGCCATCCGCGACGGCCTGATCGCGACGAGGCTGGCGGCGTGAACTCCCTCCAGATCGCCCTGCGGGTGCTGAAGGTCGACCGGCGGACCCGGACGTCGGCGATCCTCACCGCGATCGGGGTGGCCGTCGCGACCGGGCTGGTGCTCCTGCTGGCGACGCTGCCGTTCGCCACCCAGAACCGCGAACAGCGTGCCCTCTGGCAAGGCGAACACCACGTCGGCTACCAGCTCGACGGCCCGCAGAAGCTGCTGTTCAACTCCGCCACGGACTATTTCGACGGGCAGCAGATCGTCCGCGTCGACATCGCGCCGGTCGCCGGTGCCGGGTCAATCGCCCTGCCGCCGGGCGTGCCGCAACTGCCGGGGCCGGGCGAGACCGTCGTGTCGCCCGCGCTCGGCCGGCTCCTGCAGGCCCATCCGGCCGCGCAGCTCGGCGACCGGTTCGGCAAGCCCGTCGGCGCGCTCGGCGAGGGCGCCCTCCGCTTCCCGGAACAGCTCGTCGCGCTCGTCGGGCACACGCCGGACGCGATGCCGGAGAACGCCTACCCGCTGGCGGATTTCCCCGGCGGCAAGGCGAGCCCGGACGCGCTGCTCATGCTGCTGTCCTGGGTCGGGATCATCGTGCTGCTGGTGCCCAGCCTGGTGCTGGTCGCGTCGTCGGCGCGGCTGACCGCGGCCCGGCGGGAACGGCGGCTCGCCGCGATCCGGCTGGCCGGGGCGACGCCGGGGCAGGTCACGAACATGGTGGCCGCCGAGACGACGTTGTCCGCGGGCATCGGCGCGGTGCTCGGGCTGCTGATCAGCCCGGCGCTGCACGGCCTCGCGTCGTTCGTGCCGTGGGCCGGCGGCACCTGGCTGGCGTCCGACTTCGCGCTGCCGATCGGCCTGACGGTGTCCATCGTCGTGGCCATCCCGGTGCTCGTGGTCCTGGCCGGTGTCCTCGGCCTGCGCCGCGTGCTGAAGAACCCGCTGTTCGCCACCGGTGGTCACACGAAGAAACCGCTGCACTGGTGGCGGCTGCTGGCGCTGCCCGCGGCCGGGGCGTTCTTCCTCATCGCCGTGACGACGGTGAAGGAGACAGGGGGCATCGGGCTCGTCATGGCGGGGCTGTTCCTGCTGGTCGGCTCGGCCGCGATCGTCGGGCCGTGGGTGACGTCGGCGGTCGGCGGCACGTTCGTCCGGATCTGGCGGCGCCCGTCCGCGCTGCTCGCCGGCCGCCGCCTGCGTGACGACCCGAAGGGCGCCTACCGCGCGTCCGCCGGGATCGTGCTGGCGGTGTTCGCCGGGTCGATGGCGCTGACGCTGCTGCCGACGTTCGAATCGATGGCCGGCGGCGGGCGGTCCTACGTCGACTCCGTGCTCTACGTCGACAGCGACGGCCGGCACGCGGGCACGATCGTCGACCAGGCCAACGCCGCCCTGCAGAAGTACGGCCAGAACGAGAAGGCGGTCGCGGTCGGCGAGGTCTACCTCGTCAAGGGCCAGGCCCCCAACCGGTACGGCCACCGCGCGCTGGTGATGACCTGCGCCGACGCCGTCAAGCTGACCCGCTACGGGCTGACCCCGGAGAACTGCGCGGGTGGCCCGGCCGTTTTCGGTGACTCGGCGGTCGACCTGGCCGAGTACAAGTTCGCCGCGAGCTGGGAGGGACAGGCGGTGGCCGCGAAGTCGGGGACGCGGGTGGAAGCCGTCCATCCCCGTGACGCGGACCTGTCGGAAACGCTGATCGTCGATCCGGCCGCGCTGCCGGACGGCCTCACGCCGACGGACTACACCGTCGTCGCGCCGACCACCGACGCGAACCGCGAGATCGTCCGGACGGCACTGGCCGGACCGGCGGCCGGCGCGGAGGTCGGCAGCCGCGACCAGTACCTGTACAACCAGCAGACCGAGCTCGGCGACCTGCGCCGGGTAACCGTGATCGGGCTGATCGCGGCGGGGATCCTGGCCGGGTGCAGTGCCGCGGTCGCGACCGCGGGCTCGGTGATGGACCGGCGGCGCACCTTCGGGGCGCTGATGGCCGCGGGCACGCCGGTGCGGGTGCTGGCGAGGGCGTTGCGGATGGAAGCCGCGCTGCCGGCCCTGGTCGCGACCATCGGCGCGGGAATCGTCGGCGTACTGGTCGGCGTTGGGCTCTACAGCATGGTCGACGCGCGGGGCATCGTGCTCAGCCCGTGGCTGCTGGCGCCGGTCGTGCTCGGGGTCGGGGTGGCCCTGCTCGGCGCGTCGGTCTGCACGCCCGCGCTCAAGCGGGTCCAGGCCGAGCCGCTGGCCGACGAATAGGTGTGTTCGCCCCTCTGTCGGGGGAGGGGCGAACACCGGGGGTAGTGAGCTGAAGGGGACTTTCTCCGCAGGGGATCCGGAGGAGGTCCCCTTCAGCGATTCTCAGCGCTTCTCGAAGATGAGGTCGTGCGAGACGCGGCCTTCGACGTCGGCGCGCTGCTCGAACTTGGTCACCGGCCGCCACTCGGGCCGGGGCGCCCAGCCGTCGTACCGGTTCCGCAGGGCCGGTTCCGCGGAGCAGACCTCGAGCATCTGCTCGGCGTAGTTTTCCCAGTCGGTCGCCATGTGGAAGGTGCCGCCCGGCGCGAGCCGCGACGCCACGAGAGCGGCGAACGACGGCGACACGATCCGCCGTTTGTGGTGCTTCTTCTTCGGCCACGGGTCCGGGAAGAACAGCCGCACGCCGTGCAGCGTGTCCGGCTCGACGTGCTCGGTCAGCAGGACGACGGCGTCACCGTGCAGCAGCCGCAGGTTCTCGACGCCCAGCTTTTCGGCGCGCAGCATCAGCTGGCCGAGGCCCGGGTCGTAGACCTCGGCCGCGACGTAGTTCAGCTCCGGCGCCGCGGCGGCCAGCTGCGACGTCGTCTCGCCCATGCCGGAGCCGATCTCCAGCATCACCGGCGCCTCGCGGCCGAACCACGCGGTGAAGTCCAGCGGCCCTTCGGGCAGCTCGCTCACCGTGCGGCCCAGCCGCGGCCAGTGGTCGTCCCACGCCCGCTGCTGCCCGACGGTCATCCGGCCACCGCGCTTGACGTAACTGACCACGCTGCGCAGCCGACGTCCGCCTTCCTCGTTTTGCACCCGCCGAGGTTAACGAACGGCTTCGATCACCCCGAGACGCGACCGCAGTCCGGCGAGCCCGGCGATCGGGATCGGGTCCGGCGTCGGCCCGGTGTGCGCCGGCAGGACGTCGATCCAGCCCTCGTGCCGGTCGGTGTTCATCACCGTGGTGGGAATCGCGTGTCCCGATTTCCCGCGTTCGGACGGCATGAACTCCCAGTAGCCGGATTCGCCGTCCGCGGCCCACGGGACGAATTCCCACCCCGGGCGCCTGCCGAGCAGTTGCGCGATCCGGTCCTCGACGCGGAAACCCTGTTCCCGGGAATCGAGCTTGCCGTCGGCCATCGCGCGCAGCCACCACGGCGCGGGGATCGGCCCGGCCATCCCGGCCGAAGCGCGGAACAGGGCCAGGACGCTGTCTTCGGGCGCGCGGTGCACCCACGCCCGGCGGAGTTCGGACGGCGTCGCGGCCGTCATGGCGGCTTGCGGGAGTTCGATCGCCCGCGACCATTCGAGGTCCAGCATGGGTTCGAGCCGGGGAGCGTCGCCTTCGACGCGGGCTCGGGGAATCGTGCCACCCAATTCTTGCCCGGTGTCCACCGTCAAGATTCACCTCCAGGGGGAGTTCAGACGGGTCCGGTGCTCTCACTTATGAATTTTGCCTGGTCGTAGCAGTATGTCCGGTGCCTGTGAGAGAAGCCACAGCTGTTTCACCTTTTGTTAACAAGGTTTTGTGCGGTATTGAGACGGCGGTCACGCTCAGGCGTCGCGTCGGGCCGTCACGAGTACCCCGGCCGCCACCAGGGCGACGGTGATCGCCGCGAAGTAACCCAAGTACCCCCACGGGCCGAGCGGCGCGGGCGCCAGCCCCAGCGGTCCCGCGGCGAACCCGCCCGCCCCGACGAACTCGTCGGCGGCGTGGAACGGCATCCACTGGTAGACGTGCTTGCCGATGCCCGGAATGAAGACCAAGAGCCCTTCGAGCACCTGGGTCCACACGATGACCACCGTCAGCGCGAAGGCGACGCTGCGCAGCAGGAGCGCCACGCCGACCCCCGCCACCGCGGTGAACAGGAAGACCAGGCTCTGGCCGAGCACCGCGCGCCAGTCCGCGGCGGTGTGCAGCGCGAAGTCGGCGTCCGGCTGCACCAATGCGGCCATCGCCCACGAACCGAAGCCGATGACCAGCCCGAGCACCGCGCCCACCGCGCCGACGACCACGACCTTGGCCAGCAGCGCGGGCACCCGGCTCGGCACCGCCTGGAAGGTCAGCCGCATGGTGCCCCAATTGAACTCCGACGCCGTCGCGAGCACCGCCAGGACGAGCAGCACGGTCCGGCCGTTGCCGCTCACGAGCTGGCTGTTGCCGACGGTCGGCGGGAGTTCCGGGCCGGCCAGCGCGAAGAACAGCGCGGTCAGCGCGATCGGCGCGACGATCGCGATGGTCAGGCACCACACCGGCGCGCGGGTGCTGAAGAGCTTGATGCGCTCGGCGCGCAGGAGGTTGGTGATCATCGGGCGGCCTCCGAAGACGGCACAGACGGCACAGACGACACAGACGGCACCGCGAACTCGACGGCGTCGCGGGTGAGGTCGAGATAGGCCTGCTCGAGCGAGCCGGTGATCGGGCTCAGCTCGTGCAGCGTCGCGCCGGCGTCGAAGGCGAGCTGCCCGATCCGGTCACTGTCCAATCCGGACACCACGAAGGCGCCGTCGGCTTCGGTGAACTCGGCCTGCCCGGTCAGTGCCGCGCGCAGCTGCTCGGCGTGCGGGGTGCGGACGCGGACGCCGTGTTCACTCGTCTGTGCGATGAAGTCGTCCATGGTGCCCTGGTAGATCAGCCGGCCGCGGCCGATCACCACGAGGTCCTGCGCGGTTTGCGCCATTTCCGGCAGCAGGTGGCTGGACACGAACACGGTCCGGCCTTCGGCGGCCAGCGCGTGCAGCAGCTGCCGGATCCACGCCATGCCCTCGGGGTCGAGGCCGTTCACCGGCTCGTCGAACAGCAGCACGCGCGGGTCGCCGAGCAGGGCGGCGGCGATCCCGAGGCGCTGCTGCATGCCGAGCGAGTACTGCAGGACACGCGTCTTGCCGACGCTGGTCAGCCCGACCAGGGCGAGCACCTCTTCGACGCGCTTGTCCGGGATGCCGTTGGTCGCGGCCAGCCAGCGCAGGTGGTCGCGCCCGCTGCGGCCGGGGTGGCGCCAGGTGGCGTCCAGCATCGCCCCGACCGTCCTCAGTGGATCTTTCAGCTCGCGGTACGGGACGCCGTCGACGAGCACCCGGCCCGCGTCGGGGCGGTCGAGGCCGAGGATCAGCCGCATCGTCGTGGACTTGCCGGCGCCGTTGGGGCCGAGGAAACCGGTGACGCGCCCCGACCGGGCGGTGAACGTCAGTTCGCTGACCGCGGTGGTGGCGCCGTACCGCTTGGTCAGTGCTGTCGCTTCGATCATGAGCTCCCCGTCCGTCCAGGCGAGCCTACTGCGAAACACCGGATCCGGGTCGCCCCCCGACAGCGCGACCCGGATCCGGTGTTTCCCCTTTCCCCTGTTACCCCCTAGGCGTCCCGCTTCTTCGCGACCCCGAGCGCGATGAGCAGGAACACGATGGCGATGCCGGCGAAGTACGCCAGCGCCCAGCCCGGGCTCAGCGGCGAGTCCGACGGCGGCGGGCCGTCGCCCCCGGCGGCGGAGCCGCGCAGGAACTTGTTCGCCACGTTGAACGGCAGCCACTCGTGGATGTGGTGCCCGATCTTCGGGATGAGCTGCACCAGCTCTTCGACGGCCAAGTAGTAGATGAGCAGCAGGGCGATGGCGCCGGCGCTGTGCCGGATGAGGATCCCGAGCGCGACGGCCAGCACGGCGGCGACCGCGAACACCGGCCCGAGCCCGGCGACGTTCATCCAGTCCTGCGTGGTGTGCAGGCCGATGCCGTCGTTCGGCCGCATCAGCATGCTGAGGCCGAGGGCGCCGAACGCGGCGATCTCCCCGATGACCAGCGCCATCAGCGCGACGACGATCGCCTTGGCGACCAGCGCCGGCGAGCGGTGCGGCACCGCCTGGAAGGTCGTCCGGATGGTGTTGAAGCGGTATTCGGTGGTCACCGCGAGCGCGGCGAGCACCATGACGACGGCGATGCCGAACTGGGAACCGCCGAACTGGGTGGCGGCCACGGTGACCGGCTCGTCGGCGGGCGACGCGCCGGAGAAGATGGCGGCGAACCCGATGGCCAGTGCCAGGGTGATGAGCGCGCACCACCAGGGCGAGCGGGTGCTGAACAGTTTGATGCGTTCGACCGCGAGCAGGTTCATGATCTTGGTTTCCCCGGTTACTTGGCGGACTCGAGCACGTGCTGCGCCTCGGCGTCGAGGCCGGTGTGGTACTCGACGGAGTCGCCGGTGATCTGCATGAAGGCCTGCTCGAGCGAGCCGGTCTGCGGGCTCAGCTCGTGCAGCACGATCCGGTTGGCGGCGGCGATCTCGCCGATCTTGTCGCTGTCCATCCCGGACACCACGAGCGCGCCGGCCTCGGCGGCGACCCCGGCGCTGGCGCGCTGCAGAGCGTCCTGGAGCTCGGCCAGCTGCGGAGAGCGCACCTTCACCGTGTTCTCGGCCGCGCGGGAGACGAAGTCTTGGGTGGACGACTGCGAAATCAGCTGCCCCCGGCCGATCACCACGAGGTTGCTCGCGGTCAGCGCCATCTCCGAAAGCAGGTGGCTCGACACGAAAACCGTGCGGCCTTCGTCGGCCAGCCGGTGCATGAACTTCCGGATCCAGAGGATGCCCTCGGGGTCGAGGCCGTTCACCGGCTCGTCGAACAGCAGCACCTCGGGGTCGCCGAGCAGGGCGGCCGCGATGCCGAGACGCTGCGACATGCCGAGCGAGAACCCGCCGGCGCGCTTGTTCGCGACGCTGGTCAGGCCGACCGTCTCGAGGACTTCGTCGACGCGGCTCGCCGGGATGCGGTTGGACTTCGCCATCCAGAGCAGGTGGGCGCGCGCCGAACGGTTCGGGTGCACCCACTTCGCGTCGAGCAGCGCGCCGACGGTGCGCAGCGGCTCCTTGAGGTCGTGGTACTTCTTGCCCCCGATGGTGACCTGGCCGCCCGTCGGGTTGTCCAGGCCCAGGATCATCCGCATGGTGGTGGACTTGCCGGCTCCGTTCGGACCGAGGAAGCCGGTGACCTGTCCCGCGGACACGGAGAACGACAGGTTGTTCACCGCCAGCGTCTTTCCGTACCGTTTGGTGAGGCTCGTTGCCTCGATCATGGCTGCTCCTCTTCCGCCCCTCGCTTACGACGCGTTCATCGTCGCGGGTCGGGGACGGTTGCGCGTCACCCTGAAGGCCGAACCGCTCCCCCTACCTGAGTAGTACCTTGCTGGCTCTTCGGCCGATGCGCGATCCGTGATGACCCTGAGTCGACCCTGATTCGACGTCATTAATGAACTGTGGTTCAATAACTGCGTGGCCCGGCCGAGGAGCATCACCGACGAGCGGCTGCTGGCCGCGGCGGAGACCGTGATCGGCCGCTGCGGCCCCGGTTTCACGCTCGCGCAGGTGGCGGCGGAGGCCGGGGTTTCGGTCGGCACGGTCGCGCAGCGGTTCGGCTCGAAGAGCGGCCTGCTGCAGGCGATGAGCCGGCGGGCCACGCGGCGGGCGGTCGAGCAGATGCGGGAGTGCGCCGAGCGGGCGGACGACCCGGTCGGCGGCCTGCGCGCCGCGGCGGTGTCGGTCTACGCGGTGCTCGGGGACGCCGAAGAGGCGGCGAACCACCTGGGCCAGCTCGGTGTGGACATCGGCGACCCGGTGCTGCGGTCGTTGCTGGGCGAGCACTTCACGGCGGTCGAAGAAGAACTGCGGCGGCTCGTGCGGGCGGCGGCTCCTTCGCTGCCGCGCGCGCCGAGCGTGCCGCGGGCGGCCCGGGTCGTGCTGGACGTGATCAACGGGGTGTCGCTCGACTGGTCGATCCGGCCGCACGGGCGGCTGGCCGACCGGCTGGCGGAGGACGTCGACGCGGTGCTGACCGCGTGGCGGGGACGGGAGGATTCATGAGCTTGGAAGGCAAGGTTGCCGTGGTCACCGGGGCGACCCGGGGCTGTGGCCGGGCGATCGCGGTGGAGCTGGGCCGCGCGGGCGCGACGGTGTACGTCACCGGCCGCACGACGCGCGAAACGACGTCACCGATGAAGCGACCGGAGACGATCGAAGAGACGGGCGAGCTGGTCGAAGCGGCGGGCGGCAAGGCGGTGGTGGTCCGCTGCGACTTCACCTCGGTGTCCGATGTGGACGCGCTGAAGGCCCGCATTGAGTCCGAAGTGGACGGAATCGACATCCTGGTCGACGACGTCTGGGGCGGCGACATGTACTTCCACTTCGACGCGCCCTACTGGGAGACACCGCTGGAGGACGCACTGACCCTGACGCACAACGCGCTCGACACGCACCTCATCGCGTTGCACAAGCTCCTGCCGCTGGTGGTCGCCCGCCGCGGCCTGGTCCTCGAGGTGACCGACGGCGACAACGACGACTACGTCGGCGCGGGCTTCCCCTACTACCTGGCCAAGTGCGGCATCCGCGCGCTCGGCCGGGCTCTCGGTGTGGAGCTGAAGAAGTACGACTGCGTCGGCCTCGCGGTGACGCCGGGCTTCCTCCGTTCCGAGTCGATGCTCGACCACTTCGAGGTCACCGAGGACAACTGGCGCGACGCGGTCGGCAAGCTCGCGCCGGTCGACTTCAAGATCTCCGAGACGCCGTACCTCCTGGCCCGCGGCGTTGCGGCCCTGGCGCAGGACCCGGAGGTCGCCCGCTTCGCCGGCCAGACCCTGGCGTCCTGGACCCTGATGAAGGAGTACGGCTACACGGACATCGACGGCGACCGCCCGGACTTCGGCCGCTGGCTCACCGAAGTCCGCCACGCGGGCAAGGACCCGGCGACCACCCCACCGGACGACTTCCGCTGAGCGTCACTTTCCCTATGAAAGTGCCGCGCCGGACGTCCGTAGGTGCAACTTTCATAGGGAAAGTGACGGGTTGGGGAGGGAATTCGGGGGATGGGGACAACTGTGGCCCAGTTGATCTTGAGGCGGCCTGGCTGTCGGTGGTCCGCCGCAGCCTGGGCAGATGTTCAGCCTCCGCAACAGTGACCTGATCGACTTCGCCGAGCCCTTCATCGGGACCCACGCCGTGGCCGAAGGTGCGTTGACGTCGTGTGCCTTGCGATCGCCTCTGTTCACCCGGTTGTTCCGGAACGTCTACGTCGCCTCGACGACCGAAGTGACGCATGCGATGCGATGCCGGGCCGCTGCTTTGCTCGCACCGGGTGACGCCGTCCTGTCGGGGTGTTCGGCTGCGGCCGTCAAGGGCTTGGAACTGGTCGGTTCGCACGACCCGGTCGAATTCGTCGTGCCGGAAAACGTGGGGTTCGCGCGACAGGCGGGGCTGCACATCCGGCGAACCTGCCGGAGAGACATCGACAGTGAGCCGTGGGAAGGCGTCCGGCTCGCCACACCCCTGCGGCTCGCCTTGGACACCCTCACGAACACCAAGCTCCACCGTTCGCTTCCCCGGGTCGTCGGCTACCTCGACGTTCTCCTCCGCAGCGGCTTGGTGAACCTGGCCGAGCTGCACAACTACCTCGGATCACGCCGCGACAACGGAATGGTGCGGGCCAGGAAGGCGGTCGAGCTGGCGGACGCGCGTTCGGAGAGTGTTCCCGAGTCGGAGCTGCGAGTGTGGCTCACCGTCGCCGGCCTCAAGCCGGAGGTTCAGGTCGACGTCGTGAGCAGAAGAGGTCACTTCCTCGGCCGTCTCGACTTGGGGTTCCCCGCGCAGAAGCTGGCGATCGAATACGACGGCGAGTGGCATCTCGAAGGCATCCAGCCGCAGCTCGACGCGCAGCGCCGCACCGCGATCGAGGCCGAGGGCTGGCGCTTCCTGATCGTCACCAAGGTGGAGTTGTACGGCGAGCCGAAGCGCGTGGTCGCGAGCGTTCGCGCGGCACTTTCCCTATGAAAGTTGCGCTGAGGATTCAGCCGAGGCCGGGGCGGGCGAGGCCGGTTTCGTAGGCCAGCACCACCGCCTGCACCCGGTCCCGCAGCTCCAGCTTCGCCAGGATCCGGCCGACGTGCGTCTTCACCGTCGCCTCGGACAGGAACAGCGTCTCGGCGATCTCCAGGTTCGACATGCCCTTGGCGATCAGCACGAGCACCTCGCGCTCGCGGTCGGTGAGGACGTCCAGCTCGGCGGTGTCCCGCATCGGCGGGCCGCCGGTGCCGACGAAGCGGTCCAGGAGCCGGCGGGTCACCGACGGCGAAACCACCGCGTCACCCGAAGCGACCGCGCGCAGCGCCGACACCAGGTGGTCGGGCTGGGTGTCCTTGAGCAGGAACCCGCTCGCCCCGCCCTGGAGTGCCGCGTAGACGTACTCGTCGAGGTCGAACGTCGTCATCACCAGCACCCGCGCGGTGCCGTCGGCGACGATCCGCTTCGTCGCCTCGACGCCGTCGAGCACCGGCATCCGGACGTCCATCAGCACGACGTCGGGCCGCAGCCGCGAAGCCAGCTCGATCGCCTGCGCGCCGTCGCCCGCCTCGCCGACGACGTCGATGTCGGCTTGGGCACCCAGCACCATCCGGAACCCGACGCGCATCAGTTCCTGGTCGTCGACGACCACCACCCGGATCACTTGTCCAACCTAACCGGCAGGGTCGCCCGGACCTGCCATCCACCGCCCGGAGCCGGGCCCACGTCCAACTTCCCGCCGTACACGTGCGCGCGCTCGCGCATGCCGATCAAGCCGTTCCCGCCCGGCAGCCGGGGATCGCGCCGCCCGGCCGGCACCAGCTGCGGGACGCGGCCGGCGCCGTCGTCGGACACCAGCACCTCGACCAGGTCGCCGGTGCGGTGCACCCGCACCGAAGCGGTCGCGCCGCGCCCGGCGTGCTTGAGCGTGTTGGTCAGCGACTCCTGCACGATCCGGTAGATGCCGAGCGAGACGCCGGCCGGCAGGTCGCCGAGCTCGCCGAGCTCCAGGTCCACCGGCACCCCGGCGGTGCGCATCCGGTCGGCCAGGTCGGCGAGGGCGTGCGCGTCCGGCTGCGGCACCCGGGGCTCGCCGTCCGCGTCGTCGCTGCGGAGCACGTCCAGCAGGCGCCGCAGTTCGCCGAGCGCGCCGCGGCCGGTCTCGGAAATCGTTTGCAGGGCCCGGTGAGCGAGCTCGGGGTTGCTCTGGATCGCGTACGACGCGCCGTCGGCCTGCACGACCATGACGCTCACCGCGTGCGCGACGACGTCGTGCAGCTCACGCGCGATCCGCCCGCGCTCTTCGGCCACCGCGATCCGGGTGGCCTGGTCGCGTTCGGTCTCGAGCAGGTGCAACCGGGCCTCCACTTCGACGTCGTAGGCGCGCCGGGCCCCGACGAACTCGCCGAGGGTCCAGCACAGGGCGATCCCGAACGCGAGGAACAACGCGGAGATGACGAGCTCGTCCGGCCGGTCCAGCACGGCCTGCAGGACCGACGCGGCCACGACCGCGCCGACGTACACCAGCCCCTGCCGCCGCCCGGCGTAGACGACGACCGAGTAGATGCTCATGGCCAGCCCGGCGACGCTGCCGATGCCGAGCATGAGCGACGCGTGCACGACGCTCACCACCAGCACGACGTACGCCGACCACAGCGGCGACTTTCGCCGGAACACCAGCGGCGTCACCATCGCGATGTTCACCGGCACGGCGACGTACCAGGGCGGCACGTCCGGGAGCTCGGCGAGCCCGTCGGCGGCGAACAGCAGCAGGTCGAACAGGCCGAGCAGGACGGCGAGCACCGAGTCGCCCGCCATGGGGTGGGCACGCATCCACAGGCTCAGCCGTCGCACCAGGCAACACTAGGTGGCGCCGCGGGAACCGCGCGTCGGCCGCCGGTACCACCTTCGGTGCGACCTGGGGATGACCCGCATGGCACGATTCACCGGGTGGTCGCCTACGACGGGGAGGGCTGGGGGCCGTGACGTCACCGGAGCAGGGCCGGCTCGCGGGTCCGCTGTCGATGTCGGTGGCCAACCTGTGCCACCGCCTGCAGCCGCAGGTCTCCGCGCGCACCGCCGCGGGGTTCGCCGAGGTGCTGCGCCGGCTCGGCGCGCCCCTGCAGGTGGCCGTGGCCGGCCGGATCAAGTCGGGCAAGTCGACGCTGGTCAACGCGCTGATCGGGCGCCGGGTCGCGCCGACCGACATCGGTGAGTGCACGCGGCTGGTGACCCGGTTCCAGTACGGCACGGTCGACCGCGTCGAGATCGTCTTCACCGACGGCCGCAAGCAGGTGCTCCCGTTCGCCTCCGACGGCATGATCCCCGCCGAGCTGGGCGTCGACATCGAGCAGGTGTCGCACATCGAGGCGTACCTGACCAACGCCGTCCTCCAGGGCATGACGGTGATCGACACCCCGGGCCTCGGCTCGCTCGACGCCGCTTCGGTGTCCCGCACCGAGCAGCTGCTGGGCGCGGCGAAGCACCGCAAGGAGGACCCCGAGGGAGAGGACACGGAGGGCTCGGACGAACTCGACGACACCTCGCGCAACGCCGTCGCCGGCGCCGAGGCCGTCCTGTACGTCGTCACCCAGGGCGTCCGCGCGGACGACCAGCAGGCCCTCGCCGCCTTCACCGCGGCCACCGCGAGCCGCGAGGCGGGCCCGGTCAACGCGATCGCCGTGCTCAACAAGGCCGACACGATCGCGCCCGAGTCCGTCGAAGGTTCCGGCGGCGACATCTGGCGGGCCGCCACGCTGCTCGCGGAGAAGCAGGCGTCGACGTTGAAGCCGCGGGTCGCCGACGTGCTGCCGGTGATCGGCCTGATCGCCGAATCCGCCGAGTCCGGCGGGTTCACCTCCGCCGACGCCGAGGCCCTGCGGCAGCTCGCCGAGCTCGACGACGATGTCCTGCAGACCATGCTGATCTCGGCCGACATCTTCACGAGCTGGGACTGCGACGTCCCGGCGGGCACCCGGCTGCGGCTGCTGGAGAAGCTCGACCTGTTCGGCGTTTCGCACGCCGTCGAGGCCATCCGCAAGGAGCCGGAGATCACGGCGGGCGCGTTGCGGCGGTCCCTGCTCGACGCGTCCGGCCTGGAAGCGGTCCGGCAGCGGCTGGCGGTGGTCTTCGCGGCCCGTGCCGACGGCATCAAGGCGGCCGCGGCACTGGCCTCGGTGACGGCGCTCGCGCACGCGTCGGCCGACCCGGCCGAGCGCCAGCGCGTCCACGACGCCATCGAGGTGCTGCTCGCCAAGCCCGAAGCCCACCAGCTGCGGCTGCTGGAAGCGCTGACGCTGGTCGCCTCCGGCGCGGTCGACATGCCGGAGGACCTGTCCGAAGAGGTGCTGCGGGTGGGCAGCAACGCCGACATCGGCGCCCAGCTCGGCAAGCCCGGCGCCCCGCGGCCGGAACTGGCCGCGCACGCCCTCGAGCGCGCGGGCTGGTGGCGGTCCTTCGCGTCCTTCGGCGCGACGCCGGCGCAGAGCCGCGTCGCCCACGTGGTGCACCGGGCGTACTTCTTGATCTGGCAACAGCTCAGGGAAGCGTGAGTTTGTCTCTGCTTGCCAACTTTCCCTGGTAGGACCGGTTCCCCGCGTACTGTTGAGTCGTGCGCCTAGAAAACACGACATCCTGGCGAGCCGGCTGGAGCAGCGAGACCGAGGTCGACGTCGCGCTGTACATCCGTGACGCCCTGGCACTGTCCGTTTCCGAAGGACAGGTGCTGCCGCCAGTGGAGCCGCAGGTCCCGGTGCACGTCCCGGCCGGCCTCGACCGGGCCGCCGTCCAGGCGCAGTGGGCCGACTGGTGGGTCGACCTGCTGGCCTTCCTCCGCAACCGCGAGGACCCGGACCCGCGCAACCCGCGCTCCCGCTACGGCAGGCCCGCGTTCGCGCAGGGATCGGCGATGCGGCAGGCGCTCGAGTTCTTCGGCCCGGCCGCGGCCCGCCACTTCGCCAACGCCCGCGGCCCCGCCCTGCGCGGGGGCGGCGAGCCGGCAGGCAACACCCCCTGGGCACCCGGCTTCTACCGCCGCCAGATCGTGGCCGGCGAGCGGCTCGGCCAGCTGGTGCGCGAGGCCGAGGTCCGGCACGGCCGCCGCGCCTACCCCTTCCGCCTGAACGTCATCGAGATCTCGGTCGCCGGTTCGATCTGGCTGCGCACGGCCGAAGACCAGCTGCTCGTCTCCTCCCGCCTCGCCGAAAACGGGCCGGGCCTGGAAGCGGTCCTCCGCGAGGTCATCGACGAGCTCGTCTGACCCCCCGGATTTCATAAACCGAGCACGCGGTCTAATAATGGGCCGCATGGAGACGACCGTCGACGAGCCGTCGTGGCTGCGCACCGGGTCCTGGGTCGGCTGCCCGCTCATCGGGGGCGCGCTCGGCGTGGGGGTCTGGGCCGTCGCCGCCTGGGTGAGCGACCTGCCCGCCTTCCCGTTCCAGGGCGTGTTCAAGGTGCTCACGAAGCTGCCGCAGCCGTGGGCGACGCTGGCCGCGGTCGCCGGCGGGCTCGTGCTCGGCCTGGTGTTCGCCGCGATCTGGGCCCACGAGCGGCTGGTCGTCACGGTCTCGCCGACCCGGGTCACCCTGGTCCGCGGCGACAAGACCCGCCGCATCGAGGCCGACCTCGAAGCCGTCTACCTCGACGGCAAGGACCTCGTCCTGCGCACCACCGACGGCCGGGAGATCGCCCGGGAGAAGACGGACCTGCGCAACCACGAACTGGCGCCGGCCTTCGCCGAGCACGGCTACCCCTGGCACGACGAACCGCCGGTCGAACGATGAGGACCGTCGACCCGGCCAAGCACGCGGCCAAGCGCCGCGCGATCGTCGACGCCGCCGCCGGGTGCTTCGCCGAGAAGGGCTTCGAGCGGACGACGACGGCGGACATCTGCCGCGCCGCGGGCATCAGCTCCGGCAGCCTCTTCCACTACTTCCCCAGCAAGCGCGCGGTCTTCACGGCGATCTTCACCGACGACGCCGCCGAGACGGCCGAACGCCTCGAAGCCGCCGCGAAGGCCGACGACCCGCTCGCCGCCCTGCTCGACGTCGTCGCGGAGCTGGCCGGGCAGATCGCCCAGCCGGGGGTCGTCCGGATCGTGCTGGAAGCCGCCGCCCAGGCCGCCCGCGACGACGAGTTCGCCCAGCTCGTCCACCGCAACGACAGCGCACTGCGCGACGGCCTGGCGGTTCTGCTCGGGCGGGCCGTCGACGCCGGACTGATCGACCCGGGGGTGGAACCGCGCGCGGCCGCGGGCTGGGTCGCCGGGCTGATCGACGCGATGATCTCCCGGGCCAGCCTCGACCCCGGCCTCGATCTGCCCGCGGAACAGGCGATCCTCCGGACGATCCTGATCCGGTTCCTTCGCCCGGTTTCACCCCCGTCGGGCGGCTGAGTCCGCCAAACTGTCGGCATGGCGTGGTTTCGCAAGGAGGGAACCGACGGCGGCTCGCCCGCGTCGGACACCGATGTGCACCCCTTGCAGCAGCAGGTCACCGATCTTGAGCGGGCACTCGCGGATCGCCAGGCGCTGATCCAGATGTGCCTGTACGCGCTGGACCGCGCCCGCAGCGGCGGCGTCGTCGAACGCCTCGAGGAAGGCCTCGCCGCGATCGGCGTCCAGGCCCTGCGGCCCGACGGCGAGCGCTTCGACCCGGCCCGGCACGAAGCGGGCGGCGCGGTCCCGACCGAAGACCCGGCGCTCGACGGCATCGTCGCGGAAACCGAGGTCACCGGCTTCGCCGACCACGACCGCCTGCTGCGCGCCCCGATCGTCACCGTCTACGCGAAGAAGAACCCGTGAGCGCACCGACCGCGCCGAGCCTGCCCACGCAGGTCGCCGCGACCCGAGACCAGCTGCTGACCGTCGTCCGCGAAGCCGATCCGGCCGCCGCCAAGTGGGTCGAGGACATCCGGAAGGCCCGGCCGAAGAAGCCGGCCGTCGTGGTCGTCGGCGAGACGAACCGGGGGAAGAGCTCGCTGGTCAACGCGCTGCTCGCGATGCCGGGACTGTCGCCTGTGGACGCCGACGTGGCCACCGCGACCTACCTGGTGTTCGACCACGCGGACACCTGGGGCGCGCACGCCTGCTACCCCGGTCAGCTCGCCCCGGTGCCGATCGACCTCGGCCAGCTGATCCACTGGGTCTCCGCCGCGCACGAGCT
This sequence comes from Amycolatopsis bullii, assembly GCF_014654205.1. Lineage (GTDB taxonomy): Bacteria > Actinomycetota > Actinomycetes > Mycobacteriales > Pseudonocardiaceae > Amycolatopsis > Amycolatopsis plumensis. Next base: position 48,185 of record NZ_BNAW01000022.1, read on the forward strand.
GCCGCCCGGGCAGATCCCGCCGCGGTACGTCGAGGTCGCCGGACCGGTCCCGCTGCTCGAACGGCTTTCCCTGGTCGACACGCCGGGCGTCGGCGGCCTCGACTCGATGCACGGCGAGCTCGCCAAGGAAGCCGCCGCGGGGGCCACCGCGCTGCTGTTCGTGGTCGACGCCTCGGCGCCGTTCACCTCGACCGAGCTGCAGTTCCTGCGTGATGTCGGCGAGCGCGTCGAGACCGTCGTCTTCGCGCTGACCAAGGTGGACATGTTCCGCGGCTGGCGCGAGGTCATGGAGGCCGACAAGCAGCTGCTGCGCGAGCACGCGCCCCGCTTCGCCGACGCGGTGTTCCACCCGGTGTCGGCGCGGCTGTTCGAGACCGCGGCGAAAGCGCCCAACGAGCAGATGGCCGCGATGCTGCGGGAGAAGTCCGGGGTCGCGGCGATCCAGACGGCGTTGCAGGAGCTGCTCGTCGGCCGCTCGGCGATGCTCGGCGAGGCGAACACGCTGCGCGCGCTGTCCAGTGCGCTGGGCGAGCTCAAGGCGAAGCTGCAGGCCGAGAGCCGGGCGCTGTCCGCGGGCGAGGCCGAGGCCGAGCAGCTGCGGGACCGCCGCGACAAGCTGCAGGCCGAACGCCGGAGCTCGACCCGCGGCTGGCAGCTGAAGCTGCGCGGCGAGGTCCAGCGCACTCGCGTCGAGGTCGGCCACGAGAGCAGCCGGCAGATGCGGGACGCGCAGACCCACTTCCGCCAGCTGATCGACGCGGCCAAGCGCGACGAGCTGGCCGCGCTGCCCCAGCAGGTCGACATCGCGCTGCAGACGACGTCGCAGCGGATCTCGATGCTGCTCGCGCAGCGCCTGAACCAGGTCACCAACGTCTCGCTCTCGGAGCTGTTCTCGCCGGAAGAGCTGGACGTCATCCGCGCGCAGTTCGCCCGGGCGGGCGGCCCGCCGGTGGTGCTGCGCCCGCCGGACAAGAAGCCGCCGACGGCCGAGGACAAGCTGCTGGTCTTCATGGGCATTTCCGGCGGTGTCGGGGCCGGCAAGGTGGCTGCGCTGCCGCTGGCCGGCGTGGCGATCCTCAACCCGGTCGTGCTGCCCGCGACGATCATCATCGGCCTGGGCGCCGGCTGGTGGATGGCCCGCACGCGCAAGCACGCGGCCGACAAGCAGCACATGAAGCAGTGGCTGGTCGAGGCCATCGCGGACGCGCGCTCGACGCTCGACCAGCTCGTCGCCGAGCAGCTCATCGAGGCGGAGCAGCAGCTGTCGATGGCCCTGGACGAGGCACTGGGCCGGCGCATCGACGCGATCGAGGCGGAACTCAAGGAAGTCGACAAGACGATCAAGATGGGCGCGCAGGAGCGGGCCAAGAAGATCGCGATCGTGTCGAAGCGGCTCAAGGAGGTCAGCGACGGCCGTGAGCGGGCCGAAGCCTTCCTGACGCGGATCCGGGCGTTGCGGGACAAAACCGCCTGAGCACCGGTCCGGTTGTGAAGCGGAACCGAACGGGCCTACGGTGAGTCATACCCTCAGACAGCAGGTCGGAGCGTGTTACCCGGTTCGAAGGGGGAAGTCCCATGTGGGTCGACGAGAGCGGCGGCAGCGACACCGACGCGAGCAGCCCGGACGCGATGACCGTCCACGTCGACGGCCAGGAGTACCAGGCCGAGGTCAACTACGACGTGAACGAAGACGGGGTGAACGACACCGCGATCATCGAGCACGAAGACGGCTCGGCCCAGGCCTTCATCGACACGAACCACGACGGCGAGGCCGACCACTACGCCGTGCTGGACGAGAACGGGAAGGTCGTCGAGCAGGCGGTCTACGACGAGGCCAGCGGCCAGTGGGTCCACGATGGCGGCTCCGGCGGCCACGACGACTCCGGCACCGGCCGTGACGACAGCTCGGGCGGGCACATCCACGCCGACCTGCCGGAGGGCGAGGTCGACGCGGGGGTCGCGACCATCGACACCGACCACGACGGCCACAACGACACCGTCATCGTCGAGACGAAGAGCGGCGGCACCATCGCCTTCACCGACAAGGACGGCGACGGCGAAGCGGACATCGCGGTGCAGACCGAGTCCGACGGCACGACCACGACGTTCGAGCACTCCGGCCCCGGCCAGTGGACCGAAGTCTCCAGTGGACTGATGGACTCGGGAGCCGAAGGCGATCCGGCCGCCGACGCCGCTTGGGGCGAGGCCGGCACGCAGACGCTGGAAGGCGTCGCGCGCATCGACTCCGGCACCGGGCAGTGGATTTCGCCGAACTGAAAGTGACCCAGGTCATAGTTTGAAAGCCCGAGGCTCCGGCCTCGGGCTTTCTTCATGTCTTCAATGAAAACGACCAGGTCACGGCTGTGTCGCGCACCACCGGAAGATTTTCCGCGAATGCACCGATCAAGTGACATCTGAATCGATTCCCTTATCGTTCTTGTGAGAGAACCTACACGTCAGCTCTCGGTTACTCGCCGGTCATGCGGCTACTCTCAAGGAATCCCAAATCGCGCACACCGGTTCGCCAGCCGGTGCGCGAAGCCATTCGGTCGCCGGCAATGACGCCCGCACCGGGACAACGTCGTTCCGGTGCGGGCGCATTTGTCGTCGGAAGTCAGGAGTAGAGATGACCGCAGTCGCCATCCCCGGACTGGACACCGCGCCGACGACGCACACCGGCGTGCTGTCCTTCGTCCGGGAGGTCGCCGAACTGACCACCCCGGACCGCGTGGTGTGGGTCGACGGGTCAGACGAAGAAGCCGCCCGGATCAACCAGGAACTGGTCGAGGCCGGCACGTTCGTGCAGCTCAAGTCCAAGCCGAACTCCTTCTGGGCCACTTCCGACCCGAACGACGTCGCCCGCGTCGAAGACCGGACCTTCATCTGCTCGGAGCGTCCGGAGGACGCCGGTCCGACCAACAACTGGAAGGACCCGGCCGAGATGAAGGCCACCATGACCGAGCTGTTCCGCGGCTCGATGCGCGGCCGCACGATGTACGTCATCCCGTTCTGCATGGGCCCGCTCGGCGACGACAATCCCAAGCTGGGTATCGAAATCACGGATTTCGCCTACGTCGTCGCTTCGATGCGCGTGATGACCCGCGCCGGCAAGGCCGCGCTCGAGAAGTTCATTGCCCCGGACGGCAGCGAGCGCGAATTCGTGCCCGCGCTGCACTCGGTGGGCAAGCCGCTCGAACCGGGCGAGCAGGACGTTTCCTGGCCCTGCAACGAAACGAAGTACATTTCGCACTTCCCCGAGGAGCGCGCGATCTGGAGCTACGGCTCGGGGTACGGCGGCAACTCCTTGCTGGGCAAGAAGTGCTACTCGCTGCGCATCGCCTCGGTGATGGCGCGTGACGAGGGCTGGCTCGCCGAGCACATGCTGATCCTCAAGCTGATCTCGCCCGAGGACAAGGTCCACTACGTCGCGGCCGCGTTCCCGAGCGCCTGCGGCAAGACCAACCTCGCCATGCTGCAGCCGACCATCCCGGGCTGGCGCGCCGAGACCCTGGGCGACGACATCGCCTGGATGCGCTTCGGCGAGGACGGCCGCCTGTACGCGGTGAACCCCGAGTTCGGATTCTTCGGCGTCGCGCCGGGCACGGACTGGCACACCAACCCGAACGCCATGCGCACGATCGAGAAGGGCAACACGGTCTTCACGAACGTCGCCCTGACCGACGACGGCGACATCTGGTGGGAGGGCATGGAGAACCAGCCCGAGCACGCCACTTCGTGGAAGCACCAGGACTGGACGCCGGACTCGGACGAGAAGGCCGCCCACCCGAACTCGCGCTACTGCACGCCAATGTCGCAGTGCCCGATCCTCGCGCCGGAGTGGGACGACCCGAAGGGCGTGCCGATCTCGGCGATCCTGTTCGGTGGCCGCCGCAAGACGACGGTCCCGCTGGTCAACGAGGCCCGCGACTGGCAGCACGGCGTGTTCATGGGCGCCACCATGTCCTCGGAGACCACCGCCGCGGCGGCCGGCGCGGTCGGCAACGTCCGCCGCGACCCGATGGCGATGCTGCCGTTCCTCGGCTACCACGCCGGTGACTACTTCAAGCACTGGCTGAACCTGGGCAAGAACGCCGACGCGAACAAGCTGCCGAAGATCTTCTACGTCAACTGGTTCCGCCGTGGCGACGACGGCCGCTTCCTGTGGCCGGGCTTCGGCGAGAACTCGCGGATCCTGAAGTGGGTCATCGAGCGCGTCGAGGGCAAGGGCAACGCCGTCGAGACGCCGGTCGGCTTCGTGCCGCGCGCCGAGGACCTCGACACCGAGGGCCTGACCGAGCCGCTCGAGGACATCCAGGCCGCCCTGGACGTCAAGCCCGAGGAGTGGCGCGAAGAGCTGCCGCTGATCGAGGAGTGGTTCGAGAAGATCGGCGACAAGGTCCCCACGTCGCTGCGTGACGAGCTCGACGCGCTGGCCCAGCGCCTCGCCTGAGCGGTCTGCCGCACCTGGTCGTGGGTGAGAAACAGTGTTCTGACGCTGTTTCTCACTCACGACTCTTTTCCCGGTAGCTTCGCGGGCATGAGACCGTTCCGGTTCGGCGTCGCCATGTACGTGCCCGGCTCACGGGCCGAGTGGATGGCGAAGTGCCGCCAGGCCGAGGACCTCGGCTACGACGTCGTCGGCGTGGTCGACCACCTCGGCCGGGTCGCGCCGATCCCCGCGCTGCTGCTCGCCGCCGAGGCCACCGAGCGGATTCGGCTCAACACCTACGTCCTCAACGCGAGCTTCCACAACCCGGTGCTCCTGGCCCGCGACCTCGCCGCGCTCGACGAGTTCACCGGCGGCCGCGTGGAGATCGGCATCGGCGCCGGGTACGTCCAGGCGGAGTTCGACGCCGCCGGGATCGACTGGGGCACGCCCGGCCGCCGGTTCCAGCGGCTCGTCGACGTGGTCACCGAGGTCGAGCGCGCGTTCACCGGCCGGCCGCGGCCGCCGCTGCTGCTCGGCGGCCGCGGTGACCGGATGCTGACCTTCGCCGCCGCGCACGCCGACACCATCGCCCTCACCGGCACCGCGCCCGGCGCGGCCGAGGGGCGGCTGGCCCTGGCCGGTTCCGCCGCGCTGGCCGACCGCGCCGGTTTCGTGAAGCAGGTGCTCGACGGCCGGGACGCCGAGGTGAACCTGATGGTCCACTTCGTCCGGATCACCGACGACCGCCGGGCGGCCCTGGAGGAGGCCCACGAACTCGTGCCGCACCTCGGCGTCGAGGAACTCGGCGCGCTGGCCACGGTCCTCGCCGGCTCGGCGGAAGCCGTGGCCGAGCAACTGCTGCGCACCCGCGAAACCCTCGGCGCGAGCTACTTCACGGTGCTCGAAGACGACCTGACCAGGCTCGCCCCGGTGATCGAAAAGCTCCGGTGAGTACCTTGGTCGGCATGACTGGGGATTTTCGCTTCGGGATCAACATGGTCGTGCCGGACAGCCGCGCCGCCTGGACCGAAAAGTGCCGCCGGGCCGAGGAACTCGGCTACGACGTCCTGTCCGCGGCCGACCACCTGGGCATGGCGCCGCCCTTCCCGGCGCTCGTGCTGGCCGGCGAGGTCACCTCGCGCGTCCAGCTGAACACCTTCGTGCTCAACACGCCCTTCTACAACCCGGTGCTGCTCGCCCGGGACGTCACGGGCACCGACCAGTTCACCGGCGGGCGGCTGGAGCTGGGCCTCGGCGCCGGCTACGTCAAGGAGGAGTTCGAGGCCGCCGGGATGCCGTTCCCGTCCGCCCGCGAGCGCGTCGACCACCTCGAGCGGACGATCACCGAGCTCAAGCGGCTGTACGCCGATCCGGAGCACAAGCCCGCGCCCACACGTCCCGAAGGGCCGCCGCTGCTGCTCGGCGGCCGCGGCGACCGGGTACTGACGCTGGCCGCCGAGCACGCCGACATCATCGGCTTCACCGGGACCACCAAGACCCCCGACGGTGCGCCCCTGGCCGCGGCGGCCCCCGAAGAGGTCGACGAGCGCGTGGCGTTCGTGCGGGCCAAGCTCGGCGACCGCGCGTCTTCGGTCGAGTTCAACCTGCTCTGCCAGTTCGTGAAGATCACGAACGACCGCGCGGCCGGCCTGGCCGAGCTGGAGCAGCTCGTGGGCGGCCGACTGAGCGCCGCGGAGATCGGCGAGCTCCCGGTCGCCCTCGTCGGCACGGCCGCGCAGGTGGCCGACCAGCTGCGGGGCCACCGCGAGCGGTTCGGGTTCAGCTACTTCACGATCCTGGAGCCGTTCCTCGACGAGTTCGCCCCGGTCCTCGAGCACCTCCGGTGATCGACGCGAAGGCGCTCGGCGTCCGGGCCGGCGAGCTGTGGCTGTTCGACGACCTGGACTTCTCCGTCGACCCCGGCGAGTGCGCCGCGATCGTCGGGCCCAACGGAGTCGGCAAGTCGACCCTGCTGCGCTGCTTCTACGGCATGCAGAAGCCGCAGCGGGGCCGCGTGCTGGTCGACGGCACGGCGCCGGACGAGCGGGACGTCGAGTTCCGGCGCAAGGTGTCGGTGCTCTTCGACGACTCCGACTTCTTCGCCGAGTTGACCCCGGTGCAGCACCTGGAACTCCTCGCCGGTTCGTTCGGCGCCGACCTGGGCGACCACGAGGAACTGCTGCGCGACGCGGGTCTCGGCGAACGCATGCGCGTGACGTCCGGGCACTTCTCCGCCGGCCAGCGCCGACGCCTGCTGCTGCTCGGCGTCACCGCGCGCCCGCACCGGGTGCTCCTGCTCGACGAGCCGGAACGCGCGCTGGACACCGCGGGCAAGGAGTGGCTGGTCGAGCTGATCGCCCGGTCGACGGCGGCCGGCGCGGCGGTCGTGGTGGCCACCCACCACCCGCCGCTGCTGGAAGCCGCCGACAGCGTGCTCGAACTGTGGTGACCGCTTTGACGACACGGACGCCGAGGCGGATGCGGATCCCGGGCCGCAAGCGGTTCGGCGGGATCTTCAGCGGCGACACCGCGACCTTCGTGCTCCTGTTCGGCTTCGGGTTCCTGTTCACCGCCTTCTTCCACGTCGACGGCTGGCGGCCCGCGCTCTACGGCTCGTCCACTCCGGCCTTCCCGGCCGTGCTCGGGCTGCTGACGCTCTGCTGCGCGGTCGGCTGGCGCGGGCTGCTGCGCCGCGGCTTCGCCTGGGTCGAGCCGGCGGAGCTGACCTGGCTCGACTTCGCCCCGGTGGACCGCGGCCGCGTCGTCACGCTGCGGCTGCTCGGCGCGTGGACGGGCGTGGTCGCGGTGACCGGCTACCTCGCCGCGCTGCTGCTCGCCGTCGGCGGCGCCGGGCTGGAGCAGTGGCGCGCGGCGGTCGCGATCGTCGTCGCGACCGGGGCGGCGGCCTTCGCTTCGGCTCGGCGCACGTCACTGCGGTTCGACGCGCTGGGCCCGCTGGTGCTCGCGGTCCTCGGCCTGGGGTTCGCCGCGCTCGGCCTCGGGCCCGCCACCGTCCAGTTCATGGCGGCCGGCGTGCTGGTCGCGGCGCTCCCGCTGGCCTTCGGCGGCGAACCGGTGTCGCGCGCGGGCCGGGCGGCGCTGCTCGCCGGGTGGGACGGCCGGGTGCTGCGATCGGTCGCCGTCACCTTCCTCGACCCGATGATGCTGCTCCCGCCGTCCACGCCGGTCGGCGGGATTTCGCTGCGCCGCCCGACGCCGTTGCGGCTGGCCTGGGCGGGCACGCTCGGCCGGTCGCGGTACGCGGGCGCGGCGCTGCTGGTCGGTCTCGCGGTCGTCGTCGCCCACATCGCCGTACCCACGGTGCCGGGCGCGGTCCTGGTCGGCGTCGGCGCGTACGTCGCGCTGACGCCGTTCGCCGGCGGCCTCGGCGAGCTCTGGCGCAACCCGGGCCGTCGCCGGTGGCTCGGCTCGGGGGACCGCACGCTCGTCCTGGCCCACGGCCTGGTGCTCGCCGGAGTGGGTTTTCTTTGGGCGACAGCGCTCCTCGTGGTCACCCTCGCGGGTGGGACGTCGTTCGCCGTGGGCGCGTGGCTCGCCGTGCCGCTGTCGGTGCTCTCGATCCTGCGCACGGTCACCCGCACCGCCGTTGACTACGCGAATCCCGGGTTCACCGACACCCCGATGGGCCCGATGCCCGCCAACCTCGTCCGCCAGCTCTTCCGCGGTCTCGACCTCCAGGTCGTCGGCATCGTTCTGCTCGCCGCTGCCGTTTGACCTACTCTCGTTGCGACGAAGGGAGCAGCGAGTGGGCGGCGGGCACGCACCGGGCGTCGGGCGCAGGGCGACCAGCGAGTTCCCGGCCGGCTGGACCGACGAGCAGATCATCTCCGTGGTCAAGGACGTCGCCAACGACCCCAGCGAGGCTCGGCGGCAGCAGCGCAACGGCCGGTGGCGCTGTGCCGGCGAACGGTTCAACGTCCACTTGATCGTCTTGGTCGAGGACGACGGGCACGTGCACACCGCCTACCCGGTGGCCGGGCCGGGCGTGATCCGCAACCCGGACACCGCGCGGGACCCGGCGAACCCGACGGTCGCCGACCTCAAGGGCAACCGGATCAGCTTCTTCGCCGACAGCGTGCTGACCATGATCGGCAACCGGCTCTCCCCGGAGGACTACACGCACTACCGGACGCTGCTGTGGGCCGGCGAGTGGGAGGAGCTGGCCGACGTGCTGGCCGCCCACGCCTACCGGGTCGGCTTCGGCTTCTCCGCCGACGAGTTTTCGGACTTCGAGAAGCTGCTCAACAGCTACGACCTGCCGGTGCCCGGGTGCGCGTTCCTCAACGACCGCGAGCACATCCTCAAGCAGCTGCGGCCGCTCTAACTGGCCTGGGACAGCGGGGGTGACGCGGCGGGCGTGACGGCCGCGCGCAGCTCGTCCAGCGGCAGGCCGACGGCGTCGGCGATGGCCGCGACCGTGAAGAACGCCGGCGTCGGGATGCGGCCGGTTTCGATCTTCCGCAGCGTCTCGACCGAGATCCCGGCCTCCGCGGCGACGTCGACCATGCTCCGGCCGGCCCGCGCCGCCCGCAGTGCCTGGCCGAGGCGTTCGCCTCGCTCGCGCTCTTCATCCGTCAGTGGGACTCGTACCATGAACGGCATTCTAATACCGGTAGTTGTCCACCGGTTGTGGATAACTCTGTGCACAGGTGTGGAAAAGGCCCCGCCGAGCTTCCGCTCGACGGGGCCCCACCACATCTAGTGCCTTCAGGCGCCCGCGGGCACCGGAAGTGGCATGCCGGGCAGGCTCTGGTCGTTCGGCACCACGCCGTCGACGAGGTAGGCCTCCACGACCTTGTCCACACCCGCGTTGCCGCCGGCGTAGATGCCGTGGTCACCCTCGCCGGTGATGGTCAGCATCCGCGAACCCGCGAACGCCTTGTGTGCGCGGCGCGCACCCTCGATCGGCGTCGCCGGGTCGTGCTCCGACTCGACGATCAGCACCGGCGGGACACCCTTGCCGTCCAGCACGGGCAGCGGGGACGGCGGCTTCTTCCAGAACAGGCACGGCTGGATGAACCAGCCGGCCCCCAGGAGCGGCAGCTGCTGGTCGATCAGCTTCTGCGAGTCCCGGATGGCGCTGTTGGGCGAGCCGGTCCACGGACCCTCGTTGCACGGGATGGTCCAGAAGCTGGCGTCGTAGGCGTCGCCGTCGGCCGGCACCATCAGCGGCTGCGGGCCGTAGGTGACGGTGCTCTTGTCGGCGACCTTGGCCTTCTGCGCGGCCGAGGACTTGGCCGCCGCCGAGGCGGTGCCCTGGGTCAGCGTGCGGACGCTGACCAGGTAGTCGGCCAGGCCCGGGAAGGCGCGCTTCGAGTAGATCTGCGACGCGATGAACGAGTCCAGGCCGTTGGCCGAGACGGTCGAGCCGTCGGGCAGGGTGACCGCGCCCTGGGTCAGGGCGTAGCGGACCTGCTCGTAGGTCTGGCGGGCGGCCTCGCCGGTGGTGCCGAAGTGGTAGAGGTTGTCGTACTTCGCCATCCACGGCAGGAAGTCCTGGCGCCAGCGGCGCTCGAAGCCGAGCGGCTGCCAGTCGAACGACTTCTGCCAGGTCGTGGTGAACTCGGTGGCCGAGTCGAGCACGAACCGGCCGGTGCGGGTCGGGTAGGCCTGCGCGTAGTGCGCGCCCATCCAGGTGCCCGCCGAGTAGCCGACCCAGTTGATCTTGTCGCGGCCGAGCAGCACGCGCAGCAGGTCGATGTCCTTGACCGTCTGGTCGGTGTTGATCAGCGGGCCCAGCTCGCCGGACTTCTGCTGGCAGGACAGCGCCGCGTACTTCGTCGCCTGCAGGATCAGGTTCAGGTTGCCGCGGTCGCGGTCACGCGGGTCCAGGTCCGACCCGGTGCCGATGGCGCCGCCACAGGTGATGTTGGTGCTCTTGCCGGTGCCGCGCGGGTCGAAGCCGACGATTTCCTGGTGCTCGCGCAGCTTCGGCTGGTTGCGCAGCCGGGCCGGGAAGTTGCGGCCGGGCGCGCCCGGGCCACCGGGGTTGGTGACGACGCTGGCGGTCGCGTCCTTGGTCGCCTTCAGGCGGCTGACCGCGATGGTCAGGTCGATCTGGGCGTTCGCCTGGTACCAGTTGCGCGGGGTCTTGTAGGTCGCGCACTCCATGTCCTCGGCGCCCGCGGGCGGAGCCGTCGGCAGCTCGGAGGGGACCGCGCACTTGTGCCAGTCCAGCTTCTGGTTCGCGTACTGCGCCGGGATGTTCGTGGAGTTCAGCGGCTGCTTACCGGCCGCGATCTCCTGCCCTGCGAACGCAGGAGTGAACCCGGCCAGCAGGGTGCCGGCGACGGCCGGGATCACCACCGCGTAGCGGAGTCGTGTCATACAGTTGCCCCTTTTGGGTTTTGCGCGTGCGGAGTCGGCCTATTGATATAGGCCCCACTGGGGCAGGGCAACCGACGTTGGTCGGCATCGCGGACCGTGGCGATCAAATCGATATCGGACAAGCGTGACTCGCTGTCACTGAGGTCTTAAGGTCAGGCGGTCGGTTACGGGAGTGTTAGGTGAGGTCCGATGTCGACTGCGAAGCACGACGGAAAGGTGCGCGGGTTCCAGTTCAGCCCGTGGAACCTGCTCCTGATCGTCCCGCTGCTGGTCCTGGTCACGCCACTGTTCAACATGGACGGTCCGCGGTTGTTCGGGATGCCGTTCTTCTACTGGTTCCAGTTCCTCATGGTCGGCGTCGGGGTGCTGAGCACCTGGATCGTCTACCTGATGACGCGGGACAAGCCGACCGCTGACGCGCCGGACAAGCTGAGCGTCGAGGACCTGGACGAGGGGGACGCTCGATGAGCAACCTGCAGTGGCCCGAGCTGATCATCTTCACGGTCCTGTTCGCCCTGGTCACCGTGCTCGGCTTCATGGCGTCACGCTGGCAGCGCGGCAGCACCCTGGACCACCTGGACGAATGGGGCCTCGGCGGCCGCAAGTTCGGCTCGTGGATCACCTGGTTCCTGCTCGGCGGTGACCTCTACACGGCGTACACGTTCGTCGCGGTGCCCGCGCTGGTGTTCAGCGCCGGCGCGCTCGGCCTCTACGCGCTGCCGTACACGATCGTCGTCTACCCGATCGTCCTGCTGCCGGCGCTGCGGATGTGGTCGGTTTCGCGGGTCCGCGGCTACGTCACCCCGGCCGACTTCGTGCGCGGCCGCTTCGGCTCGCCGATCCTCGCGCTGCTGGTGGCGATCACCGGCATCGTCGCGACCATGCCGTACATCGCGCTGCAGCTGGTCGGCCTCGAAGCCGTGCTGCGGACGATGGGCATCAACGGCGGCGGCATCGTCGGGCACCTGCCGCTGCTGGTCGCCTTCGTCATCCTGGCCTTCTACACCTACCAGTCCGGCCTGCGGGCGCCCGCGCTGATCGCGTTCGTCAAGGACATCCTGATCTACATCGTGATCCTGGTGGCGATCATCTACCTGCCCTCGAAGCTCGGTGGCTGGTCGCACATCTTCGACGCGGCGGCGAAGAAGCTCGGCACGCCGAACCCGACCACCGGCAAGCCGGCCGGGTCGATCCTGCTCACGGCCAACAACCAGCTGCAGTACGCGACGCTGGCACTGGGCTCGGCGCTCGCGCTGTTCCTGTACCCGCACTCGCTGACCAGCGTGCTGGCCTCGCGCGGCCGCAGCGTGATCAAGCGGAACATGGTCGCGCTGCCGGCGTACTCGCTGGTGCTCGGCCTGCTGGCGCTGCTCGGCTACGTGGCGATCACGGCCGGGGTCAAGCCGCTGACGAACGCGGCCACCGGCAAGGCGGACGGCAACACGATCGTCCCGGTCCTGTTCGACAACCAGTTCTCGTCCTGGTTCGCCGGCATCGCGTTCGCCGCGATCGGCATCGGCGCCCTGGTCCCGGCCGCGATCATGTCGATCGCCGCGGCCAACCTGTGGACCAGGAACATCTACAAGGAGTACATCCGCAAGAACGCGACCCCGCAGGAAGAGGCGAAGCAGGCGAAGCTGGCTTCGCTGGTCGTGAAGCTCGGCGCGGTCGCCGTGATCATCCTGATCGACCCGCAGTTCTCGATCGACCTCCAGCTCATCGGCGGCGTGCTGATCCTGCAGACGCTGCCGGCCGTGGCGCTCGCGTTGTACACGCGCTGGTTCCACCGCTGGGGCCTGATCGCGGGCTGGGTCGTCGGCATCGGCTGGGGCCTGATCATGCTGTACGGCATCCCCAACCCGGCCAACGGCAAGCTGCACTTCGGCGGCTCGGCGCTGGCCCTGGGCAACATGTCGATTTTCGGCTGGCACCCGTTCGCCGGTTCACTGGTCCAGATCTACGTCGGCTTCGTGGCCCTGATCGCGAACCTGCTGGTGGCGGCGATCGTCACGGTGATCGCCCGGCAGATGAAGGTCTTCAACGGCACCGACGACACCGAGCCCGAGGACTACCACACCGACGAGCACGACAAGAACCTCCGCCCGATCGGCGTCCACTAACGACGGATGGCCGCGCGGGAAACGAGGTAGAGCACCAGCCCGTTGAGCAGGTGCCAGAGGAAGTGCGTGCCGGCCGGGACGTAGTCGCACACGTCCCGGTCGAGCGCGCGCAAGCTCAGTGAGAGGGCGAAAACCGCGCCCGCCACGGCGAAGTGCGTCCAGCGCGGGTCGCGCCGGAAGGCGAGGATCGCGGCGAAGGTGAACAGCCCGATCAGGGCGGACAGGTACAGCCCGCCACCCAGCAGAGCAGTGACGACGGTGAGCGCGAGGAACGCGGGCGGCCCGAGCCACCACAGCCGCCACCCGAAGAAAAGACGCGGGAACAAACCGGCGTACACCAGCACGAACACGAGAATGCTCACCGAGTCCGCGACCGCGGCCCAGCGCGTCGCGAGCAGGTGAAAAGTGGTGCTGGCGACGAAGATCAGCCCGATCAGCCCGGCCAGCAACCGCCCGGCGCGCCCACCGTCGGCCAGCCGCCAAACCAGCACGGCGGCGACGAGAAAGGCCAGGTTGCTGAGACTGTTGAGCGGCTCGCCCCAGAGCCCGGGCCCGACGCGTTCGCAGTACCCGTCGACGTAGTCCGTCACGCGCCCACTCAACCACGACTAGCTGGGTATGAGCGCCGAGGTGAGCCGGCTGTCCACATTCCCGGCCGGGTGTGGACAACCGGTCCGCACATCCCACGAACCGCAGCTTTCGTCGGTATCCGCCGATAAGCTGGACAAGGGCACGCCCCCTAGGGAGGGCGGGGGCTGCGTACCGCGAGGTCGGTGGCTTGCCTCTGCGTTGTGCGGCGAGCTGCTCGTCGCGCCAACCACTGCACGTACTGCGTCGTCGCGCACGGCGCCATCCTGCGCATCCGCGCCAAGGACCCCGAGCTGGCCGATCGCGTGTTGAGCAACCTGTGGCAAGTCGAGCTGGCGAGCGCGGCCGCGCGATCATCGAGCTGGCCCTCGCGCGCTCGCCCAACTCAAGCCGCGCGCAACGCCGGCCTCACCGAGGACGAGATCTGGGACGTCGGCGCGATCACGGCGTTGTTCGCGATGTCGAACCGGCTCGCTCACCTGACCGCGCTCCGCCCGAACCCGGAGTTCTTCCTGCTCGGCCGGACGCCCCGCTAGAACTCCAGGCGCCAGGTCTCGTCGGTGAGCTTCGGCCCCCAGTCGTCGAAGTCCTTCTCGCCGACGAGCTCGAACCCGGCCGCCCGGTAGATCGACCGCGCGGCATCGAGGATCGACACCGTCGACAGCTCCATCGCGCGGTAGCCGTGCGCCCGGGCGAACGTCACGCACTCGGTCACCAGCCGCTTGCCGACGCCGTGGCCGCGGGCCGACGGCTCGAGCAGCAGCAGCCGGAGCTTCGCGGTGTCCGCGTCCGGCCCGCGGCCGCAGCCGATGCTGCCCACCCGCTCGCCGTCGAGCTCGGCGATCCAGAACGCCTGCCGCGGGTTGTCGCTGTTGTCCAGGAAGTCCGCGGCGAGCCGGGCGACGAGCGCCTCGAAGGGGGCGCCGAAGCCGTACTCGCGGGCGTACAACGCGCCGTGTCGTTCCACCACCCAACCGAGGTCACCCGGTCGTGGCGGGCGGAGCACGAGGGCCGGGTCGCGACGGCGGTCGCCGACGAGGTCGCCGATCGTGCGCATCGCGGCCAGCAGGCGCTGCTGGTCTTCGTCGGCGAAGCGGCGCAAGAGCCCGCCGATCTGGTCGGTGGAACGGCGGTTCAGCACCGCGAACGCGTCCCGGCCCGCCGCGGTCGGGCGCACGAGCTGTCGGCGGGCGTCCTCGTCGGACCGTTCGCGCACGATCAGCCCGCGGGACTCGAGACGCGCGAGCAGCCTGCTGGCGTAACCGGCGTCGAGGTCGAGGCGCTTCCGCAGGTCGGTCACCGGAAGCGGGTCCTGGTGGGCGAGTTCGAAGAGGACCCGGGCTTCGGGCAGCGAGTACTCGGCGTCCGCCGGACCTTCGTCGAGCACGCCGATGACCCCGGTGTAGAGCCGGTTGAAGGCGCGGACCGCGGCGACCCGGTCGGCCAGCTGAGCGTCATTCATTGACCACCTCAACAAGTTCGTTGACGAAGTCAAAGATTACTGCAGAAGGCTCCCGCGGCAAGGGAAATACCGGGAAAATGGGAAACCCCGCGATGCTGCCAGGTCGGGGGTCCGCCAGCATCACGGGGTCGTACTGGGTATCGACGCCTCTCCGGGCGGCGTTACACCATGAGCACGATGTGGCCTAGGTCACTCGAATGGGCGACCGCCACGGGGTGAAGAGATCAGCGCATGTAGCCGGAGCGGGCCTGCGCGATCGCGATGAGTTCCTGACGGACCGTCGCGGTGGCGGCGGTGTCGATCGCCCGGTTCAGCGCCCGGCGAGTGCGAGCCTCGGCGCGACGGGCACGGAGCTTGGCGGCGATGTTGTTCATCGGTTTCTGCATCCCCTTCGAGGGTCTTGGTGGCTTGTAGGTCTAGTATGCACCTTTTTTCACAAGGACGCCAATGAATATCCGGTGATCTGGCGCACTGGCCGATGAATCATCGGCAAACTTGGGTATGGGCCGGAGAGATCCGGGGTGTCGGCGGTCACGGCGAAGCAACCCGCTAGCGACATCTAAGGTTATCTAGCAGAAAAACTATAAACACTTAGCGACGCTCATAGACCGCGAGACAGCCGGAAAAGCCCAGGTCAGTCGCGGCCGAGCAGGTAGTGGCCGAAGTGCGGCACGGTGAAGGCGATCTGTCCCCGCTCGGCGGAGTACACGAGGCCCTTCTTCATGAGGCTGTCGCGCGCCGGCGACAACGACGACGGCTTGCGCCCGAGGAACACGGCGACGTCGGCGGTGCCGGCGGGCTCGTCCCGGCCCTGCGTCAGCGACGCCATCGCCTGCAGGTACTCCCGCTCGGCCGGCGTCGCGCGTTCGTAGCGCGACCCGAAGAAGCCGACCGCCAGCTCCGACTCCGCCTCGGGCGCCGCGACCTGGACGTCCTTGACCGTGATCGGGTCGGACGGCGCCGCGTCCCAGGCCGCCTTGCCGTAGGCCTGGATGAAGTACGGGTAGCCGCCGGACGCGTCGAAGAGCGCGTCGAGGGCTTCCGGCTCGATGCCGGCGTCCTCCCGCTCGATCGGCGCCATCACGGCGAAATCGGCGTCCTCGCGGCTGAGCCGGTCGATGCGCGCGTAGCGGAAGAGCCGCTCGGAGTAGGACTTCGACGCGGAAAGAACGGCGGGCACGTGCGGCAGCCCGGCTCCGACGACGACGAGCGGCGCACCGGACTGGGACAGCTCGTGGCAGGCCGCGCACAACGCCGAGACGTCGTCTGGCTGCAGGTCCTGGATTTCGTCGATGAGCAGCGCGACGCCGGTGCCCACGTCCGCGGCCAGTTCGGCGACGTCGGTGAACAGCTCGACGAGGTCGATCTCGATGTCCCCGGAGTCCGCGCGCCCCTGCGCGGCGGGCACGTCGATGCCCGGCTGCCACCGGTCGCGCAGCTTGGCGTCGGGCTTGTTGGCTCGCAGCGCGAACGCCTTGAGCACCCCGAGCACCTCTTCGACCCGGTCCGGCGCCCGGTGCCGCACGGCGAGGTCCCGGATCGCCCGGTGCAGCGCGGCCGACAGTGGCCGCCGCAGCTCGGCGTCCGGCCGGGCTTCGATCTTGCCCGCCCCCCACTTGTGCCGCACGGCCATCGCCCGCAGCTCCCCGAGCAGGACGGTCTTCCCGACTCCGCGCAGGCCGGTGAGCACGAGACTGCGTTCGGGTCTCCCCCGGGCCACCCGCTCCAGCACCACTTCGAAGGCTTTGAGCTCACGCTCACGCCCGGCCAGCTCGGGCGGCCGCTGCCCGGCGCCCGGCGCGAAGGGGTTGCGGATGGGGTCCACTCTGCCAAGCTATCGGCGTTTCTAGGGTGAGCCCGATATTCCGCCATAGACGGTTAGCGCGTGTCGCCGAGGTTCGACCGGATGGCCGTACATAGAGACGAACAGGTCTGCAGCCCTGCTCGTCCCTACCCCCAGTGCGCCCTTACGACGCACCACTAGCCGTTCAGGTTCCGTTCCGCGTAGATCTTCATCGCGTCCCGGACGAATTCCGCTCCTTCGCCTTCGAACCCGTAGCGCGGGTCGTCGACGTACAGCTGGCCGAGGCCCGCGAAGTGCCCCACGGACACCGACGAGACCGCCGGTCGCAGCCACTCGTGCAGCCGCCGCGTGATCGCCTGGACCTCGTCGGAGTCCGGAGCGAGTCCGGACGTCCGGGCCGCGCCGAACGCCGCCGCGATGTCCCGCTGCTCCTGCTGGTGGGCCTCCTTCTCCGCCGCGGAGAGCGAGCTCCACCACTGGTCACCGCGCCGATACGCGTCAGCGCCCCAGCGGCGCGTGACCTCCTCCTCGTAGCGCGTGTGGTCGAAGCCGTCGAAGACTTCTTCTGCCATCAGTCGTTCACCTCCCTTCAGTTTCCGGAGGGTCGTGCGGACCGACTCGATCTGCCGTCCGATCCGCCGCTGCTCCTCTTCGAGCAGCTCCAGGTGGGTTTCGAGCGCCGCGGCGCTGTCGCGCTGCCCGTCGAGCACCTCGGCGATGGCCGGCAGCCCGAGCCCGAGCTCGCGCAGCAGCAGGATCCGCTGCAGCCGGACGAGCGCCTGCTCGTCGTAGTAGCGGTAGCCGTTGCCGCCGATCCGGCTGGGCTCGAGCAGGCCGACCGCGCCGTAGTGGCGCAGCGTCCGGCTCGTGGTCCCCGCCGAGCGGGCGATGTCCTGGATCGACCACTCCATGACGTCGACGATAGAAGTTGACGCTGCGTCAAGGTCAACCGCTAAAGGCTTATAGCACTCTCTAGCGTTACGACTATAAAGCGGGAGAAAGCCCGATGAGGATTCGAGCACGGGCCGAGCGGGCATCCACGGAGTAGGTTCGACCAGGCAGTGGCCCGTACGAGGAAGGCAAACGACCGTGATACTCCGTCGAGTGGCACGTCCCCTGCTCGCCACGATCTTCGTGACGGGCGGAATCAATGCGCTGAGGCAGGCCGAAGGGCACGCGAAGGCGGCGGAACCGTTCCTCAACAGCACGCTGGAGAAGTTCGGTGACAAACTCCCGGAGCAGATCCCGCGGGACCCGGTGACGCTCGTCCGGATCGACGCCGCGGTGAAGGTCGGCGCCGGTCTCGCCCTGGCGGCCGGCAAGGCACCGCGGCTCGCGGCCGGGCTGCTGCTCGGCAGCTTGGTGCCGACGACGCTCGCGACGCACAGCTTCTGGGCCATCAAGGACCCGGGCGAGAAGCAGCAGCAGCAGATCCAGTTCTTCAAGAACGCGAGCCTGGCCGGCGGCCTGCTGCTCGCGGTCGCGGACACGCACGGGAAGCCGTCGGCGGCTTGGCGCGCGAAGCACGCCGCGAAGGACGTCGGCGTCGCGGCCGGCAAGCTGAGCCGCAAGGCCGAGAAGCGGGCGAACAAGCTCGCGAAGCGGGCCCAGAAGGCCCTCCCCAACTAGAACGCGAGAAGGGCCGCCCCTCACGAGGGGCGGCCCTTCTGCGCGTGAAAGCTACTTCTCCAGGATCGCGGTGACGCCCTGGCCGCCGGCCGCGCAGATCGAGATCAGGCCGCGGCCGGACCCCTTCTCGTGCAGCAGCTTGGCCAGCGTTGCGACGATCCGGCCGCCGGTCGCGGCGAACGGGTGCCCGGCCGCCAGCGACGAGCCGTTGACGTTCAGCTTCGCCCGGTCGATCGCGCCCAGCGGCTCGTCCAGCTCCAGCTTCTCCTTGGCGAACACCGGGTCCTCCCACGCCTTGAGCGTGGCCAGCACCTGCGACGCGAACGCCTCGTGGATCTCGTAGAAGTCGAAGTCCTGCAGGGACAGCCCGGCGCGCGCGAGCATCCGGGGCACGGCGTAGGCGGGCGCCATCAGCAGGCCCTCGTCCCCGTGGACGTAGTCGACGGCCGCGGTCTGCGAGAACGTCAGGTACGCCAGCACCGGCAGCTTGTGCGCCTTCGCCCACTCGTCGGTGGCGAGCAGGACCGTCGACGCGCCGTCGGTCAGCGGCGTCGAGTTGCCCGCCGTCATCGTGCCGTCCGGGCCGCCGAAGGCCGGCTTGAGCTTGGCGAGCTTCTCCGCCGTCGAGTCCGGCCGCAGGTTCTGGTCGCGCGCCAGCTTCAGGAACGGCGTCACGAGGTCGTCGAAGAACCCGCGCTCGTAGGCGGCGGCGAGCTTCTGGTGGCTGCTCGCGGCCAGTTCGTCCTGCGCCTCGCGGGTGATCTCCCAAACCTTCGCCGTGAGCGCGGCGTGCTCGCCCATCGACAGCCCGGTGCGCGGCTCCTCGTTGCGCGGGATCGCCGGGACGATGTGCCCGGGGCGGATCTTCGCGACGAGCTTGAGGCGGTCGCCGAGCGTCTTCGCGGCGTTGAGCTGGATGAGGATCTGGCGCAGGTCCTCGTTGACGGCGAGCGGCGCGTCGCTGGTGGTGTCGACACCGCCGGCGATGGCCGAGTCGATCTGGCCGAGCGCGATCTTGTTGGCGACGTTGACGATCGCCTGCAGGCCGGTGCCGCACGCCATCTGGACGTCGGACGCCGGTGTCGCGGGCGAGAGCTTGCTGCCCAGCACGCTCTCGCGGGCCAGGTTGAAGTCCTTCGAGTGCTTGAGCACGGCGCCGGCCGCGACCTCGCCGATCACCTCGCCCTGCAGCGAGAAGCGGCTGACCAGGCCGTCGAGGGCGGCGGTGAACATGTCCTGGTTCGACGCCTTCGCGTACGGACCGTTCGACCGCGCGAAGGGGATCCGGTTGCCCCCGATGATCGCGACCTTGCGCACGGCGGGTGTCTTCTTCGGCGGCATGAACTTCACCTCTCTGGTCGGCTCCTGCACACTGTAACCTACTCAGGAGTAGGTTAGACTGCGGCGTGACGCAGACGGCACGGGAGGCAACCGATGGCTGACAGGTACCAGCAGTTCACGAAAACCCCGTTGGGGAAGTTCGTGGTGCCGAAGCTCGGCCTGCCGAATCCCGCGACGCTGCGCCGGTACCGGCCCGGGCAGCCCGCCCTCGAGGGTCCCGCACTTCTCGGCGCCGCGCCCGGCGGACGGCTGGAGAAGACCCTGCGCGACCAGCTGGCCGACGCGGGCATCGAGGTGATCGCCACCCCGGCCGACCGGCACGCGGCGCTGGTCTTCGACGCCACCGGCGTCACCGACCCCGCGCGCCTGCGCGAGGTCTACGACTTCTTCCACCCGGTGATCCGCAGCGTCGGCCCGTCCGGCCGGGTCGTCGTGCTGGGCACGCCGCCGGAGCAGGTCGAAGGCCGCGAGCGGATCGCCCAGCGCGCGCTCGAAGGGTTCATCCGTTCGGTGGGCAAGGAGCTGAAGCGCGGCGCGACCGCCCAGCTGGTGTACGTCGCTGACGGCGCCGAAGAGGCCACGGAGTCGACGCTGCGCTTCCTGCTCTCGGCGAAGTCGGCGTTCGTCGACGCGCAGGTGATCCGGATCGGCACCGAGGGCAAGACGGCGTCTCCGCCCGCGAACTGGGAGAAGCCCCTCGAGGGCAAGGTCGCGCTGGTCACCGGCGCGTCCCGCGGCATCGGCGCGGCGATCGCCGAGGTGCTGGCCCGCGACGGCGCGCACGTCGTCGCGCTCGACATCCCCGCCCAGGGCGGCGACCTGTCGAAGGTGGCCAACCAGGTCGGCGGGTCATCGCTGCAGCTCGACATCACTTCGCCGAGCGCGCCCGCGAAGCTCGCGGAGTACCTGAAGGAGCGGCACGGCGGCGTCGACATCGTCGTGCACAACGCCGGGATCACCCGCGACAAGACGCTGGGGAACATGAGCGAGAGCGCCTGGGACTCGGTGATCGCGGTGAACCTGGCCTCGCAGCTCGCGGTGAACGACAAGCTGCTCGGGGACCGCGTCTTGAACGAGAACGGGCGGATCATCGGCGTCTCGTCGATCGCGGGCATCGCCGGCAACGTCGGCCAGACGAACTACGCGACGTCGAAGGCGGGTGTGATCGGCATGGTGAACGTCGGCGCGCCGCAGCTGGCGGCGTACGGCGGCACGATCAACGCCGTCGCGCCCGGGTTCATCGAGACCAAGATGACGGCCGCGGTGCCGCTGTTCATCCGCGAGGCCGGCCGTCGGCTGTCCAGCCTCGGCCAGGGCGGGCTGCCGGTCGACGTCGCCGAGACGATCGCCTGGTACGCGAACCCGGCGTCCGCCGCGGTGAACGGCAACGTGGTCCGCGTCTGCGGCCAGGCCCTGCTGGGGGCGTGACGTGGCGATCCGCGAACTCGACAGCACGCCGAGCCTGGCCACGCTGTACCCGAAGGCCCTGCTCGGCGGGGTCCTGCGCAAGCCGTCCGGGTCCGAGTTGCCGGACACCGAGCTGGTCCGCACCGGCGTCGTCGTCGACCCGGCGCACCTGGCGGCGTACAACACCGTGTGCGGCTTCCGGCTGAGCGACGAGCTGCCGGCGACGTACCCGCACATGCTGGCGTTCCCGCTGCAGATGGCGCTGATGACCGAGCCGGGGTTCCCGTTCCCGCTGCTCGGCATGGTGCACCTGAGCAACCGGATCACCCAGCACCGCGCGCTGCGGGTGAGTGAGCCGCTGACCGTGCGCGTGCGGGCGGAGAACCTGCGTCCGCACGAGAAGGGCCGTCAGTTCGACGTCATCAGCGAGGCCTGGGTCGGTGATCACCTCGTGTGGACCGACGTCAGCACGTACCTGCGTCGGGGTTCTGGTTCCGGGTCTTCCGCGCGACGCGAGCAGCTGGCCCCGCCGACCCCGGATGCGATCTGGCGCGTCCCGGGCGACATCGGGCGGCGCTACGCGGAAGTCTCGGGCGACCGCAACCCGATCCACCTGCACGCGCTGACGGCCCGCCTGTTCGGCTTCCCCCGCGCGATCGCCCACGGCATGTGGACGAAGGCCCACGCGCTGGCCGCGTTCGAAGGCCGGCTGCCGGAGGCGTTCACCGTGGACGTCCGCTTCAAGCAGCCGGTGCTGCTGCCGGCCAAGGCCGCGTTCACGTCCTGGTCCACTTCGGAGGGCTGGGCCTTCGAACTGTGGAGCGGGTCCAAGCCGCACCTGGAGGGGACGATCAGCTCACTCTGACGGCTTCCAGACGGCGCCCTCGATGAGGTCGTTGAAGCCGAGCCAGACGAGGTTCATCAGCCAGGAGGCGAGGACGCCGTCGGAGATGTCGGGGTGGTCGAGGGCCCAGTCGGCCAGCGACTCGGCCCCGCCGACCAGCGACGCGGCCAGCCCTTCGCCGGAGAACTCGGCCTGCTCGCCGACGCCCTTGCGGGTGCCGGCCGAGACGACGAGCGCGGCGACGAGCTGGATCGCGCGCGCCCGCATGTCGGTGATCTCCGCGGCGAAGGCCCCGCCGACGGTGAGGGCCTGGCGGTGCAGGACCGTCCAGGACTCGCGGTACTCGGCGACGAAGCGGTAGAAGGACCGCAGACCGTGCCAGAGCTGCATGTCCGGCGGCAGGTCGGGCTGCACGCCGGCCTGGATGGCCTCGAGCAGGCGCGTCGCCTCGCGGCGGATGCACGCGCCGAAGAGGTCTTCCTTCGAGCCGAGGTAGGTGTAGATCATCGGCTTCGAGACCCCGGCGACGTCGGAGATCTCGTCCATCGACGCGGCGTGGTAGCCGTGCCGCGAGAAGACCTGGACGGCCGCGTCCAGGATCTGCCGCTCGCGTACCGCACGCGGCAGCCGCCTGGCCCGTTCGGGCGGACGCTGATCTTCCTCTGACACGCTCGACCTCCTCGTTGCTGCCCGGAGACGGTACCGGGCGTTGCCCCGCGCGGGTGATTTCGGCACGCTTGCCCGCCTACCTACTGACGGGTAGCCTTACGCATGAGTAACCGGGAGAGGGGTGACCATGGCCGAAAACGCCGGGATGACCAGCGCGGATCGGATCGCGGACCTCCGCGGGGCGGCGCTGCTCGACGCCCTGGAGCGGCTCGACCCGCTGAGCCCGGAGGCCCACGCCCTCGACGTCAACGAGCTCGCCGAAGCCGTGGACGCCGGCGAACTCCGCAAGGACGACTTCAGCCGGTTCTTGAAGGCCCTGCTCGCGCTGGCGTCCCGAGCTCCGGCGTTCGACCTGAGCAAAGTCGAGCCGGCCCGCTTCGCGTCCCTGGTGGCCTCGGCGTCGCGCGCCCAGCTGGAGAGCGTCGTCGCGGACCGGGCCCTGCGCGAGCGCGTCCTGGACGAGATCTTCGCCCGCATGGGCGCCCACATCAGGCCCGACCGAGCCCGCGACCTGCACGCGGTGGTCCACTGGCGCCTGTCCGGCGGCACCGGAGAAGGCGGCTACGACCGCTACGAGACGGCCATTTCGCACGGCTCGTGCACGGTCAGTCGCGAGATGCACTCGCCGGCGAGAGTCACCATCACCATCGCCCCGGCCGACTTTTTCCGGCTCATCACCCACCAAGCAACCCCGGCGGTGTTGTTCGTCACGGGAAGAATCAAGGTAAAAGGCGACCTGGCCTTCGCGGCGGGCTTGATCGGTTTCTTCGACTTACCACACCCCGTATAGTCCGGCCGTGCCCCGAAACGCAAGATGGCGCCGCCCCCGCACTGTTCGCGGTGGTCACGTGGTGAACGCGTTCGCGGAGAAGCTGGTCATCGACCGCCTGACCCCCGCCCAGTTCACCCAGGTGCTGGAAACCCTGCACATGCTGGGTTCCGCGGGGGCGGGCATCGAGCTGAGCTCGTTGTCGACGGACGTCCTGGTGGACGTGGTCCGCCGGGCCTCCCGGGAGCAACTGAAGGCGATCGCTTCGCATCCGGAACTGCGATCGGTGTTCCTGGACGAGATATTCCGCCGAATGTCGGAGCACTTCTCACCGGCCCGGGCCCGTCATGTGGATTTCGTCGTTTCCTGGCGTTTCTCGGAGGGGTCGGGAGAAGATGGCTACGACCGTTTCCAGACAGTGATCGAGGACGGCGTGTGCGTGTCTTCGGCAGACTTGTCGCGGACCCCGGACACAACGATCACGCTCTCGGTGGACGACTTCATCCGGATGGCCACGGGCAATGCAGCGGTAGCGGCGATGTTCGTGACGGGCCGGGTGAAGGTGAAGGGCGAGTACGCCCCGGCGGTGCGGTTCAGCAGCTACTTCGACATCCCGAAGCCATCCGTGGACTAGCTCGAATGGCTATTTCTTACGATCTCGAAATGGCGACATCATCGTCGCCGGAGCAGGTCGCACGCGCTCTGCTCGATGCCGGTCGTCCGTTGCGGCTCTTCGAAGGGTCGGTCACGCCAGAGCAGGTATCCCGCGACGGAGCGGTAACCCCTCTCCGCACGTGGGTCCGGGTCTACGAACGCAACCCCGCGCCTTGGTCACCAGTGGTGACGGACTTGGGAATCACTCCGACGGTGGCCATCGGGTTCGGCATCTACAAACACGACCGGATTCCCGAACAACAGGACGAGCTGGTCCGGCTGGTCACCGGCCTGCTGGACAGGGTCACCGGCGACGCGGTGCTTTCCGGCATGGAAACGATCTGGCTCATCCGCCGCGACGGTGAGTTGATCCTCAACGACCGAGACGACATCTGGCCCGAGAACCGCCTCGCCACACTGCCCCGGCCCTACCGCCGGAAAGCCCTCGCCTTCTCTGAGGTCATGCTCCCTGACTCCGCCGTGGACTAGCTGTTCCGGACTGGTGACAGCAAACTGTCGGTGTCCGCCTTTAGTGTGGATCCATGAGTCTGACCGACGTCCACCAGGAGCACGTCCTCAAAGCCATCGAGGAGTTTGACGACCTCGGACGCGAGGCCTTCCTGGGCAGGTATGGGTCCGCAGCGGCGTCGAGGTACGTCGTCGTGTACCGGGGCAAGCTGTACGACTCAGACGCCTTGGCTCGTTCGGCTCACGGATTTGCGCTGGCGCATTCGCCCCGACCGCCGGCGCTCACCGATGCAAGCCGCGATGTTGCGGCGTATCTGGCCAAACTCGGTTTCTTCTTCCGTGAAGCTCTGGGTAAGCCGGCGAGCAATGCGCGTGTCTACGGCGAAGTCGCTGGGTGTCCGGAAGGCACCACCTTCGCGAGTCGGGCCGAGGTGGCGGCGAGTGGCGTGCACCGCGCCCTGCAAGCTGGCATCACCGGAACCGGTGCGCGGGGTGCTGAGTCGATCGTGTCGTCAGGCGGCTACGAAGACGACGATGACCGCGGGGATGAGCTGATCTACACCGGTCACGGAGGGCGGAACAGCGGCGGTCGGCAGAACGCCGACCAAACGTTCGCGGATCCCGGCAATGCTGCCCTTTTGACGAGCAGAGAAACCGGAGCGCTAGTGCGAGTTGTGCGTGGCGCGGACACGAAGTCTTCCCACGCGCCCAATCAGGGTTACCGCTACGACGGTTTGTTTCGGGTCGAGGACGCAGCGCTGGTGCGGGGCCGAGGTGACTACCTCGTGTGCCGGTTCCAATTGGTCAAAGCCAGTAGTGCCGCTGATGTGAACTTCCCGGTCGGTGACTACTTGCTGCCGTCGGAGCCCAGTCATTCCGTGGGCAACGCCCAACCTGGGCGCAAGGCCGTCATAACGCAACGCATAGTTCGTTCCACGAAGGTCTCTGAGGACGTCAAAAAGTTCTACGACCACACGTGTCAACTCTGCAACACCCGGTTGTCCCTTGGGGATGGCCAGGGCTATTCAGAAGGTGCGCACATCCAGGCTCTCGGTGGCTTGCACCGCGGCCCCGACTTCGCATCCAACGTGCTTTGCCTCTGTCCCAACTGCCACGTGCAGTTCGACCGCGGTGCGGTCGTGATTGCGGAGGACCGCACCGTGCTGCGGGAGGGTGTTCCAGCCGGCAAGTTGCTTGAACTCCCGGGGCACGGGATCAAAGACGAGTACCTGGCGTACCACCGGGACTTGCATTCCGGGGTCAGCCTTCGATGATCCGCCCCTCGATCACCTGCGGCTGGTCCCGCCGCGGCTCATCGGACGACACGACCTCGCTGTCCACCACCATCACCGGCCCCCGCCGCTGGTTGGCGAACCGGACTGCCCGCTTCTCCATCCGCTTCAACCACCACCGCCGCGCCACCGCCCGTGACGGCGGCAGCATCAACAGCAAACCCAGCACGTCCGAAACGAACCCGGGCACCAGGATCAGCACCCCACCCAGCCCGACCAGCATCCCGTCGGTGAGTTCCTTCTCCGCCGGGCGCCCTGAACGGGCTGCGGCCATGAAGGCCCTCATGGCCTTGCCGCCCTCGCGGCGGGCCAGCCACGATCCCAGGACCGCGCCCGCCAGGAGGAGGCCCAGCGTGCCGAGCACGCCGACGGCCGAACCCACCGCCCAGATCGCGGCGATCTCGGCGAAGACGTAAAGCAGGAACGCGACAGCCATACCCCCTACAACGAGCAGCCTGTCCGATTTGCTCCCGGGTCAGCGCAGCAACGTCGTGACCATCGACCGCAGGCCCGTGGCCAGCCGGTCCGTCTCGCCCGTCTTCAAGAACCGCAGCATCAGGTCGCTGTGCAACGACCCCAGCAGCAGGTGCGCCACGAGGTCGGCATCGAGCGAAGGTGACGCCGAGGCGATCAGCCCCGACACGTGCGCGTGCCACGACCGGTACACCGGGCTGTTCAGGCGGTCCGTCGACGCCTGCTCGAACGCCGCCATCACCTTCACGTTGCGGGAAGCCAGCTCCACCACCGCGTCGAAAAAGGCCGCCAAGCGCGAAGCGGGGGGTGCGCCTGGGCCGAGGGGAGGGGGGCCCGAGGTCAACGCGACAGACAACTCCTCGACCCGCGACTCCACCAGCGCGCGCATCAGGCCTTCGCGGTTGCCGAAGCGGTGGAACACCGTGCCCTTGCCCACGCCGGCCGCGGCCGCGACGCGGTCCATCGATACGTCGGCGAGGTCGTGCGTCGACAACAACTCCTCCGTCGCGCGCAGGATCGCGCGGCGGTTGCGGGCCGCGTCCGCGCGTTCCATGACCACTCCTCGACAACTTGACCGACGGTCCATATAGTAGGCGACCGTAAGTTGACCGGTGGTCCAGTTAAGGGGTGGCAATGCGCGCAGTCGTGCAGCACGGCACGGGTGGTCCGGAAGTGCTCGTGGTCGAAGACCGGCCCGAACCGGCGCGGAACCCCGGCGAAGTCCTCGTCCGGACCGAGGCCATCGGCGTGCCGTTCTACGAGACGCAGCTGCGGTCCGGGCTGATCCCGGCCGGGCCGCCGTCGGTCTTCGGGCACGAGGCCGCCGGGATCGTCCTCGACGCCGATGACCCGAACCTGCGCGGGAAGCGGGTCGTCACCATGTCCTACACCGGCGGCGCGTACGCCGAGGTCGTCGCCGCGAGCCAGTACGCGCTCGTGCCCGGCGGCCTCTCGCCCGAGCTGGCCGTCGCCGCTGCCGTTCCGGCCTCGGTGGCGCTCGCCCTCATCAAGACCGCGGACGTCAAAGCAGGCGAAACCGTGCTGGTCGAAGCCGCGTCCGGCGCCATCGGCGGGTTCCTGGCCCGGCTGGCCGAACAGCGAGGCGCCCGGGTCGTCACGACCGCCGGGAACACCGAAGCCGACATCGACCACCGCGACCCGGACTGGCGGCAGCAGGTGCCCGAAGGCATCGACGTCGTCTTCGAGTCGATCGGCGGCCCGCGCGCGGCTGAGCTCACCGCGAAGCTCGCACCGCACGCGCGGATCCTCGCCTACGGCATGCTCAGTGGCGAATTCCCGGTCTTCCCCGTGGCCGGCCTCATCGCCCGCGGGATCACCCTGATCGGCTTCGGCGGGCCCGACGCCTATGGGAAGCGGGTCGCGGCCGACCGCGCCGAGGCGCTCGGCCTCGTCGCGGACGGCACGCTGCCCCCGGTCATCGACCGGACCTACCCCCTCGCCGACGTCGCCGCCGCGCACGCGCGCGTCGAGAGCCGCGAGGGGGTCGGCAAGGTCGTGCTCATCCCTTGACCGGCACCTCGTCCAGGTACGCCTGCGCCTGCAGCGTGAACAAGTCCGCGTACCCGGCCTTAGCCGCCATCAGCTCCTCATGCGTCCCGTACTCCGCAACCTTCCCGCGCTCCAGCAACAGAATCCGCTCCGCCTGCCGAACCGTCGAGAACCGGTGCGAGATGTACAACGTCGTCCGCCCCTCGGACAACTCGCGCAACCGCGAGAACAGGTCGTGCTCGGCCTGCGCGTCCAACGCCGACGTCGGCTCGTCCAGGATCAAGATCGGCGCCTCCCGCTGGAACGCCCGCGCCAGCGCGATCTTCTGCCACTCACCGCCGGACAGCGAGACGCCCTGGTCGAACCAGCGCCCCAGCGGGCTGTCGTAACCGGACGGCAGCCGCTCGATGCGCTCGTCCGCTCCCGCCCGGCGGGCCGAATCCTCGATGTGGGGCCGGTCCTCCAGCCGCGCGAGGTCGCCCAGGCCGATGTTCTCCGCCGCCGTTCCCTGGTACGTCACGTAGTCCTGGAACATCGCGCTGATCCTCGTGCGCAGCTCGTCCGGGTCGTACTCGCGGATGTCCACGCCGTCCAGCAGGATGCGGCCGCCGGTCGGGTCGTACAGCCGGCAGAGGAGCTTGAACAGGGTCGACTTGCCCGCGCCGTTGCGGCCCACCACCGCCACCGTCTCGCCCGGGCGGATCTCGAAGCTGACGTCCTCCAGCGCCGGCTCCTCCGAACCCGGGTACGCGAACGTGACCGAGTCGAACTCGATGTGACCGTCCACAACGGACGGGAACGGCCGAGGTGACGCCGGCGCCGTGATCTCCGGCTTCGTGTCCAGGAACCGGTACAGCGTGTCCAGGTACAGGTTGTTCTCGTACATCCCGGAAAACGCCGTGAACAGCCCGGACACCGACGTCTGCACGGACGTCGCCGCGGCCGTGTACAACGCCAGGTCACCGAGGGTCAGCCGGCCGCCGACCGCCTCCAGGGCGATGTACAGCGCGATCGCCGAACCCGCCAGCGTGCTGAGCAGCCCCCAGGCCGTCGAGCTGATGTTGCGGTTGATCGTCAGCTTCCGCTGCCGCTCGTACGAGACGACGCCGAGCCGGCGGAAGCGGTCGACGAAGTACGGGCCCAGCCCGAACAGCTTCGTCTCCTTGGCGTAGGTGTCCGTCGTGACCAGCGACGACAGGTAGTCCATCCGCCGCTTGATCGGCGACATCAGGAACGTCAGCCAGAACGCGCGCGAGCCGTACTTGGACTGCGAGATGAACGCCGGGATCGGCGCCACCAGCGCGACCAGCGCCAGCAGCGGGCTGATCGAAACGAGCAGCGCGATCATGCTGCCGAACGTGATCAGCGTCCGCACGAGCCCCAGCGCGGAGTTCATCATCGACAGCGGCCGCGTCGGGGCCTCCTGCGCGGCCTGGCGCAGCATGTCGTAGGACGCGGACCCCTCGAAGTACGCCAGGTGCAGCTCGCTCGCGTGCGCCATCACCTGGTGGCGGATGGTCAGCGTCATGCGCTCCTGCAGCAGCGACTGCGCGATCGACGTCAGCGCGCTGCTGATCGCGGTCGCGGCGAGCACGCCGAACTGGAACAGCGCGACGTTGACGATGTCGCCCGTGGTCCCCTTGCCCTGGATGGCCGCGACGACGGAGTCGAGGAGCAGCTTCGCGACGTACGCGGTCACGGTCGGCAGGAGCCCCGACAGCAGCGTGATCAGCGCCAGGAGGATCGTCAGGACCGGGCTGGCCTGCCACGTCAGCTTCACGACCTTCGGCAGGCCGCGGACCGTGCCCGCGACGGACGTCTTCGCGCGCCGCAGCCGGGAGCGCAGGTCCTTCGGCTGGTCGTCCTGCTTCGGTTCGGGGATGTCGACGGGCCCGGTGAGCCCGCTCTCCGGCACGGTCACGGCGTGCCGCCGCCGTCCTCGCCGAGCCAGCATGAACTCCATGCCGCCCCCACCGCCCGGGATCACTCGGCCTCCACGGCGCCGTGCAGGAAGACGTCGACCACCTGGCGCGTGGTGGGGGCGTCGTCGATCGGGGCCATCCGGCGGCCGCCGAACAGCAGGGTCAGGAACAGCGCGGCGAGCTGCTCGGGGGACAGCCGCAGCCGGTCTTTTTCGGGTTCGAACAGTTCGGTGATCGCGCCCCGCATCGCGGCCATCGACTCGCTGCGGCCGCCCTTCATCGTGCGGTTCTTCAGGCGCTGCTCCGGGTCGCGGTGCTTGACGCGGCCGGACGCGTGCAGGGCGCCCATCAGCGCCCCCATCCGCTCGAAGTGGGCGCCGAGCGCTTCGGCGGCCTCGACGAGCCGGTCCGCCAGAGGCTGGTCGATGGGGATCTCGGCGATCGCGTCGAGGACGTGGTCGGGGCGCAGCACCTCGGCGGTGCAGGCGTCGATCAGCTCGTCCTTGTCCTTGAACGCGCGGAAGATGGTGCCCTCGCCGATGCCGGCGGCGCGGGCGATCTGGCTGGTCGTGACGCCTGTGCCGTGCTCCATCAGGAGCGGCAGCACCGCGTGCACGATCATGCTGCGCCGGTCTTCGGCGCTCATGCTCGGCGCTCTGCGCCGGGTCTCGGGTGCTGGTGTCATGGCACCAGTGTGCGGAGTGAGTGCTCACTCCGTCAAACGAATACGCCGACGGCGAAAACAGCGAGGGCCGCCCCGGTACTCCGGGACGGCCCTCCACCTGCGGAACTTCAGTAGGTCATGGCCATCGCCGGGTCGGCCAGCAGCGCGCCGACGTCGGCCAGGAACTCCGAGCCCTGCTGGCCGTCGACCACGCGGTGGTCGAAGCTCAGCGACAGCTGGAGCACCTTGCGGACCTTGATCTCGCCGTCCACCACCCACGGCTGGTCCTTGATCGCGCCGAGGCACAGGATCGCGGACTCGCCCGGGTTGATGATCGGCGTTCCGGTGTCGACGCCGAACACGCCCACGTTCGTAATCGTGATCGTGCCGTTCGCCATGTCCGCCGGGGACGTCTTGCCCTCGCGGGCCGTGTCGGTCAGGGCCGTCAGGGCCTGAGCCAGCTCCTTCAGCGACATCGAATCGGCGTCGCGGACCTTCGGCACGATCAGGCCGCGCGGCGTGGCCGCGGCGATCCCGAGGTGCACGTAGTCCTTGTAGACGATCTCCTGCGCCTGTTCGTCCCAGACCGCGTTGACGTCCGGCGTCCGCTTCGCCGCCAGGCACACGGCCTTCGCGGCGAACGTCAGCGGCGTGACCTTGACCCCGGCGAACTCCCGCGACTTCTTCAGCTTCTCGCGGAACTCCATCATCGGCGTGACGTCGATGGTCAGGAACTCCGTGACGTGCGGAGCGGTGTACGCGCTCTGCACCATCGCGGCCGCGGTCATCTTCCGGACGCCCTTGATCGGCACGCGCCGCTCCCGGGTGGCCGGGTCGTACCCGGAGTCCACGGTGGATGCGACCGCGGCGGCCGGGGCCGAGCCGTTGGCCGCCTGCTCGACGTCCTGGCGGGTGATCACGCCGCCCTCGGCGGTGCCGGTCAGCGCGTGCAGGTCGACGCCGAGGTCCTTCGCGAGCTTCCGCACCGGCGGCTTGGCCAGCGGGACGTACCCACCGCGCGGAGCCGTGACCGGGGCCGGAGCAGGCGCCGGAGGAGCGGCGACAGCAGCCGCCGGAGCCGGAGCCGCCGGAGCCGGAGCCGCCGGAGCCGGAGCCGCCGGAGCCGGAGCCGCCGGAGCCGGAGCCGCCGGAGCGGCACCCTTGCGGGCCCGCCGCTGCGTGACCACGGCCTTAGAGCCGTACCCGACCAGCGGCTTCATCTCCTCTTCCGCCTCGGCGGGAGCGGGAGCGGCGGCCGCCGGAGCAGGCGCGGCCGCACCACCGGGGTCGACGTCGATGGTGAGGATCGGCGTGCCGACCTCCACCGTCTGCCCCGGCTCGACGTGCAGCTCCGTGACGACCCCGGCCCACGGGATCGGCAGCTCGACGGCGGCCTTCGCGGTCTCGATCTCGACCACGATCTGGTTCACCGTCACCGTGTCGCCCGGCTGGACGTGCCAGTTCAGGATGTCGGCTTCGGTCAGCCCCTCCGCCGTGTCGGCCAGGGGGAATTGTTTGTACGTGGGCATTGCGCGGAAATCCCCCTTACCAGGCGAGCGAACGGTCGACGGCGTGCAGCACCCGGTCCAGGTCGGGGAGGTAGTGCTCCTCGAGCTTGGCCGGCGGGTACGGCGTGTCGAACCCGGTCACCCGGAGGACGGGCGCCTCCAGCGAGTAGAAGCACTCCTGCTGGACGCGCGCGGCGATCTCCGACGTCAGCGACGACTCCGACGGCGCCTCCGACAGCGCGATCAGCCGTCCGGTCTTGCGCACCGACTCGAACACCGGCCCGAGGTCCAGCGGCGAGAGCGTGCGCAGGTCGATGACCTCGAGGGACTTGCCTTCGTCCTCGGCCGCGGCGGCCGCGTCGAGGGCGACCTTCACCGACGGGCCGTACGCGACGACCGTCGCCGTCGTGCCTTCGCGGACGACCTGCGACGAGAACACCTGCGCCGGCGTGCCGGTGACGTCGATTTCGGCCCGCAGCGCACCCGAGTGGTACAGCCGCTTCGGCTCGAAGAACAGCACCGGGTCATCGGACCTGATCGCCTGCTGGATGCCCCAATAGGCGTCGACGGCGTTCGAAATGGACACGACCTTGAGGCCCGGGATGTGCGCGAACAGCGACTCCGGCGACTCCGAGTGGTGCTCGACCGCGCCGATCCCGCCGCCGAACGGCACCCGGATCACGACGGGCATCTTGACCTTGCCCTGCGTCCGGTAGTGCAGCTTCGCCAGCTGCGAGGAGATCTGGTCGAAGCCGGGGAAGATGAAGCCCTCGAACTGGATCTCGCACACCGGCCGGAAGCCGCGCACGGCCAGCCCGACCGCGGTGCCGATGATGCCCGACTCCGCGAGCGGCGTGTCCAGCACGCGCTGCTCGCCGAAGTCCTTCTGCAGGCCGTCGGTGATCCGGAAGACGCCGCCGAGCTTGCCGACGTCCTCCCCCATGATCAGGACCTTCGGGTCTTCTTCCATCGCGCGGCGGAGGCCGAGGTTGAGGGCCTTGCCGATGGTGAGTTTCTGGAGGTCGGACATCAGTGCTCACCCGCCGATACGAAGCCGTCGAGGTAGGACAGGAACTCTTCGCGCTGCGCGTCCAGCACCGGGTTGCCCTCGGCGTAGACGTTGCTGAAGATCCGCTCCGGGGGTGGCTCCGGCATGTTGAACGTGTACTCGCGCAGGTCGGCGGCGAAACTGTCGGCCTCGGCCTGGACGCTGTCGAAGAAGTCGTGGTCGGCGTAGCCGTTGCGGGCCAGGTAGGCGCGGACGCGCTCGATCGGGTCCTTGAGCTTCCACTCCTCCAGCTCGTCGGAGAGCCGGTAACGGGTGGGGTCGTCGGTCGTCGTGTGCGCGTCCATCCGGTAGGTGAACGCCTCGATCAGCACCGGGCCGTTGCCGTGGCGGCACTCGTCGAGCGCCCAGCGCGACACCGCCAAGCAGGCCAGGACGTCGTTGCCGTCGACGCGGATGCCGGGGAAGCCGTAGCCGCGGGCGCGCTGGTACAGCGGCAGGCGCGACTGGCGCTCAGTCGGCTCGGAGATCGCCCACTGGTTGTTCTGGCAGAAGAACACCAGCGGCGCGTCGTAGACGGCGGCCCAGACGAATCCTTCGTGGACGTCACCCTGCGAAGTGGCGCCGTCGCCGAAGTAGACGATGGTGGCTTCGCCGTCGTCGTCACCGACCTTGCCCTCGAACTTCTGCCCCATCGCGTAACCGGCGGCGTTGAGCACCTGGTTGCCGATCACGATGGTGTACGGGTGGAAGCCGTGGCCCTGGTAGTCCCAGCCGCTGTGGTCGGTGCACCGGAAGATGCCCAGCAGGTCCTTCATGTCGACCCCGCGCGCGTACGCGACGCCGTGCTCGCGGTAGCTGGGGAACGCCATGTCGTTCTTCTTCAGCGCCCGGCCGGAGCCGATCTGCGCGGCTTCCTGGCCGAGCAGCGGGACCCAGATGCCGAGCTGGCCCTGGCGCTGCATGGCGTTGGCCTCGCGGTCCGCCCGCCGCACCAGCACCATGTCGCGGTACAGGCCGCGCAGCGCTTCGGCGTCGACGTCCTCGACGTACTTGTCGAACTGGGGCGAGGGGACCCGTTCGCCTTCGGGGGTGAGCAGCTGAGTCAGCTCAGCGCCACCTTCGCTGGTTGCCCGCAATCCGGCGATCACCTGCTCGGGGGACGGCTGGGCCGCTACGGCGGCCGGCCCGTCTCCGGGCTCCGGGTGCGTCCACTGTTCGGACGGCATGCGCAGTACTCCTCGGTGTCGGTGCCTCTGGCGGCCGCTTGTGGCGACCACAGCGACTGCACCGGCGGGGACCAGCGCATCGGGTCCGAAGCGCTCGGTCACCGTCGGCGTTGACGGTTCACGCCGACATCCTGGCACGAAGGTCACCGCTTTGGTGAGACGCGGTTGCTGATTTGTTGCTGAGAAATAGGCTCTGAACTGGGAAAACGTTAGGAAGCCCGAGCATCGGACCTACGAGAGTAGGGAATCGACGCGCGCGCTCACCAGGCGTGGCGCCCTCGGGTGATCACGCGATCACGCTCGCCGGTGACGACGCTGTGATGTCTCGCACTGTCGGACCACCTGCGGCTTTTCCGGGGGTCCGGGTGGCGAAGCCCCCGGCTCGGGGCGAAGCCCCGGTTGTCACAGTGGCACGATGGCCGCGTGGAGCAGAAATCCGTGCGTGAATCCGTAGTGGCGTCGTGGACCGGCGACGTCATCCCGAGCCTGTCCGGACTGGTGGCGATCCCCGCCTTGTCCCCGGCCTTCGACGCCGACTGGGCGAAGAGCGGCCACCTCGCCGCCGCCGTCGAGCACGTCCGAGCGTGGATCGCCGGGCGCGACCTGCCCGGCGCGAGCTTGGAGGTCGTGCAGCTCGAAGGCCGGACTCCGCTGTTGCTCGTCGACGTCCCGGCGACCCCGGGCGCGGCGGACAAGGGCACCGTCCTGATGTACGGCCACCTCGACAAGCAGCCCCCGGTCGGCGGCTGGTCCGAAGGCCTCGGCCCCTGGACGCCGGTGATCCGCGACGGCCGGCTGTACGGCCGTGGCTCGGTCGACGACGGCTACTCCGGCTACGCGGCGACAACGGCGATCGAGGCCGTGCACGCGGCCGGCGGCGAGCACGCCCGCATCGTGCTGCTGCTGGAGACCGGCGAGGAGTCCGGCAGCCCTGACCTGCCCGCCTACGTCGAGCACCTGGCCGACCGCATCGGCGAGGTCTCGCTGGTGATCTGCCTCGACGCCGGCGGCAGCGACTACGAGCGGTTGTGGCTGGTCACGAGCCTGCGCGGGATGCTGCACCTCGACGTCGCCGTGCAGCTGCTCGGCGCGGCCCAGCACTCGGGCATCGCGTCCGGTGTGGTCGCGAGCTCGTTCCGGATCCTGCGGCACCTGATCGAACGCCTCGAGGACAGCGCGACCGGCGAACTGCTGCTCGACGAGCTCAAGGTCGACGTCCCGGCGAACCGGCTCTCGGAGCTCAAGGCCGTCTCGGAGGAGTTCCCGGAGGCGCTGTCGAAGGCGTTCCCGCTGGTCGAAGGCGGCCGCGTGATCACCGAGGACGCGCTGGAGCTGATGCTCAACAACGCGTGGCGGCCGACGCTGTCGGTGATCGGCGCCGACGGCTTCCCGAAGCCGGCCGACGCCGGCAACGTCCTGCGTGAGAGCACCACCCTGACGCTGAGCTTCCGCCTCCCGCCGACGGCCGACGCCGAGAAGGCGCTCGAAGCCGTGAAGCGCGCCCTGACCACCGACGTGCCCTATGGCGCGAAGGTCACGCTCGGCGCACCCCAGGCGGAGAACGGCTGGAACGCACCGGCCGAATCGCCGTGGCTGACGACGGCCTTGCGCACGGTCGGCGACGAGGTCTTCGGCCGCCCCCACCGCGCGACCGGCATGGGCGGCTCGATCCCGTTCATGGGCCTGCTCTCCCGGAAGTACCCGGACGCGCAGTTCCTGGTCACCGGCGCGTGCGGGGCCGACTCGAACATCCACGTGCCGGACGAGTGGCTGCACCTGGAGTACGCGCAGCAGGTCACCGAGGCCGTCGCGCACATCCTGGACGCGCACGCCCGCGGCTAGCGGCAGGCTTCCCGGAATGCCGAGGCGGCCTCGTCGAGGCAGGCCGGGAAGCTCCTTCCGCCGTCGGAGTCGATCCAGCGGTCGAACGCGTCGCCGAAGACGATCGCCGCCACCTGCGCCGCCGGTCTCGCCAGCTCGGGAGCGGTGCCCCGCCGTTCGAGGGCGTCCTGCATCGCGGTGGTGATCGCCGCGGCCTTGCTGCGTTCGCGTTCGCGCAGCTCGGGCGTGGCGGCGATGATGGCGCGGCGTTCGGGCGAGGGGTCGACGACCTGCGTGATCCGCGTGCCGACGTCGGCCAGCGCGGCGAGGATCGTGCGCAAAGGTGACTCGCCTTCTTCGGCGGCGAGCACGGCTTCGGCGACCGCGGGCGGCAGTTGTTCCGCGCCCGCGAAGAGGACTTCGCGCTTGTCGGGGAAGTAGCGGAAGTACGAGCGGCGCGTGATCCCGGCGCGCTCGGCGATCTGCGTGATCGTCACGGCGTCGTAGCCGTGTTCGGCGTACAGCTCCAGCGCGGCTTTCCGCAGCCGGTCCGCGGTCCCGGGATCCCATCTGGCCACGCCCCAGCCTAACTGATGTCTCAGTGTGTCATCACATGCTAGCCTCGATGATGACACACTGAGACATCACGGGAGTCGACATGGAGATCTGGGTACTCGGCGCTTTGGGTCGCACCGGCCGGGCCATCACCGCCGAACTGACTGCGCGCGGATTGCCTGCCGTACTGGTCGGGCGCAACGGGGAACGCTTGGCAGCGACCGGCTCGAAGTACGTCGTCGCGGACGGCGTCGAGGCGATCGCGGCGGAGATCCGGCGGCAGCGGCCGACGGTCGTGATCAACACGATCGGCGAGTACGCCGCCACGGCGGCGACGATCGCGCGGGCGGGCCTGCCCGGCGGGCACTACGTGGACATGGCCGCGGACCCGGTCGCGGTCCAGCGGCTGCTCGACCTGCACGACGAGGCCGTGGGCGGCGCCAGCACGTTCGTGACCGGCGCCGGGTTCGGCGTCCTGGCCACCGAGGCCGTCGTCGCCAAGCTGTGCGAGGGGCGGCCCACGCCGAGCCACGTGCAGGTCGACGCGCTGGCTTCCGTCGCCGTCGAAGAGGGGGCCGTGGGGGTCGCGCTCGCCGCCAGCATCGTCGACGCCATGACCGCGGTCTCGGCCGGGGGCGCGCGCCCGCGCACCCTCGTCCTGCCGGACGGCGAGACGGCGAAGGTGGCAGGCATCGACTCGGGTGAGCTGATCGCCGCCCGGCGCGCGAGCGGCACACCGGACGTCACGGTCTACTCCGGGCTCGCCCCGACCGCCCCGGTGGTCCGGGCCCTGCTCCCGCTGCTCGGCCGGGTGGTGTCGATCCCGGCCGTACGCCGGTTCGCCGTCCGGCGGCTCGCCGCGATCCGGACGAAGGCGGCACCCCGCCCCCGCACGCACACCTGGGGACACGCCGTCGTGACCTGGCCCGGCGGGACAACGCGCGAAGGCTGGCTCCGCGCGGGCGAAGCCATGGACTTCACCGCGGCGGTGGTGGCCGAAACGGCAGCCCGCCTGGCCCGCGGCGAAGGCAAACCGGGCGCGCACACCCCGGCGTCAGCCCTCGGCGCGGACCTCGCCGAAGCCGCGGGCGGGACCTTCCTGCTCTAAGCCAACCGGGTCAGCTGCACCGAGACGTCCAAAGTGGACTGACCGCCGCCGGTGAAGATGCCCTTCAACGGGGCCACGTCCGCGTAGTCCCGGCCCATGGCCACCCACACGTGCCGCGGGCCGACCGGGATCGCGTTCGTCGGGTCGTACGCCCACCAGCCGCCGGTCCACACGTCGACCCACGCGTGGGACTCGCCTTCGACCACCTCGCCGAGCTTGGCGTCCGGTTTCGTGTGCAGGTAGCCCGACACGTACCGCGCCGGGACGCCGATGGCGCGCAGCATCACCAGCGTCACGTGCGCGAAGTCCTGGCAGACGCCTTCACGCGCCTGCCAGGCGTCCGTCGCCGTCGAGTGGACGCCCGTGGTGCCCGGCTGGTACTTGAGCTGCTTGTTCACCCACGCGCACACCGCCAGTACGGCGTCCGCCGGGTCGAGGCCGGTGCGCAGCGCCCGGGCCTCGCGCGCCAGCTCGGCGTCGCGCGGGGTGTAGTCGGTCGGGCTCAGGTACTCGGTGCGGTGGTCGATCACCGTCTCGGACCGCAGGTCCTTCCACGACGCCGTGCGGATCGGCTCGGCCTCGTCCGCCGTCTCGACCACCGAGGTCGCCAGCACGGTGAACTCGGTGTGCGGCGCGTGGAGGTCGAACGACGTCACGACCGTGCCCCAGTAGTCCGTGTACCGATACGCGCGGGTGGCCGGGGCCGTCTCGATGCGGGTCGCCACCGTCGTCTGGCGGCGGTCGGAGCGCGGGGTCAGCCGGGCCTCGTTGTACGACTGCGTCGCCGGTGTCGCGTACCGGTACCCGGTCCGGTGCGCCACCCGCAGCTGCCACGTCACAGCGAAACCTCCGCACCGCTCCACGCCACCCACGGTGACGTGCTGAAGTACTGCAACGACACCGCTTCCCCGATTTCCCTGATCGACGTCTGCAACGCCGCGAGCCGCCGCGGCAGGTCGGTGAGCAGCTCCGACGGGCGCAGGAACTCCAGCTCGCTGCGGGCCCGGCCGAGCTCGCGCAGGGCCTCGGACTTCTCGTTGCTGCGCGAGCCGCCGCCCGGGTCGAGCCGCTGCAGGCACTCCTCGGCCTGCCGCAGCGCGTGGAACACCGAGCGCGGGAACAGCGTGTCCCGCAACAGGAACTGCACGACGCGGCCGGCGTCCAGCGCGCCCCGGTACGTCCGCAGGTAGGTGTCCTGCGCGCCGGCCGAGCGCAGCACGGTGATCCAGCCGGGCGAGGACGCGCGGTCCGCGACCCGGGACAGCAGCAGCCGCACCACCATGTCGGCGCGTTCGATCGAGCGGCCCAGCACCATGAACAGCCAGCCGTCGTCCCGCGACATCGTCGAATCCGCGAGCCCGGCGAACATCGCCGCGCGCTCCTCGACGAAGGAAAGGAACGCGTGCGGCCCGGCGCGCCGGGCGTAGCGCTGCCGGTCGGGCACCGCGTTCCAGGTGGCGTTCAAGCACTCCCACAGCTCGGTCGAGACGACTTCGCGGGCGCCGCGGGTGTTCTCGCGCGCCGAGTTGATCGAGCCGACGATCGACGCCGGGTTGTCCTTCCCGTACGCCACCAGCTCGGTCAGCTTCCACACGTCGAGCTCCTGCGCGCCCGCCGGGTCGATGCCCAGGACGGCCAGGAGCTGGCGGCTCGCGTGGTCCGGGTCGACGGTCGCGTCTTCGAGCAGCTGGTGGACCGAGACGTTGAGGATCCGGGAGGTGTCGTCGGCGCGTTCGACGTACCGGCCGATCCAGTACAGCGACTCCGCGTTGCGGGCGA
This sequence comes from Amycolatopsis bullii, assembly GCF_014654205.1. GTDB lineage: Bacteria > Actinomycetota > Actinomycetes > Mycobacteriales > Pseudonocardiaceae > Amycolatopsis > Amycolatopsis plumensis. The sequence goes on from NZ_BNAW01000022.1 coordinate 87,584, forward strand.
GCATGCGAAACCTCCCTAGCTCTGTTGCTGCTGTTGCTGCTGCTGGGACGTCGTCAGCTCGGGACCCTGCTCGGCGACCAGTCCGTCCACAGTGGACATCGCACCGAGCGCGGGCTGCTCCAGCTCGCGCTCGGCCGTCGACGTCCGGGACGTCAGCACCCAGGTGTCCTTCGAACCACCGCCCTGCGACGAGTTGACGACCAGGCTGCCCTCCGGCAGCGCCACCCGGGTCAGGCCGCCGGGGAGCACGAAGATCTCCTTGCCGTCGTTGACGGCGAACGGCCGCAGGTCGACGTGCCGCGGCGCGAGCCGGTCGTCCACCTTGGCCGGCACGGTCGAGAGCTGGACCACCGGCTGCGCGATCCAGCCGCGCCGGTTCGCGCGCACCTTCCGCCGCAGCGTGTCCAGGTCCTTCTTCGACGCCTCGGGCCCGAACACGATCCCGTACCCGCCCGAGCCCTCGACCGGCTTCACGACCAGCTCGTCCAGGTGCGCCATGACGTGGTCGAACTCGTCCGGCAGCCAGCAGCGGAAGGTGTCCACATTGGGCAGCAGCGGCTTCTCGTTCAGGTAGTACTTCACCATCTCCGGCACGTAGGTGTAGACGAGCTTGTCGTCGCCGACGCCGTTGCCGATCGCGTTCGCCACCACGACGTTGCCCGCGCGGGCCGCGTTCTGGACGCCGGCGATGCCGAGCACGGAGTCCGGCCGGTAGTGCACCGGATCGAGGAACTCGTCGTCGATCCGCCGGTAGATGACGTCGACCTGGCGCTCGCCCTCGGTGGTCCGCAGGTAGACGACGTTGTCGCGGCAGAACATGTCGCGGCCTTCGACGAGCTCGACCCCCATCAGCCGGGCCAGCAGCGAGTGCTCGAAGTACGCCGAGTTGTGCACGCCCGGCGTGAGCACGACGACCGTCGGGTCGGCGACGTTCGCCGCGGCCGCCGCGCGCAGGGCCCGCAGCAGGTGCGACGCGTAGTCGCCGACCGGTCGCACGCGGTGCTGGGCGAACAGGTCGGGGAAGACCCGGGCCATCGTGCGCCGGTTCTCCATCACGTACGAGACCCCGGACGGGTTGCGGAGGTTGTCCTCCAGCACCCGGAACGTGCCCTCTTCGTCGCGGACCAGGTCCACTCCGGACACGTGGATGCGCACGCCGTTCGGCGGGGTGATGCCGAAGGCCTCCCGGTGGAAGTGCTCGCACGAGGTGATCAGCCGGCGCGGCAGCACGCCGTCGCGCAGGATCTGCCGGTCGCCGTAGACGTCGGCGAGGAACGCCTCGAGCGCGCGGACGCGCTGGGCGACGCCGCGCTCGAGCTTCGTCCACTCGGCGGCCTGGATCACCCGCGGCACCAGGTCCAGCGGGAACGGCCGCTCCTGCCCGGACAGCGAGAAGGTGATGCCCTGGTCGACCATCGCCCGGTCGAGGGCCTGGGAGCGGGACTGCAGGTCGTGCGCGTCGAGGGCCGCGATGGATTCGTACAGCGCCCGGTACGGGCCGCGGACCGTGCCGTCGGCGGCGAACATCTCGTCGTAGGCGCCGGCGTGCGGCCGTTCCGGCGAGAGATAGCCCTCGAAGCGGTCGCCCGGACGGGTGATCCGGCTGGTCGCCGCCTTCCTCGCGCGTCGACCGGACGGGGGCAGCCGCGGCGGGGTGGCGTTCATGGTCGACATCCTCGCTCACCGTGCGCTCCGGACGCGACAGTCGCGCGCCCCTCTAAACATCGCTGTAACTTCACGGTGCTGTGCTTTGGTATGGATGAGTGGCAATATGCGTGCTCTCAGAACCTGAGAACTACGAGGAGTGACGACGTGGCCCGAGGAACCCAGCTCAAGGCGATCGCCCTGCTGCCTGCGTTCGCCCTGGTCGGCTTGACCGTGGCGTGCGGCGCGGGAGGGAGCGGTGCGGGCAACGTCAACACCAGCAGCTCCGCCGCATCGGGCACCGCATCGGGTGACGCGGTCGCGGTCGCCAAGGACGACGCGCTGGCCGCCATGGTCCCCGCCGACATCAAGGCCGACGGCAAGATCGTGGTCGGCCAGGACCAGAGCTACCCGCCGAACGAGTTCGTCGACGGCGGCAAGCCGGCCGGTTTCGACGTCGACCTCGGCACCGCCATCGGCCAGGTGCTCGGCGTGCAGATGGACTTCCAGAACGCCGCGTTCGACGGGATCATCCCCGGCATCGGCGCCAAGAAGTACGAGCTGGCGATGTCGTCGTTCAGCATCAACGCCGAGCGGCTGCAGTCGGTCGACATGATCTCCTACTACAGCGCGGGCACCTCGCTGGCCGTGCTGAAGGGCAACCCCGACGGCCTGAAGGCCGACGACCTGTGCGGCAAGAAGGTCGCTGTCCAGAAGGGCACCACCCAGGTCGAGGACCTCGACAAGAAGAACGCCGCCTGCACCGGCGCGGGCAAGCCCGCCATCGAGGTCACGCAGCTGCAGGCCCAGACCGACGTCAACCTGGCCCTCACCGCCAAGCGCGTGCAGGGTGAACTGGCCGACTCCCCGGTCATCGACTACGCGGTCAAGCAGACCAACGGCCAGCTCGAGTCGGTCGGCACGCCGTACGACACCGCCCCCTACGGCATCGTGCTGCCGAAGAACAGCGGTGACTTCGGCAAGGCCGTCCAGGGCGCGGTGCAGAAGCTGATCGACAGCGGCGCGTACAAGAAGATCCTGGACAAGTGGGGTCTCAACGCCGCCGGCGCGGTCACCAAGTCGGAGATCAACCCGGCTTCCTGAGATAGGACGTAGTTCGTGAGTTCCTCCGAAGCGCCTCCCACCGAGGCGCCGATCGACGCCGAGCCCATCAAGGCCGTCCCGGTGCGCCACTACGGGCGCTGGGTGGCCGGGGTGATCATCCTCTTCCTCGCGTTCATCGTGATCCGCAGCGTGATCACGAACGACGCACTGCAGTGGCCGGTCGTCGGGGACTACCTCTTCGACGCCCGGGTGCTGCGGGGCCTGCAGAACACCCTGATCCTGACCGTGATCGCGATGCTGATCGGCATCGTCGGCGGGATCCTGCTGGCCGTGATGCGGCTGTCGCCCAACCCGCTGACCTCGGGCGCGGCCGCCATCTACATCTGGCTGTTCCGCGGCACCCCGCTGATCACGCAGCTGGTGATCTGGAACTTCCTGGCGTTGGCCTACCCGCGCCTCGGCCTGGGCATCCCGTTCGGGCCGGAGTTCGTCAGCTGGGACACCAACCAGCTGATCACGCAGTTCACCGCGTCGCTGCTGGGCCTCGGCCTGAACGAAGCCGCGTACATGGCGGAGATCGTCCGTGGCGGCATCCAGTCGGTCGACTCCGGCCAGCTGGAGGCGGCGAGCGCGCTCGGCATGAGCCGGACGAAGACCCTGCGGCGGATCATCCTGCCGCAGGCGATGCGGGTGATCATCCCGCCGACCGGCAACGAGACCATCTCCATGCTGAAGACGACGTCGCTGGTCGTGGCCATCGGGTACTACGAGCTGATGGTCGCCGTGCAGACCATCTACGCGCAGAACTACAAGACGGTTCCGCTGCTCATCACGGCCGCGGCCTGGTACCTGTTCATGACGTCGGTGCTGACGCTGGTCCAAATCCAGATCGAGAAGCGCTTCGCACGCGGGACCTCGCGGGACGTGGTCCAGCGGCAGGGCTGGGCGTCGCGGATGTTCAGCCGGGGTGGAGGGAACGTCACATGACCCCCGTGGTGTCCGCGCAGCGGATCTTCAAGAGCTTCGGCAGCGTCGACGTTCTCAAGGGCATCGACCTCGAGGTGCACGAGCGGGAGGTGCTCTGCCTGATCGGGCCGTCCGGCTCGGGCAAGTCGACGCTGCTGCGCTGCATCAACCACCTCGAAAAGATCGACGCCGGCCGGCTCTACGTCGACGGCGTGCTGGTCGGGTACCAGCAGCGCGGGGACAAGCTCCACGAGCTGCGCGAGAAGGAAGTCGCGCTGCAGCGCAAGGACATCGGCATGGTGTTCCAGCGCTTCAACCTCTTCCCGCACATGACGGCGCTCGAGAACGTCATGGAGGCGCCGGTCCAGGTCCGGCGCGAGCCGAAGGCCCAGGTCCGGCAGCGGGCGCACGAGCTGCTGGAGCGCGTCGGCCTCGCGGACAAGGCGAACAACTACCCGGCCCAGCTGTCCGGCGGCCAGCAGCAGCGCGTCGCGATCGCCCGGGCGCTCGCGATGCAGCCGAAGCTGATGCTGTTCGACGAGCCGACGTCGGCGCTGGACCCGGAGCTGGTCGGTGACGTCCTCGGCGTGATGAAGCAGCTCGCCAAGGACGGCATGACCATGGTCGTCGTCACGCACGAGATGCAGTTCGCGCGCGAGGTGGCGGACAAAGTCCTGTTCATGGACGGCGGGGTCGTCGTCGAAGAGGGGCCGCCCGAGCAGGTCATCGGGAACCCGCGCGAGGAGCGCACGAAGGAGTTCCTGGCCCGCGTGCTCAACCCCAACGCCTGAGGTGTTCGACGGCGGAAACGGTGTTCCGGCACCGTTTCCGCCGTTTTTTCGCTACCTTGATGTCGGGGTGAGGGAGGGCTCATGTCGACGGAAAGCGCGTTGCCGCCGCTGGACCCCTTCGCGGGCATCCCGGACCGCCGTTACGAGGTCAAGGCCTCCGAGCTGCTGAAACCCGGCAACGCGGGCTTGATGCGCTGGCGGCGGCAGGCCACGAACGCCCCGATCGTCTACGTCGAGGACGCCTACATCACCGGGACGCTGGACCTGCGGGCCGCGGACCTGAAGTACCTGTTCCGGTTCGAGCGCTGCCGGTTCGAGCAGCCGCCGGACGTGCGCGAGGCGAACCTGCTCGGGCTCGTGTTCCGCAAGTGCTGGCTGCCCGGGCTCAAGGCCCGCAACATGCGCAGCCGCAACGACGTCCGGCTGATCCGCAGCGTCGTGCAGGTCGACGGCGACCGGCGGGAGATCGAAGAGACGACCGTGCAGCGCGGCGACGACCGCGAACGCGGCATGCCGAACGCCGCGGTCAACCTGACCGACGCGGTGATCGAGGGCTCGATGGTGCTCACCCGCACGGTGATCTCGCACCCGCACGGCAAAGCGATCCAGGCGGATCGGCTGGTGCTGACCGGCGCCCTGCTGGCCTACCGGATGGTGGCGAACGGCGAAGTCCGGCTCCCCGGCGTGCGGACCGGCGGTAACGTCAACTTTTCGGGCGCCACGCTGAACAACCCGGACGGCTTCGCGCTCAACGGCAACGGCCTGCACATCGGCGGCAGCCTGCTGTGCGAGGTCGACAACTACGGGCCGGCCAGCCAGCGCAAGCGGTTCTCCGCCACCGGGATCATGTACCTGCCGAGCGCCACCGTAGACAGCGACATCTCCCTGCGCGAGGCCAAGCTGACGGTGTCCCAGCACGGCCCGATCGCGGTCGACGCCTGGAAGTCCAACGACCCGTACATCGACCCGCGGCCGGCGCTGGTCGCCGACCGGATGCGCGTCGACGGCAACATCGAGCTTTCGGACGGCCTGCAGGCGCTGGGCACGCTGCGCATGGTGAACGCCCGGATCGGCGGCTCGCTGCGGCTGGCCGGCGCCGAGATCCGGGTCGAGCGCGGCAAGACGGTGCCGTATTACGACCGCGCGTTGCACCTGGACGGCACCGAGATCGGCGGCGACATCGAGGCGACGAGCCTGCGCGTGCCGGCCGGGCAGCTGCGCCTGGCCGACGTGACGGTGGGCGGCAACTTCCTGGCCTGGAACTCGATGTTCCGCCACCCCGGCCGGGACGTGTTCTCCGCCCGCCGCTCGAAGATCGCGGGCAACTTCCAGCTCACCGACGCCACGATCCACGGCACGCTGCGCCTGCAGGGCGTGGACGTCGGCGGCAGCATCAACCTGGCGGGCACCAGGCTGACCGACCCGGGCCGCCGCGCGACCAGCAGTTATTCCCTCGACGTCCGCACCGGCCGGGTCGGCCGCGACCTGACCCTCCGCGACAACAACGGCCGCCCCTTCGTGGCCGAAGGCGGCGTCAACCTCGACGGCGCCCAGGTGGCCCGGCGCGTGGACCTGCGCGGTTCCCAGCTCGGGTCGCTGCCCCCGTTCGGCGTGGCCCTCGACGCGGGCGACGTCGCCTCGGACGAGTTCATCCTCACGCCCAGCACTGCCCCGGTCGGCCGGGTGGTGCTGCGGCGGGCGCACTGCGGGACGCTGAGCGACAACGAGCAGTTCTGGGCCGCGTCCGAGGGCATCGAGCTGGAGGACTTCCGCTACGACGCGTTGAAGAAGGGCATCCCCCTCGACGACGACAAGGCCCTCGACCACCGCATCGAGCTGCTGCGCAAGGCCATGCGCGGCTACCGCCCGGGCCCGTACGACCAGCTCGCCCACATGCTCCGCGCGGCGGGCAACGAAGAGCACGCCTCGACGGTGGCGCTGCGCAAGCAGCAGTTCCGGTACGAGGCACTGGCCCGCGGCTTCAAGTTCTTCGGCCCGGGGGTGAGGCTGTGGAGCTGGCTGCAGAGATCGATGGTGGGCTACGGCTACCGCCCGGTCCGCGCGCTGGGCTGGCTGCTCACGCTGCTGGTGCTGGGCAGCCTCTGGTTCGGCCTGGGCACCGACGACTGCATCCACGACACGTCCGGTCGCTACATGCGCAGCGGCGACCGCTGCGTGGTGAACCAGCAGGACACGGGGCTGCAGTGGAACCCGGTGATCTACACGGCGGACCTGCTGGTCCCGATCGTCGACTTCGGCAACAAGTCGAGGTGGTACATGCACGGCCCGGACAACTGGGTCGCGGCCGGCTTCACGGCGTCGGGCTGGATCCTGGCCACCACGGTGGCGGCGGGCGTGAGCCGCATGTTGCGCCGGGAGAATTGAGCCAGACACCCGCCTCTTTCGGCAGCCTCACCGGCGTGAACGGGACGCTAACACCCCACCCAGACCTCCCCACCGCCCCGATCCGAAGCCAGAACACGCCGGCAGTGCCGGGTCAAGGCACGCTTTCCCGCCTTGACGCGGTGCTGTCGGACGTAGTCACAATTCCGGCTTCGGGGTGGTGGGCACCGAACTGCCAGCCGAGCCGGGCGCCCCGGTCTGTCGGCCAAGGCGACCCGACACCGCCCAGGTCAGCCGCACCTTCGCACCGAGCCCGGCCAGCAGACCCCGGCTTCCACCACGCAACAGCGGCCGACTTCGCCGGGCCCCGTCCGTAACCAGACAGCCCCCACCCTCTCCGGGGGGCGTCCCCAGGTCCAGTCTATCGGCGGGGTCCGACAGACCCGGCCGTAACAGCGTTCCGAGCCGGAGCTGTCCACATCACCCGTCCGGCATCCACAGGGTCGTTCCCAACCGCCGGTCGCTGGCATACCCTCGGTATGTCCCTCAACGCGGAGGCCTCCTTGAACGCACCGAACGCTACCGGTCGGATCGAAATCGACGCTGCTCCCGAGACCGTGTATGCGCTGGTCAGCGACCCCGGCAAACTGGCCGACCTCGCCGAGGAGTACGCCGGGCACCGGTGGGTCGGGGGCACCGATGGGCCCGTCGTCGGGGCGAAGTTCCGCGGGCGCAACCAGCGCGGCTTCCGGCGGTGGAGCACCCTCTCCACCATCACCGATGCCGACCCCGGGCGGCGGTTCGGCTTCGAGGTCACCTCGTTCGCCGGGTTGCCCGTCGCGCGGTGGCAGTACGACTTCGAGCCCGCCCCTGACGGGTGCGTCGTCGTCGAAAGCATGTGGGAACGGCGGCCGGGGTGGTTCAAGGTGGCGACGTCGACCGTCACCGGCGTCTGGGATCGGGAAGTCGCCAACATCGCCAACATCGCCGCCACCCTCGCCCGGCTGAAGCGGGCCGCCGAAGCTAGTCGATGAAGCGGGACCAGAACGGTATGTACCTGGGGCCGTCCGGTGGGGCCGTGCTGATGCCGCCCGTCGCGAACTCGCGGTGCAGGTAATCCCGCAGGTCACTGCCGTAGACGATGATGTCCGTCTGGTACACCGACAGCACCGGATAGCCCACCGTTCCCGGGAGGCCGGGCAGGTACCGATGCCCGCACACGGGCACCAGCTGCGGCACGTCGGCCAGCCGGCGGCGGGCCTCGCGGACCGCGTCCTCCGGGCCGACCGGGCGGGTGCCCCAGTCCGCCAGCCAGAAACCGTTGTGCTCGACGTCGTACAGCACGCCGTCGACCGGCCATGCCAATCGTTTGCGCAGCTGCTCGGGGTTGCCGCAGCGCCAGTCGGGCCAGCGGTCGCCGATCGGGACGCCGGCGGACAGGAACGTGCGGTGGTCCGCGGCGAAGCGGAAGCCGAACCGGTGCTCGACGTCGTCGAGCTCGGCTTCGCTCAGCCCCGGACGCACGGGTTCCCGGAGGTTCTCCTGCAGGTGCCGCGCCTCCTCCGGAGTGAGGGCGCCGGCCGGCTGGACTGGGGTCATGACCCGAGCCTAAGCGGCGGCTCAACCGCGCGCCCGTCCTTTTTCGACCACCCACACGGGGTGAGTTTGTTCTCTCATCGGGCGGACCGCGGAACAGAGCGTGAGCGCGTGTAGTTCACTCATGCCGTGACTTCTCCACGACCGCAGAGCCGCGTGCGCGCCCCCGAGCTGCGCGGCGACGTCTGGCTGAACACCGGCGGCCGCCCGCTCACCCTCGCCGAGCTGCGCGGCCGCGTCGTGCTGCTGGACTTCTGGACCAGCGGCTGCATCAACTGCCTCCACGTGCTCGACGAGCTGCGGCCGCTGGAAGCCGAGTTCGCGGACGTGCTGGTCACCGTCGGTGTCCACTCGCCGAAGTTCCTGCACGAGGGCGAGCGCGCCTCGATCGAGGCCGCGGTCCGCCGCTACGACGTGCCCCACCCGGTGGTCAACGACCCCGAGATGGAGCTGTGGTCGCAGTACGCGGTGCGCGCCTGGCCGACGCTGGTCGTCGTCGACCCCGAGGGGTACGTCGTGCACGTCGCCGCGGGCGAAGGGCACGAAGAAGCGCTTCGCCGCGTCATCGCCGAGCTCGTGACCAAGCACGAAGCGAAGGGAACCCTGCGTCGCGGCGGCAGCCCGTACGTGCCGGTCGAGGAGCAGCCCGCCGAGCTGCGGTTCCCGAGCAAGGCCGTCGCCACCGCCGAGGGGCGCGTGCTGGTCGCCGACACCGGGCACCACGCCATCGTCGAGTTCGCTTCGGACGGCGAGACCGTCATCCGCCGCTTCGGCAGCGGGGAGCGCGGGAGCCAGGACGGCCCGTTCGACATCGCGACCTTCACCGAACCGTCGGGCATCGCGCTCCTGCCGTACGACATCGCCGAGCGCGTCGGTTACCACGCCGTCGTCGCCGACACGGCCGGGCACCGGCTGCGCGGCCTCGACTTGATCACCGGCGAGGTGACGACGGTCGCCGGCACCGGTGCGCAGTGGCGCAGCGGGCCGGACTCGGGCAAGGCCGCCGAGGTCGACCTCACCAGCCCGTGGGACGTCGCCTGGTGGGGCCCGGCCGGCGGGGTCGTCGTCGCCATGGCGGGCAACCACACGCTGGGCGTGTTCGACCCGGTCGGCGGCACGATCCGCCGCTTCGCCGGGACGACCGTCGAAGGACTGCGCGACGGCGACGTCGGCGAAGCGTTCTTCGCGCAAACGTCCGGCCTGGCCGTGGACGGCGACAAGCTGTGGCTCGTCGACGCCGAGACGTCGGCGCTGCGCTGGATCGAGCCCGACGGCGAGTCGTTCACCGTCCAGACCGCGATCGGCGTCGACCTGTTCTCCTTCGGCCACACCGACGGCCCGGCCGACCAGGCGCTGCTCCAGCACCCGCTCGGCCTCGCCGTGCTGCCCGGCGACAAGATCGCGATCGCCGACACCTACAACGGCGCGGTCCGCCGCTTCGACGTCTTCACCCGCCAGGTGACCACGATCGCCACCGGGCTCGCCGAGCCGCAGGGCCTGCTGCTGCACGACGGCGAGCTGCTGGCCGTCGAGTCCGCGGGCCACCGGATCGCCCCGGTCGCGGCGGCCGAGCCGACGGTGGTGACCGGCGACGCGCACGCGGTGCGCCGCCCGCCGACGGTGCTCGCCCCGGGCGAGATCGACTTTTCGGTGGTGTTCACGGCACCGCCGGGCGAGAAGCTGGACGACCGCTTCGGCCCGTCGACGCGGCTCGAGATCAGCGCGTCGCCGCCGTCGCTGCTGGCCGACGGCGGCGGGACGGGCACGGACCTGAACCGCAAGATCCGGCTGGCCCCGGGCGTCACCGAGGGCGTGCTGCAGGTCGTCGCGCAGGCCGCGAGCTGCGACGACGGTGGCGAGCACCCGGCGTGCCGGATCACCCGGCAGGACTGGGGCGTCCCGGTGCGGATTGAAGACGGCGGCGTGAGCGAGTTGAGCCTGGTCATGGCCGGGGAGCCGCGGACCGGCGGGTAACATGCAGGCCGTGTCTGACGGGCCAAAACTCGAAATCCAGATGCTGCACGACCGGGTACTCGTGCGGCTGTCGCCGGAAGAAGGGGAACGCCGCAGCAGCGGCGGTATCGTGATCCCCGCAACGGCCCAGGTCGCGCGCCGGCTGGCCTGGGGTGATGTACTGGGCGTAGGCAACAGCGTGCGGAACGTCAAGACCGGCGACCGCGTGCTCTTCAACCCGGAGGACCAGCTCGAGGTCGAGATCCAGGGCGAGGGGCACCTGGTGATGCGCGAACGCGACATCCACGCGGTGGCGACCGAGCGCACCGAGCACGGGACGGGGCTCTACCTGTAGGTCGGGTCCCGCGAAAGGCAGGCGCGTGGCAGACGAAGAGGGACGCGAGGGCGCCAAGTCGAGCGAGCTCGCCACCGAGGGGGCGCTCGTGGCGGCTGCCGACCCGGAAAAAGCTCCCGGGCGGCCCGCGACGGGAGAGGCCGCGCCGCCTGCCGAACTCGAGCGGCCCGAACCCGCCCAGCCACCCGCGGCGGCTGGCGGCACGGTCACCGGGTCGCTTGCATTTGCCGATGGCGCCGCAGCCGGGCCACCCGCGGCGGCTGATGGCGGTGTGGCGCCACCAGCTGCCGAGCCGGTCGGGGCTGTGGTGCCCGAGTGGCCCACGGCGGCCGATTCACCGGCCGCTGCTGCCGAGTCGCCGCTGGCCTCGGAGGCGCCGACCGTCGCGGTCGCGGAGTGGCCCCCGGTGGTCCCGCCCCCGGCTGCCACCACCGATCTCTTCTCCGAAGACCTGCTCGGCGAGCTCCTCGAAAACCCCGCGCCGCCGCCTGCTCCGGAGACGCCCGCGCGAAAGCTGCGCAAGGGCGTTGCCCGCGCCATGATGGCCGTCGGGCTCGCTCTTGGCCTCTTCGTCATCCTCTACGCCGTCGATCTCGTCGTCAGCCTCGGGGACGTGCCGCGCGGGGTGACCGTTGCCGGTGTCGAGGTCGGGGGGCTCAGCCATGCCGAGGCCGAGGCCAAGCTGCGGAAGGAGCTCGAGCCGCGGCTGGTCCGGCCCGTGGCCGTCCACGGTGGGGACGTGCAGGCCGAACTCCTGCCCGCGCAGTCCGGGCTCGGGCTCGACTGGCCGAACACCCTCGGGCTCGCCGGGCACCAGCCGCTGAGTCCGATCACGCGGATCATGTCCTTCTTCTCCAGCCGCGAGGTCGGGGTGGCCACGCGCACCGACCAGAACCGCATCGCCGACGCCGTGCGGGAGCTCGCCGAGGGCAAGCTGAACCACCCCGCCACCGAAGGCTCGGTCGGGTTCACGCCCATCGACGGCAGCGACGGCGGTGTCACCGCCTTCCCGATCCTGCCGCGGCAGGGCCAGCAGCTGACCGACCTCGCCGGCGCCGTGCACACCGTCACCGACCACTGGCTCGACCCCGGCGGGGTCAAGCTGGCCATGGCCATCACGCCCGTGCGCGCGACCGCCGCCGGAGTGCAGGCCGCCTGCCGGCAGATCGTCGTGCCCGCTGTCGCGAAGCCGGTCGTCGTGCACGGCGAAGGCAAGGACGTTCCGCTGAAGCCCGCCACGATCGCGGCTTCCTTCCAGTTCGCCGCGGTCGAAGGCGGGGCCCTCGAGGTCCGCATCGACCAGGGCAAGCTGCAGGCGGCCCTCAAGGACGGGCTCGCGAGCACCGAGACCGACGGCAAGGACGCGCAGATCGTCTTCACCGGTGACCAGCCGACGGTCGAGCCCTCCGAAGAGGCCCGCAAGGTGGACTGGGAGAAGACCTTCCTCCCCCTGATCGACGTGCTGAAGAAGACCGACGGGCGGGATCTCCCCGTCGTCTACAGCTCGTCGGCACCCAGCGTGACCACCGACGCCGCCAGCGCGCTCGGCATCAAGGAGGTCATCGGCGAGTTCACCACCGCCGGCCTGACCGGCCCGGCCGAGACGAACAACCGGACGCTCGCCGCCCGCGTGTCCGGCGCGATCGTCAAGCCCGGCGAGACGTTCAGCCTCGGCGCCCGCTCCGGCCCGCGCACCGCGGACGCCGGGTACCTGCCCGCCCCGGTCGACGAGGACGGCACCGGCTCGGCCGTGGTCGGCGGCGGCGTCTCCCAGCTGGCGTCCACTTTGTACAACGCCGCCTACCTGGCCGGCCTGGCCGACGCCGGCCACCTGGAGCACGACCACTACCTCGACCGCTACCCCGTGGGCCGCGACGCCAAGGCCGTCAACGCCGACGGCAGCCCCGTCGAGCTCAAGGTGACCAACGACGCCGCGACCGGCATCGCCATCCAGGCCACCGTCTCCGGCGGCTCGGTGACCGTCCGGATCTGGGGCACCCGGCACTTCCGCGTCGAGAGCCAGACCGGCGCCCAGACCCCCGGCGACCCGCCCACGATCCAGTTCGGCTCCGGTGGGGCGGCCGCCTGCCAGCCTTCGATCGGTTCGTCCGGGTTCAGCGTCACCGACACGCGTGTGCTCTACGACCTCGCGAGCGGCACCGAGCTCCGGCGGACGTCGCACACGGCGACCTACGGTCCGCGCCCGACCGTTCTCTGTTGAGTTGTCAGCGAAGGACCATGCACCCCGCCTCCTCGAAGTCGCGCAGCCACGCCGGCTCCCGCAGCTGTTTGTTCCACCGCAGATCCAGCTTGTCCAGTTTGGACAGCTGAGCCAACGACGCGGGCAGCTCGGTCAAGGAGTTCTCCCGCAGGTCCAGCTGACGCAGCTCACCCAGCAAGCCGATCGACGACGGCAGCGAAGTGAGCCGGTTGCCCCGCAGGTGCAACTCCCGCAACGAACTCAGCGCGCCGATCGACTCGGGCAGCGTGGTCAGCTCGTTGCGGTACAACCGCAGTTCGCGCAGCGACGCGAACCCCGAGAGGTCCGACGGCAGCGACGTGAGCCGGTTGTCCGTGCACCCCAGGTACCGCAGCTTGCCCAGCCGGCACCAGGCCGCCGGGAACTTCGTCAGCCGGTTGTCGCTGACGTACAGGTACTCGGTGAGCCCGGCCAGCTCGCCCAGCTCGTCCGGCAACACGTCGAACCGGTTGTGCGCCAGGTCGAGCGTGTGCAGCGACGTCAGCGCCGAGATCCCCGGCGGCAGCACGGAAATCCGGTTCGCCGCGAGGTTCAGCACGCGTAGCCCGGTCAGCGACCACAGCGACCCGGGCACCTCGGCGATCGCGTTCTTGTACAGATCGAGCCGGGTGACGTCGGAGGGGATCGAAGGCACCGACGTCAGCCCCCGATCGCTCAGGTCCAGTTCCGTCATGACCCCTCCCGGCGAGTCAAGGGCAGCAGCGCCCACGTCGATGCGTCGTCCGGAGTGGACACCTGGATCCGCAGCCCCGGCGCCTCCGAGACGGCCAGCTCGGTCAGCCGGAGGCGCATCCGGCCGGCCCGCGGGTGCTGGAACTCCCGCAACCGCGGCCGCGGCTCGGCCACCTCGTGCCGCGCCCACAACGCGGCGAACTCGGGGCTCAGCGCGGCCAGCCGCCGGATGTCCTCCTCCCAGGACGGATCACCGACGTGCCTGCCGTACTCGGCGCGCATCCGCGCCACCATGTGCGGGACCTCCTCGTCGTAGTTCAGCAGCATCCGCCGCGCGTTCGGCTCGGTCACGCAGCACCACAGCAGGTTCTTGTGCAGGCACGGCAGGCTGTGCCACTCCCAGAACAGCTCCGTCTGCGCCGCGTTCGACTCGAGGACGTCGAACCGGCCGTTGATCACCGTGGCGGGCAGCGGATCCAGCGCGCGCAGCACCTCGCGCACGGCGTCCGGCACCACCTCGACCGACGACGGCAGCCGCGACGGCGTCAGCTCCGCCAGCCGGTACAGGTGCTCCCGCTCGGGGTGGTCCATCCGCAGCGTGCGCGCCACGGCGTCGAGCACCTGCGCGCTCGCGTTGATCGGCCGCCCCTGCTCCAGCCACGTGTACCAGGTGACGCCGACGCCCGCGAGCAGCGCGACCTCCTCCCGCCGCAACCCGCTCGTGCGACGGCGCACGCCGGGCGGCAGCCCGACCTCCTCCGGGCCGATCCGCGCCCGGCACGCCTTGAGGAACTGGCCGAGTTCCTCCCGGTGGCTGGTGTGAACCTGCGTCGACGTCATGCGGACCATGGTGCCCGACGGGTACGACAATTTTCGGCGAAACAGGTGCTGCCAGTACCAGCATCGACAGGCTCTCTCCGCACCAAGCCAGAAAATCCCATGGTCAGAGGCATGACTCTGACCACCTCAGCCCCGGCCGTCCCGGACCGGGCCACCCGGCGGCCGTGGTTCATGCTGGCCGTCCTGCTGCTCGGCCAGTTCATGGCGCTGCTCGACGTCACCGTCGTGAACGTCGCCATGACCGACATCCGCACCGACCTGCACGCCTCCGGCGCCGCGCTGCAGCTCATCGTCTCCGGCTACACCGTGGGCTACGCGATGCTGCTGATCACCGGCGCCCGTCTCGGCGAGCTGTTCGGGCGGCGGCGGCTGTTCGTCACCGGTGTCGCCGCCTTCACCGTCTGCTCGCTGCTGTGCGGGTTCGCGCCGGACCCCACCACGCTGATCGTCGCGCGGATCGCCCAGGGCGCCGGCGCGGCGTTGATGATGCCGCAGGTCATCAGCGTCATCCAGGCGCAGTTCAGCGGCCCCGCGCGGGCCAAGGCGCTCAGCGCGTACACCGCGGTCATCTCGGTCGCGTTCGTGGCAGGCCAGGTGCTCGGCGGGGTCCTCGTCGGCGCGGACCTCTTCGGGGCAGGCTGGCGGCCGATCTTCCTGGTGAACGTGCCGATCGGCGTGCTCGTGGCCGCGTTGGCCCTGCGGCTGGTACCTGGCGGCGCGGCGGGAGCGGGCCGCCGGCTCGACCTCGCCGGCCTCGCACTCGCCGTGCCCGCGGTCGTGCTCGTCGTGCTGCCGCTCGTCCTCGGGCACGAAACCGGCTGGCCGATGTGGACGTTCGGCTCGCTCGCGGCGGGCGTACTGCTGGCCGTGCTGTTCGTGGTCCTGGAACGCCGGGTGCGCGACCCGCTGGTCGACCTCGGCGTCCTGAAGGTCCGCGGGGTCGCACCCGGACTGGCCGCGCTCGCCACCGGCATGGCGTCCTACGGCGGTTTCCTGTTCTGCGTGGCGTTGCACCTGCAGACGGGCCTCGGGGAGACGGCGCTGTCCGCGGGGCTCACCATGGTGCCCGGAGGCGTGGTTTTCGGCGTGTGCGGGTTCTTCTGGCACAAACTGCCCGCACGCGTCCACACGGCACTGACGCCGTGCGGCTACGCCGGGTCGGCGATCGCGTACGCCTTGCTGGCGTTGAGCTTGAAGGACGGCGGAAGGGGCGGCGCGCTGTTCTTCGCCGCGCTCATCCTGTTCGGCCTCTCCATGGGCCTGGCGTTCGGGTCCCTGATGGCGCACGCCCTCACCCACGTCCCGCTCGCCAGCGCGGCGGACGCCAGCGGGCTGCTCACGACGACGTTGCAGCTGAGCCAGGTCGTGGGGGTGGCGACGTTCGGCAGCCTCTTCCTGACGCTCGCCGGCGGTTCCTCGGCCCACGCCGTGACGACGACGATGACCTGGGCCGCGGCGCTGCTGCTGGTGGGTGCCGGGTTCGGCGTCGCGCTCGCCCGCGCGTCGGCCCGGCGGTAGCCCACGGAAAAGCCCGGCCGGTTCACCCGAAGGTGGACCGGCCGGGCCGCAGATCCGAAAGCGTTACCTGGTTACACCTCGGCGACCGTAGGCACCGGCGGCGATGCTGACACCGATCGCGGCCAGCACAACCTGGGTGAGGACCTCGAGCCAGTCGATGCCGTCCGTGTCGGCGTAGCCGAGACCACGCGCGATCGCCGTGCCGATGAAGGCGGCGATGATACCGATCACGATGGTCAGCCAGATGGGGATGTTCTGCTTGCCGGGAGCGAGCAGCCGGCCCAGAACGCCGATGATCAGCCCGACGACGATGGCGCTGATGATGCCGGCGACAGTCATCACTTTCTCCTCTCGGTGATCGCGGATCCGGCCACTCGGTCCCGCGAACTCGCAGACGGAATTCCCCGGCTTTCCCGCGTCGAAACGCCGAAGGGCCCCTTCCCGGGTCGGAAGGGGCCCTTCGGCGGAACGCATTGATCAGAACGCGGCTTCGTCGATCTCCATGAGCGCGTTGTCGGCGGCCTCCACGATGGCGCGGCGGGCGGTCAGCTCCGGCAGCACCTGCTTCGCGAAGAACGACGCCACGGCGATCTTGCCCTCGTAGAACGGGGTGTCCTTGGCGGACGCGCCCGCGTCGAGCTTGCCGATGGCGACCTCGGCGTGCTTGAGCAGCTGCCAGCCGATGAGCAGGTCACCGACCGACATCAGCAGCCGGACCGTGTGCTGGCCGACCTTGTTGATGCTCTGCGGGTCCTCCTGGGACGCCGTCAGGTAGCCGATCAGCGAGCCGAGCATGCCCTGGGTGTCCTCGAGGGCCTGCTTGAGCAGCGCACGCTCGTTCTTGAGCCGGCCGTTGCCCGCCTCGGACTCGATGAACTTGGTGATCTCCCCGGCGACGTAGGCCAGCGACTGGCCCTTGTCGCGGACGATCTTCCGGAAGAAGAAGTCCAGCGACTGGATGGCCGTGGTGCCCTCGTACAGCGAGTCGATCTTCGCGTCGCGGATGTACTGCTCGATCGGGTAGTCCTGCAGGAAGCCGGAGCCACCCAGCGTCTGCAGCGACTGCACGAGCTGCTCGGTGGCGCGCTCGGAGCCGACACCCTTGACGATCGGCAGCAGCAGGTCGTTGACGCCGTGCGCGAGCTTCTGGTCGCCTTCGCCGGTCCACAGCTGGTCCTGGAAGGAGGCGGTGTAGAGGTACACCGCGCGGAGGCCCTCGGCGTAGGCCTTCTGGAGCATCAGCGAGCGGCGGACGTCCGGGTGGTGCGTGATGGTGACGCGCGGCGCGGTCTTGTTCAGCATGTTCGGCAGGTCGGCGCCCTGGACGCGCTCCTTGGCGTACTCGAGCGCGTTGAGGTAACCGGTCGACAGCGTCGCGATGGCCTTCGTGCCGACCATCATCCGGGCGTACTCGATGACCTGGAACATCTGCGCGATGCCGTCGTGCACCTCGCCGAGCAGCCAGCCCTTGGCCGGGGTGCCGTGCTGGCCGAAGGTGAGCTCGCAGGTCGTCGAGGCCTTGATGCCCATCTTGTGCTCGACGTTCGTGACGAAGGCGCCGTTGCGCTCGCCCAGCTCACCGGTCTTGGTGTCGAAGTGGAACTTCGGCACGAGGAACAGCGACAGGCCCTTGGTGCCCGGCTTGGTCTCGATGCCGGGGCCCTCGGGGCGCGCCAGCACGAGGTGCATGATGTTTTCGCTCATGTCGTGCTCGGCCGAGGTGATGAACCGCTTCACCCCGTCGATGTGCCAGGAGCCGTCCTCCTGCTTGGTGGCCTTGGTGCGGCCCGCGCCGACGTCGGATCCGGCGTCCGGCTCGGTCAGCACCATCGTGGCGCCCCAGGCCCGGTCGATCATGATCCGGGCCCAGTGCTTCTGCTCTTCGGTGCCGTTCTTGTCGACGATCATGGCGAAGTTCGGGCCCGCCATGTACATGAACAGCGGGGCGTTCGCGCCGAGGATCAGCTCGGACGCGGCCCACTGGACCGTCGGGGGGAGACCGAAGCCGCCGAGGTCGTTGGTCAGGCCGAGGCGCCACCACTCGCCCTCGATGAGCTGCTGGTAGCTCTTCTTGAACGACTCGGGGATCTTGACGCTGAACGTCTTCGGGTCGTACACGGGCGGGTTGCGGTCGGCGTCGGCGAAGGACTCGGCGAGCGGGCCGGTCGCGAGCTTGTTCAGCTCGGACAGCACACCGCGGGCGGTCTCTTCGTCGGATTCGGCGAGCACACCCTTGCCCAGGCGGTCCTGCACGCCGAGTACCTCGAAGAGGTTGAACTCCAGGTCTCGGACGTTGCTCTTGTAGTGGCCCATGTCGTCACTCCAATGTGTTCGGCTCCCCGGCCGGGCACATGTTCGCCTTACTCGCCGGTAACTTCAGGATATTACCTGTGGGTAACCAGAGCAAGCAGATCCGCACTTCCGAGTATCGGAAATTCCCCTGAATGTTGCCTTCTTCCTGGTGAAGAGGCGTCAGCGGTGGCCCGGGATCGCCGTTGTGTCCGCCGTCACCGGGACGTACCCGTCTTCGGGCCGGGCGATGAGGATCCCGCTGCGGAAGGCGATCGTCACCGCGTGTGTCCGGTCCCGGGCGGAAAGCTTGCGCAGGATGCTCTTCACGTGGGTCCGGACGGTCTCCACGGACAGGAACAGCAGCTTCGCGATCGCCGAGTTTTCGAGTCCTTCGGCGACCAGTTGGAGCACCTGGTACTCGCGCCTGGACAGCGGCATCGCGCCGCGCGGGGACGGCGGGCTGTCGGCGGCGACGTCACCCTTCGGGGCGGTCGCGCGCTTCGGCCGGGCGGTCAGCGCGGCCAGCGCCGGGTCGATGTACCGGCGTTCGCTGTGCGCCCGCCGGATCGCTTCGGCGAGACGTCGTGAATCGATCGACCGCGGCACGATCGCGTGCGCGCCCGCGGCGATCGCGGCGGCGAGGTACTGCTGCGTGCGATTCGCGTCACGGATCAGGGTGACCAGGAGCAGGGCCGGGTCGCCGGCGTTGAGCAGCTTGGTCAGGTGGCAGTTCGGGTCCAGCGCCGAGTCGAGCACGACGACGTCCGGCTTGACCTGCTCGCACAGCTGCAGAGCGGCGTGGTGGCTGGCGGCCTGTCCGGCCCAGTGCAGCCCCTGGCTGCGGTGCACGAGCGCGGCGAGGCCGTCGCGGAAGATCGGGACGGGATCGACGACCGCCACACCGAGGCTGCGCCCGCCACCGGGTCCGGCCGGCGGCCCCGTGGGCCTGCGGGTGGGCTCGATGCCGTGCATCGCGGGCCTCCGTCTCTGCGCCGTCGCTCACCGGTGCCGGACGTCTCCGGCGCCGTCCGGTCCCCCTGCCGGGACCGGTGGAGTGACTCCTCCTGCTTGGTACGAGTCGCGATTGCGCAGCTCATGACGCCAAATCCCCCTCATGGCCCAATCTGCCGGTCACAGCAAACTTTCCGTAGAAGTGGATCTTGGGGAGCTGGCTCCGCCGGGCAGGATGGGACCTGTTGGGGCAGTCGGCGCTACTGAGGGTGGCCCGCAGGCCGTTCAACGATTTCGACAGTCTTCGGATGCGGCCCGCAGCCGGGCGAACTCCGCCGCCAGCCCGGCCGGCGTCCAGTGTGCGTTGAGCCCGCTCGGGTTCGGCAGCACCCACACGCGCGTGTCGCCGATCCGGTGGTCTTGCGGGCCGACCTGCGCCTTCGGGAACCCGAAGGCGGTCCGGTAGGCGGTGATCCCGACGACGGCCAGCCAGGCCGGCCGGTACTCGAGGACTTTCGCGGTGAGGATCCGCCCGCCTTCACGGAGTTCGTCGTCGGTGAGTTCGTCGGCGCGGGCGGTGGTCCTCGCGACGACGTTCGTGATGCCGAGCTTGAGGTCGAGCAGCTGGTCCTGCTCGCTGGGTGCGTAGAGGCGCGGGGTGAAGCCGCCCTTGTGGAGCGCGGGCCAGAAGCGGTTGCCCGGGCGGGCGAAGTGCTGCCCGAGCGCGCCGGAGTAGAGGCCGGGGTTGATGCCGCAGAAGAGGACGTCGAGGCCGGGGGCGATGACGTCGGGGATGGTCGTGTTGTGGGCTGCGGCCAGTTGGTCCTTGGTGGGTCGGGTGCTCACCCGTCCAGTCTCCGGCACGCCGCGCTCGACCGCGGCGCGTCACCGGCTGACGCGGGCCGATGTCCGCGGATCGCTCGTGACCGGCGGTGGCACCAGGAATTCACCTGCCGCCGCCTCGACCTCCAAACCCTCTTGACCTGGGCCGATCTCACCTTCGACGGCTGGCTCGCCGCTGACCGGAACTGGTTCGCTGCCCGGGCCGGTCGCGTGGGGTAGCGAATTCGGCACTGACCTGCGTAACCTGTGTGATCTCCCGCACAGCGCCGTACCGAGGAGGATTTCGTGCAGCTTCCGATCGTCCTCGGGCTGGTCGCGCTGGTCCTGGCCGTCGCCGCGCTCGTCGTCGTCCTGGAAGACCGGCGGGCCGCCAAGCGGGCCGCGCTGCAGCGGAAAGCCCGCCTAGCGCGTCTCGGCGAAGTCGACCCGCTCGCTCCGGGCCGGCTGCACGTCGACCGTTGAACGCCGGAGCGTCAGCAGGAGCGCCCCGAACACCCAGCCGACCATCGCCCCGGCCGTGTTGTTCATGAGGTCGTCGACGTCGAAGATCCGGTAGACGTACGGCGCCGTGCCGAAGTTGGCCGTGAGCTGCGTGACCTCGATGAACAGTGATGCCGTGAAGCCGATCAGCGCGGTGCCCGTCAGGCCGCGGCGCCAAAGGATCCGTGCGAACACCCCGAGCGGCACGAACAGCAGGACGTTCAGGCACGCCTGCTGGAACGTCTGCGTCATGAACCACTGCCCGCCGTGCTTGAGCAGCTCGGTGTGGATGTCGGCGATCCATTGGAAGGGGTGCAGCTGCACGGTCTGGGCGAGCCGGCGGGTGCCGGGGCCCGGCAGCGGCAGGAAGACGACCGCGAGAGTCATGCAGCCGTAGAGCAGCACCGCCGCCGTGGTCGCGATCCCGCGCCACCGCAGGCCGCCGTGCCGGGCGAGCTGGGTGATCAGCTGCGGCACCAGCACCACGGCCCACAGCGCGAGGAAGGCGATGAAGCCGTACTGCAGGGCCGTGAGCTGTGCGTTCGTCATGTCATCGACGTTATGGATCTTGGCCGGGGCGCCGCTTCGGTCGATGAGCCCGGCTCCCTCGGCCACTCGGCCGACCCGGGTGCGGCCGATCGACGGCTCGCGGGTGATCGAAGTCATGCCGTCGTAACCGGATGCGGCTTGCGCCGATACGGGAATGACTACGACGCTCGGCACGTCGGAGTCTTTAGGGGGCAACGAAAGGAACGCTCATGGCACCGGTCCGGGTCGGCATCGTCGGGCTCAGCGCGAACGGCGGCTGGGCCGCGACCGCGCACGTGCCTGCGCTGGCCGCGGTGGACGGCTACGAGCTCCGGGCGCTCGCCGGGAGCAGCGCGGAGACGGCGCGGGTGGCCGGCGAGAAGTACGGCGTGCCGCTGACCTTCGGCGACGCTGGCGAGCTCGCCCGGCACCCCGAGGTCGACCTGGTGGTGGTCGCCGTCAAGGTGCCCGAGCACCGGGCACTCATCGAGCCCGCGCTGGCCGCCGGCAAGCAGGTGCTGAGCGAGTGGCCTCTTGGTGTCAGCCTGGCCGAGACCGAGGCGCTGGCCGAAGCCGCGCGGGACAGGACGACCGCGGTCGGCCTGCAGGGCCGGTCGGCGCCGGCGCTGCGCTACCTGCGTGACCTCATCAAGGACGGGTACGTCGGCCGCGTGCTTTCGACGTCGCTGATCGCTTCGGGCGCGAACTGGGGCCCGAGCGTGCGGGCCGGCCGCGACTACCAGCTGCACCCCGCGGGCGGGGCGACGATGCTGACCATCCCGTTCGCGCACACCGTCGACACGGTGGCCATGGTCCTCGGCGGCTTCGCCGAGCTCTCGGCGACGATGGCGACCGTCCGGCCGCGGGTGCGTGACGAGGTCACCGGCGAGTCCGTCGAGATGACCGCGCCGGACCAGATCGCCGTCACCGGCGTGCTGACCGGCGGCGCCGTCGCGTCCCTGCACCTGCGCGGCGGGACGTCGCCGGCCACGAACTTCCGCTGGGAGATCAACGGCACCGAGGGCACGCTGGTCGTCGACGCCGCGGACCCGCTGTTCTGGATCGCGAAGCTGACGCTGCGGGGCAGCCGGACCGGCACGCTGGAAAAGCTCACCGTGCCCGCGCGCTACGAGCTGCCGCAGCTGGCCGGCCGCAGCGCCGAGCCGTCGTACAACGTCGCGCACGCCTACGCCCGGCACCTCAAGGGCGACCTGCCGGACTTCGCGCACGCCGTGGGCGTGCACCGGGTGCTCGACGCCGTCCAGCGGTCGGCCGACAGCGGGAGCCGCGTCGTGCCGGACGCAAAGTAACTGTTACCGCCGGTTGCAGATTCCGCTACTCTCGAGTCATGGACGACGTCGTCTACGACCGCGCGGGCCGCGGCGAGCCGCTGGTGCTGATCCACGGCATCGGCCACCGCCGTCAGGCGTGGGCGCCGGTGTTCCCGCTGCTCACGCCCCATCGCGACGTCATCGCCGTCGACCTGCCCGGCTTCGGCGAGTCGCCCGAACCGGTCGGCGGGTACGGCATCGAGCCGGCGCTGGTGATGTTCAAGGAGCTCTTCACCGACCTCGGGCTCGGCCGGCCGCACGTCGCCGGCAACTCGCTCGGTGGCCTGCTGTCGCTGGCGCTCGGGCAGGCCGGGCTGGTCCGCAGCGTCACGGCGTTGTCGCCGGCCGGGTTGTGGAACCGGCGCCAGAAGATGTACGCGATCGCCACGCTCAAGGCCCACCGCGCGCTCGCGCAGCGCACGCCGCCGCACGTCGTGCGCCGCATCGCCGCCACGGCGTCCGGACGCCGCGCCCTGACCGGGATGATCGTCGGACGTCCCGAGCTGCAGACTCCCGACACGGTCGTCGAGGACGCCCACGCGCTCGCCACTGCCCCGGGCTTCGAGCCCACCGCCGCCCAGTCCCGCGGTGACTTCCGGTTCACCGGGCCGGTCACCGGCGTCCCGGTGACCATCGCCTGGGCCGAGCGTGATCGGATCCTCGCCCGGCCGCGCGTCGCCGACCTGCGGAAAGTCGCGCCGGACGGGGTGTTCCGGCTGCTGCCGGGCTGCGGGCACGTGCCGATGAACGACGACCCGGAACTCGTCGCGCGGGTCCTGCTCGACGGAAGCCGTTAGGTGACATTCGCTTTACGTCCGTCTTTTGACCCTGGTAGGTGACTGCTTCGCGAGGCAGAATCCTCCGCCGTGCGCCCGTTCGGGGACCCTGGGCGCGAATCGGAGGAAGAACACTCATGAGGCTTTCGACCCGGCTCGCGGTATTGGCCGCGGCCGCGCTGGCGACGACGGCGGTGACCACCGCACCCGCGTCCGCGGGCCAGCGCCCGGATCCCACCACCGACGTCCGGATCATCGGGTTCAACGACCTGCACGGCAACCTGGAGCCGCCGTCCGGCTCCAGCGGGCGAGTGGTGCAGTCGGACGGGACCACTGTGGACGCCGGCGGCGCCGCGTACCTGGCCACGCACGTGAAGCAGCTGCGGGCGCAGGTGGCCAACTCGTTCGTCGTGTCCGCCGGTGACAACATCGGCGCGTCGCCGGTGATCTCGGCGCTGTTCCACGACGAGCCGACCATCGACTTCCTGAACATGCTGGGTGTCGACACCTCCGTCGTCGGCAACCACGAATTCGACGAGGGCTACCAGGAACTGCAGCGCATGCAGTTCGGCGGCTGCCACCCGACCGACGGTTGCCAGTTCCAGAACACCTTCAAGGGTGCGAACTTCCCGTTCATCGGGTCCAATGTGTACTTCACCAACGGCCTGCCCGCGCTGTTGCCGTTCACCGTGAAGTTCGAAGGCGGCATCCCGGTCGGCGTCATCGGCGCCACGCTGAAGGACCTGCCCACCGTCGTCACGCCGGAGGCCATCAAGGGCCTGAAGTTCGGCGACGAGGTCGAGGCGATCAACCGGACCGCGAACCTGCTCGACTTCTTCGGCGTCAAGGCCCAGGTCGTGCTCCTGCACCAGGGCGACGGCACCGAGGTCGAGGGCCCGAACGACTGCAAGCTGCGCCCGGGCCCGGCCGCGGCGATCGCGGCCGCGGTGACGCCGAAGGTCGACGCCTTCTTCACCGGGCACAGCCACCAGCAGTACAACTGCGTGATCAACGACCCGGCCGGCCAGCCGCGGCCGGTCATCCAGGGCTCGTCGTTCGGGCGCCTGCTTTCGGTGGTCGACCTGAAGATCAGCCGCAAGACCCGTGACGTCGTGCGGTCGCAGACCAAGGCGTTCAACGAGATCGTCACCCGCACGGTGACGCCGGACCCGGCGGTGGCCGCGCTGGTCGCCGAGGCCAAGACGAAGTCCGCGCCGATCGCGAACAAGCAGGTCGGCACCATCACCGCCGACCTGCCGGCGGCGGGCAACGCGGCCGGTGAGTCGCCGCTCGGCGACGTCATCGCCGACGCGCAGCTCGCGGGCACGCAGTCGAACAACGCGGTCGTCGCCATGACCAACCCGGGCGGCATCCGCGCCGACCTGACGTACAAGTCGTCGCCGAACGGCGAGGGCGACGGCGTGGTGACCTACGGTGAGGCGTTCACCGTGCAGCCGTTCGCGAACATCATGCAGACGATCACGCTGACCGGCGCGAACCTGAAGAACGTGCTGGAGCAGCAGTGGCAGGGCTCGGTCACCCGGTTCCTGCAGATCTCGAGCTCGCTGCACTACAGCTACTCGGCGTCCGCGCCGCAGGGCTCGCGGATCTCGGACCTCACGATCAACGGCACGCCGGTCGACCCGGCGGCGTCGTACCGCGTGTCGGTGAACAACTTCCTCGCCGCCGGCGGGGACGGCTTCACCGAGTTCACCAAGGGCACGAACCTGTCCGGCGGCCCGGTGGACCTCGATGCGCTGATCGCCTACCTGGGCGCACACCCGAACCTGGCCCCGCCCGCGGCGGACCGGATCACCCGCCTGCCGTAGGTCCGGTTTCTCCAAGACACCGGGTCGACAATGAACCCATGACGACCTGGGAAGACGTCGTCCGCCTCGCCTCCGGGCTGCCGGAGGTGGAGGCGTCGACGTGGTATCGGACGCCCGCGCTGAAGGTGGCGGGCAAGGGGTTCGCGCGGCTGCGCACCGAGGCCGAAGGCGGCCTGGTGGTGCTCTGCGGGCTCGACGAGAAGGCCGCGTTGCTGGATTCCGGCGACGCGGCCTTCTTCACGACCCCGCACTACGACGGGCACGGCATGGTCATCGTCGACCTGGACCGCGTCGACGTCGATCAGCTGCGTGAGCTGCTCGAAGAGGCGTGGCGGCTGAGGGCGCCCAAGCGGCTCACCACTTGAGCTCGCCCTTCAGCATGCTCATCAGGATCATGTCGTGCCGCTCGCCGTCGGCGTCGATGAACGATTCGCGGTGGCGGCCCTCTTCGACGAAGCCGATCTTGCGGTAGACGTGCCTTGCGGCCTCGTTCTCGGCGACCACCCACAGCGTGATCTGGTGCAACCGCATGGCGTTGAAGCCGTAGCGGCACATCATGCGCAGGGCCTCGGTGCCGTAGCCACCACCCCGGTACTCGGCGTCGCCGATGTAGACGTCCAGCGTGGCCTCGCCGAGTTCGGGCTCGGCGTCCCGTAGGTCGATGACGCCGATGAGCTTGCGCTCGGCCTTGGCCTCGATGCCGAGGACGACCTTCCCGTAGGTGTTGAGCGCGCGTTCCTCGCAGCGCTTGCGCACCTGGGCCAGCGAGAGGGGGTGCTCGTTGACCATCCACCGGCCGACTTCGGGGTCGTAGGTCCACGGGTGCAGCCGTTCGGCGTCTTCCGGCTCCAGGGCGCGCAGCCGGACGAGTTCCCCCTCGATCATGTCTACTCCCGTTTCAACAGCAGAAAGTCGTTGACGTCCAGCAAGCCGAGGACCTGCCGGATCGGCACCGGCATGGCCTTCCGTGATTCATCATGCACGAGCTCGGCGCCGTGGGTGGACAGGTTTTCCCGCCGGGTGACCAGGGTGCAGCCGCCCGCGGCCAGCACGTTCTTCACCCAGTCCGCCTCCGGGCCGTAGGTCAGCGCGACGACGAAACCGTCCTTCGTGCGGAACACGTTGACCGGCGTGCGGAACTCGCGCCCGGACTTCCGTCCCTTGTGGACGACCATGGCGAACCCGGGCGCCCAGCCGGCGACGTGCTTGAGAACCTGGTTGGTCGCGACGCGGTTGAAGCGGGCGACTCGTTTGGAGAGCACCATGCGCCCATGATGATCCCGCGGGCGGCAGATATCAACAGTCGATGAATTAACCGATCGGGTGACCCCGGCTCCCCGCACGCACCGCGCCGATGGTGGGATGTCACGCATGTCGACCGAATGGCCGCTGCGCCAGGACCCGGAAGGGCCGGTCATCATCGCGCTGGCCCTGGTGAACGACCCCGACGCGCTGGGCTTCGTCGTGCTGGACGACGAGGACGACTGGTTCATCAGCGACGGCACCGAGCTGTCCGACGACGTGCTGGTCAACCGCGAGAGCTTCGGCAAGATGTCGCTGCGCGAAGCCGTCGAACTGCTGCCGCAGCTGGGCGCGCTGGCCGACCTGCCGACCGGGATGGCCGCCGACTGGGACCCGGAGCGCCGCACGTGGCTGCTCTCGTCGGTGACCGGGTCCGACGACGAGGACGAGGACGTCCGGCTGCTCGCCCAGCGCCGCGCGGCGTGGAAGTACGAAGGCTCGCCCGACGACGAAGCCCAGATCAGCAGCGGCCTCACCGAGATCCCGACCGGCCCGCAGCAGCCGGTGCGCGCGGTCCGCCAGGTGGTCCGCGAGCAGGACGGCACCTGGCTGTTCGTCGGGTTCGAGGTCCCCGAGGCGGAGGACTTCGAGGTCGAGGGGCTGGAGCTGGAGCACGTGGCGAACCTGTATCCGGACGTGCGTTCGGTGCTGAAGGCCGCGCCGGGTCAGGTGTACGACCGGGCGACGCCGGACTCGGACTGGGAACTCGTCGAGGGCTGACTGTCTTTTCGGGGGTTCCGGGTGGCGGAGCCCCCGGCCCCGGTTGTCACAGCTCGATCGGCAGGTGGAAGAGCCCGCGCGTGATCGGGCTCGGCCGCAGGCCAGGTCTGCTTCGGCGACGGCGAGCCGTGGCCACGCGGTCGACGGCCGCTATTTCGCGCGACGACGCTGGGTGAATCCGCGCCGATCGCGGAGGTTGTCCACACCCGCGGCGGGATGTGGACAAATGCCGGCGGAGAACCGATTCTCGGGCTGCTTGTCGTACCTCGCCGATAGACTGGACCCGGGGACGCCCCCTGGGAGCGGCGGAGTCGATGACGAGCGACCACTCGTGGACGTCCTCGCGGTAGGACTCGGGCACCCCGAGCAGGTCGCAGATGATCGCGATCGGCAGCGGGTAGGCGAGGTCGGTGACGAGATCGCCGTGCCCGCGCGCCTCGACGGCGTCGCGCAGCTCGTCGGTCACCCGCTGGGCGCGCTCGCGCAGGTTCTGCATCCGGCGCGGGCCGAACGCGCCGGCGCACGCGCGGCGCAACCGCGTGTGCTCGGGCGGGTCGGTGTTGATCATGTTGGTGACGAGTGACGGCCGGTGGTCCAGCGGCAGGCCCATGCCGAGCGCTGCCACTCTTCGTTCCCGGCGAAGGGACTCTTGACCAGCGCGGGGTGGTTGAGCGCCGTCACGGCGTCGTCGTACCGCGTGATCAGCCAGGCCCAGGTGCCGGTGGGGAAGTCGAGCCGGTGCGGCGGTCGTTCGCGCAGCCAGGCGTAGGCGGGTGAGGGGTCGCGATCGAAGTCCGGACCGAACAGCGCGGGCTCTCCCATGCGGTCACCCTGCCCGCCGAAGTTTCTTCGCGACAAGTGTCCCGGCGCGGCTTCGCCCGTTCGTCCCTACAGTGAGAACCGGCGATCGGCGCCGGTCAGGACCCGCGAGGAGCAGCTCATGCCCAAGTACGCCGCGATCATCTACGCCACCGACATCGACCCGACCACGCCC
Source organism: Amycolatopsis bullii (assembly GCF_014654205.1). Classification (GTDB taxonomy): domain Bacteria; phylum Actinomycetota; class Actinomycetes; order Mycobacteriales; family Pseudonocardiaceae; genus Amycolatopsis; species Amycolatopsis plumensis. Next base: position 115,633 of record NZ_BNAW01000022.1, read on the forward strand.
GAAGCCACGGACATGATGAAGGACTACGACGAGTTCGGCGCGGGCGCGGCCGCGGTGATCCGCGGCGGCGCGGCCCTGTACCCGACGGCCACCGCGACGACGGTCCGCGTCACCGGCGGCAAGGGCGGCGACATCGTCACCAGCGACGGCCCGTACGCGGAGACGAAGGAAGCCCTCACCGGCTTCTACCTGCTCGAATGCGCCGACCTCGACGAAGCGGTCAAGGTCGCGGCCCGCATTCCGGGCGCCTGGGACGGCGCGATCGAGGTCCGGCCGGTCGTCGACTTCGGCAAGTGACCGGCGCCGGGGACGCGGTCGCGCGGCTGGTCCGGGACGAGGGCATCCGGGTACTGGCCACGCTGGTCCGCGTCACCGGCAGCGTCGACCTGGCCGAAGACGCGGTGCAGGACGCCGTCGTGCGCGCACTGGAGACGTGGCCGCGCGACGGCGTCCCGGCCAATCCCCGCGGCTGGCTGCTGGTCGCGGCCCGCCACCGCGCGGTGGACGTGGTCCGCCGCGAGGCGAAGCGGCTCGGGAAGGAGGCCGTCGCGATGCCAGCCGTCGACCCGTACCCGGACCCGGTGTCGGTCCGCGACGACCTGCTGCGGCTGGTCTTCACCTGCTGTCACCCGGCGTTGTCGCTGGAAGCGCAGGTGGCTTTGGCGCTTCGGACATTGGGCGGTTTGTCGACCGCGGAGGTCGCCCGGGGCTTGCTGGTGCCGGAAGCGACGATGGCGAAGCGGCTGACGCGCGCGAAGCAGAAGATCGCTCAGGCACGCATTCCGTACCGGGTGCCGTCGGCGGATGAACTGCCTTCTCGGCTGGCCGGCGTGGCTTCGACGGTGTACCTGATCTTCAACGAGGGCTACACGGGCCGCGCGGCGTTGCTCGCGGAGGGCGTGCGGCTGGCGCGCCTGCTGGCTTCCCTGATGCCGGACGAGCCGACGGCGTTGGGGCTGCTGGCTTTGGTGCTGCTGCAGGACGCCCGCCGTCCCGCGCGGTTCTCCTCGGGTGTGCCGGTGTTGCTTTCCGAGCAGGACCGTTCGCTGTGGGATGCCGAGCTGATCAAGGAAGGAGTGGAGCTGGCCGGCCGCGGCCTGCGCCGGACGCCAACGCTGCCGAACCCGTACGTGGTCCAGGCGGCGATCGCGGCTTGCCACGACCTGGCACCGTCGTACGGCGAAACGAACTGGGACGCGGTCATTTCCTGGTACGACGTGTTGTTGTCGGTGCAGGACACCCCGGTGGTCCGCTTGAACCGCGCGGCCGCGGTGGCGGAACGCGACGGGCCGGCTTCGGCATTGGCGCTGGTGGACGCCTTGACGGGGTTGGACGACTACCCTTGGTGGCACGCTTCGCGGGCGGAGTTGTTGCACCGCTTGGGTTCGCCGTCGGCTTTGCCGGCGTTGGCCCGGGCCGAGGAAAAGGGATTGCCTGCCGCTCATGTTGCGCATCTGCGCGCGAGAATGGAAAGCGAAAACCCCGGGCAGAACGCCCGGGGTTTCAAGGAGAGCGGATGACGGGAATCGAACCCGCGTATTCAGCTTGGGAAGCTGATGTTCTACCATTGAACTACATCCGCAGTGCGTCGTCAGCATACACGGCACCGTGATCCCCTTGTCCAGCGCCCTCCGCCTTGACTCGCGCCCGTCAAGTGACAACACTTGTTGTCGACTCCGGAGGTGACTGCCATGGACGAGCCCGAGCTGTTCCGGCAAGGCGGGTTCCGGCTGGCCCAGCGGTTGTTCATCGAAGGTGACATCCGTGGCGACGAACGGCAGATCGCCCGGATCCGCGAGTTCGCCCAGGTGCAGGACAAACTCGCCGACGACGTCGTCGCCTGGATGGCGCAGCAGCCCAAGGGGCAGGGGCGCGCCCTCTTCGAGGAGGCGCTTGCGGACCGGGCAAACGCCATCGGGCCGCTCAAGGACTTCTTCGAGCAGGTCGACGCCAAGCCCTACTGGGTCGACGACGAGCGGCTCGAGCGGGGCGCGAAAGCCATCACCCGGGCCGGGCTGCTGGGGCTCTTCCCGCTCGGGGACATGTCGCTGATGGGCGGCTACCTCGCCTCGCGCGCCACGAAATCGCTGGTCGGGACCGGTGAGATCGAGTACAAGGCCACGCGGCGGCTCGTCGAGACCGCCGCCTGGTGGATCGACGTCACCACGCCCGGTGCCCTCAAGCACGGCGAGCGCGGGTACGCCTCGGCGCTGCGGATCCGGCTCGTGCACGCCCACGTGCGCGCCGCCATGAACCGGCGGGACGACTGGGACTACGCCGCCTGGGATCGGCCCGTGAACCAGGTGCAGACCGCCGGGACGCTTCTGCTCTTCTCGCTCGTCTACGTCTTCGGCACGCAGCTGCTCGGCCTCCGCTACTCCGCGCGTGAGCGCGGTGACATCCTGCACCTCTGGCGGTACATCGGCTGGCTCATGGGCGTCGACGACGAACTGCTGCCCACCTCGGAAGAGGATGCCTGGCGGCTGTTGTGGCTGCTCGCGGCCACCGAGTTCATCCCGGACGACGACTCGAAGCGCCTCGCCAAGGCGCTGATCGAGGCCAACGCCGCCGTCGGCGAGGGGCGCGGGGCCGTGGGGAAGGTGCTCTCGCACGTCTCCGTTGCCGTGCACTCCTCCATCAGCCGGCTTGTGCTCGGGAAGACCAACGCCGACTTCCTCGGCCTGCCGAACGACCCGGTCGCGCAGGCGGCGATCGTCGCGGTGGCGGGGGTCAACTTCGCCGCCGAGACCGTGCGGCGGTTCATCCCCGGGGCCACCGCGCTGCAGGAACGGATCGGCCAGGCCGGGCGCCGCGGGTACGTGAAGCGGCTCGAGAAGATTTTCGCGCCCGACACGACGTACGCGCAGCACATGCGGGCGGCCTGAACCCACCGGATAGGCTTCGGCCCGTGCTGCTCAGTGACCGTGACCTCCGCAAAGAGCTCGACGCCGGCCGGCTCGGCATCGACCCCTTCGATGCCGGCATGGTCCAGCCGTCCAGCATCGACGTCCGGCTCGACCGGTTCTTCCGCGTCTTCGACAACAGCAAGTACACCCACATCGACCCGCAGCTGCAGCAGGACGAGCTGACCTCGCTGGTCGAGAAGGAGGGCGACGAGCCCTTCGTGCTGCACCCCGGCGAGTTCGTCCTCGGCTCGACGTTCGAGCTCGTCACCCTGGCCGACGACCTGGCCGGCCGCCTCGAAGGCAAGTCGTCGCTCGGGCGGCTCGGGCTGCTCACGCACTCGACCGCCGGGTTCATCGACCCCGGCTTCTCCGGGCACATCACCCTGGAGCTGTCGAACGTCGCGAACCTGCCGATCACGCTCTGGCCGGGCATGAAGATCGGCCAGCTGTGCATCTTCCGGCTGTCGAGTTCGGCCGAGCACCCGTACGGCTCCAGCGAGGCCGGGTCCCGCTACCAGGGGCAGCGCGGCCCGACCCCGAGCCGGGCGTATAAGAACTTCCACCGCGTGGACACCTGGCGCTAAACCACGACCTTTTCGTCCCAGTCGATGTGGTGGTTCCACATGAAGGCGTTCGGGTCCTCGTCGAACGGCTTCGCGAACGCCCGCTTGATGAAGAAGTCGCGGACCACGCGCCCGACCGGGCCGATCACCTTCTGATCGCCGTTGCGCTTGCCGGCCGCGACCACCGCCTCGACGCGCCCGCGCCGCAAGCTCTCGTAGGTGGCCAGTGCGCGCTCGACATCGGGCACGTCGCGGAGGCATTTGCCCAACGTGACGGCGTCTTCGATGGCCATCGATGCGCCCTGGCCCGCCGCCGGTGACGTCGCGTGCGCCGCGTCGCCGATGATCACCATGCGGCCGCGGTGCCAGACCGGGACCGTCGGGAAGTCGTACGTCGGCCAGGCCGGGTAGATCTCCCGCGTCGCGCGGATGATCTCGGCGGCCGGTGTCCGGTCGGGGGCCACCAGGTGCAGGAGTTCGGCGCGCAGCTTCTCCCCGGCCAGCGTGGCCAGTTCGGACGCGGTCGGCTCGGTCTTGCGGGCCGGGTTGGCGAACCACCAGACGCGGCCGTCCGAGCTGACGACGTGGCAGAAGAACACGCGCTTGCCGAACACCATGTTCAGCACGCCCGGCTCGTCGGGCAGGTCCAGGCCTTCGGCGAACCCGCCGGTGTTCAGCAGCGGGACGTACCGCGGTGACGGCGCGTCCGGGCCGATGATCGTGCGGACCCGGGAGCGGAGGCCGTCGGCGCCGATCAAAAGGTCGCCCTCGGCGTGCGAGCCGTCCGCGAAGTCGGCTCTGACGTGCGTGTTCGTCTGGCTCGCGCCGATCAGTCGCTTGCCGTACTCGACCTGGATGCCGCGGCGCGCGGCCTCGTCGCGCAACGCCACGTAGAGGTCGGAGCGCAGGACGGTCTGGCTCACCGTGCCGTCCGGGAGGGTGCCGCCCAGCGGGAATTCGGCCAGCCGCGTGCCGTTGCCGAGCCCGATCGACATCCGCGGGGAGTCGAAACCGGCGCTGCGGACGACGTCCTTGAGGCCGAGCGGGAGCAGCGCGTCGAGGCCGTTGACCGCCAGCGTCAGGAATGCGCCGACGCCCTCGGCGCCGCGGTCGTATGCCTCGAACAGCAGCGGCTCGTGCCCGGCTTCGTGCAGGGCGATGGCCGTGATCGTGCCCGCGACGCCGCCCCCGATGATCAGTGCCCGTCTCATGTCGTTCGATCCCTCGAATGTCTTAGAAAGTAATTCGTTCTGTCGAACTAAAGAGTGAGCTAGGCTGGTCCCCGTGTCAAGCGAGCGAACGAAACTCGTCGAAGAGGTCCTGCTCAGGTCGCGGGAGCTGTCGACGGAGACGGTCATGTTCCACACCGCCATCGCCGCAACTCGGGGGCTGTCGGCGGTGGAGACCAAGGTCCTCGACTACCTCGCGCGCTTCGGCTCGCAGACGCCGAAGGAGCTCGCGCGGCTGTCGGGGCTCGCGCCCGCGTCGGTGACGGCGATGATCGACCGGCTGGAGGGCAAGGGCATCGTCAACCGCGAGCCGCACCCGGACGACCGGCGCAAGATCCTCATCGCCCTGGACCTGCGGTCCATCGAGAGCGGCGTGCACCTGTGGGACCACCTCGTCAAGGGCATGCACGAGCTCTGCGACCGCTACACCGACGACGAGCTGCGGACGATCATCGGGTTCGTCCGGACCGCCACCGCGCTCACCCACGAGTCGACGGAGAAGCTGACCGCCGCCACGAACGAGTGAGTTTAAGGGCGCAAAACAGGGTCTCGTGCCACGCTCCCAAGGTCGTCTCGGCCCCGGAGGTGGCGAGGAGTGCCGTTGCCCGAAAGACCGCTTCGCCCGATTCTCGTGCTGGCACTGGTCTTCCTGGCCTCGGCCTTCGTGCCGTCGGCGGGTGCGGCCGCCGCCCCGCCGTTCGAGGTGGGGTACGACGCCGTGGTGTACGGCGACTTCGTCTACGCGGGCAACGGCGTCCTGCGCTGCCCGGTCGCCGCCGACGGCGGGACGGTCGCCACCGCGGCGGCGTGCGCGAACACCGCCGACCGCAAGGACGCCCTGGCGAACGGACGTCCGGAGCGGGGCCTGCACTAAGACCTTCGACGAGCTGAAACCCACGACAGGAAGAACCGTGGCCGCCGGAACGGCGAAGGCCTACACCTGCACCCGCAAAGCGCCGTCCGACGACTTCGGGCAAGCGCTCGAGATCACCGGAATTGACCCCAGTGGTCGCACCGTGCAATCGACCGGTGACACAAAAGTCGACGTCATCCACCCTGGCATCGCGGTGATGAAAGACGCGGCACCGTACGAAGTCCGGGAAGGCGGCACCGTCACGTTTTCGATCCTGGTCAAGAACACCAGTGACGTCCCGCTCGTCGACGTGACCGTCGCCGACGACCACACGCCGTCGTGCGCGCACGCCGCAACCACGCTGGCCGTGGACGCCGAACTTTCGTACACCTGCACAACGACCGCCGGGAAAGTTGGCTTCACGAGCAAAGCAACCGCCACCGGTCAAGACCCGACCCGTCGTCCGGTGAGTGGGTCCGGCGAAGCGGCCTTCGTGGTCCGAATGCGCTGAACGGAGTAACGCGGAAGCGCCCGATTGCCCCGAAATCCATACCTGTCGCCGACGGGAAATGTGACCAGGGCGTTCGTAGGGTTCTCGCCGTAATTGTCCCGTGATACGTTCCTGCGCCGTGTCCCCCATTGGTGAACGTGCTCACGTGGTGATGGTGTCACTCAGTGTGCTGCTCGGCGTTTTTTCCGCCGCGGCCGGCACCTGGATGGCCACCGCGGAAGGAAACACCGCCGAGCTCGGCGCCGCGGCGCTGGTCCTGCCGAACGAGCGCGCCGGCGCCGGCGCCGGCAGCGGAACCGACCTCGCCGGAGGTCAGGTCCAGACCACCACCCCCGGTCAGCCGCCCGCCCCCACCGCCTCGGCCCCCGCGCCGACGACGTCCAGCGCCCAGCCCACGCCGACCGAGACGTCCGCCGCGCCGCAGCCGTCGACGTCCGAGGCCCCACCTCCGCCGTCGAGCACCAAGCCCGCGGCGCCTTCCGTGACCGCTCAAGTCATCGCGCTGGTCAACGACGAACGGGCGAAGGCCGGCTGCGACCCGCTGACCGAGGAATCCCACGTCACGAAGGCCGCGCAGGACTTCAGCGACCTGATGTCGGAGAAGAACTTCTTCTCCCACACCAGCCCCGACGGCACGACGTTCGACCAGCGCATCAAGCAGGCCGGCTACCCGAAGCCGGGCGCGGAGAACATCGCGCGGGGGCAGACGTCCGCGGCGAAGGTCATGGACTCCTGGATGAACTCCGAAGGCCACCGCGCGAACATCCTGAACTGCTCGCTCAAGAAGATCGGGGTCGGCGTCACCACCGACGGCTGGTACTGGGTCCAGGACTTCGGGTACTGAGGGCCGCTGAGGCCCGCTAAGGGCCCCGTTAAGGCTTGCTCCACCGCTCGGCGATGTCGCCGTACCGCGCCAGCACCGTCGCCCGCAGGTCCGGATCGGACCGCGGCACCGGCTCGATGAACACCTCGGTGACGTCGTGGAACGACTCCGTCAGCTCCGAAGCGAGCCGGACGCACGCGCGTTCGAGGTCCGCGGCGCCGAGCGAGTCGTCGAAGTCGACGCGGGTGCAGACCAGCACCTGGTCGGTGCCCATCAGCATGGTCTGCAGGTCGACGAGGGCCTCGATCTCCGGCGCGGCGGTCAGGTGTTCGCGGATGCCGCGGACCAGGGTCGGGTCGGCCTGGCGCCCGACCAGCAGGCCGCGGTTGGTGCGGCCGAGCAGGTAGGCGACGCAGGCGAGCAGCAGGCCGATGGCGATCGACGCGATGCCGTCCCAGACCTCGGAGCCGGTGAGCTGGTGCAGCCCGATGCCGCCGAACGCGAGCAGCAGGCCGACCAGCGCGGCCGAGTCCTCGAACAGGACCGTCTTCGGCGTCGGGTCGTCGATGAGCCGCAGGTACGTCCACAGCGAGCGGTTCTCCGCGCGGGACTCCCGCACGACCTGCCGCACCGCCTGCAGCCACGACGTGCCTTCGAGCAGGAACGCCACGGCGAGGACGATGTAGCTGAGCAGCGACGTGCTCTGCGCCTCGCCGTGCCCGAACAGCGTCGAGACGCCTTCGTAGAGCGCGAACATCGCGCCCGAGGCGAAGATCGAGACGGCCGCGAGCAGCGACCAGAAGTACCGCTCCTTGCCGTAGCCGAAGGGGTGCACGCGGTCGGCGGGGCGCTCGGAGCGCTTCAACGCGGTCAGCAGCAGGACTTCGGTGATCGTGTCGGCCACCGAGTGCGCCGCTTCGGACAGCATCGCGCCCGAGCCGGTGATGATGCCCGCGATCAGCTTCATGATGGCGATCGCCAGGTTCACCCCGCCGGCCAGCAGGACGGTCAGGGTGCTTTCGCCGCCGGAGTTGCCGGATTCCTCGCTCACCCCGGTGAGCGTAGTGCTCAGAGGCGGCGCAGGCCGTGCAGAACGCGTTCCATGAGCGCCATCGCCGGACGCCCGTCGGCGTTGGTCCGGCTGTCGTGGATGGTCACCAGGCCCTGCTCGGCCATGTCGTCGAGCAGGACGCGCACGACGCCGAGCGGCACGCTCAGCGTGGCCGCAACCTCGGCGACCGAACGCGGGTGGAGGCACAGCGAGCGCACCGAGCGGATCTCGCCGGTCACCCGGGCGCCGTCCCAGTGCGCCTCGGCCCGGGTGGAGACCATCGCCTCGATCGCGAGGTGCCGCCGAGACTGCGTCCGGCCGCGCGTGAGGACGTACGGGCGCACGAGGGTGCGTTGCGTGGGTACGTAGTCCTGGGCGAGCCGGATTTCGTCCGGGATGGGGTGGAGTGCGTGTCGGCCGGTCGTAGTGGTCCGCCGGTCCTCGGCCATCCGTGCCGCCCCCTGTTTCCGTGATCGTCAAAGGTGCCCTCGCTGGCAACGGCGGCGGCGAGGAAAGGCCAGGATACGCCGCTTGTCCAGGGTTCAGGCCGTCGTTTCTCCTCAACCTGATGGGCCATTTCAGTGATTATCATGAACATCTTTCAGGAAAACGATTACCGTGACGAAGTCCCAGCTAGCGGGCCTGTCGAGCAGGACAAAGATGTGACAACGGGTAGCGGAATGGCTACCTGATCACCAATCTTCGTGATCACGAAAACGGCCCCGGCCAGGAGACCTGACCGGGGCCGTGCGTTCTCGGGAAATGTGTCACTCTTCCGCGAGCGACGGCGCTCCCAGCGCGATCGGCTTCGGTTCCGGCTTGCGCTTGACCGACTCCAGCAGCATCTGCGCGACGTCGACGATCTCGACCTTCTCGCTCGCCGTGCCGTCGCTCTGCCGCGCGGTGAGGCCGTCGTTCAGCATCACCTTGCAGAACGGGCAGCCGGTCGCGATCTTCGACGGCGCGGTGCCGAGCGCCTCGTCGACGCGCTCGATGTTGATCCGCTTGCCGATCTTCTCTTCCATCCACATCCGAGCGCCGCCGGCACCGCAGCACATCGACTTGTCGCCGTGCCGCGGCATCTCGCGCAGCTGCGCGCCGGTCGCGCCGACCAGCTCGCGCGGCGCCTCGTACACCTTGTTGTGGCGGCCGAGGTAGCACGGGTCGTGGTAGGTGACGTCCTCGGCGACCGGCGCCACCGGCACCAGCTGCTTCTCGCGCACCAGGCGGTTCAGCAGCTGCGTGTGGTGCACGACGTCGAACTGGCCGCCCAGCTCCGGGTACTCGTTGGCGAGGGTGTTGAAGCAGTGCGCGCAGGTCACTACGACCTTGCGGGCCTTGCGCTCGCGGCCCTCGAACACCGAGTTCAGCACCTCGACGTTCTGCTGGGCCAGCATCTGGAACAGGAACTCGTTGCCGGCGCGGCGGGCCGGGTCACCGGTGCAGGTCTCCTCCGAGCCGAGCACGGTGTACTTGACGCCCGCCATGTGCAGGAGCTCCGCGACCGCCCGCGTGGTCTTCTTCGCGCGGTCCTCGAACGCGCCCGCGCAGCCGACCCAGAACAGGTACTCGGCGTCGCCGAGGTCGCCGTCGAAGACCGGGACCTCGAAGTCCAGGTCCTCGGTCCAGGCCAGCCGGTCCTTGGCGTTCTGGCCCCACGGGTTGCCCTTGTTCTCCAGGTTCTTGAACATGCCGTTCAGCTCGCTGGGGAACGCCGACTCGATCATCACCTGGTAGCGGCGCATGTCGACGATGTGGTCGACGTGCTCGATGTCGACCGGGCACTGCTCGACGCAGGCGCCGCAGCTGGTGCAGGACCACAGGACGTCCGGGTCGATGACGCCGCCGTCGTCGCCGACCAGGGCCTTCTGCGACTCGGCGATCGCGAGGACGTCGATCCCGGCGTACATGTTGTCGCCGGAAAGACCGACCTCGTCGCCCGCCATGTCGCGCTTGCCGCCGGCCAGCAGGTACGGCGCCTTCGCGTAGGCGTGGTCACGCAGCTGCGTGATGACCAGCTTCGGCGAGAGCGGCTTGCCCGTGTTCCACGCGGGGCACTGCTCCTGGCAGCGGCCGCACTCGGTGCACGTCGAGAAGTCCAGCCAGCCCTTCCAGCTGAAGTCCTCGATCTTGCCGACGCCGAAGGTGTCCTCGTCCGGGTCGGCTTCCTCCAGGTCGAGGACCTTGCCGCCGCTCATCATCGGCTTGAGCGCGCCCAGGGCGACGCCGCCGTCGTCCTCGCGCTTGAAGTAGATGTTGAAGAAGGCGCTGAAGCGGTGCCACGCGATGCCCATGGTCATCGTGCGCGCGACGACGATCAGCCAAACCGTGGCGCTCATCAGCTTGACGAACGCGAAGATCGTCACCAGGTTCGGGCTGGGCGGCAGCAGCTGGCCGATCGGGTTCGAGACGAAGGACGCCCACAGCGGCCCCTCGTGCGTGTCCAGCGCGGACTTCGCGGCCCGGACGCCGATGATGCCGATGCCCTCGATGAGCACGACGGCCTCGACGAAGTACGCCCACTTGAAGTTCGAGCCGGCGAACCGGCTCTGGCGGTCGGCGCGGCGCGGGTGGTTGCGCTGCCGGATGGCCATCAGCACCAGCGCGCCGACGATCGTGCCGAGCCCGAGCAGCTCCATGAGCAGCTGGAACGGCGGGAAGTCGTCGAGGATCGGCCAGCCCCACGTCGGCACGAAGACCTCGCCGTAGGCCTCGAACAGGGCCAGCGAGCCGATCAGGAAGCCCCACATCACGAGCCAGTGGGCCGGCCCGACGCTGCGCTTCCGGTTCATCCGGGTGTGGCCGGCGAACTCCTTGATCAGCGTCTTCATGCGCGGCATGAACGGCCCGTTGCGCGTCGAGTCGGGCTGGCCGAGGCGGATCACCCGTACGAAACGGGCGATGGTCGCGGCGAACATGCCCCAGGCGACGAGGCCGAGCACGACGGAGATCCCGCCGAGCGTCAGTTGCAGAGCGCCCATCGTTCGGGTGCCTTTCGTCCGGGAAAAACTGTGGTGGTGCCGGGAGACTAACCGTCCTTACTGATGAGTAACCCGTTGAGTGGCCTTAAGTCCCACCGATGTGGTGTACGTCGCTCTTTATTTTGGGACGATCGTTCAGGTAGTTTTCACCCTATGGTGAAGCTCCAAGTCGACGGCCGGAAGGCGCGCGGCGAGAAGCGGCGCACCGAGCTCATCGAGGCCACGCTGCGGATCATCGAGCGCGACGGCGTCGCGGGCGTCACGCACCGGACGGTCGCGGCCGAGGCCGGGGTACCCACGACGTCGACGACCTACCACTTCTCGTCGCTGGACGACCTGCTGGTCGCGACGCTCATTTCCTGCGCCCGCGACATGGCCACCGAGGTCTACTGGATGATCGACCGGGCCCGGTCGCGCGGGTCACGCGGCGCCGAAGAGGTCGCGGCCCTGCTCGCCGAGGCGCTCGGGCCGCGGCGCGGGCGCACGATGGCCGAGTACGAGCTGTACCTCCTGGCCGCGCGGAAGCCGGAGCTGCGGCCGGCCGCGCGCCGCTGGCTGGACGTCCTGACGTCGATGGTCCGGCACGACGACGAGGTGGCGTTCCGGGTCTTCCTCGCGGGCATCGACGGGCTGCTCATCCAGGGCCTGATCGACGACGAGCCGCCGTCGGCCGAGGAGCTGCGGCCGGTGGTGGACTACCTGCTGAAACCACGTTGACGACGGTCTTAGTTTCGGAGCATGCGGACTTTTGGCGACTACGAACTCGACGACGACCGCGCGCGGCTGGACCTCGACGTCGTGTGGAAGTTCCTCTCCACCGAGGCCTACTGGGGCCGCTGGCGCACGCGTGAGCAGGTCGAAGCCGCCATCGACGGCTCGTGGCGGGTGGTCGGCGCCTACCGCGACGGCTCGATGGTCGGTTTCGCTCGCGCGTTTTCCGACGGCGTCTCGTCCGCCTACCTCGCCGACGTCTTCGTCGTCGACTCCGCCCGCGGCAGCGGTCTCGGCAAGGAGATCGTGCGCGAGATGATCGACAACGGGCCCGGCGCGCAGTTCCGCTGGATGCTCCACACCGCCGACGCGCACGGCCTGTACCGCCAGTTCGGCTTCGCCGAGCACACCCGGGGGCACTACCTCGAGCGCGAAGGGCCGAACTCGGCGAACTTCGTCGGCTAACGCAGGTCGTCGAGGAGGGCGTCCCACGATCGGGTGGATGTTTCGAGCGTTCCGCCCTGGCGGTCCTTCGTGTCACGGATCCGCACCACCTGGGCGAGCGCGACTTCCACGCACTCGGCCTCTTGCCCGGTGTAAGTCGACTTCCGCCAAGTCACGTCAGGCCTCCAGTTCGGCGATCACCCCCTCGATGAAGGCGCGCGATTCGTCCACGTCCAGCGCGAGGGATCCCATAGTCTTCGCGGCGGACTTGTAGTCCGTCACCTGATCCTCATCGTAGATGTAGGCGCTGCCGCGATGCTGGTCCAAGAAGACGATGGCGGGCAGGTCCGAGTACTCGAAGACGCTGAACGAGCCGTTGAGGCCCGGGTGAAATCCGCCGCCGGACGGCACGACCCGCACGGCCAGCCGCCGCGGGAGACCGACAAGGTAGCGGAGCTGTTCGGTCAGGATCTCCGTCCCGCCGATCTCCTGCCGGAGTGCGGCTTCGCCGAGCACGATCGAGTACTCCGGCGCGCGGTGCTCGCGCATGGCCGTCTGCCGGATCGTGCGCACCCGCAGCCGCTGCTCGACCAGCTGGGGAGCGGAGCCGCCGTAGGCCAGGATCGTCCGCGCGTAGTCCGGCGTCTGCAGCAGCCCGTGCACGAGCATCGGCTGCCAGCTGAAGATCGCGACCGCCGTGCGCTCGTACTCGGCCAGCGACGTCAGGATCGCCGGGGCGTCGGGCATCTCCTTCTCCAGCCAGTTCGGTTCACGCGCGGTGCGCGCCAGCTCGAACAGCCTGTCGCGCTCCTCGCCGAGCACCCGCAGCTGCCCGAGCAGGAGCGCGACCTCCTCGATCCTCGGCACCCGCAGGCCGAGCTCCCAATTGGACAGTTCCGCCGCGTGCACGCCGGTGGCGCGGGCCAGCTCGCGCAGCCCGTACCCGCGCGCCTTCCGCGCTTTCCGCAGTCCGAACCCCAGTGCTCTGGACCGGGGTGTCGCTATCGGTGGTGGCATGAGCGCAGTGTGTCATCGAGGTTCGACAAAAACGGGCCCGGCTCCGTTGCCGATCCGCAACAGTGCCGGGCCCGGGAAAGCTCAGCCTTTGTTCTCGTAGATCGGCGTGATCACGGCGCGGGCCAGCGTGTGCCCGAACATGTTGAAGCCGAGGAACGCCGGCGTCGCGTCCTCCGGCACGTCCAGCTTGTCCAGGTCGAGGGCGTGCACCGCGAAGTAGTAGCGGTGCGGGCCGTGCCCGGGCGGGGGCGCGGCGCCGAGGAACTGCTTGACCCCGCCGTCACCCTTCAGCGTCACCGCGCCTTCGGGCAGGCCCGAGCCGTCGCCCGCGCCGGACGCCAGCTCCGTCACCGACACCGGCACGTTGAACACCGCCCAGTGCCAGAACCCGCTGCCGGTCGGGGCGTCCGGGTCGTAGCAGGTGATCGCGAAGCTCTTCGTCTCCGCCGGGAAGCCCTCCCACGCCAGGTGCGGCGACCGGTCCTCGCCGCCGGCGCCGAAGATGCCCGACAAATGCGGCGTGGCCAGGGTTTCGCCGTCGGCGACGTCGTTGCTGCGCAGGGTGAACGACGGCACTTCGGGCAGGGATTCGTACGGGCCGGGTGCTTGCGGCATGGATCCTCCTGATCACGGAACTGGAGAGACTTTCGCCAGGTTATGCCCCCGAGCACCACCCGTCTCAGGGAGGGATCTCAGGGTCTTTCGGGGGGATACCCCCATGTACGGCCCGCTCACCCCGCCCTAACGTTTTCTCACGCAGAGGAAACAACACTGAGGGGACCAACGACCATGGCGCGCCCGCTTCTGGCTCTGGGTGGCATCGTTCTGATCGGCGTCGGCCTGGCGACCGCGCTCGGCTGGGGCTGGGGTTCGAAGTACGAGAACACCAGCACCGTTTCGCAGACCATCCGCAGCGTGAAGCTGGAAGGCGACTCGGGATCGGTGAAGATCCGCACCGGCTCGGGGCCGTCGACGGTGCGCGAAGAGGTGCACTACAACTGGCGGAGCAAGCCGGAGGGGTCCTTCTACCGCGTGGTCGGCGACCAGCTGGTGCTCGGCACGTGCGACACGAACTGCACGGTCGACTTCGAGGTCGTCGTGCCCGCGGGAGTGCCCGTCACGGGGAACCTCGACTCCGGTGGGCTGGACATCGCCGGGGTGTCGAGTGTGGACGTTCAGTCCGATTCGGGACACGCCCGCGTCGAGGAGGTTTCCGGTGCGGTGAAGCTGCGGCTGTCCAGCGGCTCGATCGACCTGCGGGACGTCGGCGAGGTCCGGCTGCAGAGCGACTCCGGCAGCGTCACCGGCCGCGGCGTGCGCGGCCCGGTCGACGTGACGGCCTCGAGTGGCAGCGTCGACTTCACGCTGGCCCAGGCGAACGACGTGAAGGTGCACGCCGACAGCGGCAGCATCGAGCTGGCCGTGCCGGGTGGTCCGTACCGTATCCAGGGCAGCAGCGACAGCGGGCACCGCGAATTCGACGTCCCGACCGACGGTTCGGCTCAGCACCTGCTGGACCTGACCACCGAGAGCGGCAGCGTCACGGTCCGCGCGGCCTGACTTTCCTTTTACGACGGGGGATTTTCGATGGGCAGGATCGAACGGCGCGTGCTGGTGGCCGCACTGCTGGGGGCGGTCACGATGTTCGGGGTCTTCGGCTTCGCGCGGGGCGGGACGGCGGAAACGCCGGCGCAGGGAGTGCCGGTCCCCGCGAATTACCACTATCGAGTGACTTCTTGGGTGGGATCTCCCGCGGAAGTCGTTGTGCAACAAGGAAATCCGGATTTCTTCCTCTCCTCCTGGACCGCCCGCCGCTCCTGAACTGTCGGTGGCCGCTGTTAGGAAGGAAGCACGCCGAAGGCCGGCGTGGGCAGGGGGAGGAAACATCATGGACGTGCGCCGGATCGTCGCGGTCATCGCGGCGGTCGTGGTCATGGCAGCGGTACCGGCCGTCGCTTCGGCGTCGGTGCTGATGTGGCATCCGTGCGCCACGCAGCAGGAGCCGTCGGCGGAGTGCGCGACGGTCGAGGTGCCGATCGACCGGGCGCGGCCGGAGCTGGGGTCGGCGCAGCTGCAACTGGCCCGGCTGCCCGCGCGCGATCCGGCCCACCGGATCGGCTCGCTGCTGGTGAACCCGGGAGGGCCGGGCGGCTCGGGGGCGGGTTTCGCGCAGTTCGGCGGGCTGGCGTCGCCGGAGCTCGATGCGCTGCGGCAGCGCTTCGACGTCGTGGGGTTCGACCCGCGCGGGGTTTGGTACAGCACGCCACCCATCACGTGCGATGCGGCGACGCTGTTCGACCCGGCGCTGGACCGGTTCCCGTCGACGCGGGCGGGGTTCGACGCGCTGGTCGCGCACAACCGGAAGGCGGGCGCGGACTGCCTGGCGCGGACCGGGCCGCTGCTGGCCCACGCGGACACGCAAAGCGCGGCCGAAGACATCGAGACGATCCGGGTGGCGCTCGGCGAGCCCCGGATTTCGTGGCTGGGTCTCTCGTACGGCACCGAGCTGGGCGCGGTCTACGCGTCGAAGCACCCGGGCCGGGTGCGGGCGATGGTCCTCGACGGCGCGATCGACCACGCGCGGCCGATGAACCAGGCGATCCTCGAGGAGGCCGCGGCCACCGAGGACGCTCTGGTCCGGTTCGCGGTCTGGTGCCGAGGGGCGGCCGACTGTGCTTTGCGTGGCCGGGACGTCCTCCGTTTCTACGACGACGTCGTGGCGCGGGCGGCCCGCGGCGGGATCTGGTCGAGCGACCTGGGCCGCCCCGCGACGGCCGACGAGGTCTCGGCGGGGGTGTACGGCCACCTCTACATCCGGGGTGACTGGCCGATGCTGGGCAAGGCCCTGGCCGCGGCCGGCGGTGAGTTCCCGGACGCGCGCGGGCTGACCGAGCGGAGCCAGTTCCTGTCCCCGCTCTATGCGGCGTACCGCGCCATCGCCTGCCACGACTTCCCGTCGCCGTTCACCGGACCGGCGGACATGGGCCTCATGGCGGGGCTGGTTCGCGCGGTGGCGCCGCACAGCTGGCGGTACTCGGAGTACTGGGACTTCGCCAGCGGCTGCACGGGCTGGCCGGTCCCGCCGAAGAACCCACCCCAGGCCCACCCGGTGCACGGCGCCCCGCCGATCCTGGTGGTGGGCGGCGCCCACGACCCGGCGACACCGCTGGCCTGGGCCCGCGGACTGGCGGCGAGCATCGACGGCGCGGCCCTGCTGACCCGCACGGACGACGGGCACACGGGGCTGTTCAACTCCGCGTGCGCCCGGGCGGCCGAGGTGGCGTACCTGGTGGATCGGGTCGTGCCGGGTCGCGGGGCGGTCTGCCGGTGAGGTGGTCGGGGCGGGACCATCCGCTCGGGGGCCGGGGGCCGGGGGCCGGGGGCCGGGGGCCGGGGGCCGGGGGCCGGGAGCCGGGAGCTGGGCCGGGCTGGGTCGGGTTCGGGGCGGGGCGGGGCGGTGCCGAGGCTGCTGCCGGGGCCGGGGCCGGGGCCGGGCCGGGGCCGGGGCGAAGCGGTGCCGGGGGCCGGGGGCCAGAGGCCGAGCGATGGAGCGGTCGGGGGCCGGGCTGGGTCGGTCCGGTGCCGGGGGCGAGGTCCGGGAGTCGGGCGCCGAGCGATGGAGCGGCCGGGGGTTCGGGCCGGGGTGGGCCGGGCCGAGAGCCGGGGTCAGGGCCGAGGGCCGGGAGGCCGGAGGTCCGGGAGCGGGGCGCCGAGCGATGGAGCGGCTGGGCGCCGGGAGCCGGGGCCGGGGCCTGGGCCGCTGCCGGGGCCGGGCGATGGAGCGGCCGGGGGCCTGGGCGGCTGCCGGGCCTCGCGATGGGAGCGGCC
>NZ_BNAW01000023.1 GCF_014654205.1 Amycolatopsis bullii
CTCAATCGCGATCCGCGAGAGCTTGGTTCGTGTCCCGGCGGCCACCCGGTTTCCCTGGCGACTTGGAGAACTTTACATGCCCCGAAAGGGCCCGAAACAGGGGGGTCCCTTAACAAGATCAGCGCAGGTCAGACCCCGTGACGGAGCCCGTCCACGGCTCAGTCTGCCCCGAACCGGCCCGGAGCGCCACCGAAAGAGCATTGCTCCGACTACATTGCACCGTATTGCTCCGAAGCAAAGCTCCGCCTAGCGTCGGCGGCATGAACCTCGCGTACGACGACCTCGGGAGCGGGCAGCCCGTCCTCCTCGTCCACGGCCACCCCTTCGACCGCTCGATGTGGCGTCCCCAGGCCGAGCACCTCGCCAAGAGCGGCTACCGGGTCATCACCCCGGACCTCCGCGGCTACGGCACCTCGCCCACCCAGGACAAGACGACCGGCCTCGACGTCTTCGCGGACGACCTCGTCGAGCTGGCCGACCAGCTCGAGCTGGCGAGCTTCGTCCTCGGCGGCCTCTCCATGGGCGGCCAGATCGTCATGCAGCTGGTGCGGGACCACCCCGGCCGCGTCGAAGCCCTCCTCCTCGCCGACACCTTCGCCGGCCTGGACACCCCGCAGGCGAAACAGGCCCGCTACGACACCGCGGACCGCATCACCGAGGAGGGCATGGAGCAGTACGCCGAGGAGCTCCTCCCGAAGATGATCTCGAAAGAGACCCGCGCGACCAGGCCGGACGTCGAGACGCACGTCCACCGGATGATGCGCAACGCCCCGAAGGAAGGAGCGGCGGCGGCCCTGAGAGGACGTGCCGAGCGCCCCGACTACACGCCGACGCTGAAGCACATCGACGTCCCCACCCTGGTCGTCGTCGGCAGCGAGGACGAATTCACCCCGGTCAGCGACGCCGAGCTCATCCAGCGGGAAATCGGACCTTCGACCCTGGTGGTGATCGAGGGCGCGGGCCACCTGCCTAACCTGGAACGCGAGGCCGAGTTCAACGACGCCCTCACCACGTTCCTGACCAGCAGCGGAGCAACTTCATGACCCAGCAGACCGTGTTCGTGACCGGCGCGAGCGCCGGCTTCGGCGACGCCATCGCGCGCCGGTTCGCCGCCGAGGGCGCCCGCGTGATCGCCGTCGCCCGCAGCGCGGACAAGCTCGAGAAGCTGGCCGGCGAGCTCGGCGACGCCGTCCTCCCGGTGACCCTCGACGTCAGCGACCCCGAAGGCGTGCGAGGAACGATCGGCGCCCTCCCGGAGGAGTGGAACCAGGTCGACGTCCTGGTCAACAACGCCGGCCTGGCCAAGGGCCTCGAGCCCGCGCACCGGGCGGACCTGCGGGACTGGGACGAGATGATCGCGACCAACGTCCGCGGCCTCGCGCACGTCACGCGCGCCCTGCTCCCGGGCATGGTCGAGCGCGGCCGCGGCCACGTCATCAACATCGGCTCGATCGCCGGCACCTACCCCTACCCCGGCGGCAACGTCTACGGCGCGACCAAGGCGTTCGTCCACCAGTTCAGCCTCAACCTGCGCAGCGACCTGCACGGCACCGGCGTCCGGGTCACGAACGTCGAGCCCGGCCTGGTCGGCGGCACGGACTTCTCGAAGGTCCGGTTCGACGGCGATCAGGCCAAGGCCGACAAGGTCTACGAAGGCACCACGCCGCTGACCGCCGACGACGTCGCCGAGTCCGTCTTCTGGGCCGCGAACCAGCCGAAGCACGTGAACATCAACGTCATCGAGCTGATGCCGGTGGTGCAGAGCTTCTCGGCGCTGCAGATCTACCGCGAGAGCTGAAACAGCGAGAACAACGCCTGCCGGCCGGGGTCCAGCTCGGTCAGCAGGCGCTTGGTCCGCGGCCGCCCGCCGGTGGACGGGTACGTCAGGACCAGCTCGCCGATGCCCGCGAGCTGGTCCAGCAGCTCCCGCACCGACAGGTTCATCCCCGCCCGGTCGGCCTCGCGCCGCATCAGGTGGGTCACCGTCGCGGCGAGCACCGAGATCAGGCCGTGCGCGGCGATGCGCTGCCGCGTCCACTCCCAGCGCGGGGTCGGGCCGGTGACGGCGGGCCCGGTCAGCCAGCGGAACGTCGATTCGAGGTGGGTGCGGGCGCGGTAGGCGGTGACGACCTCGGCGACCGGCCAGTCCCGGTCGGTGACCAGCACCTGCTTGCCGAAGAACTCCTCGTCCAGCCGGGCCAGCGCCGCCGCGTCGATCCGCCGTTCGAGCCGGATCTCGCCGGGCCGGTTCCCGCTCAGGACGGCGGTGAGCACGCGCTCGATGCGCCGGCCGCGGGTCACGCGGCCGATTTCGGCGTGGACCTGGGCCCGGTCGCCGCGGTGGGTGCCCGCGGCGAGGGCCTCGGCGAGGCCGTCGAGTTCGCGGGTCGCGGTGGCCAGCTCGTCGGCGAACGCGCGGGACTGGGCGGCGTGCAGCGTCGCCGAGTGGGTCAGGATCACCCGCCGCCGGACGCCGTCGACGACCGCGTGCGTGTCGAGCGCGGTGAGGCCGGCGAACCGCTCGGGGTCGACGCGCTTGCGTGCGGACGCGGGCTGGGTCAGCAGCTCCGGGTGGTCGGTCAGCGGCAGTGATCCGACGAAGCCGCTGCGGGAGCCCAGGTCGAGCTGGGCGGCCTGGCCGGAGTGGAAGACGAGGGTGGCCGGGCCCAGTTGCCCCATCAGCGAGGCGAACGTCGGTGCTGTTCCGTCGTCACGCCGGTAGACCCGTGACGCCAGGGGAATGGCGCCGTCGCGGGTCACGCGCAGGCCCGCGCCGGCGAGCACCCCCTGGCAGGCCGAGGGCAGGGTGCAGTCGGCCGGGGCGAAGGCGGCGAACTGCGGGACGTCGACGGCGAGTGCCGCGTGGTCGTCGAGGGTCGCCAGCACGGCGGAGGCGACGGTTTCTTCGATGCCCTCGATGCGTTCCGGGGTGAGGCGCTCCAGGGCCCGCCACAACCCATCCACTGTGGACAGCCGGGGCCGGACGACGTCCGCGGCCGAGGCCCACCACGATTCGATCGGCGTCTCCGGGGCGGTCGCGCG
Source organism: Amycolatopsis bullii (assembly GCF_014654205.1). Lineage (GTDB taxonomy): Bacteria > Actinomycetota > Actinomycetes > Mycobacteriales > Pseudonocardiaceae > Amycolatopsis > Amycolatopsis plumensis. Next base: position 3,043 of record NZ_BNAW01000023.1, read on the forward strand.
GTGCAGGACCGCGACGGCGAGGGTCAGCCCGAGCGATGGCTTTGCGCGCACGACGTCGTCGACGCGGGCGACGAAGTCCAGCCGGGTCAGCGTCGCCCACACCGCGGCGACGTCGCCGTAGGTCCGGTACGACACCGAGGCGGGTTCGCCGCCCGGAACGGCGCGGGCGATCTCGTCGGCCGTGCCGAGGTAACGCTGGGTCACCACCCGCGGCTTGCCGTCCACCCGCGCGGACTCCGCCAGGTAGTAGTACGTCCGTCCGCCGATCTTCTTGCCGACCACCGATGCCACCCTTTAGGTAATACACGCCGACGCGCTGATCGACAACCACGTGAACCCGCTGACCTGCGGCGACGATCACGCGCCCGACCAGGCCCCGACAGGTGCGGAACACACACTGGCTGGTCGCGCGAGGACGGTCCTAGCGTGGGCGGAATGGGACCCGAACCCGACGCCACCACCCCGACCGCCTCCGCGATGCGCCGCGCGCTCGCCCGGGCGCGTGACGGAAAGACACTGGACGTCACCGAAGCGAGCGTCCTGCTGCACGCGCGCGGTGACGACCTGGCCAAGCTGTCCGAGTACGCCTCCCGCATCCGCGACGCGGGGCTGGCCGAAGCCGGCCGCGCCGGCGTCATCACCTACAGCCGCAAGGTGTTCATCCCGCTGACCCGGCTCTGCCGCGACCGCTGCGGCTACTGCACGTTCGTCACCGTGCCCGGCCGGCTCGAATCGCCGTTCCTGTCCCCGGACGAGGTCCTCGACATCGCCCGCAAGGGTGCCGAGATGGGCTGCAAGGAAGCCCTCTTCACGCTCGGCGACCGGCCGGAGGACCGCTGGAAGGCCGCCCGCGAGTGGCTGGACGCGCACGGCTACGACGACACGCTGTCCTACGTCCGGGCGATGGCGATCCGGGTGCTCGAAGAGACCGGCCTGCTGCCGCACCTCAACCCGGGTGTGCTGACCTGGCAGGACTTCCAGCGGCTCAAGCCGGTCGCGCCGTCGATGGGCATGATGCTGGAGACGACCGCGACCCGGCTGTGGAGCGAGAAGGGCGGCCCGCACTACGGCTCGCCGGACAAGGACCCGGCCGTCCGGCTGCGGGTGCTCGAAGACGCCGGGCGCAGCAGCGTCCCGTTCACCACGGGTGTCCTCATCGGCATCGGCGAGACGTTCGAAGAGCGCGCGGACGCGCTGTTCGAGATCCGCAAGGTCGCCAAGACCTACGGCGGCATCCAGGAAGTCATCGTCCAGAACTTCCGGGCCAAGCCGGACACGAAGATGCGCGCGACCCCGGACGCCGACCTCGAAGAGCTGGCCGCGAACATCGCCGTCGCGCGGCTGGTGCTCGGCCCGAAGATGCGCATCCAGGCGCCGCCGAACCTGATCGGCAACCAGTACGACCTGATGATCCGCGCCGGCATCGACGACTGGGGCGGCGTGTCGCCGCTGACCCCGGACCACGTCAACCCGGAACGCGCCTGGCCGCAGATCGACGAGCTCGCCCGCCGCACCGAGAAGGCCGGCTTCGAGCTCAAGGAGCGGCTGACCATCTACCCGGAGTACGTCAAGGCCGGCGAGCCGTGGCTGGACCCGCGGATCACGCGACACGTCGCCGCGCTCGTCGACTACGACACCGGGCTGGCCCGCGAAGGGGCGATGCCGGTCGGCCTCCCGTGGCAGGAGCCGGACGGCGGCTGGCAGGAGTCCGGGCGCACCGACCTGCACACCGAGATCGACTCGAGCGGCCGCACCGAGGACCGCCGCAGCGACTTCGACTCCGTGTACGGGGACTGGAAGGAGATCGGCGACCGGATCAAGACCGGGCCGGCGAAGTTCGACACGGACATCCTGGAAGCGTTGCGCAGCGCGGAAAAGGACCCCGCCGGGCTCTCCGACGACGCCGCGCTGGCGCTGTTGCACGCCGACGGCCGCGAACTCGACGCGTTCACGAAGATCGCCGACGACCTGCGCCGGGAGACGGTCGGCGACGACGTCACCTTCGTCGTCACGCGGAACATCAACTTCACCAACGTCTGCTACACGGGTTGCCGCTTCTGTGCCTTCGCACAGCGTCGCACCGACGCCGACGCGTACACGCTCTCGCTGGAGCAGGTCGGCGACCGCGTCGACGAGGCGTGGGCCGCCGGCGCGACCGAGATCTGCATGCAGGGCGGCATCCACCCGGACCTGCCGGGCACCGCGTACTTCGACCTCGCGGCCGAGGTCAAGCGCCGTCAGCCGGAGATCCACCTGCACTCCTACAGCCCGATGGAGGTCGTGAACGGCGCTTCGCGGACCAACCTCTCGCTTCGCGACTGGCTGATCGCGGCGAAGGAGTCCGGCGTGGACTCGCTGCCGGGCACGGCGGCGGAGATCCTCGACGACGACGTCCGCTGGGTGCTCACCAAGGGCAAGCTGCCGACGTCGGAGTGGATCAAGGTGGTGACGACCGCGCACGAGGTCGGGCTGCCGACGACGTCCACGATGATGTACGGCCACGTCGACACACCCGCGCACTGGGTCGCGCACCTGAAGCTGCTCGCGCGGCTGCAGCGCGAGGGCCTGGAGAAGCACGGCCGGCGCGGGTTCACCGAGTTCGTGCTGCTGCCGTTCATCCACCAGAGCGCGCCGATCTACCTGGCCGGTCTCGCCCGCCCGGGCACGACGCTGCGCGAGAACCGCGCGGTGCACGCGCTGGCCCGGCTGCTGCTGCACGGCATGATCGACAACATCCAGAGCTCCTGGGTGAAGCTCGGCGAGGAGGGCAGCCGCGCGGTGCTGCAGGGCGGCGTCAACGACATCGGCGGGACGCTGATGGAAGAGACGATCAGCCGGATGGCGGGCGCCTCGCACGGGTCGTACAAGACGATCAGCGACATGCGCGCGATGGTCGAGCCGCTGGGCCGCCCGCTGGTCCAGCGCACGACGGGCTACGGACGGCCGTCGGCCGAGCGGCTCGCCGCGGCGGCGGCGTCGGACGGCGTCGCGACGCAGGTGCGCAAGCCGCTCCTGCCGCTGCTGACCCCGTGAAGCAACGCAGTGAATGACTCATTCCTGGCGTCCGACGTCAGGAATGAGTCATTCACTGCGTCCGCTAGCCTTGCGCCGCATGGGGGTTTCTCGCTTCGCACCGCTTCTCGCCGTAGTGCTTCTCGCGGGTTGCGGCAGTACGCCGCCACCCGCTCCGACACCCACCCCGCCGCCGAGCCCGACGTACGGGCCGCCGCCGCAGGGCGGGCTGTCCCTTTCGGTCGGCCAGGTGGAAGCGGGCCTCGGGCACCGCGCCAGCGTCCTGACGCTGACCAACCGGGACACCGTGCCGCGGAAGGTCACCGGCTACCCGGACCTGAAGGTCCTGGCGGGCGACGGCAGCCCGCTCGACGTCCAGGTCCTGCACGAGACGTCCTACTTCGCCCCGGATCCGGGACCGCAGGACCTGACGCTCCAGCCGGGTGAGAAGGCGCTGTCGGTGCTCGCCTGGTCGGCGACCGTCACCAGCGGCGGCCGGCACACCGGCGCGGCGATCGCGGTCGTCCCGATACCCGGGGAGCCGGTGCAGAAGCAGCCCCTGGAGACCGACCTCGGCACCACCGACACGGTCAAGCTCAGCGCGTGGGCGACGAAAACCGGCCATTGACGACCGTGTGTCACCGCTCACAAACCGACGGTTGACCAGCGGGCTTCTGTGCTACCTCTGTTCCTTCACCCGCCGGAAGGGACCTCGACGATGAGCACCTCCGTAGCGCCACTGGAAATGGTCGACACCGGCCGCTACCCGCTCACCGACCCGGGCGGGCACGCCTGGCGGGAGACGGTCGAGCGCACGCGCGCGGACCTCGCCGCCGTCGGCTGCAGCGTCCTCACCGACTTCATCCGCCCCGAACTGCACGAGGTGCTCCGCGCCGAGTGCGCCGCACTCGAACCGCACGCCTACACGAAGATCGAACAGGTCAACGCCTACAACACCGCGATCGGCGAGCCGCTGCCCGAAGACCACCCCGGCCGGACGATCATGGAACGCGGCAACGCCTTCGTCGCGCGCGACCGCATCCCGGCGTCGTCGATCATCAGCCGGCTCTACACGAGCCCGGTGTTCCAGCGGTTCGTCGCCGACTGCTTCGGGCTGCCGGAGCTGCACGAACTCGCCGACCCGCTGTCCGGGCTGACGCTCAACGTGATCGCGCCCGGCCGCGCGCACCCGTGGCACTTCGACACGAACACCCACACCGTGAGCATGCTGACGCAGGCCGCGGCGGACGGCGGGACCTTCGAGTACTGCCCGAACATCCGGTCCGCCGCGGACGAGAACTTCGCCGCCGTGCGCTCGGTGCTGGCCGGCGACACCGGGCCGGTCCGGCGCCTGGACCTGCAGCCCGGTGATCTCCAGCTGTTCAAAGGACGCTTCGCGCTGCACCGCGTGAGCACCGTGAAAGGGGCGACCGCGCGGCACTCCGCGATCTTCGCCTACAGCGAGCGCCCGGGGGTCATCGGCAGCGCGGAGCGAACGCGCCAGCTGTTCGGCCGCGTCCTGCCCGCCCACCTCGCGGAGCGGACCGCCCGCGGCGACGAACTGCTCGACTAGGAGCTGGCCCGTGCCTTTCGACTCGACCGGCAAGATCTCCTTCGACCACATCTACACCGCGCCCGACCCGCGTCCGTTCTTCGGCACGCTCAAGCGCGTCGGCTACGGAATCCCGCAGCTGGCGAAGCCGTACTTCGCGAAGCTGATCGCCGCGCACCCCGCCGAGCGGCCCACCGTGCTCGACGTCGGCTGCTCGTACGGCATCAACGCGGCCCTCCAGCGCTGCGAAGCGACGATGGACGACCTCTATGCCCACTACACGGCCCCGGCCGTGCGCGCGCTGGACCACGCGGCGCTGGTCGAGGCGGACCGCAAGCGCGTGCGCCCCGGCGGCCCGAAGTTCTACGGCCTGGACAGCTCGGCCCCGGCCGTGGAGTACGCGCTTTCCGCCGGCTTCCTCGACGAAGCGATCCACGCCGACCTCGAGCGCGACGACCCGGACAGCACCCAGCAGAAGCTCCTGGACGACGTCGACCTCGTCATCTCGACCGGTTGCGTCGGGTACGTCACGGAGAAGACGCTGTCCCGGGTCGCGCGCGGCTCGCGGCCGTGGATGGCGCACTTCGTGCTGCGGATGTTCTCCTACGAGCCGATCGCCGACACCCTCGCCGAGCTGGGGTACGAGACCACGAGCGTCGGCGGGGTGTTCCGGCAGCGGCAGTTCGCCTCCGCCGAAGAGCAGACGCAGATCCTGGACACGCTGAGCGCGGCCGGGGTCGACCCCACCGGGCTGGAGTCCGACGGGTGGCTCTACGCGCAGCTGTATGTTTCCCGTCCTGCAGGCTTGCCCGAACTCGAACTCCCCGACGAAGAAGGATGACCGTGAGCAGTCCGGAATGGTCCACCCGCACCTTCGGCAACGAGGACCGGCTCCCCCGCGTCCCGCTCCCCACGCTGGAGGACAGCTGCCACCGGTTCCTCGAGTGGTGCGCCCCGCTGCTGACGCTGCCCGAGCAGGTGGAAACCGAAGCGGCGGTCGCGGCGTTCCTGGCGTCTCCCGGGCCGGAGCTGCAGGCCCGGCTCGAGGAGTACGACCGCTCGCCCGGCGTGCGCAGCTGGCTCGACACGTTCTGGCCGTACCGCTACCTCGGCCGCCGCGACCGGATCGCGCTCAACGCCAACTTCTTCTTCCTGTTCCAGGACTCCCCGCTCGGCCAGGTCGAGCGCGCGGCCGAGCTGACCGCGGGCGCCGTGGACTACAAGCTGAAGCTCGACCGCGAACTCGTCCCGCCGGTGCTCCTGCGCGGCACGCCGCAGTCGATGGTGCAGCACCAGTACCTGTTCTCCGCGACGCGGATCCCGGGCGAGCTGCTCGACACCGCGCGCACCCGGTACCCGTCGCCCGAGCGGCACATCGTCGTGTTCTCGAAGGGCACGCCGTTCCGGATGGACGTCCTCGCCGAAGACGGCCGCCCGTACTCGCCGGCGCAGCTGGCCGACGGGCTGCGCGCGATCCTCAAGGACGACCACGTCACCGACGTCCCGGCCGGGTCCTTCACCACGAAGGCGCGTGCCGAGTGGGCCGCTTCGCGGGCCGCGCTGCTCGACGCGGGCAACGCCGCCGCGCTGGAAACCATCGAGACCGCGTTGTTCTGCCTGTGCCTGGACGACTTCACGCCGCCGGACGCCCTCGAAGCGGGCAACCGGCTGCTGTACGGCGACAACCGCTGGTACGACAAGGCCGTGTCGCTGATCGTGTTCGAGGACGGCACCGCGGGGATCAACGTCGAGCACTGCGAACTCGACGGCACGACGATCCTCGGCTTCACCGACGCGCTGCTGAGCGGCTCGCGCGAGGAGCGCACGCCGGCGGACGGCGTCCCGGGCTACGAAGTCGTCGAGTTCACGCTGACCGACGCCCTCCGCGAAGACGCACGCGCGGCCGCCGCGGCCTTCAAGGCGTACGCGGACGCGACGGCGACGCAGACGGTGTCGTTCGACTTCGGGGCCAATCGGGCGAAGGAGCTCGGGATGTCCCCGGACGCCTTCGCGCAGATGTCGTACCAGCTGGCGCATCGTCGCGCGAAGGGCCTGACGGGCGCGACGTACGAGTCGATCGCGACCCGGCAGTTCCAGAACGGCCGGACCGAGGCCATGCGGGTCGTGACGCCGGAGGTCGTGCGCTTCGTCGACGTCATGACGTCAGATGCCTCTCGCGAGGAGAAGCGCTCGGCGTTCCGCGAGGCCGCGGCGAAGCACGTCGCGCGGGCGAAGGAGTGCCAGGCCGGGGACGCGCCGGAGCAGCATCTGTGGGAGCTGCAGCTGATCGCGAAACGCCACGGGGAAGCGACGGACCTGCCGCTGTACTCCTCACCGGGCTGGCTGAAGATGCGCGACGACTTCCTGAGCACGAGCTCGGCGCCGTCGGTCAACATCCAGTACTTCGGGTTCGGCTCGACCAGCCCGCAGTGCATCGGGATCGCGTACGTGCTGCTGCCGGATCGGTGGAACATCTACCTGAGCACGCCGAAGCACGTGTCGGCGGAGATGTACCGCTTTGCGGACGAGCTCGCTGTGGCGGTGCGGGAGCTGCAGGAGCTGCTGGCCGAGTAAGCAGCGAGCCGGGGACCCCGCGGCGGAGTCACGCCGTGGGGTCCGACACCACCAGCACCAGCGAGCCTTCGAACGACGGCTGTTCCCGCAGCCTGCCGTACCGGCGTTCCCACGTGCCGTCGTCGAGGTCGTGCCGGAGTTCCGCCGCGAAACGGTGGTGCACGCGGTCGTCGACGAAGCTCCAGGCCGAGCACGACAGGCGGGCGCCCGGGTCCAGGAGACGTTCCGGGCGGGCGTAGTAGGCCTCGTTGAAGCCGTCCGTGCAGTCGATCGGGATCGGGACTCCGATGATCGACGTGTGGCCGCCGAGGCCGTCGGCGATGTCGTCGACCGACGGGTAGCGCCGCGCTTCGGTCTCGATCACCTCGGGGGCGTAGTCGAGCAGCCAGAAGCGGCGCAGCCGATCCGGGTCGCAGGTCAGGATGGCGATCGGGCCGCGGGTGACGCGGCGCATCTCCTTGAGGCCGGCCCACAGGTCGTTCCACTGGTGCACGCTGAACGTGCTCATCGCGCCCTCGAACGCCCGGTCCGGGAACGGCAGCTTCTCGGCGACGGCGTCGACCGCCGGCGGCAGGCCCGCCGGGCGCTGCGCGCGCATCGACGCCGACGGCTCGACGGCGGTCACTTCACGATCTTCGGGTTCGTACGCGCCCGCGCCCGCGCCGACGTTCAGCACGGTCCGGGCATCCCCCAGCGCGTCGAGGATGTACCGGCCGATCCGGGGATCCGGCTTGCGGTAGTCGGTGTAGACCCCGCCGATGGCGCCGTAGTCGGCGTCCCCGGCGCTCCCGTCCGCACGTCGCTGGCTCATGACGGAAAACTATCAGCGCGGACCACCGGCGGAGGCGTTGCTCCGCCGGGCGTAAGCGGACGTCGGGCGTGCGGCTCAATCGTCAATTCCTGTCGCAAACTTGCGTAAGTTCGTTCGACTATTGCGATTTCTTGTCCACGATTCGTATGATCCCGATCACAGAGGTCCCCACCAGCTGCGGAAAGGCCAGTGCTGCCCATGTCTCCCAGCTCTGTGTTCAGTGCGCCCAAGTTCCGGTTCGGTGCCCTCGCCGCCGCGGTCGTCGCCGCGGCCGGCGCCACCGTCGCCGCGGTTCCGGCCGGGGCGGTCGCCGCCGGGCGCGGCGCGACCGTTCCCTTCGTCGAACAGGAAGCGGAAACCGCCGCCACGAACGGTGCGGTCATCGGCCCGAACCGGGCCGCGGGCACCCTCGCGGGCGAAGCCTCCGGCCGGAAGGCGGTGACGCTGTCCGGCCAAGGCCAGTACGTCGAGTTCACGCTCACCGCGCCGGCGAACTCGATCGACTTCCGGTACAGCGTCCCGGATGCCGTCACCGGGACGATCTCGCTGTACGTCGGCGGAACCCACAACCGGGACATCGCCCTGACGTCGAAGTGGGCCTGGTACTACGGCTCGTACCCGTTCACCAACAACCCGGGTGACGGCCACGCGCACCACTTCTACGACGAAACCCGCGCGCTGCTCGGCACGTCCTACCCGGCCGGCACCAAGATCAAGCTGCAGGTCGACGCGGGTGACGTCACCCCGGCCACCATCGACCTGGCCGACTTCGAGCAGGTCGGCGCGGCCGCCGCACGGCCCGCGAACTCGGTGTCCGTCACCGACTACGGCGCCACCGCGAACGACACGACCGATGACGCGGGCGCGTTCGACGCCGCCGTAGCCGCCGCGAAGAGCCAGGGCAAGGAAGTCTGGATCCCGTCCGGCACCTTCACCCTCGGCCACCACATCACCGTCGACCAGGTGACGATCCGCGGCGCCGGACCCTGGTACTCGGTGCTCACCGGGCCACGCGCCGGGATCTTCGGCAAGGGCGAACCGGCGAGCTGCGGAACGCCGACGTATCCCGGGAACCCGGCCGTGCCGGGCGTCAGCAGCGCGGTCAAGCTCTACGACTTCGCGATCATCGGCCAGGTCGACGCGCGCGTGGACTGCGACCAGTCGAACGCGATCGGCGGGGCACTGGGCGGCGGCTCGGTCGTGCAGAACCTGTGGCTGCAGCACACGAAGGTCGGGCTGTGGCTCGACGGGCCGTTCGACGGGCTCACCGTGTCCGGCAACCGGATCCTCGACCAGACCGCCGACGGGCTCAACCTGCACCAGGGCATCAGCAACACCGTGGTGACGAACAACTTCCTGCGCAACACCGGCGACGACGGCCTGGCGATGTGGTCCGAGCACGACGCCGACCACCACAACACGTTCTCCTTCAACACCGTGCTGCTGCCGATCCTCGCCAACAACATCGCGGTCTACGGCGGGCACGACAACACCGTGTCCGACAACGTCGTGGCCGACAACCAGGACCAGGGCGGCGGCCTGCACATCGCCAACCGGTTCAGCGCCGTGCCGCTGTCGGGAACGACGACGGTCGCGCGCAACACGGCGATCCGCACCGGCGTGCTGGACTCGAACTGGCAGTTCGGCGTGGGCGCCCTGTGGTTCGACGGCCGCGACTCGGCCATCACCGGCCGCATCGACGTCACGGACAACGACCTGGTGGACAACAACTACGAGGCGATCCAGTTCATCGACGGCGCCACCACGGACGTGCACTTCGACGGCGTCCGGATCACCGGTGCCGGCACGTTCGCCTGGCAGCTGCAGTCGAAGCCGTCGGGGTCGGTGAAGAACGTCGTCGCGACCGGGATCGGCCGCGCGGGCGTCTACAACTGCATGGGTCCGGACGCCATGAGCGGCCTGGCCGACCAGGGCGGCAACTCCGGCTGGACGACGACGTACTGCGGCTCGTGGCCGGCGCCGGTGTACGGCTCGGACAACGGCGGCACGACGACTCCGCCGACCACCACGCCGACCCAGCCGGGCGGGAACCTGGCGCTGCACAAGAGCGTCAGCGCGTCCGGCTCGCAGGGCGGCTTCCCGCCGGGCAACGCCGTCGACGGCGACGCGAACTCCTATTGGGAGAGCACGAACAACGCCTTCCCGCAGACGCTCACGGTGGACTTCGGCAGCACGGTCAGCGTCTCCCGGCTGGTGCTGAAGCTGCCGCCGTCTTCGGCGTGGGGCACGCGCACGCAGACGATCTCGGTCGACGGGATCAAGGCCGCGGCCGGCTACTCGTTCAACCCCGCGTCCGGCAACACCGCAACCGTGACCTTCCCGGCGGCCTCGGTGCGCACCCTGCGGCTCACCTTCACCGGCAACACCGGCTGGCCCGCCGGGCAGCTGTCCGAACTCGAAGCCTATTCCTCCTGAGAGGTGATGACGATGTCCCGCATTCCGGCGTTGCTCGCCGCCGCGCTCGCCGCGTCCGGCCTGACCGTGCTCTCCGGCGCCACTCCGGCCGCCGCGGCCACCTGTCCCACCACCGCGTCCGGCGGCGCCAGTGTGCCCTTCCGGACCGTCGAGGCCGAGTGCTCGGCGACGAACGGCTCGGCCGTCGGCCCCGACTACACGCAGGCGTCGATCGCCTCGGAGGCCTCCGGACGCCAAGCCGTGCGGATCACGACCGGCCAGTACGTCGAGTTCACGCTGCCCGCCGCGGCGAACTCGATCAACGTCCACTACAACCTGCCGGACGGTTCGTCCGGCCGTCTCACGGTGCTGGTCAACGGGACCAGGCTGGCCCTGCCGGTCTCCTCCCGCTATTCCTATGTGGACACCGGCTGGATCCCCGGCGCGAAGACGCACCACTTCTTCGACGACGCCCGGCTCCTGCTGGGCCAGAACCTGGCGGCCGGCGCGAAGGTGCGCGTGCAGGCCGATTCCGGGGACGTCGGCCAGGCGACCATCGACCTCGCCGACTTCGAGCAGGTCGGCGGCGCGGGCACGAAACCGGCGAACGCGCTGTCGGTGACCGACTACGGCGCCACGCCCAACGACTCGTCGGACGACTCGCAGGCGTTCCGCACCGCATTCTCGGCGGCCCGTTCGCAGGGGCGTGAGGTGTGGGTTCCGTCGGGGCGGTTCGAAATCGGATCGGCCCTGCAGATCGACCAGACGACCGTCCGCGGCGCCGGACAGTGGTACACCGTGCTGCACGGCAACAACATCTTCAACAACGGCAGCGCGTCCGGCAACATCAAGCTGTACGACTTCGCGGTGTTCGGTGACGTGACCGAGCGCAACGACGGCAGTCCCGACAACGCGTTCCACGGCGTCCTCGGCAACGGATCGGTCGTATCCGGCCTGTGGATCCAGGACACGAAGTGCGGGCTGTGGCTGATGAACGGCGCGTCGTCGAACGTCACCATCGAGAACAACCGCATCCTCGACACCCAGGCCGACGGCGTGAACTTCGACGGCGCGGTCACGAACTCGACGCTGCGCAACAACTACCTGCGCAACAACGGCGACGACGGGCTCGCGCTGTGGTCCAACGGCCAGGCCGACTCGGGCAACACCATCGCGAACAACACGGTCGTGCAGCCGAACCTGGCCAACGGCATCGCGCTGTACGGCGGGTCGAACAACACAGTCAGCGGCAACCTCGTCCAAGACACCAACGCCCTCGGCGGCGGCTACCTGGTGGCGAACCGGTTCAACTCGGTCCCCCTGAGCGGCACGGTCACGCTGTCGAACAACACCGCGCTGCGGGCCGGTGCGCTCGACCCGAACTGGCAGTTCGGCGTCGGCGCGCTGTGGTTCGACGCCCGCGACCAGGCCATCACCGGCGTGACCATCCGCGTGACCGGGTTCACCGCGATCCAGAGCCCGTACGAGGCCATCCAGTTCATCGACGGCAACGGCGCGGGCAAGCCGATCCAGGGCATCACGATCGACGGCGTTTCGGTGCAGGGTGCCGGCACGTTCGTGGCCCAGTCCCAGACCCAGGGTTCGGTCTCGATCAGCAACCTGACGGCCTCCGGCGTCGGCGTGACCGGGACGTACAACTGCCCCTACCCGGCGTCGATCCCGCGGATGACCTTCAGCGGCTCCGGCAACAGCGGCTGGACCGGCACCTGGAGCGACTGCTCGACCTGGCCCGCGCCGAACTCGGGCCCGCAGCAGCCGCAGCAGCCCGGCTCGAACATCGCCCGCGGGAAGGCGATCAGCGCGTCCGGGTCGCAGGGCGGGTTCCCGCCGTCGAACGCGAACGACGGCGACGCGAACTCCTACTGGGAGAGCACGAACAACGCCTTCCCGCAGACGCTGACGGTGGACCTGGGCACGGCCTCGTCGATCAACAAGGTGACGCTGAAGCTGCCGCCGTCCTCGGCCTGGGGCGCGCGCACCCAGACGGTGACGATCTCCGGCAGCACCGACGGCGGTTCGTACACGACCCTGGTGGGCTCGCGCGGCTACGCGTTCGATCCGGCGTCCGGCAACACGGCGTCGGTGTCCTTCGCGACGACGTCCCAGCGGTTCGTGCGGCTGACGTTCACCGGCAACACCGGCTGGCCCGCCGGTCAGGTGTCGGAGTTCGAGGTGGCCGCGGCCTGATCCCGGCCGGCACAGTGTGACGAAAGGGCACGGCGGCTCGACGGTTCCGCACGGAACCGCCGGGCCGCCGTGCCCTGCATTAATCTCGCCGGGAGATCATCCCGGGGAGGACCAGTGCCACGTCTGCTGCTCGTCGAAGACGACGAAGCCCTGGCCGAAGCGCTTTCGCTGGCGTTGCGCGCACTGGGCCACGACGTCGTCCACGCCCCCACCGGCGAGCACGCGCTGACGTCGCTGGGCGACGCCGAGTTCGTCCTCCTCGACGTCATGCTGCCCGGCATCGACGGTTTTGAGGTCTGCCGCCGCATCCGCGCCCGCAGCCGGCTGCCGATCGTGCTGCTGACCGCGCGCGGCGACCCGATCGACGTCGTGGCCGGGCTCGAGTGCGGCGCCGACGACTACGTGGTCAAACCGGCCGAGCCGCGGGTGCTCGACGCGCGGATCAAGGCGATCGGCCGCCGCGCGCAGCCGGCCGTGCCGGAAGCCGGGCTGCTGCGCGTGGGCGAGCTGGAGATCGACGCCGCCGCGATGAGCGTCACCCGCGGCGGCGACGAACTCGCGCTGACGGCCACGGAGATCCGGCTGCTCGTCGAATTCGCCGAGCACCCGAACCAGGTGCTGAGCCGTCAGGTGCTGCTCAAGCGGGTCTGGGACTACGGCTACGTCGGTGATTCGCGGATCGTCGACGCGGCGGTCGCGCGGCTGCGGGCGAAGGTGGAGGACGACCCGGCGAACCCGGTCCTGCTGCGCACGGTCCGGGGCCTCGGCTACCGCCTGGTGACGAAGTGAGGCTCCCGGCCGTCAGCCTGCGGACGCGGATCGTCGCGGCGATCGTCGGCGTGACCACGACGGCGACCGCGGTCATGGCCTACTCGGCCTACCAGGTGCAGGCCGACGAAGCACTGGGCCGGTTCGCCTTCTCGTCCGTGCGGAACGCGGCGGCCGACCGGAAGGCCATCGTGGAGTTCTCGCCGGACGACACCGCCGTGTCGCTGGGCACCGTCGCCGACCACCTCGGCCCCAACCCGGACTGGGCGCTGATAACCGAACGGCCCGGGGGCCCGGTCGCGGTCGTGCGCAACGCCATCGATGCCGGCACCCTGCCCGCGACCATCCCGGCGCCCGACAAGCTCGAAATGCTGGGCGCCGTCCGCGACGAGCTGTTCCGCCAGCGGGGGCCCGACCAGATGGGCGTGGCGTACACGAGAGTGCCGCGGACCGGCCGGAAGGTGTTCGTGGTCAACGCGAACCTGCCGAAGGACGGTTACCACCTCGTCGAGTTCTTCGACTTCAGCCAGTTCGACGGCGACCTGACCGAGCTGCGCTGGAAGCTGGTCCGCATCGCACTCGGGGTCAGCGTGCTCGGCGCCGGCGTCGCGTTCTTGATCGGCCGCCGGATCCGCCGTCCGATCAAGGCGCTGTCCACGGCCGCCGACGAGCTCGGCGCGGGCGCGCTCGAGACCCGCGTGCCGGTCAAGGGCCGGGACGAGATCGCCGCGCTCGCCGGGTCGTTCAACACCATGGCGGCCCGGCTCGGCGAGTCGATCGACGAACTGCACGCGAAAGACCGCCAGCAGCGGCGGTTCGTCGCCGACGTCGCCCACGACCTGCGGACGCCGCTCGCCTCGATGATCGCCACCGTCGACAGCCTCGACCATTCCGAGCCCGCCACCCGCACCCGCGCCGCCGAAATCCTCGGCACCCAGGCCCGGCGGCTCGCCAAGCTCGTCGAAGACCTCCTCGAAATCGCCCGGTTCGACGCTGGGAAGGCCGACCTGAGGCTGGCGCCGGTCGACCTCGCCGACCTGGTCGCCGACGCCGCCGAGGTCACCGGCGTCGAGGCCGCCGTGACGGCGAGCGGGGACGTCACGGTCGTCGCCGACCCGCGGCGGGTGCACACCGTGGTGGCGAACCTGCTGAGCAACGCCGTCCGGCACGGGGCCGCCCCGGTGACGGTCACCCTCGACGGAACCGGTGACGACGTCGTCGTGCGCGTCGCCGACGCCGGTCCCGGGGTCCCGGAGGACCTGCTGCCGCTCCTGTTCGACCGGTTCACCCGCGGCGACCACGCGCGTCAGGCGACCGAAGGCAGCGGACTCGGGCTGGCGATCGCCCGGGAGAACGTGCTGGCGCACGGCGGCTCGCTCGCGGTGCACAACGACGGCGGTGCCGTGTTCACCGTGCGGCTCCCCCGGGGCGTCGAGAACGCCTGAGCGGCGGTCAGCTCGCGCGGGTGCAGCCCGTCGAAGTACGGCAGCGGCAGGGAGGCGAGCAGCGCCGCGGCGGCGAGCAGCGGGAGCGGGCGGAGGTCCCGCGCCGGGCTCAGCCACAGCACCACAGCGAAGTTGACGACGAGCAGGAAGCCCCAGCGCGCCCAGTCCCAGCCGGCGAAGGCGAGCAACGCGGGCGCCGCGACGGCCGCGACGGCGAGCGCGTCGAGGCGCTGCAGCAGCGCACCGAACACGACCACGGCGAAGATCGGGGCCACGTACAGCAGCACCTCGGTGATCGAATACAGCTGCCAGCTCTGGCTCTGGGTGCGTTCGAACAAGGCCAGCGCGTCGGCTCGCGGGGTGAAGTCCGCGGCGGCCAGCGCGGTTTCGAGCCGCGCGACCGCGCCCGGGCCCGACGCCGGGAGCGCGAGCACGGCGAGTTCCGCGACGACCGGCGTCACGAGCAGCATCGCCGTGGTGCGTATGGGGAACCGCCGGAACAGCACGATCGCGAAGACGGGAAGGACCGTGAGGGCCGCGATCTCGTGGGTGAACACCGCGGCGGTCATCAGCCCGGAGGCCACCGCGGGCCGGCGCGGCAGCTGCCACAGCGCGGCGAACAGCAGCAGGTACAGGACCTGGTCGAAGTAGCCGACCTCGTGGAAGAGGAACCCGCCGGAAGGCAGCAGCAACCAGCCGGCGACCAGGAGCTTCCGGGCCGGGTGACGGGCGCGGGCGAACGCGACAGCCACCACCCCGAGCACCGCGGCGAGGACGGCGAACGCGGCGGCCGCGAACACCCAGTACGCGTACCCGGTCGCGAGGGCGAGCGGGTGGAGCAGGGTGCCGACGAGGAACCGGCGGTGGAAGCCGTCGGTCAGCGAAACGGCCTCCAGCGTCACGGCCCAGTCGCCCGGCAGCCGGAACCCGCGGTAGGCGGCGAGGAGGAGGGCGGCGGCGAAGAGCGCGTTGAGCCCGCGAGACGTGGTGGTGCGGTCGAGGGTGCTGGTCACGACGGCCAAGCTAGGAACGGGATGTGCGGGTGCCGTGACGATTTATCACCGGGTCCGCACCGGTTCCGCACGTCGTGCTTTTGCGCTCGGTTGCTGTAAAGTTTCGGCCATGACGCGTCGTCTTGCCGAAGTCGCCCGCCAGGTGGGGGTCAGCGAAGCCACGGTCAGCCGGGTGCTCAACGGCCGGTCGGGGGTGTCGGCGAGCACCCGTGCCGCCGTGCTCACCGCGCTGGACGTGATGGGGTACGAGCGGCCCACCCAGCTGCGGGGCGAGCGCGCCCGCCTGGTCGGGCTGGTGCTGCCGGAGCTGCAGAACCCGATCTTCCCGGCGCTGGCCGAGATCATGGGCAACGCGCTCGCCCAGCAGGGGTTCACGCCGGTGCTCTGCACCCGGACGGCGGGCGGGGTGTCCGAAGCCGAGTACGTCGAGCTGCTCCTGCAGCAGCAGGTGTCGGGGGTGGTGTTCGCCGGCGGGCTGTACGCGCAGGCGGACGCGATCCACACCCACTACCACCACCTCGTCGAGCGCCGGTTGCCGACGGTGCTGATCAACGCGGCGGTCGACCACCTCGGACTGCCCCAGGTCTCGTGCGACGACGCCGTGGCCGTCGAGCAGGTCGTCGGGCACCTGAGTTCGCTCGGCCACGAGAAGATCGGCCTGGTGCTCGGGCCCTCGGACCACGTGCCGTCGCAGCGGAAACTGTCGGCGTTCCGCTCGTATGCGGCGAAGCTGGGGTTGCCGGTACTGGACGAGCTGGTCGAGCACGGCATGTTTTCGATCGAGGGCGGCCACGCGGCGGCGGCCCGCCTGTACCCCCGCGGCGCGACGGCGGTGCTGTGCGCGAGCGACCTGCTGGCGTTGGGCGCGATCCGCGCGGCCCGGCGGCAGGGCCGGTCGGTGCCGGAGGAGATTTCGGTGGTCGGCTACGACGACTCGGCCCTGATGAACTGCACCGACCCGCCCCTGACGACCACCCGGCAGCCGATCGAGGCCATGGGCCGCGCGGTGGTGGAACTGCTGGTCAAGCGCATCAACGGCGGCGAGGTGGCGGCGGAGGAGCTGCTGTTCGCGCCGGAACTGGTGGTACGGGGGTCCACGGCCCGGCGCACCGCCTGATCTGCGGTTTCGAGTAGCGCGACGGCTTGCGAGCCGTCGCGCTCTTTTGTGCGCCTGCCTGGCCCGGCCGGCTGGTTCTCGCCGCCGGAGACTCCCCGCCCCTCGGCCAGGGTTCCGGCAGTCGGTCGCCGCAGCGGCGATCCGGGGTGGAAGCCGGGGTCTGCCGGTGGGCTTGGTCCGAAGGTGCGGCTGACCTGGGTGGGTGTCAGGTCGCCTTGGCCGACAAGCCAGGGCTTCCTGACCGGCTGGCAGCTTGGTGCCCACCACCCCGAAGCCGCGATTGTGACTACGGCCGGCAGTACCGCGTCAAGGCGGGAAAGCGTGCCTTGACCCGGCGCCACCGGCCGTGTTCTGGCTTCGGATCGGGGCGGTGGGGAGGCCTGGGTGGGGTGCGGGTTCGGGCGTCAGCGTCCCGTTCGTGCCGGTGGGGCAGCTGAGGAGCACAGCCACTGGCCCGGCCGAACTCCCCGCCCTCCCTGGGGGCCGTGCCCATGTCCAGCTTATCGGCCCCCTCCGACACAAAGCCGGAAAAGACCCCCGTCGCAGCCTCCCTGCCCACATCGCACTCCTCCTGTGGACAACCATCGCCTGTTCGTAACTTGCAAAGTCTCGTCGGCTTATTGCGCCGATCCGGTCTGCCACTTTAGAGTGACCGCAATCACGTGACAGCCGTCGCGACCCCGAGAAGAGGCTTGAGATGAGCAGTCCCTGGTCCAGAACCGCCGCCCGTCGGGTGTTGTGCCTGATCGCCACCGGCACCCTTGCCCTCACCGCAGCCGCCTGCGGGGACGGCGACACCGCGGCCCAGACCGGCGGCAAGGTCAAGATCACCGTCACCGGCCAACCGCCGACCAGCCAGCCGTTCGAGCGCAGCGTCTTCGACGCCGACGTCAAGGAGTTCGAGGCGGCGCACCCGAACATCGACATCGATCCGCACGAAGGGTTCATGGACCCGAAGACGTTCTCCGCGAAGCTCGCCGGCGGGCAGCTCGAAGACGTCTACTACGTCTACTTCACCGATCCGGCGCAGATCATCGCCCGCCACCAGGCCGCCGACATCACCGAAGCCGCGAAGAGCGTTCCGCACGTCAACGACATCAAGCCGGAACTGCTCGACAACTTCCGGGACGCGGGCGGCAAGCTCTACGGCCTCCCGACCATGAACTACACGATGGGCCTGCTCTACAGCCGCCCGCTGTTCCAGAAGGCCGGGCTCGATCCGGACCAGCCCCCGCAGACGTGGGACGAAGTCCGCGAGGCCGCGAAGAAGATCGCCGCGCTCGGCAACGGGGTCGTCGGGTACGCCGACTACAGCAAGAACAACCAGGGTGGCTGGCACATGACCGGCTGGCTCTACTCGATGGGCGGCGACATCGCGCGCAAGGACGGCGACAAGTGGGTCGCCGACTTCGCCAACGACAAGGGCAAGAAAGCCCTCCAGTACCTGCACGACATGCGCTGGACCGACAACTCCATGGGCGCCAAGCAGCTCCTGGAGGCCCAGGACGTCCAGCGCATGATGGGCGCCGGCCAGCTCGGCATGTACATGGCGGCCCCGGACAACGTCCCGGTGCTGGTCAAGCAGTTCAACGGCAAGTACGAGGACTACGGCATCGCCGGCATGCCCGGCGGCCAGGGCACCCTCCTCGGCGGCGAGGGCTACATGATCAACCCGAAGGCGTCGCCGGAGAAGATCAAGGCCGGCCTCGAGTGGATCCAGTGGAAGTACCTCAACCCGGACCGCTTCGAGAAGCACATCCAGCAGTACGTGGACGGCAAGCAGCCGGTCGGCCTGCCCGCCGAGCCGACGCCGGACGTCTGGACCGGCGCCGTCCGCGAACAGCAGCTGGCCCTGAAGGCCAAGTACGCCAACGTTCCCGCCGCGAACTACAAGTCCTATGTGGACACGACGAGCCGGATCAAGGGCAGCATCGAACCGCCGAACGCGCAGCAGATCTACGCCGCGCTCGACAGCGTGATGCAGGCCGTCCTGACCGACCAGAACGCGAACATCGACGAGCAGCTGAAGTCCGCCGCGTCGAAGGTCAACAGTGTCCTCGCCCAGGTCAAGTAGCCTGCTCGCCTGGCCCGCGGCGAAACCGTCGCGGGCCGGGCGCCCGGCCGCAGCACCGGCGAACCGCACCCGGCTGAAGCGCAAGCTCAAGGAGAACCTCACCGCGTACGGCCTGCTCTGCGCCGCGCTCGTGGTGTTCGCGCTGTTCTCCTGGTACCCGATCGTGCGCGGGGTGCTGCTGAGCTTCCAGCAGGTCGACTTCGTCAACGCGCCGACGTGGGTCGGATTCGGCAACTTCACGCGGCTGTTCGAAGACCCGCTCTTCGGCGTCGCCTGGCGCAACACGCTGCTGTTCACCGGGCTCGCGCTGGTCTTCGGTTTCGCCGTCCCGTTCCTCACCGCGGTGCTGCTGAACGAACTCCGCCACGCCAAGGCGTTCTTCCGGCTCGCGGTCTACCTGCCGGTGATGCTGCCGCCCGTGGTCACCGCGCTGATGTGGAAGTGGTTCTACGACCCGGGTCCCGGCCTGTTCAACTCCGCGCTCGGCGCGGTCGGCCTGCCCGGCGGCCAGTGGCTCGACTCCTCCACCACCGCCATGCTGTCCCTGGTCTTCGTCTCGACGTGGGCCAACATGGGCAGCACCACGCTCATCTACCTCGCCGCGCTCGGCACCATCCCCGGCGAGCTCTACGAAGCCGCGGAGCTCGACGGCGCCGGGCTGTGGAAACGCCTGCGGCACGTGACGTTCCCGCAGACCCGGTTCGTCCTGCTGGTGCTGCTCCTGCTGCAGATCGTCGCGACCATGCAGGTGTTCACCGAACCGTACGTGATGACCGGCGGCGGCCCGGACGACTCGACGGTGACCGTGCTCCTGCTGCTCTACCGCTACGCCTTCGTCTACAACGACTTCGGCTCGGCGAGCGCGATGAGCCTGCTGCTGTTCGTGGCGCTCGGCGTGTTCTCGGCGTGGTACGTCCGGCTGACGCGGAAGGCGGACCGATCATGAGGACCCTCGTCTCCCCCGGCGCGCTGCGCAGCCCGCGCGGCAAGCTCATCTACGGTGTCGTGTTCGCCTGCACCCTGGCGATCTTCGTCCTCGCCTTCCTGTTCCCGCTCTACTGGGTCGTCACCGGCGCGATGAAGTCGCCGCAGGAACTGGCGCAGACGCCGGCGACGCTCGTCCCGCACGAGTGGCACCCGGAAACGTTCGCCGACGCCT
This sequence comes from Amycolatopsis bullii, assembly GCF_014654205.1. Taxonomy (GTDB): domain Bacteria; phylum Actinomycetota; class Actinomycetes; order Mycobacteriales; family Pseudonocardiaceae; genus Amycolatopsis; species Amycolatopsis plumensis. The sequence continues at coordinate 23,191 of NZ_BNAW01000023.1, forward strand.
GGGACCAGCTCAGCCTGGGCAAGTACTTCCTCAACACGCTGATCGTCGCCGGCGGCGCGTGGCTGGCGCAGCTGGCCATCGACGTCCCGGCCGCGTTCGCGCTGTCGAAACTGCGGCCGAAGTTCGGCAACGTCGTGCTCGGGCTGATGCTGGCCACGCTGATGCTACCCGCGACCGCGTTGCTCGTCCCGACGTACGTGACGGTGACGGACCTGCCGCTGCTGCACCTCAACCTGATCAACTCGCCGGCCGCGGTCTGGCTGCCCGCGGCGGCGAACGCGTTCAACATCTACCTCCTCAAGCGGTTCTTCGACCAGATCCCGGACGAACTCATCGAAGCCGCGCGCCTCGACGGCGCCGGCCCGGTGCGCACGCTCTGGCGGATCATCCTGCCGATTTCGCGGCCGATCCTGGCCGTGGTGTCGATCCTCGCGGTGGTCACCGCGTGGAAGGACTTCATCTGGCCGCTGCTGGTGTTCCCGGACACCGGGAAGCAGACCCTCTCGGTGATGCTGCAGCGGGTGGCGATCGACATGCCGCTCAACGTGCTCGTCGCCGGGATGGTGCTGGCCAGCCTGCCGATGGTGGCGCTGTTCCTCGTGTTCCAGCGGCAGATCCTCGCCGGGCTGACCGCCGGCAGCCTCAAGGGCTGAGCTTTCCCAATCGACTAGGAGGGGCACTTTCGTGACCGACAAGACCGGCTGGTGGCGGAGCGCGGCGATCTACCAGGTGTACATCCGCAGCTTCGCGGACGGCAACGGCGACGGCGTCGGCGACCTCGCCGGCGTCCGCGCCCGGCTGGACCACCTGGCCGACCTGGGGATCGACGCGATCTGGTTCACGCCGTGGTACCCGTCGCCGATGGACGACGGCGGCTACGACGTCGCCGACTTCCGCGACATCGAGCCGCTGTTCGGCACCCTCGCCGAGGCGGAGGACCTGATATCCGAGGCCCACACCCGGGGCATCCGCGTGATCATCGACATCGTGCCCAACCACTGCTCCGACGAGCACCGCTGGTTCCAGGCCGCACTCGAAGCGGGCCCGGGATCGCCGGAGCGGCAGCGGTTCTGGTTCCGGCCCGGCCGCGGTCCGGACGGCAGCGAGCCGCCGAACAACTGGAAGTCCCGCTTCGGCGGCTCCGCGTGGACCCGCGTGCCGGACGGCGAGTGGTACCTGCACCTCTACAGCTCCCGCCAGCCCGACTTCAACTGGGACAACCCGGAGATCCGCACCGAGTTCGAGGACGTACTGCGCTTCTGGTTCGACCGCGGCGTGGACGGCTTCCGCATCGACGTCGCCGACGGCCTGGTCAAGGACCCGCACCTGCCCGACGTCGACGAGGGCGACGAGACACCGTTCTCCGACCAGGAGGGCCTGCACGAGATCTACCGCTCGTGGCGCAAGATCGCCGACAGCTACGGCGGCGAGCGCGTGCTGGTCGGCGAGATGTGGCTGCCGGACATGGCGCGGGCCGCGCGGTACCTGCGCCGCGACGAACTGCACTCGGCGTTCAACTTCGATTTCCTGGTCTGCCCGTGGGACTGCCGGCGCTTCCGCGACGTCATCGACCGGACGCTGAAGGCCCACGACGAGGTCGGCGCGCCCGCGGCCTGGGTGCTGTCGAACCACGACGTCACCCGGCACGTCACCCGCTACGGACGGCAGGGCGACACGGGTTTCTCGTTCGCGAACCGCCTGCACTCGGCAACGGTGGATCTCGAGGCGGGCACCCGTCGCGCCCGGGCGGCGGCGCTGCTGACCCTCGCGCTGCCCGGCGGGCTGTACGTCTACCAGGGCGAAGAGCTGGGGTTGTGGGAGGTCCTGGACATCCCCGACGAGCTGCGCCAGGACCCGGTCTTCGCCCGGACGGGCGGCGCCGACCCGGGCCGCGACGGCTGCCGTGTCCCGATCCCGTGGTCCGGGACCGAGCCGCCGTTCGGGTTCGGCAGCGGCGGGGCCTGGCTGCCACAGCCGCTTGCCTGGGCGGACTACACGGCCGAGGCGGAGGCGGCCGACCCGGCGTCGATGCTGTCGCTGTACCGCACCGGCCTGCGGCTGCGGCGGGATCTGCCGGCGGGCTCGCTCGAATGGCTGTCGCTCGGCGAGGGGGTGCTGGCGTTCCGGCTGGGGACGGAGTTCACGTTCGCGTTGAACTTCTCGGCCTCGCCGGTGCCGTTGCCCGACGGGGAGATCCTGCTGGCCAGCGGCCCGGTTTCGACCGAGCTGCCGACGGACACCGCGGTCTGGCTGCGGCAGTAGAACACACCGGAGGCCGCCGTCGAGCGAACTCGGCGGCGGCCTCCGGTGCCTCAGGGCCTACTTCGTGAGCTGCAGGACGTCCACACCGCGGGTGTTGTCGGCCACGTACACGTACTTCCCGTGCCAGTAAGGCGCCCATGCGCTCGCGTCGGCCGGGCGGTAGTACGCGATCTGCCGCGGGTTCGTCGGGTCGCTGACGTCGAGGAACCGGGTGCCCTGCGCGTAGAACGACTGCACCAGGATCTTGCCGCGGACGTCGAAGTAGTGCGCCGAGCAGTCGTCCGAGGCCGGGTCGCTGCCCTCCTGGCCGTTCACGCTCCACGTGCCGACGCTCTGCAGGCGGAAGGGCTGCGAAGGCGTCGAGCGCCAGCCTTCGCCGTGGTACGACCCCTTCAAAGACGAAATCGTCAGGACGCCGTCGCCCGCGCAGCCGTCGACGAAGTTCTCCTCCGTCGCGTAGATCAGGTCCTGGCCGCGCCACGCGCCGTCGCCGATGCGGTGGCCTGCCGGGTGGAAGCTGTTGTGCATGAACCGGGAAGGCGCGGCCGTCTCGGCGATGCCGCCGCCCGCGTACGGGATCGGCTCGTGCGCGGTCGCGCGGCGAATTTTGCCGGACAGCGGGTCGCGGTGGATCCCGGAAGTCCAGTAGCCGCGCACCCCGCCGCGGCCGGAGACCCAGGCCACGCCGTCGGCGTCGACCTGCACGTCGTGCACGTAGTCGGTCTTGCCGTCGTTGCGGGCCAGCTCGATCGGCTCCGGGTTCACCTTCGGGTGCTTCGGGTCGCGGATGTCGGTGACCCAGATCGGCCGCCCGCCCCAGTCCGCCGGCTGGTTGTCGGCCTTCGCCGGGCCGCCGGTCCACAGGTAGCGGCAGCCGTCGACGCAGCTGGTGGTGTGGCCGGCCGGCACCTGGACGTAGCTGAGGATCGCCGGGGCCTCGGGCTTCGCGACGTCGACGACGTAGATGCCGGACTCGCCGGTGTGCGTGGTGCCGCCGTACGCCCGCGGGTCGCGGGAGAGGAACACCAGCTTGCGGTTCTGGTCGACCTCGGTGTCCTCAGTCTCCCACAGCCCGGGCAGGCTGACCTGGCCGACCAGCTTCGGGGCGGCCGGGTTCTTCGTCAGGTCGTAGACCTTGAGCCCGAACTCGCCGGACACGACCATGACGTCACGGCGCCCGTAGTCGAGGAAGTTGATCGAGATGGCGCCGGCGGCGTCGGGCACGTTGCCGACCGCCTTGACGTTCTTGACCGCCCCCGGGTCGCCCAGCGTCCGGGCGGCCGGAACCGCTGGTTTGTCGTCCTCACCGCAGGCCGCGGCCGGGAGCCCGGTCGCGACGAGCGTGGCGCTGACGGTGACGGCGGCGAAGCACGACCGCAACCAGGTGCGCACGGCAAACCTCCCAGAACGCTCCGAGCGTGACCACCGAACGGTACGACGGAGATCAACCGGACACAACCGTCTTTTGTTGGCTCTTGACTGGTAGGACTGGCGCATGCGCTTGCTCGCCCTGTTCGCCGTCCTCGCCCTCGCCGTCACGGGCTGTTCCGGTTCCGAAACCGGCCGGCCCGGCGTGCTGTCCGTCGGCATCCGGGAGCCCGCGACGCTGCTGCCCGCCGACCTCGCCGACCAGGCGGGCCGGCTGGTGACCGGCGCGCTGTGGACCCCGCTGGCCGACTACGACGCGGCGACCGGGAAGGTCACGCCGCGCGCGGCGGCGTCGATCGAGAGCACCGACCGGGTGCACTGGACGGTCAAGCTGCGGCCGTCGACGTTCCACGACGGCACGCCGGTCACCGCTCAGTCCTATGTAGACACCTGGCGGGTGGTCGCCGGCGAGCAGTGGGTGTCCTCCCCGGTGCTGACGAAGCTCCTGCGGGCCCGCGAGATCACCGCGACGGCTCCGGACACGATCGCGCTGACCCTCGACCGGCCGTCCGGCCAGGTGCCCGCGCTGCTCGCCGCGCCCGGCCTGGTCCCGCTGCCGGCGTCGGTGCTCGCCTCCCGCGACTGGGACGGCTTCGCGAAGGCACCGGTCGGCAACGGCCCGTACCGGCTCGACGGCGGCTGGAAGCCGGGCTCGGGCGGCATGCTCAAGCGCGTCGGCACCGGGAAGGCCGAGGAGATCGAGCTGCGCGTCGGCGAACCGGCCGCCCAGTACGACGCGGTCAAGGCGGGCACGCTCGACCTCGCGACCGAGGTCCCCGGCGAAAAGCACGAAGCCATGCACACCGACTTCGGCGACGACCACCACGCGACCTGGGCGCTCCCGGAGGCGGGCTACCTCGCGTTCCCGGTGGCGAATCCCCGGTTCGCCGACGCGACGGTCCGCCACGGCTTCGCCCTCGGCGTCGACCGCGCGGCGCTGGAAGCCGGCCCGCTCGCGCACCAGGTCGACCCGGCCAAGGCGCTGCTGCCGCCCGCGGACGCGCCGGGCGAGCGCTCGGGTACCTGCCGCCCGTGCAGCTTCGACGCCGCGGCCGGCAAGGCGCTCCTGAAGCAGGCTGCCTTCCCCGGTGGCACCACTGTCTACTTCGGACCAGGCGCGGAGGCGTGGACGCGCACCCTGGTGGTCGGGCTGCACCAAGCGCTGGACGTTTCCGTGACGGCACAGGCGGCCCCGCGCACGGACCAGCTCGACGGTCCGTCCACTCTGGACGTCAAACTGGCCACGGGGAGCCCGTACGAGCTGCTTTCCGAGCTGGCCACGGCCTCGGGGTACGGCGACGACGTCTTCCGCCAGAACCTCGAGCTGGCCGGCGCGGCGGCCACCCCGGAGGAGGCGGGTGAGCTGTACCGGCTGGCGGAGAACCAGCTGCTGCGCGACCTGCCGGTGGCCCCGCTGTGGTCGGGCCACGGCCACGCGGTGTGGGCGTCGCGGGTCCACGACGTCACGGCGACGCCGTTCACCGGCCCGGTGCTGGCGGGGATCGGCGTCTCGTGAGCTGGGAGCCCGCGTCCCTGCCCGAGGTGGCCGAGCTGTTCGCGCAGGTCCGCCTGCCGTGGTGGATCGCGGGCGGGTACGCGATCGAGCTGGCGGTGGGCCGGGCGTTCCGCGAGCACGCCGACGTCGACGTCCTGCTGCTCCGGCGCGATCAGCACGCCGTCCAGGAGGCGCTGCCGTCGTGGGAGTGGTGGGCGGCGGACCCACCGGGCACGCTGCGGCCGTGGGCGCGCGGCGAGGTCCTGGGCGACGACGTCGACGACGTGTGGTGCCGCCCGTCGGCGGCCGCGCCGTGGCGGATCCAGTTCATGCTGGACAGGGCCGAGGGCGACGAGTGGGTCGCCCGCCGGAACCCCGCGGTGCGCCGGGAAATCGCCCTGCTCGGCCGCATCTCGGCGGAGGGCGTCCCGTACCTGGCGCCGGAGGTGCAGCTGTACGCCAAGGCCCACGGCACCCGCCCGAAGGACGAGCAGGACTTCGCCGCCGCCCTGCCGGTGCTCGACGCGACGCAACGGCACTGGCTCGCGGACGCCCTGCCACCGGGCCACCCCTGGCAGCCTGCCCTCTCCCGCGGCCGGTCGTGAGTGAAAAAGCGGGTTAGAACCCGCTTTTTCACTCACGAGACGGTGGCGTGCTTGGCGAGGGTGTCGATGAACGCCCGGGTCAGCGGGTCGGGAGCCGCGCGGGTGTAGGCCGTCAGCGTGCGCCGGACCGGCACGCTCGGACGCAGCACCCGGCCGTCGAACCGGGCCGGGAGGACGTTCGCCGGGACCAGGGCCGGGCCCAGACCCGCCGCCGCGAGGATCGGCGCCGCCGCCGTCTGCTCGGTGCGGACCGCCGCGCGGGGGCGGAAACCCGCCGCCGCGCAGGCCGCGTCGACCAGCTCGGCCAGGCCGTTGCCCGGGGCGTAGTGCACCCACGCGCAGCCGGCGAGCGTGGCCAGGTCGACTTCGCCGGTGTCGTCGTCCTCGACGGCGCCGTCGGCGGGCAGCACGACGACGAACTCCTCCACCCCCAGCTCCCGCACCGGCCCCGCCCAGTCGCCGGGCCGCGGGCCGAGCGCCACGTCGGCCTCGCCCGCGGCCATCGCTTCGCGCAGCTCGTCGGCGTGCCGGAACTCGATCAGCCGGACGTCGACCTCGGGCCGGTCGCGGCGCCACACGCGCAGGGCAGGCGGCAGCACACCGAGGCTGACCGAGTACACCGTGGCGACCTGCAGCTCGCCCGCCGTCGTCCCGGACGCGAGCCGGGCCGCGCAGCGCGCTCGCTCGGCGTCGGCCAGCGCCGCCCTGGCGTGCGGCAGCATCGCCCGGCCCATCGGGGTGAGCCGGACGGCCCGGGGCAGCCGTTCCAGCAGCGGCCCGCCGAGACCGCGCTCGAGCGCCCGCATCTGGTGCGACAGCGCGGGCTGCGTCACGTGCAGCTGCTCGGCGGCCCGGGTGAACGAGCCGGTGTCGACCACCGTGACCAGGTATTCGAGCTGCCGGAGGCTTGTCATGAACTCAGCTTATCGACTTGGTGACAACTAAGCCTTGGACTTATCGATTGCGTGAGCCGAGCCTGGAGACATGGAACGCAAGACAGCACTGGTCGCCGGGGCCAACGGGATCATCGGCCGCACCCTCACCGAACACCTGCGCACGAGCGGCTGGGACGTCACCGGCCTCTCCCGGCGCGGCGGCCCCGGCACGATCGCCGTCGACCTCCTCGACCCGGCCGACACCCGGGCGAAACTCGCCCCGCTGACCGGCGTCACGCACCTCTTCTACGCCGCCTACCAGGACAAACCGACGTGGGCGGAGCTGGTCCCGCCCAACCTGGCGATGCTGACGAACCTGGTGGACGCGGCCCCGCCCGGCCTCGAGCACGTCAGCCTGATGCAGGGCTACAAGGTCTACGGTGCCCACCTGGGCCCGTTCAAGACTCCGGCGCGCGAGAGCGACGCCGGGCACATGCCGCCGGAGTTCAACGTCGACCAGCAGCAGTTCCTCGAACGCCGGGCGGGCTCCTGGACGTGGTCGGCGATCCGGCCGTCCGTGGTCGGGGGCACGGCCCTGGGCAACCCGATGAACCTGGCGCTGGTGATCGCGGTGTACGCGTCGATTTCGAAGGAACTCGGACTGCCCCTGCGTTTCCCGGGCAAGCCGGGCGCGTACGACAGCCTGCTGGAGATGACCGACGCGGGCCTGCTCGCGTCGGCGACGGTCTGGGCCACCGGCCACCAGGGCGCCTTCAACATCGCGAACGGCGACCTGTTCCGCTGGCGCGAGCTCTGGCCGAAACTGGCGGCGTACTTCGAGCTGGAAGTCGCGCCGCCGCTGCGGATGTCGCTGGCCGACGTCATGGCGGACAAAGGTCCACTGTGGACCCGCATGGCTTCGGAACACGGCCTCACGGCGTCCTACGCGGACGTTTCGAACTCGTGGGCGTTCGGCGACTTCGTGTTCGGCTGGGACTACGACATGTTCGCGGACACGTCGAAGTCACGCCGGGCCGGGTTCCACGAGTACGTGGAGACGGAAGAGATGTTCTACCGGCTGTTCGACGAGTTCCGGAAGGCGCGGGTCATTCCCTAGCCGCGGCCGATGAACGGCATGGTCGTCGCGGTGACGGTGAGGAACTGGACGTTGGCCTCGAGCGGCAGCCCGGCCATGTACCGCACGGCGTCGGCCACGTGCCGGACGTCGAAGGTCGGCTCGGCGAGGATGCGGCCGTCGGCCTGCGGGATGCCGGCGGCCATCCGCTCGGTCATCTCGGTGGCCGCGTTGCCGATGTCGATCTGGCCGCAGGCGACGTCCCAGGCCCGGCCGTCCAGGGAGATCGACCGGGTCAGCCCGGTGACGGCGTGCTTGGTGGCGGTGTAGGCCACGCTGGCGGCCCGCGGCGCGTGGGCGGAGATCGAGCCGTTGTTGACGATCCGCCCACCGCGCGGGTCCTGGTCCTTCATCAGGCGCACGGCCTGCCGCGCGCAGAGGAACATCCCGGTGAGGTTGACGTCGACGGTCCGCTTCCAGTCTTCGACGGACAGCTCGGCGACGGTTCCGCCCGCGGAGATCCCGGCGTTGTTGAACAGCAGGTCGAGCCGCCCCCACCGGTCGCGCACGGCCGCGAAGAGCGCCTCGACGGCCTGTTCGTCGGCGACGTCGGTGGGCACGGCGAGCGCGTTCTCGAAGCCCTCGGCGGTTTCCTCGAGCGCGGAGGCGCGCCGCCCGGCCAGGGCGACCTGGTAGCCGTCTTCGAGGAGTGCCCGGGCCACCGCCCGCCCGATGCCCGAGCCCGCTCCGGTGACCACCGCCGTTTTCGCCATGCCCACGACCCTAACGAAAAAGGGCCCGGCGCAGGCCGGGCCCTTTTCGCGAACGGGGACCTACTTGGCCGCCACGCCCAGCGCCGCCAGTGCCGGGCCGGCCATGATCACGCCGGTGCCGGTCACCGTGTCGAAGCCGGGCGTGCCCAGGTCGATCGCGCTCGACACCAGGGCCGAGCGGATCTGGGCCGGGGTCGCCGTCGGCTTGCCCGACAGCAGCAGGGCCGCGATAGCCGCCGCGTGCGGGGCCGCCGCCGACGTGCCGAAGAACGGCTGGAAGCCCGTCACCGAGGTGGCGACGCCGTCGGCCGCGGTGATGTCCGGCTTGGTGCGGACCGTGCCGCCGGTCGAGGAGACGTTGCCCGGGGTGATCGCCGAGCCGTCGGCGTTGTAGAACAGGCGGCGCTTGCCGTCGGAGGAGAACCGCTCCCACTTGCTCGACGCCGTGTACAGGCCGGGGTACGGGCCGGCCGGGTTGGCCGGGTCACCGGTCTCCAGGGGCCGGGTGAACGCGCCCGCCGCCGGCGCCGCCGCCACGCTGAACGCGTTGACCGCGGCCGAGTGGCCGTTCGTGACGCCGTTGGTGCTGAACGCCTTGAGCGAGCCCGAAGCGACGAACCGGCCGCGGATCACGTTCAGCGCGATGAAGCGGTCGGCGCCGCTGTACTTGACCACCGCGACCTTGTAGCCGGAGCCGCTGGTGGGCACGGACGCGATCTCGTACGGGTTCTGCGAGCCGGACTGCGCGTTCTCGCTGGAGGCCACGACGCTGCCGGAGGAGTTCAGGATGAACAGGTCGTAGTCGTTGGCGGAGCGGCCCCACGGGTCGGACCAGAACAGCGTCACCGGGCGGCCGAGCGAGCCCGCGGAAAGCGCGTCGAAGTTTTGGATGGTGCTGCTCGGGTCGAAGTCGTGCGGGGTGCCGGTGACGCCGCTGATCTTCGACGACGAGGCCCGGAAGTCGCCCTCGTAGTAGCCGCTGGTGCCGTCGGTCGCGTTGCCCGAGTTGCCGGCCGAGGAGAAGTAGAGCGCGCCGGCCGCGGTCACGTCGTTGACCGCCTGCGCGACCTGCGTGTCCTGGAACGGCGACTCGTCGAAGTAGGAGACGTCATCGACGATGATCTGGCAGTTGCCGGTGCTGCGCAGCGCGCGGATGTTCGCGGCGAAGCTGGCTTCGCTGGTGAACGCGGTCGCGAAGCCGAGCGTCGCGTCCGGCGCGAGGTCGTGGATGATCTCGAGCATCGCGGTGCCCTCGTCGCCGCTGCCCTTCTGCCCGGACAGGACGTCCACCGCGGGCAGCTCGCCGGCGGCCTGCGACTTCGCCAGGGAGTCGACGCCGTCGGAGAGCACGCAGACCTTCACCCCCGAGCCGCTGACGCCGTAGGTGGCGCGGGCGGTGTCGGCGCCGTGCGCCTTGTCGCCCTCGGACACCTGCGTCGCGGCGGCGGCCTGCGCGGCCACGGCCTTCCGGGCGTCCCGGTTGCCCGGCTCGCTCCAGGTGGTGGCCTGCGCGGCGGGCTTCACCTCGGCGACGTCGGCCCGGCCGGCGATCGCGTCCAGCGCGGACAGCGGCAGGTCGGCGCGGACGCCGCCGTCCGGCGAGACGGACCGGACCGCACCGCCCGCCGCCGTGACGGCGTTCGCGACGGCCGTGCCGTGCGCGGCGATGTCCACCGAGACGGTGCCGGTGGTGCTGACGCCGACGCCGGAGCGGTATTCGGGCAGCTTCGCGGCCAGGGACCGGTCGGCCCGCAACCGCTTCTCGACGACCAGCTGGCTCGATTGCTTGCGCTCCGCGGGGCTCAGGCTCTTCTTGATGCTCTGCAGTGCGTTGATGCCCGCTTCGGTGCGCGCGGCCGCCGCGTCCACCGTGGACGGCTGCGCCGCCGAGACCCCCGTGGTCAGCAGCAGCGCGCCGACCGTCAGCGGAACCGCGTGCGCGGCGACCCGGCTGAATCTCACCATCGATGTCTCCCTGTGGTACTCGGCCACTCGACCGGGTGCAATGGGGGGAATCTAAGGAGTGACCGGACCGGATTCCAGCGACCAAAGTCGGGAACGCCTACGGGTCCACATGCTGGAACAAACCGGGTCACTCAAGGAAACGTGAGAACTATTTTTCCCCGGCCGTGCCCGGTCTCGATTTCCCGATGCGCGGCCGCCGCCTCGGTGTACGGGTAGGCCCGGCGCACGGTGAAGCGCAAGTCGCCCTTGGCGTAGAGCGCGGCCAGCTCGGCCAGCCGCGCCGCCGAGCGTCCGGACTTCGAGACGAGCACGCCGAGTTCCGCGGCCCGGTCGTGGTCGACGAGGGTGAGGATCCGGTCCCGCGCTCTCACCAGTTCGAGTGAGACGTCGAGGGCGGCTCCCCCGGCGCCGTCGAGCACGACGTCGACGCCCTGCGGCGCGGCGGCTTCGATGCGGTCCTTCAGCCCATCGCCGTAGACGACGGGGGTCGCACCCAGCTCACGCAGGTGGCCCTGGTTGGCTTCGCTCGCGGTGCCGACCACCCGCGCGCCCTTGAGTTTCGCGAGCTGCACGGCGGCGGTCCCGACCGATCCGGCGGCGCCGTGGATGAGCAGCGTCTCCCCTTCGCGCAGGTTGAGCGCCTCCAGCGCGATCGACGCGGTCTGCGTACCGGCGGTGAACCCACCGGCCACTTCCCACGGCATTTCCGGCGGCTTCGGCGTGACATCGGCGGCGGGGACGACGATGTACTCGGCGGCGGCCTGCACGGCGGTGAAGCCGAGAACTTCGGTCCCGGCCTCGAGTTCGCCTTCGTCGACGACGCCGGCGAACTCGTTCCCGGGCACCCGCGGCCAGGTGAGCTTCAGGTGCGGCGGTTCCCACCCGGCCCGCACGGCGGCGTCGTACGGCTGCACCCCGGCGGCCTTGACCCGCACCCGGACCTCCCCCGGCCCGGCGTGCGGTTCCGGCAGGTCGAGGACGCGGAGCACTTCGGGCCCGCCGAATTCGGTGAACGCTACGGCTTTCATGGCCCTCAGTGTGAAACTTCGAGCTACCTTGAAGTCAAGACGGTCAGCTCCGGCCACCGGCTCCGCCACCGGGCCGCTTTCCGTTCGTACACCGCCCGCGGCGCCAGCACGGGGTTCGGCCGGACGACCATCGCGAAGAGGTCGTCGAGGCCGTGGGGCGCATAGAACCGCCAGGTTCCGCCGGGCTCGAGCCGCACCCCGACGCACGAGCAGACGGCAGGAAAGGCGTCGATCGCGGCTTCGGTGCTCGGGAAGGGCGAGCATGGCGTGCCGAACTTCGCCTCGTACCATAGGTGCACACGCGCCTCGTTGCGCACTTCGACGTCGACGCGCAGATCTTCGCAGGCCTCGGCGACCGTGCGGATCACCCGGTCTTCGGCGGCCCAGCTCAGGTCCGCGGAATCGTGGTAGAAGAGGTCGTAGTCCTCGATGCCGTGGGTCGCGGCACGCTCGCTGAGGACGTTCCACACGGTCTGCACGACGCAGCCGGCGGTGAGGTACCAGCCCGGCAGGTCGAACTCCCGGGCCCGATGCAGCAGTTCGACGAGGATTTCGTTGCGCCACAGGACGGTCCGGAGCGGGTCGAAATCCGTCATGGCTCCATCGTAGGCTGGCGCACATGGGCCAGATCGAAATCATCCGCGCCGCGCCGGACCAAGCGCCCGCCCTGACCGCCCTCATGCACGCTTCCGCGGCGTACCAAGGCGAATATGCGTCCATCTTGGACGGTTACGCCGTCACACCCGGGTACGTCGAAGCCAATCCGACCTTCATCGCCGCCCGGGACGGCAAAATCCTCGGCTTCTCCGCGCTCGTGGCCGCGGAACTCGACCTGCTCTTCGTCGCCGACGCCGCGCAGGGGCTCGGCATCGGCGCGCGCCTCGTCACCCACATGCTCGCCGAGGCCCGCAAGCGGGGGCTGGAGTCGGTGCGGGTCGTCTCGCACCCGCCCGCCTTGGCCTTTTACGTGCGGATGGGCGCGCGGCGCACCGGCACGATCCCGGCGAATCCGCCGAAGGTTCGCTGGGACCGGCCGGAGCTCCGCTTCGACGTCCCTACATGTTGATCATGTGGCCCGCGAGGCCGTGGATCGCTTCCTTCACCGCTTCACCCAGCGTCGGGTGGGCGTGGACGTTGCGCGCCACCTCGTGCACCGTCAGGTCCCACTGCTGGGCCAGAGTCAGCTCCGGCAGCAGCTCCGTCACGTCCGGGCCGATCAGGTGGCCGCCGATCAGTTCCCCGTACTTCGCGTCGCTGATCAGCTTGACGAACCCGGCCGCGTCGCCCAGGCCGTGGGCCTTGCCGTTGGCGGTGAACGGGAACTTCGCCACCTGGACGTCGAAGCCCTTCTCGCGGGCCTGTTCCTCCGTCCAGCCGAAGCTGGCGATCTGGGGCTGGCAGTACGTCGCGCGCGGGATCATCGGGAAGTCGAGCTCCATCGTCTCGGCGCCCGCGATGGTCTCCGCCGCCACGATGCCCATCGACTCCGACGCGTGCGCCAGCATCAGCTTCGCCGTCACGTCGCCGATCGCGAAGATGTGCTCGACGTTCGTGCGACCGCGGCCGTCCACGGCGATCGCGCCGCGTTCGGTCAGCGCCACGCCCGTCTTCTCCAGGCCGTAGCCCTCCACGCGCGGCTGGAAGCCGATCGCCTGCATGACCTTGTCGGCCTCGAGGACCTGCTCGCCGTTCTTCTCCGAGGACACCGTCACGCGCACCGACGAGCCCGAGTCGTCGATCGACTCGACGCGGGTGGACGTCAGCACCTTGATGCCGAGCTTGCGGTACCGGCGCGCCAGCTCGGCCGACACCTCGGCGTCCTCCAGCGGCACCATCCGGTCGAGGAACTCGACGATCGTGACGTCGACGCCGTAGTTGTGCAGCACGTAGGCGAACTCGACGCCGATCGCGCCCGCGCCGGCGATCACGATGCTCGACGGCAGCTCGCTCGTGAGGATCTGCTCTTCGTAGGTGACGACCCGCTCGCTGCGCGAAGTCCCCGGCAGCAGCCGCGTGGTCGCGCCGGTCGCGATGACGCAGTGGTCGAACGTGATCTGCGAGCCGTTGACCTCGAGGGTGTGGTCGTCGACGAACGTGCCGTGCCCGTCGAACTCGGTGATCTTGTTCTTCTTCATCAGGAAGTGCACGCCCTTGACGCGCCCCTCGGCGACCTTCCGGCTCCGCTCGTACGCGGCCGTGTAGTCGACCTTGATCGGGCTGTCGGAGGAGATGCCGAACGCCTTCGCCTCCTGCGTGACGACGTGCGCCAGCTCGGCGTTGCGCAGCAGCGCCTTCGACGGGATGCACCCGACGTTCAGGCAGACACCACCCCAGTACTTCTCCTCGACCACCGCGGCGCTCAGCCCCAGCTGGGACGCGCGGATCGCCGCGACGTAGCCGCCCACCCCGGCCCCCAGCACGACGACATCAAAGTGTTGTGCACTCATACCTCGAAACTACCCTTCCGAGCAGCGGTCGGCGGGGTGACCCGGGCCTCACGCAGCCCGGCGCGCCGCAGGTGGGAGCGGCCGCTTCCGTGGAGCGGCCGGGGCGGCGAATAGCGCACCCGGCCGGCCCGAGATGCTCGAGGCATCGGGATGGCCGACTACACCGGTGGTCTCCACAACCGCCGCTCCACCGGGAGCCAAGCAGCGGACCGAGCTGCCGGCTGCTCGCGAGCCAGACAAGGCCACGAACGCCGCCGACACCCCCCGAGCAACGCACCAACCTGCCACCCGCCCGCGAGCCAAACAAGGCCACCAACACCGCCGACAGCGCCCCAAGCAGCGAGCCACCCGCTCCGGCGCACCGACCCGGGCCTCACGCCGCGAACAGCCCGCGCAGGGCCTCGACCACCTCCTCCGGCCGTTCCTCGGGCAGGAAGTGGCCGCAGTCGAGCACGTGCGTCCGCAGGTCCGGCGCCCACGAGCCCCACACCGCCGCCGGGTCGAAGGGCAGCTCGCCGGCCGGTCGCTGCCACAGCGCCGCGACCGGCATCGAAAGCCGCCGCCCGGACGCGCGGTCGGCTTCGTCGTGCTCCGCGTCCACCGTCGCGCTCGCCCGGTAGTCCGCGCACACCGCCGCGATCGCCTCCGGCGTCGAGGCCGCCGCCAGGTACTCCGCCCGGACCTCCGGCGGGATCGCGCCCGCCTCCCGCGTCCAGGTGTCCAGGAAGTGCCCGAAGAACTCCGACGGCGCCGCGGCGAGCATCCGCTCCGGCAGCGGCGGCGGGTACGCCAGCAGGAACAAGTGGAACGCGAAGACCCCGTCGGTGCCCCGCAGCGACTCCCACAGGTTCACCGCCGGGATCACGTCGAGCACCGCCAGCCGGCTGACCGCCTCGGGGTGGTCGAGCGCCGCCCGGAACGCCACCAGTGCGCCCCGGTCGTGGCCGGCGAGCGCGAACCGCTCGTGCCCCAGCGCGCGGGCCAGCTCCACGACGTCCGCCGCCATCCGCCGCTTCGAGTAGTCGCCCGGTGGCTTGTCGCTGCCGCCGTAGCCGCGCAGGTCCGGGCAGATCACCCGGTGGTCGCGCGCCAGCGACGCCGCCACGTGCCGCCAGGCCATGTGCGTCTGCGGAAAACCGTGCAGCAGCACCACCGGTGGCCCGTCGCCACCCTGCGCGACGTTGAGCTCGGCGTCGCCGACCGGAACCCGCTCGTACGAAAACCCGGAGATCGTCATGCGGGCAGGTTCTCACCCACCACCGACAGTTTCGGGCGGTCAGGCCGCGGCCGGACGCTCCTCGCCGCGGATCGACTCCAGCAGCGACGTCACCTCGCCCATGATCCGGGCCGTCGCCTCCTCCAGGACCTCGCGGGTCAGCGGCCGGTCGCGCAGGTCCGACAGGTCGACCGGCTGTCCGGCGACCAGCTCGACGGTCTTGCGCGGCCATCCGCGTGGGAATTTCGCCGTCGACGGCAGCAGGTGGTGGGTTCCCCAGTTGGCCACCGGGATCACCGGGGCGCCGGTCTCCAGCGCCGCCCGCACGACGCCGGTCTTGCCGCGCATCGGCCAGCCGTCCGGGTCGTTCGAGAAGGTGCCTTCCGGGAAGATCGCGACGCATTCGCCCGCCCGCACGGACGCCACCAGTTCGCGGTAGGCCTCCGCGGCCGTCGCCGCGCCGCGGTAGACCGGGATGTGCCGTCCCGAGCGCATCACCCGGCCGACCACCGGCAGCTTCCAGAGCGAGGCCTTCGCCAGGTAGCGCGGCACGCGCCCGGCGGCGAGGCAGAACGCCGTCAGCGTCGTCGGGTCGGCGAACGACAGGTGGTTCGACGCCACCAGCACGCCGCCGGTCTTCGGGATGTGGTGCGAGCCGCGCACCCGGAACCGGGTGGTCTGGACGAGGAACTGCCAGACCACCTCGATGGCGAAGCTGTACCAGGCGCCCCGGCCGGCGCGGGCGAAGCGCCGGCCGTAGGCGATCATCTGGCGTCGGGTGAGCAGCTCACCTTCGGTGTCCAGGGCGGTCCAGCGGTCCATGGGTGTCATTCGTAGCCCACGACCGGCCGGATCGGCCCGTACCCGCGCCGAACGCGGCGCAGATCACAGCGAAAAACTTCAGAGCCGCTCGAGCACCACGACGGGGATCTCCCGATCCGTCTTCTTGGCGTACTCGTTGTAGTCCGGCCAGACGGCGGCGAGCTTCTCCCAGAGCTTCGCGCGCTCCTCGCCGGACGTGGTGCGCGCGCGGGCCCGGAACTTGTCCGCCTTCACCTGGACGCCGACCTCCGGGTGCTCGAGGAGGTTGAAGTACCAGCCGGGGTGGTTCGGCGCGCCGCCCTTGGAGGCCACGATCACCGGGTTTCCGTCGACTTCCTGGTAGATCAGGGCGAACTTGCGCTCCTGCCCGGTCTTGCGGCCCTTGGTGGTCAAGACCAATGTCGGGACGCCTTCCTGCCAGTCGTGACCGACCTCGCCGTCGGTCTCCTCGTAGCGGCGGACGTGCTCGTCACCGAACAGCATGCGTGGTTCCTTTCGCGTGGGTCAGCAGTGGCGGGCTCACTACTTGAAGGTTCTCCTTGTTTCCAACAAACTCGCGGCGCGCGATCTTCCCGAACGTTTTCACTCGTTCGGGGGAGGTCCCCCGAGCAGCGGCTTCTCGGGACACACCCTCCTCCCAGTAGATTGCACCGACCGAGCACGCCGAGACACTCGAGACCGATCTTGGAGGAGCCAGCCATGAAGGCCCGGCCGCACGTGACACTCGAAGACGTGGCACGCAGCGCGAACGTCTCGCTCGCGACGGCGTCGCGGGTGCTCAACGGCACCGCGTCCGTCCGCGCCGACCTGCGGGAGCGGGTGTCCGCCGCCGCGGCCGAACTGGCCTACGCCCCCAACGCGCACGCACAGGCCCTCGCCGGCGGCACCCACCGCACGGTCGGCGTGATCTGCCACGACGTCAGCGACCCCTACTTCGCCGCCATCGCGGGCGGGGTGATGCGGGTGGCCACCGACAACGGGCTGCTCGTCATGCTCGCCGGCACGTTCCGCGACCCGGACCGCGAGGTCGCCTACGTCTCGACGCTGCGCGCGCAGCGGGCCGCGGCCATCCTGCTGATCGGCTCGGCGTTCGAGGACCGGGCGTGGGAACGCGCGATGGCCGCCGAGCTCGAGCCGTACCGCCGCGGCGGCGGCCAGGTCGCGGCGGTCAGCCGTCACCGCGGGCTCAAGATCGACACCGTGCAGCCGGACAACAAGGGCGGCGCCGCGGCGCTGGCGAAGGAGCTCGTCGGCCTCGGTCACAAGCGGTTCGCCGTGTTGGCCGGGCCACGGCGGCTGAGCACCGTGATCGACCGGCTGGCCGGGTTCTCCGGCGAGCTCGCCGCGCACGGCATCGAACTGCGCGAGGAGGACGTCGTCGAGGCCGCATTCAGCCGCGACGGCGGTTACGAGGCGACGAAACGGCTGCTCACCGGCCGCAAGCGCAAACTGCCGACCTGCCTGTTCGCCGTCACCGACGTGATGGCGATCGGCGCGCTGACGGCGTTGCGCGAGGAAGGCCTGTCCGTGCCCGGCGACATCTCGGTGGCCGGCTTCGACGACATCCCGGTGGTCCGCGACCTGGCCCCGGCGCTGACCACGGTCCGGCTGCCGCTGGAGGAACTCGGCGAACGCGCCATGGACCTGGCGATCAAGGGCTCCGCGGGCACCCGGCCGCGGACGGTCCGGCTGTCCGGCGAAGTCGTCCTGCGCGAAAGCACCGGACGCCCCAAGCGCTGACCCCACCGGGCCTTGTCGCGGCGCGGCACAGGCCCTACCGTGGGTTGAGAAAGCGCTTTCTGATCCTTCCGGAGGTCCTCGATGCTCGTGCTCCCGGCCCCCGGCGGCGAGCTGCTGAACTGGTCGCCGTCCGGGCCACGGCCCCCGGCGCCCCCGCCGACGCCACCGACCTCGCGCATCGCCTACGCCGCCGCGCACGTCGTCGCGGACGCGCTGGCCGACGAGCCCTACGCCGTGGACTGGGAAACGACGCTCGCCTTCCGCGAGCACCTCTGGTCGTCCGGCCTCGGCGTCGCGGAGGCGATGGACACCGCGCAGCGCGGCATGGGCCTCGACTGGGCGACGACGCAGGAGCTGGTGACCCGCACCGGCGCGGTCGCGGCCGGACGGCGCTGGTGCGCCGGCGTCGGCACCGACCAGCTGCCGCCGGGACCGGCCACCGTGGCGTCCATTGTGGACGCCTGGCGCGAGCAGCTCGACCTGGTCGCCGGCGCGGGGGCGGTCCCGGTCGTGATGGCCAGCCGGGCGCTGGCCGCGGCGGCGACGGGCCCGGACGACTACCACGCGGCGTACGGGAAGCTGCTGTCCGAAGCGGGCGGGCCCGTCCTGCTGCACTGGCTGGGCGAGCAGTTCGACCCGGCGCTGGCCGGCTACTGGGGCCACGACGACGTCCGCGCCGCCGCCCGCGAGCTGGCCACGCTCTGCACCGAGCACGCCGCCACCATCGCCGGGGTCAAGGTGTCGGTGCTCGACGCCGACGTCGAGGTCGGGTTCCGCCGGGCGCTGCCGGACGGCGTCGCCTGCTACACCGGCGACGACTTCAACTACCCTTCGCTGATCGCCGGGGACGGCGAAGGCCACAGCGAAGCCCTGCTCGGCATCTTCGACCCGCTCGCCCCGGTGGCCGCGGCGGCGCTGGCCCGCCTCGACGACGGCGACCACGCCGGCTTCCGCGCGCTGCTCGACCCGACCGTGCCGCTGTCCCGCGAGATCTTCCGCGCGCCGACCCGGCACTACAAGACCGGCGTGGTGTTCCTGGCCCACCTCAACGGCCACCAGGACCACTTCCGGATGATCGCCGGGCAGGAGTCCGCACGCACGATCACCCACCTGGCCACGCTGCTGCGGCTGGCCGACGAGGCCGGCGTGCTGGCCGACCCCGACCTGGCCGAGGCCCGGATGCGGCCGTTGCTGCAGGTCGCGGGGGTCGCGTGATGGATCCGCGGCTGAGTCTCAACCAGATCACCACGAAGTCCTGGTCGCTGCCCGAGGCGGTGGCCGGCTGCGCCGAGGCGGGCGTCGGCTGGATCGGGCTGTGGCGCGACAAGGTCGCCGAGGCCGGCGTCGACGAAGCCGCGCGGCTGCTCAAGGAGCACGGGGTCCGGGTGTCGTCGTTGTGCCGCGGCGGGTTCTTCACCGGCGTGACGCCGGAAGGGTCCCCTGTGGACGGTGTGGCGCAGACCCGCGAGGCGATCGACGAAGCCGCCGCGCTCGGCGCCGACGTGCTCGTGCTGGTCGTGGGCGGGATCGCGGGCAACGACCTCGCCGCGTCCCGGCAGCGGGTCGCCGACGCGGTGGGTTCGCTGGCCCCGTACGCCGGGGAGCGCGGGGTCCGGCTGGGTCTGGAGCCGCTGCACCCGATGCAGTGCGCGGAGCGCTCGGTGCTGTCCACTGTGGATCAGGCGCTGAAGATCGCCTCGGAGCACCCGGCCGAGCAGGTCGGCGTGATCGTGGACGAGTTCCACGTCTGGTGGGACCCGCGGATCGAGGAGTCGATCGCCGCGGCCGCGGGCCGGATCGCCGGGTTCCACGTGTGCGACGTCCTGGTGCCGCTCCCGGACCCGCTGCTCGGCCGCGCCCTGCCCGGCGACGGCCCGATCGACCACCGCCGGCTGCGCGCGGCCGTCGAAGCCGCGGGCTACACCGGGCCGATCGAGGTCGAGGTGTTCAACGCGGACCTGTGGGCCCGGCCCGGCGGGGACGTGCTCGCCGAGACCGTTACGGCGTTCGAGCGATACGTGGCCTGATTCGGTCCACGTGGCGGTACAATGGGACCACCAGGCGGATGGGGTCGCTCGTGAAGACAGACGAAGACGGATCGGTCCGGAGCGTGCTCCGCGCGTTCGACCTGCTCGCCCTCTTCACGGAACACCGCCGGACCTGGGCCGTCAAGGACCTCACCGCGGCCAGCGGCCTCGCGAAGACGACCGTGCTGCGGCTGGTCGCCACCTGTGAGCAGCGCGGCCTGCTGTGGACGCGGCCCGACGGGCGGATCACCGTCGGGCCCGGGATGCTGCGCTGGGCGCAGCTGGCGAACACGGCGTGGCAGCTGCCCGAGCCGGTCCGCCAGGTGCTGCGCGAGCTGGCCGGGGAGTGCCGGGAGACGGTCAACCTGTACGTGCGCAGCACGTCCGTGCTCGTCTGCGTGGCCCAGCAGGAGGGACCGCTGGCCATCCGGCACGTCGGCCGCGTCGGCGACGAGCTGCCGCTCGGCTTCGGGGCCGCCGGGCGGGTCCTCGACGGCACCGAGGGGGCCGCGGTCACCCACGACGAGCCGGAGCCCGGCGCGTCCAGCGTCGCCGCGCCCGTGCACGACGGCGACGGCCGGCTGCTCGCGGCGCTGGCGGTCACCGGGCCCAGCAGCCGGTTCGGCCCCGGCGAGGTCGCTGCGTTCACCGAAGCCGTCACCGCCGCTTCGGTGCGGATATCGCAGATCGGCCTCGGGACACGGGCGGAATAGGCCACAGCTGTCCAAGATCCGCCGGGTCGTTGGTTAGGCTTCCCGCATGCCGAACCTGCTGGTGGTGGAAGACGACGCCGCGATCGGCAGCGTGCTCGAATCGACCCTGCGACTGCACGGTCACCAGGTGTGCTGGTGCCGCGACGGGCGGACCGCCCTGCAGGCCGCCGAACCCGGCGAATTCGACCTCGTCCTGCTCGACCTCGGCCTGCCCGACCTGGACGGCGTCGAGGTCTGCCGCCGCCTGCGGGCCGCGCTGCCCGCCGCGGTGCTGGTCATCCTCACCGCGCGGCAGGAGGAGATGGACGTCGTCGTCGGACTCGACGCCGGGGCCGACGACTACCTCACCAAGCCGATCCGGCTGGGCGAGCTGCTGGCCAGGGTGCGGGCGCACCTGCGGCGCGGCGCGCCGGCCGGGGCCCGGCCCCCGGTGACCATCGCCGGGCTGACCGTCGACATCGCCGGCCGCCGCGCCACCCTGGGCGGGCGCGAGGTGGTGCTGCGCGCCAAGGAGTTCGACCTGCTGGCCCGGCTCGCCGAGCAGCCCGGCGTGGCGGTCAGCCGGGAGACGCTGATGTCCGAGGTCTGGGACGCCCACTGGTACGGCTCGACCAAGACACTGGACGTGCACATCGCGGCGGTGCGCCGCAAGCTCTCGGCGGCCGCCGGACCCGACGACGAGGTGCCGCGGATCGCCACCCTGCGCGGGCACGGCTACCGGCTGGAAGACCCGGCCCGGTCCGCGGCCGAAGGGTAGCCGTGCGCCGCCGGATCACCTCGCTGACGGTGCTGGCCGCACTCGTCGCCACCCTGCTGTTCGCGCTTCCGCTGGGCTTCGCGGTGTGGCAGTACTACCACGACGACGCGAAAGGCGACCTGGAGCGGGCCGCGGACGGCGCCGCGCTCGCCGTGTCACACGAGCTGAACGCCGGCCTGACGCCGGACGTGCCGCCGTCCGAGGACGAGGACGGCGACGTCGAAGTCGCGATCTACCTCCCGGACGGGCGGCTGGTCGCCGGGCGCGGGCCCGCCGTCGCCGGCCCGGTCGAACGGCAGGCCGCCAGGGCCACGGTGGACGTCGTCATCGGCCGCGAAGGCGACGAAATGGCCTTGGCGGTGCCGGTGGTCAGCGGCTCCCGGCTGACCGGCGTGGTCCGCGCCGCGCGGCCGCTGTCCCAGCTGCGGCTGCAGATCATCCTGACCTGGGTCGGCATGACCGGGCTCGCGGTCGTGACGACCGGGGTGAGCTGGCTGCTGGCCCGGCGGTTCACGAAGCGGCTGGTCCAGCCGCTCGAGGAGCTCGCCGCGACGGCCGAACGGCTCGGCGACGGCGACTTCACGGTCCGGTCGCCGCGCGCGGGCATCCCCGAGATCGACCAGGTCGGCGAGACGCTGGACGCCACCGCGGCCCGGATCGGCTCGACGCTGGAGCGCGAGCGGGCGTTCTCCGCGGAGGCGTCGCACCAGCTGCGCACGCCGCTGACCGGGCTGCGCCTGCAGCTCGAAGCCGCGCTGGAGACACCGGCCGCGGACCCGTACGCGGCGATCCGCGCCGGCATCGCGTCCGCCGACCGGCTGGAACGCACCATCGAGGACCTCCTGGCGCTGGGCCGGGAACGCCGGGCACCACGGGCCGAACTGGACCTCGGCACGCTCCTCGACGAAGTCCGGCAGGCCGGCGAGGCCCTGCTCGCGCCGCAGGGCCGGGCCATCCGGATCCTCCGGGAAGACCCGCCCCCGGCGCGCGTGGCGGCCGCGGCGGTCCGGCAGGTCCTCGGCGTGCTGCTGGACAACGCGGTGACCCACGGGCACGGCACGGTCACGGTCCTGGCCCGCGACGCCGGTGACGCGCTCGCCATCGACGTCGCCGACGAAGGCCCGGACCTGGGCGAGAAAGACCCGTTCGCGACAGCCCCCACCGGCCACGGCATCGGTCTGCGCCTGGCTCGCGGCCTCGCCGAAGCCGAAGGCGGCCGCCTCCGGCTCAGCCGCCCCGACCCGCCGACGTTCACCCTCCTCCTCCCCGCCGCCCCGCCGTGACCGGAGGGGCATCACCCGTGTCCACAGGGGCATCACGCGTGATTGGAAGGGCATTACGTGTGATTGGAGGGGCATCACGGTGATGCCTCCCGGATCACGCTCGATGCCCCGCGGATCACGCTCGATGCCTCCCGGATCACGGGTGAAGCCCGCCGGATCACGGTGGTGAGCCGGTCACATCGGGAAGGTTTTCCGGAAGGTGGCCGAGAGGGGCTCGAGGTCGGCGATGAGGTGGTCGAGTTCGTCGGCGGTCAGGGCGTCGTAGGGGGCCTCCGCGAGCCGGTCGGTCATGGCCTCGACGCGGTCCTTCGTGGCCCGGCCGGCGGGCGTGAGCCAGCCGTCCGGGCCGACGAGGCCGCGGGCGCGCATGCCGTCGATCACCGCGTCCAGCTGGGCGGCGGGCAGGTGCCAGACCCGGCCGAACTTCTCCGCGGGCAGGTCGACGGACAGGGCGTGGAGCACGTGGGCCTCCGTCCCGCCGATGCCCTCGGTCAGCAACGCGACGGTGTGGCCGTCGCCGCGGTGCTCCCGCAGCAGGGTGGCCGCGTGCCACAGCCGGGCCACCGGTTCCTGCGGCACCGGGAGCGCACGCAGGGCGGCGTAGAGCGGACGTCCCCCGACCGGCGCGCTGGTCGCCGCCTTCAGCAGCAGGTCGGCGGCGCGGGCGACGCGCGGGTCGTCGGCCAGGTCACCGAGGACCCGCCGCATTCCGGCGACGCAGCCCCACTCGCGGGCGGCCAGCGCCGCCTCGGGCGTGGTCAGCTCCCAGACGCGGGGGATGTGGCGGGCCACCTCGCCGGGTGCGAAGTTGTAGAAGACCGCGTGGACCACCTCGGCGGGCACGTCCCGGCCGAAGGGGGCGGCCCGGCCGGCGAAGTAGGCGTCCCACACGTTGCGCAGGCCGAGCGCCATCAGGGCCTCGTCCGACTCGTCGGCGAAGTAGGGCACCAGGCCGATCGGCTCGACCAGGTCGTACATGCGGCGGGCGACGGGCATCTTCTTCCCCCTGCGGGTCCGGGCGGCGCCCTCGTGGCGGCCGCTCACCCCCTCCACGAACGGCTCTCCCCGGATCCGACAACGCCGGCCTGAGCAAAATCGGCTTCGGAACGAATCGCCATGATTCGTCGTCGCTGTGCAATGAATCACCTGTGATTCATCTGTACGGGCAACGTTCTCGTGTTTTCCGCTCCGGAGACGACCGTTACCGTCGTCGGCATGACTTTGCGAGCCGCGACGGTGCGGCGGAAACCGGTCGCCGACCTGGTCGCCGAAGGCGATCATGGCACGTTGAAGCGGTCGCTCGGCCTCGGGCAGCTCACCATGCTCAGCATCGGGGCGACGCTGGGCAGCGGCATCTTCGTCGTGCTCGGCGAGGCCGTCCCGGTGGCCGGCCCGGCTGTGGTGCTCTCGTTCGTGCTGGCCGGCGTCACGGCGTTGTTCTCCGCGCTGTCCTACGCCGAGCTCGCCGGGATGATCCCGCTGTCCGGATCGTCGTACTCCTACACCTACGCCACCCTCGGCGAGCTCGTCGCCTGGGTCTGCGGGTGGTGCCTGGTGCTCGAATACGGCGTCTCGGTCGCCTCGGTCGCGGTCGGCTGGGGCCAGTACCTCAACGAACTGCTGCGGCTGGCCTTCGGCTTCACCATCCCGGACGCGCTCAGCGGACCGCCCGGCGACGGCGGGGTCGTCAACGTGCCCGCCATCCTCGTCGTCGTCCTCGCGATGCTCCTGCTGCTGTCCGGCGCCAAGGAGAGCGCGCGGGCGAACGCGGTCATGGTCGCGGTCAAGATCGGCACGCTGGTGCTGTTCTGCGCGATCGCCTTCAGCGCGGTGCAGGCGAAGAACTTCACGCCGTTCCTGCCGCTCGGGCTGGCCGGGCTGAGTGCCGGTGGCGCCAAGCTGTTCTTCTCCTACATCGGCTTCGACGCGGCCTCGACCGCCGGCGAGGAGGCGAAGAACCCGCAGCGCGACCTGCCGCGGGCGATCCTGCTCTCGCTCGGCATCGTCACCGTGCTGTACTGCCTGGTCGCGGTGGCCGCCGTCGGCGCCCTGCCCTGGCAGCAGTTCGACGGCCAGGAGGCCGCGCTTTCGCACGTGCTCGACGTCGTCTCGGACAACCCGTTCTGGGCCGGGCTGCTGGCCGTCGGCGCGATCGTGGCGATCTCCAGCGTCGTGCTGACCGTCCTCTACGGACAGACCCGCATCCTGTTCGCGATGTCCCGCGACGGCCTGGTCCCGCCCGCTCTCTCCAAAGTGGACGCGAAGACCGGCTCCCCGCGGACCAATACCCTCGTGGTCTCGGCGTTCGTCGCCGTCCTGGCCGCCTTCATCCCGCTCGGCAAGCTGGCCGACGCCACCAGCATCGGCACGCTGTTCGCGTTCGGGCTGGTCAACATCGCCGTGCTGATCCTGCGGCGCAGCCAGCCCGACCGCCCGCGGACGTTCCGCGTCCCGCTCGCGCCGGTGACGCCGATCCTGGGCGTGCTCTGCTGCGCGTACATGATGCTCAGCCTCGACGGCGCCACCTGGCTGGTCTTCGGCGCCTGGATGGTCCTGGGGCTGCTGATCTACTTCGGTTACGGGATGCGGAAGTCGAGGCTGGCGTGAGGGTCGCGATCCACCAGGGCCCGCTCGAGGACCTGCGAGAAATCAACGCCGACCTGGTCGTCACGGCGGAGATGAGCACGACGGGTTACCACATCGGCGCTCGCACGCACGAGCTCGCCGAACCCGCCGACGGCCCCACCGCGGCCCGGATGTCCGCCCTCGCGCGGCAACTGGGCACCGCGCTGGCCTACGGCTACCCGGAAACCGACGGCGAGCACGTCTACAACAGCGTCCAGCTGGTCGACGCCACCGGACGCCGGCTGGCCAACTACCGCAAGACGCACCTCTTCGGCGACCTCGACAAGGCCTGGTTCACCCCCGGCGACGAGCCGGTCGTCCAAGCCGACCTCGGCGGCCTCCGGATCGGGCTGCTGATCTGCTACGACGTCGAGTTCCCCGAGCTGGTCCGCGCGCACGCGCTCGCCGGCACCGAACTGCTGGTCGTGCCGACCGCGCTGATGAGCCCGTACGAGCTGGTCGCCGACACGCTCGTGCCCGCGCGGGCCTACGAAAGCCAGCTGTTCGTCGCCTACGCGAACCGCTGCGACACCGAGCGGGAGCTGACCTACTGCGGGCGGTCCTGCGTCGTGGCCCCGACCGGCGAGGTGCTGGCCCGCGCCGGGGCCGGGCCCGAGGTGATCACCGCCGACGTCACCCGGGACGCCTTGGCCGCGTCCCGCCTGGAAAACACCCACCTGGCCGACCGACGGCCCGACCTGTACCGGGGAACCACCGCATGACCTCCGCCGTTCCGACCGCGATCCACCACGACGAACCGGCGGGCCGCCCGATCACGATGTTCGGCCCGGACTTCCCGTTCGCCTACGACGACTACCTGGCCCACCCGGCCGGCCTGGGCTCGGTGCCCGCGCACCGGCACGGCACCGAGGTCGCCGTGATCGGCGGCGGCCTTTCCGGGATCGTCACCGCGTACGAGCTGATGAAGCTGGGCCTGCGGCCGGTGGTGTACGAAGTCGCCGAACTCGGCGGCCGGCTGCGCACCGTGCGGTTCCCCGGCTGCCCGGACGACGTCGTCGCCGAGATGGGCGCGATGCGCTTCCCGCCCGCGTCGACCGCGCTGTTCCACTACATCGACAAGGTCGGCCTGGAGACCACGCCGTTCCCCAACCCGCTCGCCCCGGGAACGCCGAGCACCGTCGTGGACCTGAAGGGGCAGAGCCACTACGCGCGTACACCCGAGGACCTGCCGGCCGTCTTCCGGGAGGTCGCCGCGGCCTGGGACCGCACGCTGGCCGAGCACGCCTCCTTCGCCGAGATGCAGACGGCGATCCGCGACCGCGACGCGAAGACGATCAAGCGGCTGTGGAACGAGCTCGTCCCGCGGCTGGACAACCAGACGTTCTACGGGTTCCTCTGCGACTCCCCCGCGTTCGCCTCCTTCCGCCACCGCGAGATCTTCGGCCAGGTCGGCTTCGGCACCGGCGGCTGGGACACCGACTTCCCCAACTCCATCCTGGAGATCCTGCGCGTGGTCTACACGGGAGCGGACGACGAGCACCGCAGCATCGTCGGCGGCAGCAGGCAGCTCCCGCTCCGGTTGTGGGAGCACGCCCCGGAAGGCATCGCTTTCTGGCCGTCCGGCACCAGCCTCAGCACGCTGCACGGCGGACGGCCGCAGCCCGGCGTCGCGCGGCTGCACCGCACGGCACCGGCCAACATCACCGTGACCGACGCGTGCGGGCACATCCGGACGTTCCCGGCCGCGGTGTTCACCGCGCAGAGCTGGATGCTGCTGTCCAACATCGAGTGCGACGAAGCGCTCTTCCCGATCGACCACTGGACGGCCATCGAGCGCACGCACTACATGGCGTCGTCGAAGGTGTTCGTGCCGGTCGACCGGCCGTTCTGGCTGGACCGAGACGCAGGCACGGGCCGCGACGCGATGAGCATGACGCTCACCGACCGGATGCCGCGCGGCACGTACCTGCTCGGCGACGACCCGGACGCGCCCGCGGTGATCTGCCTGTCCTACACGTGGGCCGACGACTCGCTGAAGTGGCTGCCGCTGCCGGTGGGCGAGCGCGTCGAGGTGATGCTCCAGTCGCTGCGCGAGATCTACCCGGGTGTCGACGTCCGGCGGCACATCATCGGCGACCCGGTGACCGTGTCGTGGGAGGCCGAACCGCACTTCATGGGCGCGTTCAAGGCGAACCTGCCCGGCCACTACCGCTACCAGCAGCGGCTGTTCACGCACTTCGTGCAGGACGAGCTGCCGGCGCGCTACCGCGGGCTGTTCCTGGCCGGTGACGACATCTCGTGGACGGCGGGCTGGGCCGAGGGCGCGGTCCAGACCGCGCTGAACGCGGTGTGGGGCGTGCTGCACCACTTCGGCGGGACCACCGATCCGGCGAACCCGGGCCCGGGCGACGGCTTCGCGGACATCGCACCGATCACGCTGCCGGACTGACCGTGCCCCGATCGTGGGAGCACATCCGACATAGTGCGGACTACCCTGCCCGGCGCAACGGCCCGTGCAACGATGGGCGGATGAACACCGAGCCGGCGCCGAGATGGCGAAGACTGGAACCGGACGAACGGAAGGAACAGATCTACGCTTGTGCGGCGCGGCTGTTCGGTGAGCGTCCCTACTCCGCAGTGTCCACTTCGGACATAGCCGCGGCGGCCGGGGTGGCGCGGGGGCTGATCAACCACTACTTCGGCACCAAACGCGAGCTGTACCTGGAAATCATCCGCCGCGCGCTGACCGTGCCGCGGCTGGCCGTCGAGATCCTCCCCGACGGGCCGCTCGAACTGCGCGCGGACGTCGCCATCGAGTGGTTCCTCGACATGGTCACCAGCCAGGAGCGGATGTGGCTGGCCGCGATCGCGCCCGAAGGCATCGGCCGCGACCTCGAGGTGGAGCGCATTCTCGAAGAAGCCGACCGCGAATCCGCCGACCGCGTGCTGGAGGCCGTCGGGCTGTCCCGGGAAAGCGAGCACGGACCCGAGCTCAACGCGCTGGTGCGCGCGTTCGGCGGGATGGTGAAGGCAGCGGGCCGGGAGTGGCTCGTGCGCGGGTCGCTGACGCGGGACCAGGTGCACCTGCTGCTGTCGAAGTCGCTGGTGACCCTGGTCGGGGAGATCTTCCCGGCCATCCAGGCGGAGCCGCCGCGCACCGGCCCGCCGTCACCGCGGCCGGGCGACTCCGGGTAGACCGAAGCCCCCGGCGCCACGAGGGGGAGGAGGGCGCCAGGGGCTCCGGGTCAGTGGGCGAACCACCGACGCACGCCCACGGTACGCCGCGGCACTGTCAAGTCGCTGTCAACCCGAGATGTCCGGATTGCGAAGTTCGTCCAGCCGGTGCGCCAGACCGTCGAGACACCGCCTGACCGCGTAGTCGTAGAGCTGCGCGTAGTAGCCGGAGGCGAGGTCCGGGTCGCCCATCAGGTCGTGCATCGCCGCACCCAGCTCGGCCATCCCCGGCAGGTCGGCCCGTTCGCGGTAGGTCGCGTACTCCTCGGTGTTGTCGATCCGCAGGGCGAGCGCGCCGTCGCGGTCGTCCTCCATCGCGACGAACTGGCAGGCGGTCATCAGCAGCAGGTTGTAGGCCAGCACGCTCTCGCGGCCGAAGCCGGCGGCCAGCAGCACGCCGATGCCCGCGTCGATGGACCGCGTGGCCGCCTCGACCGACGGGCCGAACAGCGCCAGCCGCCGTGCGCAGCCCGGGTAGGTCCGCAGCACCGCGCGCAGGCCGGCCAGCAGCTCGGTGAACCACTCCTGCCACGGCAGCCGCTCGTCCGGCAGCTCCAGCAGCCCGACGACCCGGTCGACGACGGCGTTCACCACCGCGTCCCGGTCGCCGACGTGGTGGTAGATCACCGCCGGGTAGGCCTCGACCGAGCGGGCCAGCTCCCGCAGCGTCCAGTTGTCCAGGCCGCGCTGGGCGGTGAGGGCGGTGGCCGCGCTGACGATGCGGTCGGCCGTCAGCGCCGGCAGTCCCGCCGCGGCCCGCGACCGGGGGCGCTGGCCCGTACCCGAGGATGAGGTCGGCATGGGGCGTAACGGTAACGGCACCGCCGGGCCGGGTGCCAGGTCCGCGCGGGTACGGCAGGATCGGGGTATGGCACGCGCACAGGCCAACGGTCTCGAGCTCGAGTACGACACCTTCGGCGACCCGGCGGCCCCGCCGCTGGTCCTCGTGATGGGCCTCGGCGCCCAGATGATCACCTGGGAGGACGGCTTCTGCGAACTGCTCGCCGGCCACGGGTTCTTCGTCGTGCGCTACGACAACCGGGACGTCGGGCTCTCGACGTGGCTCGACCACCTGCCGCCGCCGGACCTGGCCGCGCTGGCGGCCGGCGACCTCACGAGTGCGCCGTACACGTTGTCGGACATGGCGGATGACGCGGTGGGGCTGTTCGACGCGCTCGGTATTTCCCGGGTGCACGTCGTCGGCGCGTCGATGGGCGGGATGATCGTGCAGCAGCTGGCGATCGACCACCCGGACCGGCTGCTGTCGATCACGTCGATCATGTCGACCACCGGTGGCCGGTCGGTCGGGCAGGCCGAGCCGTGGGCGCTGGCGCTGCTGACCCGGCCGCCGGCGTCGACGCGGGAGCAGGCGCTGGCGGACAGCGTCGAGGGCTACCGGAAGCTCGGCTCCCCCGGCTACCCGGACGACGAGGCGTTCCTGCTGGCGAAGGCGGCGTTGCACTACGACCGCGCCCGCCACCCGGTGGGCACGCTGCGCCACGCGGCGGCCGTGGTGGCGTCCGGCGACCGAACGGCTCTTTTGCGTTCGGTGCGCTTGCCCGCGTTGGTCGTCCACGGCGACGGGGACCCGCTGATCAACGTCAGCGGCGGCAAGGCGACGGCGGAGGCGATCCCGGGCGCGGAGCTGGTGGTGATCCCGGGGATGGGACACAACCTGCCGCGCGCGGTCTGGGCGGAGATCGCCGGCGCGATCAAGGGCGTCACCGAGCGGGTAAACGAAACGTAAAGATCGCGGGCCTGGGTGTAGGGAATGTGTCCTGGGCCACGCTTTGGCTTGTCCGCCGGACTGGACTGGGCGGATGACACCGGGCTTCGGATTTCCGTTCGGGTGCGTGGCCGCCGTCGCCGCCGTGATCGTGGCGGACCTGGCCGGGGCGACGGGCCGTCCCTGGTATGCGCTGGTCACCCTGGGCGCGGTCGTCCTGGCCTTCGCCTGCCGAATTCCCCTCACCGCCGCGGGCGGCGTCGCCGTGGTCGCCTGGGCGTTGCACACGGGTTTCATCCTCGGCCGCTTCGGCGAACTCACCTTCGGCGCCCCGGCCCGCCTCGCCGCGCTCGTCCTCGCCGCAGCCCTGGCCATCGGCGCCCTGACCCGCGCCGCGTCGACCCTCCAGGTACGCAAGCCGGCTTCCCGCTCACGCCAGCCGACCCTTCAGGTACGCAAGCCGACCCTTCAGGCACGCCATCCGACCCTCCAGGTACGCAAGTCGTCCCTCGGGGTACGCGAGTCGTCCGTCCGGGTTCGCGAGTTCGCCGGGCGGGTGCTCCGGGTGCCGTGATCGGAGGGGTCAGCTCGCGTGTTCCGAAGGTCAACTCGTGTACCTGGAGGGTCGGCTTGCGTACCCAAGGGGTCGGCTTGCGTACCCAGGGGGTCGGACTGCGTGCCTGGAGGGTAGGGCGGCGTGATCAGCGGCGCGTCTCGCGTGATTGGGGGCGTAACTCACGTGATTGGGCACGGATCTCGCGTGATTGGAGGGGCATCTCGCGTGATCCCAGGGGCATCTTGCGTGATTGGAGGGGCATCACCCGTGGTGGGCGGCGCGGCGGGCGGCTGAGGCCGCCATGATGCGGGGCAGGCCGGCCGGGTGGAGGGGGTCGATGCCGGTGAGGTCGCGGATGCGGCGGAGGCGGTAGTCGACCGTGTTGGGGTGGACGTGGAGCTGGGCCGCCGTGCGACGGCGGTTCGTGTCCAGGGCCAGGTACGCGTCCAGCGTCTCGGCCAGCTCCGGGTGCGCGGCGAGGGGGTCGAGCGCCGCCGCGAGGCGGTCGCGGGCCACTCCCGGACGGGTCAGCTGGTACTCGACCAGGACGTCGTCGAGGGCGTACAGACCCGGCGGCCGGCCGAACCAGCGCAGCACGTCCAGCACTTCGCCGGTCCGCGCGGCCACTTCCCGGACCTCCGCGGGCGCCGCCGTTTCCGCGGCCGCCAGCACGGTGACCCCCGCCGCGCGCCCGGCCGCCTCCAGGACCGCGTGCCAGTCCGGGACGCGCCCGGTCACCGGCAGCAGGACGAGCCCGCCGGGACCGTCCAGTGACGCGAGCACCCCGTCACCGCACAGCCCTTCGAACGCCGCCAGGAACCGGCGGAGCTTGCGCCGGACGGCGATCTCGGCGTCCACCCCCGGCGACTCCTCGTCCGCGTGCGGCCCGAGTTCGACGCTCAGCACGAGGTACCGCGCGGGCAGCGTGATCCCGGCGCTGCGGGCGACGACGTCGACCGGCCCGCCGTCGACGAGCACCGACAGCAGCGTCCGGCGCGCGGTGTGCTCGTGCCCGACCTTCGTCCGCAGCTCCTCCAGGTACCCGCGCGTCACCGCGCCGGTGACCGTGCCGACGAACGCCAGCACCCGGTCCGCGACGTCGAGGAGGTCGGCGACGTCCGCGCGGCCCGAAGAGGCCGAGCCGACGGCGAAGATCTCCCGCGCGCCGACGTGGTACGCGGTCAGCACGGCCTCCAGCGGGAAGCCCTCCTCCGCCCGGCGGACCGCGGACGCGCCCACCTGCCGCAGCTCGGCCGCGTTGAGCTCGCGGTCCTCGCGCAGGCTCCGCGCGAACGCCCGCACCGCCTGCCGGGTGATGCCCGCGATGTCGCCGGCCAGTTCCTCCACCGGCAGCCGCCGGTAGTCGGCGACCTCGGCCTGGATGCGCGCGAGCACCCGGGCGATCAGTTCGGGCTCCTCCCGGGTGAGCCGCTCGTGCACGCGCTGCCCGCCGAGGGTGAGCTCCCCGCCGCACTTGTGCTCGGTCACAACCGATCCCCTCGTTCTCTGCCCGGATTCCCAGTCAATCCCGTGACGTCCGGTGCCGATGGTGTCACGGAGACCAACATTCGGCACTGCGTCAAGGAGGACGGCGTGCGAGTGAGAACGACGGCGTTCATCGCGATCATGGTCACCGCGCTGACGGGCGCGACGGCGGGACCGGCGGCCGCGGCCCCCGCCGGCGAGTACGTGGCACTGGGGGATTCGGCGGCGGCCGGGCCGCTGATCCTGCCGCCCGACCTCTCCTCCCCCCGGCTGCCTCCGCTCGCTGGCGGACTACCCGCACGTCGCCGCCGAGGAGCTCGGCGTGCCGCTGAAGGACGTCACCTGCTCCGGCGCGACGACGGCGGACATGACCGCCCCGCAGCAGACGTCGGCCGGCGCGGTGCCGCCGCAGCTGGACGCGCTGAGCGAGCAGACCCGCACGGTGACCGTGACGATCGGCGGCAACGACATCGGCCTGGTCGGGGCCGCGACGAGCTGCATCAACCTGCTGCCCGGCATCAACCCGGACTGCGTGGACCGCTACACCGCCGGCGGCCACGACCAGCTGGCCGAGAAGATCGCCGCGTTCGAGCCGGTGTGGGGCGCGCTGCTGGACGCGATCCACGCGAAGGCACCCAACGCCGACGTCTTCGTCGCCGGCTACGGCACCTACCTGCCGCACAACGGCTGCTGGCCGGTCGCGCCGCTGACCCCGCGCGACGCGAACTACATCCAGGGCAGCATCGACAAGACCAACGCCGCCCTCGCCCGGCAGGCCGCCGCGCACGGCGCGCAGTACGTCGACGTCCGGACGGCTTCGATCGGACACGACGTCTGCAAGCTGCCCGGCGTGAAGTGGTTCGAGAGCGTGGTCCCGACGTCGGTCGCCGCACCGATGCACCCGAACGCCGACGGCATGGCCGCGTTCGGCCGCCTGGTCGCGGCGGCGATCAGCGGGTGAAGTCCCAGCGGGTGGCGCCGTGGGGTTCGGCGGTGGCGACGCCGAAGGCCGTGTGCAGGGTGAGCCGGTACAGGTGCCAGGGCGCCGGCCCGGCGCTCGCCGCCATGAAGGGCGCGTTGAACCCGCCGTCCTCCACCGTCGCGGGCCAGCCGCCCTCGCGGTAGACGGCCGCCACCCGCTCGAGAGTGGCCGGGTCGGCGACCCGGTGGGCCTCGCCTTCCATGGTGAGGTCGAGGCCGCGCAGCCGCACCGACACGGTGCACGCCGGGTTCGCCGCCAGGTTGCGGGCCCGGCGGGTGCCCGGCCCGCTCACGAAGTACAGCGCGTCGTCCACCCAGATCGCGCCGACGCCGGCGGCGTGCGGCCGCCCGCCGGGGCGGACGGTCCCGACGAAGAAGGTCAGGTCTTCCGTGGGGGTCTGGGTGGCGAGGAGATCGCGCGCCCTGCTCCACGGCAGCGCCGCGGACCCGGGGGTTCGGTCGAGGTTCCTGGTTTCGCTGGCTTCGCTCATGCCTACGCGTCGAACGGGACGACGGCGGATCGACACGCGGCGAGAGTTTTCCCGCC
Source organism: Amycolatopsis bullii (assembly GCF_014654205.1). Taxonomy (GTDB): domain Bacteria; phylum Actinomycetota; class Actinomycetes; order Mycobacteriales; family Pseudonocardiaceae; genus Amycolatopsis; species Amycolatopsis plumensis. Next base: position 56,817 of record NZ_BNAW01000023.1, read on the forward strand.
GCCGGGGTCGTCGTCGCTGGTCGCGGGCACGATGGCCAGCTCGTCGACACCGGCCTCCGCGTACTCGGCGGCCTTCGCGGCGATCTCGGCGCCGGACCCGAGCAGGCCGACCACGGCGATGGCCTCGACCGGCACCGCGGCCAGCAGTTCACGCGGGTGCGGCCGGGTGCGCGCGAAGTCGATCAGGTCGCCGAAGCCCGCCGCGCGGAACATGTCCGCGTAGCCGGGAGCGGCGAGGTAGCCGACCACGCCGCGGCGGAGCTGCTCCAGCTCGGCCGGGCCCGGGTCCGCCGCGGCGACCACCCACGCGGCCACCGGCGGCGGCGGGGTCCCGAGGCGCGAAGCGGCTTCTCGCAGTCCTCGCACCAGCGTCGCCGCGGCCGCCGGGCTCACGAGGTTGACCACCATCCGGTCCGCGTGCCGCGCGGCGACGTCGAGCGCGCGCGGCCCGAACGCGGCGACCGTCACCGGGGACTTCGGGGCGGGCAGCCGCAGCCGGTAGCCCCGCGAGCCGACGACCTGGCCGTCCACAGTGGACTTCTCCCCGCTCAGCAGCTGCCGGACCGCCACGGCGGACTCCGCCAGTGCCGTGGCCGCACGATCGCGCGAGCGGCCGTGCCAGCCGCGCACGACGACGTCACTGGAGGTCCCGAGCGCGACGCCGGTCGCGCGGCCGGTCAGCGCCGCCACCGACGCGACGCCCACGGCGATCATCGCCGGGTCCCGCACGGTCACCGCCAGCGGCCCGAAAGTCAGCGAAATCCGCGAGGTGGCCGCCCCGATCGCCGTGCCGAGCGCGAAGGCGTCCCACGTCGCCATTTCGCCGATCCACAGCTCCGGGTAGCCCGCGGCCTCCGCGGCGCGGGCGGTGTCCAGTGCCTCCTCCGGCGGCCGGTCCTGCCAGAGCCCCAGCGACACCGAAAGCTTCACGCACGTCCTCCTGTACGGAACAGCCGGTTCGCCGTCCCCGGGAGACGACGAACCGGCACCAGCCCAAGGCCGCCCCGGCGAGCGGTGCTCGCCGTATCCGGTCGCGGAGGACAACCCGGCACACCATACGGGGTGCCGACCGGCCACGCCGCCTGCTCGCACCCCTCCGGCGAGCAGAAAGCGTGCCCGGCAACCGCTTCCGGGTACGCCGCACGACCGCGTGCGGCGTTGTTTCGTTCCGATCGGCCGGCGCGAGCCCTCCGGGCCGGCGCCTGCCCGCTCTCCTCGAGCCGGCCGATCGTCTCCGCCGCGCACCATCCCCACGCCCGGGAAGCCCCGGGCGCGACCCTCTCGACGGTGCTCAGGAGCGGAGGTTGTCCAGCTGGTCCGCCCGGACCCAGGTCGCGTGAAAACCGAGCGGGACACGCTGGGGAAGCAGGACCCTGGCCACGGGTCCGGCAGCGAGGTCGGCGGCGTCGAAGACGTCCAGTTCCGAGCGTCCCTCACGCTCGTCCTGCACGAACGTCACCAGATACCCGTCCGCCGAATCGACGGGTGCTCCTTCGCGGGGTGCGAACGGAGCCTCGCTGCCCCACCGGCCGGGACCGAACCGGTATTCGGTCTTCGTGCCGGCAAGATCGTCGCGGCGCACCAGCCCGTCGAACTTCAGCGTCGACTCGGGCGAGATGTGCACCGCGTAGGAGTACCGGTTCCGCCGTCCGACGCCGCGGGCGTCGACGGTCGGGAACTCGGTGTTGTCGTCGTCGAGCGGGCCCTCGTGGCACGCGCCGGTCCGCAGGTCGAAGCGGTAGCGGTGCAGCTGGGCGTCGAGCCGCAGGTAGGACAGCATCTTCGCGAGCGGCGTGTGCGCATCGGCGCGCGGCTGCGGACGCTGGACGCGGCAGACGTCGAGGACGACTTCGCCGCCCTGCTCCCAGGCGTTGACCACGTGGTAGATGTAGCACGGGCTCGCTTCGAACCACCGGATCTGGCTACCGTCTCCGTAGCGTGGCAGGACGCCGAAGCGGCTCGGCAGCGAGCGGTCGAAGTGCAGCTTGTGGCGGCCCTGTTGCGCCGCCGCGTGGTCCTGGACCAGCGGCAGGTCCATCAGCACCGCGTAGTGCTCGGTGATGGCCATGTCGTGCGGCAGGCGCGGGCCGGGCAGCTCGACGTCGGTGGTGGTCACGACCCGGCCGTCCGCGCTGATCACGCCGTAGCGCAGGTACGGCGGGCGGGGCCCGTAGTCGAACCAGAACAGCTCGCCGGTCGTCTCGTCGACCTTGGGGTGGGCCATCATGTCGCCGGCCAGCGTGCCGAGGAAGTCTTCGGCGCCGAGGGTCTCCAGCGAGAGCGGGTCGACCGCGTACGGCGAGCCGCACAGGTACCAGGTGGCGAGGATCCGGCCGCGGTGGAAGACGACGTCGGTGTTGGCGTTGTCCTTGAGGCCGAGGCCGTGGCTGTTGCCGAAGGGGTTGCCCCGCGGGTTCTCCATGACCCCGGTCCAGAGCGCCTTGCCCGCCGCGGACTCGGCTTCGAAGGCTTTCGTGCGGATCCAGCGGTTGCGATAGCGGGCCTTGCCGTTCTCCAGGTGGACGGCGTGGATCATGCCGTCGCCGTCGAACCAGTGGTAGCGGCCTTCCGGGGCGAACCGCGGGTTGGGGCCGTTGCGCAGGTAGACGCCGTTGAGGTCGTTCGGGATTTCGCCGATGACCCGCAGGTCCTCGGCGTCGATCTCGGTGCTGACCGGGGCGTGGACGCCGAGCAGGTAGGGGTTCGCCTCGGCCGCGTCCGCCGTCCTGGCCACCATCAGCGGCTGTTCGGAGGTGCTGGTCATGGACTGCTCCCTGGCTGCGCTGGCTGATGGAGAAGAGACTATGATTTGTGTACCCAGCTGTCAATAGGCTTCTTTTGGTGTAGTCAGGTGCTACCCTCAGGAGGCGATGTAACGAGGGGGACGAAGTGGTGGAGGCGACTGCACAGCGCGTCCGGCCGGCGGGAGATCCGCTCCGCCGGGCGCTCGAGCTGGTCGGTGATCAGTGGACCCTGCTCATCCTGCAGAGCCTGTTCCTGCGTTTCCGGCGGTACGAAGAACTGCGGCTGCGCCTGGGCATTTCGCCGACGGCGTTGTCCGGACGGCTGCGGGACATGGTGGACGCGGGCATGCTCACCCGGGTCCCGTACCGGGACGCGCGCCGCACGCGGCACGAGTACCGGCTGACCGAACGCGGTCTCGAGCTGTGGCCGCTGCTGATCTCGATCTGGGCGTGGGAGCGCGAGTGGGTCGAAGGCCGCCGCGAGGTGCTGCCGACGCTGATCCACCTCGACTGCGAGCTGGCTACATCAGCGCCGCTCGGCTGTGCGGCGTGCGGCCGCCGGGTCGACGCCCGGGACGTCCGCGCGGAACGGCTGGACGGCACCGGCGTCGCGGCGGCGACGGCGTCCAAGCGCTTCCGCCGCAAGGACGCGGATTCGCTGGCCGGCGACCCGCTGATGTTCTTCCCGGACACGATGGAGCTGCTCGGCGACCGGTGGTCGACCGGCCTGGTGGTCTCGGCGCTGCTCGGGTGCCGGCACTTTTCGGAGTTCGAGCGCGAGCTGGGCATCGGGCCGAGCGTGCTGTCGGCCCGGCTGAGCAAGCTGGTCGAGGTCGGCGTGCTGCGCACGGGCACGGCGGCCACGCGCACGGACGCGCGCGACTACCGGCTGACGGCGAAGGGCCTGGCGTTCTTCCCGGCACTGGCGTTCATCGCGGAGTGGTCGCGCGGCTTCGAGGTGGCGGGCCAGGAGCCGGACATCACGCTGCACCACATCGAATGCGGCGAGCGGCTGCGCCCGATGCTGCTGTGCGACCACTGCGGCCGCCCGCTGACCCGCACGTCCGTGCAGTTCGGCGGCGTGCCGAGCCCGCAGCGCTGACGACGTGACCCAAATCGACTCGCCAAGCAGTTTGAGTGATGCCAGGCTGGGGCGGTCACACGTCGTCGTTTTCGGAGGTAAGCATGAGTGAACCGGACCCGTCGCCCAGCGGCGAGGAGGACGACGTCAAGCGCAAGTTCCGCGAAGCGCTCGAGCGCAAGCAGGCCCACGCGCGCACGGGAGCGTCCCACGAGAACGGCGGCGGCAAGAACCAGCACGCCCACGGCCCGGCGGCGAACAAGCGCACGTTCCGCCGCAAGAGCGGCTGAGACGACGGATCGAAGGCCCCACCGCGAGCGGTGGGGCCTTCGCCGTGTCAGGGCGTGAACTCGCCGAGGTGGTCCAGGACCACGAATTCACTGCCCGGGCTCGCCGCCGCCACCGCCTTGCGCAGCACCTCCAGCCCGCCGTTGGGGTCGTGGGCCTGGCCCAGCGGCAGGTCGAAGTCGTCCCAATGGGTGGCCGCCACCCGGCTCGGGTGGCCCAACGTGCGCAGCAGCCGCGGGAGGTACTCCCGGACCTTCGCCCCGCCCGGCGGCACCAGCACGACGTCCGGCCGCAGGCCCGCCAGCTCGGACTCGACGTAGTTCGAACCGCCGAAGTCCAGCACGCTCGCCCCGCCACCGGACACCAGGTACGCCAGCGTGCCGCCTTCCAGCAGGTCCGAAATCACCCGCGGGCGATCCCGGCGGGACAGGGACCGGGTGCCGGGGAAGGCCACCTGCGCCCGGGCGCCCGTCGCCGAGTGCAGGGAGCGCAGTACCCGGATCGAGTAGCCGTCGAACACCAGGTCCTCGCCGCCGGTCGCGATGGCCAGCTGGTCCTCGGGCGCTCCCATGGCCCCCATGAGACTCAAATGCGTCTCGGTGCCGATGACCGTCGCCCCCGTCCGCTGCGCCAGGTAGGGGACGTCGGTCAGGTGGTCGTAGTGGCCGTGGGTCACCAGGATGTGGTCCGCCCGGAGGAAACCGCGGTCGAGGTAGCCGTCGATCAGCGCGCGGTTCACCGAAAGCGGTGTTCGCGGATCCGCGCCGGCCGACGTGTACGTCCCCGTCTTGAACCGGGTCAGCCACGGGTCGATGAGGACCGTCTTCGACCCGATCCGGATTTCCCAGCCGTTGTTTCCCCACCACCGCAACGTCATTCCCGAAGCCGCTCGCGCCACGGCCGGGACGCCCGCCAGGATCGCGGCCGCCGCCGCGCCCGCGCCGAACAGCCCGCGCCTGCTCACTCCTTTGTCCATACCGGACACCCGACCACGACCCGGACCCCGCTGTCCAAGATCACCCGGAAGGCAATTCGATATGCGGACGGCTATCGTCGCAGCGTGGACCATCTCCGTTCGCTGCGCTATTTCCTCGTGGTCGCTGACGAACTGCACTTCGGCCGGGCCGCCGACCGGCTCGGGATCGCGCAGCCGCCGTTGAGCCAGCGCGTCAAGCGGCTCGAAGCCGAGCTGGGCGCGAAGCTGTTCGAACGCGGCCGCCGCGTCACCCTCACCGAAGCCGGCGAAGTGCTGCGTGCCGAGGCCCGGGACCTGCTCTCCCGGTGGGATCGCATGACGGCGCTCGTCGCGAAGGCCGAACGCGGGGAGCTCGACAGCCTGCGCGCGGGTGTACCCCCGGAACTGCCCGGCCGGGTGCTGGCCGCGATCCTGACGAAGTTCGCCGAGGAGTGTCCGGCCGTCCGGCTGGACCTGCAGGAACTCACCACCGCCGAACAGGCCCGGCTGCTCGCCGACCGCGAACTCGACGCCGGTCTCCTGCAGCTGCCGGTGGACGCGGTCGGGCTCGAACTCGGCCCGGTCGTCGACACCCCGCTGGGCGTGGTGCTCCCCCGCGACTCGCCGCTCGCCCGCCGCGCCCGGCTCACCCTCGCCGACCTGGCCGGGGAAGGCCTGGTCCACGCCCCGCGCGCCGCCGCGCCGGGAAGCTACGACACGCTGCTGCGCACCTGCTGGGACCACGGCTTCCGCCCGGCCGCGATCCGGCACGCCCGCAACCCCGAGTTCGTGCTGGGCCTGGTCCTGGCCGGGCACGGCGTGGCCTTCGAACCCGGCGCGCGCAAGGAACCGCGGGTGGTGTGGCGCCCGCTCGAAGGCGAGGTGCTGCGGGCCCGGATGGCGTTCGCCTGGCCCTCGACCACCCCGCACCCGCAGGCGGCGACGCTCGCCGGGATCGCGGCCGGGGTGCTCGGCGACGACGGGGTTTCGCGGCTGGTGCCACCTCCGCAGGGTCCCCGGCCGTGGGACGTGTTCTACGAACGGAGCTGACCTGAACCGCGGCGCCCGGCCGGCCCGCCGACCGCCACCTACGACCGCAACTGCTCGACCGCCGTCCGGGCGGCTTCCCCGATCGCGCGGTCGATGTCCGGGCGCCGCAGCGTCTCCCCGCCGCCGGTCGTGAACACCGCCACCGCGTACTCCGCTCCGTCCGGGTAGGTCGCGACGCCGATTTCGTTGCGGATCCCCGGCATCGTGCCCGTCTTGCCCGCCACCGCCACCTCCGGCGGGAACCCCGCCGTCAGCCGGTGCCAGCTGACCTGCGCGGACATCCATTCCCGCACCGGGGCACCCGCCTCGTCGGCCCAGAGCGCCGACAGCAGCGCCGTCATCTCACGGGGCGTGGTCGCGGACGTCCGAAGTGGATCCAGCGCCCGCAGCGGCCGGCCCGCGCCGGTGTCTTCGATGATCGTGCGCAGCACGTCCCGGGGCGCGCCGAGCACCGTCGTGCGGGTCAGGCCCAGCTCGGCCAGCAGCGACCGGACGTTGTCCACGCCCACGCGGTCGAACAGCAGGTCGGCGGCCGTGTTGTCGGAGACCGAAAGGGCCAGCAGCGCCGCGTCCCGCAGGCTGTAGGAAACGTCGTCCGCGAACCCCGCCGAACCGGTGCCGCCCAGGCGGTCCGCCGCCGACACGTGCACCCGGTCGGCCGGGTCCAGCAGCCCGGCCGCGACCTGCCGGGCGAATTCGTACGCCAGCGGCACCTTCACCACGGACGCCAGGACGACCGGCGAGTCCTCGTCCAGCCCCACCGAATCGGGAGAACCGAGACGGTGGGCGTGCAGGAAACCCCGCACGCCCACCGCTTCGAAAATCGCGGAAAGGCTCACCCGGTCATGATGGACCGCAGCCGCCCGACCTCCGCCATCCGCCGCTCGGCGAGCCGGTCGGCCGCCGTCGCCGGGGGCACGCCGTCGGTGTCGGCCAGCGCGAACACGGCCTTCGTCGTGTCGTAGATGGCCGTCGTCTTGCGCTTCGCGCGGTCGAAGTCGAAGCCGTGGCGCTCGTCGTCGACCTGGATCACGCCACCGGCGTTGACCAGGTAGTCCGGCGCGTACAGGACACCCCGGTCGGCGAGCTGCTTGTCGATGCCCGCGTGCGCGAGCTGGTTGTTCGCCGCGCCGCAGACGATCCGGGCGCCGAGCACCGGCACGGTTTCGTCGTTCAGCACACCACCCAGCGCGCACGGCGCGAAGACGTCCAACTCGGCCCGCACCAGGGAGTCCACATCGGACGCGACTTGCACGGACGGGTACACCGACCGGGTCCGCTCGATGGCCGGCGACCACACGTCGGTGATCGTCACCTGCGCGCCGGCCTCGACGAGGTGCCCGACCAGGATGTGGCCGACCTTGCCGACGCCGGCCACGCCGACGCGCTTGCCGGCCAGGTCCGGGCTGCCCCAGACGTGCTCGGCCGAGGCCCGCATGCCCTGGAAGACGCCGAACGCGGTCAGCACGGACGAGTCGCCGGCGCCACCGTCCTCGGGCGACCGGCCGGTGACGTACTGGCTTTCGCGGGCCACGACGTCCATGTCCTGCACGTACGTGCCCACGTCGCACGCCGTGATGTAGCGGCCGCCCAGGGACTGCACGAAGCGCCCGTACGCGCGCAGCAGCGCTTCGGACTTGAGCGTCTTCGGGTCGCCGATGATGACGGCCTTGCCGCCGCCGAGGTCGAGCCCGGCCAGCGCGTTCTTGTACGCCATGCCCTTGGACAGCGCCAGGACGTCGTCGAGCGCGTCGGATTCGGTGGCGTAGGGGTGGAAGCGCGTCCCGCCCAGAGCGGGGCCGAGCGCGGTGGAGTAGATGCCGATGATGGCCTTGAGGCCACTGGCCTGGTCGTGGCAGTACACGACCTGTTCGTGCCCGGTGCCCCGGGCGAACACTCCTTCGGTCACGGTGGTGACTCCTTTGTCATCCGCGCCCGGTTTCGTGGCCGGGACGCGCTTCACGGGTTGGCGGGTTCCCGGTGCGGAGGTCGTCCGCTCGGGTGCCCGGGACCAACCTAGATCCCCGATGATCGCGAGACCAGTGGTGGTCTCGGCATACGGACCGGTAATCAGCCCGCGATCACCTTGCCCAGGGTGCGCATGGCCGTCTCGAGCTGCGTGTCCGACAGGTACGGCGCCGGACCGAAGCGCAGGTACGACCCCCGGCTGTCGGTGCGGACGCCTTCCACGGCCAGCGCCGCCTGCAGGCCGGCCGCGTCGGCGCAGCGCAGCGAGAGGAACCCGCCGAGCCGCTCCAGCTCCACCGAACGGTCCCGCGTGACGACGTCCTCGGGCAGCCCGAGCGAGTCGAACACCGACGCGAGCAGGCCGACCTGGTGCTGCGACACCTGGCGGAGGAACTCGGGGGTGAGCCCCTGCTCGGCGAAGAACCGCTGCACCCGGACGCCGCGGTAGTGGCTGGCCGGGTCGTAGGTGGCGCCGGCGAACCGGTCGCCGCCGATGGCGTAGGGCACCTGGCCGGGGTGGCGCTCGTCGGCGAGGGCGCCGAACTCGGCGTACCAGCCGGTGATCACCGGCCGCAGCTCCTGGGCGTGCGCGGGCAGCCGCAGGAAGCAGTTGCCCTCGCCCAGCTGCAGGTACTTGTAGCCGCCACCGAGCACCCAGGCGTTGGTGAGCCCGAGGTCGTGCAGGGCGAACGGCACGACGCCGAGCGCGTGGTAGGCGTCGACGACGAGCTCGATCGAGCGGCCGCGGCAGACGTCGGCGAGGTGCGCGAGGCCCGGGACGAGCCTGGAGGTCTCGAACAGCACGGCCGAGACGAGCACGGCGGCGGTGTTGCCGTCGACCTCACCCGCCACGCGCTCGGCGAGCGTCGTGACCGGGTCGAGCGGCACCCGCACCACCTCGACGCCCTCCTCTTCGAGGCGGGCGAGCTGACGGCGGAGGGTGTGGAACTCGCCGTCGGTGGTGACCAGGCGCGGCCGGCGCGGCAGCTCCATCGCCGACAGGAACCGCAGCACCAGGTCGTGCGTGCTCGCGCCGAGCGCGTATTCGCCGTGCGGGTCGCCGAGCAGCAGGCGGAAGCCCGCACGCAGCTGGTCCGCCTTCGCGGAGGCGCGCTCCCACTTGGCGTCGACGTCCCGGGCGGCGTCGGCGAAGGACTCCAGAAGCCCCTCCTCGGCGACGTCCGGCCAAGCCTGGTGCGAATGCCCGGAGAGCAGCAGGCGGTCGGCCACCGCAAACCGGGTGTAGTGCGCGGCGAGGCTGTTGGCGTCCGCGCGCAGGTCGTCCAAAGTGGTCACAGTCGGCTCCGTACGGCCCAGAGATCCGGGAACATCGGCTGGAAAAGCGTGGTACGCAGGTAGGTCGCGCCGGATGATCCTCCCGTCCCGGTCTTGTCGCCGATGGTGCGTTCGACCATCTTCACGTGCCGGTAGCGCCACTCCTGCATCCCTTCGTCGAGATCGACCAGACACTCCGCGACGACCGAGGGTCCCCCGTCGTCGCTGTACACGTCCAGCAATATCGCCTGCAGGGCCGGGGACGGCTCCACCGAGCGAGTGACGTCTCGGTCACACTCCACGGCATAGCCAGAAACCTTGAGGTACGCGAGAAAAGAGTCGAACAAGGACGGTCGCGCCATCGCTTCGGCAATGCGTTTGCGCTGCTCGCCGCCTTCGGGGTAGTGCGCGAACACGCGCTCGTCACGCCGTCCCAGCACCGCCTCCAGCTCGCGGAACTGGGCCGACTGGAAGCCGCTCGAAGCGTCCAAACGGGCGCGGAAACTGGTGAACTGGCTGGGCGTCATGGTTTCCAGCACGTCGATCTGCGCGACCGCGACCTTGAGGATGGTCAGGATCCGGCGCAGCGTCCGGATGGAGTGCGCGGTGTTGCCCTTTTCCAGGTTCGCCTGGAGGAAGGCAGCTTCGTGCAGGATCTGCTTGAACCACAGTTCGTACACCTGGTGGATCACGATGAACAGCAGCTCGTCGTGCTCGTCGGAGCGCAGGCGCTGCGCGTTCAGCACGTCGTCGAGCCCGAGGTACGAGGTGTAGCTCAGGGCTTCCTGCGTTGCTTGGCTGGGTTCGGTCATCCCTTGGTCACCTCGTCGAAATGGCGCTGCGCGGGGTCCGCGAGCGCGGTGTACAGATCGTGGAACAGCTCGACCGCCGCCGCCCGGCAGTCCGGGGCCGGCACCAGGCCGGCGGGCAGTTCCGGGTCGAGCGACGGGAACATCCGGAAGGTGTGCACCAGCCGGGTGCGCACCGCGAACGCCTCCGCGTCCGGCGGCTCCCGGCCCGCGTACCCGCCGAACTGGCCGACGAACGCGGCGTACCGCGCGGCCAGGTCGTCGAGGTCCCAGGCCCGGCCGGCGAACCGGCGGACGTCGAGGGCGGCCGACGGGCGGCCGAGCAGCAGCCCGGCGTGCTCGGTGACGTCCAGCTCGTCGAGCAGGGCCACGACCTCGGCCTCCCGGTCGTGCGGGGCGATCCAGGTGCCGTCGGAGTAGGGCCCGAACCCGAGGAACCGCAGCCGCCGGACCAGGCGTTCCCGCGCCTGGCGGCGGCTCTCCGGGATGTTCTGCCAGAGGACGGTCCACTCGCCCGCGGCGCGCTCGCGGCGGCCGAGGGAGAAGATCCGGTGGTCGCCGTCGGCGAGCAGCGCGACCGTGCGCTGGGTCAGCGAGTAGTGCACGGTGCGGCCTTCGCGGTGGCGCTGCAGGAGGCCGCGGCGCACCAGGCGGGTGAGCGCGATCCGGGCGGCGCCGTCGGAGAAGCCCAGCTCGGCGAGCACCGCGACCAGGCCACCCGACCACACCCGGCGGGTTTCGCGCGGGTGCACGTAGCTGCCCAGCAACGTCATGACCAGCTCCTGGGGGCCGGCTTCGAAAGCGTCTCCGGGCATGGGAGCAACTCTATACACCCCAGGCCGCTGCGGTGTAGCTTGATTTGCGTGACGTACTTCGCGGACCTCACCTCGCGGCAGGTCGCGGCACTGCCGGACGACGACCGCGTCCCGGTGCTGCTGCTGCCGGTGGGCGCGATCGAGCCGCACGGCCCGCACGCGCCGCTGGGCACGGACCCGCTCATCTCCCGCGGGATGTGCGAGCGCGCGGCTTCCCGCTTGGCCGCCGACGAGGACGTCCACGTGCTGGTCCTGCCCGAGGTGCCGTACGGGGTGACGCGGTTCGCGGCCGGGTTCGCCGGCGGTGTCCACATCGGCGAAGAGACGCTGCATTCGCTGCTCGTCGACATCGGGTCCGCGCTCATCGGCCAGCGGCTCCGGCGGATCCTGCTGGTCAACAACCACTTCGAACCCGCGCACCTGGTGACGCTGCGGCGAGCCGTGGAGACGCTGAACTTCGCCTACGACGGGCGCGTCGCCCTGCTCGACCTGGTCCGGCGGCGGCACGTGGAGCGGCTGACCGAGGAATTCCGCTCGGGCGAGTGCCACGCCGGGCGGTACGAGACGTCGCTGGTGCTCGCCGACCGGCCCGAGCTGGTGGACCAGGCGCTGATGCGGACGCTGCCGCACGTTCCGGTCAGCCTCGCCGCGGCTCCTCCCGACGCCGGCTTCCTCGCCATGGGGATGCCGGACGCGTACTGCGGCAAGCCCGCGGAGGCGACCGCGGCCGAAGGCGAAGAGACGTTCTCGACGCTGACCGACCTGCTGGTGGAAGCGATCCGGGAGCTGGCCCGTGAGTGAGCCGTTCAACCTCGCCACGCACTTCCTCGACCGGCACGTGACCGAAGGCCGGGGTGACCGGACCGCCTTGTACGTCGGAGACCGGACGGTCAGCTACGCGTCGCTGACCGCCTTGGCCAACCGCGCCGGCAACGTCCTGCTCGACGCGGGTGTCCGAAAAGGACAGCGGGTGCTGCTGGCGTTGAGCGACGGCGAGGAGTTCGTCGCGGCCTGGTACGGCGCCCAGAAGATCGGCGCGGTCACCGCCGAGGTCTACCCGTTCCTGCAGCCCAAGGACTACGCGTACTACCTCGGCTACACCGAAGCCGTGGCGGTGCTCGCGGACGCCGTCACACTGCCCGCGCTGCGCGAGGCCGGTGCGACGGGGTTGCTCGTCACCGGCGTGCCCGAAGCCCAGCTGCGCCCCGGCGAGCGTCCGTTCAGGACTTTGGTCGACTCCGCATCGGACGCATTGGAAGCCGCGCCGACCACTCTGGACGACGTCGGCATCTGGAAGTTCACCACCGGCAGCACCGGCGCGCCCAAGGCGTGCGTGCACACCCTGCGCAGTCCTCTCGAAAGCTTCGAGCGGTACGCGGTGCAGGTGCTCGGCCTGCGCGAGGACGACCGGGTCCTGGCCGTGCCCAAGCTGTTCTTCGGCTACGCGCGCGACCTGGTGGCGCTGTTCCCGTTCGGCGTCGGCGCCGCGGGGATCGCGTTCCCGGAGCGCAGCACGGCGGACCTGATGTTCGGGCTGATCGCCCGGTACCGGCCGACCGTGCTGGTCAACGTGCCGACGATGATGAGCGCGATGGTCGCCCACCCGGCCGCGGCGGAGCAGGACCTGAGCTGCCTGCGGATGGCGACGTCGGCGGGCGAGGCGCTGCCCCCGGAACTGCACCGGAAGTGGGACGCGGCCTTCGGGGTGCCGGTGGTGGACGGGATCGGCTCGTCGGAGGCGTACCACATCTACCTGTCGAACCGCCCGGGCGCCGCGCGCGCCGGCACGCTCGGCACACCCGTTCCCGGCTACACCGCGCAGGTCGTCGACGAACTCGGGCAACCCTTGCCGGACGGCGAAATCGGGCCGCTGCGCGTGACCGGGCCGACCATCGCGCTGGAGTACTTCGGCGACCCGGAGAAGTCGGCGCGGACGTTCGACGGCGACACGCTGACCTCCGGCGACCTGTTCAGCCGCTCCTCGGACGGGTACTTCCGCCACCACGGCCGCGCGGACGCGCTGCTCAAGGTCGGCGGGGTCTTCGTCGCGCCCGGCGAGATCGAGGACTGCCTGCTCGGCCACCCGGCGGTGGTGGACTGCGCGGTGGTCGGCCACGAGGTCGACGGCCTGGTCGTGCCGCGCGCGTACGTCGTGGTGCGTTCCGCGGTGTCGGCCGATGAGCTCAAGACGCACGCGAAAGCCCACCTGGCCAAGCACAAGTACCCCCGCGAGGTGGTCTTCATGACGGAACTCCCCCGCACGGCCAACGGAAAGCTCGACCGGCGCGCCCTGGCGGTCCGCCCGTGAGCCGCCTGGTGGTGGTCACCGGCGGCACCCGCGGCATCGGCGCGGCGATCGCCGACCGGTTCCGGTCGGCCGGTGACACGGTGCTGGCGCCGGGCCGCGCGGAGTGCGATGTCACCTCCGAGGAAGCCGTGGCCGCGTATTTCGCGTCGGCGGGCCCGGTCGACGTGCTGGTCAACAACGCCGGGATCTCCTCCAGCGCCCCGGTTTCCCGGACTTCGCTGGCCGAGTGGCGTTCGCAGTTCGAGGTGAACGCGACCGGGGCGTTCCTGTGCACGCGCGCGGTACTGGACGGCATGCGTTCGCGCGACAGCGGCCGGATCGTCACGGTGGCGTCGACGGCCTCGCACGTCGGTTACCGCTACACGGCCGGGTATACCGCGTCGAAGCACGCGGCGGTGGGCTTCATGCGCGCGGTGGCGGCGGAGCTGACCGGCACCGGCGTCACGGCGAACGCGGTGTGCCCGGCGTTCGTCCGCACCGACATGACGGCGACTTCGGTGGAGCGGATCGTCTCGCGGTCCGGACGGTCCACTGCGGAGGCGGAAGCGGCACTGGCGGCGGCGTCCCCGCTCGGCCGGCTGCTGGAGCCGTCGGAAGTGGCGTTCGCAGTGTCCTTTTTGGCGGCCCCGGAAGCCGCCGCGATCAACGGCCAGACCCTCGTACTCGACGGCGGAGGAATCCAGTCATGAGCCCGTTCCGCGCAACTGCCCCGCTGACGAAGGAGTGGGAGCACTTCGGCTTCACGGTGGCCGACGGGGTGGCCACCGTGACGTTCACGCGTCCGGAGAAGCTGAACGCGCTGACGTTCGACGTGTACGCGGATCTGCGGGACCTGGTCATCGAGCTCCCGCAGCACGAGGACGTCCGGGTGCTGGTGATCACCGGTGAGGGCCGCGGGTTCTGTTCGGGCGGCGACGTCGAGGAGATCATCGGCGAGCTGCAGAAGTTCGAGACGGCGGAGCTGCTGGAGTTCACCCGGATGACCGGCGCGGTGGTGAAGGCCCTGCGCGAGTGCCCGCTCCCGGTGATCGCGGCGGTCAACGGGGTGGCGGCCGGGGCGGGTTCGGTGATCGCGCTGGCCAGCGACTTCCGGTTGCTGGCGGAGTCGGCGAAGTTCGCGTTCCTCTTCACGAAGGTGGGCTTGGCCGGCGCGGACATGGGGTCGGCGTACCTGCTGCCGCGGCTCGTCGGCCTGGGCCGGGCGACGGAGCTGCTGATGCTGGGCGACAAGGTTTCGGCGTCACGGGCTGCGGAGATCGGCCTGGCTTCGCAGGTGGTTCCGGACGCTTCGCTGGCTTCTACGGCCGCCGCTCTGGCCCGGCGGCTGGCTGACGGACCCGCCCTGGCGTACGCGACGACCAAGGTGTTGCTGACCCGCGAACTCGACATGGACCTGGGCAGCGCGATCGAGCTGGAGGCGATCACGCAGGCCCTGCTGATGACGGCGAAGGACCACAAGGAGTTCTATGCGGCCTGGTCCGCGGGGCGGGAGCCCCGCTGGACCGGCCGCTGACCGTCCGGTCCGCCGCGTCAGGGCACCACTTCGGCGAGGCCGATCAGGTTGCCCTCGCTGTCGCGGAACCACGCGGCCCGCTCGCCGCTGCCCTTGCTCGGGTAGTTGCCGCGGATGTCCATGATCCCGCCGCGCATGCCTTCGTACTCCTCGAACACCACCCCGCGCTCGCGCAGCACCGCGACCGTCGATTCGAGGTCGTCGACGTAGAAACCGGCCTGCGTGAACGAACCGTCGGAAACCCCTGCCGAGGCGTACAGGCAGAAGACGCCCGACGCGCCTTCGTACCGCAGGCCGCCTTCGCGTTCCTCGACGGCCTCGAGCCCGAGCTTCTCGGCGTACCAGCGCCGGGCGCGGGCGAGGTCCTGGGTGGGGAGGCGGGTTTCGATCCGGACGTTGCTCAGCATCATCCGATGGTAGGCGTCACCGCGATCGCCGACTCCTCCAAAGAGCCGAAATACAGCCGTCCGCGCCACTCGCGCACACCCACCAGCATGTGGAAGCCGGGGATTTCGCCCCGCAGCTCGCGCACCACCGTCCCGTCCGCCGCCACCCCCAGCACGCCGACCTCTCGCCCCGGCGAGGGCTGCAGCGACGTCGGCAGCCGCCGGACACCCGCCCGCACGAACGCCGGGAGCCGGCGCACCACGTCCAGCGCCGCCACCTTCGGCGACGCCTGGGTGATCCAGATCAGCCCGTCCGTGCCCGTCGAAATATTGTCCGGGAAGCCCTGCAGGCCGTCGACGAAGACGTCGGTCCGGCCGTCGTCGAGCCACACCCGCGACACGCGGCACGCGCCGGTCTCCGCGACCGCCACGAACGATTCGTCCGGCGCCAGTGCGACGCCGTTCGCGAACTGGAGGCCGTCGACGAGCAGGTCGATCGAGCCGTCCGGGGACCGGCGCAGCAGCCGGCCGCCCGCCGTCTGCTCGATCAGGTCGTCGCGCCAGTTGTCGATGCCGAAGCGGCGGGAGGAATCCGTGAAGTAGACCGTCCCGTCGGAGGCCACCGCCGCGTTGTTGCAGAACACGAAGTCCAGGCCCAGGGCGGAAGTCGCCAAGGTGGACACCGCACCGCCCGCCAGCGGGAGCACCAGCAGCCCGGCCCGCGCGTCGCAGATCAGCAGCTCGTCTTCGCCGTACAGCTCCAGCCCGAGCGGGCGCCCGCCGGTGTCGGCGATGACGTCGATGCGCTGCCCGTCGGGCGACAGGCGCAGGATCCGGCCGTCGTCGACGCCGGTGTAGATCCGGCCCTCGGCGTCGACGACGACGTCCTCCGGGCCGTGGCCGTTCACCGGGTACAGCGTGACCTCGCCGAACTGCATCGAGCCTCCTACCGGTAGGTGAGCAACGCGGCCGCGTCCGCCTCGAAGTGCGGGTGCTCGTTGAACGACAGCAGCGTGACGCCGCCGCGGCCGGACACCAGCTTGGTGATCCCGCCGTTGACCGTGACGCGGTTGAGCTTGAGCAGCCCGGCTTCCGGGGTGCCCATGAGCAGGCCGCAGATCGTGGCGATGACGCCGCCGGAGGTGAACACCACCGCGTGCTCGCCCTTGCCCAGCGACGCCACCAGGTCGGCCAGTGCTTCGCGGCACCGCGCGAGGAACGCCGGCCACGTCTCGGCGCACGGCCCGCCGTCACCGGCCGACGTCCACGCCGTCAGGGCCGCGTCCAAGACGCCCTGGTAGGCCCGCGAATCTTCTTGGGGCGCCCCGCCGGCGTGGTGGCGCGCGATGTCGACGTGGTCGTACTCGTTCCAGCGCGGGTCCTCGGTCACCGGGACGTCGCTGCCGAGCACCTTCAGCGCCGTGGCCGCGGTGTCGCGCTGCCGGGCCAGCGAACCGGACCGGACCTGGTTGAAGACCACGTTGCGCCGCAGCAGTTCCGCACCGACCACAGTGGACTGCTCGAAGCCGCGCGGGGACAGCGCGTCGTAGTCGGCCGCGCCGAAGGACGCCTGGCCGTGCCGGACCAGGTAGATCGCGCCCACTACGCGCTCCCCTTCGCGAGGATTTCGCGGCAGCGCCAGTCCAGGTAGTTGACGAACTGCCAGAAGTCCTTGAACGCCGGGTTGCGGGTGGCGCCGTCGCGGTAACGGCGGTACAGCTGCTGCAGCACCGCGGCGAGCCGGAACAGGCCGTAGACCTCGTAGAACCGCCAGTCACCGACCTCGAGCCCGGTATTCTCGGCGTAGCGCGCGACGAACTCCTCGCGGGTGAACATGCCGGGCAGGTGGGTCGGCTGGCGGCGGCTCGTGTGCATGACGTCGTCGTCGCCGGCCTCGACCCAGTAGGCGAGCATGCTGCCCAGCTCCATCAGCGGGTCGCCGAGCGTGGCCATCTCCCAGTCGAGGACACCCGTGATGTTCAGCGTCGACGGGCCGTCCAGGACCAGGTTGTCGAGCCGGTAGTCGTTGTGGATCAAGCAGATCTTGACTTCACCGGGCTGGTTCGCGGCCAGCCAGGCGCGCACCTCGGCGAAGTCGCCGACGTTGTCCGTGCGCGCCGCCACGTACCGCTCCGACCAGCCGCGGATCTGCCGCTCGACGTACCCGGCGCCCTTGCCGAGGTCGGCCAGCCCGGCCTTCTCCACGTCGACGGCGTGCAGGTCGACCAGCCGGTCGACGACCTTGCCGGACAACTCGCGGGCCTGGCCGGCGGTCAGCGTCATGCCCGGCGGGAGGTCGCCGCGCAGGATCAGGCCGTCGAGCTTCTCCATGACGTAGAAGTCGCCGCCGAGCACGGCCGGGTCGTCGCCGAAGGCCACCATCCGCGGCACGTACGGGAACACCGGCTTCAGCGCGTGCTGCACGCGGTACTCACGCCGCATGTCGTGCGCCGACGCCGCTTTGTGCCCGGCGGGCGGGCGGCGCAGGATCAGCTCGCGGTCCGGGTAGGTCAGCAGGTACGTCAGGTTGGACGCGCCGCCGGGGAACTGCCGGACGTGCGGCGGTTCGCCCCCGAGGCCCTCGACCTTCGCGCTGAGCCAGGCGTGCACCGCGGCGACGTCGAAGGTGTCCTCCGCGCGGACCTCGACCGGGGCGTTCACGCGAACTTCCGCAGCAGCGCGGCCGGCACCACGCGCATGACGGCGCTCAGCGGCACCCACGGCCACGCCGGGACGTAGGCGCGGCGCGGCTCGGCCTCGATCGCCTTGGCCAGCGCCCGGGCGCCGGTGTCCGCTTTGGCCAGCAACGGGTTCCGGCCGATCCGGTCGTTCATCTCCGACTCGATGTAGCCGGGCCGGACGTCGGTGACGGCGATGCCCCGGCGCTTCAGCTCGATCCGGGTGCCGTCGACGAACGCCGAGATCCCGGCCTTCGACGCGGCGTACGCGGTGAGCTTGCCCGGGAAGGGCCGGAGCGCGCTGAACGAGGAGATGACGGCGAGGTGGCCGGCGCCCTGCTCGCGGAAGATCCCGGCAGCGGCCTCGATCTGGGCGGCGGCCGCGACGAAGTTGACCTCGAGGGTCTGGCGGTTGGCGTCGAACCGGCCGGTGCCGACCCGCTGCCCCTTCCCGAGCCCGGCGTTCACAATCACCCGGTCGAGGGACCCGAGTTCGGCGCGGAACTCCTCGAAGACGGCGAACACGCGGTCGTGGTCGGTGACGTCCAGGGTGCGCGTGACGACCTTGATCCCCGGGTGCGCCGCGGTCAGCTCGGCGGCCAGCTTCTCGAGCCGTTCCGTGCGCCGCGCGCACAACGCCAGGTTGCGCCCTCTCGCGGCGAACTGACGGGCCATGCCTTCGCCCAACCCGCTGCTGGCGCCGGTGATGAGGATGTTCTGCCGGAGGACCATGCTCGGATGCTACCCGGTGGTAACAAGACCGGTGGCCCGGCGCTGGGGGCGTCGCCGGGCCACCGGTCATCGCGCGGTCACCTCGGCCGGTCGCACAACTCGGCCGGGTGAACCGGAGCCGGAACCGCTCACGCGGCCGGTCGCACCTGCGCCCGGGTGGGCCGTGAGGGGGAGGCGGTGCCACCGGCGCAGGCAAGTCATACAAGCGCGTCGGCCCAGGCCGGGGCAATGGTTCACAGTTGCCAGTACTAGCCCGTTCGCCCGAGTGGGCCCCACCGGGACCGGGGTGGCGGCCCGGCCGAAGAGGGGGGCCGAGACCGCGCGGAAAACTGCTAACGTGCTCCGTGTCGGGGATCGTCGGGGGACGGCATGGGGCGGGTCGGGATTTCAGCGATGGCGGGCAGCACGGTGGGTGACGGCCAGGAGAGCGGGCGCACCGAATTCGCCATCCGGCTGCGCGCGGCCATCGCCACCAGCGGGTTGTCGCTCGACCGGATCCAGGCGCGGCTGCGGGCCCGCGGCGTCGTCGTCAGCGTCACCGCCCTCAGCTATTGGCAGTCGGGCAAGCGCCAGCCGGAGCGGCAAAGCTCGCTCTCGGCCGTCCGCACGCTCGAAGAAATCCTCGACGTCCCCGCCGGATCGCTGCTCGGGCTGCTGCCCCCGCCCCGGCCCCGAGGCGGCGCCGGGAAGCGCCACGCCGGCGGCGAGCCGCTGTCGTTCCCGCGTCAGGTGCTGCAGCCGCTGCTGGAGAAGGTCGGGGCGCCGCACGCGCTCGACCGCCAGCAGCCGCTGAAGATGGTCGGGCTGCACGACCTGTGCGAGATCGCCGCCGACGGCGGACAGCGGGCAGTGACCGCGCGGGCCGTGTTCCAGGCCGCCGCGGACGGCCAGGACCGCTGGCTGCTGGTGTACACCCAGGACGACCCGGCGGCGGGCGTCCCCGAGCTGCACGCCGTGCGCAACTGCCGCATCGGCCGCGCCGAGACCGACGAAGCGCACGGCCTGCTCGTCACCGAACTGCTCTTCGACCAGCCGATCAACCGGGGCGAGACGCACCTCATCGAGTACACGCTGACCAACAGCGGGCCGCCGTACCCGGAGTGCCGCAACACCCACTACCGGGAGTTCCGCCGCCCGGTGCGGGAGTACCTCCTGGAGGTCCGCTTCGCCCCGGGCACGGCGCCGGGCCACTGCTGGCAGTACTCGCGAAACGGCGCGACCGGCACGCTCGCCCGGCGGCCCCTGAAGCTCGACGGCGCGGACGGCGTCCACGCGGTGGTGTTCGACTTCGGCCCGGGCGTCTTCGGCATCGACTGGGACTGAGCCGTACCCAGCCAGTCGGCCTGCGTACCTGGACGGTCGGCCTGCGTACCTGGAGGGTCGGATGCCGTGCCTGGAGGGTCGGCTCGTCGGCCGACCCCTCCGGTACGCAAGCCGACCGCCTGGGTACGCAGGCCGACCGTTTCGGTACGGCGTCAGGGCAGGCGGGCCGCCGCGAGGGTGGCGAGTTCCGTGCGGTTCGCGATGCTGAGCTTCGCGTACACGTGCGCCAGGTGGGTCTTCACCGTGCCGCGGCTCATGAACAGCCGGGCGCCGATCTCCGGGTTCGTGCAGCCCTCGGCCGCCAGCTTCACGACCTCGAGCTCCGTCGGTGTCAGGCTGCCCCAGCCGCTCGACGGGCGGCCACGGCTGCCGCGGGCCCGGCGGACGAACGCCACCACGTCGTCCAGCTCCATCGGCGGCTCGGCGGTCACCAGGCCGAGCGCGTCCAGCTCCGCCTGCGCGGACGGACGGCGAGGCACTCGCAGCTCCGCCCGGGCCTGCGAAGCCGACCCGAGGACGCGAGCGGCGTCGGCCTCGCGGCCGGTGCGCGCGAACAGCGTCGTCAAAGCGTCGAGACTGGCCAGGACGCCCAGCCGGAGGCCGTGGTCGAGGCGCAGGGTGAGGGCTTCGTGGTGCAGCTCGGCGGCCTGCTCCGGCTCCGCGAGGTACCCCTGCTGGTCCAAGGCCTCGGCCAGCGGCGACGGCAGCGACCAGCGGCGGGTCAGCTCGACGGCGGTGGCCAGCACCTCCGCGGCCTCGTCCACCCGCCCGAGCGCGCGCAACAGAGCGCCGCGTTCGGGCAGCCCCTGCGCGGCCATGTACGTCCCGGGCACGGCTTCGCGCTCGAACCAGCGCAACGCCTCTTCGGCCTCGCCTCGCCGCCAATGCAGCTCGCCCAGCACGCCGGCCATGCCGGGGACGAAGACGTCCCCCGCCGTCTCGACCAGCCGCAGGAACGGCTCCATCACCCGGAACGCGGCGTCGACGTCCCCGGCCAGGCCATGCACCCGGGCCAGCTGGCACAGGGTCGTGTTGACCCGGTGGAAGTCTCCGAGCGGCGCGGCGACGTCGACGGCGTGCGAGGCGAGTTCGCGCGCCCGCGGCAGGTCCGCCGCGGCCAGCGCACTCGCCGACTGCACACTGAGGACGGTCGAGGCGAGCCCGCGGTCACCGCGCCGGAGCAGGCCCTCGGCCGCTTCGGCCAGCAGCGGTGCCGCTTCGCCGTGGCGGTCGCGGATGGTGTGGATGATTCCGCGCAGCATCAACGCGCTGTCCCGCGCGAAGCCGTCGGCTTCCTTCCCGGCTTCGACGGCGAGGTCCCACGCCGTGTCCAAGTCCGTGTACAGGTGCCCCAACGCGGTCAGGGACAGGCATCGCGCACGCAGGTCCGCTTCGCCGAGCTCGGTGGCGAGTTCCAGGCCCTGCCGCGCGGCTTCGACGTCGAACGGTGCCGTCGTGTCCGCGATCAGGCCCATCCCGGTCAGCAGCCGGGCCTGCAGCAGTGTCCGGTCGTCCGGGCACCGGGCCACCGCGCGCTTGAGGTAGGCCAGGCCCTCGTGGCCGCGGCCGTGCAGGTTCCACAACCACGCGACGGCGGCGGCGAGCCGGCGGCCCCGCGCGGGATCTTCCTGCGCCAGCCCCCATTCCAGGGCCGCGCGCAGGTTGTCGCGCTCGGGCTGCACCCGGGCGCGCCAGGCGTCCTTGTCCCGGTCGAGCTCGGGCTCGGCGGCTTCGGCCAGCGCCAGGTAGTGGTCGAGGTGCCGGTCGCGGAACGCGGCGGTCTCCCCCGCCTCGGCCAGCCGCGCCGCCGCGTACTCGCGGAGCGTCTCCAACAGCCGGTAGCGGCCGTCTTCAGCCAATACCAAAGACTTGTCGACGAGCCGGCCGAGTGCGGGCAGCACGGCCGGGCCACCCGCTGCGTCCAAGGTGAACCCGCCGGCGAACACCGCGAGCCGCCGGAACACCGCCCGGTCGCGCTCGTCGAGCTGGTCGTGGCTCCACGCGATCGAGCCTTCGAGGGTTCGCTGCCGCGCCGGCACCCCGCGCGGACCGCGGGTGAGCAGGGCGAACCGGTCCTCGAGACCGGCGTCGATCTGGTGCGGGGTCAGGGTTCCGAGCCACGCCGCGGCCAGCTCGACGGCCAAGGGGATGCCGTCGAGCCGGGTGCAGATCGACCGGACGGCGGCCGCGCTGGAGGCGTCGAGGGTGAACAGCGGCCGGACCGCGCCCGCGCGCTCGACGAACAGCGCGACGGCCTCCTCGACGGCCAGCGGCGGCACTCGCCACACCGTCTCCCCCGGCACGTCCAGTGGCTCCCGGCTGGTCGTCAGCACGGCGGCTTCGGGGCAGGACCGCAGCAGCTCGACCGCGATTTCGGCGGCACCGTCGAGGACGTGCTCGCAGTTGTCGAGGCAGAGCAGCACGCGGCGGTCGCGCAGTTCCGTCGCGACCGAGCGGGCCGCGCCGGCCCGGGGCTCCACCGGCACGCCGAGCGTCGCGGCGACCTGCTCGGCGACCTCGGTGACGGCGTCGAGCTCCACCCACCAGACGCCGTCGGGCCAGTCGGTGCTCGCGGCGACCTGGGCAGCGAGCCGCGTCTTGCCGCTGCCGCCGGGCCCGGAGAGGGTCACCAGGCGCGTCCCGGCCAGCAGCCGCCGGACCTCGGCGACTTCGGTGTCGCGGCCGACGAACCCGGTCAGCTGGACCGGGAGGTTGTTCGGGACGGCGTCGAGCGAGCGCAGCGGCCCCGGTGTCTCGCCGAGCTCGAAGACGCGCTCGGGCGCGGTGAGGTCCGGCAGGCGGTGGACGCCGAGGTCGTGCAGCGTGACGGCGTCCCCGAGGGCCGCCGCGGTGCGGGCCGACACGAGGATCCGGCCGCCTTCGGCCAGCGCGCGCAGCTGGGCGCAGCGGCGGACGGCGGGGCCGGTGGGCGTGCCGTCGTCGCGCATCAGCACGTCGCCGGTGTGCACGGCCGCCGGGCCGGTGGTCAGCGCCGCGAGCGCCTCACCGGGGGTCGCGAAGACGACCGGGGCGGCGTCGGCGGCGCAGACGATCGTGACCGTGCCGGCCGGGAGCAGTTTCGTCGCAGTCATGGCCCGGTCAGTCTGCCAGCGGATCTCGGCCAGGTGGCCGATGTTGCGGCGGTCGGTGCCTGCGATTTTCGAACGGTGGAGACGTTCGAGGAACTGCTGGCCCGCTGGCGGGACGCCGACGCCGAGGGCGACACCGAGGCACTGGCGCCGCTGCTCGCCGACGGCTTCCGCGGCGACGGCCCGGCCGGGCGCGTGCTCGGCAAGGACGGCTGGCCCGGCCGCGTCCCGGCGAGCGCGTTCCGGTGGACGCGCCTGCAGGTGACGCCGTCGGTCGGCGTCGCGACCGGGCACCGCGACGGCGTCGCCTGCACGGTGGTCGCCGAACGCCGGGACGGGCGCTGGCGGGTCGTCAACGTCCAGCGGGGCTCATGAGAGCTTGGTGCGCAGCACCTTTCCGGTGGCGTTGCGCGGCAGCTCGTCCAGGAACTCGACGTCGCGGGGCACCTTGTAGCGGGCCAGGTTCGCCTTGACGTAGTCGCGGATCTCGTCGGCGTCGAGGTCGGCGCCTTCGGCTTTCACCACGAACGCCTTCAGCCGCTGCCCGAACTCCGGGTCCTCGACTCCGATCACCGCCGCCTCGATCACGTCTTCGCGCTCGACCAGGAGGTTCTCCACCTCGATCGGGAACACGTTCTCGCCGCCGGAGACGATCATCTCGTCGTCGCGGCCGTCGATGAACAGCAGGCCGTCTTCGTCGAAGTGGCCGACGTCGCCGCTGGAGAGCAGGCCGTCGATGATCTCCTTGTGGCGGCCGTCGGTGTAGCCGCCGAAGCTGAGCCCGCTGCCGACGAACACGCGTCCCGTCACGTTCGGCTCGGTGATCTTCCGGCCCTTTTCGTCGTAGAGCGCCACCTTGCAGCCGACCGGCGCGCGGCCGACCGTGCCGGGGGCCTTCGCCCAGTCCTCCGGCGTCGCGACCGTCGCCACGGCGACCTCGGTGGAGCCGTAGAGGTTGTGCACGACCGGGCCGAACGCCTCGTTCGCCCGGTTGCCCAGGTCCGGCGACAGGGCCGAGCCGGCGACGAAGATGATCCGCAGCGCCGAGGTGTCGTACTTCTCCCGGACGTCCTTCGGCAGGTCGACGATGCGCTGGAGCATGGTCGGCACCAGCACGAGTGCGGTGCACTTGTGCTCGGCGACACCGCGCAGCGCCTCTTCGGGGTTGAACTTGCGCCGCATCACGACCTTCGAGCCGAGCGCGAAGGACAGGATGAACTGGGACAGACCGGTGCCGTGGAACAGCGGCGCGCCCATGTAGGTGGCCTCGTTCGACCGCAGCGGGATCCGGTCGAGGAACTGCGCCGAGGCCAGCGCGGAGGTGTGCGGCCGCGGTGCGCCCTTCGGCGTGCCGGTGGTGCCGCTGGTCAGCAGCACGAACCCGCCGGGCTTGGCCGGCGCGGGCCACGGCCGGTCGTCGGTGCTGGCGATGATCTCGTCGAGCACCGGGACGGTCCGGTCGGTCAGGTCCGAGCCCGGGTCGACCCAGGCGAGGTAGCGGTCGACGCCCTCGGGGATGGCGTCGAGCAGGCCGGTGAACTCCTGGTCGTAGACGAGCGCGGTGACGCCTTCACGCTTGGCGACGTCGCCCAGCTGCGGCTTCGCGAAACCGGTGTTCATCAGCAGCAGGCGGACGCCGAGCTTGCCCGACGCGGCCATCGTGATGACCAGCCCGCGGTGGTCCCGGCACAGCGCGGCGACGACCTGGCCCGGCTTGATCCCGCGCTCGGACCACGCCCTGGCCAGCGCGTTCGACTGGTCGTCGAGCTGTTTGTAGGTGAGCGGGCCGAGCTCGTCGACGATGCCGACGGCGGCCGGGTCGCGACGGGCGGAGATGTGGTTCGCGCCGGCGAACGGGCCGAACTTCCGCAACGCGACCAGCGAACGCACGCCCTCGTCGACCCGGGGGAAGGGAACGAGGCCCGCGCGTCGCATCACGTCGACGCTGCGCACCGTCTCGGTCACCTTGTCCGCCACCGTGGTGGCGAGCGCGACCAGGCTCATCCGGGCACCTCCGTTGCTGCGGGGAGAGAGCTGACGCCGTACCGGCGGTATGGGAGCTACTGGAGAGTAAACCAAGGGTAGGCCGAACGCACCAGCCCGCGAGCGAGCGGAAACTGGCAGCGGCATCCGGGGCTCCGCCCCGGGGCGGGGGCTCCGCCACCCGCGCCCCCGAAAAATGTCGGGGGTGGTCGGCATGATGTCCGGGTGCAGGTGATCGCAGGGCGAGAGGAGGACGGGAGCTTCAGCGTGCACACGCCGTCTTCGACGGTGAACGGCCTGAACGAGGCGGCTTTCGCGGGGCTGGCGCGGGAGCTGGAGGAGTCGATGGCGCCGCGATGGGTGTTCCCCTCGGTGGAGCGGACGTACCCGGTGCTGATGGCGGCCGGGCTGCGGGTGCGGCGATGCTACGACCTCGAGCTGGCCGAGGGGCTGTTGCTGGCGTACGAGGGCGCGGAGGAGCAGTCGCGGAGCCTGCGCGCGGCCTGGGCCAGGGCGAACGGCGAAGAACCGCCAATCGAGCAGTCCGCCGTCGAGCAGGCGCAGCCGACGCTGTTCGAGACCCGGGTGCCGACGCTGCCGGAGGGCGTGACGGTCGTCACGGCGGTGCGGCGCGTCCTCGCGGAGCAGGAGCGGCGGGTGGCGGCCACCGAGCACCCGGACCGGATGCGGGTGCTGCTGGCCGCGGAGTCGGCGAGCGCGCTGGCCGCGGCGGAGATGTCGGCCGACGGCCTGCCGTGGC
This sequence comes from Amycolatopsis bullii, assembly GCF_014654205.1. GTDB lineage: Bacteria > Actinomycetota > Actinomycetes > Mycobacteriales > Pseudonocardiaceae > Amycolatopsis > Amycolatopsis plumensis. Next base: position 82,574 of record NZ_BNAW01000023.1, read on the forward strand.
GCGCCGACGTGCACGAGGCGCTGCTGGCGGCCCGGCTGGGGCCGCGCGTGCCGGCCGGGCAGCGGCCGAAGGCGCTGGTCGAGCTGGCGGCGAAGATCAGCGAGGCGTTCGGCGGGCGGCCGGTGAACCCGGACTCGCCGCCGAGCGTGGTCCGGGCGCTGGCCCGCGAAGGGATCGAGGTGCCGGCGGCGCGGAAGTACCTGCTGAAGGGGATCGACCACCCGGCGGTCGGGCCGTTGCTGGAGTACAAGGAGCTGTCGCGGCTGTACACCGCGAACGGCTGGGCGTGGCTCGAAGAGTGGGTCAGCGACGGCCGGTTCCGGCCGCACTACGTGGTCGGCGGGGTCGTGTCCGGCCGGTGGGCCAGCCGCGGCGGCGGGGCGCTGCAGATCCCGAAGGTGCTGCGGACGTGCGTCCGGGCGGACCCGGGCTGGAAGCTCGTGGTGGCCGACGCCGCCCAGCTGGAGCCCCGGGTGCTCACCGCGCTGTCGGGCGACCGCCGGCTCGCCGACGTCGCGGCGGCGACGGACCTGTACGCGCGGCTGGGCGAGGCGTTGTTTTCCGGCGCCCGCTGGGTGCCGGCGGCCGACGACGACCGCGACGACCGCGCGCGGGCGAAGATCGCGATGCTGTCGGCGATGTACGGGGGCACGTCCGGCGAAGCGGGGCCACTGCTGGGGTTGCTCCGGCAGCGCTTCCCGGACGCGGTGTCCTATGTGGAGCGTGCGGCGCAGGCGGGCGAGCGCGGCGAGCGGGTCCGGTCCCGGCTGGGCCGCACTTCACCCGCGCCGTCGGCGGCGTGGCGCGCGCTGACGGGCGGGCTGGCCTCGGACGAGGCGGCGGAGCTGAAGGCACGCCGTGCCTCGCGCGGCTGGGGCCGGTTCACCCGCAACTTCGTGGTCCAGGCGAGCGCGGCGGACATGACGGCGGTCATGCTGGCCACGCTGCGCACCCGCTTGCCTTCGCCCGCCCACCTGGTGTTCTTCCAGCACGACGAGGTGATCGTGCACACCCCGGCCGAGCTGGCCGCCTCCGTCGCCCGGTCCATCGAAGACTCGGTGACGGAGGCGGCCCGGATGCTGTTCGGCCCGGCCTGCCCGGTCCGGTTCCCGATGCAGACCGCCGCGGTCGACACCTACGCCGACGCCAAATAGCGAGTGATGCCCCGCCAATCACGCGAGAAGCCCGCCCGATCACGCGAGATCGCCGTCCAATCACGCGAGTTCCGGCTCCGCTCGCGCGAACGACCCCGCAGATACGCCATCCGACCGCTCAGGTACGCACCCCGACCGTCCAGGTACGCACGCCGACCGCCCAGGCACGCACGCCGACCGCCCAGGCACGCACGCCGACCGTCCGGGTGCGAGGCCGGCCGCTACGGGAACATCGGCAGTGTCTGGGTCACGACGTCCTGGTTCGGCAGCGTCCTCCCCGGGTTGCCGCGGAAGTCCGTCCACACCGGGTGCAGCCGGAAGTCCGCGCCCACCGCCACGGCCGTGTAGTCGCCGATGAACACGCCCTGCAGCTCCTTGCCCGTCTCCGCTCCCGTCGAGACGAACTGGACCTGCGGATTCGCCGTCTGCGTGGTGATCCGGCGGAGCGGGGACAAGCCGTCGCCCCAGCCGGTCGCGTACGCGTAGTCCAGGCCGATGCCGTTCGGGTCGTAGGCGCGCGTGTAGGTCGTCACCGCGACTCGCCCGGCGAACGCCGCCACCGCCGGGAACACCTCGTCGGCGCCCGTGCCGATCTTCACCGGCTTCGACCAGCCGTGCCGGCCGTCGGACCCGCTCAGGAACGCGTCGCCGTTCGTCTTCACCGACTCGCCGTCGCGGTACGTGCCGTTGCGGTCGTCGGCCCAGGTCACCCACAGGTGGTCGGTCACGCGGTCGTACGTCAGCTGCGGGAAGCTGTTGACGCGGAAGTTCTCGCCGGTCAGGGCGTTGTTGGCGACGTCTTCGTCGATCGGGAAGTCGAAGTCGAGCCCCACCTCGGTGTGCCGGAAGCTCCGGCCGCCGTCGCGGGAGGTCGCCACGACGACCGCGTCGTGGTCGGCGGGCTGGTCGCACGCGGCCGTCGCGCACACCGACGTCTCGTACGCGACCTGGAGCGTCCCGTCGCGGGTGACCACCGGGTTAGAGCCGCTGCCGAACGGCGTGATTCCGCCGTGGAACCCGGTCAGCGACGGCGAGATCCGCTGCATCGGCGACCACGTCCGGCCGAAGTCGCGGGACTTCGACAGCACGATCGGCGATTCGACGAACGCGCCGGATGCGTCGTAGGTGAACTGCGTCCAGGTCACGTAGACGTCCCCGGTGACCGGGTCGGCGGCGATCCACTCCTTGTCGTTGAAGATGTTCGTGGGTGTCGGCGTGCCGGCGGGCGTCACGCCGTCGAGGTGCAGGATCGCCGGGTCGCCGAAGCTGCGGCCGCCGTCGTGGGACACCGACACCGCGATGCCGCTGGCGAGCTGCTGGTCGTCCGGCACCGCCGCGCGGCTGAACACGAGCGTCGCGTAGTAGACGGTGTTGTGCGGCCCGAACGCGATCGCCGGGTCACCGGCCGCGTCCATGTAGGACAGTGGCGCCGAAGCCCCGGTCGGGTAGTCGAGGTGCGGCAGCTGGACGTTCGCCCAGCTCCGGCCGCCGTCGAACGAGGTGTAGGCGAAGCCGCCGGAGTCGTTGCGGGCCTCGCGCGTGTTGTACAGCCGGTAGTCGTTCGCCCCGGCGACGATGTTGCGCGGGTTCTCCGGGTTGACGGCGACCGTGGTCTCGTTCTGGGCCGTGCTGCACCCGGTCTGGCTGCCGGTCGGCACGATGGTGTCACCGTCGATGACGTCGGTATTCGGCGCGAGCGGCCGGTACGGGTTCGGCTTGCCGAGGTAGGTCTGGCAGAGCGCGGACAGCGCGGGGTCGTCGCTGTCCTCGTCCTCCCCCTCGGCGAACTGCTCCTTGAGCAGCGGGTTCGGGACGTCGTGCCGAGCGTCCTCGGCGAGCTTGTGCTTGCCGGCGTGCGGGCTCACCGGCAGCGGCGATCCCCCGGCGGCGGCCTGCGCGGGGTGCGCGAGGGCGAGCGGCAAAAGCAGCGCGGCGCAGGCGGCGACGATTCTTCGCCTGGCGGACGAAACACCCAAGGACATCGGAAAGTCCTTTCCCAGGAAGGTCTCCAGCCGACCCAGGCTTGTCCGGCGGGCGCACCCGGTCAACCGACGGAAGTGGGGAGCCGGACATACCCGGCGTCACCCCAGTGCGTCGTCCAAAGCCTTCGTGATCCGCTTCAGGGACACCGGATACGCCGTTCCCAGCGTTTGCGCGAAGAACGAAACCCGCAGTTCCTCGATCATCCACCGCACCTCGCGCAACGCCGGCGATGACGTTCCCGGCGGCAGCGATGCCAAGGCGTCGGTGTACTCGCGGGTGATCCACGCGATGTCCGCCGTCCGCTGCAGGTCGCGGGTCGGCTCCGAAACCAATTTCTCCAGCCGCCGGGAAATTCCCTGCAGGTAGCGCACCACGTGACGCAGTCGCGCCGCGCCCGTCTCCGTCACGAAGCCCGGGTACACCAGGCCCGCCAGCTGGGCGCGGATGTCCGCCAGGGAGTCCGCCGGACCGCGGGTCGACGGCAGCTGGACCTCGACGTCGTTCGCCGCGCGGAGGATCTTCTCCACGTCCGTCAGCACCGCCAGCACTTCCGGGTGCAGGCCCGCCCGGACCTTCTCCAGCAGCACCTTGAAGCCGGTCTCGTCGAACACCGGGCCGCCGCCGGCCGCCATCAGGGCGTCGACCGCGCAGTCGACGCAGTCCTCGAGCAGCGCCGCGACGCTGCCGTGCGGGTTGCGGTTCAGCACCAGCTTCGACGAATTGGACAGCGACCGCGTGATGAACTTCATCGGCGAGCTCAGGTTCAGCCGCAGCATCCGCCGCGTACCCGCCCACATCGCGTGTTCCTGCTCGGCCGGGGTGTCCAGCAGGCGCACCGCCACCGACGCGCCCTCGTCGACCAGCGCCGGGTACGCCTTGACGTCGTGCCCGCGCTGGGTCGACTCGAACACCTTCGGCAGCGAACCGAACGACGGTTTCGTCAGCCCGGCCTTCTCGAGGGTGTTGGCCGCCTTGGAGATCGTCGCGCGGACCTTCGGCGCCAGCCGCCGTTGCAGCTCCGCGATGTCCTTGCCTTCGGCGACGCGCTTACCGCGCTCGTCGACCACGCGGAACGTCATCTTCAGGTGCTCGGGCACCGAGGAAAGGTCCCAGTCCGCATAGGGCACCGTGATCCCGCGCAGCGCCCGCAGCTCGCGGCCGAGCACCTCCAGCAGCGGACCGTCCGAAGGGGACACTCGCGAAAGGACGTCCCGCGCGGTGTCCGGCGCCGGGACGAAGTTGCGGCGCAGCGCCTTCGGCAGCGACTTGATCAGCTGCGTCACCAGTTCCGCACGCAGTCCCGGCACCTGCCAGTCGAAGCCGTCCGGCGTCACCTGGTTGAGCACCGGCAGCGGGATGTGCACGGTGACGCCGTCGGCGTCCGCGCCCGGCTCGAACTGGTAGGTCAGCTTGAAGACCTGCGTGCCCTGCGTCCACGAGTCGGGGTAGTCGCCCTCGCGGACACTGCCCGCGGACTCGTTGATGAGCATGGACTTCTCGAACGACAGCAGGTCCGGGTCGGTGTGCCGCGCCTTCTTCCACCAGCTGTCGAAGTGGCGCACCGAGACGACGTCCGCCGGGACCCGGGCGTCGTAGAACTCGTACAGCGTCTGGTCGTCGACCAGGATGTCGCGCCGCCGCGCGCGGTTCTCGAGGTCCTCGACCTCCTCCAGCAGTGCGCGGTTCTCGGCGAAGAAGTGGTGGCGCGTCTGCCAATCCCCTTCGACCAGCGCGTGCCGGATGAACAGCGCCCGCGACATCTCCGGGTCGATGCGGCCGTAGTTGACGCGGCGGTCGGCGATCAGCGGGACGCCGTACAGCGTCACCTTTTCGGTCGCGATCACCGCGCCCTGCTTGCGTTCCCAGTGCGGCTCGGAATACGACCGCTTGACGACGTGCTGGGCCAGCGGCTCGACCCACTCGGGCTCGATGCGCGCGTTGACCCGCGCCCACAGCCGGGACGTCTCGACCAGCTCCGCCGACATCACCCAGCGCGGCTGCTTCTTGAACAACGCCGACCCCGGGAACACGCCGAACCGGGCGCCCCGCGCGCCCAGGTAGTCGCCCTTCGCCGGGTCCTTGAGCCCGATGTGCGAGAGCAGCCCGGCGATCAGCGACGTGTGCACGCGCTGCGGGTCGGCCGGTGCGGTGTTCGTGTTCAGCGAGATGCCGAGCGGCTTGGCCAGCTGACGCAGCTGGCTGAAGATGTCCTGCCACTCGCGCAGGCGCAGGTAGTTCAGGTACTCGGTGCGGCACATGCGCCGGAACTGGTTGCCGGACAACGTCTTCTGCTGCTCGGCGACGTACTCCCACAGGTTCAGGTAGGCGAGGAAGTCCGACGTCGGGTCGGCGAACCGGGCGTGCTGGGCGTCGGCCGCTTGCTGCTTCTCGGCCGGGCGCTCGCGCGGGTCCTGAATGGACAAACCCGCCGCGATGATCATGACCTCGCGGACACAGCCGTTCTTCGCCGCCTCCAGCACCATCCGGCCCATCCGCGGGTCGACGGGCAGCTGCGCGAGCTTGCGGCCGATGTCGGTGAGCCGCCGGTCCGAGGAACTGACGCTGTCGAACGCGCCGAGTTCCTGCAGCAGGCCGATGCCGTCGCTGACCTGGCGGCGGTCCGGCGGTTCGACGAACGGGAACGCGGCGATGTCGCCGAGGCCCAGCGAAGTCATCTGCAGGATGACCGACGCGAGGTTGGTCCGCAGGATTTCGGGATCGGTGAACTCGGGCCGGCTCTCGAAGTCCTCTTCGGAATAGAGCCGGATGCAGATGCCGTCGGACGTCCGGCCGCAGCGGCCCTTGCGCTGGTTCGCCGACGCCTGCGACACCGGCTCGATCGGCAGCCGCTGCACCTTCGTGCGGTGGCTGTAGCGCGAGATCCGCGCGGTGCCCGGGTCGACGACGTACTTGATGCCCGGCACGGTCAGCGACGTCTCGGCGACGTTCGTCGCGAGCACCACCCGGCGCCCGGTGTGGGACTGGAAGATGCGCTGCTGCTCGGCCGACGACAGCCGCGCGTACAGCGGCAGGACCTCGGTGTTGCGCAGGTTCGCGCGGTTGAGGACGTCGGCGGTGTCGCGGATCTCGCGCTCGCCGGAGAGGAACACCAGGATGTCGCCGGGCCCTTCGGCGCAGAGCTCCTCGACGGCGTCGAGGATGCCCTGGGTCTGGTCGCGTTCGTCGGCGTCTTCCGAGGGGTCGTTCGGGTCGACGAGCGGCCGGTAGCGCACCTCGACCGGGTACGTCCGGCCGGAGACCTCGACGATCGGCGCGTCGTCGAAGTGCTTCGAGAACCGCTCCGGGTCGATCGTCGCCGAGGTGATGATGACCTTGAGGTCGGGGCGGCGCGGCAGCAGCTGCTTGAGGTAGCCGAGGATGAAGTCGATGTTGAGGCTGCGCTCGTGGGCCTCGTCGATGATCAGCGTGTCGTACTGGCGCAGCGACCGGTCGGTCTGGATCTCGGCCAGCAGGATGCCGTCGGTCATCAGCTTGACCAGCGTGTCCTGCCCGGACTGGTCGGTGAACCGGACCTTGTAGCCGACGGCGTCGCCGAGCTCGGTGTGCAGTTCGCTCGCGATCCGGTCGGCGACCGTGCGCGCGGCCAGCCGCCGGGGCTGGGTGTGCCCGATCTGGCCGCGGATGCCGCGGCCGAGCTCGAGGCAGATCTTCGGCAGCTGGGTGGTCTTGCCCGAGCCGGTCTCCCCCGCGACGATCACGACCTGGTGCTTGTCGATCGCGGCGGCGATCTCGTCCTTGAGCTTGCTGACCGGCAGCTCTTCGGGGTATTCGATCTTGGGCACGCTCTCGCGCCGCGACTGGACGCGCAGCTCCGCCTTGTCGACGTCGGCGGCGATCTGCGCGAGCACGGAGTCGCGGTTGCGGGCCTTGCGGGCGCCTTCGAGCCGGCGACGCAGCCGCTGCTCGTCGCGCGGCATCAGCTCGGGCAGGCGCGCACGCAGCGCTTCAAAGGGAGATGGCGTGGACATTCTTGGGCCAAGGATAGCCGTGTGTGACGAACCCGGCCTCCGAATATCCCCGGCGCGTGACCGGGCGCACGCCGAAGGCCCCCTCGCGGGCGGCGAGGGGGCCTTCGAAAACGCGCGTCAGCCGGGCCGGCCGGGCTGCTGCGGCGACTGGACCGGCGCCTGCTGCGGCGCCTTCTTGGCCCGGCCGAGCGCCACCGACCCGCCGATCAGCGCGAGGCCGACCAGTCCGAGGACGATGCCGAACAGCGGCTGCATGTCGCTGGCCCAGGACAGGATCCGGAACTCGTAGTCGAACTGCTCGAGGATGATCGTGCCGAACCCGAGCACGGCGCACAGCACGCCGATCCGCATCATGATCGAAGACATGGGAAAACCCCCTCGTGAAAAGACTGATGGAACCACCGGTCCGTCCCCGAGCGGCCGTGGCGAGGCAGAACCGTAGCGGCCCCGGACCCCGCTGTCGCCGGAAATCCCGATTCGTTACCTCACGTACGCTGCACCGAATCCGGCCCCAGGTCGGCGAGCGTGCGGTGGCCGGACAACCCCATGGTCAGGTCGAAGTCCGCCAGCAGGCTGCGCAGGACGTGCCGGACGCCGTCCTCGCCCGCGTGGGCCAGGCCGTACACCCACGGGCGGCCGACCAGGACCGCCCGCGCGCCCAGGGCCAGCGCCTTGAGCACGTCGGCCCCGGTGCGGATGCCCGAGTCGAACAGCACCTCCATCCGGTCGCCGACCGCCGCGACGATGCCCGGGAGGGCCTCCAGGGCGCCGAGCGCGCCGTCGACCTGGCGGCCGCCGTGGTTCGAGACCACGATGCCGTCCATGCCCGCCTCGGCCGCGCGGCGTGCGTCCCCGACGTGCTGGATGCCCTTGAGCACGATCGGGCCGTCCCAGTGCTCGCGCAGGAACGGCAGCTGGTCCCAGGTCCGGTCGGTGCCGGTGAGCATGCCGATCCAGCGCAGGATCGCCATGTTCAGGTCCTCCTCCGGCGTCTTCTCCAGCAGGCCGCGGAACACCGGGTCGGTGAACGGGACCGCGCAGCCCTCGCCCTTGAGGAACGGCAGGTACGCCTGGTCCAGATCGGACGGTCGCCAGGCGAGCGTCCACGTGTCGAGGGTGACGACGAGCGCGGTGTACCCGGCGTTCTTCGCCCGGGTCAGCAGGCTCGCGCAGACGTCGTTATCGCCGGGCCAGTACAGCTGGAACCAGCGCGGGCCGTCGCCGTTGGCCGCGGCGACGTCCTCGATGCCGGTCGACGACGCCGTGGAGAGGATGAACGGCAGGCCGACCGACGCGGCGGCGCGGGCGGTCGCGGACTCGGCGTCCGGGTGGACGATCGACTGGACGCCGACCGGCGCGACGGCCACCGGCGCCGGCAGCCGGGTGCCGAGCACCGTCGTGGCCAGGTCGCGGTCGGTGGCACCGGTGAGCATCCGGGGCACGATCCGCCAGCGGTCGAACGCCTCGCGGTTGGCGCGGGCGGTCGCGCCGGAGCCGGCCGCCCCCGCGACGTAGGAGAACGGCCCGGGCGCCATGATTTCGCGCGCCGACGCCTCGAGCTTCGTCGCGTCGGTCGAGCACGGCGGCAGCTGACCACCGAGTCCCTGCAGGTAGATCTCGTTCTGGTAGCTGCCGAAGCGTTCGGTCACGGTTGCCTCCTCGCGTTCGAGGGGGCACTGTACCCGCCGGTAGTTCATCCGGCGCCGGGAAGTGACCGGTGGGTAACCTGAGCCGCGTCGACGTCCCCCCGAAGGAGCCGCCATGCGCGCGTACGACGTGGTCCTGTTCGGCGCCACCGGGTTCACCGGCGGCCTGACCGCCGAGTACCTGGCCCGGCACGCGCCGGCCGGCCTGCGCTGGGCGCTGGCCGGGCGCAACCGGGGCAAGCTCGAAGCCGTCCGGACCCGGCTCGCCGGGATCGACGACCGGTTCGGCTCGCTCGACCTGCTCGTCGCCGACTCCGGCGACCGGGCGTCGCTGGTGGCGGTCGCCTCGTCGGCGAAGGTGGTGATCACGACCGTCGGCCCGTACCTGACGCACGGCGAGCCGCTGGTGGCCGCGTGCGCCGAGGCGGGCACCGACTACGTCGACCTGACCGGCGAGCCCGAGTTCGTCGACCGGATGTACCTCGCGCACGACCGGCGGGCCCGCGAGACCGGCGCGCGGCTGGTGCACGCGTGCGGGTTCGACTCGATCCCGCACGACCTCGGCGCGTGGTTCACCGTGCAGCAGCTGCCCGAAGGCGTGCCGCTGCGGGTCGACGGCTACGTCCGGGCCGGCGGGATGCCCTCGGGGGGCACGTTCCTCAGCGCGCTGACCATCATGTCCCGCCTGCCGGCCGGAGCACGGGCGGCCCGCGAGCGGGCGGCGGCCGAGCCCCGGCCGGCCGGGCGGTTCGCGCGAGCCCCGCTCGGGCGCCCGCACCGGGTCGCCGACCCGGGCTGGTGGGCGGTGCCGCTGCCGACGATCGACGCCGAGGTCGTCCGCCGGTCGGCGGCCGCGTCCGCGCGGTACGGGCCGGACTTCACCTACCGGCACTTCGCCGCGGTGAAGCACCTGCCGGTGCTGGCGGGCGGCGTGGCCGGGGCGGGCGCCCTGCTCGCCGCGGCCCAGGTCCCGCCGGCCCGGCACGCGCTGTCCCGGCTGCTGGCGCCGGGCAACGGCCCGAGCCCCGAGCGGCGCGCGCGGTCGTGGTTCTCGGTGCGGTTCGTGGGCGAGGGCGGCGGCTCCCGGGTGGTGACGGAGGTCTCCGGCGGCGACCCGGGCTACGACGAGACGGCGAAGATGCTCGCGGAGTCGGCGCTGTGCCTGGCGACGGACGAGCTTCCCCCGACGTCCGGCCAGGTGACCACGGCGACCGCGATGGGCGGCGCGCTGGTGGACCGGCTCACCAAGGCGGGGATCCGCTTCACGACGCACTGACCGGGTTCCCGTATCCGGAAGGCAATGAATGACTCATTCCTGGCGTCGGACGCCAGGAATGAGTCATTCATTGCGGTCCTCAGGAGGCGTGCGCACTGCTGGCCTCGTAGTCGGCTTCGCGGAACTCGCCGACCTGCGCACGCAGCCGCCCGGTGGAGAACGGCCAGCTGAAACTGTTGCGCCCGTTGACATCCGTGTAATAACTCGAACAACCGCCGGACTGGTAGACCGTGCCCGGCAGGGCCGCCTGGACCTGCGCGTTGAACGCCGCCTGCACCTCCGGGCGGACCGACAGCGACGTGCCCGCGGAACGCAGTGTCCGGGTCACCGCCGCCACCGTGTGCCGCAGCTGCGCCTCGACGATCGTGAACGCCGACGAGTGCCCGGTGCCGAGGCTGGGCCCGAGCAGCAGGTACAGGTTCGGGAACCCGGCCACGGACGTCCCCGCGTACGCCCGCGGGCTGCCCTTCCAGTGGTCGTCGAGGCTGCGGCCGTCGGCGTCGAACACCCGCGCCGACACCGGCATGTCGAGGATGTGGAAGCCGGTTCCGAAGATGATCGCGTCGACCTCGGCCGACGAGCCGTCCGCGCCCAGCACGCGAGGACCGTCCACCGCGCGCACGGCGGTCGGGTGAACGTCCACATGGGACTGCGTCAGCGTCCGGTAGTAGGTGTTGGACATCAGCAGGCGCTTGCAGCCGAGCGTGTAGTCCGGCGTCAACGCCCGGCGCAGCAACGGATCCCGCACGGCGAACCGCAGGTGGGCGAGCCCGATCTTCTGCACCTGCCGCAGCAGCCACGGGTGCCGGAAGCCGAATCCGAGCGTCTCCATCAGGCCGTACTCGGTGCCGCGCAGCGCCCGCTGCAGCACCGGGAACCGCCGCAGCAGGAACCGCTCGACACCGGGCACGTGGTGGTCCGGCTTCGGCAGGACCCACTGCGCGGTGCGCTGGAACAGGTGCAGGCGCGCCACGCGCGGCACGATCTCCGGGACGAACTGGACCGCGGACGCGCCGGTGCCGATCACCGCGACCCGCTTGCCGGCCAGGTCGTAGCCGTGGTTCCAGCGCGCGGAGTGGAAGACCTCGCCGGGGAACCCGGCCAGCCCCGGCAGGTCCGGGACCAGCGGTTCGTGCCAGGGACCGGTGCCGGCGACCAGGATCCGCGCGGTGTACGGCCCCTTCGACGTCTCGAGCTCCCAAAGGGACTGCCGGGGGTTCCACTGCGCACGCGTCACTTCGACGCCGTAACGGATCTTCCCGGTGACGCCGAAGCGCGCGGCGGTGTCCTGCAGGTAGGCCCGGATCTCGGCCTGGCCCGCGAACGCGCGCGTCCACTCGGGATTGGGCGCGAAGGAGTAGGAGTACAGCGCGGACGGGACGTCGCAGGCGCAGCCGGGGTAGGTGTTGTCGCGCCAGGTTCCGCCGAGCGCGCCGGCCTTCTCGAGCACGGCGAGATCGCCGACGCCGGCCTGCGTGAGGCGGATGGCGGCCCCCAGCCCCGAGGCCCCGGCACCGACGACGAGGACCGCGAAGTGACGTTGTTCCATTTTCGGAGACTAACAGTATCCGAAAACCATCGGTACCCCAATTCCGAAGTTCGCTAGAGTGCCCGCATGGCCCGACTCACCCGCGCGGAAAGCCAGGCACGCACCCGCGAGCAGCTGATCGAGACCGCCAAGCTCCTGTTCCTGCGCGATGGCTACTCGGTGACGTCGCTGGAGAAGGTCGCCGACGAGGCGGGGTACTCGAAGGGCGCGGTGTACTCGAACTTCCGCAGCAAGGACGAGCTCTGCCTCACGGTCCTCGACCGCATCCACGACGAGCAGGTCGCCCTGATCGCCGAGGCGCTGGCCGGCGCCGACGGAATGGAAGGCCTGCTGACGGCGTTCCAGACCTGGGCCGAGCGCAGCATCGGCGACGAGGCCTGGACCGCCCTGGAAGTCGAGTTCGCGACGAACGCGCGGCGCGACCCGCACGTACGCGCCGAGCTGGCCGCGCGCGACAAGGCCATCCGCGAAACCATCGCCGGCCTGCTCACCGGGTACGCCGAGCGGTTCGGGATCACGCTCCCCATGTCGGCCGACGACGCCGCGACGGCCCTGCTCAGCCTGGGCATCGGGCTCGGCGTCCAACGTGCGATCGACCCGACGATCCCGGTGTCCGTGCTGCCGGACGTTATCCGCCTGTTCGCTGGGGCGCGCTGAGAAGTCCTTTGCGGACCCTCGAAAAGTGGTCTGGACCGTTCACGAACATGAACGGATTCCACCTCTTGTGGAGCTCGCTGACTCTTCGCTACCGTGTCGCTACGCCGCAGCTCCACCCGCATCACCCGTACCGCCGTGATCCGACGGCGCATCCCGCGGAAAGGGTTCCCTCCCCATGAGCAAGAAGTTGCGGCCGGTTCTCATCGGCACGCTCGGCGCCGCGTCCGTCGCGGCCCTCGTGATCACCACGCCCGCGTTCTCCTCGGCCGCCCCGGCGCCGGTGAGCGCGTCCGTGCTCGCCGTCGGCGACCTTTCGGCGCCGGCGAAGAAGGAAATCGCGATGAAGCTGGTCTCCAGCGCGGAAAACTCCTCGCTGGACTGGAAAGCGCAGTACAAGTACATCGAGGACATCGGTGACGGCCGCGGCTACACCGCGGGCATCATCGGCTTCTGTTCGGGCACCGGTGACATGCTCGAACTGGTCGAGGCGTACACGAATTCGGTCCCGGACAACCCCCTCGCCAAGTTCCTTCCCGCGCTGCGCAAGGTGAACGGCACGGACTCGCACGCGGGCCTGGGCTCGGCGTTCGAGAGCGCCTGGAAGCAGGCCGCGGCGACGACGGCGTTCCAGACGGCGCAGAACAACGAGCGCGACCGCGTCTACTTCAACCCGTCGGTGAACCAGGGCAAGGCGGACGGGCTGAGCAACCTCGGCCAGTTCGCCTACTACGACGCCATCGTGATGCACGGACCGGGCACCAGCTCCGACAGCTTCGGCGGCATCCGCAGGACGGCGATGCAGAAGGCGAAGACCCCGGCCCAGGGCGGCGACGAAGCCACGTACCTCAAGGCGTTCTTCGCCGCGCGCAAGGTGATCATGAAGCAGGAGGAGGCGCACGCGGACACCTCCCGCGTGGACACCGAGCAGCTGAAGTTCCTGAATGAAGGCAACTTCGACCTGCACACGCCCCTGAAGTGGAAGGTGTACGGCGACTCGTACACGATCAACTGAGCCGGGTCATCGGGTCAGGAGCGCATCCGCCGTCCGGGTGTTGAGGATGCGCTCCGGCCCGATGCCCGCCTTGATCGCGCGTTCGCACCCGTAACCCAGCCAATCCAGCTGCCCCGGCGCGTGCGCATCGCTGTCGATCGTGAAGTCACACCCGATCTCCGCCGCCAGCCGCAGCAACCGCATCGGCGGATCCAGCCGTTCCGGCCGCGAGTTGATCTCCACCGCGACCCCGTTCTCCCGGCACGCCGTGAACACCTTCTCCGCGTCGAACTCCGACTCCGGCCGCCCGCGGCCCACCACCAGCCGTCCGGTGCAGTGGCCCAGCACCCGCACGTGCGGGTTGCGGACCGCCGCCACCATCCGGCGCGTCATGTCCCGCGAAGGCATCCGCAGCTTCGAATGCACGCTCGCCACCACGAAGTCCAGCTGCCCCAGCAGCTCCTCTTCCTGGTCCAGCGATCCGTCGTCGAGGATGTCGACCTCGATGCCGTGCAGCAACCGGAACGGCGCCATCAGCTCGTTGGCCTTCGCGACGATCTGCATCTGCGTCCGGAGCCGGTCCGGGGACAGCCCGTTCGCGACCGTCAGCCGCGGCGAGTGGTCGGTCAGCACCATCCACTCGTGGCCGACGTCCCGGCCCGCGACCGCCATCTCGCCGATCGAACTGCCGCCGTCCGACCAGTCCGAATGGGTGTGGCAGTCGCCGCGCAACGCCGACCGCAGCGGCTCCCCGTCCGGCAGCTTCTTCTCGACGATCTTGCCCCGGTACGCCGGGTCGCGGCCGGCCAGCGCGTCCTCGATCACCCCCGCGGTGGCCTTGCCGATCCCGGGCAACGACGTCAGCGTGCCGTTCTCCGCCATCTGCGCCAGCTTCTCGGCGCCGGTCTTGTCGACGGTCGCCGCCGCGTTGCGGAACGCGCGGACGCGGTAGGTCGGTTCCCCCGCGCGTTCGAGCTGGAACGCGATCTCCCGCAACGCCCATGCCGGATCCATGGGACCTGTCTACCCCCTCCGGGGCAGTTGATGCAGCTCGACGTCCGCCAAGGCACCCTCGCGCACCACGGCGGTCTGGTACGTGCAGTACGGCTGGCGACGCCGGTCGGTCGGCGAACCCGGGTTGAGCAGCCGCAGCCCGGACGGCGTCACCGTGTCCCACGGGATATGGCTGTGGCCGAAGACCAGCACGTCGGTGTCCGGGAACTGCGCGTCGCACCGCTGCTCGCGGCCCTGCTTGGCGCCCGTCTCGTGGATCACGGCCAGGCGCACGCCGTCCAGCTCCGCCCGCGCGATCTCGGGCAGCCGGGCCCGCAGGTCCGGGCCGTCGTTGTTGCCGTACACGCCGATCAGCCGCTTGCTGCGCGCCTCCAGCTCGTCGAGCAGGGCGACATCGACCCAGTCGCCCGCGTGCACGACGACGTCGGCGGCCGCGACCTCGGCCCACACCTGCGGCGGCAGCTCGCGGGCGCGGGCGGGCAGGTGCGTGTCGGAGATCAGCAGCAGCTTCATCCGATGGCCTTCAGCACCCGCTCCAGGAACCCGCCGATGTGGTCGCGCAGCAGCGCGGCCGCGCCCTCGGCGTCGCCCTTCTTCGCCGCGGCGAGAACCGCCTTGTGCTCGGTCCACTCCTTCTTCCAGCTCGGGTTGGCCTCCCAGCCGACGACGCTGATCAGCGCCGCGCGGTCCTTGAGGTCGTCGAGGATGCTGACCAGCAGCGGGTTGCCGCAGCCGCGGTAGAGGGCGCGGTGGAACCGGCGGTTCAGCAGGCTCAGCGCGGCCTGGTCCTTGTCCGCGATGGCCGTCGACGCCTCCTTCAGCGCCTCGGCCGCGTCGTCCAGCAGCTCGGGTTCGTGCTGCTCGACGGTCCGCCGGACGGCCTCGGGTTCGAGCACCATCCGCACGTCGTAGACGGACTTCGCGAGCTCGGCGTCGACCGTGATCACCGACGCGCCCTTGTACGGGCTGAACGTCACCAGCCCGGAGTTGGACAGCACCTTGAGCGCCTCGCGCACGGGGGTCTTCGACACGCCGAGCCGCGCGGCCAGCTCCGCTTCGACGAGCGGCTGGCCGGGCACCAGCTCCCGGGTCAGGATGCCGCGGCGGATCTCCTCCAGGACCACTTCGGTCCGGGAGGCGGGCAGGCTGAACGTCCCGGTCATGACGCGCTCCCTAGGTAGTGTCGGAACCCATTCAACCAGGCCAGGCAGATCGTATATCAGATGCCATACTGGATTGCATGAAGCAACCCGAGGAACTCCGCAGCCACCGGTGGTTCGGCGGCGACGAACTGCGCACCTTCAGCCACCGCGCCCGCAGCCGCCAGCTCGGCTACAACCCGGAAGAGCACCTCGGCAAACCGGTCATCGGCATCCTCAACACCTGGTCGGACATCAACCCCTGCCACATGCACCTGCGCGAACGCGCCGAACAGGTCAAGCGCGGCGTCTGGCAGGCCGGCGGCTTCCCGCTGGAGTTCCCGGTCGCCACGCTGTCGGAGACCTACCAGAAGCCGACGCCCATGCTCTACCGCAACCTCCTCGCCATGGAGACCGAGGAGATCCTGCGGTCCTACCCGATCGACGGCGCCGTCCTGATGGGCGGCTGCGACAAGACCACGCCGGCGCTGCTGATGGGCGCGGCCAGCGCCGGCCTGCCCGCGATCTTCGTCCCCGCCGGGCCGATGCTGCGCGGGCACTGGCGCAACGAGGTCCTCGGCAGCGGCACCGACATGTGGAAGTACTGGGACGACAAGCGCGCCGGGCTGATCGGCGACGCCGAACTGTCCGAACTGGAGCGCGGGCTGGCCCGGTCACCGGGGCACTGCATGACCATGGGGACGGCGTCGACCATGACTTCGGCCGCCGAGGTGCTCGGCGTGACGCTGCCGGGTGCGGCGTCGATCCCCGCCGTCGACTCCGCGCACCACCGGATGGCCGCGGCCAGCGGCGCGCGGATCGTCGACATGGTCTGGGAAGACCTCACCCTCACGCAGGTGCTGGACAAGCGGGCCTACGCCGACGCCATCACCACCGTGCTCGCGCTCGGCGGCTCGACCAACGCCGTGATCCACCTGATCGCGATGGCCGGCCGCAGCGGGATCCCGGTCAGCCTGGCCGACTTCGACGCCATCGCGCGGCGCGTGCCGGTGCTGGCGAACATCCGGCCCGGCGGCGCCTGGCTGATGGAGGACTTCTACTACGCGGGCGGCCTGCCCGGGCTGCTGTCGCGGCTGACCGACCTGCTGCACACCGACCGGCTCACCGTCACCGGCCGCACCCTCGGCGAGAACCTCGAACCGGCGCGGGTGCACAACGACGACGTCATCCGGACCCGGGACAACCCGGTCGCCGCCGAGGGCGGGGTCGCGGTGCTGCACGGGAACCTGGCGCCCTCGGGCGCGGTCATCAAGCACATCGCGGCCGAGGAGCACCTGCTGACGCACACCGGCCCGGCCGTCGTGTTCGAGAACTACCCCGACCTCAAGAAGCGGATCGACGACCCGGCGATCACCGCGGACTCGGTGCTGGTGCTGCGCGGCTCCGGCCCGCTCGGCGGCCCCGGCATGCTCGAGTACGGGATGCTGCCGATCCCCGCCCACCTGCTCGAACAGGGGGTCCGGGACATGGTCCGGATCTCCGACGCGCGGATGAGCGGCACCAGCTACGGCGCCTGCGTCCTGCACGTGGCCCCCGAGTCGCACGTCGGCGGCCCGCTGGCGCTGGTCCGGGACGGCGACCTGATCACCTTGGACGTTCCGTCCCGGACCCTGCGGCTCGAGGTGTCCGATGAGGAGCTGGCGCGACGGCGTGCGGAGTGGACCGCACCGGCCCCGCGGTTCGAACGCGGTTACGGTGCGCTCTACAGCGAACACATCACGCAGGCCGACGCAGGCTGCGACTTCGACTTCCTGGCCCGCGCCGGCCACAACCCCGAACCCGACGCCCGCTGACCCGAGGGGCACTTTCACGTGAAAGTGCCCCTCGGGTCAGGATTCCGTGACCGATTCATCCCCCGTTAGGGCGAGTAGTACGGCTTGTCCGGGTGCCCCGTACGCTGTTCCCGTCACCGACGCAACCCGGTGCCGCGTTGAAGGGGTGGAGAGTTGCCGTACGAACCGCACTGGCCCGACTCGCACGGCGAGCAGACCGACGTCCTCCCGGTCGTCCGGCCCCAGCCGGAACCGGGTCCCGCCGCGAAGCGCTCCTTCCGCAAGGCCGGCCTGATCGCGGGCGGCGTCTTCGGCGTGCTGGTCGCGATCTACGGGATCGACATCCTGATCAGCCAGGGCAGCGTCCCGCGCGGGGTGACCGTCGCCGGCGTCGACGTCGGCGGGATGGGCCGCGAGGCGGCCGAGCAGGAACTGCGCGGGAAGATCGAGCCGCGGCTCACGCGCCCGCTCGCCGTCACCGCGGGCGAGTACCAGGGCACGCTGGCGCCGACGCTCGCCGGGCTGAAGCTCGACTGGCCGAAGACCCTCGACCAGGCGGGCGAGCAGCCGCTGAACCCCTTCACGCGCCTGTCTTCGCTGTTCTCCAGCCGCGAGGTCGGCGTCGTCAGCCACGCCGACAACGCCAAGCTCACCGGCGCGCTGGAGTCGCTGCGCGCCCAGGTCGACCGCGACCCGGTCGAGGGCACGGTGAAGTTCGAGGGCGCCAAGCCGGTCGCCGTGCCGCCGAAGACCGGGCAGAAGCTCGACGTGCCGGCCGCGACCGCCGCCGTCGTCGAAAAGTGGGCGAGCGGGGAAACGCTGGTGCTGCCGGTGACCAGCACGCCGGTCCGCACCACGCCGGAAGCCGTCCAGGCGGCACTCGACGGCTTCGCGCGGCCCGCCGTGTCCGGGCCGCTGCTGATCAAGGGCGACGGCAAGGTCGCCACCGTGAAGCCGGAGGCGATCGCCGCGGCCATCACCTTCGAACCGGCCGACGGCGGCGGGCTGAACCCGAAGATCGACAACGCGAAGATCGCCGAAGCCGCCGGGCCGCAGCTGAAGTCCACCGAGAAGGAGGGCAAGGACGCGACCGTCGTCTTCGAAGGCGGCAAGCCCGCGGTCGACCCCTCCACCGACGGGCGGACCATCGACTGGGACCCCAGCCTCAAGCCGCTGCCCGACGTGCTGAAGAAGACCGAGGGCCGCGAAGTCCCGGCCGTCTACAAGGACAGCCCGGCGAAGGTGACCACCGAGCAGGCGAACCAGCTCGGCATCAAGGAAGTCGTCGGCGAGTTCACCACCCAGAAGTTCGCGGCCGACTCCGGCGTGAACATCCGGGTCGTCGCCCAGAAGGTGAACGGCGCCATCGTCAAGCCCGGGGAAACCTTCAGCCTCAACGGTTTCACCGGCCCGCGCGGCACCGCCCAGGGCTACGTCGAAGCGGGCGTGATCAAGGACGGCGCCCCCGGACGCGAGGTCGGCGGCGGCATTTCGCAGTTCGCGACCACGCTGTACAACGCGGCCTACTTCGCGGGCCTGAAGGACGCGGGGCACAAGGAGCACAGCTACTACATCAGCCGCTACCCCGCCGCGCGCGAGGCGACGGTGTTCCAGAACCCCAACGGCTCCAGCGTCATCGACCTCAAGTTCACCAACGACTCGCCGACCGGCATCGCGATCCAGACGATCTGGACGCCGTCGTCGATCACCGTGAAGCTGTGGGGCACCAAGCGCTACACCGTCGAGTCGATCGAAGGCGCCCAGACCAACCAGAGCGAACCCCCGACCAAGCCGGGGCCCGCCGAGAACTGCCACCCCTCGAACGGCGCGCCGGGGTTCACCACCAGCAACACCCGCGTGCTCAAGGACGCCGCCACCGGCCGCGAGGTCGGCCGGTCGACCCGGACGGTCCACTACAACCCGCAGCCGAAAATCGTGTGCGGCGAAGGCCAGTGACCTCCGAACGGACGTTCACCCTGAGCGTCCGCAACGGTACCCTGAGTGCCCATGAAACTGCGCGCGGCAGGCTTCCGGGACGTCCTCGCCGTGACCGAGTTCCGGGCGCTGTTCGCGGCCCAGCTGGTTTCGGTCACCGGTGACCAGCTGGCCCGGGTCGCGCTGTCGATCCTGGTCTACGACCGGACGAATTCGCCGGGCTGGGCCGCGCTGACCTACGCGCTGACGTTCCTGCCCGACCTCGTCGGCGGGCCGCTGCTGGCCGGGCTCGCCGACCGGCACCCGCCGCGGGCGGTGATGGTCCTGTCCGACCTCCTGCGGGCCCTCGCGGTGGCCGTGATGGCGCTGCCCGGGCTCCCGCTGCCGGCCGTCGCGGCGCTGCTGGTCGGCGTCCAGCTGTTCAACCCGGTCTGGAACTCGGCGCGCGCCGCGCTGCTGCCGCAGGTGCTGCCGGGCGAGACGTTCGTGCCCGGGATGGGCCTGCTGATGATGCTGGTGCAGGCCGGCCAGGTCGCCGGGTTCGCGCTCGGCGGGCTGCTCGTGGCCGGTCTCGGCACCGGTGGCGCCCTCATGGCGGACGCGGCGAGCTTCGCGGTGTCGGCCCTGTTCCTGGTCTCCGGGGTCCTGCCGCGGCCGCCGCGGGAAACCTCGGGTGTCCGCTGGTGGCCGCACGTCCGGGCGGGCTGGACGGTCGTGGCCGGCGACCGGCGGCGGCTCGCCCTGGTGGCGCTG
Source organism: Amycolatopsis bullii (assembly GCF_014654205.1). Classification (GTDB taxonomy): domain Bacteria; phylum Actinomycetota; class Actinomycetes; order Mycobacteriales; family Pseudonocardiaceae; genus Amycolatopsis; species Amycolatopsis plumensis. Next base: position 102,453 of record NZ_BNAW01000023.1, read on the forward strand.
GGGTGCGTCTCGGGGTGCTACATCGCGGGCGAGGCGATCGCCGCCCCGTACGCCGCCGAGCTCGGCGGGGGCCCGGTGGTCGTCGGGCTGCTGCTCGGGACGTTCGCGCTGGGGAACGTGCTGGGCATGGCCGCGTTGTCGCGGATCCCGCCCGCGCAGCGGGGCCGGCTGCTGGGGCCGCTCGCGGCGCTGGCGTGCGCGGCTTTGCTCGGCTGCGCGCTGAAACCGGACCTGGTGGCCACTTTGGCGCTGTTCACGCTGTGCGGAGTGGCCAGTTCGTACAACTTGATCGCGAACACGACGTTCGTGCAGCTCACCCCGGACGCGCAGCGCGCGCAGGCGTTCGGGTTCGCGTTGACGGCGTTGCGGGTTTCGCAGGGCCTGGGCGTGGTGCTGGCGGGGCTGGCGGCCGAGCGGGCGGCTCCGCACGGCGTCGTCGCGGGTGCGGGTGCGATCGGCGTGGTGGCGGCGCTCGGGGCGGCCCGGCTGTGGCGGCGGGCGCACCCGGAACCCCGGTGACCGGCGCGGACGCCGGTCACCGGGACCCGATCAGGACTGCGTCCAGTCGGTCGGGCACTGCGGCAGCGCTGGCGCGACGCCGGGACGGGTCCAATCGGTCGGCAGCTCGCGCACGGTCCAGTCAGTGGGCAGTGCGCGGGCGGTCCAGTCGGTCGGCAGCTGCCGCGGGGTCCAGTCGGTCGGGATCGCCCGCGTCCAGTCGGTGGGGAGCTGCCGGGTCCAGTCGGTCGGCCGCTGCGCGCGGCGGCGGGACGGGACGATGTTGCTGCCGTTCAGGAAGTGCGACATGGTGTTCTCCTGGTTGTGAGGGGAAGTTGCACGGTGCGTGATCGGACCGTAGCCTGACCGGCCTAGTGACACACCGCGGTCATTCGATTACAGTGACGATTTCCGCGAAGAGTTCCGTCCTGAACAGAAGGGCGTTTCGTGGGATTGTCCGGGTCCCAAGGGCGAAAGCCCAGCTCAGAACGTCCACGATCAGGTATCCGAACGTGGGCGATGTGGAAGCTGGCCACTCCGGTGTTCGGCTACGTCCTCATCGTCGACGCACTGGCGCTGATCGCGGTCCTCTCGACGGCCGCGCTGGTGCCGATCACCACCTCATCGCTGCTCTGGTGTGGACTGATCCTCGCCGGTGAGGTCGTACACCTCGAGGCGGCGCAACGGATCGAGCGCATCCGCGAGCTGGCCGCCGACGGCCGCCCGCACATGCACCTGCAGTCGATCTGGATCTTCGCCGGGCTGCTCCTGCTGCCCCCGCCGCTGGCCACGCTGGTCATCGTCGTCAGTTATGCCCATTCCTGGGTCCGCGTCTACAAACGGCGGGGCGTGATTCACCGGAAAGTGTTCTCCGGGGCCACGGTAATCCTCGCGTGCACGGCCGCCGGGGCGGTGTTGTGGGCGGGCACCGGGCACGTGGCGCCCTACGTGCCGTACCTGGACGGTTTCGGCGGGATGCTCGCGCTGCTGACGTCCGGGATCGTCTACTTCGGGCTGAACTACGTGCTGGTGATCGTGGCGATCCTGATGAGCAACCCGGGAAAGCCGCCGCGGCAGGCGTTCGGCAACCCGTCGGACGTGCTGATCGTGCTGGCGGCGGTCGGCGTCGGCTGCGGGATCGCGCTGGTGATGACGGTCCGGCCGTGGCTGCTGCCGGTGCTCATGGTGACGCCGGTGGCGCTGCACATCGGCCTGCTGCTCCCCCAGTTCCAGGCGGCCGCGCGCACGGACTCGAAGACGGCGCTGCTCGCGCCGGAGTTCTGGGTCCAGCTGGCCCGCAACGAGCTGGCCCGCGCGGCGGAGTTGTCCTCGACGGCCGGCGTGCTGATGATCGACATCGACCACTTCAAGGCCATCGACGACGGCAACGGCCACCTGGCGGGCGACGAGGTGCTGCGCGCGGTCGCGGCGGCGATCCAGGGCTCGGTCCGCGGCGGCGACTACGTGGGCCGCTTCGGCGGCGACGAGTTCGTGGTGCTGCTCCCGGGCACGACCAGCGCGGAGATCGCGTCCGTCGCGGACCGCATCCGCACGGCGATCGCCCGGATCGAGGTGCCGGTCCCGGTGGTCCGCCCGGGCAAGCCCGAGGTGATCAGCGGCCTGACGGCCTCGATCGGCGCGGCGGTGTACCCGGAAACGGCCACGGAGTACACGATCCTGCTGCAGGCGGCGGACGACGCCGTGTTCGAGGCCAAGGCGGGCGGCCGCGACCGTGTGGTCCTGGCGACCGCCCGCACCGAGCTCACCCGCCCGGAAATCCCCGACGCGCTCTGACGGCTAGGGCAGCGTCGCCAGCGATTTCTCGAGGGCCGCGTCGGACAGTTCGTCGTCCACCATGTCGCCGGCGAGGTAGGCGCCGTACGCCGGCAGATCCAGGTGGGCGTGGCCGCACAACGCCGTGAGGATCACCTTCTCCTCGCCGGTTTCCTTGCACCGCAACGCTTCCTGGATGCACGCCGCGAGTGCGTGGGTCGGCTCGGGTGCCGGGATGATGCCTTCGGACCGGGCGAACCGCACCCCCGCCGCGAAACACTCCTGCTGCCCGATGGCGATCGCCTCGATCAGGCCGAGCTCGTAGATGTGCGAAATCAGCGGGGACATCCCGTGGTACCGCAGCCCGCCCGCGTGGATCGGGTCCGGGATGAACTCGTGGCCGAGCGTGTGCATCTTGAGCAGCGGCGTGAGCCCGGCCGTGTCGCCGAAGTCGTAGGCGTACCTGCCACGCGTCAGCGACGGGCACGCGGCCGGCTCGACCGCGCGGATCACCGGGTCCATCCGGCCGGCCAGCTTCTCGCGCAGGAACGGGAAAGCGAGCCCGCCGAAGTTCGAGCCGCCGCCGGTGCAGCCGACCAGGACGTCCGGCGTGTCGCCGGCCAGCTCGAACTGCTTGAGCGCTTCCTCGCCGATCACCGTCTGGTGCAGCAGCACGTGGTTGAGCACGCTGCCCAGCGCGTACCGCGCGTCCGGGTCCTGCGCCGCCTGCTCGACGGCTTCGCTGATGGCGATGCCGAGACTGCCGGTCGAATCCGGGTGCTGCTTGAGGATCGCGCGGCCGGACTCGGTCAGTTCGGACGGGCTCGGGTGGACGGTCGCGCCGAACGTCTCCATCATCAGCTTGCGGTAGGGCTTCTGGTCGTAGGACGCGCGGACCTGCCAGACCTCGCACTCCAGCCCGTACTGGGCGCAGGCGAAGGCGAGCGCGCTCCCCCACTGGCCGGCGCCGGTCTCGGTGGTCAGCCGCGTGACGCCCTCGGCCGCGTTGTAGAACGCCTGCGGCACGGCGGTGTTCGGCTTGTGGGACCCGACCGGGCTGACGCCCTCGTACTTGTAGTAGATCCGCGCGGGGGTGCCCAGCGCCTTCTCCAGCCGTCGCGCCCGGAACAGCGGCGACGGGCGCCAGAGCCGGTAGACCTCCCGCACCTCCTCCGGGATGTCGACATAGCGATCAGTCGTCACTTCCTGGGCGATGAGCGCCTGCGGGAACAGCGGCGCGAGGTCGTCCGGGCCGACGGGCTCGCGCGTGCCGGGGTGCAACGGCGGTGGCGGCGGCTCGGGCAGGTCGGGGATGACGTTGTACCACTGGGTGGGGAGGTCTTTTTCGTCCAGGACGTACTTGGTCTGCTCAGCCATCGAACCTCCTTGTTCGGCACCTCAACCTAGGACGCTCGAGGCCGCGGAACCAGTACGGTGATCGGGTGAGGAATTCAGTCCTGAACGACATCCCGATCCGGCAGCCCCCGTCCGGCCGCGGCCCCGGTCTGGTGCTGGTCCAGGAGATCTTCGGCCTGGACGACTACCTGCGCTCGGTCGCCGCGGACCTGGCCGCCATGGGGTACGTGGTGGCGATCCCGGAGCTGTTCTGGCGGACGGTGCCGGGGTGGTCGTCGACGCACGACGAAGCCGGGGTCGCGGCGTCGTCGGAGGTGGCGGCCTCCTTTGACCCGGCGCTGGGGCTGTCGGACGTCCTGGCCACGATCGCCCACCTGCGCTCGCTGCCGTCGGTGACCGGCGGCGTGGGCGTCCTGGGCTTCTGCCTGGGCGGCTCGATGGCGTTCGCCGCGGCGGTCGAGGGCGACCCCGACGTGGCGGTGTCGTTCTACGGCTCGAGGGTGCCGGAGCAGATCGACGGGCTGTCCCGGGTCGAATGCCCGATCCAGTTCCACTTCGGCGGGCAGGACCCCTACATCCCGCGGTCCGACGTGGCCGCGGTGGAGGCGGCCGTGGCGGCCCACCCGGGTGCGGAAATCCACGTGCAGGAGGAGGCCGGGCACGCGTTCCACAACCACGTGGCCCCGATGTTCCACCACCCCGGAGCGGCGGCCCGGGCGTGGGAACTGACGACGGAGTTCCTGCGGCGGACCCTGCCGGCGTGAAGACGGCGCTCCTCCGGGGTGCCGGCGGGCGCCCCGGAGTGCTCGCCGAACTCGTCTTCCTGCTGCTCTGGTTCCTGCTGTTCACCCGGCTCGACGCCGCTGTGGGCAAGGACTTCGCGGCCGCCGACGCCAACGCGCAGGCCCTGCAGGCCGTGGAAGGCGCGGCGCACCTGGACATCGAGCTGAGCGCGAACACCTGGCTTGCCGGTCATCCGCTCCTCGGCCACCTGGCGGTGTACGTGTACCGGCTGTACTACGTGGTGGTGTTCGGCGTGCTCGGGTGGGTGTTCCTCCGGCACGCCGGGGCCTACCGCCACGTCCGCCGGACGATGGTCGCGATGACGGCACTGGTCCTGCCGGTCTACTGGGCGGTGCCGATGTCGCCGCCGCGGTTCGCGCTGCGGGGCGCGGTCGACGTCGTCGCCCGGTACGACCCCTTCGGCCTGGAGAGCTGGACGCACCCCACCCATCACACCGCGATGCCGAGCATGCACGTGGGCTGGTCGCTGTGGTGCGCGTACGCGGTGTGGTACGCGCTGCGGGCCACGCACCCGCGGCCGGCGTGGTCGGCGTGGTCGTTCCCGGTGCTGATGGCGGCGGTCGTGTTCGGCACGGCGAATCACTACGTCCTGGACGTCGCCGGCAGCGTCGCGCTGCTGACCGTCTCGATCTTCGTGGCGTCACTGTGGGGACGGCTCGCCGGATCCCGGTAGTCCGGATCCGCGCCGGGGACGTTGACCGCCACGCTCAAATGGTGCTAATAATACTAGCACTATGAGATGGGAAGTCGATCACTCCTCGCGAGAGGCGTTGCCACGCCAGATCATGGCGTGCGTACGGCGGGGTGTGGCTTCGGGGGAACTCGCCGTCGGCGAGCAGCTGCCGCCGGCGGCCGAGCTGGCACAGGCACTTTCGGTCGACCGCAACACGGTGCTGGCCGCCTACCGGCAGCTGCGCGACGACGGCGTACTGGAGTTCCGCCGGGGCCGCGGGGCCCGGGTCGCGTCCGCCGTCACGGAACCGGGCCCGGTCACCGAGGCCGCGCAGGCGCTCGTGACCATCGCCCGCCGGCACGGATTGGGGCGGCAAGACCTGGTTCGCCTCATCGAGAAGCTGACCTGACCACCGAGAGGACGGTGCCCCATGACGGCGCTCCCCGGCTCCGGCCGGTATTCGGTCTACACGGGACGCGTGACGAACTGGCCGCTGGTGGTGATCTTCGGCGTGGTCATGATGGTGCCGCTGCTGGCCTTGGCCGCCATGTCGCGCGGCGGCTGGCTCCACTCGGGCAACCCCACGCTCGCCCTGCTGGCGGGGGCCGCCGCGGTGCTCTTCACCGGGCTGACCGGGTTGAGCGTCCGGACGACAGCGGGCCCCAACGGCGTCTCGGTCCACTGCGGCGCCTTCGGCTGGCCCCGCCGCACCTACCAGCTGGACGACATCGAGCGCGCCGAGGTGACCGAGCTGTCTTCGGTGTGGAACCTGATGCTCGGCCACTACTGGACTCCGCGCAACACCTACTTCACGGTCCGGACCGGCCCCGCCCTGCGACTGGTCACGCGCACCGGCCGGACCGTGACGATCACCGTTCCCGACCCCGCCGCGGTGATCGCGATCGTCCACGAGGCGAAGTCCGCCTGACACCGCGATCCGGGTGCCGGGCGCGCGCCAGGGCTATGGCCTCGGGGCGGGCGGATCCACCGGCCACAGCGGCCCGGACGGCAGGCGCGGCCAGGGCGGGTCCACGGTGGCCCGCGCCGCCGGGTCGCGGGCGCCGGCCCACCAGCCCGCCGCGACGATCAGCGGCAGGCAGACCGCGGCGAGGATCAGGCCGAGGCCGGTGGCCGCGTCGTGGTCCTGCGGGTGCCCCACCGTCCAGCCCAGCAGAGGTCCGGCGTACGCCAGCCCGGTCAGGACGGCGGCCGCGACGACGGCGGTCATGCGCGGCCGGTGCAGGAGCGGTTGCCCCAGTGCGAGGCCGGCGCCGATGCCGACCAGGCACAGCACGGTCACCAGCCAAGGGCCCGTCGCCATCCCGGAGTCCGAGGTGAAGAACGCCACCGCGCCGAGGACCGGGAGGCTCAGCACGACGAGCAGGACGAGGGGAACCACGGCGGTGAACCCGCGGCCGAGCCTGCTGCGCACCCGGCCGGCGGCCACCGTCATGCCGATCAGCAGCGCGAGCACGGTGAACAGCCCGGCGTTCATGACGCCGTCCCCGATCACCCGGCCGAACGCGATGAGCGGCGCCGGCCGGATGTCCAGCCCGGTTTCGGGGAGCACGACCGGGAACTGGCGCCAGGCACCGTCGGCGCCGCGGACCAGCATCCCCTCCACCCCGTTGGCCACGAGCACCTCGTGTCCACCCGGGACGGTCCGGACGGCCACCTCGGCACTGCCCACTTTGGACAGATTGACCACCTCGGCCGGGAACGGGTGCTGGCGCAGGACGAACTCCCACCGGGCGGCGGGCAGCTCCCAGGCGGTGTGCCAGGTCCGGCCGCCGTCAGTCGTCTCGTCGACGCCGGGCTGCCGGCCACCACTCGGCAGCCTCCCCTGGTTGTCGAGGTCGGCGGTGCCGCGCACCCGGTAGCAGTGTGCGGCCACGTCGGGCACGCAGGCTTCGGCCTGCCGCTTGGGCGGCGGCGCCGAGGAGTCCGACGGCGACGGCACCGGCGACACGAACTTCCAGCCGTCGACGCCCGAGGACGAGGCGTAGACCCCGTCGGCCGCCTCGATCACCACCTGCGACCCGGCGGTCTTCACCGATTCGACCGCCTGGGTCGTGTCCATGGGCGCCGACGTCGCGGTGATCGCCAGTACCGCGAACGGCGCCACGACCACCACCCGCACCCGGAACGCCAGGCCGGCCGGTAGTGGCGGCGCGGCCGTCACCCGGCGCCAGGCCCACCAGGAGAGGCCCAGTGCGGGCAGCGCGACCAGGTCGGCCGGATCGGCCAGGACCACCGAAGGCCCGTTGACCACCGACCACGCCGCCGAAGCGACCCCGGCGCCGACGGTGATCAGCTTGACCAGCGCGAACCCGGCGCCGGTCACCAGCACCGAGGCCGCGGCCCCGGCCCGAGCGGCGAAGAACAGGCCGAGCAGCAGCCCGAGCAGCGGCGGTGCCGCCACCAGCCCGGCCACGTCGCTGAGCTTGCCGGTGACGAGCCCCGGCCACGCCGGTTTGAGCACGTGGTCGTTGAGCAGCAGCACCGCGGTGGCGCCGACGCTCAGCGGATGCGCCAGCCAGCGCAAGAAGACCCCAGTTCGCATTCCGTACAGCCTGCGGTGCGGTGATCACGACCACGACACGGCTCGGCCCCGGATCGAACCCGGGTACGCGCCGGTTCGGCCGACGACCTCGAGCTACCCCAGCTGGTCCCGGCGGCGCGTCAGGTACGCGACCTCGGCGGTGTTGCCCGCCAGCTCGATGGCTTTGCCGTACGCCGCGCGGGCTTCCTCGTCGCGGCGCAGGCGCCGCAGCAGGTCGGCGCGGGTCACGTGGTAGGCGTGGTAGCCGGCCAGCTGGTCCCCGAGCCGGTCGACCGCCGCCAGCGCCACCTCCGGGCCGTCGAGTTCCGCGACCGCGATCGCCCGGTTGAGGGCGACGACCGGCGAGGCGTCGACGCGGACGAGCTGGTCGTAGAGGGCGACGACCTGCGACCAGTCGGTGTCGCGGATGTCGCGCGCGGACGTGTGCACGGCGTTGATCGCCGCGAGGATCTGGTAGCGGCCCGGCGCCACTCCGGCGGCGAGACGCTCGCGCACCAGCCCGTGCCCCTCGGCGATCAGCGCCGCGTCCCAGGTCGCGCGGTCCTGCTCGTCGAGCGCGACCAGCTCGCCCGCCGACACCCGGGCGGGACGGCGGGCCTCGGTGAGCAGCATCAGCGCGAGCAGCCCGGTCACCTCGCCGTCGTCCGGGAGGAGGGCGTGGAGCAGGCGGGTGAGCCGGATCGCCTCGGCGGTCAGGTCGTGCCGGATCGGGTCGGTGCCGGGGCCGGTCGCCAGGTAACCCTCGTTGAAGACGAGGAACAGGACCGTGAGCACGCTGGACACGCGGGCGGGGAGGTCCTCGGCGGACGGCACGCGGTACGGGATGCGCGCCGCCTTGATCTTGGCTTTCGCGCGGGTGATCCGCTGCTCCAAGGTGGTCTCGCGGACCAGCAGGGCGCGGGCGATCTCGGGCACGGTCAGGCCGCCGACCATCCGCAGGGTCAGCGCGACGCGGGCGGGCGTCGCCAGCGCCGGGTGACAGCACGTGAAGATCAGCCGCAGCCGGTCGTCGTCGATGGCACCGGAAGGCTCCGGCGGGGTGTCGTCCTGCACCATCCAGGCTTCGCGGTGCTTGTCGTCGCGCTTGCTCTCCCGCCGGAGCCGGTCGATGGCCTTGCGGTTCGCGGTGGTGGTCAGCCAGGCACCGGGGTTCGGGGGCACGCCGTCGGCCGGCCACCGCTCGACGGCGGTCGCGAACGCCTCGGCGGCCGCGTCCTCGGCGAGGCCGAGGTCGCCGAAACGCCTGGTCAGGGCGGCCACCACCCGGGCCCACTCCGCGCGGTGCACCCGGGTCACCGCCTCCTCGACGTCACTCACCGGATCGGCCGGACTTCGATCTTCCGGTCGCAGACCTTCGACGCCTCGGCGGCGAGCTCGAGCGCCACGTCCGGATCGGCGACGTCCCACACCCAGAAACCGGCGAGGTACTCCTTCGACTCCACGAACGGCCCGTCGGTGAGCACCACCTGCTCGCCCCGGTTGTCGACGACCGTGGCGGCGTCGGTGTCCGCGAGCCCGCCCGCGAAGACCCAGTAGCCGTCGGCGACCAGCCGGTCGTTGAACTCGCTGATGGCCGGCTGGCGGTCCGTGCGGCCGGGGTTCTCCTTGTCGTCGATGACGGAGACCAGATACTGCATACAACATCCTCTCCGGGAGTGGCCTACGCTGAGTCCGGTCAGGACACACGCGGAGGAACACCATGCCCTACACCGTGGACTTCGACACCGTATCGACGACCGGACTGGAGTCGTCGCCGGTGGCGGATGCGCTGGCCGGGTTGCGGGCGAACGAGGCCCGCTACTTCAAGAACAAGTACGACCACGTCTTCACGGTCGAGCCCGCCGACGCGGCGCGGCCGATCATCGACCGCGTGCACCGCATCCTCGAGGAGGAACGCGGCATCGTCATCGCCTCGCGCCCGCTCGAGGCGACCGAGTTCCAGGTCGAGAACATCCGGTGGTCGTACGTCTTCTACGAAAACGGCCTGTCGATCAACGTCCTGTACACCGTGGACGAGGGCGGGAAGCGGGCGGTCGGGTTCAAGCTCTCCGACGGGATGGAGGTGCCCGCGGAACTGGCCTCCTTCAAGTTCGCCCGCCAGAAGTCGAAGCTGGCCGGCACCATCCGCGGCTCCTACTTCGTCATCAAGAACGAGTACTGACCGTTCACCCCGCGAGGGCTTCGGTGATCTGGCGGGTCGTCTGCGCCGCGACCCGCGGGTCGACGGCCGCGTACGCCAGGTAGGCGGTCAAGCCGGTCGCCAGCGCCCAGCCGCGGCCGCGGGTCCAGGTGGCCTCGTCGACGCCGAGCGCCGTGCGGAAGGTGGCTCGCGTGCCGGCCGACATGAGGGTGAAGGCGATCATCAGGTCACAGGCCGGGTCGCCGGGCCCGAGCTCACCGAAATCGATGACCGCGCTGGGGCGCCCGCCCGCCGTCAGCAGGTTGCCCGTGTGGAAGTCGCCGTGGCACCAGACCGGTGGACCGGCCCACGCGGGTGCCGCGAGGGCGGCGTCCCACAGTCCGGTCAGTGCCGATGGGTCGAACGCGTCGCCGACTTCCTCGATGGCGGCCCGGGTCGCCGCGTCCCGGATGGCGAGCGGGCGGACGGCGAGGTCCGCGGCTTCGCCGTCGAACCGATGCAGCGCGGTCAGGAACCCGGCCAGCTCGACGGCGGCCTCGTGCGAGCCCGACAGCGCTTCGACCGTGGCCACCTCGCCGTCCAGCCAGCGCGACACCGCCCACGGCCACGGGTAGCCGAAGTCCGGCTCGCCCACCGCCACCGGGACGGGGACGGCCAGCGGCAGCTGCGGCGCCAGCCGCGGCAGCCACTCGGCTTCCTTCGCCGCCTGGCCGATCGCGCCGGCGTGGCGCGGCAGCCGGACCGACAGCTCGTCGCCCAGCCGGTGGATCACGTGGTCCGAGCCGGCCGGGGCGTACCGGGTCAGCGGCCGCCCGGCCCACTGCGGGAACTGCGTGCCGACCAGCCGCCGCACCAGCGCGGTGTCGATGGCCGGGGCCGTCTCGACGGTCAAGGGAGCTCCTCCGGGGAAGCCGTCACCAGGTCCGGGGACCTGGTGACGGCTTGCGGACTAGGTGCGGTACCGGAACAGGATCCGGCCGCGGTTCAGGTCGTACGGGCTCAGCTCCACCAGGACCCGGTCGAACGGCAGGATCTTGATGAAGTTCTTCCGGATCTTCCCGCTGATGTGCGCGAGCACCTTGTGCCCGTTCTCCAGCTCGACCCGGAACGTCGCGTTCCGCAGGCACTCGACGACGGTGCCCTCGACTTCGATCCCGGCGGTGTCGGCCATCAGCGCAGCACCAGCTCGAGGTTGCTGCCCACGCGGCGGGCTCCGGCACCTTCGAACAACGCGATCGCTGCCGGGTTCGTTTCGTTCACTTCGGCGGAAGCCGCCGGGATTCCCTTGTCGTGCAACGCGTTCAGCACGTACGTCAGCAACGCGCGGCCGATTCCGCGCCGCCGCCGATCCGCACGGACCGCGATCAGCCCTATCCGCGGCTGCCGCGGCACCGCCGCCAGCCGGACCAGGCCCACGTAGTCACCCGCGGACTCCGCCACCACGTACTTGGTGACGTCCGGGACGGCCGGGCGGGGCAGGATCTCCGCCGGCATCTCCTCCCAGCCCACCTCCGCTTCGATTTCGGCGCGGATCACGTCTTCGGCCGAGTTCAGCAATCCCGCGTCGGCCGACGGCCCGATCGTCACCCCCGCGGGCGCGGAGGCCTGGCCCGGTGCCGTGGGGAGCAAGTACTCCCACTCACGGCGCCGCGTCGTGAAACCGGCCGATTCCCAGCGGGACCGGAGTTCGGTATCGGCTTCGTCGACCACGGTGTGCAGCGGCCTCGGCAGCGCGGGCAGCATGTCGGCCGCGAGTAGCGCGAAATCCGCGTCGTCCCACGTGTCGATGCTGAGGAAGAGGCGTCCGTCCGGCCGCCGGGACACTTCGCCGCGGCCGGCCACGTCCGGCCGTTCGTGCAGATGGTTCATGGTGTCGCCTTTCGGGAGTACCGGTTCCAGGTGCTCCCGGCGACAGCTAGGCCGGCCCGCCCGTGACGACGAGGGGGAGCACCCACAACGTTGCAGCGTTCACGGGTCTCACCTCCTCGGGCCGGGTCACGGACGGCGAAAAGCTATCAGACCGCCGCGCACCGCGCCCACTCCTTTTCCCGAAGCCGGCCGGGCAGACCGATCAGGAATCGAGAAGCGCCGGTCAGCGGCCCGGACCTAGCGTTACCGGCATGACGAACATCGAAACCATCACCCTCGAAGTCGCCGACACCGCCGCCGCCGAGCGCTTCTACGCCGAGGCCTTCGGGCTCACCACCCAGCTGCGGTTCCGGGTCGCGGACGCGCCGAGCGACGGCTTCCGCGGGTACACCCTCTCCCTCACCGTGCCGCAGCCCGCCGACGTCGACTCCCTCATCGAGACCGCGCTCGCGGCCGGGGCCACGACGATCAAGCCGGCCACCAAGTCCATGTGGGGCTACGGCGGCACCGTCCGGGCGCCGGACGGGGCGATCTGGAAGCTCGCGACCTCGGCCAAGAAGAACACCGGCCCGGCCACCCGCAAGATCGACGCCATCGTGCTCCTGCTCGGCGCCGCCGACGTGGCCGCCAGCAAGAAGTTCTACGTCGGCCAGGGCCTGACCGTCGGCAAGAGCTTCGGCAAGATGTACGTCGAGTTCGACGCCGGCGAGAGCCCCGTCAAGCTGGCGCTGTACCGGCGCAAGGCGCTCGCCAAGGACGCCGGTGTCGCCCCCGAGGGCAGCGGCTCGCACCGGATCGCGGTCGGCGCGGCCGCGGCGTTCACCGACCCGGACGGCTTCGCCTGGGAGACCACGGCTTCCGCGAGCCTGTCCTGATCAGTGCCCGCCGCGCAGCAGGTCGGCGACGGCGGCCCGGTGGCTGCCTGCGCGGCGTGATCGGCGTCCGTGCCGGAGACTGGGTCCCGTGCCCGAACTCCCCGAAGTGGAACTCGCCCGGCAAGTCCTCACCGGTGCCCTCGGCCGGAAGATCCGGTCGGTGGACGACCACGACGACTGGGTCTGCCGCCCGCACGCACCCGGGGACATCGCCACGGCGTTGACCGGCGGGCGGCTGGTGGAAGCGCATCGTCGGGGCAAGACCCTGTGGTGCGAAACGGAAGGCGGCGACGGGCAGCCGGGCCCGAACCTCGGCCTGCACCTCGGGATGGCCGGGCAGCTGCGGTTCGGCGGAGCGAGCGGACCGCCCGGCCCGCGGCGCTTTCACGGCCGTGTGGAGAAGCCCGAGTGGTTCCGGTTCGGGATCACTTTCGCCGACGGCGAACAGCTGCAGCTGTTCGACACGCGGCGGCTCAGCCGGGTGCGGCTGGACCCCGATCTCGACGCGCTCGGCCCGGACGCCGGGGAGATCTCGCGCCGCGACTTCGCTGCGCGCGTCGGCCGCGGGCGGGCGCCGCTGAAGGCGCGGCTGCTGGATCAGTCGGTGGTGGCCGGGATCGGCAACCTGCTGGCCGACGAAACCCTCTGGCAGGCGGCGTTGTCCCCGGCCCGGCCGGTGAACGAGCTGGGCGCGGACGACCTCGCGGACCTGCACAAGGCCCTGCGGAAGGCGTTGCGCGCGGCGATCCGCCACGGCGGCGTGCACACCGGCGAGATCATCGGCCACCGCCGGGCGGGCGACCACTGCCCGCGCTGCGGCGCGGAGATGAGCCACGGCACGGTCGGCGGCCGGTCGACCTGGTGGTGCTCGAAGGAGCAGGGCTAGCGCGCGGACCGTGGCGGGAGGGCATCCTCGCGGGCGTTTTTGTCGGTGGTTGCCGGTACCGTCGCGGACATGGCAACCCTGGTCACTTTCCACGCCCACCCGGACGACGAATGCCTCCGCACCGCGGGCGTCATGCGCAAAGCCGTCGAAGAGGGGCACCGGGTCGTGCTCGTCGTCGCCACCAAGGGCGAGGTCGGCGAGGTCCCCGACGGGTTCCTCGCCGAGGGCGAGAAGCTGGAAGACCGGCGCGTCCAGGAGTCGTACGCGGCCGCGGAGATCCTCGGCGTCGAGCGCGTCGAGTTCCTCGGCTACCGCGATTCGGGGATGATGGGCGAGCCGACGAACGACGACCCCGCGTGCTTCTGGCGCGCCGACGTCGAAAAGGCGGCCGCGCAGCTCGCGGCGATCCTGCGCGAGGAGTCGGCCGACGTCCTGACGGTGTACGACGACAACGGCGACTACGGCCACCCGGACCACATCCAAGTCCACCGCGTCGGCCTCCGCGCGGCCGAGCTGGCCGGCACGAAACGCGTCTTCCAGGCGACGTTCAACCGCGAGTTCATGCAGCGCGGCTTCGAGGCGGCGGTGGCCGACGGGGTGATCCCGCCGGAGGCCGCGCCGAAGCCACCGGAGAACGTGGAGTTCGGCAAGCCGGAGGCGGAGATCACCGCGGCGGTCGACGTGTCGAAGTACGCGGCGGTCAAGCGGGCGGCGATGCGCGCCCACCCGAGCCAGATCAGCGAGGACATGTTCATGCTGGCCATGCCGGACGACGCGTTCACGTTCGCCTTCGGCACCGAGTGGTTCATCCGCTGGGGCGAAGGCCCGGGAATCACCGAAACGGACCTCATGGCCGGCCTCTGACGGGCCGGGGCCGGGGCCGGGGGCCGGGGGCCGGGGGCCGGGGGCCGGGGGCCGGGGGCCGGGGGCCGGGGGCCGGGGAGCAGGCTAAGTGGTGGCAGGCGGCGATATCAACCGGCGCGAGCAAGCGGGTTGGGCCGTGTCGCCCCTCCAATCACGAATGATGCCCCTCCAGTCACGCGAGATGCCCCTCCAGTCACGCGAGATCGCCCGCTGATCACGCGAGTCCCGGCCCCGATCACGCGAACCGACTCGCCAGGTACGCCAGCCGACCCTCCAGGTACGCAAACCGACCCTCCAGGCACGCAAGCCGACCGCCCGGGTACGGGTCAGGTGAGCGCCGCCGTCACGTCCAGTTCCACCAGCTGGCCGGGGAAGCCCAGCTGGGCGACACCCAGCAGCGTGCTCGCCGAGCTGAACGCCTCGGCGATCGGCGACTCCGTCAGGCGGGTCCAGACCGACGACAGCACCGAGCGGTCCTCCGTCACCACGTAAATCACCGTCCGGACCACGTCGGCCGGGCTCGCTCCCGCGAACTCCAACGCCGTTGCCGTGTTGGCGACGACCTGGTCGGTCTGGGCCAGGACGTCGCCCTCCGCGAGTGCGCCGTCCGGGGTGAGGGGGCACTGGCCCGCCAAGTACACCGTCCGGGACGCCGAGGTCACCGTCACGTGGTGGTAGCCGGGCGGTGTGTGCAAGCCGGGTGGGTTCTGCCGTTCAATGGTCACGTCCCATCTTCACCGGCTCGGCAAGCGGAAATCCCCCAGGAGGGCTCGTGCGCAGGACCATCGACTGGGCTGACGGCGCCGTCGTCATCATCGACCAGACCGCCCTCCCCGGCGAATACCGGCTGCTCGAGCTGAGGACCGTCGGGGAGCTCGTCGACGCCGTCAAGCGGCTCGCCGTCCGGGGCGCTCCCGCGCTCGGGGCCGCCGGGGCGCTCGGGGTGGCGCTGTCCGCCCACCTGAAGGGCGATGTCCCGAAAGACGCCGAACTCCTCGCGCACGCGCGGCCCACCGCCGTCAACCTCACCTGGGGCGTCGAGCGCGCGCTCGGGAAACTCGGCCAGGGGGAAGACGCCGTCCTCGCCGAAGCGCTGGCCCTGCTCGACGAGGACGAACGGCTCAACGAGACCGCCTCGAAGCACGCCGCCGAGATCGTGCTCGCCGAGTGCCCGCGACGCCCTCTCAAACTCCTCACCCACTGCAACGCCGGGCGCCTGGCGACCGTCGGCTGGGGCAGCGCCCTCGGCGTCGTCTGGCACCTGCACGAACGCGGGCTCGTCGAAGAAGTCCTGGTCGACGAGACGCGCCCGCTGCTCCAAGGCGCCCGGCTGACGGCGTGGGAGCTCGCCCAAGCGAACGTCCCCTACCGCGTCCAGCCCGACTCGGCCGCCGCGGCCGCCATGGCGCGCGGGATGGTCGACTGCGTGCTCGTCGGCGCCGACCGGATCGCCGCGAACGGCGACGTCGCCAACAAGATCGGCACCTACGGCCTCGCCATCGCCGCACACCACCACCGGGTGCCGTTCGTCGTGGTCGCCCCGTCATCCACAGTGGACAGCAAGCTCGCGGACGGCTCGGGCATCACCATCGAGGAACGCGACGCCGCCGAGCTGACCGAACACACCCCGGAGGGCGCGCAGGTCTTCAACCCCGCGTTCGACGTCACCCCGTTCGACCTGATCACGGCCGTGGTCACCGAGCACGGCCGCTTCGAGCCCTAGGGACGCGGGCCGATCTCGCGGCCGCCGTCGGTCACCGTGATCGCCATGGCCGGGCAGGAGTCCGCCGCGTCGAGCACCGTCTCGTCGGGCTCGACCGACGGGGTCACCGGGTGGGCCACCGCGCCGTCGAGGGTGAACACCTCCGGCATCAGGGCCGCGCACATCCCCGACCCGATGCAGGTGTGTTCGTCGACCTTCACGTCCCAGCTCATCATCACCATCCGATCGGCATCGACCGCGGTCCGCGGACGAGCATCTGCGTCTTCCACACGATATCGCCGGCGAGGTGCAACCCCGGCATTTCGGTGACCAACGCGCGCAGCGCCTCCTGCAGCTCGAGCCGCGCCAGCGGCGCGCCGAGGCAGTGGTGGACGCCGTGGCCGAAGCCCAGGTGCTGGTTCTCCTCGCGGTCGAACCGCAGCTTGTCCGCGTCACCGAACCGGAGGCCGTCGCGGTTGGCCGCGCCGATGGCCACGAGCACCGGTTCACCCGCCCGGACGAGCACGCCGCCGACCTCGACGTCTTCGGTGGCGTAGCGGGCGAATCCCGCGCCGGCGCCGAGCGGCACGAACCGCAGCAGTTCCTCGACCGCGGCCGGGATCAGGTCGGGGTCGGCGCACAGCCGCTCCCACTGCTCGTGCTGGTCCAGCAGCGCGTAGACGAAGTTCGGGATCTGGCTCGCGGTGGTCTCGTGCCCGGCGACGAGGATGCCGACGCACAGGTCGACCAGCTCCAGCTCGGTCAGCCGGTCGCGGACGTCGCGGGCCTCGATCAGCGCCGTCATCAGGTCGTCGGCCGGCCGCTCGCGGTGCTCGGCGATCAGGCCGCGCATGTAGTCGCGCAGCTCTTCGCGGTTGCGCTCGAACTCCTCGGGCGTCAGCCCGCTCGTGGACAGCGCCGCGTCGCTCCACACGCGGAACTTCGGCCGGTCGGCGACCGGGACGCCGAGCAGCTCGCAGATCACCGCGACCGGGATCGGCAACGCGTAGGCGTCGACCAGGTCGGCGGGCGCCCCGGCCGCCTTCATGTCCGCGATCAGCTCGGAGGCCAGCGACGCGACGCGCGGCCGGAGCAGCTCGACGCGGCGCATGGTGAACGCCTTGGCGACCAGGGTCCGCAGCCGCGTGTGGTCCGGCGGGTCCATCTGCAGGATCCCGCCATCGCGCACCACCGGCGAGCGCCGCGGGGCGTCCTTTTCCTTCTCCATCGCCCGCGAGAACCGGCGATCGCCCAGCACCAGCCGGGCGTCGGCGTACCGGGTGGCCAGCCAGGCCGGCTCCCCGTAGGTCATCTTCACCCGGACCATGCCCTCGGCGTCCCGCGCGGCCGCGTACGCCTCGTTCAGGTCGAGCCCGGCCTCCTCGTTGAAGGGGTACGCGAGCGGTTCGGTGTGGGTGGTGGTCATGCGGAACCCCCGAAGAGTTTGTAAGCAGCTGCTTACAACGCTACACAGTTTCTTCCCACCTGTCACGATCCGCCATTGCCCCGTCACCGAATCCTAGGTTACGGTGACCTAGGTGTGGATCGAAATCCTCCTGCTGTCGAAACTCGCCGTCGAGCCGATGCACGGGTACGAACTGCGCAAGGCGGTGGAGGCTTCGACCGGCCACACCCTGTCGAACAACTCGCTCTACCCGACCCTGCGGCGCTTCGTCGACGCCGGTGCGGTGAGCCGCAGCGCCGAGGAGCAGGAGGCCAAACCGCCGCGGCACGTCTACACGATCACCGAAGTCGGGCGGGAACTGCTGCACGATCTGCTCGCGGACTTCCCGGCCGAGCTCGCGCTCAACGAGCCGGAGTTCCTGGCCCGCGTGGGGAACTTCGCCTGGCTGCGCCCGGACGAACGAACACGCGTGCTCGAAGTCCGCCGGAAAGCGCTCACCGCCGAGCGGGAACGGCTCACCGGGCTCGCCGCCGGGCAGGCCGATCCGTGGAGCCGCGCCGCGTTGCAGCACGTGCTCGGGAAGTTCGACGCCGAACTCCGCTGGCTCGCCGAACTCACCACCGATCCGAGGGAAGACGCATGACCACCACCGAAGAGACGCCTCGCCTCCCCTTCGCCCGCGCGGACGCGCTCGCCATCGCCCCGGACTACGCGGTCCTCCGCCGGCAGGCGCCGATCAGCCGCGTGCTCACCCCGGCCGGCGACCCGGCCTGGCTGGTGACCTCCTACGAAGAGGCCAAGGAAGTCTTCCGCGACAAGCGCTTCGGCCGCTCGCACCCGGCGCCGGAACAGGCGTCGCGGATCTCCTACGCCGCCGTCCAGGACGGCCCGAGCGGCGACTTCGAGAACGAGGAGCGCGAGCACAAGCGGATGCGCCGGATGCTGGCGCCCGCCTTCTCCGCGCCTCGCATGCGCGCCCTCGGCGACCGCATCGCCGAACTGACCGACCGCTGCCTCGACGACATGGAAGCGGCCCGCGAAAATGGGCCCGTCGACCTGACCGACTTCCTCGCCTTCCCGCTGCCGGTGCTGGTGATCTGCGAACTCCTCGGGGTGCCGTACGCCGACCGGGAGCACTTCCGCGGGCTGTCCGAGCGGATCGCGGTGATGAACGGCGGCGAAGACGCCCAGGCCGCCATGGCGGAATTCATGGCGTACATGACGAAGCTGGCCGACGCCAAGCGCGCGGACCCGCAGCCCGACGTCATCTCCGACCTGGTCGCCTTCCAGGCCGAAGACCCGACCTTCACCGGCGAGGACCTCGCGCGGATGGGTGCCGGCCTGTTGTTCGCCGGCCACGAGACGACGTCGACGCGCATCGCGATGGGCACGCTGTTCCTGCTCGCCGACACCGCCCGCCGCGACCGCTTCGCCGCCGACCCCGATGGCCAGGTGAACCAGACCGTCGAGGAGATCCTGCGGCTGACCGCGACCAGCGGCACCGGCCTGCTCCGGTACGCCCACGAAGACGTCGAGATCGCCGGGACGCGGATCATGCGCGGCGACGCCGTGCTCATCTCCAGCGACGCGGCCAACCGGGACGCGTCGGTGTTCGCCGACCCGGACGGGTTCGATCCGGACCGGACGCCGAACGTGCACCTCGCCTTCGGCACCGGCGCCCACGTCTGCATCGGCGCCAACCTCGCCCGCACCGAGCTGCGGACGGTGTTCCCGAAGCTGTTCCGCCGCTTCCCCGGCCTGCGCCTGGCCGTCGGGATCGACGAGATTCCGGTGCGCACCAACCGCGTCGCCGGTGGGGTCGAGCGCGTCCCCGTGGAGTGGTGAACCGATGAAGATCACCGTCGACACGGGCAGCTGCGTCTCGTCCGGCCAGTGTGTCCTGCTCGCGCCGGAGACGTTCGACCAGAACGAAGACGACGGCACGGTCGTCCTCCTCACCGAAGAGCCGTCGTCCGGCGAGGAAGACGCGGTCCGGCAGGCCGAGCTGAGCTGCCCGGCCGCCGCGATCCGTCTCTCCGGCACCTGAGGGTCCGTCGCGCCCGCGTCCGGTTTGCCGGTTAACCTGCTTCGATGACGGAACAGGCCGGCCGCAGGCGGGACGCGGCCGCGACGCGGCAGGCGTTGCTCGACGCCGGCGCGAAACTGTTCGCCGAGCGGGGGTTCGACCGGACGACCGTCCGGGACATCGCCGACCTGGCCGGGGCCAACCAGGCGCTGCTCTTCCGCTACTTCGGCAGCAAGGAAGCGCTGTTCGAAGAGGTCATCGCCCGCAGCGGACGCGAGCACCTGGAAACCCACCCGCCGGAGCGGCTGCTCAGCGCGTCGCTGCGCAGCATGCTCGAGCCGGGCGGCGACCGGAACCGGACGCTGGAGACCTACCTGCGCTCGTCCGGCAGCGGCGAGGTCGGGGCGGTGCTGCGCCAGGAGATCGGCGACGAGTACGCCCGGATCCTGGCCACCCTGACCGACGCCCCGGACGCCGAACTGCGCGCCGACCTCGCGCTGGCCTGGCTGATGGGCATCGGGGTCGTGCGCGAGCTCACCGGCAAGCAGCCGCTGGCCGGCGCCGACCCCGACGACATCGTCCGGCTCGTCCTCACCGCCGTCCGGACGCTGCTCGAGCGCGCCGAATGATCAGGGGAGCGCGCGGCGCAGCAGTTCCGCCAGGTGCACCGGCGTCCGGCCGGACTCCTGGGCGATCTGCGTCCGGCAGCTGAAGCCGTCCGACACCACGACCGTCTCCGGGGCGGCCGCGCGGATCGCGGGCAGCATCCGGTCCTCCGCCACCGCCTTCGAGACGTCGTAGTGGCCGCGCTCGAAGCCGAAGTTGCCCGCCAGGCCGCAGCACCCCGAGTCCAGTGTCGTGTTCCGGACGCCCGCGGCCTTCAGCGCGGACTCGTCGGCGCCGAAGCCGAGAACAGCGTGCTGGTGGCAGTGCACCTGTGTGATCGCGTCGACGTCGAGGGCCGCGAACGGGATCGGCGCCCGCTCCAGCAGTTCGGCGAAGGTGAACGTCCGGGAAGCCAGCAGCGCGGCACGCTCGTCGCCCGGCATGAGCGCGGGCAGGTCGCCGCGGAACAGCGCCGTGCAGCTCGGTTCCAGACCGGCCACCTCGTAACCGTCTTCGAGATACGGCGCCAGCACGGACAGCGTCCGGTCCAAAACCCGCCGGGCGACGCCGAGCTGGCCCGTCGACACCCACGTCAGTCCACAACAGACTCCGCGGTCCGGCAGCACGACGTCGTACCCGGCCGCGGTGAGCACCTCGTGGGCGGCGTCCAGCACCGACGGCGTCAGGTAGTTGTTGAACGAGTCCGGCCACAGCACCACCCGGCGCTCCCCTGTCGCCCGCCGCCGGAGATCCGCGCGCGCCGACGTGAAGGGGGAAGCGGCGAACGAAGGCAACGCGCGTTCCGGCGCGATCCCGCCGAGCCGTTTCACCAAGCCCGCCAACCGGGACCGCCCGACGGCGTTGGCCAGCCGCGGAGCACGAGCGCTGAGCCGCAGCCACAACGGCAGCCAGCCCATCGAGTAGTGCGACGCCGGACGCAGCCGCCGCCGGTAGTGCTGGTGCAGGAACTCGGCCTTGTACGTGGCCATGTCGACATCCACGGGGCAGTCCGAGAGACATCCCTTGCAGGACAGGCACAAATCGAGCGCGTCGTGCACTTCGGACGAACGCCAGCCGTCCTTGATGACTTCGCCGTTGAGCATTTCGGCGAGCAGGTGCGCGCGCCCGCGGGTCGAGTGCTGTTCCTCCCGGGTGGCCCGGTAGCTCGGGCACATCACGCCGCCGCCGCTGGTGTTGCGGCACTTCCCGACGCCGACGCAGCGCCGCATCGCCTGGCCAAAATTCCCCCGGTCCTCCGGGTAGCCAAGGAAAATACTGTCCTCGAAGGACGAAGACGTCGACCGCACCCGCAAGTCGGCGTCGATCGCCCGCGGCGCCACCAGGATGCCCGGGTTCATCCGCCCGGCCGGGTCGAAGATCGCCTTGAACCGCGCGAAGACGTCCAGCATCTCGGGGCTGTACATGCGGGACAGCAGCTCGGAGCGGGCCTGGCCGTCGCCGTGCTCGCCGGACAGCGAACCGCCGTGGGCCGCGACGAGGTCCGCGGCCTCCTCCAGGAACCGCCGGAAGTCCGCGACCCCGCCCGAAGACAGCAGGTCGAAGTCCAGCCGCAGGTGCAGGCAGCCTTCGCCGTAGTGGCCGTAGACGACGCTGCGGCGCCCGTGCGCGCGCATCAGCTCCTTGAACTCGCGCAGGTACGCGCCGAGCCGCTCGGGCGGGACGGCGGCGTCCTCCCAGCCGGGCCACGCCTCCGAGCCGTCCGCGAGCCGCGTCGCGAGCCCGGCGCCTTCCTCACGGATGCGCCACAGCCCGCGTTGCGCGGCCGGGTCGTCGACGATCGCGAAGCCCGTCAGGTCGAGCGAAGCGGCCAGCGAACGGGCCCGGGAAGCCGGGTCGTCCCCGGCCAGCTCGACGAACAGCCACGCCCCGCCCGGCGGGAGGTCGCCGGCGCGGCCGGGAAGCATCGCGACCAGCTCGGCGTCCACACCTTCGACGGTCAGCGGCGACCACGGCAGGATCGACGGCACCGCGTCGGCCGCCGCGATGTCGGACGGAAAGCCGAGGACGGCCAGCACCCGCTCGCGGGGCAGCTCGGCGAGCGAAACCGTCGCTTCGAGGATGGTCACGCAGGTGCCTTCGGAACCGACCAGGGCCTTGGCGACGTCGAAGCCGTTCTCCGGCAGCAGGTGTTCGAGCCCGTAGCCGGACACGCGACGCGGCCACGTCGAGAGCTCCTTGCGCAGCAACGCCAGGTTGTCGCGCACCAGCGCGCGCAGCTCGTCGAAGATCCGCCCTTCGGTGGGCTCGTCCGGGCCGACCCGCAGCCGCGTGCCGTCGTAGAGCAGGACTTCCAGGGAGCGGACGACGTCGACCGTGCGCCCCCACGCCACCGAGTGCGAACCGCACGCGTTGTTGCCGATCATGCCGCCGAGCGTGCAGCGGCTGTGCGTCGACGGGTCGGGGCCGAACCGCAGGCCGTGCGGGGCCGCGACCGCCTGCAGGTCGTCGAGCACCGTGCCGGGCAGCACCCGCGCGAGCCGCGCCGACGGGTCCAGCGAGAGCACCCCGCCGAGGTGGCGCGAGGTGTCGATCACCAGGCCGGGGCCGCACGCGTTCCCGGCGACGCTGGTGCCGCCGCCCCGCGCGATCACCGGCAGGTCACGGTCGCGGGCGGCCGCGACCGCCGCGACGACGTCGTCGAGCGTCCGCGGCAGCACCACCCCCCGGGGCACGTGGCGGTAGTTGGACGCGTCGGTGGTGTACAGCGCGAGCGTGGCGGCGTCGGTGAGGATCTCCACACCCCCATTCAAGTCGACCGGACCACCGCGTGCCGAACCCGTGCGACGATCCGCGGCATGACGATCGACCTGCACGCGCACAGCACGGCCTCCGACGGGACGACGCCGCCCGCGGACCTGCCGCGGCTGGCCACCGAGGCGGGGCTGACGGTGCTCGCACTGACCGACCACGACACCTTCGCGGGTCTGGCCGCGGCTTCCGCGGCCGCCACCGAGGTCGAGCTCGTCCCGGGCGTCGAGATCTCGTGCCGGCTCGACGACGCCGAGGTGCACCTGCTGGGCCTGTTCGTCGACCCCGGGCACGAGCCGCTGGCCGCCGAGCTGGAGCTGATCCGCACCGACCGGGAGCGCCGCGCGGTGCGGATGGTCGAGCGCTGCCGCGAGCTGGGCGCCCCGATCACCCTCGCGCAGGTGCGCGCGATCGCGGCGGGCGCGCCGCTCGGCCGCCCGCACATCGCCGCGGCGTTGGCCGCCGCGGGCATCACCGACGCCTTCACCACGGACTGGATCGCCGACGGCGGCCGCGCGGACGTGCCCAAGCACGTCCTGGCCGCGGTGGACGCGATCGCGCTGGTCCGCGCGGCCGGGGGTGTGGCGGTGCTGGCCCACCCGCGCTCGGTCAAGCGGCGGGCTTCGGTCACCGACGCGCAGCTGGCCGCGCTCGCCGCCGCGGGACTCACCGGGATCGAAGTGGACCACCCGGAACAGCCCCCGGAGGTCCGCGACCGCCTCCGCGAGGTGGCCGCGGACCTGGGATTGCTCGGAACCGGCTCCAGCGACTTCCACGGCGACCGCAAGCCGGTCCGCCTCGGCGAATGCACGACCTCGCCGGAGGTGTTCGCCGCGCTCCGCTCCCGCCGGTCGTGAGTGGTGAGGCGGGTTCTAACCCGCTGTTGAGTCTCAGGACATCGCCGACAGTTGATGTCTCAGGACATCGCGGACACTGACCGGCCTGTCAGCG
>NZ_BNAW01000024.1 GCF_014654205.1 Amycolatopsis bullii
GTCTTGATCCACGACGGCTTCTTCTCGATCGGCGTCTCACTGTTGCGCACCTCGAGACGCAACAGCTTCCGGCCTTCGGGCTGGGCGCTCATCGCGCGAGGTCCGCGTACAGCGGGTGCTTCTTGGCCAGCGTCTCGACGCGGTCGCGCAGCTTGGTCCGCACGGCGTCGTCGAAGTCCGGCTTCAGCGCCTCGGCGATGACGTCGGCGACCTCGGCGAAGTCCTCGGCCCGGAAGCCGCGGGTGGCCAGCGCCGGCGTGCCGATGCGCAGGCCGGAGGTGATCATCGGCGGGCGCGGGTCGAACGGGACGGCGTTGCGGTTGACCGTGATGCCGACCTCATGCAGCCGGTCCTCGGCCTGCTGGCCGTCCAGGGTGGACTGGACGAGGTCGACGAGCACCAGGTGGACGTCGGTGCCGCCGGTCAGCACGCGCACACCGGCGTCGGCGCAATCCGACTGGGACAACCGCGCGGCCAGGATCCGCGAACCCTCCAGGGTGCGCTGCTGGCGCTCCTTGAACTCCTCGCTCGCGGCGATCTTCAGCGCGACGGCCTTGGCCGCGATGACGTGTTCGAGGGGTCCGCCCTGCTGGCCCGGGAACACCGCCGAGTTGATCTTCTTGGCCAGTTCCTCGCGGCACAGGATGAGCCCGCCGCGCGGGCCGCCGAGGGTCTTGTGCGTGGTCGTGGTGACGATGTCGGCGTGCGGCGCCGGCGACGGGTGCAGCCCGGCCGCGACCAGCCCGGCGAAGTGCGCCATGTCGACCATGAGGCGAGCGCCGACCTTGTCCGCGATCCGGCGGAACTCGGCGAAGTCGAGCTGACGCGGGTAGGCCGACCAGCCGGCGATGATCAGCTTCGGCTCGTGCTCGACGGCCAGCCGCTCGATCTCGGCGAGGTCGACGATCCCGGTTTCCTTGTCGACGTGGTAGGCGACGACGTTGTAGAGCTTGCCCGAGAAGTTGATCTTCATCCCGTGCGTCAGGTGACCGCCGTGGGCCAGGTCGAGGCCGAGGATCGTGTCGCCCGGCTTGAGCACGGCGAACATCGCGGCCGCGTTGGCCTGGGCGCCCGAGTGCGGCTGGACGTTGGCGTGCTCGGCGCCGAAGAGGGCCTTCGCGCGGTCGATGGCGAGCTGCTCGACGACGTCGACGTGCTCGCAGCCGCCGTAGTAGCGGCGGCCGGGGTAGCCCTCGGCGTACTTGTTGGTCAGCACCGAGCCCTGCGCCTCGAGCACGCCCACCGGGGCGAAGTTCTCGGAGGCGATCATCTCCAGGGTCGACTGCTGGCGGTTCAGCTCGTCCGCGACGGCCGCGGCGACCTCGGGGTCGACTTCGGACAGGTGCTGGTCGAACGTCGTCATCAGTTCTCCTGGGTGTGCGCGGCGTAGGCGGCGGCGTCGAGCAGGTCCGGCACGTCCCCGGTCAGACGCACCTTCAGGAGCCATCCTTCGGTGTACGGGTCGGAGTTGATGACCTCGGGGGTGTCCGATGTGGTGCCGTTCACCTCGACGACCTCGCCGGAGACCGGCGCGTACAGCTCGCTGACCGACTTGGTCGACTCGACCTCGCCGAACACCTCGCCGGCGGTGATGGTCGAGCCCGCGTCGGGCAGCTGGACGAACACGATGTCACCGAGCGACTCGGCGGCGAAGGCGGTGATGCCGACGGTGGCGACGCCGTCGGAGACGGAGAGCCACTCGTGTTCCTTGGTGTACTTCAGGTTCTCGGGGATGCTCACGGTTCGTTCAGTCCTTACGCGCGGGAGTAGAAGGGCAGGGCGACGACCTCGACGGGCTCGATCCTGCCCCGGATGTCGACGGAGAGCTCGGTGCCGGGCTCGGCGTACGCCCGATCGACGTACGCCATGGCGATCGGATAACCGAGGGTGGGCGACAGCGCGCCGCTGGTGACCTCGCCGATCTCGGTGCCGTCGGCCAGCACCGCGTAACCGTGGCGCGGGGCGCGGCGACCGGCGCCCTTGAGCCCGACCCGCACGCGCGGGACGTCCGCCTTGGACCGCTCTTCGAGCGCCGCGCGGCCGACGAAGTCGCCCGGCTTCTCGAACTTGACGACGCGGCCCAGCCCCGCCTCGAAGGGGCTCTGCTCGACCGTGAGTTCGTTGCCGTACAACGGCATCCCGGCTTCGAGCCGCAGCGTGTCGCGGCAGGCCAGGCCCGCCGGGACCAGGCCGTGCGGCTCGCCGGCCTCCAGCAGCAGGCGCCACAGCGCCGGTGCCTCGTCGGCGTCGACGAACAGCTCGAAGCCGTCTTCGCCGGTGTAGCCGGTGCGGGCGAGCAGGACGTCGTGGCCCTTCACCGACGCCGGGACGCTGGCGTAGTACTTCAGCGCGTCCAGGTCGGCGTCGGTGACCGCGGCCAGGATCACGACGGCCTTCGGGCCCTGGACGGCGATCAGCGCGGTGGTCTCGGACTTGTCGTCCACGACCGCGTCGAAGCCCGCGACCCGCTCGGCGAGGGCGTCCGCGACGACCTGCGCGTTGCCCGCGTTCGCGACGACCAGGTAGTGCTCGTCGGCCAGGCGGTAGACGACCAGGTCGTCGAGGACCCCACCGGAAGCGTTGCAGATCATCGTGTACCGCGCCCGGCCCGGCTTGACCCCGGTGAGGTTGCCGACCAGCGCGAAGTCCAGGACGTCGGCCGCCTGCTTGCCGGTGACGTGGATTTCGGCCATGTGCGACAGGTCGAACAGCCCGGCCGCCTCGCGGACGGCCTTGTGCTCGGCCAGCTCGCTGGCGTAGCGGACCGGCATGGACCAGCCGGCGAAGTCGGTGAACAGCGCACCGAGTCCCTTGTGGACTCCGTGCAGGGAAGTTTCGCGAGACACGGGTTCAGCCTTCGTAAGCGTTGAGGGGAGGGCAGGAGCACACGAGGTTACGGTCGCCGCGGGCGCCGTCGATGCGACGCACCGGGGGCCAGTACTTGTTCTTGCGCGAAACACCCGCCGGGTACACGGCCAGCTCGCGGTCGTAGCGCTTGTCCCACTCGCCGACCAGCGTCTCCGCGGTGTGCGGGGCACCCCGCAGCGGCGACTCCTCGGCAGTCCACTTGCCGTTGGCCACCTCGTCGATCTCGGCGCGGATGGCGATCATCGCGTCGCAGAACCGGTCGATCTCGCCCAGGTCCTCGGACTCGGTCGGCTCCACCATCAGCGTGCCGGCGACCGGGAACGACATCGTCGGCGCGTGGAAGCCGTAGTCGATGAGCCGCTTGGCGACGTCGTCGACCGTCACGCCGGTCTCCTTGGTGAGCTGGCGCAGGTCGAGGATGCACTCGTGGGCGACCAGGCCGTCCTGGCCCGTGTAGAGCACCGGGTAGTGCGGGGCGAGCCGCGAAGCCACGTAGTTCGCGGCCAGCACGGCGACCTTCGTGGCCGCGGTCAGGCCGGGCGCGCCCATCATCCGGACGTAGGCCCAGGAGATCGGCAGGATCGACGCCGAGCCGTACGGCGCGCCGCTGATCGGGCCGACGCCAGTTTCCGGGCCGGCGGCGTCGAGCAGCGGGTGGTTCGGCAGGTAGGGCGCGAGGTGCGCGCGCACCGCGACCGGGCCGACACCGGGGCCGCCACCGCCGTGCGGGATGCAGAACGTCTTGTGCAGGTTCAGGTGCGAGACGTCGCCGCCGAACTCCCCCGGCTTCGCCAGGCCCAGCAGGGCGTTGAGGTTCGCGCCGTCGACGTAGACCTGGCCGCCGCCGTCGTGGACGATCTTGGCCAGCTCGTCGATGTCGTGCTCGTACACGCCGTGCGTGGAGGGGTAGGTGACCATGATCGCGGCCAGGGTCTCGCGGTGGGTGTCCACCTTGGACCGCAGGTCGGCGAGGTCGACGTTGCCCTCGTCGGTGCACTTGACGACGACGACGCGCATCCCGGCGAGCACCGCGGACGCGGCGTTGGTGCCGTGCGCGGACGACGGGATCAGGCAGACGTCGCGAGCCTCGTCACCGTTCGCGCGGTGGTAGGCGCGGATCGCGAGCAGGCCGGCGAGTTCGCCCTGGCTGCCCGCGTTCGGCTGCAGCGACACCTTGTCGTAGCCGGTCACCTCGGCCAGCCACTCGGCCAGCTGCGCGACGAGGACGTGGTAGCCCTCGGCGTCCTCGGCCGGCGCGAACGGGTGGATGCCGGCGAACTCGCGCCAGCTGATCGGCTCCATCTCCGTGGTGGCGTTGAGCTTCATCGTGCAGGAGCCGAGCGGGATCATGCCGCGGTCGAGCGCGTAGTCCAGGTCGGACAGCTTCCGCAGGTAGCGCAGCATCGCCGTCTCGGAGCGGTGGGTGCCGAAGACCTCGTGGCCCATGAAGCCGCTCTCGCGGGCCAGGCCGTTCGGCAGCGCGACACCATCGGTGACCTCTTCTTCGACGCCGAACGCGCGCAGCACCTTCGCGGTGATCGCGGGGGTGCTGACCTCGTCGAAGGCGACGCGGACGTGGTCGGCGTCGACGTGACCGAGGTTGATCCCGGCCTCGCGGGCGGCCGCGTGGACCTCGGCGGCCTGCCCCGGGACGTGCGCGACGACCGTGTCGAAGAAGGACTCGTGCACGACCTCGACGCCGGTCTGGCGCAGGGCGTCGGCGAAGCCCGCGGCGAGGCCGTGGACGCGCTGGGCGATCTTCTTCAGGCCGTCCGGGCCGTGGTAGACCGCGTACATCGCGGCCAGCACGGCGGGGAGGACCTGCGCGGTGCAGATGTTGGACGTCGCCTTCTCGCGGCGGATGTGCTGCTCACGGGTCTGCAGGGCGAGGCGGTAGGCGGCGTTGCCGTCAGCGTCGACCGAGACGCCGACCAGGCGCCCCGGCAGCGAGCGCTCGAGCCCGGCGCGGACGGACATGTACCCGGCGTGCGGGCCGCCGTAGCCGAGCGGGACGCCGAAGCGCTGCGTCGAGCCGGCGGCGACGTCGGCCCCGAACTCGCCGGGCGAGGTGATCAGGGTGAGCGCGAGGAGGTCGGCGGCGACGGTGAACAGCGCACCCGCGGCCTTCGCCGACTCGGAAATCGCGTGGTAGAAGCCGCGGCCGCGCAGCACGCCGGACGCGCCCGGGTACTGGACGACGACGCCGAAGAAGTCCTCGGGCAGGCCGGTGAGCAGGTCGCGGACCTCGACCTCGATGCCCAGGGCCTCGACGCGGGTGCGCACGACGGCGATGGTCTGCGGCAGGCACTCGGCGTCCAAGACGACCTTGTTGGACTTCGCCTTGGACGCGCGGCGCATCAGCGTCACGGCCTCGGCGACGGCGGTCGACTCGTCCAGCAGCGAGGCGTTCGCGGTGGCCAGGCCGGTCAGGTCGGCGACCATGGTCTGGAAGTTGAGGAGGGCTTCGAGACGGCCCTGGGAGATTTCCGGCTGGTAGGGCGTGTATGCGGTGTACCAGGCCGGGTTCTCGAGGACGTTGCGGCGGATCACGCCGGGCGTCACGGTGTCGGAGTAGCCGAGGCCGATCATCTGCGTCATCGGCCGGTTGCGCGCGGCGAGGGCGCGCAGCTCCGCGGTGGCGTCCTCTTCGGACGCGGCAGGCGGGAGCCGCAGGTCACGGGTGGCGCGGATGGCGCTCGGGACGGCGGCCCCGACGAGGGCGTCCAGGCTGCCGTAGCCGCACTCGGCCAGCATCTTCGCGCGTTCGGCCTCGGACGGGCCGATGTGGCGGGCGTCGAACTGCGTGGAAGTGATGGGGAGCTCCTCGGGCCGGGCACCGGGCAGAACGGTGCGCTGGGAACTCCCCCTCTGTCATGGCACCTGAGAGTTTCACCGCCTGTGCAGCGGCTTTCACCTTGGGTGAGGCGCGGGTGCGCCTGCTTTCCAGAGTGGCCTCGCGCGAAGCGGTAGCAGGTACCTGAGAGATTCCGGGGAGTTTGCTCCTTCGGTGCCCCACCGACTTCGTGAGGGCTCTCCCGCCTCGGCTCGACGGCCCGATCTGCAGTTGTGACGGTCACGGTACCTGCCGCTTCCCGCGGCCGTCTACTTCACCCGGGCAACACCACATCAGCCTTCGAGCGCGGCTCGACGCACCACGCTCCCCGCCAGCACCGGCGGCCGCCGGACCCGGCCGGAGGGCAGCACCAGGCGCTTCAGCGGCCCGCCGAGCGGCACCGGCGGGAGGCCCGCGCCCAGCAGGACCTGCTCGACGATCTGCTCGGCGTGCCAGGCCACCGAGTCGTTGAGCCGGTCCAGCGACGGCCGGTCGCCGTCGAAGACGTCCTCGTCGGCCAGGGTCACCTCGAAGTGCGCGCAGCCCGGCGGGACCGCGATCGCCTCCTCGATCGCCCGGGCGCCCTCCAGCGGGTCCTCGAACCCCGCTTCGCGCAGCGCCGACCGGTAGATGCGGGCCGCCCGCGCGCGCATCCGCGGGCCGTAGCGGACGACGACCGGGAGCCGTCCGGTCAGGTCCGGCACGGCCAGGCCGTGCAGCAGCATGATCGGCGGCACCGAGTGCACCAGCCGCGGCGCGGGTTCGGCCAGCTCGCGTGCGGTGATCCGGACCCGGTCGGCCATCGCGTCGGGGAGGCCGAAGTAGCGGAAGTCGACGTTGCCGAACCCGAGGCCGTCGGCGATCAGCGAGGCCAGCAGCTCGCCGTACCCCCAGATCGGCGACAGCACGACCACCGGCGGCGCGGCGACGACCGGCGACGGCACGGGCGGCCGCGTCGCTTCCTGCTCGGGCACCTGGATGACCAGCCGCGGCGGCTCGTGCCAGTCGTGCACCTCGGCGACCCGCCAGTACAGCCCGAGCGGCCGCCAGAGCTCGCCGAGGACGTCGTGCTCGATGATGCGGCGCACCTCGGCGTCGTCGTGGGGGAAGTCCCGCGGCGGCACGATCCCGACGTAGTGGTGGTAGGTGACGCGGACCTCGTCGCCGCGGGTGGCCGAGCGGATCCGCATCTCCCAGTCGACCGGCGACGCCGCGATCGCGTTGGCCACCTGCGTGCCGGGCGAGGAGTAGACGAGCGCGGTGGCCTGCCGGAGGAACTGCCCGGCCCGGTCGATGCCCTCCCGCAGCGCCTTCGCCGCCTGGGCGACGTGCACCGGCGAAGCCAGCGAATCGGGCAGGACGCCGGCGACGCGCAGCAGCTCGGCCTCCCCGAGCCCGGTGACCTCGGCGAGCTGCGCCCAGTGGTCGAACACCGTCACCTTCGGCGCGTGCCGGTGCTCGATCCAGCTGCGCAACGTCGACGTCGGAACGCCGATGCGCCGCGCGGCCTCGTCCAGGGACAGGCCCCGGGAGCGGATGCCCGTGCGGACCGCTTCCGCCCACTCGCCGGCGCGCCAGTGCGTCACCTCACAAAGCTAACGAAACCCGCTAGCTTTGCGCAGGGACAAACCGCCCACGGCGCTCCGACGCTGGTCACCATGACCACCACCGTCATCGCCCTCACCCTGATCGTCGG
Organism: Amycolatopsis bullii; assembly: GCF_014654205.1. GTDB lineage: Bacteria > Actinomycetota > Actinomycetes > Mycobacteriales > Pseudonocardiaceae > Amycolatopsis > Amycolatopsis plumensis. Next base: position 7,398 of record NZ_BNAW01000024.1, read on the forward strand.
CGTCCTGACCTTCGCCGCCGGTGCCTTCCTCGCCTCCGAGGTCGCCACTCGCGTTCTTCGCCGCCGCGAGAAAGCGATCTCCGAGGAACGCAAGCGCCTCAACGCCGCCTGGAAGTTCCTCAAGGACGTCTACGGCGTCAAGACGCGCCGTTAGAGCGGGGTGACGTACGCGCCGGAGATGCCGCCGTCGACCAGGAACTGCGACGCGGTGATGAAGCTGGCGTCGTCGCTGGCCAGGAAGGCGACCGCGGCCGCGATCTCCTCCGGCTCGGCGAACCGGCCGACCGGGACGTGGACCAGGCGGCGGGCCGCGCGTTCCGGGTCCTTGGCGAACAGCTCCTTGAGCAGCGGGGTGTTCACCGGTCCCGGGCACAACGCGTTGACGCGGATGTTCTCCCGCGCGAACTGCACGCCGAGCTCGCGGCTCATCGCCAGCACGCCGCCCTTGGACGCGGTGTAGGAGATCTGCGACGTCGCCGCGCCCATCACCGCGACGAACGACGCAGTGTTGATGATCGAGCCCTTGCCCTGGCGCTGCATGTGCGGCAGGACGGCCTTGCAGCAGTGGTACACCGAGGTCAGGTTGACCCGCTGCACGCGCTCCCACGCCTCGATGCCGGTGGTGAGGATGGAGTCGTCCTCCGGCGGCGAGATGCCGGCGTTGTTGAAGGCGACGTCGACCGAACCGAACTGCTCCACCGTGCTGTGGAACAGGTTCTCGACCTGCTCGGCGTCGGTGACGTCGGTCTGGATGAACGCGCCGCCGATCTCGTCGGCCGCGGCCTTCCCCGAGTCCGGCGTCAGGTCCCCGATGACGACCTTCGCGCCTTCGCTCGCCAAGCGCCGGGCCGAGGCGAGCCCGATGCCGCTGGCGCCGCCGGTGATGACCGCGACGCGGCCTTCGAAACGCTGGACCATTACTCCTCCGTGCTCAGAAAGACGTTCTTGGTTTCGGTGAACGCCGCGGCGGCGTCCGGGCCGAGCTCGCGGCCGAGGCCGGACTGCTTGAAGCCGCCGAACGGCGTCCAGTAGCGCACCGACGAGTGCGAGTTCACCGAGAGGTTGCCGGATTCGACGCCCCGCGCAACCCGGAACGCGCGGCCGGCGTCACGGGTCCAGATCGACCCGGACAGGCCGTACTCGGTCGCGTTGGCCATCCGGATCGCGTCGGCCTCCTCCGCGAACGGCACGACGGCGACGACCGGGCCGAAGACCTCCTCCGCCGCGACCGGGTGCCGCAGGTCGGGCGGGGTGACGACGGTCGGCGGGAACCAGAAGCCGCGGCCCTCGGGTGCGGTGCCGCGGAACGCGACCGGCGCGTCGTCCGGCACGTAGGAGGCGACCTTCGCCCGGTGCGCGGCCGAGATCAGCGGGCCCATCTCGGTCTTCTCGTCGCCCGGGTCGCCGACGACGACGCCGTGCACCGCGGGTTCCAGCAGGTCCATGAAGCGGTCGTACGCGCTCGCCTGCACCAGGATCAGCGACCGCGCGCAGCAGTCCTGGCCGGCGTTGTCGAAGACGCCGTAGGGCGCGGTCGCGGCGGCTTTTTCCAGGTCGGAGTCGGCGAAGACGATGTTCGCGTTCTTGCCGCCCAGCTCCAGCGTCACGCGCTTCACCTGCGCCGCGCAGCCCGCCATGATCTGCTTGCCGACCTCGGTGGAGCCGGTGAAGACCACTTTCCGCACGGCCCGGTGGTCGACGAACCGCTGCCCGACCACGGACCCCTTGCCGGGCAGCACCTGGAAGACGTCCTCCGGGATGCCCGCTTCGCGCGCCAGCTCGGCCAGCCTGATGGCGGTCAGCGGAGTCAGCTCGGCGGGTTTGAGGACGACGGTGTTCCCCGCGGCGAGCGCGGGCGCGAACCCCCAGCCGGCGATCGGCATCGGGAAGTTCCACGGCACGATCACGCCGACCACGCCCAGGGGCTCGGAGAAGGTGACGTTGATGCCGCCGGGCACCGGGATCTGCTTGCCGAGCAGGCGTTCCGGGGCGGCCGAGTAGTAGTTGAGGACGTCCCGGACGTTGCCAGCCTCCCAGCGGGCGTTGCCGATGGTGTGCCCGGAGTTCTCGACCTCCAGCCGGGCGAGGTGCTCGATGTCGGCCTCGACGGCGTCGGCGAAGCGGCGCAGCAGCCGCGCGCGGTCGCCCGGGGTGACGTCACGCCACGCCGGGAAGGCCGCGTGGGCGCGGGCGATCGCCGCGTCGGTCTCCTCGGCGCTGGTCAGGGGGACGGTCCGCACCACCTCCTCGGTGGCCGGGTTGAGGACGTCGAAACTCGTGGTCATCGGGTCTCCTTGCTCGCTTCGACGAGAGCCTGAAACAGCCGGACGTCGTCGCTGTCCTGCTCGGGGTGCCACTGCACGCCCAGAACGAACTCGCCGGGCACTTCCGCGGCCTCGATCGTGCCGTCGGCGGCCCAGCCGACCGCTTCGAGGCCGGTGCCGAGCCGGTCGATCGCCTGGTGGTGGTAGCAGAGTGTCTTGGTCTCGGGCCCGAGGATCGCCGCCGCCCGGCTGCCCTCGGCGAGCGTCACGGTCCCCCGGCCGAAGGTCGCGGGAGCGGGCTGGTGGTCGGTCGTTCCCTGGGTTTCCGGCAGGTGCTGGGTGAGCGTGCCGCCGAGGGCGACGCTCATCACCTGCAGGCCGCGGCACACGCCGAGCACCGGCTTGCCCGCTCGGCGCGCGGCGGCGAACAGGCCGAACTCGAAGGCGTCCCGCTCCGGCCGGACGTAGGTGGCCGGGTGCGGCTCGGCGCCGTAGCGCCCGGGCTCGACGTCGGCGCCGCCGGTGAGCACCAGGCCGTCCACAGTGGACACCAAGCGCTCGTGCGCGTCGGACACCGGGGGCAGCAGCACCGGGATGCCGCCCGCCGCGACCACGCAGTCGACGTAGACCCGGTGCAGCAGCACGGCTTCGGTGTCCCAGACCAGGAACTTCGCGGGTTCGAGGTAGCTGGTGAGGCCGATGACCGGCTTGCTTTGACTCGACTCAGAGGCGCTCGAAGCCACGGATCAGCTCCCAGTCGGTGACGGCGGCGTTGTAGGCGTCGATCTCGATCTTCGCCGCGTTGAGGTAGTGGTCGACGACGTCGTCGCCGAAGGCCGCCCGCGCCAGGTCGCTGCCCGCCAGGGCCGCCGCGGCCTCGGGGAGAGTGGTCGGCACCGTGCCGCGGTCGGAGTGGTAGGCGTTGCCGGTGAACTGCTCTTCCAGCTCCAGCTTGTTCTCGATGCCGTGCAGCCCGGCGGCGACGAGCGCGGCGACGGCGAGGTACGGGTTGACGTCCCCACCGGGAACCCGGTTCTCCACGCGCAGCGACTCGCCGTGCCCGACCACACGCAGCGCGCAGGTGCGGTTGTCGGTGCCCCAGGCGATCGCGGTCGGGGCGAAGCTGCCGGGCACGAACCGCTTGTAGGAGTTGATGTTGGGCGCGAGGAAGTACGTCAGCTCGTGCAGCCCGGCGAGCTGGCCGGCGAGGAAGTGCTCCATCAGCTTCGAGAAGCCGTGCTCGCCGTCCCCGGCCAGGACGGCGCGGCCCTCGGTGGAGCGCAGGCTGATGTGGATGTGGCAGGAGTTGCCCTCGCGCTCGTTGTACTTCGCCATGAAGGTGAGGCTCTTGCCCTCCTGCGCGGCGATCTCCTTGGCGCCGTTCTTGTAGACGCTGTGGTTGTCGCAGGTGGTGAGCGCGTCGGTGTAGCGGAAGGCGATCTCCTGCTGCCCGGGGTTGCACTCGCCCTTGGCGGACTCGGGGTAGAGCCCGGCGCCGGCCATGTCGTTGCGGATGCGGCGCAGCAGCGGTTCCAGCCGCGCGGTGCCGAGCATCGAGTAGTCGACGTTGTACTGGTTGGCGGGCCTGAGGCCGTGGTAGCGCTTGTCCCAGGCGGTCTCGAAGGTGTCGTCGAAGACGATGAACTCGAGCTCGGTGCCGACGAACGCGGCCAGCCCGCGCTCGGCGAGCCGGTCGAGCTGGCGGCGCAGGATCTGCCGCGGCGACACCGAGACCGGGCCGCCCTGCACGCGTTCGACGTCGGCGAGGACGAGCGCGGTGCCCTCGTGCCAGGGGATCTCGCGCAGCGTCTCGAGGTCGGGGCGCAGCACGAAGTCGCCGTAGCCGCTGTCCCACGAGGAGAGGGCGTAGCCGCCGACGGTGTTCATGTCGACGTCGACGGCGAGGAGGTAGTTGCAGGCCTCGGTGGCGTGCCCGACGACTTCGTCCAGGAAGTACTCCGCCGAGCAGCGCTTGCCCTGCAGCCTGCCCTGCATGTCGGTGAGCGCGACGAGCACGGTGTCGATCGTGCCCGCGTCCACGCGCGCGCGGAGTTCGTCGAGCGTGAGCATGCCTCGCCTGCGTGCCATCGTCGCCCCAAAGGTTTGGTATGAATCCTTTGCCGGTCCTTCCTACCCGGTGAGCCCCGCCGGGTCAACCGGAACAAAGGTATCTTTTTGAACCATTGCGGCGACGGGAGGATTGTCCGGGATGCCCGGCTGAGAAGAGTCTGTGAATTCGCCCGGCCGGGAGGAAAACCGGGGTCCCCGCACGTTGAACGGGACAAGAGAGGTGAGATCGATGACCACATTCACGCAGCAGAGCACGATCGGACAGCAGCAGGCCCGGCCCCAGCTGCCGACCATGCCCACCGGCTGGCCGATCGGTTCGTACGAGTCCTACGAGCAGGCACAGCGCGCGGTCGACCACCTCGCGGGCACCGACTTCCCCGTCACCGACGTCACGATCGTGGGCGTGGAACCGATGCTCGTCGAGCGGGTCGCGGGCAAGATGTCGTGGGGCAAGGTCCTCGGCAGCGCGGCGACGTCCGGTGCGCTGTTCGGCCTGTTCCTCGGCCTGATGCTCAGCCTGCTGAACCCCGGCGCCGGCCTGGTCCCGATCGTGATCGGCCTCGTCGCCGGTCTCGGGTTCAACCTGCTCTTCGGCGCGCTGGGCTACGCGGTGAACCGCAACAAGCGCGGGTTCATCTCGCAGAGCCAGCTGGTGGCCCGCCGCTACGACGTCCTTTCCCAGCCGCGCAACGCCGAGAAGGGCCGCGCGCTGCTGGCCGACCTCGCGGCGCGCAGCGCGTTCGGTCACTGACCCCGAAGATCGAAGGCCGCCCCCGGGCACTCCCCGGAGGCGGCCTTCGCCGCGTCGGGAGCGGCCCCGACCGCTCCCGTCCCCCTACCTGGTCGGTGTCGCCGACGGTGACGCCGGCGGCGTGGTGGTGGTCGTCGTGGGCGGCACGGTCACCTTCGGGATCGCCGCGCTGAACGGCACCCCCGCCAGCTCGCGGCAGGCGCCGCGGTAGCCGTTGTAACCGTTGTAGTTGCCCTGGTCGTCGGTGACGCCCTGCTCGATCTTCGGCCGGGGGAACCGGTTGTCCTCGCCGATCTTCTGCCGGCTGCCGCTCGAGCGCTCGCAGCCGTAGCGGGTGATCGTGATCGGCCTGCCCTCTTCGTCGTAGAGGTAGACCTCCGTCAGCGGCTTGCCCTCGGCGTCGAAGGCGTAGACGTTGTCGACGTCGCGGCCGCCGTAGGTCAGCTGGTCGTTGCCGTAGCTGTCGGCCGAAGACGGGTAGTACGACGAGGGGCCCGAGTAGGAGTTCCGGGTGAGGACGTCGACCGCGGCGCCGAAGCCGCCCAGCGCGCCGCCGATGACGAACGCCGAGATCGGCACGGCCACCCACAGCAGCCGCCGGTCGGCGCGCAGCCGCGGGCCGGCCCACACCGCCGCGACGGCCGCGAGGATCAGGAACGGCAGCAGGATCACCGCGTCCCGCTCCCGCAGCATGAGCAGCAGCCCGAAGCCGACGAGGACGATCGCGCAGAACACCCACCACGCCGGTTTGAGCGAACCGAGGTAGCGCAGGAGCTTGCCGGTGTCGTCCTGCTCGCGGCCCTTGGCCAGCGTGGAGCGCAGCCAGACGACTTCCGGCAACGCCAGCACCGGCTCGACCCCGCCGCGCAGCAGGAGCACCAGGCTGACGAGGAACACCGGCGCGAACAGCAGCAGGCCCGCCAGCACTTCGGCGTGGATGGAAACCCCGGCCCCGAACGCGAGCAGCGCGACCGCCAGCGCGCAGAGCACCAGGCCCCACAGGGCGATCCGCGGCTTGGCCAGGCTGGGCGCGGCGGCCGTCGCGAGCACCTGCGTAGCGCCTTCGCTCGGCGCCGGGTACCCGCCGGACGCCCGCAGCTCGGCGGCGTAGCTCTCCGGCGAGCCGAGCCGTTCGATCAGGGCCTCGACGCGGGCGCCCGCCCCGAGCTCGGCCTCGAGTTCGGCCAGGTGCGGGCGGACGTCCTCGAGGATCTCTTCGATCTCGCTCGCGGGCAGGTCGGCGAGCGCGGTCCGGACCCGCGCCAGATACACCCGCACGGCGGTCGGCTTGTCGCTCATGCTGCCTCTCCCAAAAGCACGTTCATCGTCGATGCGAAGCTCTGCCACGTCTTGCCCGACTCCGCGAGCCGCGCCCGGCCCGGCTCGTTCAGGCTGTAGTACTTGCGGTGGGGCCCCTCTTCGCTGGGCACGACGTACGAGGTCAGCAGCCCGGCCTTGTAGAGCCTGCGCAACGTTCCGTACACCGACGCGTCCCCCACCTCGTCCAGGCCGGCGGCCCGGAGTCTTCGCAGTACGTCGTACCCGTAGCCGTCTTCTTCGCGGAGCACCGCGAGGACGGCCAGATCGAGCACACCCTTGAGCAGCTGACTGATCTCCACTGCACCCTCCAGTCTTACGCTTGGAAAGGTACCACGCATTGCACAGTAGTGTGCACGGCGGAGGGGCATACGCGGGCCGTGGCGCTCAGCCGCGGGTGTCGACCGGCCGCTCGAAGAAGGATTCGAGGACGACGATCGTCTGCGTGCCGGTGACGCCGTCGATCGCGAAGAGCCGGCGCAGCGACGCCGGACCGGCGATGACGTGGGCCTCCACGACCTCGGGCAGCGCTTCCAGGCGTTCGCTTCGACGAGCACGAAGGCCTTGCCGAGGGCGGAGTCCGGTGCACCATGCTTTGGGGAGAATCTCGTGAGGAGCGGCTGATGGACCAGATCAAGACGGACTTCGAGGTGCTGGACGAGCGGTTCACGCGCGTCAACGGCGACGAGTGGACGCAGCGCCTGCACACCGGCTGCCGCTGGACGGAGGGACCGGCGTACTTCCCGGCGGGCCGCTACCTGGTGTTCAGCGACATCCCGAACGACCGCACGCTGCGCTGGGACGAGACGACCGGCCGGGTCGGCGTCTTCCGGCAGCCGTCGAACTACGCGAACGGCCACACCGTCGACCGGCAGGGCCGGCTGATCAGCTGCGAACAGGGCACCCGCCGCGTGACGCGCACCGAGCACGACGGCTCGATCACGGTGCTCGCGTCGGAGTACCGGGGGAAGCGGCTCAACAGCCCGAACGACGTCGTCGAGCACTCGGACGGGTCAATCTGGTTCACCGACCCGAGTTACGGCATCGACAGCGATTACGAGGGGTACCGGGCGGAGAGCGAGATCGGCGCCTGCCACGTGTACCGGGCGGCGCCAAACGGCTCGGTGGAGATCGTCGCGGACGACTTCAGCCGGCCGAACGGCCTGGCGTTTTCCGCGGACGAGTCGCGGTTGTACATCGCCGACACGCGGCAGAAACCGAGCCACCTCCGCGTGTTTTCGGTCGGCCCCGAAGGAAAGCTGACCGGCGGCGACATCTTCGCGACCAGCGACAGCGGCGGCTTCGACGGCGTGAGGGTGGACAGCGAAGGGCAGGTCTGGGCCGCGGCCCACGACGGCCTGCACTGTTTTGCCTCGGACGGCACGAGAATCGGCAAGCTCCGGCTCCCGGAGATCTGCTCGAACTTCACCTTCGGCGGGGCGCGCGGGAACGAGCTGTTCATCACGGCTTCGAGCTCGGTGTACACGCTGAGGGTGACGGTGAACGGGGCTCGATACCCGCGCTGAGAAGCGGACCGGGGTGCGGCGCAGTGACCGCGGGGTTGCCGCGGGGCTTGCCGCGGCGCAGTGACCACGGGGCTTGCCGCGGCGCAGTGACCGCGGGGTTGCCGCGGGGCTTGCCGCGGCGCAGTGACCCGGCCACCACGCGAGCTGATCGCGGCGATCAGCCCGGCGTGGCCGCCTCCACCCGCTCGGCCACTGCCTCCCTGCGGCGCCAGGCGCGGCTCACCTGGACCAGCCAAGCGGCCTCGGCGGCCACGTCCGCTTCCGTGTCCGGTGCCGCCACGGGGTCGGGTTCGCGGTCGAAGCGGCGCCCCGCCCGGCCCGCCTCGATCGCCGCCGCCAGGGTGACCGCTTCCACCGTTGCCGCCACCTCGGCCTCGCGGACTCCCGCCCGGCGGGCCGCCGCCTCGGCTCGGGCCGGGAGGTCCGGGTCGAAGTGGGCGCGCAGTGCCAGGTGGCCGTCGCGGATTTCGATGACCCTGCGGTACAGCGCGAACTCCGCTCCCCCGGCCAGCTCGCGGCCCGGGTCGAGGGCGATCCCCGGGACCGCCGTGCGCAACGCCGTCCACAGTGGCTCGATGCGGCGGTACGCCCGGTACGCCCGGACCCGGCCGATCACCGACGACACCGCCGGCGACCAGGCGCTGAGGGTCGCCCCGGCCGCCACGAACCCGATCGTCACCGCCGCGAGCACCGACGACGGCACGTCTTCGCGAGCGCCGATCCGGGCCGTGCGGGCCAGCTGCACGACGTCGTCGACGTCCCAGAACGTCCACCCGGCCGCCGCGCCCACCCCGACGACCAGCAGCCACAACCCCGCCCGCAGCGGCCCCGGCGCCGCGTGCCACGCGCTGCGGACGAACACCGCGAACAGCAGCCCGAGGCTGATCAGGCTGTACACCAGGAACAGCACCTTGTCGGCCAGGGCGAACGGCAGACCGGCGGCCGGGAAGACCGTGTCGTCGCCCACCCGCTGTGGCCCGGAAAGCGCGAAGCACACCGCGAGCAGCGCCATCGTCGCCGCGGTGAACAGTGCGTGCGGTGCGAGCCGCGCGCCTTCGCCGCGCCACACCGACTGCGTGAAGGCCACCGCGAACCCGATCGCGCCCAGCTTCAGCTCGTCGCCGGCCAGGCTGAGGACCCACTCGGCGACCGGGCCCGGACCGGCGAGGGCCGACATCGCCGGGGTCAGCACCAGGATGCCGGTGGCGATGCAGATGCCGAAGCCGGCGAGGAACCACATCGTGCGCACCGGCTGGCTGCGCCGCGCTTCGATCAGCTTGTAGCCGAACCCGGCGAAGCCCGCCGTACAGAGGTAGTAGGCCAGGGTTTCGATCACGGCGTGCGGCGGCCGAACAGGGAATCGAAGCGCCGCACGCCGTCCGGGATCCCCGGCTCGGCTCCGCGCGGCTCGGCGGGCCGGACGACGCGCTGCGCGAGCAGGCTCGCGACGAGCTCGGCTTCGCGCTCCTCGACCTCGGAGTAGGTGGTACGCCCGAGCACCCGCTTGACGAGCTCGGGGGAAAGGTGCGGCATGAGCTGCCGCCCGGCGGCGGCGTCGATGGCCACACCGTCGGCGCCCACGTCGGCGCCGACGTGGCCGCACAGCAGGTGCCCGACCTCGTGCAGCAGGATGTGCCGCCGGTGCAGGGCGGTCGTGTTGGTCGGGTAGAGGATGTAGTCGGCGCGTTCGGTGCTCATCAGCAGCCCGCATGGCGCGCCTTCGGGCGCGCTGACCGGCATGAGTTCGATGGGGCGCCCGCGCTCGGCGGCCAGGCCCGCGACGAAACCCTCGGCGTCGAACGGTTCGGGCAGGCTGACGCCGTCGGCGACCTGACGGGCTCGCTGCCAGAGCGAGCGGGCGGGTCGCCGGCGCCACGATGGTCGCGCTACCTCAGCCCTCCTTCCCCGCGCCGCGGCCGAACGGCTGGTTCAACGCGGCGGGTCCGGCGGAGTTACGCGCCAGGAGCGAAAACTTCGAAATCCTGTCGCGCGCCCTGCCGGGCCGCATCGGCCCGGCCGCACTTCCCGCAAGCGCAGGGCCGCACCTGATCACCGCCGCCGTCCGGGCTCGCACCCCGGCCACCTCGCCCCCCTCGGGGGTCAAGGCACCTGCCACCCTCAGCTCTCCTTCTTCGGGCCGCCGCGGCCGGCCTCCCTCCGGGCGATCGCGTCGATCATGTCGCTGATCGTGTCGAGGCCGTCCGAGGACAACGTCACCGCTCGCAACGCCAGATCCCGCACTCCCGCGTCGCGCAGCGCGCCCAGCAAGGCCAGCTCCTCCGCGATCTTCCTGCTCTGCTCGTCGTCGAAGAAGTACGCCGGCGGCACTCCGAAGAACTGCGCCAGCGCCTCGAGGTGCCGCTTGGTCGGGTTGTCGCGGCGGCCCGTGCGCAGCTGCCACAAGTAAGTCGTCGAAAAGCTCTCGCCGGTGGCTTCGCGGCAGGCCTTGGCGACCTCTTCGTTGCTGTACGGCTCGCGGTCGGGCCTGCGGACCACGTGGAACAGCCGGTCGATCTTGTCGGCCAGCGTCGACTTCCCAGGCTCCTTGACCACGATGCTCTCCCTCAGCTACCAGGCGTATTCATCCTAGCTGAAAGGCAAACCCCCTTTATCTACCCGAGTTCGCCCTCGGCCGCGGCTGGCACCGCGGGCACGAGAACGACGAACGGTTCATGAACGGCTCCCGGCGGATCGCCGTGCCGCACCGGTGGCACGGCATCCCCTCCTGGCCGTACGCGTCCAGCGAGCGATCGAAGTACCCCGACTGCCCGTTGACGTTCACGTACAGGGCATCGAACGACGTTCCGCCCGCGCCCAGCGCCTCGTTCATCACGTCCGCCGCCGCGGACAGCAGCTCGCGGCCCTTGGCCAGGGTCAGCTTTTCGGTCGGCCGGGCCCAGTGCAGGCGAGCTCGCCACAACGCTTCGTCTGCATAGATGTTGCCGATGCCCGAAACCAGCGTCTGGTCGAGCAGCGCCCGTTTGACCTCGGTGCGCCGCGACCGCAGCGCGCGCACCGCCGCGTCGAGGTCGAACTCCGGGTCCATCGGGTCGCGCGCGATGTGCGCGATCGTGTCCGGCAGCAGGACGTCGCCGCCGATGTCGCTGAGGTCGTCGAGCGCCAGGCCGCCGAACGTGCGCTGGTCGACGAACCGCAGCTCCGGCCCGTCGTCTTCGAAGCGCAGCCGCACCCGCAGGTGCTTCTCGTCCGGCGCGCCCTCCGGCTGGACGAGCATCTGCCCGCTCATCCCCAGGTGGGCCAGCAGCGCCTCCTTGTCGGACAGCTCCAGCCACAGGTACTTGCCCCGCCGCCGCGCCGCCTCGACGCGGGTGCCGGCGAGCCGCTGCGTGAAGTCCTCCGCGCCCAGGGCGTGCCGGCGGATGGCGCGCGGGTGCATGACCTCCGCATCGCGGATGGTCCGCCCCGCGACGTGCGCCTGCAGGCCCAGGCGGACGACTTCGACCTCGGGAAGTTCGGGCATGCGGCCATTGTGCCCGGGAGGTACGACAGTTTTCGCAAAGGCACCTACGGAGCGGTGGGTCCGACGTCGGCCTTCGTCAGCGGAACCCGGGTGGTCCCCGAGGCGAAGTACTCGTCCGCGCCGACGTCGAAGGTGCCCGAGCGGGCCTGCAAGTCGAAGTCCTTCGCCGCGGACGGGTACGACCCGACACCGGCGTTGATCGCCGGGCTGCCCGGCGCCAGCCGGTAGAGCCCGGCGGCGTCCTTGACCAGCTTCGGGTCGACGGACTTCGACGGGATGCCCGCCGTGCCGCCGAAGGTGATGTTGCCCTCGTACTTGACCGTCGACCCGCCGGGCAGCGTGACCAGCGTCCCCGAGGTGCCCTTGACGATGTTGTCCGCGACCACGCAGTCCTTCGGCTTGAAGTCCCCGCCGTCGCCGTCGATCACGCTGTTCGACCCCAGCACTGTGTTGTAGGCGACCGTCACCCGGTCGGGCCGGTCGTGGAGCTTGCTCGTGGGGCCGCTGTCGGCTTCGTCGCCGGAGCCGAAGACGATCGCCCGGTCGCCGGAGTTCGCCACGTAGTTGTCGACGATCCGGTGGTCGTTGCCGTGGAACCGGATGCCCGAGCCGAAGAGGACGTTGCCCTCGACGGTGCTGCGGTCGCCGTGGCGCAGCACGAGGTAGCCCCGGCTGTCCCGGATCGTGTTGTAGCGCACCACGTTGTCGGACGACTTGACGGAGATCGCCTCGCTGTCGCCGTCGGCCTTCTCGAAGAGGTTGTTCTCGATCAGGGCGTTCGCCGAAGACGACTGGCGGTCGCTCAGCCCGAGCCGGATCGACTCGCCGCCGTTCGACCCGCTGAACTGGTGGTTGTAGAAGTAGTTGTGGTGCACGTGGACGCGCTTCGCCATGGCGCCGGACGGACCGAGGATCTGCAGGAACACGCCCTCGCTGGTGCGGTTCTGGAAGACGTTGCGGTCCACCACCGTGTCGTCGCCGCTGACCGTGACCCAGTTGCCGTCGGTCGCGAGCTGGAAGTCGTTGCGGGTCAGGCGGTTGCCCGGCGCGCCGGCCGGCACGCTCAGCGTCGCGCTGCCCCGGAACTTGAACCCGCGCAGCACGACGTTCGAGACGCCGCTCGCGAAGGCGAAGGTCTTCGAGCCGGTGAGGGTGACCTGCCCGGTGTGCTCGGCCGCGATCGTCACGGGTGCCGAGGCGGTGCCGGACCGCTTGATCGAAAGCGTCGCGCCCGCGGAGTAGCTGCCGTCCGCGAGGGCGATCGTGTCACCCGGGTTCGCCTTGTCCATCGCGGACTGCAGGGCCGCCAGCGAGGTGACGCGGATCTGCGCGGCCGACGCCGGCGAGCCGGGCACGATGACGAGCGCCGCGGCGATCAGGGGTACGAAGAACGGACGCATCCGCCCTGCCTCTCCATTGAGTACGAGCGCGGCGGATGATCACCACGCTACGGAGAGGAGGACGGCGCCGTCAACGGGGGTTCCCGCTGATCAGGACTCCGGTTCGGCTTGCTTCTGCGCCTCGAGTTCGGCGGACAGCGAACGCCAGGCCGTCTCGGCGGCCTTCTGTTCGGCTTCCTTCTTCGTCGACCCGGTGCCGTGGCCCAGCGGACGGCCGGCGATGAGCACCGTGGCCGTGAACTCCTTGCGGTGGTCCGGCCCGGTGTCCTCGACCTTGTACTCCGGCACGCCGAGCCCGGCCGACGCGGTCAGCTCCTGCAGGCTCGTCTTCCAGTCGAGCCCGGCCCCGCGCAGCGGCGCTTCGGCGAGCAGGCCGTCGAAGAGGTGGTGCACGAGCTTGCGCGCGATCTCGATGCCGTGCTCGATGTAGGCGGCACCGATCACCGCCTCCAGCCCGTCGGCGAGGATGCTCGCCTTGTCCCGGCCGCCGGTGAGCTCTTCGCCCTTGCCGAGCAGCAGGTGCGCCCCGAGGCCACCCTCGCCGAGCCCGCGGGCCACCCTCGCCAGGGCGTGCATGTTGACGACGCTGGCGCGGAGCTTCGCGAGCTGACCTTCGGGCAGGTCGGAATGCGTGTTGTACAGGTGATCGGTGACGACGAGGCTGAGCACGGCATCACCGAGGAACTCCAGCCGCTCATTCGGCGGCAGCCCCCCGTTTTCGTACGCGTACGAACGGTGGGTCAGCGAAAGCCGGAGCAGCTCGGGGTCGAGAGTGACCCCGAGCGCTTCGAGCAACGGCGCCGGATCGGCTGCGGGTCCCCTGGGCGTCTTGCCCCCCATATCGGCTAGCCGATCAGGCGGGCTCGACGACCTGGCGGCCGTTGTGCTGGCCGCACGACGGGCACGCGACGTGCTGGAGCTTCGGCTGCTTGCAGGCGCGGTTGGAGCAGGGCACCAGCTGCACCGGAGCCGCCTTCCACTGGCTGCGGCGGGAGCGCGTGTTGGATCGCGACATCTTCCGCTTCGGGACGGCCACGAGTAGATCTCCTTATGACGGTCTGCTCGCGGTCGTGCGAGCGAACTTTCCTCCGGACGAGCTGGACGCTCGTCAGGCTTGCTCAGCTGGGCCCTGCGCAGGCTTTTCGCCCGCGTTCTCGTCGAATCGCTCCACGAGTGCGGCCCACCGAGGGTCTATCTTCTCATGCCCGTGTCCGGGCTCGAGATCGGCCCACTTGACGCCGCAGTCCGTGCAGAGGCCGGCGCAGTCCTCGGTGCACAGCGGAGCCAGCGGTAGGGCCAGCACGACGGCGTCGCGGACGATGGGTTCGAGGTCGATCCGGTCGTCGACCAGCCGGGGGATCTCGTCCTCGTCGGTGGTCTCCTCGGTGGCCGACCCCGGGTAGGCGAACAGCTCCTGGACCTCGACCTCGACCTCTTCGGTCAGCGGGTCGAGGCAGCGGGCGCAGGTGCCCTTGGCCGTGGCCTTCGCGGTGCCGCTCACGAGCACGCCTTCGACGACCGACTCGAGGAGCAGGTCGAGTTCCAGCTCGGAGCCGGCTTCGATGGTGATGACATCGGGGACGCCGAGCGGCGTCTCCACCGGCACGCTGCGCTTGACGGCGCGGCTGAGGCCGGCGTGACGGCCGAGCTCGCGGGTGTCGATCACCCACGGGCTGCGGTCGTCGAGCTGGGGGGTCTTGTTCTCGGACATCCAGTCCAGGGTACGCACGCTCCGCCACCTCTTTTGAGCTGGGCGGGCCCTGGACGGCGAGGTCCGGGCCGGAAGTCCCCGCCTCCCCGGCAGGGATCCGACCGCCCAGGTACGCGAGCCGACCGGCTGGGTACGCGAGCCGACCCTCCGGGTACGTCAGCCATCCCGGCAAAGGCGGTCGCTGTTGTGGCGTTCCGCGGTGGTAGCCGGGGCCTGCTGGTCGGGCTCGGTCCGAAGGTGCGGCTGACCTGGGTTGGTGCCAGGTCACCTTGGCCGACGAGCCGGTGCTTCCTGGCCGGCTGGCAGCTTGGTGCCCACCACCCCGAAGCCGCAACTGTGACGACGGCCGGCAGCACCGCGTCAAGGCGGGAAAGCGTGCCTTGACCCGGCGCCACCGGCCGTGTTCTGGCTTCGGATCGGGGCGGCGGGGGAGGTCTGGGTGGGGTGCGGGTTGGGTGTCAGCGTCCCGTTCGACCTGTGAGGCCCGAGGAGGGCGCTGCGACTGGCCCGGCCCGCAAACGGCCCGCCCTCCCTGGGGGCTGCCCCCGCTTCCAGTCTATCGAGGCCGCCCCACGAAAAAGCCGGAAAGCCGCACCTCAGGCCGGGTTTGCCCACACCGGGTCAGCGATGTGGACAACCGCCGGAGCTCGCGAGCGAGCCGCCCCTCAGCGGCCTGAGAACCTCGTCACACCTGGTAGTCGTAGAGCGTCGGCCGGCCGCTCGAGCTGGGGAGGTTCGCCGGGGAGCGCAGGTGGTTGCGGCCCGAGTCCACCGTCCGCAGCGTCGTGGCCAGCAGCTCCGAGAACTCCGCCAGCTTGCCGTCCACGTACGCGTCGCAGTCCGCGCGCTGGCGGTCGGCCTCCGCGTGGGCCTCGTCGACGATCCGGGCCGACTCCGCGTGGGCCGCCTGGACGACCTCGGTCTGCGCGACCAGGCGGGCCTGCTCGGCGCGGCCGTCCTCGATGGCGCGGTCGTAGGCGTCGCGGCCGGCCTGGATCATGCGCTCGGACTCGGCTCGGGAGCGGTCGGTGAGGTTCTGGTACTCCGCCTGGCCCGCCGCCACCGTGCGGTCGGCCTGGTCGTGCGCGTCGGCGAGCATCTGCTCCGCGCGGGCGCGCGCGTCGGCGAGGATGCGCTCCGCTTCGTCCGTCGCTTCCGCGATCGTGCGCTCGGCCTCGGCGTTCGCGCCCGCGACCGTCTCGCCGGCCTCCTTGCGGGCCGCGTGGATCAGGTCGTCGCGCTTGTCGAGGACGTCCTGGGCGTCGTCGATCTCGGCCGGCAGTGCGTCGCGGACGTCGTCGAGGAGTTCGAGCACGTCGCCGCGGGGCACCACGCAGCTGGCCGTCATCGGGACGCCGCGCGCCTCCTCGACGATGGTGACGAGCTCGTCGAGCGCCTCGAAAACCCGGTACACGGCAACTCCAATCCCCTGTCGCTGTGCCCAGTCTGCCCGCATCGGGCGCCGAAGCGGTGAACGCCACCGGCGCCGGGCGTGTCCCCCGGGACCACGCCCGGCGCGCGGGTCAGGAATTCGGGTCGATCCGCTCGAAGGTGGCGTAGCGGTCGGGCGTGTAGGCCAGCTCGCCCGCCTTGCCGGAGATCACGCGGTCGTTCGTGCCGACGGCGAAGAGCTTGTAGTAGCCGGACGCGCAGGCCGGGAGCACGCCCTCCCGGTTCTCGTACGTCGTCCCCGCGGACGTGCCGTTCCGCACGTTGTCCACGACCGCCTTCGCCGCCGACGACAACTGCGAGTAGCCGATCTTCGCCAGGCCCGAGAGGTCGCCGCAGGCGTGCGTCGTGCCGCCGCCGACGTCGATGACCTTGAAGGTGGCGTAGTGGTCGCCGGTGTAGAAGTACTCGCCCGCGCTGCCGGTCACGATGCGGCGCGTGCCGCGGGTGCTCGAGCCCGGCGTCGGCACCGTGTACTCGTGGTAGTAGCCCGACGCGCACGCCGGGAGCACCCCTTCGCGGTTGTCGAAGACGACGCCGTCGTTCTTCGGGTACGGGAACGGCCCGTCCGTCTGGATCAGCCGGTACGTCGTCGTCGCTTCGGCCGGGAGCGCCGAGAGCGTCGTGTGCGAGAAGCCGGAGAGGTTGCCGCAGGCGTTCTGCGCGGCGACGGCGGAAGACGGCGCGGTGACCCCGGCGAACAGCGTCGCCAAGAGCGCCACCAGGACGGCAGCCCGGCGCGATCGGTAGTTGGTCATTTTCGGACCGTAACCCGGCCGGATGATCGTCAGGAGACGACGACGTGAACTCCCGCAGCTCCAGGCCGAAGTCCCGACGAACGGAGGGGGCCGAACGACGGAAACCGGACACTCCCTTGTAGAGGGTCAGCGCCCGAGCTTGGGGAACTTCCCCGAAAGCCGCTCGTAGACGATCGGCGGCACGAACCGCTCGATGTCGCCGCCGAGCGCCGCGACCTCCTTGACCAGCGAGCTGGACACGAAGCCGTACGCCGGGTTGTTCGCCATCAGCAGCGTCTCGATGCCGGTGAGCTCGCGGTTCATCTGCGCCATCTGCAGCTCGTAGTCGAAGTCGCTGACCGAGCGCAGGCCCTTGGCGACCGCCACGATGTCGTTGTCGCGGCAGTAGTCGACCAGCAGGCCCTCCCACGAGTCGACCCGCACGTTCGGCAGCTCCGTGGTGATCTCGCGCAGGATTTCCAGGCGCTCCTCGATCTCGAAGAGGCCCTTCTTGTTCTTGTTCACCCCCACCGCGACGACGACCTCGTCGAACAGCCGGCTGGCCCGTTCGATGATGTCGAGGTGCCCGTTGGTGGCCGGATCGTAGGAACCGGGACAGACCGCACGCCGCATGGCGCGGACGCTACCGTGCCGGGCCCGGTCTCCGCCGCGTGGCTCACGCCACAGCCGCGTACTCCGCCCAGAAGACGGCGGTGTCGCCGTACTTCTTCGCGCGCGTCGGCTCGAAGCCCGGCGGCCAGTCCGGCTCGCCGTCGCGGGCGGCGCGCTCGATCACCACCAGGGCCGACGACCCCAGCCAGCCGCCCGCGGCCAGCGCCGCGAGCACGGACCCGAGCGCCGCCGCGTCCACGGCGTACGGCGGGTCGGCCAGCACCAGGTCGAACGGACCGGGTGCGGGTGCCGCGACGACCGCCTCCACCTGCCCGGCCCGGACCGTGCCGCCCAGGCCCAGCGCCGCGACGTTGCCGCGCAGGACGTCGACGGCCCGCCGGTCGGCCTCCACGAAAAGGGCGTCCGCGGCGCCGCGGGAGAGGGCTTCGAGGCCGAGCGCGCCGGACCCGGCGTAGAGGTCCAGGACGCGGGCGCCGTCCAGCTCGCCCGCCGTCTCCAGGGCGTTGAACAGGGCTTCCCGCACGCGTTCCGACGTCGGCCGCGTGCCCTTCGGCGGCACCTTCAGCCGCCGCCCGCCCGCCGTCCCGGCCACGATCCTGGTCACCCCCCGATTGTGCGGGGAAGGCACACCGCGCGGATGACCGGGACACGGGTGTCCCCGCCGGGACCACCGCGTAGAGTCGTTCTTCGCCCTCGGAGGCGATCCCAAAGCTGTCAAGGAGCCATGCGTGTCCGAACCTCGGGTCAGACGGGCCGAGATCGCCATCGAGCAAGCCCACGTCGATCGCGTGTACACCCGTCTGGACGAACTGCGGGTCCAGGCCGAGGCCATGCGCACGAAGGGCTACGAGATCGGCCAGGGGGCGCAGCGCGAGGCGATCTTCGAGCAGGCGTCGATGCTGTTCGAGCGCGACATGATGGTCTACCACGCCAACCAGACGCTGCAGACGCTCGACGCCGAGTACGAAGGCCTCGTCTTCGGACGGCTCGACGACCGCCAGGGGGAACGCACCTACGTCGGCAGGCTCGGCATCCGCGACGCCGAGTTCGACAACCTCGTCACGGACTGGCGCGCGCCCGCCGCGGCGGCGTTCTACCAGGCCACCGCCGAGGAACCGATGGACGTCGTGCGGCGGCGCGTGATCCGGTGCTCGGGCCAGAACGTCCTCGACGTCGACGACGACGTCCTGATCGCCGACGCCGTGCCCGACGACATGCAGATCGTCGGCGAAGGCGCGCTGATGGCCGCACTGGGGCGCTCGCGCGGCGAGAAGATGCGCGACATCGTCGCGACCATCCAGAAGGAGCAGGACGAGGTCATCCGGGCGCCCTGGCGGGGTGTCACCGAGATCACCGGCGGGCCGGGCACCGGCAAGACCGCCGTCGCGCTGCACCGCGCCGCCTACCTGCTCTACCGCTACCGGCGGCAGCTCGGCGGGGCCGGCGTGCTGGTCATCGGGCCGTCCGGGGTGTTCACCAGCTACATCTCGCGGGTTCTCCCCTCGATGGGTGAGACGAACGTCGAGCTGCGCGCCCTCGGCGAGGTCCTGGACGGCCTGGAGGCGACGCGGCAGGACGCGGCGCCGCTGGCCGCCGTCAAGGGGTCGCTGCGGATGCGCAAGGTGCTGCTGCGGGCGCTGCGCGACACGCCGCCGGACGCGCCGGAGGAGATGCGGATCGTCTACCGCGGCGAAGTCCTCAAGCTGAACGCGCGGGAGCTGGAGAGGATCCGCCGCAAGGCCCACACGCAGGGCGCGCCGCCGAACCGGTCGCGGATCCGGGCGGCCGAAATGCTGCTGGACGCCCTCGCCGCGAAGGCCGAAGAGCACGCGAAGGACGACGGCAGGCAGTTCGACCGCGCCGAGCTGATCACCGACCTGGGCGAGCGGATCGACTTCCACCGCTTCCTGGTGGTGTGGTGGCCGGTGCTGTACCCGGCGCAAATCCTCAAGTGGCTGGGCGAGGAGAAGCGGCTGGCGTCGGCGGCGAAGGGCGTGCTCAACCGGCAGGAGATCTCGATGCTGGCCGCGGACTTCGCGGACCGGTCGCGGGGCTGGTCGATCGCGGACGTGGCGCTGCTGGACGAGCTGCGCGTGCTGATCGGGCCGCCGCCGAAGCGCAAGCGGCGTCAGGTGATCGAGGTCGAGCCGGAGCGCTCGGGCGGGGCGCCGACCCGGCCGGAGCACTACGACGAGTACTCGCACGTGGTCGTCGACGAGTCGCAGGACCTTTCGCCGATGCAGTGGCGGATGGTGGGCCGGCGCGGGAAGTACGCGAGCTGGACGGTGGTCGGCGACCCGGTGCAGAGCTCGTGGCCGGACCCGGCGGAGGCGGCTTCGGCGCGCGACCAGGCGTTCGGCGTCAAGACGGCCCGGCGGCGGTACACGCTGCGCACGAACTACCGGAACTCGGCGGAGATCTTCGACCTGGCGGCGAAGGTGGTGGCGGGGCACGCGGAGGCCGGCGAGCTGCCGGTGGCGGTCCGCCGCACCGGGGTGGAGCCGGAGGTCCGCCCGGTGGAGGCGGCCGGCCTGGCCGCGGCGACGCAGGCGGCGGTGAAGGAACTGCTGGGCGCGGTGGAGGGCACGGTCGGCGTCATCACGGCGATGGACCGGGTGCCGGAGATCGCGGGCTGGCTGGCCGGGCAGGCGGACGAGCGGCTGAAGGTCGTGGGCAGCCTGGATTCGAAGGGCCTGGAGTACGACGCGGTGGTGCTCGTGGAGCCGAACGACCTGATCACCGAGTCGACGACCGGGCGGCGGGTGCTGTACGTGGCCCTGACCCGGGCGACGCAGCAGCTGATCGTGCTCGCCTCGAACCCGGACTGGATCCCGGCCGCCTGACCCGAGCCGGACACGCTGAAGGGCCCCTTCGCGAGGCGGGGAGGCGGGTTCCCGTGCCCTCGAAGGAGCCCTTCAGACCCCCGGTGAAATGAACGTCGTGGGACGACACCGTCCGAGGGCATGTCTAGTCGATCCGGGTTGTTCGGTGTCCGCGCTCACCCACCGAACAACAACGCCGAACAACCCGGTCAGGGGCAGGGCGGCGTGTAGTCGAGGTCCGGGAAGCTCTCAGCCCACTCGGCCTCGGTGATCCGCGGCGACACCGCCGCGCAGATCCGCTCGGCCGCCCGGCCGGGATCGGCCTCCCAGAAGCGCACGGTGCCGTCGGCGCCCGCGCCGGCCAGGGTGTGGCCGTCCGGGGCGTACTGCGCGACGTACACGCGGTCGCGCTGCTCGGGCAGCACCGCGTACGGGGTGCCCGTGGCGACGTCCCACAGCCGGATCGTCCGGTCGTAGCTGCCCGACGCCAGCGTCCGGCCGTCGCCGCTGAAGGACACCGACATGGCCACGTCGGCGTGGCCGTCCAGGACCACCGGGGGCGGCACGTGCGCCGGGTCCGTGACGTCCCAGAGGCGCACCATCCGGTCGGCGCTCGCCGTGGCGACGTGCCTGCCGTCGGGGCTGTAGGCGATCGAGAAGATCGTGTCGGTGTGCCCCGCCAGCTTCGCGAGCGGGCGTGGGGCCCGGGGCGCCGAGATGTCCCAGAGCCGGGCGGTGTGGTCCCAGCCCGCGGTGGCGAGCGTCCGGCCGTCGGGGCTGAAGGCGAGGGTGTGGACGTCGTCGTCGTGGCCTTCGAGCTTCGCGATCTCCACCGGCCGCAGGCGGTCGGCCAGGTCCCAGAGCCGGGCGGTGTGGCCGTCGCCCGCGGTGGCCAGCAGCCGGCCGTCCGGGCTGAAGGCGACCGCGTCGACGTCGTCGTGGAGCCGGTTGAACACCACCGGCGGCCCCGGCGCGGCCGGGTCGGTGATGTCCCGCAGCGTCATCGCGTGGTCCCAGCTGCCGGTGGCCAGTGTCCGGCCGTCCGGGCTGACGGCGACGCCGCAGACCGCGTCGCCGAAGCCGTCGATGGTGGCCAGCGCCCGCGGCGCGCGCCGGTCGGTGAGGTCGTGCAGCCGGACGGTTTGGTCGTAGCTGCCGGTGACCAGCAGCTTGCCGCCGGGCCCGAAGGCGACGTGGCACGCCTGGGCCGTGTGCGCGGAGACGGCGGGGCCGGGCAGGTCCCAGAGCCGGGCGGACTGGTCGTCGCTGGCCGTGGCGAGGGTGCGGCCGTCGCGGGTGAACACCGCGGAGACGACCGCGCCGGTGTGCCCGGGCAGGGACTGCAGCTCGCGCGGCTGCTTCGGGTCGGCGACGTCCCACAGCCGGGCCGTGCGGTCGAAGCCGGTGGTGGCCAGCGTGCGGCCGTCGGCGGTGAACGCCACCGAGCGCACGATCGCCTTGTGCGTGGTCAGCGACGCCAGCGGCGCCGGGTGGGCCGGGTCCGCGATGTCCCACAGCCGCGCGGTCTGGTCCTGGCTCGCCGTGGCCAGGACCGGCCCGCCGGGGCTGAACGCGACCGAGTGCACGACGTCGGTGTGCCCGGCCACGACCCCGAGCTGGCTCCGCGAAGCGACGTCCCACACGCGCGAGGTCTTGTCCGCCGACGCCGAGGCGAGCAGCCGCCCGTCCCCGCTGAAGGCCAGGTTGTTGACGTAGGAGGTGTGCCCGGTCAGCTCCCCCGACGGCCGCGGGTGGGCGGGGTCGGTCGTGTCGTAGAACCGGATCGTGCCCTGGACGTCCGCGGTGGCCAGCAGCGGCCCGGCGGGGCTGAACGCGACCGCGTAGGCCTTGCCCTCGTGCCGCTCGATCGTGGTGCCGGGCCCCGGCCGCGCCGGGTCGGAGACGTCCCAGACGCGGACGGTGCCGTCGTAGCCCGCGGTGGCGACGGTCCGGCCGTCGGCGGCGAAGGCGACGTTGTTCACGTTGCCCTCGTGCCCGGCGAGCACGCCCAGCGGCACCGGGTGGTGCGGATCGTGGACGTCCCAGAGCCGGGCCGTGCCGTCCCAGCTGGCCGTGGCGATGACCTGCCCGTCGGGGCGGAGGGCGACGGTGTTGACCCGGCCGGTGTGCCCGGTGAGCCGCGTCGCGTACGGCGAGCCGAACATGCCGAGCAGGCCACTGCGCTCCTCGGCCCCGGGATCGAGGCGGTAGGCGGCGAGCGCGAGCTGCGCGGCCAGCGCGGGGTTCGTGGCGCGCATGGCCAGCGCCTGGCCGGCGACCTTCTGGGCCAGTGCGTCGTTGCGCTGCTCGGTGGCCGTGGTTTCCGCGCGCACGGCGTAGACGGTGGCGGCCACGGCGAAGACCAGCAGCACCGCGAGCAGCGCGACCAGCTGGCGCAGGCGCCGGGTGCGACGGCGGTCGCGTTCCCGCTCGGCGTGCTCGACGGCGAGGCTCGCGTCGAGGAAGCGCCGTTCACGCCGCGACAGCGCCGAGTCCTGGCGCGCGGCCCATTCCCGGGCGATGGCCAGCCGGGTGCCGCGGTAGAGCCAGCCGGGATCCTCGTCGACGGCTTCCCAGGCGCCCGTCGCCTCGGTGAGCTGCCGGTGGACGCGCAGGCCCTCGCGGTCTTCGGTGAGCCACTCGCGCAGCCGCGGCCAGCCGCGGATGAGGGCTTCGTGGGCGATCTCGATGCCGGTGTCGTCGAGGGTGACCAGCCGGGCCGCGGCCAGCTCGCCGAGGACGACGGCGGTGTCCTCCCCCGTGTCGAGCTCGGCGCGGGCGATGCGCCGCTTGGTGTCCTCGGTGCCTTCGCCGAGCGCGGTCATCCGGAGGAAGATCTGCCGCGCCAGCCGCTGCTGCCGCGGGGAAAGCTTCGCGAAGGTGCGTTCGGACGTCTGCGCGATGGCCCGCTCGATGCCGCCGGTGGACTCGTACCCGGCGAGGGTCAGCGTGGTGCCGCGGCGGCGCCGCCACGTCTCCAGCAGCGCGTGCGAAAGCAGCGGCAGCACGCCGGGCTGGCCGGTGGCGTCCGCGACCAGCCGGGAGACCAGGGCGTTCTCGACGCGGTACCCGGTGTCGACGGCGGGCCGCGAGATGGCCTGCCGGAGTTCCTCGGTCGTCATCGGGCCGACCAGGACCTGGGCGTCCTGCATGGCCTCGGCGAGTTCGGCGTGCCGCGCGCAGTGGGTGTAGAAGTCGGTGCGGATGCCGAGGACGACCCGGGTGCGGCTGCCCGGTTCGGTGGTCGCGGTGACGAGCGCGTCGAGGAACCGGGCGCGGTCCCGGTCGTCCTGGCAGAGCGTGAAGACCTCTTCGAACTGGTCGACGACCAGCACGACGTCTTCTTCCTCGCGGTCGGCCAGCTGACGGGCGGCGAGACCGAGGTTGCGCGGGTGCGCGGCGAAGTCGTCGAGCAGGACGCCCGGGGCGACGCCGAGCGCGGCGGCGAACTTGACCGCGCACTCCTGCAGCGGCCGGGGCCCGGGCGTGAGCAGCACGACCGGCCCCTTCACCGAAGGCAGCAGACCGGCCCGCAACAACGACGATTTCCCCGAGCCGGACGCGCCGAGGACGGCGAGAAAACGTTGTCTCGCGAGGCGTTCGACAAGTTTTTCGACAAGTCGTTCCCGGCCGAAAAATCGACCGGCGTCGGCGGGGGTGAAAGCGGCGAGCCCGACGTACGGCGGAATTTCCCCGGATTCCGGCTCGGACGGTGAATCGGCACCGCCGGTGCGCGACTCTTCGGCGACGGCGTGCCAGCGCTCCTCCCATTCCCCGGGTACGCCGCCGCAGGCCCGGACGTAGGCCAAGGTGACCGCCAAGCTGGGGAGTTTCCGCCCACCGGCGGCTTCGGACAGCGTCCCGGCCGAGTAGTGCGCCCGGCGCCCGAGCTCGCGGTAGGTCGGATTTCCGGCGCTCTCGCGCAGCCGCCGCAGATCGGCGGCGAATTCGGTCAGCAGATCGTCCCCGGGATCCAAGGGTCGCTCGGGACGCGGCACCCCGTCCTCCTGTTGTTCATTTTCCGATTCGCCCACCGTAGCCAATGACGCGCGGTCAGGTGGGGGAATCGAAAGACCGGCGAACCGCCTCCCGGTCGACCCCCAGCTCCGCCAGCAGCTCGGCCGCCGGGTCCGGCGGGGCCAGCCGCACCAGCACCCGCAGCAGCCGCGCCGGATCGCGGGGCCGCGGCGTCCCGCGGATGGCTTCGTTGACGACCGCGCGCGCCCCCGACGTCAGCGCGCCCGGGGTCAGCTTCCCGCGCCTCGCCGGGATTCCGGCCGGGCGGAGGCCTTCCACGTCGATGCCGAGCGCGGCCAGCGCGGCCCGGTCCAGCCGGTCCAGTGCGGCGCGGGCCTCGGCCAGGTCCGTGCCGAGCGCCCGCGCGCAGTCCGGGGCGTGCAGCAGGCCCAGCAGCAGGTGTTCGGTGCCGAGCCGGCGGTCGCCGCGGCGGCGCGACTCCTCCAGCGCCGCCGTCACCACCGCGGCGAACGGGCTCTTGGCGATCAGCCGGTCGAGCACGGGCACCTCACTTCCCGTACTTCGCGTGCACGGACTGGCGGGCGACGCCGAGTGCGTCCCCGATCTGCTCCCACGACCAGCCGCGCTCGCGCGCGTGCGCGACGGCCGCCGCTTCCACCTGCTCGGCGAGCCGGTGCAGGGCGCCCACCGCCCGCAGCGCCACCGCCGGGTCCGTTTCCGAGACGCGTCCCGAAAGCTCTTCCGCTTCCACGGTGTGTCAGTCTAGCCTGACATGCGCGTCAGTTTGAACTGACAAACAGGGAGGGTGTCATGGAGATCGCGGTGATCGGAGCGGGCCCGGTGGGCCTGATGCTGGCGGCGGAGCTGCGGCTGGGCGGGGCCGAGGTGGTGGTGTTCGACCGGCGGGCGGCGCCGGACGAGCGCCCGCGGGCCAACGGCCTCGTCGGCCGGATCGTCGAGCAGCTCGACCACCGCGGGCTCCTGGAGCGGTTCCGGGCCGAAGCGGGGTACGGCGGGCCGCTCCCCCGGTTCCCGTTCGGCCCGGTGACCCTGGACTTCGCGCCGCCGAGCCGCCCGCCGCTGTCCGCGCTCATGGTGCAGCAGCCGCGGATGGAGGCCGTCCTGGCCGAGCGCGCCACCGAGCTCGGCGCCGAGATCCGGCGCGGGCACGAACTGGTGAGCCTCGACCCGTTCACCGTCCGCGGCCCGGACGGCGAATACCGCGCGGAGCCGAGGTACGTCGTCGGGTGCGACGGCGCGCACAGCCGCGTCCGCGAGCTGGCCGGCATTGGGTTCCCCGGCACCACCGACGGCGAACTCCTGCGCCTCGGCCACTTCCGGGCGGACGCGCCCCTGTTCGCCTCGGCCACCCGCGGCTGGGACCGCCGGCCGGGCGGGCGCGTGCTGGTGACCTCGCTGACGCCCGGTGTCGTGATCGTCGGCGTCCGCGAGGTGACGCCGGAGCCGCCCGGCGAGCCGACCCCGGAAGAGTTCCACGCCGCCCTCCGCCGGGTCCTCGGCGACGACCTGCCCCTGGGAGAGCCGATCTGGCTGTCGCGGACGACGAGTTCGGCACGGCTCGCCACGCAGTACCGGGCCGGCCACGTGTTCCTGGCCGGCGACGCCGCGCACCTCTTTCCCGCGGGCGGATCTGCGCTCAACGTCGGGCTGCTCGACGCGGTCAACCTCGGCTGGAAGCTCGCCGCCGTCGTCCGCGGTACCGCCGGGGACGCCCTGCTCGACAGCTACCACGCCGAGCGGCACCCGGTGGCGGCACGGACGTTGACGCAGACCCGCGTCCAAGCCCTGCTCGACCGCCTGACCGGCGAGGACGGCGACGCCCTGCGGACGCTCTTCGGCGAGCTGGCGGCGTTCCCGGAAGCGGCCCGGCACCTGGGCGAGCTCCTGCGGGACGCCGACGCGCTGCCGTACGTGCCCGACCTGCCCCTGACCGTCGGCGGCGAGCCGACCCGGGTGGCCGAAGTCATGCGCGCCGCGCGGACCGTGCTGTTCGACTTCGCCGACCGCGCCGACCTGCGCGAAGCCGCCGGGCCGGGCGTGAAGATCGTCACAGCCGCCTGCGCGGACGCCCCGGCCGACGCGCTGCTCGTGCGCCCGGACGGCGTCGTGGCCTTCCGCGGCGGTGCTCCGGCGGACCTCCGGGAAGCAATCGCGGCACCGGGGCGTTGACCCCGGTTGTGAGCTCACTGCCTGACGTGCCGCTGTCCGTGCTCGACCTGTCCCCCGTTTCGGAGGGGAACACCGTCGGCGAGACACTGCGCAACACCCTGGACCTCGCCCGCGCCGCGGAACGGCTGGGCTACCACCGCTACTGGCTCGCCGAGCACCACAACATGCCCGGCATCGCCAGCTCGGCCACGGTCGTGCTGATCGGGCACGTCGCCGACGCCACCGAGCGCATCCGCGTCGGCTCGGGCGGGATCATGCTGCCCAACCACGCACCGCTGGTCGTCGCCGAGCAGTTCGGCACCCTGGAGGCGTTCCACCCGGGCCGGATCGACCTCGGCATCGGCCGCGCGCCCGGGACCGACCAGCGCACGGCCCTCGCCCTGCGCGGCCCGGGCGGGCTGTCGGCGGAGAACTTCCCGGAGCACCTGCAGGAGCTGATCGGCTACTTCGCCCATTCGGAGGCCCGCGGGGTCAACGCGGTGGTGGCCGAGGGCAACCAGCCGCCGGTGTGGCTGCTCGGTTCGAGTGGTTTCAGCGCCCAGCTGGCCGGACGGCTCGGGCTGCCGTTCTCCTTCGCGCACCACTTCGCCGCGGAGAACACCATTCCGGCCGTGCAGCTGTACCGCGAGAACTTCCGGCCCGGGGTGCTCGACGAGCCGTACGTGATGCTCGGCGTGTCCGTGGTCGCCGCGGAAACCGACGAGCGCGCCCGCTTCCTGGCCGGGCCGTCCGGGCTGACGTTCCTCAGCCTCCGCCGCGGCCGCCCGATCGCGCTGCCGACACCGGAGGAGGCCGCGGAGTACCCGTACACCGAGATGGACCGCGCGTTCCTGGCCGAGCGCTTCGGGTCCAGCATCGTCGGCTCGCCGGAGACCGTCCAAAAGGGACTCGAGCAGCTCCTGGCCGACACCGGCGCGAACGAGCTGATGGTCACCACGATGGTCCACGGCCACGCCGACCGCGTCCGCTCCTACGAACTCCTCGCCGCCCTCAAATCCTGACCGGGCCCCGGAACGGACGGGACACACCGTCCGTTCCGATTGGGCCGAATGGGCAGCCACCGCCCGCGGGACCGCTTTTCTTTTCCCTCGCTGACAACAAGATCGAGCCTGTTTGTCAGCACCGGACAAGAAATGTGGGGTTACCAGCCCGTGACCCCGTGATCCTGCTCAAGTTCTTGTCTCCCAGCAAGGCCGTCGTTAGCGTACCGACCAGTAGGAAACGGCACGGTGCCCCCGAGACCGTGAATGGCCGGAATTCGTTGACCCATTCGGACCATTTCCCTTAGCCTTCTCGGGCGTATTCGCCGTGCCGCCGAAACCGCTGGAGGCACACGAATGGCCGAACGGACGACGACGGCGTCGTTCCCGGGGGCGGCCGCACTGCGGCAGACCGGACGGCTCTACGGGCTCGGCCTCGACGTCGTCCGGCTGACCTTCCGCCGCCCGTTCCAGGTGCGGGAGCTGATCCAGCAGTTCTGGTTCATCGCGAGCGTGTCGATCCTGCCGACGGCGCTGGTCTCGATCCCGTTCGGCGCGGTGATCGCGCTGCACATCGGCTCGCTGACCACGCAGATCGGCGCCCAGTCCTTCACCGGCGCGGCGAGCGTGCTGGCGATCATCCAGCAGGCCAGCCCGATCGTCACGGCGCTGCTCATCGCCGGCGCGGGTGGCAGCGCGATGTGCGCCGACCTCGGCTCCCGCACCATCCGCGAAGAGATCGACGCGATGGAGGTGCTCGGCGTCTCGCCCGTGCAGCGCCTGATCGTGCCGCGGGTGCTCGCCGCGATGGGCGTCGCGGTCTTCCTCAACGGCATGGTCAGCGTGGTCGGCGTGCTCGGCGGCTACTTCTTCAACGTGATCATGCAGCACGGCACCCCGGGTGCCTACCTGGCCAGCTTCTCGGCCCTGGCCCAGCTGCCCGACCTGTGGATCAGCGAGATCAAGGCGATCATCTTCGGCTTCGTCGCCGGGGTCGTCGCCTCCTACCGCGGCCTCAACCCCAAGGGCGGCCCGAAGGGTGTCGGCGACGCGGTCAACCAGTCCGTGGTCATCACGTTCCTGCTGCTGTTCGTGCTGAACCTGATCCTCACCACCGTCTACCTGCAACTCGTTCCGCCCAAGGGGAGCTGAAGTGACGACCACGGACCTCCCGAGAGCCGCGCGAGTACGCGAGGCCGTCGACCGCCGGTTCGGCTTCCTCGACACCCTCGGCGACCAGATCCTCTTCTTCCTCCGCGCGATCGCCTGGACCCCGCGGGCCCTGCACCGCTACCTGCGCGAGGTCGTCCGCCTGCTGGCCGAGGTCAGCTTCGGCAGCGGCGCGCTGGCCGTCATCGGCGGCACGATCGGCGTGATGATCGGGATGACCGTGGCCACCGGCACGGTCGTCGGCCTCCAGGGCTACTCCGCGCTGAACCAGGTCGGGACCTCGGCGTTCGCCGGGTTCGTCTCCGCCTACTTCAACACCCGCGAAATCGCGCCGCTCGTCTCCGGTCTCGCCCTGAGTGCCACGGTCGGCTGCGGCTTCACCGCGCAGCTCGGCGCGATGCGGATTTCCGAAGAGATCGACGCCCTCGAAGTCATGGGCATCCCCAGCGTCCCGTACCTGGTGACGACCCGGGTGATCGCCGGCTTCCTCGCCGTCATCCCGCTCTACGCGATCGGGCTGCTGTCGAGCTACCTCGCTTCGCGGCAGGTCACCGTGTGGTTCTTCGGCCAGTCCGCCGGCACCTACGACCACTACTTCCTGCTGTTCCTGCCCCCCGGCGACGTGCTGTGGTCGTTCGGGAAGGTCCTGGTGTTCAGCGTCGTGGTGGTCCTGGCCCACTGCTACTACGGCTTCCGCGCGAGCGGCGGCCCGGCCGGCGTCGGGGTCGCGGTGGGCCGCGCGGTGCGCACCGCGATCGTCGCGATCAGCGTCCTCGACTTCTTCCTGTCCCTGGCGATCTGGGGCGCGACGACGACCGTGCAGGTGGCCGGATGAGACGCGAAACCCGCCGCAAGGCCGGGGTCCGCACCGCGGGCGTGCTGTTCCTCGTGGTGATGGGCGTGCTGGTGACGCTGTCGATCAAGGTCTACGACAAGGACTTCGTCACCACGGTCCCGGTGACGCTCAAGGCGAGCCGGATCGGCAACCAGCTCTCCCCGGGCGGTCAGGTCAAGGCCCGTGGCGTGCTCGTCGGCGAGATCCGCGACGTCCGGGCGACGCCGCAGGGCGCCGAGATAGCGCTTGCTCTCGAGCCGGGCAAGGTGGACATGCTGCCCCGCAACGTCTCCGCGCTGCTCGTGCCGAAGACGCTGTTCGGCGAGCGGTACGTCCAGCTGTCCATCCCGGACGGCGAGCGGGCCCCGCACCTGGTCGCCGGCGACGTCATCGAGCAGGACCGGTCGGCGAACGCGGTCGAGCTGGAACGGGTCTTCGACAACCTGCTGCCGGTCCTGCAGGCGGTCCAGCCGCAAAAGCTGGCGACGACGCTGACCGCGGTCTCGACCGCCTTGGAGGGACGCGGCGAGCAGCTCGGGAAGACCATCGGCACCGCCGCGGACTACCTGAAGGAGTTCAACCCCGACGTCCCGCAGCTGACCTCGGACCTGCAGGACCTGGCGAAGGTTTCCCGGCTCTACGGCGACATCGCGCCCGACCTGCTGGACGCGCTCACCGCCTCCGCCGTCACGCTCAACACGGTCAAGGAGAAGCAGGCCGACCTGGGCGGGGTCTACCAGCAGGTGACGTCGTCGTCCCAGGAGGTCGCCGCGTTCCTGGCCACCAACCGGGACAACCTCATCTCCCTGGCCGCCGACAGCCGCGCGCCGCTGGAGATCGCGGCGAAGTACTCCCCCAGCTTCGCCTGCACGATCGGCTCCCTCAACGCACTGAGGAAATCCATGGACAAGGTGCTCGGCGCGGGCACGAAGGAACCGGGCTTCCACGCCGAGGTCGCGGTCGTCCCCGACAGCGGCAAGTACCTGCCCGGCCGGGACGACCCGCGCTTCACCGGCGGCGGCGAGCCGCGGTGCTACCCCTCCGGCGTCTCCCCGACGGTCGGCACCGCCGCGGCGGCTCCCGGCACCACCGGGCACCCGCTGCTCACCGGCGGCCAGGGTGACCTCGGGCTCGCGAACTCGCCGCAGGAGCAGCAGCTGCTGTCCAGTTTGGTCGCCCCGTCGATCGGGGTGCCGACGGCCGAGGTCCCGGCCTGGAGCAGCGTGCTCGTCGGCCCGCTCTACCGCGGCACGGAGGTGACGCTCAAGTGAGGAACATCGCCGCCCCGCTGATCAAGAGCCTCGTCTTCATCGCCGTCACGGCGCTGGCCACGACCCTGCTGGCCATCTCCATCACGAACTCCGGTGTCGGTGCCACCGAGCGCTACACGGCCAAGTTCCTCGACGCGACTTCGCTCAACGTCGGCGACGACGTGCGCATCTCCGGGGTCCGCGTCGGCCAGGTCGAATCGCTGGAGATCGGCGACCGCAACCGGGCGGTGGTCGGGT
The DNA here is from genome assembly GCF_014654205.1 of Amycolatopsis bullii. Taxonomy (GTDB): domain Bacteria; phylum Actinomycetota; class Actinomycetes; order Mycobacteriales; family Pseudonocardiaceae; genus Amycolatopsis; species Amycolatopsis plumensis. Next base: position 38,220 of record NZ_BNAW01000024.1, read on the forward strand.
TCTCCCTCGACCAGGGCCGCCGGCTGCCCGCCGACGTCCACGCGGTCATCAAGTACCGCAACATGGTCGGCCAGCGGTACGTCGCCCTGGAACGCGGGAACACCGGCACCCGGGAGCAGTTGCCGCAGGGCGCCGAGATCCCGCTGGACCGCACGACCCCCGCGCTCGACCTCACCGACCTGTTCAACGGGTTCAAGCCGCTGTTCCAGGCCCTGTCCCCGAACGACGTCAACGAGCTCTCCGGCGAGCTCGTCCAGGTGCTGCAGGGCGAAGGCGGCACCGTCGAGAGCCTGCTGCAGCACACCGGTTCGCTGACCACCACCCTCGCCTCGCGCGACAAGGTGATCGGCGAGGTGATCGGGAACCTCAACACGGTCCTGAACACGGTCAACGGCAAGGGCGACGCGCTGGCGAACCTGGTGTCCACCCTGCGGCAGCTGGTGTCCGGGCTGGCCGGCGACCGCGCCGCGATCGGCGACGCCATCAGCGGGATCGGCGCGCTGACCGAGTCCACCGCCGGGTTGTTCGAGCAGGCCCGCCCGCCGCTGAAGGACAGCATCGCCGGCCTGCGGGAGGTCGCGGGCACGCTGGCCCAGAACCAGTCCGATGTGGACAGCTTCCTGACCAACCTGCCGGTGAAGTTCAACGAAATCGGCCGGACCGCCTCCTACGGATCGTGGATGAACTTCTTCCTCTGCCGCGCCACGCTCGAAGCGGCGCCGCCGCGGGGTGTGCTGACGCAGACGGCGAGGTGCGGCTCGTGAAGTCCTTCAAGGAACGCAACCCGATCGCCCTCGGCGTCGTGGGCAGCATCGGCCTGGCCGCGCTGCTCACCCTCACGCTCAACTACGACAACCTGCCGATCGTCGGCGGCGGCACCACCTACGAGGCCGAGTTCTCCGAGGCCGCCGGCCTGCAGCCCGACGACGAGGTCCGGATCGCCGGCATCAAGGTCGGCGAGGTCCGCTCGGTCGCGCTGGCCGACGACCACGTCCTGATCTCCTTCCGGGTCAAGAACGCCTGGGTCGGCGACCGCACCTCCGCCGAGATCAAGATCAAGACGTTGCTGGGCCGCAAGTTCCTCGCGCTGAACCCCACCGGCGACGACGTCCAGGACCCCGGGCGGCCGATCCCGCGGACCCGGACGGTCACGCCCTACGACGTCACCGACGCCTTCAACGGCCTCGCCGACACCGTGGGCGCGATCGACACCAAGCAGCTCGCGGACAGCTTCACCACGTTGTCGGACACCTTCCGCAACTCCCCCGAGCACGTCCGCAGCGCGCTCGACGGGCTGTCCCAGCTGTCCAAGACGGTCTCCAGCCGGGACGGCGAACTCGCCGAACTGCTGGCCAACGCGCGGAAGCTGACCACGACGCTGGCGAACTCGAACGACGACTTCGAGAAGCTGATCGGCGACGGCAACCTGCTGCTCACCGAGCTCAACAGCCGCCGCGACGCGATCCGCGACCTGCTGGACGGCTCGGCGCGGCTGGCCGGCCAGCTCAGCGGGCTGGTGCAGGACAACAACGACGCGCTCAAGCCGGCCCTGCAGTCGCTCAACCAGGTCACGGACCTGCTCAAGCGGCAGAACGACAACCTGAGCAAGGGCCTGCAGCTGGCCGGCCCGTACTTCCGGGTGCTCGACAACGCGGCGGGCAACGGCCGCTGGATCGACGCCTACCTGTGCGGGCTGCTGCCCGAAAACCACGACCCCTGCACCCCGCCGAAGAACCCGGGAGGAGCGAAGTGAGCGCGCTGACCACCACCCGCGCCGGCGTACTGGCGAGCCGGTTCGTCGCCGCCGCCCTGCTGCTCGCCCTCGTCGTGTCGGCGGCGCTGTGGTGGGTGTTCTCCGGCTCCGGGCAGCACCACGTCACGGCGTTCTTCACGCGCGCGGTCGGCGTCTACCCCGGCTCGGACGTCCGCGTGCTCGGCGTCCGGATCGGCCAGGTCGACAAGGTCACCCCGCACGGCGAGCAGGTGCAGGTGGACCTGAGCGTCGACGGCTCGGTCGGCGTCGCCGAGGACACCACGCTCCTGGTGATCGCCCCGAGCGTCGTCGCCGACCGTTACCTGCAGTTCGCCAAGCCCGCCCGCGGCGGGCCCCGGCTGCCGGACGGCGCGACGATCCCGGTCCAGCGGACGGCCACCCCGGTGGAGCTCGACCAGCTCTACGCCAGCCTCGACACGATCTCGAAGGCCCTGGGCCCGGACGGCGCCAACTCCCAGGGCGCGCTGTCGGACCTGCTGAAGACCGGCGCGCAGACCCTGCAGGGCAACGGCCGCGCGTTCAACGACAGCGTCCGCAACTTCGCCCAGCTGGCCCGCACGCTGGCCGGCAACTCGGGCGACCTGTTCGGCACGGTCGACGAGCTGCAGCGGTTCACCACCATGCTGGCCACCAACGACAGCCAGGTGAGCACCGTGAACCGGCAGCTGGCCGAGATCTCCGGCACCCTCGCGGCCAACAGCGGCGAGCTGGCGCAGGCCCTCGACGGCCTCGGCCGCGCGCTCGGCGACGTCCAGGCGTTCATCCGAGACAACCGCGGCGCCCTCAAGGCCAATGTCGACAACCTGGTGACGACCACGCGGACCCTCGTCGAGCAGCGCGCGTCGCTGGCCGAAACGCTCGACGTCGCGCCGCTGGCGGTGTCGAACGTGCTCAACGCGGTCGACCCGGCCACCGGGCGGCTGCTGGGCCGCGGCAACTTCGACTACTACCTCCAGCCGCCGCTGCCGTTGCCGGTCACCGGCGACACTTACACGAATGGAGGCGGGCGATGAAGCGCGTGCTCGCCGTCTTCGCCGTCGGCTGCCTGACACTGGCGGGCTGCTCGTCCGGGGAGTTCAAGGGCGTCTACGACCTGCCGCTGCCGGGCGGTGCCGACGTCGGCGACCACCCGTACTCGGTGACCGTGCAGTTCGCCGACGTGCTCGACCTGGTGCCGCAGGCCGCGGTGAAGGTCGGGGACGTCCCGGTCGGCCGGGTGCGCGAAGTCCGGCTGGGCGGGGACGGCTGGACGGCCGAAACCGTGCTGGAGGTCAACGGCGACGTCGTGCTGCCCGCCAACGCGGTCGCGCGGCTGCGCCAGTCCAGCCTGCTCGGCGAGAAGTTCGTCGAGCTGGCTCCCCCGGACGGCGAAGCGCAGAACGCTTCCGGGAACGGCCGGCTGGCGAACGGCGCCACGATCACCCTGGACCGCACCAACCGCAACCCCGAGTTCGAAGAGATCTTCGGCGCCCTTTCCCTGCTGCTCAACGGCGGCGGGATCGGGCAGCTGCAGACGATCAACCGTGAACTGTCGAAGGTGATGGACGGCAACGAAGACCAGATCCGGTCGTTCCTCTCCGGGGTGAACACCCTGATGACCGACCTGGACGCCCACCGCTCGGACATCACCGCGGCGCTCGACGGGCTGAACCGGCTGTCGGCCACCCTCGCCGACCGCCACGAGCAGATCTCCGGCGCGCTGACCGATCTGACGCCCGGGCTGAAGACACTCACCGAGCAGCGCACGCAGCTCGTCTCGATGCTGCAGTCGCTGGACCGGCTCGGCACGGTCGCCACCGACGTCGTCGACCGCAGCCGCGCCGACATGGTGGCCGACCTGCGGGCGCTGGCGCCGATCCTCGAGCAGCTGGCCGCGGCCGGGGAGAACCTGCCGCAGTCGCTGCAGATGCTGCCGACGTTCCCGTTCCCGGACTCGGCGCTGAACGCGGTGAAGGGCGACTACGTCAACGCCTTCGTCTCGATGATCCCGGCACCCGGCGTGCCGCTGCCCCCGCTCGGCGAGGGTGTCCCGCCGGGCCTGCCGACGTTCCCGAGCAGCTCGGCCCCGGCTCCCTCCGGAGGCCGCTGATGCTGAGCACCAGAGTGCGCGTCCAGGTCGTCCTATTCGTCGTGATCGCGCTGGCCACGACGGCGTTCGTCGGCGCGAACTACGCCGGGCTGGGCCGGCTGTTCGGGTCCGGCAGCTACACGGTGAAGCTCGAACTCGCCGAAGGCGGCGGGCTGTTCACCAACGGCGAGGTCACCTACCGCGGCGTCGCCGTCGGCCGGGTCGGCGAGCTGCGGCTCACCGTCACCGGGATGGAGGCGGACCTGCTGATCGACGACGCGGCCCCGCCCATCCCGGCCGACTCGCGGGCCGTGGTGGCGAACCGCTCGGCGGTCGGCGAGCAGTACGTCGACCTGCAGCCACGTACGGCCGACGCGCCCTACCTCGACGGCAACTCGGTGATCCGGCGCGAGTCGACGACGCTGCCGCTGCCGGTCAACAGCCTGCTGACCGACCTGGACTCGTTCACCGCGTCGGTGCCGACCCAGGACCTGCGCACGGTGGTGAACGAGCTCGACGACGCCCTGCGCGGCGCGGGCCCGGACCTGCAGACACTGATGGACTCGGCGACGACGTTCACCCAGGAGGCGAGCAGCCACCTGCCGCAGACGTCGAAGCTGATCGGCGACGGCGCCACGGTGCTGCGGACCCAGGTCGACTCCGCCGGGGAGTGGCGTTCGTTCAGCAGCAACGCCCGCACCTTCGCCCAGCAGCTGGCCGCCTCGGACGGCGACCTGCGGCGGCTGATCGCGGCCGCCCCGCCGGCGGCGTCGGAGCTCGGTGGCCTGCTGAAGGAGAACGACCCCGGCCTGCCGATCCTGCTGGCCAACCTGCTGACGACGGCCCGGGTGTTCGGCACCCGTACCGCGGCGGAGGAGCAGCTGCTGGCGGACGTGCCGCGCGCGGTCGCGACGGTCGGGTCGGCGTTGAACGACCGGGGCGACCAGCTGCGGATGGGGCTGGTGCTGAACTTCAACGACCCACCGCCCTGCCGCCAGGGCTACGAGAAGACGCCGGACCGGCCGAGCAACGACCTCTCGCCGATGCCGTTCAACACCGACGCGGCCTGCACGCTCCCGTACGGGAACCCGAGCTCGGTGCGCGGCTCGCAGAACGGGTCGCACCCGCCGGTGCCGTCCCCGGTGCCGCCGGGCGGGCTGACCGGCCCGCTCGGGCTCGGCACGCAGGCGACGGCGACGAGCCTCGAGGAGATGCTGTGGCTGCGGTGAAACTCGCGTCGGTGGCCGTGACCGCGGCGGCGGCCGTGTTCGCCGGCTGGTCGGGGTACTCGTGGTACTCGGCGGCCCACGCGACTTCGGTGACGTACGGGGCGGCCCGCGACGAGGCACTGACCACCGGCCGCACGCTGGTGGCCGAGCTGAACACGCTGGACTACCACGACGTGAACGGCGGCCTGGGCAAGTGGCTGGCGGCCTCGACGGGCCCGCTGCACGACCAGCTGGCCCGCACGGACGAGACCACGAAGAAGACCCTGGCAGCCAACGCCACGGTGGCGACGGGCCGCGTGGTGGACGCGGCCCTGAGCGAGCTGGACGAGCACGCGGGCACGGCGAAGATGCTGGCCTCGGTGGAGATCACGATGGCCAAGCAGGGAACGGCCCCGGCGGTCAAGCGCAACCGTTTCGCGGCGGCGCTGAGCCGGACGCCGGACGGGTGGAAGCTGAGCGCGCTGGACCAGCTGCCGGTGGGTGCCCGATGAGCCGCGCGAAGACGGTGACGCCGGTGGAGCCGCCCGAAGCCGAGACCACCACCGAATCTGCCGCTCCCGCCGGCGAGGCCGACGCCACTGCGGCCCAGCCGAGCGCCGAAGGCGGCGGGGCCGCGCCGACCGAAGCCGCCGCCCCCGCCGAGAACCCGACCACCGACTCCGCGCCCACCGCCGAGGAGGAAGCGGCCGAGCCCGAAGCCGCCGAAACCGACCCGGCCAAGGCCCAAGGCAGCGGCGCAGCCCCGCCAACCGAAGCCGCCTCCACCGCCGAGACCGGCAGCACCACCACAGACTCCGCGCCCGCCGCCGAGGAGGAAGCGGCCGAGCCCGAAGCCGCTCCCGCCAGGGCCCAGCCCGTCTGGCGCCGCCTTCCCGTCCTCCTCCTCGCCGCCACCCTCGTCCTCACCGGGGCCGGTGTCTGGTTCACCCTCGAAGCCCGCTCCGCCGCGGCCGATCCCGCCGCCGCGAACCTCGCGCTCACCGATGTCGCCGGCACCGCCGACGTCACCTCCGCCGTCACCCTCGCCGTCAACCGGATCTTCTCCTATTCCTACGACCGGACCGACGTCACCGAAAAGGCCGCGGCCGCCGTGCTGCGCGGGCCGGCCAAGGATTCCTACGACAAGCTCTTCGCCGAAGTCCGGCGCAAGGCGCCGGAGCAGAAACTCGTACTCTCTTCGCGCGTTTCCGCCATCGCCGTCCAGGAACTGAAGAATGGTCACGCGCGGTTACTCGTCTTTCTCGATCAATCAGCCGTCCGGGCCGACAACAATGCGACCGACACGGCCGCGGCGCAGCTTTCCGTGACCGCGGAGCACACCACGGGCGGCTGGGTCATCACCGAGCTCGAACCCCGCTGACCCGGTCCGCCGCAGTACCGCACGTCACCGTTTCCGGGAGCACCCGGAAACGGCCGGAAAACGCACAAGGAGGACAACCATGTCCGTGGCAACGAAGCTGAAGAGACTGGCCGTGCTCACGTCGGCGGCGACCGTGGCGATGACCGTGGTCACCGCGACCCCGGCGTCGGCCGAGGTCATCCCGTTCCCGGTCTCCTTCGCGGTGACCGGCAACACGGTGGTGAAGAAGACCGGCAGCACCATGAACCTCGGCCCCGGCACCCTGGCCGGCAACCTGCTCGTCAACGACGAGACCGGCGAGGTCGGCCTGAGCGCGGACCTGAGCCTCCCGCCGTCCCAGGCGAACATCTCGCTGGTTTCCGGCCTGTTCCGGATCAAGGCGACGGTGAAGGTGGTCCCGCTCGGCCCGGCCACCGGCACCCTGGCCGACGCCACGCTGACCACGCACGCCAAGGCCAACATGGAGATCAGCAACATCTGGGTCGGTCTGCTCGCGCCGGTCATCCCGCTGCCCACGGTGCCGAGCGCCTGCAAGACGAAGACCCCGATCGAGCTGAACCTGGTGGCCAAGGACATCGACATCTTCTCGCCGATCAACGTCTCGGCCGACTACACGATCCCGGAGTTCACCAACTGCTGGATCGCCGACATCGCCCTCGGAGCGATGGTTTCGGGGCCGGGCAACAAGATCAACCTCACCCTGACCCCCAACGCCACGAGCTGACCCACCGGGTGGCGGGCGCACCGCCCGCCACCCGCCCGCTCAGCACGGCGCGGTGGGATCTTCCTTCAGCCCGAAGCTGTCGCTGTCCCCGGCCGAGACCGCGAAGACCGGCCCGCACGGGAGCGGGTCCGGGAAGGTCTCGCCGACGACGTTCGAACCCCACGCGATGATGTCGCCGTTGGCCTTGAAGGCCAGGTTGTGGTTGGCCCCGGCATCGATGCCCACGACGTCCGACAACGCCGCATCGGGGACGGTCGCCTGGCCGTAGTTGTTGCGGCCCCACGCGTAGACGCGGCCGTCCTTCAGGGCGATGCTGTGCTGGAACCCGGCGGACACCGCGGTGACCCCCGACGACAGGGCCGACGGCACGGCCGCCTGCCCGTAGACGTTGCTGCCCCACGCCAGCACGCCGCCGTTCTTGATCGCCAGGTTGTGGTCGCCGCCGGCGGCGATCGCGGTCACGCCGGACTGCGCGGCCGCCGGCACGTCGGTCCGGGTGCCCCAGCTCACCACCTGACCGTTCTGCTTGAGGGCCAGGCTGTGCATGTAGGACGTCGCGATCGCCGTGACACCGCTGGTCACCGAGGCGGGCAGGTCGGTCTGGCCGTACCAGTCGTTGCCCCAGGCCAGTACCGCGCCGTTCTTGAGCGCGAGCTCGTGTCCCCAGCCCGACGCGATCTGGCCGACCCCGGACAACGCCGCCGCGGGCACTTCGTTGGCGCCCCAGTTGTTCGCGCCCCACGCGAGGACGGTCCCGCCCTTCAACGCGAGCACGGTCGTGGTGCCCGCGGACACGGCGGTGACGCCGGTCAGCGCCTCCGCCGGGGGAACGGTGACGCCGAAGTCCGGCTTTCCCCAGCCGATCACCCCGCCCACGGTGGCCGCGGACGCCGGCGACGCGCAGAGCGACAGGGCCAGCGCCGCCGAGACCGTCAATGCGGCTCCCCTGAGCGATACCCGTTCACAACGTGAAGCAAGTGGCACGGTAGTCTCCTTTCTCCCGTTTCGTTATCCCGGATTGCTTCGGCAAGATCGTGAATGGTAGACCGTTCTGAACGCGGTTCGGCCACGCGGTGGTTCTTTGTCAAGATCCGATGAAACCACCGCCGGTCCTGCGCGGGTGCGAACAAGAAAACCGAACCACTCCGGCGCAGTGGGCTGACGATGCCACAAAGTCTTGTTCCGTACTGAACCCGCGAGTAGCCTCATTCCCGGCAGATGGACCTCCACCTCGCACGTCGGTGAATTCACGTCCCGCCGCTCGGGGCAATGGGGGCGGGCGAACGTGATCGACAGAGCCACGACGGCGAGCAATCGATCAGCCAAAGCCGAGACTGTACTGAATCAAAGGAGATGGGTATGTCCCGACTCAGCAGGCTGTCCGCCGGAATCGCGACCACCGCTACCGCCGTCGGCGCCATCGCGGTGCTGACCGCCGGCACCGCGGCCGCCGCCACGGTCACCTACACCGCCGGTGGCACCACGCCCCTGACCTACACCTGCACCTTCCCCGGCGTCTCGCCGCAGCCGGTCCTCGTCACGTCGCACCTGGACGCCGAGGACTCGGTCGCGGCCGGCGGCACCCTCACCCCGGCCAACGTGGGCGGCTCCGCGACGATCAGCGCCGGTGTCCACGCGCTGCTCACCGCGGTCGGCTACGACGGCATCCGCGGGACCGCCACGGTGCCGGTGACGGCGGCGTCGGGCACCCTGTCGCAGCCGGCGGCCACCGGGCTGGAGATCCCGGAGGTCATCTACCCGGCCGGCGGCCCGATCACGGTGAACATCTCGCAGGTCGCGACCTCCACCATCCCGACCTACACCGCTCCGGCGACGGCGGGCACGGACACGCTGTCGATGGGCAACACGGTCACGGCGTCGCTCGAGTTCCACAAGAAGTCGAACAACACCTGGACGCCGTGGACGATGAACTGCACCCTGAAGGTCACCAACCCGGCGCAGAACACCGCGTTCAGCCCGAGCATCACCGTCTCCTGACCCGGTTCCCGGTGCGGGCCCCTCGCCGGGCCCGCACCGGGATCTCCGGTCTCCGCTTCCGAACACACCAGGGAAACCGATGCCCCGTCGAGTCCGGCCCCGCTCCGTCACGGTGACCGCGCTGGCGGCCGCCGGCCTGCTGTCCGCGGCGAACGGCGCACTGACCGGGGTCGGTTCGGCCGCCCCCGCTCCCGCGGCCCCGCCGGAGAAGACGGCGACGGCGTCGGTCTCGGTGACCTGTCCCTTCGCCGATCCGCTCGGCTCGCGCAAGCTCACCGTCACCACGTCGGCGTCCCTGCCCAGCCAGGCGAAGTCGGGCACTTCGGCGACGATCGGCCGGTACTCGGCGCAGTTGAGCCTCCCCCGCGACGTCGCCCTGGCGCTCCTGCCCGCCGGCGCCACCGCCGGCTCGGTGCAGGGTGCGGTGCAGCTCGACCTCACGGTGCACCAAGGCGACCGCTCGGACAAGATCCCGGTCCCCCTCACCGTGGCGCCGACGCCCCTGCCGGAAACCGGCGACGTCACCCTCACCGCCACCGGCGACGTGCCGGAGATCGCGATCAACACCATCGGGGCCGTCGTCTTCGACGTCACCGCGCCGACGCTCGCGCTGACCGCCGTCCCGGCGCCCGACCCGGCTGCCACCCCCGACGCGCCCGCCACGCCCACCGCCGCCCCGCCGGCGCCGCCGATCGCGTGCACCCTCGACCCCGATCAGCAGGCGACGCTGGGCACGGTCCTCGTCCAGCCGACGGCGACGCCGGGTCCCGAGCAGAAGGCCGCGCCCGGTGCGGCGGCCGCGCTGGAGGAGGACCCACCGCCCGCGAACGAATACACCGTGCCGCTCGGCCTCATCACCGTCTTCACGAAGTCGACCATCAAGAAGCTGGGCGCGAACGTCGTGTCCGACCCCGCCCTCCTGATCAACGGGTTCTTCTCGGTGGACCTCGACACCGGCGGGTCCCGGGTTTCCGGGTCGGCGGTGTTCAAGCCGACGACCACGACGTTCCTCGCCTTCGGGTTCGTGCCGGTGTCCGCGACCGTCGAGTTCCTGCCGGAGGACTACCTCAACAGCAAGATGATCGAAATCGGCGGCGGGCTGTACACCGGCGACGACGGCGAGATCTGGCTGAGCACCAAGCTGAACGTGATGGGCCGGGTGAGCAACGTCAAGATCAACGGCGTCCCGGTCGACGTCGGCCCCGATTGCGTGACGAAGGATTTCATCAAGCTCGAGGTCAGCGGTCACTACGACCCCTTCACCACCGGCCACATCAAGGACGAGGACTTCGAACTGCCCGAATTCCGCGACTGCGGCTCCGGCGGCCAGGACCTGACCCCGCTGCTCTCCGGCATGAGCTCGGGCACGGGCAACCAGGCCTTCATCGACACCTACAACCTGAACGGGTGCATGGAGCCCGACCACACCCAGTGTCCGCCCGACACCCTCCCGCCCTCACAGGGCTCGCAGGCCTCACCGGCTGCGGCGAAGAAGGCGGCCGCGAAACCGAGGTAAACCGCACAGAGGGGGAATCATGAGGATCGGAACGGCGCTCGCGGCAGCGTTGCTCGTCGCGGGCACGGCGACGGAAACGGCAGCCGCGGCGACGGTGACACCGCAGACCGGCACGCTGACCTACACCTGCACGTTTCCCGGCATGCCACCGCAACCCACGACGCTGACCGCCGAGTTGGACGTCACCGATCCTCACCCCGGGCAGCCGTTCACGGTGATTCCCTCCGCGACCCAGGTCATCCCGAGCACCGTGCGCGCATTTCTGCGAAGCGCCGGCTACGACGCGGTCCGCGGCTCGCTGGCGGGGACGTTCGGCGTCTCGAACGCGACTCCGGACATCGGCACGATCAGCGGCAGCTTCCTCGACATGCCCATCGGCACGACGGGCCCGATCACGATCACGGTGGCCGGGCCGGTCCAGACGTTCACCGCCGGCGCGGCGGGCACGATCGGCTTCTCGATGGGCCCTGGCCTTTCCGAGCCGCTCGAGTTCCACCGGGCGTCCACTGGGACCTGGGTCACCTGGTCGACGAGCTGCACGCTGAAGGTGACCAGCCCGGCGCAGAACCGTGCGTTCCAGCCCGACATGGTGATCAGCTGAAACATCCATTGTGGACAATTCGAAGGGGAGTCGGATGATCCTGCGCGTCCTCACCACGGTTTCGTGCGCCGCCGCGATGGCGGTCGCCGTGGCCGCCCCGGCCTCCGCCGCGACCGTCACGTACCAGACCGGGCCCGTGCTCAACGCCTGCACCCTGCTCCCGGGGGTCACCCCGCAACCCGGGACCATGACCACCCGGTTCGACGCCCCGGATTCCGTCGCCTCGGGCACCACGATCACACCGGCCGGCGTGCGTGGCGGCGTGCGGTTCGAAGCGGGTCCGCACGCGATCTTGACCGCCTACGGCTACGACGGCTTCCGCGGCCACGTCGACCTGGGCCTGGCGGCGACCGGCGCGACGCTTTCCGGGCCGTCGGTCACCGGGCTGACCGTTCCCGAGCAGATCTTCCCCGCCGGTGGCGCCTTCGAGGTGCTGTTCGAGCAGGGGCCGGGTGCGGCGGTGCCGTCACTGACCGCGGGCGCACCCGGCTCGGCCACGGTCAAGGTCACCACCACGGCCACCTTCACCTTCGAGGTGCACCGGAAGGCGGACGGGGTGTGGAACCCGTGGACGATGACCTGCACCATCAAGGTGACGACCCGCCACAGAACCCGGCGTTCAGCCCGTCGATCTTGGTGACCTGACGGGCTCTCGCGAAGTCCGCTCCGGCGGCAGGGTCACCGGCCGCTCCCGGGGGGTCACGGCTGCTGCGAAGTCCACTGTGGACGCGACCCGCCCGACCGCGGCGACGGAAGCAGCTCGCTCACCGGGTACCGCAACGGCAGCGGAGCCGCCCCGGCCCGCAGCGCCAGCTCCATCTCGAACCGCGCCGCCGGGTCCTTCAGGCTCTCGCCGAACGTCGCCTGGAGCTGGCGCATGCGGTAGCGGACCGTCTGCGGGTGGACGCCCAGGCGCTCGGCGATCTCCACCACGTTGCCCTGGCTGTCCAGCCACGCCCGCAGCGTCTCCAGGAGCCGCTCCTGCTGCTTGCCCGTCATCTCCGCAAGCGGCGCGAACAGGCGGTGCCGCAGCGTGCCGACCAGCCCCGTGTCGGAATTGACCAGCAACGTCGCCAGGTGCTCCTCCGCGCGCAGCACCGGACGCACCGCCAGCACGCCGCGCTCGGCCAGCTGCAGCGAATTCCGGGCCCAGCGCAGAGAATCCGCGACCGAAGCGAGCGGGACGCACGGGCCGATCGCCAGGCGGCAGTCCGGCAGCGCCACCTGCAGCGCCGCCAGGCGGGGGCCGCTCAGCTCGCCCGGGACGACCAGCTTCGGGTCCGGCGTGTCGAGCTCGGCGAGGACGTCCGCGTCCAGCCCGGCGTGCCGGCGGGCCGGGGCGACGCCGCTGGCCGGGCAGATCGCCACCGGGGTCGCGTCGGACGGCACCGGCCAGCCGATCAGCTGGGCCAGCTCGGCAATCGCCTTCGGGGACGCCGGCGGCGTCTCGAGGATCAGGTGGAGCAGCTTGCGGCGCCAGGTGTCCAGCGCGCCCGCCGTGCGCGCCTTCGCCTCCAGGTAGCCGTCGAGCGCGACGGAGGCGAGCTCGTCCATGAACGCCAGCATGGCGTCGGCCAGCTGGGACATCACCGCCGACGAGAGGCCGCTGCGCCGCCCGACGCGCATGATGCGACGCCACGACACGCGCGCGCCGACGCGGTAGGCCGACTGCAGCGTGTCGAGGCTGCGGCCTTCGCGCATTTCGTTCTGCCCCAGCCGGTGGTGCACCTCGTGGGACTGTTCCTTCGACACCGTCGGGTCGGCGATCTGCGCGACGAACAGCGTGATCGCGTATTCGACGCCGGCCCGGATCGACTTGCCGTAGGGCCCGTCGAGCGGACGCGCGTACGCCGGGATGGTCGCGCGGATTTCTTCGACGATTTCAGCAGCGAGGCTGGCGAGCTCGGGCCGCAGGATGTCGGCCAGCTTGCGCGGCAGTGCGGCGGTCGGCGGCGGCGCAGCCTGATCGAATCCGCGCTCCACCGACATCGCAGCTCCTTCGCTCCGCCCCGGGACTCCGGCCGCGGGCACCCCGCGGCCGGGCACCCGAACCTGTTGCCGGGTGACAACCGACACATCGAAAAACTAACGCCAAACGTGTCACCCCCGTGAAGGAAAACCGATTTCTTGTCATCTCGGTGACAATTTCACGAGGTCAGGCTGCGATCAGCTGACAAGTGTCCCGCCGACTGCACCTTCACGTGCGTACGAACGGGCGAACCTCCAACGACCGGCCCGCGCTGCGGTTACGCCCGGATCTTGTATCGTGTGGTTGATACAAGCGAGAGGAGCGGCGATGCTGCAGCTCGACAACCTGTTCTGGGTCGCGGCCGTCATGGGCCTGTTCGGCCTGGCGATCCTGATCGTGCTCTGGCCGGCCGAGAAGCACGGAAAGCGCTTGCTCACCCGCTGGGGCGTCGCCGACCCCGACGCCGGGGAAGTCGCGCTGGCCGTCCGCTACCTCAAGCGGCGCCGGCTCTGGTACCCGTGGCTGTTCCTCGCGATCCCGCCGCTGCTCGACAACGGCGGAATGGGCTCGATCCTCGCCACGCTGCTGCTGGGCGCCCTGATCGCCGAGCTGCTGGCGCAGCGCCCGTCCCGCGGCCCGCGCCGCGAGGCCGAGCTGGCGCCGCGGACGCTGCTGGGCGTCGTCCCGGCGTGGATCCTGGTGCTGGGCGGGCTGGCGGCCGCGGGATCGCTGCTGCACCTGGGCCTCACGGCGCAGTGGAAGCTGCTGGCGGTGGCCGCGGGCACGGTTCTGGTCAGCGCGGCGATCACGCTGCTGGCGGTGCGCCGTCCGCCGGTCGGTGCCCCGCGCGCCGACCTGGCGCTGCGCTGCCGCAGTGCGCGGGTGGCGGTCGGCCTGGGCATCGGCGCGTGCACGTCGGTCGGCTGGCCGGCGGGCGACTTCGTCTCGTTCCTGGCGGTCGTGGCCGGCCTGGCGGCGTTCCTGGCGGTGACGGCCCCGGCGAAACGGCTGCCGGCGGCGGCGTGAAGATCGTCGTCGACACCGAGAACGGGGTGCCGCCGTGGCGGCAGGTGCACGACCAGGTGATCCGGGCGGTGACGGCGGGAGCGCTGCCGGAGGGCACCCGGCTGCCGCCGATCCGCCAGCTGGCACGGGACTTGGGCCTGGCCTCGGGCACGGTGGCCCGCGCGTACCGCGAGCTGGAGGCGGCGGGCTGGGTGGCGACGGCCCGGGCGCGCGGCACGGTGGTGACGGTCCCGTCGGACCGCCCGGACCGCGAGGCCCTGCTGGCCGCGGCGGCCGCGGAGTTCACGGCCCAGGCCCGCGACCTCGGCGCCGACCTGGCCACCACCCTGGACGCCGTCCGCGCGGCCTACCGCTCGTGAGTGGTGAAGCGGTTGGAACCCTACTTGCCACTCACGAGCAGCCGGCCCAGCGCGGCCAGGACGGGCTCCAGGACCTCGACTTCGCGAGGCGTGCCCACGCACTCCGTGATCCCCGCGCCGACGACCTCGAACCGGGCCAGCGCGTCCAGCTCGGACACCAGCCGCTCGATCGTCCAGCCGTCCGGTTCCGGGTAGTTGAGCCCCGCGAACTCGCCGGGGTCCAGCACGTCGAGGTCCACGTGCACGTACAGCTTCTCCACACTCGCCCAAGCGTCGGCGGAGGTCACCGCCAGGCCGCGCGAAACCGCGGCCTCTTCCTCCGGGTCGAACACGCGCGTCCCGGCGAGGAGCACCCGGCCGGGCTCCAAGGCCGGCGAAGCCGCGAACTCCGGGTCGCCGTCGCCGAGCAGCGAGCGCAGCACCATCCCGTGGAACGCCCCCGACGGCGACGACTCCGCCGTGTTGAGGTCCGGGTGGGCGTCGAACCACGCCACGCCCAGGCCGGGCCCGCGCCGGAACCGCGCGACCCCGATCGGGATCAGCTCGACACCGCAGTCGCCGCCGACCGTCAGGACCGGGCCGCCCGGGGCCTCGAGGGCGGCCAGCTGGGCCGCCCGGTTCTCGCCGGTGAGGACGGCGCGCGAGGCGATCCCACGGTCCACTTCGGACACCGCGCGCGTCTGCCGGACGTGGTGGACGGGCCGGCCGAGCACGTGCCCGGCCAGCTCCGCGAGCGCCAGGCAGCCGTCCGGCAGCTCCGCCGCGCGCGGCCCCACCGCGCCCTGTCGTTGCGGTACCGCGTTGATCAGCATCCGCCGAGCGTATCCGCTCACCGCAACGCGGTGAATGACTCATTCCTGGCGTCCGGCGCCAGGAATGAGTCATTCACTGCCGTCTCACTCGAGGACCAGCAGGAGGTCGCCGCCTTCGACCTGCTGCACCGCAGTGATCGCCCGCCTGGCCACCTTGCCGCCGGTGGACGCGGTGATCGAGGCCTCCATCTTCATCGCCTCGATCGTCGCGACCGTCGCGCCGGCCTCGACCGTGTCGCCCTCGGCGACCTGCAACGTCACCACCCCCGCGAACGGCGCCGCGATCTGCTTCGGGTTGCCCTTCTCGGCCTTCTCCGTCGCCGGGACGTCCGAGGCGATCGAGCGGTCGCGGATCTGGATCGGGCGCAGCTGGCCGTTCAGCGTCGACATCACCGTGCGGACGCCGCGCTCGTCGGCCTCGCCGATGGCCTCCAGCTCGATGAGCAGCCGCACGCCCGGCTCGAGGTCGACCGGGTACTCCTCCCCCGGGCGCAGCCCGTAGAAGAAGTCCTTGCTGGCCAGCACCGAGGTGTCGCCGTAGGCCTCGCGGTGCGCCTCGAACTCCTTCGTCGGCCCGGGGAACAGCAGCCGGTTCAGCGTCCGGCGCGGTTCCGCCGCCAGCGCGGCCCGATCCTCTTCGGACAGTTCGACGACGGGCTTCGCGGCCGCGCGGCCCTCCAGGGCCTTGGTGCGGAACGGCTCCGGCCAGCCACCGGGCGGGTCGCCCAGCTCGCCGCGCAGGAAGCCGATCACCGAGTCGGGGATGTCGAACTTGTTCGGCTCGGCCTCGAAGTCGGCCGGCGAGACGCCCGCGCCGACCAGGTGCAGCGCGAGGTCGCCGACGACCTTCGACGACGGCGTCACCTTCACCAGGTGGCCGAGGATCTTGTCCGCGGCGGCGTACATCGCCTCGATGTCCTCGAACCGGTCGCCCAGTCCCAGCGCGATGGCCTGGGTGCGCAGGTTCGACAGCTGCCCGCCGGGGATCTCGTGGTCGTAGACGCGCCCGGTCGGCGACGCGAGCCCGGCCTCGAAAGGCGCGTAGATCTTGCGCACGCTCTCCCAGTACGGCTCCAGGTCACCGATCGCCCGCAGGTCCAGACCCGTGGTGCGCGCGGAGTGGTCGGTGGCCGCCACGATCGACGACAGCGACGGCTGCGACGTCGTGCCCGCCATCGACGAGACCGCGCCGTCGACGGCGTCCGCGCCCGCGTTGATCGCCGCGAGGTAGGTGGCCAGCTGGCCGCCCGCGGTGTCGTGGGTGTGGATGTGCACCGGCAGGTCGAACTCCTTGCGCAGCGCGGTGACCAGCTTGGTCGCCGCGGGCGCGCGCAGCAGCCCGGCCATGTCTTTGATCGCCAGGACGTGCGCCCCGGCGCCGACGATCTGCTCGGCCAGCTTGAGGTAGTAGTCGAGCGTGTAGAGCTTCTCGCCCGGGTCGGACAGGTCCGAGGTGTAGCAGAGCGCCACCTCGGCGACGGCGGACCCGGTCTCGCGCACGGCTTCGATGGCCGGGCGCATCTGCTCGACGTCGTTGAGCGCGTCGAAGATCCGGAAGATGTCGATGCCGGTCTTCGTGGCCTCCTCGACGAAGGCGGTGGTCACCTCGGTGGGGTACGGCGTGTACCCGACGGTGTTGCGCCCGCGCAGCAGCATCTGCAGGCAGATGTTGGGCACGGCCTCGCGCAGCGCGGCCAGCCGCTCCCACGGGTCCTCGGCGAGGAACCGCAGCGCGACGTCGTAGGTGGCGCCGCCCCAGCACTCCAGCGACAGCAGCTCCGGCAGCGTGTTCGCGACGACCGGCGCCACGGCGAGGAGGTCCTTCGACCGGACGCGGGTGGCGAGCAGCGACTGGTGGGCGTCGCGGAACGTCGTGTCGGTGACGCCGATGTGCGGCGACTCCCGCAGCCAGCGCGCGAACCCGGCCGGGCCCAGCTCGACGAGCTTCTGCTTGGAGCCCGGCGCCGGCTGGGCGTCCTTCGGGAGCTTCGGCAGCTTGAGCGTGGCGTCCGGCGTCTTCGGGCGCTCGCCGTGCGGCTTGTTGACCGTCTGGTCGGCGAGGTAGGTCAGCAGCTTCGTGCCGCGGTCGGCGGAGGTGCGCGCGGTGAGCAGGTGCGGACGTTCTTCGATGAACGACGTCGTGACGCGGCCGGCGCGGAAGTCCGGGTCGTCGAGGACGGCCTGCAGGAACGGGATGTTCGTGGCGACCCCGCGGATCCGGAACTCGGCGACGGCGCGGCGCGCGCGGCCGACGGCGGTCTTGAAGTCGCGGCCGCGGCAGGTGAGCTTGACCAGCAGCGAGTCGAAGTGGGCGCTGATCTCGGTGCCGGAGAAGGCGGTGCCGCCGTCGAGCCGGATGCCCGAGCCGCCCGGCGAGCGGTAGGCGGAGATCATCCCGGTGTCCGGGCGGAAGCCGTTGGCCGGGTCCTCGGTGGTGATGCGGCACTGCAGGGCGGCGCCGCGCAGGTAGATCTTGTCCTGGCTCAGGCCGAGGTCGTCGAGGGTCTCGCCGGAGGCGATCCGCAGCTGCGACTGCACGAGGTCGACGTCGGTGACCTCTTCGGTGACCGTGTGCTCGACCTGGATGCGCGGGTTCATCTCGATGAAGACGTGCTTGCCCTGCTTGTCGAGCAGGAACTCGACGGTGCCGGCGTTGCGGTAGCCGATCTGGCGGGCGAACTTGACGGCGTCCGCGCAGATGCGGTCGCGCAGCTCGGGGTCGAGGTTCGGCGCCGGAGCGAGCTCGACGACCTTCTGGTGGCGCCGCTGCACCGAGCAGTCGCGCTCGTAGAGGTGGATGACGTTGCCGGCGCCGTCGGCGAGGATCTGCACCTCGATGTGCCGCGGCTCGACGACGGCCTTCTCCAGGAAGACGGTGGGATCGCCGAAGGCGGACTCGGCCTCGCGCGCGGCGGCCTCGATGGACTCGCGCAGTAGGGCGGGGTCCTCGACCCGGCGCATCCCGCGCCCGCCACCCCCGGCGACGGCCTTGACGAAGACCGGGAAGCCGAGGTCTTCGGCCGCGGCGACCAGCGCGTCGATGTCACTGGAGGGCTCGGACGACCCCAGCACGGGCACGCCGGCCTCGCGCGCGGCCTTGACCGCGCGAGCCTTGTTACCGGTCAGTTCGAGAATGTCGGCGCTCGGCCCGACGAAGGTGATGCCCGCTTCCTCGCACGCGCGCGCGAGATCGGGGTTCTCGGAGAGGAAGCCGTAGCCGGGGTAGACGGCATCGGCTTTCGCCTTCTTGGCGGCGGCGACGATCTCGTCGACCGAGAGGTAGGCGCGCACGGGGTGACCGGGTTCGCCGATCTCGTACGCCTCGTCGGCCTTCAGCCGGTGCAGCGAGTTGCGGTCTTCGTGCGGAAACACGGCAACCGTGCCGGCACCGAGTTCGTAGCCGGCGCGGAACGCCCGGATCGCGATCTCCCCGCGGTTGGCCACCAGAACCTTGCGGAACATGCCCGGTCCTTCCCTCTTGGATCGGTAAGTCAACGCACGTTACCCGGTTCTTCCCGCTCTGCGGGAGTTCAGTCCCGGGTGATGGACATCATGCGGACCAGGAGGTTCAGTGGTCACCCCTGGTGGCAGTCCTCGACGACACCTCGGCGCACGGTCAGCCGGATGCGGTTCGGCTTGAGCTCCAGGGTGACCCACGGGTTCCGTTCGAGGTCCACGACCTGCACCAGGAAGCCGTCGCGCTCGCAGCGCTCCCTGGCGTCCTCGGTCGTCCGGCCGACCAGTTCGGCCAGGTCGAACGAAGGCTTCCGGCGGTCGAACGGGAACCCGGGCACGGCGCACCTCCTCCGGACCAGCTTCCCGGAGTCCGGCCCCGGCCGCCAGACGGCGGGCAGAGCAACCGGAGGTGCGGACGTCCTCGAGCAACGCGACCTTGTCCCGGCTCGGGTGCCCAAAACTTGCCCGGCGCGGAAACGGTCTGCCGCCGCTCACGCGCCGTGCCCCCGCATACCGACGGCTTCCGAGCATCGCCCACCCTCCCAGGGGGACCGTCCCCGTCTTCAGCCTATCGGACCCGCTGGACACAGAATCCGGAAAAGCCGCAGATCAGACCACTTGCCCACACCCCGCCGACATTGTGGACAACCCGCAGCTCACCCTCCCGGCGGCGCATAGAGCAACCGGTTCGCCGTCCCGTCCGGAACGCCCTTGAGCACGTCCGGCGTCGCGGCGCGGACCAGGGCGTCGTCGACCTGCGCCGGCGTGTCCTCCGGGTGCCGGGCCCGGTACAACGCCGCCACCCCGGCCGCGAAGGCCGCCGCCATCGACGTCCCCGACTCCGGGCCCGCGCCCGTTCCGCCCGCGATCGGGGCCGGGATGTCGGCGCCCGGCGCGTACAGGTCGACCTCCTGCCCCGAGTTCGACGTCTTGTCGGGACGGTCCTGGGCGTCGGAGGCCGCGACCGTCAGCGCCTCCGGCACGCGGCCCGGCGAGAAACCGCTCGCGTCGGCCGACTCGCTGCCCGCCGGCACCGCGATCGGCACCACCGTCGCCAGCCGCCGAACCGCCGAGTCGAGCTGGTCGTTCGGCGCCCCGCCGATGCCGAGGAGGGCGACCGCGGGCTGCTGGGCGTTCTGCGCGACCCAGTCGATTCCCGCGATGATCTGGTCGGTCGTGCCGCCGCCGTCCTTGTCGAGCACCCGCACCGGCACGATCTGCGCGCCCTTCGCCACGCCGTAGTCCTTGCCCGCGGCGATGCCCGCGAGGCGGGTGCCGTGGCCGTTCAGGTCCGAGGTGTCGGAACCGCCGTTGAGGAAGTCGCGCCCGGGTGCGACGCGGCCCTGGAAGTCGGGGTGCTTCGCGTCGACGCCGCTGTCGATCACGTAGATCGTGACGCCCGAGCCGTCACTCGCGTAGTGGTAGGCGTGGTCGAGGCCGGTCCGCTGGTCGATCCGGTCGAGCCCCCAGCTGGGCGGATCGGGCTGCACCCCACCGCCGGAGACGGCGAGCGCGGCGACGGCCGCGAGAAGCATCCTCATGATCGTCGTGGTACCCCTGCGCGTCCCGAACGACAACTCAGGGCCGTCGCCCGTTCGGCTGATTCCGCACGGCGAGCACCACGGCGTCGAGCACCAGCAGGACGAGGGCGGCCACCACCATCGCCTGCCCCAGGGAGGTCTTGGAGCCGTACTCCTCGATGGCGCCGAACGTCGGTGCGAGCACTCCCGACAGCCCGGCGGTCCCGGCGGCCAGTACCACCGCGGCGACCCGGCGCGGGCGCAGCACCGCGGCGAACGCCGGCAGGGCGACGAAGAGCACCGCGCCGAGGCGGAAGTAGGCCGCCGCCCGCCCGCCCAGGCTGGAGTCGTACTCCGTCAGCTCGGACAGCTGGAGGAGGAAGCCGGTGGCGACGACGACGCCGAGCGCGATCGCTGCCCACGCCTCCCAGCCCGGCCTCTTGCCGAACCCGAACGGGACGCGCGGGTCACGGGCCGACGCCACCACGGCGAGCACACCGGCGGTCACCAGCCCGCCATGAGCGATCATTTCGACGACGAAGCCCGCCTGCAGATCGGTCTCCGAACCGGACGACGAGAGGGTGATCAGCTCGCCGATGAAGCGCAGCAGACCGAACAGCGCCGCGAAACCGACACCGGCCAGCAGCGCGGGACCGGCTTGTCCCCTCGCCCGCGGGGCGAGGGCCACCACACCGGCGAGGGCACCGCACACCGCGACCACCCCGACGGAGAACGGCATGCCGGGGCGGTACTCGGCGAGGCTGTACTCGTAGCGGTAGGGCATGGCCAGACCGGACAAGGCGAAGAGCGCCCCGATGATCGAGACGATCGCGGCCGCCCCGGCCAGGCCACCCGGAGCAGCGGCTCCGCGCTCAGCCGCACCGGCCACGGGTTCCTCAGCCTGTCCCGGTGTGGCGGGCGGCTTCACCGGCTCGGCTGCCACCGCCGGACCGGGCCCCTGAACCAGCTGCGGCGCAGGCCGGCGCCGGGGGCCGGATTCCGCGTCGGCGGTCGCCCGGCCGGGTTCCGCCGCCTCCGGCCCGGTCTCCCGGGCCGGCTCCGGCTCCACATCCGCTCCCGGCGCCGGATCCGGCTGCCCCTTCTCGACCGGCACCGGCACCGGCACCGGCTCCGGCCGGGCCTCGATCTCCACCGCCACGACCGTCTCCCCGGTCGGCCCGCTCACCACCACCTTCCCGCGCCGCTCCCCCGCCTCCCCCGCCGTCACGGAAAGCGAAGCTCCGCCCGCGACCTCGCTCACCGCGATCCACGAATGCGACGCCTCGAACCGCACCTCCCTGGCCACCGGCGGCCCCAGCGGCCGCAGCGACGCCGAGGCCGACGAGCCCGGCGCAGCCGACAAGCGCACCGACGGCGTGTCCACCCGCACCACCGCGGACGACATCGCCTCCGCTGCCGCCGCGGCCACGTGCTCGATGTCCGTCGATGCCATCGCGCGGAGGGCCTCGAACGCCCCCACCGCCACCGGGAGATTCGCGCTCGAGAGCCGCCGCCGGAGTTCCGCCACCGCGCCCAGCCTGGTGAACGGGTTCTCCGCCCCGATCGCCGCCGCCAGGTCCGGGGGGATCGGGGACGGCTTGATGCGACGGCGCCGGCTCTTCGCCAGGTACAGCTCGCCCTGCATCTCGATGTCGCGGCTCGGCGTCTGCTTCGGGTTGCGCTCGCGGACCCGGTCGAACAAGTACTCGTACAGCTCGCCCAGTGCGATCCAGCCGTCCTCGTCGCGGTCCGCTTCGCCCGTGCGCAGGCCCTCCACCAGCGCCGCGGTGAACACCGACGGCTGGGCCGGCCCGTCCGAGGCCAGCGTCGCGCCCTCGAACGCGTACTCGATCGAATTCGACGCCGTGATGACCGCCCGGCCGCGGCCGCCGCGGAAGCTGTCGAGCACGTTCGCCTCGCCCGACGCCCGGACCGCCACGCCCTGGCTGAACGCCCCGCCGTAGCAGCAGTCCAGCAGCAGGACGATGCTGCGCGAGCGGCTCTGCCGGATGCACTGCTGCACGAACTCCGCGGACACCGCCGTCGACCGCAGGCGGTCCGGCCGCGTGTTGCGGGCGGCGAAGTACAGCCCGCCCGCGTCGTCCTTGAGACCGTGGCAAGAAAAGTGCAGCAGCAGGACGTCGTCGGGTTTGCCCTCGAGACAGAGGTCCTCGATCTCCGCCTGCACCACGTGCGCGGTCTCGTTCCGCACGACGGACACGGCGAAGTCGCTGATCGCCCGGTCGGCGAGCACCCCGGCCAGGGCGTCGGCGTCCGCCGCGGGCGAGCCCAGCCGCTGCAGCCCCGCGTTGTCGTACTCGCCGTTGGCGACGATCAGCGCGCGCCTCCGCCCGGCCATACTGGTAGGAAACGCCCGTGCAGCGCGTTACGACAAGCAGCCGAACGGGCACACCTATTCAGGGGTGGACCGGAAAATCGTTTCCTGTTTCTCCAGGCACACCACCGCGTCGAACGCCGAAGCGACATCGACCGGAACGCCCATGTGCGCATGGCGGATTCCCGACGCCGCGGGCCGCGCGACCACGCACGGCGCCCGCGAAGCCAGCACCGCCTCGACGCTGCCTTCCGCCGGATCTTCCAGGGTCTGCTCGAACATCCGGAACCCCAGCGGGAACGCCGGGTCGGGCGCCAGGCCGGTCGTCGTCCCGGAAACGGCGGTCAAAGCGAGCGCGAAATAGCGATTGCCGAGCTCCGCGGCCAGGTGCGTGCCCGCCGACGGCGCCGTCATGCCCGGCATCGGCGAGAACGGGACGCGCTGGAGGTGTCCGTTGTGGATCATCAGCACGATCTTCTCGCCGGGGAACTGCCGCCGCAGCAGCCGCACGGTGGCCGCCATGTAGGTGTCCCGCGACGAACTCTGCGGCTCGGGCGCGCGGCCCGCCATGAGCGCGTCGAGCTCCCGCAGGTACAGGTCGACGCGCAGGGCACCTTCCGCGTGGTGCGCCGCTTCGGGCGCCAGCGACTCCACGTGTCCTTTGAGGACGGTCAGCGCCACGGTGGCCGCGTCCCGCGCCGCGACGCTCAGCTCCCCGTACCGGCCCGGCGCGACCGCGCTGCTCACCGACGCGTACGGTTCGCAGGCCGCCACCGCGTTGTCCACCAGGGCCACATTGGCGGGATCCACCCGCATCAGGACTTCGCGCACCGCCTGCAACGCCGGCATCGGAGACCCCGCCGAGCTCGGCACGTCGAGCCCGAAGAACCGGACCCCGCGGCCGCGCAGCCAGGTCACCATCTCGTGCACCTCGGCGGAGTCGCCGAGGCCGAAGGTGAAGCCGTCACGCGCGATGTCGGCGACCTCGCCCGGGCCGCCCTGCAGCCAGGCATCGACCAGGTGCCCCTCGGGGAAGCCGCCTTCGAACCCGAGCACGGTGAACCCGCACTCGGTGACGAGGTGGCGCAGGAGGCGGTCGCGCAGCACGCCGAACTCGCGGATGTGATGGTTGTTCTCGCCGATGGCGACGACTTCGGCGTCGCCGATCAGCTCGGCGATCTCGGCAACGTCGACGGTTCCTGTCATACTGGGCACACTAACGCAACAGGAGTAGCAGTTGGCAACCGAGATTTCCGGGACGAAGCGTCCGGGCGGCCGCACCGAGCGGACCCGTCTCGCCGCACTCGAGGCCACCCTCGAACTGCTCGGCGAACGCGGGTACGCGGAGCTGACCGTCGAGGCGGTCGCCGAACGCTCCGGCGTGCACAAGACGACGCTGTACCGGCGCTGGGAGTCCGCCGAAGGCCTGGTCGCGGCCGCCCTGCTGATGGGCGCCGAGCAGGAGTGGGCGGTGCCGGACACCGGTTCCCTCGAAGGCGACCTGCGCGCGATCAACCTGGAGCTGGTGCGCTACTTCACCACCCCGGGCGAGCGCGAGCTGCCCACGGCGTCGATCTCGGCGGCGTTTCTCTCCCCGCGCGCGGCCGACGCCCTGCGCGAGTTCTACGTCGACCGCCACGCCCGTTCGGCGGCCGCTGTGACCCGGGCGATCGAACGCGGCGAGGTCCCGCCCGGCACCGATCCCGTGGAGCCGGTGCGCGTGGCCTGCGGGCCGATCTTCTACCGCCTGTTCGTCTCCCGGGAAGGCGTGACGCCGAGAGACGCCGACATCGCCGCGAAGGCCGCCGCGGCCGCCGCGAAAGCCGGCGTGTTCACGGCAACCGGCGGCGGTACCGCATCTCCTCCAGCGTGACGCGCCCGTCGTCGATCGTCTCGGTCTGGCGGGCGTCGTCGTCCACCCAGCCCTGCCGGACGTAGAACGCCTTCGCGCGCTCGTTCGTCGCCAGCACCCACAGGACGGCGCTCTCGCCGGACATCTCCTCGACGGCCCGGTCGTGCAGCGCCCGGCCGAGGCCCCGGCCCCAGAACTCCGGCAGCAGATAGAGCGCGTACAGGTGCGAAGGCCCGAAGGCGGCGAAGCCCGCGATGACGCCGTCTTCCTCGGCGACGAGCACCCGGCCACCGCCGCCGATGCGCCGGGCCCACGCCGCCGCGCGTGACGAAGCCGAGAGCCGCGCGAGGAAGTCCGCCGGGATCAGGCCCTCGTACGCCGCCTGCCACGACCGCACGTGGACCTCGCCGATCGCCTCGGCGTCGGCCACCGTGGCCGGGCGGATCAACTCTTCTCCAGGTACTCCGCGCGCTCGACGTCGACGACGTCGGCGACCATCTGCGCCAGGCCGCGGTACTTCGTCAGCTCCGGGTCCTGCGTGACGAGCTCCTGCGCCAAGGCCCGGGACGCGGCGATCACGTCCTCGTCGCGCAGCAGCGACAGCAGCTTCAGCGTGGACCGCTTCCCGGACTGCGCGGCGCCCAGGATGTCGCCTTCGCGGCGCAGCTCGAGGTCGAGGCGGGACAGCTCGAAGCCGTCCGTCGTGGACTCGACCGCCGCCAGCCGTTCACGGGTCGCCGTGCCGTCGAGGGCCTCGGTGACGAGCAGGCACAGCCCCGGCACACTGCCGCGGCCGACGCGGCCGCGCAGCTGGTGCAGCTGGCTGACGCCGAACCGGTCGGCGTCCATGATCACCATCGCGGTCGCGTTCGGCACGTTCACGCCGACCTCGATCACCGTGGTGGCCACGAGGACGTCCAGCTGGGCCGCCGTGAACGCCCGCATCACGGCGTCCTTGTCGTCGGGCGGCATCCGGCCGTGCAGCACGCCGATCTTCAGGCCCTGCAGCGGGCCGTGCTCCAGCTCGGGGGCCACTTCGAGGACCGCGAGCGGCGGCCGTTTGTCGCTCTTGTCCGACGGCGGTTCGTCGCCGATCCGCGGGCACACGACGTACGCCTGGTGTCCCTTGCCGACCTCTTCGCGCACCCGCTGCCAGATCCGCTCGAACCAGGCCGGCTTTTCGGCGACCGGCACGACCGTGGTCGCGATCGGCGACCGCCCGACCGGCATCTCGCGCAGCGCCGAGACCTCCAGGTCGCCGTACACGGTCATGGCGACCGTGCGCGGGATCGGCGTCGCCGTCATGACGAGGACGTGCGGGCTGGTGTCGCCGGACCCGCGGGTGCGCAGCGCGTCCCGTTGCTCGACGCCGAAGCGGTGCTGCTCGTCGACGACGGCGAGGCCGAGGTCGGCGAACTCGACGTGGTCCTGGATCAGCGCGTGCGTGCCGACGACGATGCCCGCCTCACCGCTGACGATCTCCAGCAGCGACTTCTTGCGTTCCTTCGCCCCCATCGACCCGGTCAGGAGTGTCACGCGCGTGGCGTTCTCCGCCGCTCCCAGCTCGCCCGCCTGGCCGAGGTCGCCGAGCATTTCCCGCAGCGACCGCGCGTGCTGCGCGGCCAGGACCTCGGTCGGCGCGAGCATGGCGGCCTGCCGCCCGTTGTCGACGACCTGCAGCATCGCCCGCAGCGCGACCACGGTCTTGCCCGAGCCGACCTCGCCCTGCAGCAGCCGGTTCATCGGGTGCTCGGACGCCAGGTCCGCGGCGATCTCGTCGCCGATCCCCCGCTGGCCCGCGGTGAGGTCGAAGGGCAGCCGCTTGTCGAAGGCGTCCAGCAGGCCGCCGCTGACGTGCGGGTTCGCCTTCGCCGGGCGCGAGATGGCCGAGTGGCGCCGCTGCGCGAAGATCAGCTGGACGGCCATGGCTTCGTCCCACTTGAGCCGCTTCTTCGACGCCTCCAGGTGCGCCCAGTTCTCCGGGCGGTGGATGCCGCGCAGCGCGTTGTCGAGGTCGGCGAGCTTGTGCAGCCGCCGCAGCTCGGCGGGCATCGGGTCGTCGTCGACCTCGAGGACGTCGAGGACCTGGCGCACGCACTTGGCGATCGACCAGGTCGGCATGCCCTGCGCCGCCGGGTAGACCGGGATGATCGCGGCGAGGAAGTCGTCCATCGCCTCCTCGGCGCGGTCGGCCTCGAACAGCTCGTACTCGGGGTTGGTCAGCTGCAGGGTGTCGCGGAAGGCGGACACCTTGCCGGCGAACAGGCCGGTCTTACCGGGGACGAGGTCCTTCTCGCGCCAGGCCTGGTTGAAGAACGCGCAGGTCAGCCGCCGTTTTCCGTCGGTGATGACCATGTCGAGGATGGTCCCGTTGCGGGCCTTCATCCGCCGCTTGCTCACCTTTTCGATGCGCGCCAGCACGGTGGCGTGCTCGCCCAGCTCGAGGCCGTGGATGTCGGTGAGCTCGCCGCGCTCGGCGTAGCGGCGCGGGTAGTGGCGCAGCAGGTCGCTGACCGTCTCGATGCCCAGCGACGTGGCGAGCGCCTTCGCCGTCTTGGCGCCCAGCAGCAACGGCAGCTTGTCGCGCAGTCCGGCCATCGGCTATTCGACTCCCATCAGCAGCACGGCGTCCGCCTGGCCGCTGGCGTAGCAGGTCAGTTCCACCTCCGGGTGCTCCACCCGCAGCTGCTCCGCGAGTTCCCCGGCGACCCCCGGCGGGGCCGCCGCCCCGCTGAGCACCGTCACCAGTTCGCCGCCGAGCGCCAGCATCCGGTTCAGCACCTTCATCGCGGCCGCGACCAGGTTCGTCTCCGACGCCGGCGCGGGCTCGATCAGCACCACTTCGTCGTCGACCAGGCCGACCACGTCGCCGGACTGGGCCCGGCCCACCCAGGTTAGCGACTCCTCCTGGGCGATCCGCAGTTCGCCACGCCTGGTCGCGGCGGCCGCTTCGGCCATCGCGACGACGTCGTCGTTGGTGCGGCGCCCGGCGTCGTGCACGGCGAGGGCGGCCAGCACCTGCACCGGCGACGCGCACGGGATGACCACGACGTCCCGGTCGGCGGCCATCGCGTGCCCGGCCGCGGCGTCGGCCGCGGCGGTGAGCGCGACGCTGCCGGGCAACACGGTCACCTGCTGCCCAGCGGCCTCGTTGAGCAGGCCGATCATGTCCTCGACGCTCGGCGTCCCGCCCTCGGGCACGGCCAGCACCGGGATGCTTTCGGCACGCAGCAGCTCGGCCAGGGCCCCACCGTGGACGACGGCGACGACCGTGCGGTCGATCCCGCCGCCCGGCTCGATCGGCGTCGGCGTGAGCAAGGGTTCGACGCGGATCTTGCGCGGGCGGCCCAGCGCCAGCCCGGCCTCGATGGCGGCGCCGATGTCGGCGCAGTGGACGTGCACGGCGTGGCTGCCCGAGCCGTCGCCGGCCACCGTGACGCTGTCGCCGAGGCCGCTCAGCTCCTTGCGCAGGGTCGGGAGGCTCGCCTCGTCGACGCCGTCGAGGAGGTACATGACCTCCCAGGCGTAGGCCTCGGCGTGCGCGGGGGCCTCGAGGGCGTGGTCGTGCTCGACGGGGGCACCGGTGAGCACGGCGACGAGAGCGTCGAGCACGGCGACGAGGCCGCGCGCCCCGGCGTCGACGACTCCGGCCCTGGCCAGCGCGGGCAGCTGCTCGGGCGTCTTCTCGAGGGCGTGCGCGGCCTCTTTCGCGGCTTTCGCGGCGATTTCGGGCAGGGAGCTCGTGTCGCCGCGGACGGCGAGGGCGACGGCGTGCAGGACGGTGAGGATGGTCCCGGCGACCGGGCGGCTGACGGCCCCGGTGGCGACCTCGTCGGCGTGCCCCAGCGCGTTCGCCAGCCACGCGCCGTCCAGCTCGCCTTCGGCGCGGTCGGCGAGCCCGCGCACGACCTGGGAGAGGATCACGCCCGAGTTGCCCTTGGCGGAGGCCACCGCGCCGCGCGCGAGGATCTTCAGCGCTTCGGCGGCGGTTTCCGGCGTGTCCTGCTCGAGTTCCCGGGCCGCACCGGTCATCGTGAAGAGCATGTTGGAGCCGGTGTCGGAGTCCGCCACGGGGTAGACGTTGATCTCGTCGATGGCCGGCCGCAGGCTCGCCAGGCTGCGCACACAACCCGCAGCCCAGGCCGACACCGCCGCCGTGTCCAGCACCCGCACCCCGTAACCTCCTACCCGGTTCCCGGGCAGCGTATCGACCCGGTGCCGGGGCCCTCGATCGCAGTAGTTACTATGGTCGAGTTGCCCAGTGCATCTGGGCTCATTTCTATGACCCAGATCCAAAGGAGTTCGACGTGGCTGCCGTGTGCGACGTCTGTGGCAAGGGACCGGGCTTCGGCAAGGCGGTCTCGCACTCCCACCGCCGTACCAACCGCCGGTGGAACCCGAACATCCAGACCGTCCACGCCAAGGTGGGTGTGTCCCAGCGCAAGCGCCTGAACGTGTGCACCTCCTGCATCAAGGCGGGCAAGGTCGTCCGGGGCTGACGCTGCAGCGAAGTTGGGGATGGCGGGTGCTCTCCGGAGCACCCGCCATTTTCCTGTCTACTTGAGGAAATCCGTCAGCAGATCCTTGAGCGTCTCCGGGTACTGCAGCACGCCGTGGTCCTGGCCTTCGAGGGTCTCGTGCCGGGCGCCGGGCACCGCCTCGGCCGCCGCGCGGGCGCCTGCCTGGAGCGCGTCGTCGCTGGCGCCGCCGCCGATCACCAGCGTCGGGATCTCGATGCGGGCCAGCGAGTCACGCGGCCGGGCGTCCGGGCCGCAGATCGTCAGGTCGTACGGCAGCGTGTGCGCCAGCGCCGTGAACCAGCCCCACACCGGAGCCTGCTTCATCCCCTCGATCATCTCCGTCGGGGTGCCCGCGACCTGCAGGAACGTCGCCACCGCACCATCCCGGTCCCCCGCCGCCAGCCGGGCGCGCACCTCGTCGGCGACGTCGGCCCGCGGGTGCTCGTCGGTCGCGTACGGCGGCTCGTACGCCACCACGCGCTCGATCCCGATCCCCGCGGCGGCCGCCTCCAGGGCCAGGACCGCCCCCGAGGAGTGCCCGAACACCGACGCCGTCCCACCCACGTGGGCGATCAACGCCGCCAGGTCCTCGATCTCGCGCTCGATCGCGTAGGAAGCCGAGTCACCGGAGTCACCGCGGCCGCGGCGGTCGTAGTTGACCACCGTGAAGTCGCCGGCCAGGACCTCCGCCAGGCCCACCGTGGTCGTCCGGTCGTTGAACGCGCCGCCGATCAGGATCACCGGCGGGCCGTCGCCGCGCTGCTCGAAGAAGATGGTCGTGCCGTCGGCCGAGGTGACGTTCATGGTTTCCTCCGGAAAGGGTGCGTTTCCCCTTGGTCGGAGCCGTCACGCGGATCCGGACACCGAACCTACGGCAGTTTCCAGTCCACCGGCGCCGCACCTTGCTGCTCCAGGAGCTGGTTGGCCCGGCTGAACGGGCGCGAGCCGAAGAAGCCGTTGTGCGCCGAGAGCGGGCTCGGGTGCGCGGACTCGATGCACGGGACGTCCCCCAGCATCGGCCGCAGGTTGCGGGCGTTGCGGCCCCACAGGATCGCCACCATCGGCTCCGAGCGGGCCGCGAGGGCCTTGATCGCCTGCTCGGTGACCGCTTCCCAGCCCTTGCCCTGGTGTGAGTTCGACTTCCCGGGCTGCACGGTCAGCGACCGGTTGAGCAGCAGCACGCCCTGCTCGGCCCACGGCGTCAGGTCGCCGTTGGACGGCTGCGGGTGGCCGAGGTCGTCGCAGTACTCCTTGTAGATGTTGATCAGGCTCTTCGGGATCGGCCGGACGTCCGGCGCCACGGAGAAGCTCAGGCCCACCGCGTGCCCCGGCGTCGGGTACGGGTCCTGGCCGACGATCAGCACGCGCACGTCGTGGAACGGTTGCTTGAACGCCCGCAGCACGTGCTCCCCCGCCGGCAGGTAGGTCCGGCCCGCGGCGATCTCCGCGCGGAGGAACTCCCCCATCGCGGCGACCTGCGGCGCCACCGGTTCGAGGGCTTTCGCCCAGCCTGCCTCGACGATGTCCTGCAGCGGTCGTGCGGTCACGGCGCGCAAGCCTACCGGGCGTGGCCGGCGTCACCCGAGCGGGTCGAGCCGCCTCAGCTCCGTCTTGAACCGGCGCCCGCGCTCGACGTAGGACTCCACCACCATCGCGATGTTCTCCGGCCCGAACGACTTGTTCTCCCGCACCCTCGCCGGGACGCCGAGGGCGATTTCCCCGGTCTTGACGTGGAAGCCGTACGAGAGCACCGCGCCCGCGCCGACCATGCCGCCGTCCTCGATCACCGAGCCGTTGAGCACCACCGAGCCGGACGCGATCAGGCAGCCGGTGCCGATCGTCGCGCCTTCGACGTGCACCGCGTGCCCGATCGCCGACGACGGTCCGAGGATCGTCGGGTGCCGCCCGGTGCAGTGCAGGACGCAGCCGTCCTGGACGTTCGAGCGCTCGCCGATCTCGATGTACCCGTGGTCGCCGCGCAGGACGGTCTGCGGCCACACCGACGCGTGCGCGCCGATCCGGACGTCGCCGATGACCGTCGCGTCCGGGTGGACGTAGGCGTCGGGGTGGATCGTCGGCTCGAGCGAACCGAGTGCGTAGATCGGCATGCCGCCTCCGGGTGACCGCGGTTTCACTTCCCGTGCGATTGGATCACGGCATCGCCGCTCAGCCACAGACCCGTCCGGGAAGCACGGCACTCGTGCTCCTCCTCGTCGTGCTGACCTGGCTGCTCAGCCTGCCGGTCGCCGCGCCCGCGCTCGCGAACGGCCTGGCCGGCACCCCGCCGATGGGCTGGAACAGCTGGAACCAGGTCCGCTGCTACGACCTCACCGAAGACGTCGTGCGCAACGCCGCCGACGCGCTCGCGGACACCGGCCTGCGTGACGCGGGTTACCAGTACGTCGTCGTCGACGACTGCTGGCAGGCACCCACGCGGGCCGCCGACGGCTCGCTACAGGCGGATCCGAAGCGGTTCCCGCACGGCATCGCCGACCTAGCCGACTACGTGCACTCGCGCGGCCTGCTGTTCGGCATCTACGCCGTGCCCGGCAGCCGGACCTGCGCCATGGCGAACGACGCCTACCCGGCCTCGGGCATCGGCTCGCTGGGCCACGAGCGCCAGGACGCCGAGACGTTCGGCCGCTGGGGCGTCGACTACCTCAAGTACGACTGGTGCAACGCCGACACCGTCGACGGCCTCGACCGGAAGGCCGCGTTCGAGAAGATGCGCGACGAACTGGCCGCGCTGCCCCGCCCGATCGCCTACGCGATCTCCGAGTACGGCGTGTCGAGCCCCTGGACCTGAGCCCGGCCGGTGGCGAACCTGTGGCGCACCACCTACGACCTGGTTCCGACCTGGGAGTCGGTGCTCGCGACGATCGACCGGCAGGCCGGCGTCGCCGTCCACAGCGGCTCCCCGGGCGGCTGGAACGACCCGGACATGCTGCAGGTCGGCAACGGGACGCTGACCGCCGACGAGTCGCGAGCGCACTTCAGCGTCTGGGCCGTGCTGAACGCGCCGCTGTTCGCCGGCACCGACCCGGCGAAGCTGAGCGGCACCGACCTCGCGACGCTGGGCAACGCCGAGGCGATCGCCGTCGACCAGGACTTCGCGGGCAGCCAGGGACGGCAGCTCGACGCGGGCCCCGGCTACCAGGTGTGGGGAAAGCCGTTGAGCGACGGCGGTTTCGCGGTGGTGCTGCTGAACACCGGCAGCACCACCGCGACCGTCTCCGCGTCGATCCCGGGGTCGTGGAACGTCCGCGACCTGTGGGCCCATCGGGAGGCCGGGGCCGCCGTGTCGGCGTCCCTGCGGCCCCACGCGGCGGCCCTGCTGAAGCTCACGCCGAGGTGAGGTCCTTGCCGAAGCAGCGGCTTTCCGGCTCGTTCTTGTAGACGCCGAACTTCGGGATCTCGACGTAGCCCGACGAGGTGTAGAGCGCGATCGCTTCCGGCTGCTTGGTCCCGGTTTCCAGGACCGCGCGCTTGCGGCCGCACAGCGCCGCCGTGCGTTCCAGCTCGAACAGGATCATCCGCGCGAACCCGCGGCCGCGCGCGGAATCGGCGACGTACATGCGCTTGAACTCGGCGTCGCCGTCCTGGAAGTCCGGCGCGGGGCCGTCGTGGGCGCGCCAGGCCCCGCAGGCGACCGCTTCGTCACCCTGGTAGCCGACGAGGAACAGGCCCTCCGGCGGATCGAAGTCCGCGGGGCTCATCGGGGTGGCGTCCTCGCTGCCGTAGCGCTCGACGTAGACCTGCTGCACCGCGGCCATGAGCTGGGCCGCGTCGGGGTGGTCGTAGGGGACTGGAACGATTCTCACGCTTCCGAAGCCTAGATCAGCGCCAGTGCGTCCATCCGCCTTCTCGCGAAAACGGTTTCCCGTCGACGGTGATCCCGGAGCCGGCCATGGTGACCACACCGATCGTGCGCCAGCCGTCCGGGAGCTCGGCGAACGGCGGGAAGGTCGCGGCCAGTGCGTGGTCCTCGCCGCCGGTGAGCACCCAGTCCAGGGGGTCCGCGCCGAGGGCGGCGCCGACCTCGGTGAGCCGGGCGGGGATGTCGAGGTCGGCGGTGCGGACGTCGATGCCGACGCCGGAGGCCTCGCCGATGTGGCCCAGGTCGGCGAGCAGGCCGTCGGAGACGTCGATCATCGCCGTGGCCCCGGCCAGCGCGGCCCGCGGCCCGGCTTCGTAGGGCGGTTCCGGGCAGCGCTGGGCGTTGACGACGCCCACCGGCGACCGGAAGCCGCGGCCGAGCACGGCCAGGCCGGCCGCGGCCCAGCCGAGCCGCCCGTTCACCGCGAGGACGTCACCGGGCCGGGCGCCCGAGCGCGTCACCGGCTCGCGGTCGCCGAGGTCGCCCAGGGCCGTGACGCTGATCACGAGCTGGTCGGCGCGGACCATGTCGCCGCCGGAGACGCCGACGCCGGCGCGTTCGGCTTCGGCCCACATGCCGTCGGTGAGCCCCTTCACCACCTCGCTCGGGGTGTCGGGCGGGCAGGCCAGTCCGACCAGGACGGTCGTCGGGGTGGCGCCCATGGCCGCGATGTCGGCCAGGTTGACCGCGACGGCCTTGCGCCCGACGTGCTCGGGCGAGGACCAGTCGAGCCGGAAGTGGACGCCCTGGACGAGCACGTCGGTGCTGGCGACCACGCGGCCGTCCGGGGCGGCGACGACGGCGGCGTCGTCGCCCGGGCCGAGCAGCGTGCCCGGGGGCTGGCGCCGTCCTTCGGTGACGGCGCGGATGAGCGCGAACTCCCCGGTCTCGGCGACCGTTCCGTCGTTCGGTGACACCGGTCACCTCTGCTTTCTCTACCGGGACAAAGATCGATCACCGATAGTCGGATGCCCTATGTTTTTCCGTGAGCTGGCGATACGTTGCTGAAGACGTTCCTACCTTGAGCCTCCGATCCCGACGAAAGGGCGCGCCGTGGTCCACGCATACATCCTCATCCAGACCGAGGTCGGCAAGGCGGCCGCGGTGGCTGCCGAGATCTCCAGCATCCCGGGTGTGACCAGCTCGGAGGATGTCACCGGACCGTACGACGTGATCGTCCGCGCGGCCGCCGACAACGTGGACCAGCTGGGCCAGCTCGTGGTCGCGAAGGTGCAGAACGTGGAGGGCATCACGCGGACGCTGACCTGCCCGGTGGTCCACCTCTGAGCAGTGGTGTAGTGGTCCGGTGCCTGACTCCGACACCGGTGCGCCGCCCCGCGTGGTCCTCGTCACCGCGGCCGCGCTCGCCGTGGCGCTGGCGGTCGCCGTCGCCGTCTTCGCGTTGACCCGGCCGTCCCCCGCGGACTCCGCGGGCCCGCTGCCGCTGGTCCCGGTGCCGGCGCCTGCCGCGGGGTCGCCGGGCTGCACGACGCTGCTGGGCGCGGTGCCGACCGAGCTGACCTCGAACGGGACTTCTTTGAAGGTGCGTTCCCTGGCCGCGCCGGCGCCCCCCGCGACGGTGGCCTGGGGTGCCGGTGATCCCGTGGTGTTGCGCTGCGGCCTCGACCGGCCCCCGGAGCTGACGCCGACGGCGCAGCTGCGGCTGGTGAACAAGGTGCAGTGGCTGCGGGTGCCGGGCGAGGGCGCGTCGACGTGGTACGTGGTGGACCGCGAGGTCTACGCGGCGCTGACGGTGCCGGACAGCGCCGGGACCGGGCCGCTGCAGGCCGTTTCGGACACGGTGGCCGCGAAGCTGGCTCCGCGGCCGCTGCGGTTCTCTTAACGCAGTCCCGTTCCGCGGGCGATCGCCGTCTCGACGAGGGTGGTCAGCAGCGTGGCGTAGTCCATGCCGGTGACCTCCCACATCTTCGGGTAGGCGGACTTCGTCGTGAAGCCCGGCATGGTGTTGACCTCGTTGATGATCAGCTCGTGGTCTTCGGTGACGAAGAAGTCGACGCGGGCCAGCCCCTGGCAGTCCAGCGCCCGGAACGCTTCGACGGCCATCGCGCGGAGCTTCTCGGTGAGGGCGTCGTCGAGCTTGGCCGGGATGTCGAGTTCGGCGTCGTCGCCGAGGTACTTGGTTTCGAAGTCGTACCAGGCGTTTTCGTCTTCGGAGAGCACGCGGATCTCGGCGGGCAGCGAGGCTTCGACGCGACCGTCGGGGAACTCGAGGACTCCGCATTCGACCTCCCGCCCGACGACGGCGGCCTCGACGAGGACCTTGGGATCGGTGGCGCGCGCGAGTTCGATGGCGGCGTCCAGCTCGTCCCAGCTGGCGACGCGCGAGATGCCGACGGAGCTGCCCGCCCGCGACGGCTTGACGAAGACGGGGAGGCCGAGGGTGTCCTTGGCCTGATCGTCCAAAGTGGACTGCCCCCGCTTGAGCGCGGAGTAGGTGCCGACCGGAAGCCCTTCGGCGGCCAGGAGTTTCTTGGCGGTTTCCTTGTCCATGGCGGCGGCGCTGGCGAGCACGCCGGGCCCGACGTAGGGGATGCCGGCGAGTTCGAGGAGGCCCTGGATGGTGCCGTCTTCGCCGAAGGCCCCGTGCAGGACGGGGAAGACGACGTCGACCCGCGACAGCATCTCGCTTTCCCGCCCCGGTTCCACGGCGACGAGGCCTTGGCTGGACGGGTCCCCGGCGAGGACGAGCCCCTTGCCGTCGTCGACGGAGGGCAGTTCCCGGCCGCGGATGGCGAGCTGGGCGGAGTCGCCGGTGCCGAGCACCCACCGGCCTTCCCGGGTGATCCCGACCGGGACGGCCTCGAAGCGTTCGGGGTCGAGGTGGCCGAGGACGCTGCCGGCGGAAAGGCACGAGATGGTGTGCTCGCTGCTGCGCCCACCGAACACGACGGCCACCCGGATCTTCTCGCTCATGGTGAGCCACCGTACCCGGTGACCTCGCGGAACAGCCCAGCCCGGTACGACGGACGGACGGCGGCGAGCGGTGAACGCAACCGGTGACGGGCTTGGCACGTCTTGTGCATCGAGGGATTGGTGGCTGGGTTCGCCAGGCTGGGTTCGCCAGGCTGGGTTCGCCAGGCTGGGTTCGCCAGGCTGGGTTCGCCAGGCTGGGTTCGCCAGGCCGGGTTCGCCAGGCCGGGTTCGCCAAGCCGAGTTCGCCAAGCCGAGTTCGCCAGGCCAGGCCGGGCGGGCCGGGCCGAGTGCGGCCGGAACTGTCGCCGGTGTCACCGCGACTTCCCCGCAAATCCCGCCCTCCCAGGTGGACCCTCCTCCGCAGATTCCGCCCTCCCCGGGCAACACCCACCAAGCAGATCCCGCCCTCCCAGGGGGAACCCCCACCGAATTGAGCGTATCGGCAACCACCGACGCCCAAGCCCGAAAAGGCCCCCGCCGAACCACGTTTGTCCACAGCACCACCGAACTGTGGACAACGAGACTCACCGCAGCAAAGCCACCAACGTCGGCAAAGCCGCCACCAAGGCCTCCCGCGAACACCCCGCGTACCCGATCGCCACCCCGTGCGCAGACGGCGGACCGGCGAAATGCCGCGCCAGCCCGTCCAGCCGGATTCCCCGCCGCTCAGCGGAAGCGATCACCGACGCCTCCACCTCGGCCGACGAAAACGGCACCACCAGGTGCGCCCCGGCGTCGTCCCCCCGCACCGGAATCCCCGCCGCCGACAACGCCCCCGCCAGCAAGGTCCGCCGCTCCGCCATCTCCCGCCGCAGTTTTCGCAGGTGACGGCCCAGATCCCCGTTCCGCGCGAACTCGTGCAACACCCGCTGCCCCGCCGGCGACGGGCGCGTCCCCGTCGAATCCCGGTACGCCAGCACCGCCGACGTGATCGCCTCCGGCGCCACCATCCACCCCGCCCCCAACGTCGGCGTGAGGATCTTCGACGTCGTCCCCAGGTGCGCCACGACGTCCGGTGCCAGCGAAGCCAGCATCGGCAACGGCGCGACGTCGAACCGCAGCTCGCCGTCGTAGTCGTCCTCGATGACCAGCATGCCCGACGAACGCGCCCGCTCCACCAGCGAGACCCGCCGGGCCGCGCTCAGCCTGCTGCCCATCGGGTACTGGTGCGCCGGCGAGCAGTACACCGCCCGCGCGCCCGCCGGAATCGCGGAAGGCCGCAGACCTTCGTCGTCCACCGGCACACCCACGACCCGCATCCCCGCGCGGAGGAACGCCTGCACCGCCCGCTGGTATCCCGGCTCCTCGACCGCGACGACGTCCCCGCGTTCCAGCACCGCCGCCGCCAGCTCGACGACCGCCGCCGTCGTGCCGCCGGTCGCCAGGACCGATCCCGCCGCGAGACCGCGGTGGCGCAGCAGGTGCTCCGACACCGCCGCGCGGTACTCCGGCAGGCCCGCCCGGTGGGCCCGGACCAGCGGCTCCGGGTCCGCCGCCGCCCGCCACGCGCGGCGCCAGGCCGCGCGGTCCAGCCCCGCCGCCCACGGCGTGCCCGGGCCGAGGTCCAGCAGCGAAGGCGAAACGACCTCAGGAGCCGGGACGGCGGGCACGGGGACCGAGGAAGCCGAGGAAGAAGGCGGCGTCGTCACGTAGGTGCCCGAGCCGTGCCGCCCGGCGATCCAGCCCTCCGCGTGCAGCTGCTCGTACGCCGCCGACGTCACCGTGCGGCTGACGCCGAGGCGTCCGGCCAGTGCCCGCGTCGACGGCAGCCGGTCGCCGCCGCGCAGGTGGCCGCTCGCCGCCGCTTCGCGCAGCGCGTCCGCCAGCTGCACCGCCAGCGGGGTCACCGCCGCACGATCCAGGCTGACCGGGAGCGCGGTGTCGGACACGGAACCTCCTCCGCCGGAAGTGGACTTCACAAGTGTACGAGAAGTGGACGTTTTCCCATGCCACTATTCCGGGAGACGCTGGTCGCATGTTGTCGACGACGCCCCGCACCACGCTCGGCCGCAAGAAGCACCGCGCCGTGACCGACCGCTCCGCGCTGCACGCCGTCCTGGACGAAGGCCTGATCTGCCACCTCGGGATCGTCCGCGACGGCGTGCCGCTGGTCCTGCCCACCGGCTACGGCCGCGACGGCGACACGCTCTACCTGCACGGCTCCACCGGCGCCACCAGCCTCCGCACCGCGGCGCACGGCCTCGACGTCTGCGTGACCGTCACCCTCCTCGACGGCATCGTCTACTCGCGCTCGGTCAACAACCACTCGATGAACTACCGCAGCGCCGTCATCCTCGGCCAGGCGAAGCCGGTCCTCGACGCCGAAGCGAAGATGCACGGCCTGAAGGTGCTCACCGACCACCTCGCGCCCGGCTCCTGGGAACACGCGCGCGAGGTCAACGCCAAGGAGTTCGCCGCGGTGTCCGTGCTCGCGCTGGACCTCGCCGAGGCGTCGGTGAAGATGCGCGCCGAAGGCCCGGACGACGAGCCCGAAGACGTCGAGGCCGACACCGCCTGGGCGGGCGTCCTCCCGGTCCGGACCGTCTACGGCGAACCCGAGCCCTCGACCGACCTCTCCCCCGGCTGGACGACACCGCCGCACGTCACCGAGCGAGCGGCAACCGCACGGTGAACGTCGTCCGGCCCGGCGCCGAAGCCACCGAGACCGTGCCACCGTGCGCGGTGACCAGGGACTGGACCACCGACAGCCCGAGTCCGGTGCCGCCGTTGCCGCGGGTGCGGGAGTCGTCGACGCGAAAGAACCGGTCGAAGATCCGCTCCTGGTCCGCCACCGCGATGCCGGGCCCGGTGTCGGTCACCTGCACCACGGCGTGACCGTCCGAAGCCGTCACCGAGACGTGCACCGACGTCCCGGGCGGGGTGTGCACGGCCGCGTTGGCCAGCAGGTTGTCCAGCACCTGCCGCAGCCGCACCGGATCGGCGTCCACGAACGCCGTCGAGAACGACGTGGTCAGCGGGTGGTCGGGCCGTCCGGCGGCGAACGCGTCCGCCGCGTCCCCGGCCAGCTCGGCCAGGTCGACGCGCTCGGGCCGCAACGGCGTCTCGGCGGCCCGCGCGTCGAGCCGGGCCAGCAGCAGGAGGTCGTCGACGAGCACGGTCATCCGCGCGGTCTCCTCGCGGATCTTCGCCAGGTGCGCCTCGCGCTCGGCTGGCTCGTTCGCGGCGGCGTAGCGGAAGAGGTCGGCGTACCCGCGGATCGACGTCAGCGGTGTGCGCAGCTCGTGCGAGGCGTCCGCGACGAACCGGCGCAGCCGCTCGTTGGCCTCGGTCTTCGCCGCCAGGGACGTGTCGATGTGGGCCAGCATCACGTTGAACGCCGTCCGCAGCTCTTCGACTTCGGCGCCGCCGCCGGTGCCCGCCGCGCGCACCGGCAGGTCCGGGTTGGCGGTGAGGTCGTGGGAAGCGATGTCGTGCGCGGTGCCGGCCATGTCGGCCAGCGGGCGCAGGCCGCGGCGCAGCACCAGCCGTCCCACGACCACCAGCACGCCCAGCGCGAGCGCGAAGGCGGCGACCTCGACCCAGACCAGCTGCCGGACCGTGCCGTCGAGGTCCTTCTGCGGCGCGGCGGACAGCAGCACCGAGTCCGTGTCGACCGGGCACGCCCGCACCCGGTACGGGCCGTCGTCGCGCAGGTAGATGGTCCGGGTGACGTCGCCGCCCACCGCTTCGGCGGCGATCTTCGCCAGCTGCTTGGCGTCGCCCGGCAGCTGGCCGCCCGGCTCGGGGACGGCGACCCCGTCGGTGACCTTGTACAGCGCCGAGTACCAGGAGTACACCGACTGCGGCGAGCCGTGCGTCTCGCGCAGCAGCGGCAGCTGCGTGTTCTGGCTCTTGGACAGCTGCTCGTCGAGCCGCCGGTCGAGGTAGCCGTGCATGATCCCGACGGTCGTGACGCCGACGGCCGCGAACACCACCAGGGCGAGCGCGCCGAGGCCGAGGGTGATCCGGGTGCCCAGCCGGGTGCGCTGCCATGCCCCGTACCACCGGGTGAAGAACCCCTTCACCGGTGCGCCTGCCGCACGACGTACCCGACGCCGCGGACGGTGTGGATCAGCGGCTCGCCGCCGCCCGCGTCGACCTTGCGCCGCAGGTGCGAAATGACCAGTTCGACCACATTGGACCGGCCGCCGAAGTCGTACTCCCAGACGTGGTCGAGGATCTGCGCCTTGGTCAGCACGGCGGGCGAGCGGCGCATGAGGTAGCGCAGCAGCTCGTACTCGGTCGGCGTCAGCTCGGCCAGGCGGTCGCCACGGCGGACCTCGCGGGTGTCCTCGTCCAGGGTCAGGTCGCCGACCCGCAGCACCGCGCCGCGCGCCTCGGGCTGGTGCGCGACACCGGCGCTGCGCCGCAGCACCGCCCGCAGCCTCGCCATCAGCTCCTCGACCGAAAACGGTTTCAC
This sequence comes from Amycolatopsis bullii, assembly GCF_014654205.1. Lineage (GTDB taxonomy): Bacteria > Actinomycetota > Actinomycetes > Mycobacteriales > Pseudonocardiaceae > Amycolatopsis > Amycolatopsis plumensis. The sequence continues at coordinate 78,570 of NZ_BNAW01000024.1, forward strand.
GAGGTAGTCGTCACCCCCGCGGGTGAGCCCGGCGATCCGGTCGGCCGTCGCGTCCTTGGCCGTGAGGAACACCACGGGCACCGCGTTGCCGCCCGCCCGCAGGCGGTCGAGCACGGTGAAGCCGTCGAGGTCGGGCAGCATCAGGTCGAGCACGACGATGTCCGGCCCGAACTCCGCGGCCCGGCTGAGCGCGGCCTGCCCGGTGCCGGCCGTGACCGCCTGCCAGCCCTCGTACCGGGCGACGGTGGCGACGAGGTCGGCGATGTGCGGCTCGTCGTCGACGACGAGCAGGCGCACCTGGTCGGGAGTCTGCACCCCCGCATCTTCTCCCGCCGCGGGCGCGCCGGGCGAGCCGAGGCGGCGGCCGACAGGAATCCGACAGCCGGCACCCAGATTCGCCACAGGACGGGCGGCGAGGCTGGCCTTCGTGAACCGAACCGAAGGGGGATCCGTGTGACCACCATGACGCAGACCGCCGAGGCCGCGCGCCCGGCGATCCGCCCCCGGATCGCCGCGAAATCCGGCCTCTTCCTCTTCCTCGGCGCCAACGTGGCCGCCGTCACCGTCCTGTTCGTGCAGGCCGGGGTTTCGCAGAACGTGCTGATCACGATCGGCAGGCTCGCCGGGATGTACGGCGCGCTGGCGATGGCGTTCCAGCTGCTGCTGGTGGCCCGGCTGCCCTGGCTGGACCGCCGGCTCGGGATGGACCGGCTGACCACCTGGCACCGCTGGACCGGTTTCACGATCCTCTGGACCCTGCTGGCGCACCTGGTGTTCATCACCATGGGCTACGCGGAGGTCTCGGACAAGGGCGTCGTCGACGAGCTGGTCGAGATGGCCAACACCCTCGAGGGGATCCTGCGGGCACTGGTCGCCTTCGCCGTGATCCTCGTCGTCGGCGCCGCCTCGGCCAAGTTCGCGCGCAAGCGTCTCGCCTACGAAACGTGGCACTTCATCCACCTCTACACCTACGCCGCGGTGCTGCTGGCCTTCACCCACCAGATCGCGCTCGGGCAGTCGTTCGCCGGCTCGGAGCCGGCGAAGGCCTACTGGTGGACGCTCTGGCTCGGCGCCGGCGCGGCCGTGCTGGCCGGGCGGGTCGTGCTGCCGCTGTGGCGGAACCTGCGCCACCAGCTGCGGGTCACGGCGGTGGTTTCCGAGTCCCCGGACGTCGTTTCGGTCTACATGTCCGGCAAGCACCTGGACAAGATGCCGGCCAAGGCCGGGCAGTTCTTCCTGTGGCGGTTCCTGACCAAGGACCGGTGGTGGCAGGCAAACCCGTTCTCGCTGTCGGCCGCGCCCGACGGCCGTTCCCTGCGGCTGACCGCGAAGGCGCTCGGCGATTCCAGCGCCGGGCTGCGGAACCTGCGCGTCGGGACGCGCGTGTTCGCCGAAGGACCGTACGGCGCCTTCACGACGATCCACCAGCGGCGGCCCAACGCGCTGCTCGTGGCAGGCGGCGTCGGGATCACACCGATCCGCGCGCTGCTGGAGGACATCGACGGCCACGTCGTCGTGCTCTACCGGGTGCGCTCGCAGGCCGACGCGGTGCTGCTGCCGGAGCTGAACGAGCTCGCCAAGGCCCGCGGCGCCAGCGTCAGTGTCCTCACCGGACCGGACCAGGCGGTCGGGCCGCGCGGGGTGATGCTCGGGCCGGCGAACCTGCACATGATGGTGCCGGACGTGCACGAGCGGGACGTGTTCGTCTGCGGGCCGCCGGGGATGACCTCGGCCGTGCTGCGCAGCCTGCGCGAGCTGAAGGTGCCGAGCGCACAGGTGCACGCCGAACGTTTCAGCCTTGCGGCTTAGGGGATTGTCGTGAAGAAGACCATTTTCGTCGTCGCGCTGTCCATCGCGGGGTTCATCGCGGTCTGGCGGTTCGAGCCGGGGCCGGTGCAGAAGACCTCCACGGTCGCCCAGGCACCTCCGCCGGCCGCCACCGCGCCGGTCACCTCGGCACCGCCCGCCACCTCGGCGACTCCGTCCACTTCGGACACACCGCCGTCGTCGGCCACCACGCCCGCTCAGTCCACTTCGGAGGTTCCGGCCACCCGGGACACCACGAACGAGCCGGTGACCACGCAGGGCAGCGCCGAGTCGAGCCGGTACGGCACCGTGCAGGTGCAGGTGACGTTCACCGGCTCGCGGATCGCCGTCATCACTCTGCTGCATGCCCCGGACGGCGGCCGGTCGCTGACCGCGCTCCCGAAGCTGCAGGAAGAAGCGATCAAGGCGCAGAGCGCCGACATCGACACGGTGACCGGGGCCACCGAGACCAGCGAGTCGTACAAGACGTCGCTGCAGGCCGCGATCGACGCGAGGGGGAAGCAGCGATGACCACCCGCGTCGAACAGGTGATGGGCCTGCCGATCTCGCTCGACCTGCGGGACGAGGGCGACTTCGCCGAGGTGGTCGACGACGTGTTCGCGTGGTTCCGGGACGTCGACGCCCGGTTCAGCCCGTTCAAGGAAGACAGCGAGGTCAGCCGGTACGACCGCGGCGAGCTGACGGCGGCCGAGCTGAGCGACGACCTCCTGGAGGTGCTGGAGCTCTGCGCGTACTACGAGCAGCTCTCCGGCGGCGCGTTCCGCGCGCGGCTGCCCGGCCGCGGCCTCGACCCGTGCGCCGTCGTCAAGGGCTGGGCGGTGCAGCGCGCGGCCGACATGCTGAAGGCCGAGGGCGCGGCGACGTTCTGCCTCAACGCCGGCGGCGACGTCGTCACCGCCGGCGAGCCCGAGCCGGGACGCCCGTGGCGGGTCGGCGTGCGCCACCCGGAGCAGCCCCTGGCCGTGTGCGCGGTTCTGGAGTCGCGCAACGGCGCGATCGCGACGTCGGCGGCATACGAGCGCGGCTCCCACATCCTCGACGGCCGTTCGGGCACCCCGGCAACGGGCCTGATGAGCGTCACGGTCGTGGCCGGCGACCTGGTGACGGCGGACGCACTGGCCACGGCGGCGTTCGCGATGGGCGCGGAGGGCATCACGTGGGCGGCCGACCGGCCGGACTGCGAGATCCTCATCGTCGACGACAGCCGCCGCATGCACCGGACGGCCGGGCTGGCGCTGGCGTCGTAAATCGGTTCGCCCTCCTCGGGCCGCTGGGCCAGACTCGGGCCCACCCGACATCGAGGAGTGCCATGCCGTCGTCCGTGCTGAACGTCACCGTCGACTGCGCCGACCCGTACACGCTGTGCCGGTTCTGGAGCCAGGTCACCGGCAAACCGATGCCCGACACCGACCAGCCCGGCGACGAAGAGGTCGGCTTCGAGCTGAACGACGGGACGAACCTGCTGTTCATCCGCGTACCCGAACCGAAGACGGTGAAGAACCGCCTCCACCTGTGCCTGCAGCCAGACATCCCGCGCGACGAGGAAGTCGAGCGGCTCCTCGGCCTCGGCGCGACGCTGTACGACGACCTCCGCAACCCGGACGGCACGGGCTGGGTGGTGCTCGCCGACCCGGAGGGCAACGAATTCTGCGTGCTGCGCAGCGCGGCCGAGCGCGCGGCGACTTCGTGACGGACTCGCCGGCGGTCAAGACCGGCTGAATAGGGTGGCGGGCATGGCACGTCCCCTGATCGCCGTCGCCACGCTGGGCGGCACCATCTCGATGGCTCCCGTCGGCGGCGGAGGCGGCGCCGTCCCGCGGCTCGGCGCGGCCGAGCTGCTCGGCGGGCTCGGCGACGTCCCGATGGACGTCCTGGCCGAAACCCTGGCCGGGATCGGCAGCGCGTCGCTGGACTTCGCGACGCTGCTGCGGTGCCGCGAATGGGGCCTGCGCCAGGACGCCGACGGGTTCGTCGTCGTCCAGGGCACCGACACGCTCGAGGAAACCGCCTACTTCCTGGACCTGCACTGGCCGTCGGAGACCCCGGTGGTGGTCACCGGGGCGATGCGCAACGCCGGCCTGTTCAGCCCGGACGGCCCGGCGAACCTGCGCAACGCGCTGACCGTCGCCGCCGATCCGCGCAGCCGCGGGCGGGGCGTGCTGGTCACGCTCAACGACGACGTCCACGCCGCGCGCTGGGTGCGGAAGGCGCATTCGAGCCACCTCGAGGCGTTCTCGTCGGCGCCGGCGGGACCGCTGGGCATGGTCGTCGAGCACGCGGTGCACTGGTTCCACCCGTCGCCGCCACGGCTGCCGTCCCTCGACGGCGACGACTTCGGCGGCCTGGTCCCGGTGGTCGAAACCGGTCTGGACGACTCGGGCGCGTTCCTGGAGCACGCGGCTTCGCAGCCGGACGTGCGCGGCGTGGTGATCGCCGCGACGGGCGTGGGACACGTTTCGTCCGGCACGGCCGACGTGATCTCGCGGCTGGTGCCGTCCTTGCCGGTGGTCGTCGCTTCGCGGACCGGGGCGGGTCCGACGCTGCGCTCGACGTACGGCTTCCACGGTTCGGAGTCGAGCCTGATCGCGATGGGCGCGACCATGGCGGGCTGGCTCGACGCGCGGAAGTCGCGGATCCTGCTGCACGCGCTGCTGGCGTCCGGCGCGGACCGGGCCCGGATCGAGCAGGAGTTCCGGGCTCGCGGCGACCTGGACCGTTAGTCCCGGATCGGGCCGTCGACCGGGTCCAGGTGGTACGGGCGCATCGCGCGGCCGGCGTCACGGTAGACGTGGATCGAGATCGCCGGGTCCGGGCCGTCGTTGCGGACCTCGTGCACGTACCCCGGCCCGAAGACCCGCGACTGCCCCGCCGAAAGCGCGTGCAGCTCGGTGACCGCGCGGCCGTCCGGCGCGCGGCGCGCCACGGCCTCGGTCAGGTGGCCGCCGACCACGGTGAACGCGCCGCTGGCGAACGCGTGGTCGTGCAGGTCGGTGCGCTGGCCGGGCAGCCAGCTCATCAGCCACACTTCCTGCTGCTCGTCGCTCGACACGAGCGTCGCGAAGCGCGCGTCGGGGTCGTAGCGCAGCAGGTGGCGCCAGCGGTCGCGATCGGCGGCGACCTCGAGGGCGACGCGCACCGGGTGGCGCAGCGCGGGGTTTTCGGGACGCAGCAGGGTGTTGTCCGGAACGGCGAACATGAGGGTCCTCACGCAGAAGAAAAGGGTGTCGAGCTGGGCCGGGGCTGGGTTCACCGACAACAGCGACACGCGCGCACGCTCGAGCGGAGGCTCATCAGGCCCCACGACTCGGACACGGCGTACGCGAACATGCGACAAGAGTCGCAGCCGCCTTCCGCGCGGTCAAGACGTCTCACCTGACGGGAGGTCAGGACCACTCGTGCTTCTGGGACCGCCCGAGCAGCTCGGCTCCGGCCTGGCGGGGGTCGACACCCTCGTGGCAGACGCGGTGCATGGCGTCGGTGATCGGCATGTCGACACCCAGGCTCCGGGCCAGCGCCCGGATCGACGAGCACGACATCACGCCCTCGGCGACCTGCCCGCCGGCCGCCGCCTGCGCCTGTTCGAGCGTCTCGCCGCGGCCGAGGCGTTCGCCGAAGGTGCGGTTGCGCGAAAGCGGCGACGAGCAGGTCGCGACCAGGTCGCCGACGCCGGCGAGCCCGGCGAAGGTCAGCGGGTCGGCGCCCAGTTTCGCGCCGAGCCGGGCCATCTCGGCCAGGCCGCGGGTGATGAGCGTCGCCATCGTGTTGGTGCCGAGGCCCAGGCCCGCGGCCATCCCGGTGCTGAGCGCGATGACGTTCTTGCAGGCGCCGCCGAGTTCGCAGCCGACGACGTCGGTGTTCGTGTAGGGGCGGAAGTAGGAGTTGGCGCAGGCGCGCTGGATCGCGACGGCGCGTTCGTGGTCGGCGCAGGCCAGCACGGAGGCGGACGGCTGCCCGGCGGCGATTTCCTTCGCCAGGTTCGGCCCGGTGACGACCACGACGTCGTCGGCGGCGATGCCGACGATCTCGCCGATCACCTCGCTCATCCGCTTGAGCGTGCCGAGTTCGACACCCTTGGCGAGGCTGACGAGGATCGCGTCCTTCGGCAGCAGCCCGCGCCACGCGGTGAGGTTCGCCCGGAGGCTCTGGCTGGGCACGGCGAGGACGACGGCTTCGGCGCTCTTAGTCGCTTCCGCGGGGTCGCTGGTGGCGGTGATGTTCTCCGGCAGGGTCACGCCGGGCAGGTAGGCGCTGTTGGTGTGCCGGTCCCGGATGTCCTCGGCGACCTGTTCGCGGCGCGCCCACATGGTGACGTCCCGCCCGGCGTCGCCGAGCACCTTCGCGAAGGCAGTGCCCCACGAGCCGGCCCCGAGCACGGTGACCCGCTGCACGTCGGCGCGCATCAGGCGGGGTCCTCCGGCTTCGTCGCCGGCGGTTCCTCGTGCCGGATCTCGGCGAGGAGCCGGGTCACCTCGTCCATCATGACCTTGGTGACCTCGCGCAGCTTCGTCGCGCTGCGGGTGTTGCCGCCGCGGTAGGCGGACAGGTCGATCGGGTCGCCGACGGAGTGCGTGATGGTCTTGCGCGGGAACGGCGTGAACTTCTTCGTGTAGCCGTTGAAGATCTGGCTGGTGCCCCACCGGGCGACGGGGATGACCGGGACGTCGTTCTGCAGCGCGAGCCGCGCGGCGCCGGTGAAGGACTCCTTCGGCCAGCCGTCGGGATCCTTGGTGATGGTGCCCTCGGGGTAGATGACGACGATCTTGCCCTCTTCGAGGGCCTGGTGAGCGGCCTTGAGACTGTCCCCGGCGGCGGCCGACCCCCGCGAGACGGGGATCTGCCCGGACCCGGAGACGATCGGCCCGAGGATCGGCGCGCGCGTCAGGCTCTCCTTGAAGAGGAACCGCGGGACGCGCTTCTGCCGGTGCACGAACACGGCGTCGACGGCGGGATCGAAGTGCGAGATGTGGTTCATGACGAGCAGAGCGGGCCCCTGCCGCGGAATCTTTTCGGCGCCGACGTAGACCCGCCGTCCGATGTGGGTGAGCGGGTAGAACAGTACGGCGGCGAGCCCCACCCAGAAGCCGCCCTTCTCACGCCGGGCCACGATCTCCTCCTAGTTCAGGTCACGTCCGGGTTGATCCTGCCGCGCCGGGCTCGGGGCGGTCCAGGGAGGGTCGGTTGAGCGGTGTGACCAGGCTGGAGGCGTTTCGGCTGTCGTGGTCACGACGGGACGCCAGGGGGTCGGCCAACCGGACAAAACGGTCTCACCAGGGTGTTGTGGTGTGCCGGCGCCGGGCCGGTTCAGCGGTGGTCGCGGGGTTTTGACCAGGGTCGTTTCCGGGTCCGGCGCGCCCCTGGCGGGGTTCGTGCGAGCTCGCCTGAACCGGCGTGCCGCTGCCAGCCGGGCGTGACCGCGGGTTCGAACGCCACAGCCCGCCCACCCACACAGCCCACCCACACAGCCCACCCACACAACCCACCCACACAACCCACCCACACAGCCCACCCACCCAAGGGGGCCACCATCCCCCAACGGGGAACCCCCGATTTCGACGCTATCGCCCCCACCCGACAAAACCCCACGCAAAACCGACCCACCCCCGACCCTGTCCACAACACCCGTCGCCTGTGGACAACCCGCCCCACCCGCCCCCGGCCCGCCCGGCTTTCGGGTAAAGATGGACACGTGGACGTCGATCTGGTCGTACCCCTGAAGCACCCCCGCGACGGCAAGTCGCGGCTGCGTGGTGCCGTCGAAACCGCGCACCACCCCGGCTTGGTCCTCGCCCTCGCCAAAGACACGCTCGCCGCCGTGACCTCGAGCGCGCAGATCAGGCGGGTCCTGCTCGTCGCCGCCGATCCCCGAGCCGTCGCCGAGCTGGCGGAACTCGGCGTCGAGATCGTCGAAGAACCCGCCGAAAAGTCCCTCAACGCCGCCTTCCGCCACGGCGAGGCCCTGCTCAAAGCCGACGATCCGGCCGCCGTCGTCGGCGCCCTCCAAGCCGACCTGCCCGCCCTGCGTGCCGGGGATCTCACCGCGGCCCTCGCCGAGGCCGCGGGGCGCAGGGCCTTCGTCGCCGATCGGCAGGGCACCGGCACCACCCTGCTGCTCACCGCCCCCGGCATGCCCCTCGAGCCCCGGTTCGGGCCCGGCTCGGCCCGCAAGCACGCCGAGTCCGGGGCGGTCCCGCTGAGCCAAGCCCTGCCGACCCTGCGCAGCGACGTCGACACCCCGGATGATCTCGCTCACGTCCGCGCCCTGGGTGTCGGCAAACACACCTCGGCATACCGCGCTGAGCTGTTCATCTGACCTTCACCGCGGTCTGCGCAATTCCGCGTCACGTAGTGAAGAATGGGGGCCGTGAGCACAGACGACGGCAGCACGCCCGCACCGCGGAGGCGACGGAACCCGGCCAGCGGATCTTCCGAGACGGCGAAGAAGGCCACCACCGCCAAACCGGCGAGCGCGAAGAAGGTCCCGTCGAAGTCCACCGCGCGCGACACCGCCGCCCGTGCCACCGCCGGCAAGGCCCGCACCCGCAAGACCACGTCTCCGGCGGCGACGACCACGCGGCGCCGCAGCTCCACGCAGGGCAACCCGCGCGGCGCCGAGGAGTTCCGGGCCGTCCCGTCGGCGCCGCCCGCGGTCACCGCGGCGCCGACAGCCGTCGAGACGCTGCCCGACGACCGGTACTTCAACCGCGAGCTGTCGTGGCAGGACTTCAACGCGCGTGTGCTCGCGCTGGCCGAGGACGAGTCGCAGCCGCTGCTGGAGCGGGCGAAGTTCCTCGCCATCTTCGCGTCCAATCTGGACGAGTTCTACATGGTCCGCGTCGCCGGCCTGAAGCGCCGCGACGAGACCGGCCTGCTGGTGCGCAGCGCGGACGGGCTCACCCCGCGCGAGCAGCTCGGCTACATCGCCAAGCGCAACCAGGACCTCGTCGAGCGGCAGACCGGCGCCTTCGAGAAGCACCTGCGCCCGCAGCTGGCCGAGCAGGACATCCACATCGTCGGCTGGGCCGACCTGGCCGGCGCCGACCAGCTGCGGCTGTCCAGCTACTTCTCCGAGCAGATCTTCCCGGTGCTGACGCCCCTGGCCGTCGACCCGGCGCACCCCTTCCCCTACATTTCGGGCCTCTCCCTCAACCTCGCGGTGACGGTCCGCGACCCGGAAGGCGGCACCGAGCGCTTCGCCAGGGTGAAGGTGCCGAGCAACGTGCCGCGCCTGATGCGCGTCGAGACCGAGCGAACCAGCCGGACGGCGACGTTCCTCCCCCTCGAAGAGCTCATCGCCGCGCACCTGGGCGAGCTGTTCACCGGCATGGACGTCACCGAGCACCACGTCTTCCGCGTCACCCGCAACGCCGACTTCGAGGTCGACGAGGACCGTGACGAGGACCTCCTCCAGGCCCTCGAGCGCGAGCTGGCGCAGCGCCGCTTCGGCCCGCCGGTGCGCCTGGAAGTCGCGCAGGACATGAGCGAGCACATGCTCGAGCTGCTGCTGCGCGAGCTGGACGTCGACCCGGCCGACGTCGTCGAGGTGCCCGGCCTGCTCGACCTGACCTGCCTGCACCAGCTGTCCGCTGTGGACCGCAAGGAGCTGAAGGACCGGCCGTTCGTCCCGGCGACGCACCCGGCGTTCGGCGAGCGCGAGACGCCCAAGAGCGTCTTCGCGACGCTGCGCGAGGGTGACGTGCTGGTGCACCACCCGTACGACTCGTTCTCGACGAGTGTGCAGCGGTTCATCGAGCAGGCTGCGGCCGACTCGAAGGTGCTGGCGATCAAGCAGACGCTGTACCGGACGTCGGGTGACTCCCCGATCGTCGACGCGCTGATCGACGCCGCGGAGGCGGGCAAGCAGGTCGTCGCGCTGGTGGAGATCAAGGCGCGGTTCGACGAGCAGGCGAACATCACCTGGGCGCGGACGCTGGAGCGCGCGGGCGTGCACGTCGTGTACGGCCTGGTCGGGCTGAAGACGCACTGCAAGGTGTCGATGATCGTGCGCCAGGAGGGCTCGACCATCCGCCGCTACTGCCACATCGGCACCGGCAACTACAACCCGAAGACAGCGCGGCTGTACGAGGACATCGGCCTGTTCACCGCCGACCCGAGCATCGGCGCGGACGTCACGGACCTGTTCAACGTGCTCACCGGCTACTCGCGGCAGGACACCTACCGGACGATCCTGACGTCGCCGCACGGTATCCGCCGCGGCATCGTGCGCGCGATCGGCGAGGAGATCGAGCTGGCGCGGGCCGGGCAGGCCGCCGGGATCCGGATCAAGTGCAACTCCCTGGTCGACGAGCAGGTCATCGACGCGCTCTACCACGCGTCGCAGGCCGGGGTGCCGGTCGAGATCGTGGTGCGCGGGATCTGCACGCTCAAGCCCGGCGTCGAAGGGCTGTCGGAGAACATCCACGTCCGGTCGATCCTCGGCCGGTTCCTGGAGCACTCGCGGATCTTCAACTTCCGCGCGGGCGGGACGCACTGGATCGGCAGCGCGGACATGATGCACCGCAACCTGGACCGGCGGATCGAGGCGCTGGTGCGCGTCAAGGACCCGAAGCTCACCGCGCAGCTCGACAACATCTTCGACTCGGCGCTGGACCCGGAGACGCGCTGCTGGGTGCTGACGGCGAGCGGCGAGTGGTCGCCGTTCCCGGCCGAGGGCTCGCGTGTGCGTGACCACCAGCTGGAGCTGGCGAAGCTGCACGGGGCTGCCGGATGACCCAGGAGGTACGGGCGGCCGGCGCGGTGCTGTGGCGCGTCGCCGGGGGCGCGACGGAGGTCGCGCTGGTGCACCGCCCGCGGTACGACGACTGGTCGTTCCCGAAGGGCAAGCTCGACCCCGGCGAGACGATCGCCGAGGCCGCGGTGCGCGAAGTGCGGGAGGAGACCGGGTTCACGGCGGTCCTCGGCCGTTCCCTGGCCCGCACGGCGTACCGGGTGCCGTCCCGCACCGGCTCCGGCACGGTGCCGAAGACGGTCGACTACTTCGCGGCGGAAGCGGTCTCCGGCGAGTTCGAGGCGAACGACGAGGTCGACGAGCTGCGCTGGCTCGACCCGATGGCAGCGGAAAAGCTGCTGACGCGGCCGGAGGACGTCCGGGTGCTGCGGGCGTTCGGCGAGCTGCCGGTGGGGTTGACGACGCTGTTGCTGGTGCGGCACGCCAAGGCGGGCAAGCGCGACGAGTGGTCCGGCGACGACGACCTCCGGCCGTTGTCCGAGGCGGGCCAGCGCCAGGCGGCGGCGCTGCGCCGGGTCCTGTCGCTGTTCGGCCCGGACCGCGTGCTGTCGGCGCCGAGGCTGCGCTGCGTGCAGACGGTCCACGGAGTCGCGGAGGACGTCACGGCCGAGGTCCGCCACGAGCCGTTGTTCTCGGAAGAGGGCTATTGGCCGGACCCGGTTCTGGGCATAGCGCGGCTGCTGGCGGTGGCCGGAGACGGCGGAACACCGGTGGTCTGCAGCCAGGGCGGAGTGATCCCGGACCTGGTGAGCGCCCTGGCAGACCGCGACGGGGTGAAGCTGTCGGCGGCACGCGGCGGGGTGGTGCCGAGCAAGAAGGGTTCGTTCTGGGTGTTGTCGTTCCGCCCGCCGACGGATTCGGAAGGTCCGGTGCTCCTGGCGGCGGACTACCACCCGAGCGCCCTCCCGGCCCCCTCCCCCAGCCACTCCTGAGCGCGTCTGTCCGCAGCCAGCCGCTCCCGAGCCGTCTGTCCACATCCAGCCGGTGCTGTGGACAGTTCCGGCCGACAGAGGCCGATCCGCCGGTTTCGTCGCCCACCACCGATAGACTGGACCTGGGGACGCCCCCCCGGAGAGGGTGGGGGAGCTTCCGGGCCCGCTCCGCGGCTTCACCGCCGTGAACCGGGACGCTGACGCCCCAACCGGCACCCCACCCAGACCTCCCCACCGCCCCGATCCGAAGCCACAACACGGCCGGCAGCGCCGGGTCAAGGCACGCTTTCCCGCCTTGACCCGGCACTGCCGGCCGTCGTCACAATTGTGGCTCGGGGTGGTGGACACCCACCTACCCATCGGCCAAGGCACCCCGGCTCATCGCCCAAGGCGACCTGACACCACCCAGCTCAGCCACACCTTCAGGCCGAGCCCAACCAGAAACCCCCACTCACCACCGCAACAGCGACCGACTTCGCCGAAACCCTCCCGGAGAGCCCAAGAGCGCCGCCGTCACGACAAGACAGCGGCATGACAGTCGATCTTGGTGTACTTGTCCCGGGTCCCGCTGGGCTGCGCCGGGCTAGGGGTACGGCGCATCCCCGGGCGAGGGGGTTTCTGTCGGCACCGTGGCCAACAGGGCCTGGACCTCCGCGGCGCGGGGGTCGCCGAGGCGCTGGCTGACCGTCAGCGCCTCGGCCCAATGGCCACCGGCCTCGTGCGAGCGGCCGGTGCGGCGCTTCAGCCGGCCGAGCGTGATCTGGACGTCGATCGTCCCGTAGTCGGCGTTCAGCTCCTTCAGCTCGGCGAGCGCGTCGAGCCCCGCCCGCTCCGCTTCGCCGTGTCGGCCGGCTCCTTCGAGAGCCTCGGCGACGTTCCCCAGCGCGAGCGCCGCGTGGTAGCGATCACCGAGTTCGGCGAAGGCTTCATGCGCTGCCTGGGCGGCTTCGGCGGCGTGGTCGTAGTCGCGGAGGCCGATTCGGCTGGCGCTGACGTTGAGGAGCGCGTGCGGCACGAACGTGCGCTGGCCGTGGTCGCGCGCGAGGTGGACGGCTTTGAGGGCGTAGCGCTCGGCTTCGGCGTATTCGGCACGGACGTAGTAGGCGCCGGCGAGGTTGGACAGGATCGCCACCGTCAACGCGGTGCCGTCGCCGCCCTCGGACGCCGCGCGCGCCTCCTCCAGCGCTTCGATCGCCTTGTCGGGCTGGAGGGTGCGCAGGTAGGCCGAACCGAGGTTGTTGGCGCTGTACTGCAGACCCATCCCGTCGCCGGCCTCCCGCGTGGCGGCGACGGCCGCGCGTGCCGTGGTGATCCAGTCGTCGCGGTCGTGGCGCTCGGCGAAGAAGCCGCGCAGGAGCCAGGCGAGTTTCCAGGCGTGCGCGGTCCAGCCGCGACCGGCGGCGATGCCGACGAGCGCCGTGAGGGCGTGGCGTTCGGTGGTGTACCAGGCGATCGTCTGCTCGTGCTGCGCGAAGCCGACGGGCGGCAGCGGCGGGGGGTCGAGCGTGATGTCGTCGGTGAGCAGGTCGGGACGGACCAGTTTGTTCGCCTCGGCGACGCTGGCGAGGTACCAGTCGACGAGCCGGCGCAGCGCCGCCGTGCGCTCGGCCTCCGTCGTTTCGGTTTCGACGAGCTCGCCCGCGTAGACGCGCAGCAGGTCGTGGAACTGGTAGCGGTCGGTGCCGGGCTGGTTGAGCAGGTGGGCGGCGGCGAGCTGGTCGGCGAGTTCGCGCGCTTCACGCAGGTCCGCACCGGCGAGCGCGGCGGCCGAGGAGAGGCTGAAGCCGTGGCCGGGGTGCAGGCCGAGCAGCCGGAAGAAGCGGGCTGCGGCCGGGCGCAGTGCTTTGTACGACCAGGAGAACGCGGCCCGGAGGTCGGTTCCGGCGTCCTGCGGGTCGCGGAGGGTGTCGAGCCGCAGCCGCTGGTCGCGGAGTTCTTCGACGATGCCGGCGAGCGAGACGCCGGAGAACCGCGAAGCGCGTTCCCCGGCCAGCGCCAGTGCCAGCGGCAGGCGGCCGCAGAGCTGCACGAGTTCGGCGACGGCGCCGGGTTCGGCGGCGAGGCGCTGCGACCCGACGCTCCCGGCGAGCAGCGCGGTCGCGTCGCGGTCGTCGAAGGAGCGCAGGGCGATGCGGCGGGCGCCGTCGCGGGCGACGAGGCCGCGCAGCTGGTTGCGGCTGGTCACGACGACGAGGTTGCCGGGCCCCGGCAGGAGCGGGCGGACCTGGTCGGCGTCGCGGGCGTTGTCGAGGAGCATGAGGGTGCGGCTGCCCGCCAGCCTGCTCCGCAGCAGCGCCGAACGTTCCTCCACAGTGGAGGGCAGGGTCTCGGCCGGGACGCCGAGGGCGCGCAGGAAGCCGGCCAGCGCGGCGCCGGGCGTGACCGGGGTGTCCGCGGAGTGGCCGCGCAGGTCGAGGAACAGCTGGCCGCCGGGGAAGCGGTCGCGGACGCGGTGGGACCAGTGCACGGCCAGGGACGTCTTCCCGACGCCGGCGGTGCCTTCGATGACGACGATGCCGGACGCGCCACCGGGTGGCAGCCGGTCCAGTTCGGCGAGTTCGGGGCCGCGGCCGGTGAACCCGGCGACGTCGAAAGGCAGTTGCCGCGGCACGGTGTGGACGGCCGGGTCGGCGTCGGCGGCGAGCAGTTCGGCGTGCAGGCGACGGAGGTCTTCGCCGGGTTCGACGCCCAGTTCGTCGGCCAGCAACGCCCGCAGGCCGGCGTAGCGGGCCAGCGCTTCGGCGCGGCGCCCGGCCCGGGCGAGGGTGCGCACCAGCCGTTCCCACAACGACTCCCGCAGCGGGTGCTGGGCGACGAGGTCGGTGAGTTCGGCGATCAGCCGCGCGTCGGGGACGAGCCCGGCGTCGAGATCGATCCGCTGCTCGACGGCGAAGAGGTACCGCTCGGTCAGCAGCGGTTCCCATTCGGCGGCCAGAGTGGGTGAGCCGACGCCTTCGAGGGGGACCCCGCCCCAGCCGTCGAGCGCGGTAGTGAGCAGGTCCCGGCGGCGGGCGGGTTCCGTCGCGGCGGCGGCCTGGTCGAGGGTCTGGAGGAAGCGCAGGGCGTCCACCCGGGACGGGTCGACGACCAGCCGGTAGCCGTCCGGTTCGGTGACGACGGTGTCTTCGCCGCAGAGCCGGCGCAGGCGCATCACGTAGGTCTGCAGGCTGCCGCGGATGTGCGCGGGCGGGGTCTCGCCCCAGACCCCGCGCGCGAGGGCATCGATCGACACGAGACGGCCGGCGGCGAGCGCGAGCGTGGCGAGCAGCGCACGCTGGCGGGAACTGGTCAGCACGACCGGCGAACCGTCGACGAGCACCTGGAACGGGCCGAGCAGCCGGATGTCGATGGTGGTCGCCCCCAGGTAAGCCGTCGCGCACCGCCGGGCCCGCGCCGCATGCGGGCCCCGAGGAAGGCAGCGTGGCATCACTCGGCCGGGCGCTCAAGCAACTTTGCGAAATTGGGCGGAGCCGGTCCCGGGCCGGGGGTTGCGCCGGGTGGGTGACGCGGGGTGTCCATTCGGGAGACTGCGGTCGGCGGTGGGTGACTTGCCACCCGCCTGCGGTCGACGGACGCGGCGGTCGCTCTACCGGGACGGTCGGTTCGCGCACCCGGAGGGTCGGCCGCCGTACCGGGACGGCCGGTTCGCGTACCGGGACGGTCGGAGGGTGTACCTGGGCAGTCGGCTCGCGTATCCCGAGAGTCGGTTCGCGAGCCCGGACAGTCGGCTCGCGTACCGGGAGGGTCGGCCTGCGTACCCCAGCGGTCGGCTTGCGTACCTGGACGGTCGGCTTGTGTCTCCCGAGGGTCGGATCACTTGCCTCGCCGATCTTCGCGGGCACCGGGGCTCGGTTTGCTTGCGCAGACAGCCGGTTCGCCGCGCTCGATCCGATCCGCGCGCGCCGACTGTCCAGGTACGCGAGCCGACTGCGCAGGTACGCAGGCCGACCCTCCAGGTACGCAGGCCGACCCTGCCGGTACGCAGGTCGACCCTCCCGGTACGGCGGCCGTCCTGGCGGGCGCGGATCAGTTCTGCCGCAGGCCGGACATGCGGCAGGGCCCCGCGCACGTCGCGCGGGGCCCTGCCGGAAAGCTCGTTCAGCTCGGGGTCGCCCCCTGGGGGTCCCCCGGATTTCACGTTACCGCAGGGGTACGACAGTTTTCGGCGGCTCAGTCCTTCTTCGCCGCGGCCGAGGTCCGCCTGGCCGGGGTCTTTGCCGCGGTGGTCTTTGTTCCGGTGGTGGTCTTTGCCGCGGTGGACTTGGCAGCAGTGGTGGTCTTGGCCGCGGTGGTCCAGGCCGCCGGAGCCTTGCGGGTCGCGGTCGTCTTCGCGGCGGTGCTCTTTGCGGTAGTGCTCTTCGCAGCCGGGGACTTCGCGGCAGTGCTCTTCGCGGCCGTCGTCTTGGCAGCCGTCGTCTTGGTCGTGGCCGGCTTCGCTGCCGTTGCGCGAGTCTTCGTGGCCGCCGGCTTCGCCGCCGCCGAACCAGTTCGCGTGGTCGTCGAACGCGTCGTCGCCGGCTTCGGGGCCGCGGCCGCGCGGGAAGTGCTCGTCGCGCGCCTCGCCGGGGTGGCCTTCGGCAGCTTCTTCGCTCCGGAAACGACGTCCCTGAAGGTGGTGCCGGCGCGGAACGCGGGCACGTTCGTCTTCTTCACCCGCACCGCTTCGCCCGTGCGCGGGTTGCGGGCCGTCCGGGCCGCGCGGGCCCGCTTCTCGAACACCCCGAAGCCGGTGATGTTGACCTTTTCGCCCTTGTTGACCGTCCGGATGATGATGTCGACCAGACCGTCGACCGCCTCGGCGGCGGCCTTCTTGTCGCCCAGGCGCTCGGTCAGCGCCTCGATCAGCTGGGCCTTGTTGGCCATGTCCAGTCCTCCAGGAAGGATCCGCGGCCGCGTCGGCCGGCTAGCGACACGGTATTACCACGGCAGCGCAAATCCAACCGGCCCGCGGGACTTTCCCTTGCGCCGGGACGGATTCCGCCACGGCCCTCACCCCTGGCCAGAGGACAATCCGGAAACAAAAAAGGGGCGGAATCCCTGTATGACACAAGGGATTCCGCCCCGAAATCAGCCTAGCTCGCCGCCACCGGTGTCGTCGTCGGCTTCCAGGACGGGCGGCTCGCCTCGAAGCTGTCGATCTCACCGGCATGGCGCAACGTCAGCGCGATGTCGTCGAGACCTTCCAGCAGCCGCCAGCGGACGTAGTCGTCGATCTGGAAGGGCGCGGTGAAGTCCTTGGCGCGCACGGTCTTGGTTTCGAGGTCGACCGTGACCTCGGTGCCGGGCTCGTTCTCCAGCAGCTTCCAGAGCAGCTCGACGTCGTGCTGCTCGCACTGCGCGGCCACCAGGCCGCCCTTGCCGGAGTTCCCGCGGAAGATGTCGGCGAACCGGGCGGAGATGACGACCTTGAAGCCGTAGTCCATCAGCGCCCAGACGGCGTGCTCGCGGGAGGAACCGGTTCCGAAGTCCGGTCCCGCGACCAGCACGCTCCCGTTCCGGAACGGCTCCTGGTTGAGGATGAAGTCCTCGTCGCCGCGCCAGGCGGCGAACAGGCCGTCCTCGAACCCGGTCCGGGTCACCCGCTTGAGGTAGACCGCCGGGATGATCTGGTCGGTGTCCACGTTGGACCTGCGCAGCGGGACGCCGACGCCGGTGTGCTGGGTGAACGGTTCCATGGCTGTAGCTCCTCGGGTGGTCAGCGGGCGGCGGTCAGCAGGTCTTCCGGCGACGACAGCGTGCCCCGCACGGCCGTGGCGGCGGCCACGAGCGGCGAGACCAGGTGCGTCCGGCCGCCCTTGCCCTGCCGGCCCTCGAAGTTGCGGTTCGACGTCGACGCGCTGCGCTCACCCGGCTTCAGCTGGTCCGGGTTCATGCCCAGGCACATCGAGCAGCCGGCCTGGCGCCACTCGGCACCCGCCTCGGTGAAGACCTGGTCGAGGCCCTCGGCCTCGGCGGCCTTGCGGACGCGCATCGAGCCGGGAACCACCAGCATCCGGACCGAGTCCGCCACTTTCCGACCACGCAGCACCTCGGCCGCGGCCCGCAGGTCCTCGATCCGGCCGTTGGTGCAGGAGCCGAGGAAGACGGTGTCGACGGCGATCTCGCGCAGCGGCGTGCCGGGCTTCAAGTCCATGTAGGACAGGGCTTTTTCAGCGGCGATGCGGTCGTTCTCATCCGGGATCTGCTCCGGGTCGGGCACCTCGGCACCCAGCGGGAGCCCCTGGCCGGGGTTGGTGCCCCAGGTCACGAACGGCGTCAGCGCGCTCGCGTCGAGGTGCACCTCGGCGTCGAACTCGGCGCCGTCGTCGGTGCGCAGCTGCCGCCAGTTTTCGACCGCCGCGTCCCAGTCCGCGCCCTGCGGCGCGTGCGGACGGCCCTTCAGGTACTCGAACGTCGTGTCGTCCGGCGCGATCATCCCGGCGCGGGCGCCGGCCTCGATCGACATGTTGCAGATGGTCATCCGGGCCTCCATCGAGAGGGCCTCGATGGCCTTGCCGCGGTACTCCAGGACGTAGCCCTGGCCGCCGCCGGTGCCGATCTTGGCGATCACCGCGAGGATGATGTCCTTCGCCGTGACGCCGGGGCGCAGCTCGCCGTCGACGGTGATCGCCATCGTCTTGAACGGACGCAGCGGCAGCGTCTGGGTGGCCATGACGTGCTCGACCTCGGACGTGCCGATGCCGAAGGCGATGGCGCCGAACGCGCCGTGCGTCGAGGTGTGGCTGTCGCCGCAGACCACGGTCATGCCGGGCTGGGTCAGGCCGAGCTGGGGGCCGATGACGTGCACGATGCCCTGCTCGGCGTCACCCATGGGGTGCAACCGGACCCCGAACTCCTTGCAGTTGCGGCGAAGGGTGTCGACCTGGGTGCGCGAGACCGGATCGGCGATGGGGAGCTCGATGTCCACGGTCGGGACGTTGTGGTCCTCGGTCGCGATGGTCAGGTCGGGGCGGCGCAGCTGCCGCCCGGCCAGGCGGAGGCCGTCGAAGGCCTGCGGGCTGGTGACTTCGTGCAGCAGGTGGAGGTCGATGTAGAGCAGATCCGGTTCGGCGCCTTCGCCTCGGCGCACGAGGTGGCTTTCCCACACCTTCTCCGCCAGCGTGCGGGCCTTGCCGGTCGGGCTGGTCATCTCCGGCTCCTTCCACGGTTCGTCGACGAACTCGGGCGCGCACCTGCGTGATCGGGTGCGAGCCGCGAAGGAGGGCGCAGCTCGAGTTCAGGGTTTTCCCAGATACTGGACTTCCCAAAGTGCGGGACGCTAGTATCGGTTCGTGGGACAGCATAGCGGTATCGGAGTACTGGACAAAGCAGTGGCCGTCCTGCAGGCGGTCGCGGACGACCCCTGCGGCCTCGCGGAACTGTGCACGCGGACCGGCCTCCCCCGTGCCACCGCGCACCGGCTCGCGGTCGGCCTGGAGGTGCACCGGCTGCTGCGCCGCGGTCCGGACGGGCGCTGGCGCCCCGGTACGGCGCTGGCCGAGCTCGCGGGCGGTTCGACGGACCCGCTGCTCGACGCCGCGGGCGTGGTGCTGCCGAAGCTGCGCGACGTCACGGGCGAGAGTGTCCAGCTGTACCGGCGCGACGGCGTGCAGCGCGTGTGCGTCGCGACGGCGGAACCGCCGAGTGGCCTGCGCGACACGGTGCCGGTGGGTTCGCGCCTGCCGATGACGGCCGGATCGGGCGCGAAGGTGCTCGCGGCCTGGGCGGACCCGCACACGCAGCGCACGATCCTGGCGGACGCGGTCTTCGGCGAGCGGACGCTCCTCGAAGTCCGGCGGCGGGGCTGGGCGCAGAGCGTGGCGGAGCGCGAGCCAGGTGTGGCGAGCATCTCCGCGCCGGTGCGGGATTCCGCGGGCACGGTCGTGGCGGCGGTTTCGGTGTCGGGGCCGATCGAGCGGATCGGCCGGAAGCCGGGAGCTCGCTGGGCGGCGGACCTTCTTGCCGCGGCGGACGCTCTGCAGGAGCGCCTCTGAGGTTTGCCCGGTTGTCCCCAGGCCGGTGCGGATGTGGACAAACGGCTCCGGGCAGCGGCATTTCCGGCAATCTTGTCGGCCGCGGCCGATACGCTGGACCCGGGGGGCGCCCCCGGGGCGGTGGCGGCGATTTGAGTGTGGGGACTGATCGAGCGGATCGGCCGGAAGCCCGGTGGGCAGCGGACCTCCTCGCCGCGACGGACGCTCTGCAGGAGCGGCTCTGAAGTTCGCCGGGTGCGGTTCCCTCGGGCTGGTCCGGATGCGGACGCTCCGCAAGATCGCCTCCGGCGTTGGCCAGGCCCGGTTTCCCCAGGCTGATCCGGAAGTGGACGCTCCGCAAGATCGCCTCCGGCGTTGGCCAGGCCCGGTTTCCCCAGGCTGATCCGGATGTGGACGTTCTGCAGGAGCGCCTCTGAGGTTCGCCGGTTGTCCCCAGGACGGTCCGGATGTGGACAAACGACCCCGGACAGCGGCTTTCCCGGCATTCTTGTCGGCCACGGCCGATACGCTGGACCCGGGGGGCGCCCCCGGGCAGCGGCGGCAAATCCGCAACCGATTGCGCCCGGCAGGTCCACCTGGCACCGTGGCCCGATGCTGAATCAAGTGGCCGACGGTGTCTGGGTGCGGCAGAGCGAGTGGGTCTGGAGCAACACCACCGTCGTCGAAACGGACGCCGGTCTCGTTCTCGTCGATCCCGGGATCCGCGGCTCCGAACTCGAGCAGCTCGCCGACGACCTCGACCGGCTCGGGATCCCCGTCGTCGCCGGGTTCTCCACCCATCCTCACTTCGACCACCTGCTCTGGCACCCCCGCTTCGGCGACGTCCCCCGGTACGCCACCGCCGCGAACGCCCGCATCGCCGGGGAAGCCCGCGAACGAGCCCAGGCCATGGCGAAGGAAACCGCGCCCGACATCCCCCTTGAACCGATCGCGCTCCTCACCCCGCTGCCCGAAGACCAGGGCCCTATCCCCGGCGAGGTCATCGAGCACGACGCGCACGCCGTCGGCCACGCCGCCCTGCTCCTCGCCGACCGGAGTGTGCTCATCGCCGGGGACATGCTCTCCGATGTCCTGATCCCGCTCCTTGACCGCCGCCGTGCCGAGCCGCCCGCCTCCTACCTGGCCGCGCTCAACCGGCTGGAGGAAGCCGCCCGGCACGTCGACGTCCTCATCCCCGGCCACGGCGCCGTCGCCGGGAAACCGGAGATCGCCGCCCGGTTCGCCGTCGACCGGGCCTACCTGGAAGCCGTCGCGCGGGGCGAGGAGCCGGACGACCAGCGCTGGGGGAAGTAGCGCCGTTCGGGTGACCGTCGGCGAACTCGCGTATTCGGTGACGGCGGCCACGTCTCCTCTTAGTCGGCACACCAGAGGGGGATGACCACCATGCACACCGAACTGAACCGCCGGGCGATGGCGATGCTGCGGGCCGTCGGGGCCGGGCGGGCCGAACTCACCTGCAGCTGCGAACCCGACCTGCGGGTCGACGGCCTGCCCTGCTGCGACCAGGCGACCGCCCACCAGCTGGCCCGGGCCGGCCTGATCCGGCCCGTGCGGGCCGTCGCCGTCGGCCAGTGGACGCGGGCCGAGCTCACCACCGAGGGCCTGCGGGTGCTGGGCGGCACCCTCGCCGCCGCGTGACGCAACCGGCGGGTCCGCTCGCGCGTGTACCCGGCAAACGCGAGGGGGAGCCATGAAGATCGCCGCTGCTTTGCTCGGCACCTGCCTGTTGCTGACCGCGTGCGGGGGCACGCCGCCGGCCCAGGCACCGCCGTCCCGGACCCAGAGCCCGGTCGAGACCGTCACGTCCTCGCCGTCCGCCGATCCGGCCGCCGTGCGCTGGGTGGACGGCTTCTGCACCGCCATCCACGACTACCGGGAACGCACCAACCGGGAAGCCGAGCTCACGCCGCCGACGCCCGGCACCGTTGCCGAAGCGCAGAAGGCGCTCAGCGCGGAACTCGGCGGCATCGCGGCCCGCACCGGCGAGGCGGCCGGCAAGCTCGCCGCGCTGCCGCCCGCGCCGGTGCCGCTCGGCGACACCGTGCGCCAGGGGTTCGTCGCGAAGTTCACCAAGGCCCGGGACCGCGCGGCCGGGGCGAAGGCCGAGCTCGACCGCGCGAAGCCGGGTAACCAGGCTTCCCAGGGCCCCGCCGCCCAGGCCATCGAACAGGCGCAGCGGGACATCGACGGCACCTACGACCCGGTCGGGGCCATCACGGCGTCCCCGGAGCTGGTGCGCGCCGCCGCCACGGCGCCCGGCTGCAAGGCCTGAAACCTCAGCGCCGCACCAGCGGGGCCTGCACCGGCAGGGACCGCGACGAGCCGCCGGCGGACACGGTGAACGTCCCGCGCGTGGGCTGCCACGCGTGGGCCGCCGTGTCCCAGACGGAGAAGGCGCGCGCGTCCAGCCGGATCGTCACCCGCCGGGCCTGCCCGGGTGCCAGCGTGACCCGCTCGAAGCCCTTGAGCTGCCGTGGCGGCTCGCCCGCGGCCGCCGGGAAGCCCAGGTACAGCTGGGCGACCTCGGCGCCCGCCCGCGGCCCGGTGTTCCGGACCGTGAACGTCGCCGTGGCGCCGTCGCCGGTGTTGCGCACCGACAGACCCGAGTAGGCGAACGTCGTGTACGACAGGCCGTGGCCGAACGGGAACAGCGGCGCACGCCCCTGCGCGTCGAACCACCGGTAACCGACCTGCAGGCCCTCGGAGTACGTCGCGACGCCGCCGACGCCGGGGAACTGCGCGGGGGTGTTCGCCGGCGTGTCGGCGTCCGCGGCGGGGAACGTGATCGGCAGCTTCGCCGACGGGTTGACGTCGCCGAAGAGCACGCCCGCCACCGCCGCGCCGTCCTGCTGGCCGGGGTACCACGCCTCCAGGATCGCCGGCACGCGCGAGACCCACGGCATGAGCACCGGGCCGCCGCTCTTCACGACGACGACCGTGTGCGGATTGGCCTCGGCGACGGCGGCCACCAGGGCGTCCTGGTCGCCTTCCAGCGCCAGGCTCGGCCGGTCCTTGCCCTCGGTCTCGTTGTCCCCGACCATCACCACGCTGACCTCGGCGGTCCGGGCCAGTGCGGCCGCGCGCGCCACGTCGCTGCCGTCGTCGAGGGTCACCAGCGCACCGGGCACGCGCTGCCGCAGGCCCGGCAGCGGGTCCACTGTGGACGTCGGGATGACGGCCGAGCTGCCGCCACCGCCGGTCTTGGCCTTGGTCGCGAACGGCCCGATGAGGGCGATCGACCGCACGCCCGCGTCGAGCGGGAGCTGCGCGTGCTCGTTGCGCAGCAGCACCATGCCGCGTTCGGCGAACTCCTTCGCGGCGGCGTCGTGCTGCGCGGTGGGCAGCGGGGTCAGTACCGGCGGGTGGTCGAACTGCCCGAAGGCGAACATGGTGCGGAACCGCGGCAGCAGCAGCTCGTCGACGCGCTGTTCGGTCACCTGCCCGGCCAGCACGGCCTGCTTCAGCTTGTCGCCGTACCAGGTGCCGTCGATCATCTCGAGGTTCATGCCCGCGTTCACCGACCCGAGCGTGCTGTGCGCGGCCCCCCAGTCCGACTGGATGAACCCCCTGAAGCCCCAGTCGTCGCGCAGCTTGCCCTGCAGCAGCGCCGGGTCCTCGCACAGGAACACGCCGTTGATCTTGGGGAAGGCGCACATCACCGAGCCCGCGCGGCCCTCGGTGACGGCCTGCTCGAAGTGCGGCAGGTAGATCTCGTTGAGCGTGCGCTCGTCGATGTGCTCGTCGATGGTGAAGCGCTGGGTCTCCTGGTTGTTGGCCGCGTAGTGCTTGACCTCGGCGATCGTGCCGTTCTCCTGGATCCCGCGGATGTCGGCGGCGGCCAGCGCGCCGACGAGGAAGGGGTCTTCGCCCATGCCTTCGAACGTCCGGCCGTTGCGCGGGACGCGGGCGATGTTGATGTCCGGCGCCTCGGAGACGTGGTGGGCGAGCGCGCGGGTTTCGCTGCCGATCAGCCGGCCGTACCGGCGCGCGAGACCGGTGTCGAACGTCGACGCCAGCGCCATGGTGGCCGGCAGCGCGGTCGCCGGTTTCTGCGGTTTGTCGTCGGCCGGGCCCATGCCCGCCGGGCCGTTGGCGATGCGGAACCCCGGCACGCCCAGCCGCGGGATCGGCGGCACGAACCGCTGGTGCTCGGCGTCGGGCTGCAGGTGCAGCTGGGAGATCTTCTCGTCGAGCGTCATCGCCGCGACGAGGGCGGCGGCCCGGCGATCGGGTGACTGCCGGGCGTCGCGCCAGGGTTGCGCCTGCGCGGCCGCCGGTGTCGCCAGCGACAACCCCAGGACCACGACGAGAACGAGCGGGCTTCTGCGCATCCGGCCAAGCTAATCCATACGTGACAACAAAACATAGACTCGATTTACGTTCACGTACTTGAACAGGAATTGGACTCAACCATTTCCCCGGCTCAAGCGTGGGAGGAACACCAACGAGAGGGGACGAGTCATGGTCAAGAAAACCCTGATCGGCCTAATGGCGGCGAGCGCGGCGACGCTCGCGCTGTCGGCCCCGGCGAGTGCGGCCGACGAAGGCGGGTGGAGCCTCACCTCGAAGGTCGAGCCGGGCGGCCGGATCAACGCCGACGTGTACACCGGACTGGGCCACTCGGCCTGCACGCCGACCGGGCCGGTCACGTCGGCGGGCTTCACCGCTCCGATCAAGATGGTCGGCATGGGCAACTGGGGGCACATGGGCGGCAGCACGACGGCGATCAAGCGCCCCGGCAAGTACACCGCGTCCTACCCGTGCTCGGACGGCCGGTCGCCGACCCTCACCTTCACGATCCTGGGCACTCCGCCGCCGGACCCGACGACGAAGCCCAAGCCGCCGGCCACCCAGCCGAAGCCGTCGAAGCCCGCGAAACCGGCGAAACCGCAGGTCGCGGCCAAGCCGGCGGGAGCACCGCAGACCGGGGACGGCTCCCTGAGTTGATCCTCCACAAAGGACACCGGAGGCCCGCCGTCGTGAGTGGTAAGGAGGGTTAGAACACGCCTTACCACTCACGACCGGCGGCGGCAGGGGTCATCCGCGGGTCGCGGCCAGGCGCAACGCCCGGTAGACGAACTGCTGGTCGCCGAGCCGGTGGCGCAGGTCGCGCTCCAGCCCCGCGATCGGGTAGAGGTTCTGCGGTGCCCGCGAGTCCTTATAGGCGACCGACGCGAACCGGCCCAGCACCGACTGGGTGACGTTCGCCAGCTCGGCGACCTGGTCGCGCCCGAGGTGCGGGGCCGCCTCCACCCGCACGACCCCCGACCACGGCGGCCCGCCCACCGACGGCAGCCGCAGGTACCACGAGTGCCGCACCCACGTCGTGCCCATCAGGAACACCGGCGTGCGCTGGTGCGGGCCGAGCCGGCCGACCATGGCGTTGAGCTCGCCGGGCAGGTACGTCGTCTGGTGGCTCTTGATGAACCCGACGGCCCGGTCGAGGTGCGCACGGCCGCGCAGCGGGCCGTCCACCACGAGCAGGTCGTCGCCCACGTGACCGGCGATCGCCGTGCGCGCCCGGATCGCGGTGTCCAGCTCGGTTTCGGCCAGCTGCTCCTGCAGCGCCGACGACAGCACCACCGGCAGCGGCTTGTCCTCCTTGGCCGCCGCCCGGTGCGCGGTGTAGATCCCGGCCGGGGTGACGATGTCGTCCGCCTGCGGAGCGACGGTGAACAGCCCCCGCCGGACGTCGGTGCCGACGACGTGCGCCTGCCCCTCGCAGCAGCACACGACGCCCGCCGCGTAGGACGCGCAGATCCCGATGGACGCCGAGTTCGTCCCGGCCGGGTCGTCGATCCAGACGCGCGCGTCGATCCGGCGGACGCCGTCGACGAACAGCACGGCTTCCGGCGGCGACACCGGCGACGGGTCGATCGGCGCCCACTCCGCCTCGGGGACCTCGACGTCGAGTTCGACCTCGGCCTGGGAGCGGCCGAGCTCCTCGGCCTCCATCGAGCTGCCGTAGCCCGGGTCCCAGGCGTCGATGCTGAAGTTCATTCCGGCCACCGTGTCGAAGGGGTGAACGGTCATGCGCCCTCCCTGGCGATGTGCGAGCCGGTGCCGTCCCGGGTTACCAGGAAGCGCACCGGGACGCGCTCGGCGAGCGCCGGCACGTGCGTGATCACCCCGACCATCCGGGAGCCGGACGCGGCGAGGTTCTCCAAAGTGGACGCCACGACGTCGAGGGTGGCCTCGTCCAGCGTTCCGAAACCCTCGTCGAGGAAGATCGACTCCAGCCGGGTCGCGCCTTCCGCCGCGAGGGCTCCCAGCTGCGAAGACAGCGCCAGGGCCAGGGCGAGCGACGCCTGGAACGTCTCGCCGCCGGACAGCGTCTTGACCGGGCGCCGGGCGTCGGCCTCGTTGTGGTCCACCACCAGGAAGTCGCCCTTGTCGTGGGTCAGCTCGAACTGGCCGCCGGACAGTTCCAGCAGCGACGCCGACGCCTCCGCGACCAGCGTGTCGAGCGCGCCGGCGATCAGCCAGCGCGGGAACTTGTCCGACCGCAGCTGATCCGCGAGCAGCCGCGCGACCTGGGCGTCAGACTCCGCGGCCGCGATGTCGGCGTGCAGCCCGGCCACCCGGGCCACCCGCCGTTCCATGTCGGTGCGGTCGGCTTCGGCGCGGGCCCGGGCGGCCGCGACGGCGACCGGGACGCGGTCGCGCACCGGCCCCTCCGGCAGGACGACCCCGAGCGCGGTGACGTCACCGGCGACCGCGCGTTCGGCCGCCTGCAACGCTTCGGCGGCTTCGCCCTCCGCGGTCTTCGCGACGGCCAACTGCTCGCGGTGGGATCTCGCCTGGCCGGCGGCCCAATCCGTGAGCGCGTTCCAGGCGGCGAGGAGGCCTTCACCGTCGGTGTCAACCGGGGCTTCGCCCCGGGCCCCCAAAAAGCCGTCGATCGGCGGAGCGCCGAGGCCGACCAGCGGGTCGCGCGCCCGGGACAGCTTCTGTCGTTCGACATCGACCTCCTTCGCGATGCCCGCCTGGTTGTCGAGGGCTTGCTTCGCGGCCGCGCGGGCGGTCCGCAAGGCCGCGTCCGCCTGCTTCGCGGTTTCTTCGAGGGAAGCGACCTTCGCCAGCTGCTCGGTGACCACCTCGGCAGACGGTGCGCCGTCGAGGGCCGCGGTCAATTCCGCCTGCCGTCGCCGGGCGGTCGCCAGTTCGGTGCTCGCCGACTGCTCGGCCAGCCCCGTATCGACCGCGCGGGTGCGCCGCTGCTCGGCGTCCCGCTCGGCAGTCCGGAATTCCTCCGCCGCGACGACGGCTTCCTTGCCCGCGGCTTCGGCGGCCGCTTCGAGCGCGGCCAGCACCGTGCGCCGTTCCTCCAGGGCGGCGGCCGCCCAGGTGGTGAGGCGCTGCCACCCCGCCGGGACGTCGTCGCCGTCGAGGGCGGGCGCCCCCAGCTCCACCAGGGGATCGCGCGCCGCCCGCAGGGCCTCGCGCGCCGCCGTGAACGATTTCGCCACGACATCGGCGTCTTGCTGTGCCGCCGCGCGTTCGGCCCGGGCCGCGGCCAGTTCCGCGTCGGCGGCGCGCGCGGCCTCGGCGACGCGGGCGCGGCGGTCGATCGTCGCGGAAAGCCATTCGCCGCGTTCGCGGACGGCGGCGACGAGATCGGCGTAGTCCTGCTCGGAGAAAGCCGCCTGGACCGGCCGCCGCAGCACCGCGGACTCGGGCGGACCGGCCACTTCCGCCAGCACCACACGCAGTTCTTCCGCCTGGGCGGCCGCCGACGCGGCCGAGTCGGCGTCGCGGTCCACGGCCCGTTCCAGCTTGCGCACGCCCGCTTCGGCCGCCGCGCGATCGCGTTCGGCGTGGTCGACGCGTTCGCGCGCCTCGGCCAGGTGCGCGTGCCCACCGGCGTCCGGCAGCGTGGCGACCTCCTGCTCGCACACCGGGCACGGGTGCCCGACGGCGAGCCCGGCCCGCAGCACCAGCGCTTGCCCGGTCTGCTCGGCTTCGGCCAGCGCGGCCTTCGCCGCGGCGAGTTCGGCGTCGGCCGCGGCGAGGGCCGTGCGCGCCGTCGCGAGCTCGGCCCGGCGGACGGTCTGCTCCGGCGCGGCTTTGCGCTGCGCGTCGCAGATCGTGTACAGCGTGCGGGCGTCGGACCGGGCGGCCGCGAGCGGAGCGACGTCGGGCTGCGCTTCCAGCGCTTGGCGTGCTTCGGCGTCGACGGCCTCGGCGGCCTGCAGGCGCGCGTCGGCGGCCGCCGTGCGCTTCGCCACCCGCGCCGATTCCGCCGACAGGTCCCCGAGCTCCGCCGGTGGCCGCAGGCCGGCGAGGCGATCCCGGTCCTGCCGGGCGCGGGCGGCTTCGGCGGCGGTGTCCTCCGCCGCCCGGGCCAGCTTGTCGCGGTTCTCGCGGGCCGCGTCGACGACCGACACCGCTTCGCGCGCTGCCGTGGCGGCAGTTTCCTTCGCCTCCTTCGCCGCTTTCGCCGCTTCTTCGAGCCGCGGGAGGGCCTTCTCGGTGGCCTCGAGCTCGGTGCGGTCGGCGCGGATCCGTTCCAGCCCACTGCGCTCGGGCGCCGCGGCGAGGGCGGCACGAGCTGCTTCGTCCGCCGTTTCCGCCGTCTCCAGCGCGCGCCGGGCGGCGGTGGCCGCGTCCGCTGCGTCGCGGCGCCGGGTTTCGAGGTCTTCGACGCCGTCCGGGCGTTCCACGGCGTCGAGGACTTTCAGCTCCGCGGTGAGGGTGGCGACGCGTTGGCGGGCTTCGTCGTGCGCGCGCGTGGCGTCGTTCAACGCCGGCAGGGCGGCGTTCACCCGCGCGTCCAGCTCCTCCAGGGCCGTCATCCGGGCGGCCAGCTCCGCGACGGCTTCCTCGGTGGCGTCGGCGTAGCTGCCGAGCTGTTCGGTGAGGACGGCGGCACGCTGCTTCTGCTGCTCCGCCGTCACCCCGGCCCGGCGGCCGATCCGCTCGTAGACCTCCAGGCCCAGCAGCTTGATGAGGATCTTCTGCCGGTCGGCGGCCTTCGCGTGCAGGAATTCGGCGAAGTCGCCCTGCGGCAGCGCCACGCAGGTGCAGAAGTGCTTGAACGTCAACCCGAGCAGGCGCTCGACCGCCGGGGTGACCTCGGAGTCCGCGGCGACGGCGTCGGCGTCGTCTTCGGGGCCGCCGAGCGCGGCGGGGTCGATGAGCCGTTCCAGGCGGACGTTCTTGACGCTGACCGTGGGTTTCTTGCCGCCGCTGCGCCGGACTTCCCGCACGACGTGGTAGCGCGCGCCGCCGGCGTCGAAGACCAGCCGCACGGTCGCGCGGTTCACCGTCGGCGCCAGCGCGGGGGCGACCAGGCCTTCGTGGTCCCACCGGGCGACGGACCCGTACAACGCGAAGGTGAGCGCGTCGATGACCGTGCTCTTGCCCGCACCGGTCGGCCCGACGAGCGCGAAGTAATCGGTGTCTTCGAAGCTGATCTCGGTCTTCTCGCGGAAGGACGCGAAGCCGGTCATCTCCAGCAGCACTGGCCGCATGTCACACCCCGCTCGTCTCTTCGTCGTGCAGCCGCGCGAAGAGCGCCTGCACGCGCTTGTCCTCGATCGTGCGTTCCGCGCAGTAGCTCGCGAACAGCTCCCCCGGCGAACGGTCCGCGACCGCGCGGTCGCCGCCCGAGGTCGTCACCGGCGCGGCGAACTCCGGGTCGATGCGGATTTCCAGGGCGTTCGGCAGGGCTTCCTGGATCTCTTCGCGCAGCCCCGCCCTGGTCGCTTCGCGGATGTACACCCGGAGGTAGTCCTCACCGAACTCCGCGGCGCGGCCGGTCAGTTCCGCCACCGTGCCGTGGACGGTCCGCAGTTTCCGGCCCGCGGTCAGCGGGATGTCGGTGATCTTCGCGGGCGTGGTGGGACTCACCTCCACCGACAGCACGACGCTGGTGTTGTCCTGCTCGCCGAAGTCGACGGCGAACGGCGAACCGCTGTAGTGCACCGGGCACGGGGCGGGCAGCGACTGGCGCCGGTGCAGGTGGCCCAGCGCCACGTAGTGCGGATCGGCGCCGAACGCCGTGGCGGGCACGTGGTACTCGAAGATGGACTGCGCCGCGCGTTCCCCGCCGCCCATCGTCCCGCCGGTCACCGTCAGGTGCGCCATGACGAGGTTCACCGCGCCCGGGGTGAACCCGGACTTGAGGTGCTCCAGGATGTCGCGCACGCGCTGGTCGTACTGGCCGACGTTGTCGGCCGGGGTCCCGGCGAGCAGCTCCGCGGCCCGGACCGCGTAGCGCTGGGAAAGGAAGGGCAGCACGGCGACGTTGACGCGCTCGCCCGTCGAACGCGCGTCGAACGAGACGACTCCGCCGTCGTGGACCGGGCGCGGGTCGCCGGTGAGCTGGATGCCCGCCGCCAGCAGGAGCGGCCGGTACGCCTCGAACGTCGCGGCGTGGTCGTGGTTCCCGGCGATGGCGAGCACCTCGGCACCGGTTTCGCGCAGCGCCATCAGCGCCCGCACCACGAGTTCCTGCGCGGCCGCCGACGGCGCCGACGTCTCGTAGAGGTCACCCGCGACGAGGATCGCGTCGAACTGCCCGTCCCGCGCGATCCGGACGATCTCGCCGAGCACGGCCCGCTGCTCGTCGAGGCGGTTGCGCCCCTTGAGCGTCTTGCCGATGTGCCAGTCGGAGGTGTGCAGGAACTTCACCCTTCGTCCTTCCGTTCGGGTGGTGGGCGGTGGGCTCAGAACGGCGGCGGGTCGTCGCCGAAGGGATCACTGCCGCGGGACGGGAGGCCGGCGAAGGGATCGCTCTTCTTCGAGGTGGCTGTCGTCGTCGGGACCTGCCCGGCCTCGGAAAGCCGCGTGGCCCAGGCCGGGAACGGGAAGCCGACGGCGATCGGCACCGGGATCTCCGGCTGGCTCACGAACATCGTGCCCGGCGTGGCGAGGGTCGCGCGGACCCGCTGGCTGGCCGGGAGGAAGCCGTACTCCGGCCGCGACGCCTCGGCGGCGTCGAGGCGGCCGACGATGCGCACCGAGCTGTTGCTGACGATCCGGCGCTCGACCTCGCTGGCGGTCTGCTGCGCGCCGATCAGGATGACGCCCAGGGAACGGCCGCGCTCGGCGATGTCCAGCAGCACCTCCTTGATCGGGCTGCTGCCTTCGCGCGGCGCGTACTTGTTGAGCTCGTCGAGCATGGTGAACAGCAGCCCGCCCGGGCCGGCCGCCTCCTTGCGCGCGGTCTCCGCGGCGAGCGTCACGCCGACGACGAACCGCTGCGCGCGCTCGACGAGGTTGTGGATGTCCACCACGGTCACCTGCTGGTTCTCCGTGGACAACTGGCGTGCGGGGTGATCGGCGAGGTCGCCGCGGATGAGGCCGGAGAGGGCGCGCTGGCTCGAGCGCAGGCGGCGGATGAAGGCGTTGACCGTGCCCGCGCCGGTGACCGCACCCGCCCAGCTCGCGCGGGTTTCCTCGTCGGTGACGCGCTCGCAGATGACGTCGACGAGCTCGGCGTAGGTGCGGCACAGGACGCCGTCGACGTTCGCCGCGCCGTCCTTGCCCGCCGGGGTGCTGTCGAGGCGCAGGCGGTTCGCGACCTGGTGGATGACCATCGTGTACTGGTTGCGCTCGTCCTCGGCGTCGGCGAAGACGTAGGGCAGCAGGTCCTTGGCGCAGAACTCCGCGATGGTCCACCAGAACGCGCCCACGCCCGAGGTCCGCCCGGTCACGTAAGGCTTCCCCGTGGTGTCCGACGGCGTCGGCGGCGCGTAGAAGCCGACGGACGCGAAGGGCTCCGCGGGCAGGCCGAGCTTGGCGTACTCGGCCTTGAGGTTTTCGTCGAGAGCGCGGTTGGGCGTGTCGAGGAACAGCAGGTCCTCGCCCTTGACCGAGAAGACGAGGGCCTTGGCGTTGTGGGCGTTGGGCAGGGCACCGCCGCGGAAGATCGAGTGCAGCAGGAACAACGCGAACGACGTCTTCGTGGCCACGCCGGAGACGCCGCTGATGCTGACGTGCGCGCCGCGCGTCCCGTCGAGGAAGTCCATGTTGAGGTAGACGGGTTCGCCGTCGCGGCCGAGGCCGACCGCCACCTGGCGGGTCATGTTGTCGAAGTACAGCGCCTGTGCGCGATCCTCTCCCACGGCCCGCTCCACCCGGCTGCCCGGCTTCGGCGGCACGTAGCACTCGGGCTCGACGCGGGTGGTGGCGATCTCGGCGATCTCCTGCACCTGGGCGGGCAGGACCCCGTCGGAGATCAGGAAGACGTCGCTGCCGAAGCTGGCGCCTTCGTGCCGCGCGGTCACCTGCGTGACGACGCCGTAGGAGGTGACTTGGCCCAGCCCGAGCAGTTCCCGCCGGGTCACGACGACGTCGTCGAGCTGCAGGTAGGCGTCCGGATCGACGGCCACGCAGAACTGCAGCGGCGTCGAATCCTCGGTGCCTGCCACCCGTCCGACCACGGTGGTGAGCGTCTCCTGGTCCACGGTTCTCCCTGTTCGCCCGGCACTTCCTCCCGCGGCAGACTAGCCCGCCGGTACGACAGTCCCGCGCCCAACACGACGGTGCGCCACCGGCGTCACCGCAGGCCGGGACTGCGCCGAACGAGTGAGCTCACCCGTCGGGGAGGCTCTCCCGACCCCGGCGCGGGCCTTCGCCGGAGGCGGACCGGTTGCGCCGCAACGCCGTGCCGCGGGGGCGCGCCGGACGGCCGCGGCGTCACGGGCGCCGCTTCCGCTGGCTCCCACGGCGAAGCGCGCCGGGAGGGGCCCGCGATCCCCCGCCGTGGCGCGGGATCGGGGCCGGGTGGCCTCCCCCACACGCCGCGACACCCCCAACCCGGCGTGTCGCGCAAAAAGTTCTCCGGAAGGGCCTCGGGTCCTATATGGACGACCACTGTGGACGGCTCTTACCCGGTATTTTCCCTGCTCAGAGGCATGGCGAGGGTCCGGCCGGCGTTCCGGCCGACTTCCGGCGGCCCCCGCAGAGGCGGCGGAACCCGCCCTCGTACAAGGAAATATTTCGACCCCCGGTTGGATTTTGTGCGGTATTGGTAATACCGTGTGCAGTGTCGGCCGAGATGGGCCGTGACTAGTAGTTCCACTATGGAGGACTGGAATGACGAACAAGGCCCAGCTGATCGAGGCGCTGTCGGAGCGTCTGGGCGACAAGAAGGTGGCTTCGCAGGCCGTCGACGGTCTGGTGGACATCATCATCCGGACGGTCAACAAGGGCGAAAAGGTCAACATCACCGGCTTCGGGGTGTTCGAGAAGCGCGCCCGCGCCGCTCGCACCGCCCGCAACCCGCGCACCGGTGAGGCCGTCCGCGTCAAGAAGACCAACGTGCCCGCCTTCCGCGCCGGCACCACCTTCAAGGACGTCATCTCCGGCACCAAGAAGCTCCCGAAGGCGACCCCGGTCAAGCGCGCCACCGCCGCCACCAGCACGCGGGCGACGGCCACCAAGACCGCCGCCACCGCCGCGCCGGCCAAGGCGACGACGACCCGCACCACCCGCGCGGCGGCGGCCAAGCCGGCCACCACGCGCTCGACGACCACGCGGACCCGCGCCACCGCGGCGAAGCCGGCCGCCAAGGCCACCACCGCCACCAAGGCGGCCCCGAAGACCGCCGCCAAGACCACGGCGGCCAAGGCCACCACGGCGAAGGCGACCACCACGCGGGCCAAGACCGCCGCCGCCAAGCCGGCCGCGACGAAGACCGCCGCGGCGAAGAAGACCACCGCGGCCAAGGCCCCGGCCAAGCGCACGTCGGCCGCCAAGAAGAAGTAACACCCCTCTGGCGACTCGGAAGGGCCCCGCACCTGCCTGGTGCGGGGCCCTTCCGGCGTTCCGGGTCTCCGCGGACGGGATCGGCGCGCGCGGCCGAGCCCGGCGACCACTCGGGACCGCGGCAGACCGGGTGCGCGCAAACCAGCCCCAAATCGCCGCTCACGGCTTCGCGGGCGGCCTGAGCCGTCCCCGACTGCCGATCGGCCTGAACCGCTCTCCGTCGGCTTGAACCCCGCCACCACACCCCCGCCACCGATTCCACCGCGGATTCCCCGCCTGCGGAACCGGTCCCGGTCAACCCCGCACCCGATCCCCAGCCGACTGCCGAACAATGCACCGCGGCCACTCCTTGGGGTGAACGCCGACGGTTGCCTTCGAGCCTTCGCGGGTAGCCCTCCGGCACGGAACGCAATCCGACCGCAAGGAGTCGCGATGACGGAGAACGAAAACCGGCCCGAAGCGGACCTCGACCACAGCCGGCAGCTCATCAAAGAGGCGAAAGAAGCCGCCGCGGAGGCCCACCTGGCCGATCCCGCGGAAGGGGCCGCCGACGAGGCGCTCGTGACGGATCCGCCCTACCACCACGGCGAGCAGGGCTCCACGCCGTCCGGAACGTAGATTCCCGGCCGCATTTACGCCGGTATTGCCGTCGCCGCGGCCGGTGCCGGGCGAATGCCACGACCCCGCCGGAACGGCGGCGGCCGGTCCTATCAGACCACCCCGGGCCGCCGCCGTTCCGCGCGTCCGGGAGGAAATTGCCGTACCTCTCCTCGGGTGGATACACTCCACCGAAGAACGCCGACCATTGTGCAACTTGTCACACGTCGCGTTCCCCCGGACGCACATCCAGCTGAGGAGCATTCCCGTGGCCCAGAAAGTCCTCGTCGAGATCCTGGACGACATCGACGGCAGCACCGCCGCCCAGACCGTTCAGTTCGGCCTCGACGGCGTCACCTACGAAATCGACCTTTCGGACGAGAACGCCACCGCCCTGCGCGACGAACTGGCCCGCTACATCGCGGCCGGACGGCGCATCGGCGGCCGCAAGGTCCGCGTCGCCACCGGGCAGTCGACCACGACCAGCACGACCGACCGCGAGCGCAACCAGCAGATTCGTGCCTGGGCCAACGCGAACGGCTACGAGGTCTCCGAGCGGGGACGCCTGTCCTCCGAGGTGATCGCCGCCTACGAGCAGGCCCAGGTCGAAGAGGCCGAGACGCCCGCCGCGCCGCCGCGCAAGCGTGCCCCGCGCAAGAAGGTCGCCGCCGCCAAGAAGTAACCCCGGTGGCCGGGAGATCACTGGGGAGAGATCACCGCAGCGGCGGTGGCGGGGGCGGAACGTCCCCCGTCACCGCCGTCGGCTTTTTGCGGGCCGGACGTGGGAGGCATCACACGCCCGCGTTGTCAGGAATTGTCAGCGCATTCCGTGCGGGCGTTTTCCGGAAACTCACCCGCGCAGCGCCGGGCCGATCCAGCGGCGGACCAGGGCGCGCAGTTCGTCGTCGGTGAGCGGCGGGGTCGAGGGGTACTGCAGGAACGACAGGAACAGCCGCATTAGGACCTCGGCGAGGCCACGAAGCTCCTCGTCGGTCGCGATCCCGGCGGCCGCCCAGTCGACCGGCAGGTTGCGGAGGATCCGCGCGCCGTACGAAAACGCCAGCGGCGAGATGACGCCGTCGGTGAAGAAGTCCGCTTCGCCCGCCTGCAGGAGCAGCCCCATGTGCGGCTCGCCGGGCAGCGTCCGGACGGCGAACACCACTGACTCCACCGCGGCTTCCGCCGCCGTGCCGAACGCGGCCAGGTGCCGCTCCATCCGCCCGGCGAACTCCTCGACGCCGGCCAGCGCGACCGCGCGCAGGATGTCCTTCAGGCCCGGGAAGTAGCGGTAGACGGTCTGCCGGGTGACGCCCGCCTCGGCGGCGACGTCGGAAAGGCTCGTCTTGGCCAGGCCGGCCCGGTCGAGGCACGCCGTCGCCGCCTCGACGATCCGGCGGCGTGCCTCGTCTTCGGTTCCGGGCGGGTTGCCCTGCCAGCCGTGGTGCCCCATCCCGCCATCTTCCCCGAGCGGCGCGCTCAGCCGGGGACAGGGGCGCGCTCGCGCCGGTACAGCGCGAACACCAGCAGGCCGGCCCCGGCGAAGCAGGCAAGCGCGTACAGCCCGCTGCCGACCGGGGTGCCGTCCGCGGTGACGCCGTCCTTCGCGGCGAGGTAGCCCGGAAGCGCGCCGAGCCAGAACACCGCCATCCCGCCGAGGTAAACAGCGGGATAGACCCGCGTGAACGCCGACAGCGGCTCGCGTGGCTCCCCGGCACGCAGGTGCGCGACGACGATCCAGGCGCCGGCCAGCCACAGGAGGCCGAGTTCGACGCCGAGGATCCACGCTCGCGCGGTGGTGTCGTCACCGGCGAGGCTCGACGGGATTCCGGCGATCGCCATGGTCGGCGGCGTGAGCACGCCGGCCAGCAGGATGCGCGGGGTCAGCCGGCGCGGCGGCGGCCCACCGGTCAGCCGCACGACGAGGTAGGTCATGGCGGCCATCGAGACGGAAGCGAACAGCAGCATGCTGTTCAGCGGCACCGACGCCAGCGCCGGGTGGTTGACGATCGCGTTGGCCGGGTTCCACGCCCACCACTTCAGCTGCGGGCCGAGGTGGTCGAAGACCTCGTAGAACACCTGGCAGACGAAGGCGACGGCCACCGCACCCCGCAGCGCGCCGTGCCGGAAGAGCCCGAGCGAGCGCACGAGCTCGTAGGCGAGCTGGCTGATCACCGGGTAGAACGCCACGATGTAGAGCGGCAGCCGGTCCCCCATGAACTGCACGGTGAAGAGGTTGTGGGCGAAGATGAAGCCGTAGAGCCGGTCGAGCCCGAACCACTCCGGGAAGTACAGCGGCGGCTCGGTGACGAAGAGGTAGACCAGCGAAGCCCACCACAGCGCCAGGTTCACCGGATCGCCCTCGCGGCGACGGCGCAGCGCGTGCACCAGAGCGAACACCGCGCCGCCGACGATCAGCACCTCCAGCAGCGGCATCGTCCAGTGGGCGAGCGCCCACGGCGGCCGGACCGAAACCACCGGCGCGACGTCGTGGCAGTCGAAGCCGAGTCCGCGGGTGACGGCTTCGGCGTCCGGCCCGCACGTCGCGCTCATCGCGCGGTCGCCGTCGCCGGTGAGTAGTCCGTGGCCGGCGGCTCCGCCTGGGGATCGAACCCGAACGGCACGCGGTGCCGTCCCCGGGCCGCGCGGACGCGGTAGCGCACCAGGCCCGCGAGCACCCGCGGGTTGCGCAGCATCTGCCCCAGCGATTCGTCCAGGTTGAACACCTTCGCGAAGTGCTCGTCGACCACGTCGTCCTCGCGGGCCGCGCCGACGACGAGGCTGAACGCCGGCGCCGACATCGCCGCGACGATGCGCCGCCGCCACTCCGGCAGCCGTTCGGTGCCCACCGCGCACGCGTAGCCCTGGTCGCGGGCCATCGCCAGGCGCCACGGCACGCGCAGCAATCCGCGTTGTGCGGCGAAGAAGCGCGCGGTGAACTTCGCGTCGAGCCGCTCGGCTCCGGACAGGTGCTCGCGCAGCAGCAGCGCCGAGGCCGACGCGGAGCTGATGCCCTGGGCGTAGAAGGGGTTGAACGCGCAGATCGAGTCGCCGACGAACACCAGCCGCCGCGGCCGCGTGCGCAGGCGGTCGTAGCGCCGCCACTTGTTGCCGGTCGAGCGGGTGAGGTGGACCGGCGAGGCCGGGGCGCACCGGTCCATGGCGTCGGCGAACAACGGCGTCCGCACCCGGCGCGCCGTCTCGAGGAACGCGTCGGTGGTGCTCGGCATCTCCAGTCCCCACGAGCCCATGCAGGCGATGACGCGGTTGCCCTCGATCGGGAAGAAGTTGACCAGGAAGTCGTGCTCGGCGGGGTGCTCGCCCTTGTCGGGCGTCGGCATGATCACCAGGTGCCGCCACCACCAGGACGCGGGGCGTTCGGCCGGCAGGTCGTACCAGCGCGAGGTGTAGGTGACCTTGGCGTCGAGCGTCTGCACCTCGGGTTCGGGCCAGCCGGCCGCCGCGAGCCACCCGGAAACCGGGGACCCGCGGCCCATCGCGTCCACGACGAAGTCGGCGTCGACGTGCTCCTCGCCGTCGGCGGCGCTGAAGCCGACGCCGGTGACTTCCCCGTCGGCGGTGGTCAGGCCGCGCACGGAGACCCCTTCGCGGACGGCGACGTTCGCCAGCTCCCGGACCTTGTCCCGCAGGACGCGTTCGATGAGGATCCGCGAGCCGTAGATCATCGTCATGGCGCTGCGCTTGCGGGCCGACCAGCCCGGCCCGTCGAGGTAGGCGGCGTCCATGGACGGCATCAGCAGCAACCCGCCCGCCGCGATGAGGTCGTCCTCGAAGCCGGGGAACAGCGCGCCGATCGCGCGCCGGCCCGAGTTGAGCAGGAAGTGCGGGTGCTTGCTCTGCGGGACGCCGCGCCGGTGTTCGGCGCCGTCGGGCAGTTCGTCGCGTTCCAGCACCAGCACGCGGTCGAAGTGCGGGGCGAGCGCGCCGGCCGCGCAGAGACCGGCGGCACTGCCCCCGAGGACGACGGCGGTCTTGCCGAGCCGCATGCGGATCAACTCCCGTCATTCATACAAAGAGACACCGAATGTATGAATGACGACCGGCGCTGTCAAGCCTCTCTGGGGAGTCCACAGTGGACGGGCGTCGCAGGCTTCGTCCAAGTCACGAGACGTCGAAGGGCCCCGCACCGGATCCGGTGCGGGGCCCTTCGGCCGTGAAGCGGGGGTTACTTCTTCTTGGTGGCCGACGTGCGCTTGGCCGGAGCCTTGGTCGCGGCGGTCTTGGTCGCGGCCGGCTTGGCGGCGGCGGTCTTGGCGCGCGTGGTGGTCGCCTTCGCCGTGGTCGCCTTCGCGGTGGTGGCCTTGGCCGCTGTGGTCTTCGCGGCGGTCTTCGGGGCCGCCTTGGTGGCGGTGGTGGCGGTGGCCTTGGCGGCCGGCTTCGCCGCGGTGGCCCGGGTCCGCGTGGTCGTCGCGGCCGGCTTCGCCGCGGCGGCACGGGTGGCGCGGGTCGTGGTCGCCTTGGCCGGAGCCGCGGCGGCCGCGGTCTTCGTGGCCGTGGCCCGGGTCGCGGTGGTGGCGCGCTTGACCGGCGTGGCCTTCGGGAGCTTCTTGGTGCCGGAGATGACGTCCTTGAAGGTGGTGCCGGCGCGGAAGGCGGGCACGTTGGTCTTCTTCACCTTCACGGCCTCACCGGTCCGCGGGTTGCGCGCCGTGCGAGCCGCGCGAGCGCGCTTCTCGAACACGCCGAACCCGGTGATGTTGACCTTCTCGCCCTTGTTGACCGTCCGGATGATGATGTCCACCAGACCGTCCACGGCCTGCGCAGCCACCTTCTTGTCATCGCCCAGGCGCTCCGACAGCGCCTCGATCAGCTGGGCCTTGTTCGTCATTCCAGTCCTCCAAAGTGGAACTACCAGTCAGGCCCATCACGGCCGACACGCCATAGACTATTACCAGCATCGCGCAAATCCAAACAGGGGCAGGACCTCAACCCTGTTGTGTCGCAGGGGTTGCCGCCCGAACCGAAGGCGAATGCCCGAGCCGTGCGCCCGACGCCACCGGCGTCCAGACAGGACAGCGGGGAAATTCGAACAATTGATCGACTTTGCGGAGCCGGAGCGCAATCGCGCAGCGGGCCAGAAAGCGCTTCCTGGCCGACGGCGAAGATCACCGCCCCTGGCCGCCGAAGGCCCGACCCCGCGCGAGAATCCCTGCGGCGAGCGTCCAATGTGTACAAAGATGCGGACGGCAACGAGTACTCGTTGATCGTCGAGGCGATCCGCAGCGGCGTCGACCGGTTCCAGCCGATTCGCTTCGGAGCGATTGACGCACAGCCCGGCTGGGTAGTTCCCCAGTACTCGGGACGGGGTCTCGGGAACGAGACGGCGGCCTGCCGGGATGACCGCCTCGCACCGTCGGGGCGGTGTTGGGCTCGACGGTCATCGCAGCAGGCCGCCGTCGTCACGCTCACCCCTCGAGCGGCGGAAACGCTGCGAGCGCGATCTTCCTCCGGCTCCGCCGCAGGGCATCCGCACAGCAAAAAGCGGGACCGACCTGGTCAGTCCCGCTCCGGTGATGCTGCTGGTACCCCCGATGGGATTCGAACCCACGCTACCGGCGTGAGAGGCCGGCGTCCTAGGCCGCTAGACGACGGGGGCTTAGGATCTTCCCTGGTTTCCCAGGGGCTTTTCTGTTTTTCTTGCTGGAGAGAACCTACCAGAAGCGATTTCCCGCTTCGCAGGGGGGGTCACTCTCCGCAGCTGGGGTACCAGGACTCGAACCTAGACTAACTGGACCAGAACCAGTCGTGCTGCCAATTACACCATACCCCAGTGAGGTACCGCTCCGGCTGGCCGGTTCAGCACCGCACGAGGAGAAATACTAGAGCACGCCGTTCCGGACCGTGAACGCGGGGGTGCCACTGCCCCGCTGGGCCGGGACGCCGATCGTCGCGTACTCCGAAACCAGCAGCTCAGGCAGCTCGGCGAGGCCGGCCACCGTGTGGACGCCCTCCGGGGCGCGGGCGCCGATGCGGTCGCGGTCGAGCCAGACCGCGCCCAGCCCGGCGTCGCGGGCCCCGATCGCGTCGGTGTCCAGTTTGTCCCCCACGTGGACCGCCTGGGCCGGCGCGCAGCCCAGGCCCAGGCACACCGTGTGGAACATCACCGGGTCGGGTTTGGCGACCCCGAGCTCGCCGGCGATGGCGACGTGGTCGAAGAACGGCGCCAGGCCGAGGTCGGCGATCTTCTTCCGCTGGTGGCCACCCGAGGCGTTCGTCACCGCGGCCAGCATCAGGCCGGCCGCGCGCAGCCACTCCAGGCAGTCGAGGACGTCGTCGAACAGCTGCCACGAGTGGTCGAGCAGCTCCCGGCGGCGCCGCTCGAACGAGCTCACCTGCTCGGCGTCGGCGCAGATGCCGATTTCGGCGAGGAAGCAGTCGGTGCGCCGCTGGTGCATCGTCGCGTAGTCGAGTTCGCCGGCGACGACGAGGGCGACGTGCTCTTCGGTGATGAGGTCCCACAGCGGCCACAGGTCGCCCCGGCCGGTGAGGATGTGGAGGCTCCGGCGGATCGCGGCGGTGCAGTCGATGAGGGTGTCGTCGATGTCCAGGCACACCAGCCGGAGCTCGGGCGGCGCCCAGGGCTCGGACGCCGCCGCGGCGGGCGGGGCGGTTCGCGAAGGGGTCCGGGGTGCCAGGGCGAAATCCACCCAGTGAGGCTAGGGCAACCGCCGCGTTCGCGACGCTGCCAAAGAGGTGATAGCCGCTCGCCTGTTCCGGCGCACCGGCTCTACTCCCAGTTGGCGCACCGTCCCCGTTCGGTTATCCGCCACGAGCGTCGCCGACGCCCGCTCCCGCGGAACAGCAATCGATTCCTCGCCGAAAGCCCTTCTGCCGCAAGGAAATCCACTCCGTCCACAAGAGCACTTCCGCATATCGCCGCCCCAAGCGGCGCGAAGCCGGAACACCGCCGACCAACTGTCGCGTTTGGACGGTTTCTGATCACCGGAGCGAGAGCGCGTGACCGTCGCCCGATCAGCGTATCCCCGGTCAAAGCCCTTGACGCCGGGGCCGGGCGGGTGCATCCTCAAGTTATTCAACAAGCGATGAATAAGGGAGATGGTCGAGATGACCGAGCGCACGACCTGCGTCGTCATCGGTGGCGGGCCGGCCGGGATGGTCACGGCGCTGTTGCTGGCCCGGGCCGGCGTCGAGGTGACGGTGCTGGAGAAGCACGCCGACTTCCTGCGTGACTTCCGCGGGGACACGGTCCACCCGTCGACGCTGACGCTGCTCGACGAGCTGGGCCTCGGCGAGAAGTTCGACGCGCTCCCGCACAGCGAGCTGACCGCGGCCGGCTTCCCCCAGGAGAACGGCGAGCTGATGAAGCTGGCCGACTTCACCCGGCTCAAGGTGGCGCACCCGTACATCGCGATGGTGCCGCAGTGGGACTTCCTCGACCTGCTCGCCGAAAGCGCGCGCAAGGAGCCGACGTTCG
The DNA here is from genome assembly GCF_014654205.1 of Amycolatopsis bullii. Lineage (GTDB taxonomy): Bacteria > Actinomycetota > Actinomycetes > Mycobacteriales > Pseudonocardiaceae > Amycolatopsis > Amycolatopsis plumensis. Next base: position 119,814 of record NZ_BNAW01000024.1, read on the forward strand.
CCCAGCGGATGGAGACCGAGTGCACCGGCCTGGTCCGCGAGCACGGCCGGGTCGCCGGCATCACCTACCGCACGAGCGCCGGCGAGACCGGCGAAATCCGCGCCGACCTGGTGATCGCCGCCGACGGCCGCTGGTCGCTGGCCCGCCGCGAGGCCGGCCTGGTGCCGCGGGAGTACGACTGCCCGTTCGACGTCTGGTGGTTCCGGCTCTCCCGCGGCGACGGCGAAGCGGGCAACATGCTGCTGCCGAAGATGCGCGACCGCCGCTTCGCGGTGCCGCTCCCCCGGCCGGACTTCTACCAGGTCGCCTACCTCGCGCCGAAGGGCGAGGACCTGCGCAAGCAGGGCATCGAGGCGTTCCGGGAGAACGTGACGCAGATCTGCCCCGAGTTCCACGACCGGGTGCACGAGCTGGCGACGATGGACGACGTCAAGTTCCTCGACGTGCGGCTCAACCTCTTGCCCCAGTGGCACGTCGACGGGCTGCTGTGCCTCGGCGACGCGGCGCACGCGATGTCGCCGATCGGTGGCGTGGGCATCAACCTGGCGGTGCAGGACGCGGTCGCGGCCGCGACGCTGCTGGCCGAGCCGCTGCGCCGCGGCCGTCCGACGGAGGCTGAGCTGGCGAAGGTGCGTGCGCGGCGCCTCGCGCCGACGCTGCTGGTGCAGGGGCTGCAGCGCCTGATGCACCGGACGGTGGTGCGCGGCGTGATGAACGGCAAGCGCAACGGCCCGCCGGAGCCGATGGTCAAGGCGTTCGCCCGGTTCCCGAAGCTGTCGTACTTCCCGGCACGCCTGCTGGGCCTGGGCCTGCGCCCCGAGCACGCCCCGGCCTTCGCGCGGCGGGCGATGGAGCCGGTGCAGCGCTGAGGAACCACCGAAGGCCACCCCGGACCGGGGTGGCCTTCACCGCACGGGCAAGGGCTCAGCCGGTCGGCCCACGCGCCCAGACAGTCGGCCTGCGTACCCGGAGGGTCGGTTACCGCGGCCCGCCCACCCTCTTGTGCAGCCGCTCCAGCAGTCCCCGGCCCACCGGCCGTCCCACGCGGCGCAGCAGCGGGGCGGCCGCACGGGTGCCCGGGCCGCGCAGCCCGCCGAGGAACGCGAATCGCGTCGCGCTGCCCTCCGGCACCGCCGCCATCCCGCCCACCACCCGCCCGCCCTGCATGACGCACCACCCCGGGCGCAGCACCACGTCGAACCGGTCGTGCAGCCGGAAATACCCCGTGATGTCGGCGACGACGTGCTCCCCCTCTCCCACGACCCGCACGGACCGCACGTTCCGCAGCAGCCGCGGCAGCTCGCCCTCCAGGTCCGCGGCCACCGCCCAGACGTCCTCGAACGGCGCGTCCACCACCGTCTCGGCGAAGAACGCGCCCGGCAGCGCCGCCGCCAGCACGCCCAGGCGGCGGACCGCGTCCAGTTCGGCGACCGGCCAGCTCATCGACCCCACTCCTTCCGGAAACTCCGCCGCGCACGGAACAGGCGCGACTTCACCGTGCCCGCCGGCACCGCGAGCAGCTCGGCCACGGCCTGCTCGTCCAGCCCTTCGACGTCCCGCAGGACGAGGATCGCCCGGTGCTCCGGGGCGAGCCGGTCGAGCACGTCGCGGATGTCGACGCCGAGCTCGACGTCGACGGCCGCCGGGGCGTCGGCCAGTTCGGCGGGCACCGCCCGCCGGGCGCGCCGGGCGACGCGGACCGCCTCCCGCACCGCGATCGCGCGGGCCCAGCCGAACACCGCGGCCGGTTCGGCGAGGCCGCGCAGGTTGCGGAAGATCGCGATCAGCGCCTCCTGGGTGGCGTCGGCGCCGTCGTCGAGCGCGATGGGGCCGCACAGCCTGCCGACGTACGGCGTGAGCAGGCCCAGCAGCTCCTGCATCGCGAGCGCGTCGCCGCGTTGGGCGGCGCGCACGAGCTCGGTCGGGTCCATGCGCCTCCTCGTCCTCCGCCTGGGTGGAGGCGGCCACCCGGCGAAAGGTTCCCGGGGACTTCGTCACCTTTTCCGCGGGGAACCCCGCGCGCCCGAGGTCTCTCCTCCTGGCGTGAACGAAGATCCCTTCCCCGCCGTCGACGGCGTGACACACCGCTTCGTCCAGGCCGGCGCGGTCCGGTTGCACGTCGCCGAGGCCGGTTCCGGCCCGCCCGTGCTCCTGCTGCACAGCTTCCCGCAGCACTGGTACGCCTGGCGCCGGGTGATCCCGGGCCTGGCCACCGACCACCGCGTGCTCTGCCCGGACTTCCGCGGCGCCGGCTGGTCCGACGCGCCGCCGGACGGCTACGACACCGCGACCCGCGTCGACGACCTCCTCGCCCTGCTCGACGCGCTCGGCCTCGACGAAGTCCCGATTGTTTCCCACGGCTGGGGCGCGTGGACGGCGTTCGCGCTGTGCCTGCGCGCCCCGGAGCGGGTCCGCGCGCACCTCGCGCTCACCATGACCCACCCGTGGCCGGCGCGGCGGGCGCTGCGCCGGGCCGCGTGGCGGTTCTGGCACACGACGCTGTGGGAACTCCCGCTGCTCGGCCCGGCCGTCCTGCGCCACTGGCCGGGGTTGACGCGGTTCCTGCTCCGGCACTGGGGCGCGGCCGAAGACGGCGTCGCGGAGTTCGCCGAACGCAGCCGCCGTCCCGGGCAGGCCCGGGCCGGGCAGCAGCTGAACTGGCAGTTCGTGGTGCACGACCTGCCGAAGCTGCGGCGCCCGGGCGCGGACCGGCCGCGGATGCCGACCGAGATCCTGGCCGGCGGCCGGGACGTGCTCGTGCCGCCGGAGCTGCTGGGCGACGTCCTCCCGGTGCGGGTGCTCGCCGACTGCGGGCACCTGATCCCGGAACAGCGCCCGGACGCCGTCGTCGCGGCGGCGCGGGCGCTGTTCGGCGGGAGTTAGACGTTCTCGACCGGGTTGGTCAGGGTGCCGATGCCTTCGATGGTGATCGAGACGCTCTGGCCGCCCTCGATCGGGCCGACGCCCTCGGGCGTGCCGGTGAGGATGATGTCGCCGGGCAGGAGCGTCATGACGCCGGAGACGAACTCGACCAGCTCGGGGATCTTGTGGACGAGGTCCGAAGTACGGCCGTCCTGCTTGAGCTCGCCGTCGACTTCGGCCTTCAGCGACAGGTCGGACGCGTCGATCGCGGTCTCGATCCACGGGCCGATCGGGCAGAAGGTGTCGAAGCCCTTGGCGCGGCCCCACTGGCCGTCGGACTTCTGGAGGTCGCGGGCGCTGACGTCGTTGGCGATCGTGTAGCCGAGGATGACGCTGGCGGCGCGGGCGGCGGGCACGTTCTTCACCGGCTGCCCGATGACGATGGCCAGCTCGCCCTCGAAGTCGACGCGGCCGACGTCCGACGGGCGGCGGATGGCCGCGTGAGGCCCGATGACCGTGGTCGACGGCTTGATGAAGAGCATCGGGGCGCTGGGCACCTCGTTGCCGAACTCGGCCGCGTGCTTGGCGTAGTTGCGGCCGACGGCGATCACCTTGGACGGCAGGATCGGCGCGAGCAGCCGGACGTCGGCCAGCGGCCACCGCTTGCCGGTGAAGTTCGGCTGGCCGAAGGGGTGTTCGGCGATTTCCAGGACCTGGGCGTCGTCACCGTCGCCTTCGATCGAGGCGAACGCGACACCACCGGGATGAGCAATTCGGGCTAGGCGCACGCGGCCATTCTACGTGCGCCCGGCCCGTACCCTCAGGCCACGGTGGTGCTCTTGTGGACGAGCGCGTCGCACAGGGCCAGCCAGCTGGCCTCGACGATGTTGCCGTGCACGCCGACGGTGGTCCACTCGCGTTCGCCGTCGGTGCTCTCGACCAGCACGCGCGTCACCGCGTCGGTGCCGGGGTGGCCCTGGAGGATGCGCACCTTGTAGTCGGCCAGCTCCACACTGTCCAACCAGGACAGGTGCGGGCTCAGTGCCTTCCGGAGGGCGGCGTCGAGGGCGTGCACCGGCCCGATGCCCTCGGCGGTGGCGATGACGCGCTCGCCGCCGACGTGCACCTTGACCGTGGCCTCGGCCATCACCTCGCCGTCGGAGCGGTGGTCGAGCACCACGCGGTAGGACTCGAGCGCGAACGGCGCCTCCGCGGGGACGTCGGCTTCCTGACGCAGCAGGAGTTCCAGGGAGGCGTCGGCGGCCTCGAAGGACCAGCCTTCGGCCTCGAGCCGCTTGACCTTGGTGAGCGCGTTCGACAGCGCTTCGGGTCGGCCGGCAAGGTCGACCCCGAGCTCACGTCCCTTGAGCTCGAGGCTGGCCCTGCCGGCCATCTCGGTGACCAGTACCCGCATGTCGTTGCCGACGGAAGACGGATCGATGTGGTTGTACAGCAACGGATCCACCTTGATCGCGCTCGCGTGCAGTCCCGCCTTGTGGGCGAAGGCCGACGCCCCTACGTAAGCCTGGTGGGTGTAGGGGGCGAGGTTGGCGATTTCGGCAAGGGCATGGGAGACCCGGGTGAGCTCGGCGGCGCCTCCGGTCGGGAGGACGTCGAGGCCGAGCTTGGTCACCAGATTTCCCGTCACGGCGAACAGGTCGGCGTTGCCGGCCCGTTCCCCGTAACCGTTGGCGGTGCACTGGACGTGCGTCACGCCGGCCTGCACCGCGGCGACGGAGTTCGCCACGGCGCAGGAAGTGTCGTCCTGACAGTGGATTCCGAGCCGGAATCCGGTCTTTTCCCTGATGTCCCGCACGGTCTCGGCGAGCCCGAGGGGAAGCTGCCCGCCGTTGGTGTCGCAGAGCACGAGGACGTCGGCACCCGCGTGGGCGGCGGCGTCGAGGACCCTGAGCGAGGTCTCGGGGGAATGCGCGTAGCCGTCGAAGAAGTGTTCCGCGTCGAGGAAGACGCGCCGGCCTTCCCTGGTGAGGAACTCGACGGTGTCTTTCACCATCGCACAGGCCTCATCGACGTCGACGCGGAGAGCGCGTTCGATGTGCCTCAGGTCCGACTTGGCGACCAGGGTGACAACGGGGGCCTCGCTGTCGAGCAGCGCCCGGACCTGCGGATCGGCGTCGGCGGTGGTGCCGGCCTTGCGGGTGGCGCCGAACGCGACGAGGGCGGCGTGGCGCAGCTTCAGCTCGCCCTTCGCGGCCCGGGCGAAGAATTCGGTGTCCTTGGGGAGCGCCCCGGGCCAGCCACCTTCGATGAACCCGACACCCAGCTCGTCCAGCAGCCGCGCGACGGCGAGCTTGTCCTGGACGGAGTAGGAGATGCCCTCCCGCTGCGCACCGTCGCGCAGGGTGGTGTCGTAGAGGTGGAAGGCGTCGCCGAGCGGGGTATCGGCGGGCTCCTTGCGGGTCACGGTCTTCTCCTAGCGTCTTCCTGGCGTTTCGAGGCAACAAAAAAACCTCCCGCAGGGGTGCGAGAGGTTGCGCGCCGGGGGCTCTTGTGGAGCTATCGTCCGGCGCGCTCGTCGATAATGATCGCGAAGCTGGTCACGGTCGCATCATGCCACACGGTTCGCGGACGAGTCCAGGAACTGGGCCAAGCTCCCACCATTCGGGAACACCGCCCTCGGGATTCCGGCGAGGTCGGTCGCTGTTGCGTGGGGCCGCTGGTCGGGTTTGGTCCTCAGGTGCGGCTGGCCTGGGTGGGTACAGGTCTCCGTGGCCGGCAAGCTTGGTGCCCACCACCCCGAAGCCGCCATTGTGACGACGGCCGGCAGCACCGCGTCAAGGCGGGAAAGCGTGCCTTGACCCGGCGCCACCGGCCGTGTTCTGGC
>NZ_BNAW01000025.1 GCF_014654205.1 Amycolatopsis bullii
GGCAACTCCCTCGAGTGGGCCACCACCAGCCCACCACCGCGGCACAACTTCCTCGAGCTGCCACGCATCCGCTCGGAGCGCCCGGCGTTCGAACTGCACTACCCGCACATGATCGAACGGATGCACGCCGAAGGGCACGTGACCCGCGGGCACCCCGGCGACAAGGCGTCGCCCGCCGAGGTCGCGGCCGCCGCCACCCAGCCCGACGACCAGGGCGAAAGTGACGACCCCCGCGGCCGCTGACCCCGGCCCGCCGCTGAGGGCGTGGGAACGGCGGCGGCTGCGCGGGATCGAGCGGGGACTGCGGGCGAGCACGGGGTCGCGGCTGCTGCCGTGCCTCGGCCTGGACGCCGTCGCACTGGCGCTGCTGGCCGCCGGGATCTTCCTGGCGCTGCCGTGGCTGTTCGCCGCGTGCGTCGCCGGCAACCTCGCCGTCTGCGTCCACCTCCAGCGGCGCAGCGGGACCGACCGAGCGAAAGGAAACCCATGGCCGAGGTGACCGTCGAGGACCTGCGCGGGCTGCTCGAATCCGACGTGCCGGATCCGGTGCTGGTCCTGACTGGTGGCCGGGTGGTGGTCGAGCCGTCCGGCGACCGGACCGCGGGCGCGAGCGAGGTGATCACCCGGGGCGACCTGCGCCGGCAGCAGGCCGAACGCGGCCTGGACGTCATCGCCGCGACGCTCACCACGACGATCGTCCAGCGCGGGGGCTGAGCACGAAGAAGCCGCCGGAGCTCGCGGCTCCGGCGGCTTTTCCGGCCGGTCAGAGGATCGGCGTGCCGCCCGTCACCGCGACGCGGGCCCCGGACACGTAACTGCCGTCGTCGGAGGCCAGCAGCACGTACACCGGCGCCAGCTCGGCCGGCTGGCCGGCGCGGCCCAGCGGCACCTGCTCGCCGAAGGTCTTCACCGCCTCCTCCGGCATGGTGGACGGGATCAGCGGCGTCCAGATCGGCCCCGGCGCGACGCTGTTGGCGCGAATTCCCTTCGGGCCCAGCAGCTGCGCCAGCGCGGCGCACATGTTCGCGATGCCCGCCTTCGTCACGTCGTAGGGCAGCAGCTGCGGGGTCGGGTTGTCGGAGTTCACCGACGAGCTGCCGATGATCGACGCGCCCGGCTTCATGTGCGGCACGGCCGCCTTGGTGAGGTGGAAGAACGCGCTCAGGTTGATGGCGAGCGTGCGGTCCCACTCCTCGTCCGGGATCTCTTCCAGGGTTTCGTGGGTCATCTGGAAGGCGGCGTTGTTCACCAGGACGTCGATCCGGCCGAACTCCTCGACCGTGCGGGCCACCAGGGCCCGGCAGTGCGCCGGGTCGGCGACGTCACCGGGCACGACGACGGCCTTGCGCCCGGCCTCCTCCACCCAGCGCCGCGTCTCTTCGGCGTCCTCGTGCTCGTCGAGGTAGGAGATCAGGACGTCGGCGCCTTCCCGCGCGTACGCGATGGCCACCGCGCGGCCGATCCCGCTGTCCGCGCCGGTGATGAGCGCCGCCTTGCCGGTCAGCTTGCCGGAGCCGCGGTAGGTGTGCTCACCGTGGTCGGGCTGCGGCGTCATGGCGGCGGTGGTCCCGGGCGGGGTCTGCTGCTGGGCGGGCTGCTGGGACACAGTGGGCTCCTCGGATACGGGAATGATCTTCCTCCCCGAGTTCCCGTCACCCGGCGAAACATTCCGTCATCTTGATGATGACTTCCTACTTGTCATCGTTTGGATGACATGTTAGAACAGTAGTGCGTGTTGACACCCACCGTCGAACCCGGAAGGAGGACAACGATGTTGATGCGCACCGACCCGTTCCGTGAGCTGGACCGCCTCACCCAGCAGGTCCTCGGCACCGCCGGAACCTGGTCGAAGCCGGCCGCGATGCCCATGGACGCCTATCGCGCCGGCGACGAGTTCGTGGTCTGCTTCGACCTGCCCGGCGTCGCCCCGGACGCCATCGAGCTCGACATCGAACGCAACGTGCTGACGGTCAAAGCCGAGCGCCGGCCGCTCCCCGGCGGGGACAACGTCGAGATGCAGGTCTCCGAGCGCCCGCTGGGCGTCTTCTCGCGCCAGCTGTTCCTCGGCGAGAGCCTCGACACCGACCACATCGCCGCCGACTACGAAGCGGGCGTGCTGACGCTGCGCATCCCGGTCGCCGAGAAGGCCAAGCCGCGGCGCATCGAGATCAGCGGCAACCGGTCCGACCGCAAGGAAATCCAGGCCTGATGAACGACCAGGCCCGCGCCGCGGCGGAGCGGATCTTCGCCGCGGCCGCGGAACTCGGCACCACCCGCCAGGAGGCGATCCTCGTGACCCGGGCGGTCCACGCGGTCAAGAAGGGCCGCCCGACCGAGGTCGCGCTCACGGACACCCCCCAGCACCGGCGGCGCAAGCTGGCCCACGTCGCCGGCTGCGCCCTGTGGGACCCGGCCCTGGACGCGGACGAAGTCCTCGCGGCGGTCATCGAGGTGGGCCGGACGGCCGCCCGGGAGCGTCAGTCCTCGGTGGCCGCCTGAGCCGGAACGGCTGTGGGCACGGTGGCCGCCCGGTTCCGCCCCGGCGGCCATGACCGCAAACCTGGGATCGGGCGCCCGCCCAGGGCGGTCCCTTCCGGGCAGACCGGATTCGGGCGGCCCGAAACTGTCGGTGGTCACCGGTAGAGTGGAAAACGGGGGGCGCCCCCGCGGCGGGAGCTTTCGACTCACCCCACGCGGGCGATTCCGACCGGCGGATTCCCGCGGCCCGGCCCCACCGCTACCGCGTCTCCTCAGCCCGCCGCACGGTCACCGCCGGTCCCTTCCCGGTCCCGGACAACGGCGTCGACCCGAACCAGTCGAGGCACACCACCATCGCGTCGTCCTCGGCCTGGCTGCCGTGCCGCCGGGTCGACAGCTCCCGCAGCATCGCGCCCGGCACGTGCGCGGCCGGCAGCTCCGCCGTCGCCGTCACCGCCTCGGCGAGTTCCCGGTCCCCGTAGCGCTCGCCGTGCGGGCCGAGCGCGTTGTAGACGCCGTCGCTGACGAACACGAACCGGTCGCCGTCCGCCGCCTGGAAACCCTCGACCACGTAGATCGTTCCGTCGAACGTGCCGAGCGGGAGCTGCTCGTCGAACAGGATCCGCTCGGCCTTGCCGTCCCGCAGCCGCCACAGCCGCGGCGAGCCCGCGTCGACCACGGCCACCGCGCCGGTGCGGAGGTCGAACTCCAGCAGCAGCGCGGCCACGTGCTCGGCGCCGCGGTAGTGCGCGTACAGCGCCTGGTCGGCGAGCTCGGCCTGCGCGTCGAGCGGGATCCCGGCGCGCCGGGCGTTGCGCAGCGCGTTCACCGCGAGGTTCGTCAGCAGCGCCGCTTCGCTGCCCTCCCCCATGCCGTTGATCAGCGTGACGGCGAGCTTCCGGGCGGACGCCGACCAGTCGAAGCAGTCGCCGTAGATGGCGTAGGCGGGTTCCAGCTGGCCGCCGAGCGCGAACTCGGCGCGCGTGCAGGCCCGGCCGGGCAGCAGCTGCCACTGCATCTCCGCGGCCAGCGTCAGCCGCGAAGACCGCCGCGCCTGGATGTAGAGGTCGGTGTCGCGGTCGGCGACGAACAGCTCGTGGGCCACCGCCTCGGCGAACCGCTGGAGCTCGGCCCACACCGGCGGTTCGGGTTCGCTCGGCAGGGTGACGGCCAGGACGCCGAGCCGGTCGCCGCGGACGCTGACCGGCAGGTAGCCGGTGACGCGGTCGCCGTCGCGGGAGAACGTCGCCGCCTGCGTGAGAAAGGCCGCACCCGGGGTGGTGCTCTCGACCGGGATCGGCTCCGCCGTGTAGGGCTGCTCGCCCACCTGGCACAGTTCCGTCAGTGCGTAATCGGCCATCAGCAGCTCGACCGCCTCGGCCCCGAAGTGCTCGCCGAGTCCCGAGCGCAGCGCTCCCGGCAGGTCGTGCGGCGGGACGTCACGGAGGAGACGCTCCACCGCCAGGGATCTGTCCAACGCCTGCCTCCTGCTCACGGGCCCGTGCCGCTTCTGTCGAGTCTGCGCCGCTCCGGCGCGCCGGTCCACGGCGAGTCGGGTGAGCTGTGCTGCCGGTTCAGCATAGGGATGCCAGAGTGGACGCCGTGGATCGATCCCGCGAGCAGGCCGCCCCGGACGGGCCGGCTGCCGTGTCGGACCTCGCCCGCCTCCTGGAGACGGTGGTCGAGGGCGAGCGGGACGTTTCGCCGCGCCCGCTTTCGATTTCGCAGTTGCGCGCCGTCGTCGCACTGGACCGCCACGACGGGGTCAACCTGCGCCAGCTCGCCGAGCAGCTGGGCTCGACGCCGCCGCTGGTCAGCAGGCTCTGCGACCGGCTGGAGGCGGTCGGGTTCCTCGAACGCCTGCCCAGTGCACGCAGCCGGCGGGAGCTGACGCTGCGGCTGTCCGACCGCGGGCGCGCCTACCTGCAGGACCTGCGGGCCCGGCGGCGGGAACGCGTCCAAGCGCTGCTGGCGAAGATGAGCCCCGCGGGCCGGGCCGCGCTGGCCGCCGGGCTCCGGGAATACCGGGCGCTGGCCGAGGCGGCCGGTGACCCGCCCGAGTTGCATTCCTGATACAAACGTTGTTATATGACAATGATCAGGTCGGCGTACAGCAGAGCGCGCCCCGAACATAGGAGGCGTCGGTGCTGGGCACGGACGACAGCCAGGTCCGCACAGTCCTGGCGCGCATGCTGGAGGAAGACCGGTCCGCGCTGGCCCGGGACTGGGCCGGGCAGGAGCCGCGCGACGGCGACCGGAGCGGGCAAGAACTGCGCCGCGAGGCGGTCGAGCTGCTGGAGGCCCTCCGCGACGCGCTGGGCGGCTCGCTCCCGGTGTCCCGGATCGTCGACCAGGACCCGGCGGTGCGCGACGCGCTGACGTCGCTGTCGGAGCGCCGCGCCCGCGCGGGCGCCCAGCCGTCGGCCACCGCCATGGCGATCCTCGCGCTCAAGCGCACGATGCTCAGCGCGATCGAGCGGCACACCGACGATTCCGCCCTGCGCTACCGGGCCGCCCTGCTGGTCAACGAGCTGCTCGACAGCGCGGGCGTGCTGACCTTCGAGGTCTACTCCGCCGGCCGCGAGCGGATCATCCGCGAGCAGCACGACCAGATGCTCGAGCTGTCCACGCCCGTCGTGCGGCTGTGGCGCCACGTCCTGGCGGTGCCGCTGATCGGCACGCTCGACAGCGCCCGGACCCAGGTCGTGATGAACAACCTCCTGGAGTCGATCCAGGCGAACGAGGCGCGGGTGGCGATCATCGACATCACCGGCGTCCCGACCGTCGACACCGCGGTCGCGCAGCACCTGCTGCAGACCGTCAGCGCCGTCCGGCTGATGGGCGCGGAGTGCGTGATCAGCGGCATCCGCCCGTCGATCGCGCAGACCATCACCCAGCTGGGCATCGACCTCTCGCACATCGTCACCCGCGGCTCGCTCGCCGACGCGCTGGCGACCGCGATGCAGCTGCTCGGCGACGGCGCCCGCCCGGGCGCGGTGACCGGGTGACCGCCGGCCTGCCGATCCTGCGCCTGGGGGACATCCTGCTCAGCGGGCTGCTGAGCGACCTGGACGACAAGGCGGCCCTCGCGTTCACCGAGGAGCTGACCGAGCGGATCGCGAACGAAGGCATCCGCGGCGTCATCATCGACATCTCCCGGCTGGAGATCATCGACTCCTTCGTCGCGCGCGTGCTCATGCAGCTGGCCGGCACCGGACGGCTGCTCGGCACGCGGATGATCGTGGCGGGGATGCGCCCGGCCGTCGCGCTGACGCTGACCGAGCTCGGGCTGCAGCTCACCGGTGTCCGGACCGCCCTCAACGCGGAACAGGCGATGGAACTGCTGGGCTGGCGCCGTCCCGCCGAAGAAGCACCCCATGCTTCCTGACGAGCGGACCGTCCCCTCCGGCGAGCACCCGGTCCGGGTGGAGGAGGACCTCCTGGCGGCCCGGCACGCCGTGCGGGCGGCCGCGGTCGCCGCCGGGTTCACGATCGTCGACCAGACGAAGATCGTGACCGCGGCCAGCGAGCTGGTCCGCAACGCCTACATCCACGGCGGGGGCGGCACGATGACCGTCGAGGCCGTGCGGGACCCGGCCGGGCGGCTCGGGCTGCGGCTGCGGGTGCGCGACGAAGGGCCCGGGATCGCCGACGTCGACCAGGCGATGACCGACGGCTTCAGCACCGGCGCGGGACTCGGGCACGGCCTCGGCGGCACCCGGCGGCTGGTCGACGAGTTCGACCTCGACACCACGCCCGGCCGCGGCACCACCGTCACGGTCGTGCGCTGGAAGCCATGACCGCGACCGTCGCCGGCCTGACGCGCCAGATCCGCGTCGACCACCCCAGCGCGGCGTACGCCGCCGCCCGCCTCGCCCGCGAAGCCGCGCACGAGGCCGGGCTCGCGGGCGTGCTCGCCGACCGCGCCGCCGTGGTGGCGGCCGAGCTCGCCGGCAACATCGACAAGCACACCGGCGGCGGCTCGGTGTTCGTGCACCAGTCTCTGACCGGGCGCGGCGTCGACGTGCTGGCCGCCGACGACGGTCCCGGCATGGCCGACCTCGACCACTGGCTGCTCGACGGCAACACGACCACCGCCACCCTGGGCGCCGGCCTGGGCGCGGTGAAGCGGATGGCGACCGAGTTCCGGATCACCTCCTCGCCCGCGGCCGGGACGCTCGCCGCCGCCCGCCTGCTCGACCCGGCCGCGCCGCCGCACCGCCGCGCGATCGGGCACTTCCGCCTGCCCCGCGACGGCGAGCAGTACTGCGGTGACGCCGTCGCGCTGGCCGACGTCACCGGCAGCCGGACCGCGGTCGTCGCCGACGGGCTCGGCCACGGGCCCGACGCCGCCGAAGCCGCGGAAGCCGCGCTGCGCGTGTTCGCCGAGAACCCGGACCGCCCGCTGCCCCACCAGCTCACGACCATGCACCGGGCGCTGCGCACCACCCGCGGCGCGGCGGTCGCGCTCGTGCGGATCGCGCCGCGGCGGCTCGAGTTCTGCGGTGTCGGCAACGTCAGCGGCGCGAGCCTCGGCGGTGGCCCGTCCCGGCTGCTGCTCAGCACCCCCGGCGTCGTCGGGTTCACGCTGCCGTCGGCGCCGGTCCGGCACCTGACGCTGGCCGACGACGACGTCGTCGTCCTGCACACCGACGGCGTCGGCACCGGCTGGCGCGTTCCCGGCCGGGCCCCGGACCTGCTGCTGCTCGCCGCGGACCTGGCCCACCGGCACCGGAACGCCCGCGACGACGCGGCGATGCTCGCCCTGAGCGCGGACCGGTCCGGCTGATGCGCCCCGACCTGGCCCGCATCCGGCGACGGCTGCGCACCGCCTGCGCGGAAGCCGGCGTGGCCGCCGACGACCGCGGGCGGCTGGTCCTCGCCGTCACGCTGCTCGCCGAGCCCGCCCTCACCGCGGGCGAAACGGTGGACGTGGCGACGGCGGCTTCGGACCGGCGGCTGGCCGTCACGGTCCGGCTGGACCACGCCGTGAGCCAGGGCAGCCGCGACGCGCTGCCCCTGCTGCCCGAGCGCGGCGACGGCCACACCCTGACCTGGCACCTCGCCGGTGGCGGGCCGCCGGCCCCCGCCGACCCCGACGACGACCGGGCGACGCGCGAAGAGATGCTGGCGCTGGTGGCCCGCGCCGACACCCTCGCCCACGAACAGCGGAACCTCAAGCACGAGCTCGCGGAGACCAACAGCGGCGTCCTGGCGATGTACGTCGAGCTCGAGCAGCGGGACGAACAGCTCCGCCGCGCGCACTCGGCGATCTTCCGCGAGCTGGAGGACGCGCTGCGCCCACGGCCGCCGGTGGTGCCGGGCCTGGAGCTGGCCGTCCACTATTCGCCGACCGACCAGGACTCCCCGACCGGCGGCGACCTCTACGACTGGTTCGTCCTGCCCGACGGCCAGGTCCACGTGACCCTCGTCGACGCGGTCGGCCACGGCGTGACCTCCACCCGGCACGCGCTGACGGTCACCCACGCGATCCGGACGCTGGCGCTGGAGGGCCACCCGTTCCGCGACCTGATCGCCCACGCGTCCCACACCCTGGCGGCGATCGAGCCGGGCCTGATGGCCACGGTGCTGCTGGCCCGCCTGGACCCGGCGACCGGCCGCGCCCGGTTCGCGAACGGCGGCCACCCGGAGCCGGTGGTGGTCACGCCGTCCGAGCCGGCGCGGCTGCTGCCCGCCCCGGTGCCGGGTCGCGGGGTCGGTTTTCCCGATCCGGGCAGCCGCGAACTGGTCGACGTGGTCCTGGCCGAGGGCGACACGGTGCTGCTCTACACGGACGGCCTGGTCGAGAGCCGCAAGGACGTCGACGAAGGCCAGTCCCGGCTGCTGGCACTGGCCGACCGCCTCCGCACCCGGCCGACGGCGGACCTGCCGCGGGAGCTGGTGACCCGGATGCACGACGTCGTCCTGCACTCCGACGACACGGTGGTCCTGGCCCTGCGCCGCACACCGCCGCACTGACCCGAGGGGCACTTTCCCGTGAAGTGCCCCTTCGCGTCCCGTGTGGGGCTGTCGTTCCGGGGTATCCGGCCGGCGATGCCCACCTCGACTTCCGCCGGGACCGTCCGAGTCCTTTCCGCGGGCACGGAACGCCCGGGCCGCGCCCCGGTCGTGCTGCTGCCGGGCTTGGGTGCGCCCGGGTACCTCGCCGACACGCTGCGCGGCTGTGCCGCGGCCACCCGCGCCCACCTCCTCGACGTCCCCGGCTTCGGCGGGCCGGGCCCGCTCGCGTGCGAGCCGGAGATCGACGCGATCGCCGGCACCGTCGCCGCCTGGCTGGACCGCCCGTCCGTCCTCTTCGGACATTCGACGGCCGCGCAGGTCGCCGTCACCGTCGCGGTCCGGCGCCCGGACCTCGTCCGGGCGCTCGTGCTCGCCGGGCCGACGTTCCCGCCCGAGCTGCGCCGCCTCGGCCCCCTCGCCGCGGCGTTCCTGGCCGACGTCGTCCACGAATCGCCGTCCGCGCTGCCCGGCACCGTCCCGCACTACCTGCGCGCCGGTCCGCGGCGGCTGCTGCGGATGATCCGCTCGGCCCAGCGGGACGAACCGGAACGGGCGATGCCGCTGCTGCGCTGCCCCGTCCTCGTCGTGCGCGGCCGCCGGGACACGCTGAGCCCCGAACCCTGGGCCCGGTCACTGGCCGCCGCGTCGGGCGGCGAGTTCGTCACCGTCCCGGGCGCGCACACCTTCCCCGCCCGGTCCGGCGGCGCGACCTCGGCGTTGATCACGCAGTTCGCCGAAGGTTAGCCGCACCGGGCCCGGGTATGCCGTCGGCCTGTCGGAAGGAGACGCTGTGCGTGCGATGGTGTACCGCGGGCCGTACAAGATCCGTGTCGAAGAGAAGGACGTCCCCGCGATCGAACACCCCGGTGACGCGATCGTCCGGGTCACCCTGGCCGCGATCTGCGGTTCGGACCTGCACCTGTACCACGGGATGATGCCGGACACCCGGGTCGGCATGACCTTCGGCCACGAGTTCATCGGCGTGGTCGAGGAAGTCGGCTCCGGCGTGCGGAACCTCAAGCGCGGCGACCGGGTCATGGTGCCCTTCAACGTCTTCTGCGGCACCTGCTGGTTCTGCGCACGCGGGCTGTACTCCAACTGCCACAACGTGAACCCGAACGCCACCGCCGTCGGCGGCATCTACGGCTACTCCCACACCTGCGGCGGCTACGACGGCGGCCAGGCGGAGTTCGTCCGGGTGCCGTTCGCCGACGTCGGGCCGGCCGTGATCCCCGACTGGATGGACGACGAGGACGCCGTCCTGCTCACCGACGCGCTCGCCACCGGCTACTTCGGCGCCCAGCTCGGCGGGATCGTCGAGGGTGACGTCGTCGTGGTCTTCGGCGCCGGTCCGGTGGGCCTGTTCGCGGCGAAGTCGGCGTGGCTGATGGGCGCGGGCCGGGTGATCGTCATCGACCACCTGGAGAACCGCCTGGAGAAGGCGCGGACCTTCGCCCACGCCGAGACGTACAACTTCACCGAGTACGACGACATCATCGTGCACCTCAAGAAACTCACCGGCCACCTCGGTGCCGACGTCGCGATCGACGCGGTGGGCGCGGAGGCCGACGGCAACCTCACCCAGCACGTCACCTCGGCCAAGCTCAAGCTGCAGGGCGGCTCGCCGGTGGCGCTCAACTGGTGCATCGACGGTGTCCGCAAGGGCGGCACGGTTTCGGTGATGGGCGCCTACGGCCCGATGTTCAGCGCCGTCAAGTTCGGCGACGCGCTCAACAAGGGCCTCACGCTGCGGATGAACCAATGCCCGGTGAAGCGGCAGTGGCCGCGGCTGTTCGAGCACATCCGCAACGGCTACCTCAAGCCGAGCGACATCGTCACCCACCGCATCCCCCTGGAGCACATCGCCGAGGGCTACCACATCTTCTCCGCCAAGCTGGACGGCTGCATCAAGCCGCTGATCGTGCCGAACGCCGGCTGAGGAAGGAACGACCATGACGTACACGTCGGAACGGCCGCCGATCGCCGAATCGAGCGACAGCCTGCGCGCGCGGATCCCCGGCTGGGGCGCGGACCTGGACCCGAAGAACCGGCCGTCGGTACCCAAGCTGCAGTGGCAGGAGGACCGCAGCGGCGCCCACTGGGACTTCCCCGAGCGGCAGCCCGAGAAGTGGCCGCGGGAACGCTCGATCGAGCACGAGTTCCTGACCCCGGTGTTCGGGACGTCGTGCCCGCCGAAGGGCCTTTCCGGTGCGCTGCGGAAGTTCTCCTACCGCAAGTACAGCGAAGGGCGGGCCGCGCACTGGCTGCTCCTGCTCGCCGCCGACCGGGTGGACGCCTGGGAGAGCCACCTGCGCTCGTTCGCCACGCTCCGCCCGGACAACCCGATCACCGAGACCGGCGTGCTGAGCGAGTTCACCCGGCACGGGTTCTCCTCCCGGGTGGGGAAGAAGCGCGCGGACGTCAAGCACCACCTGGCGGACCCGATCATCGTCGCGGGCCCGTGGGTGCTGGCGGCGGGGCTGGCGTACTCGGCGGCCCGGAAGCTGCTGCGGCGAAGGTGACCGGCTTCGGGGAAGAACCGGGGTTGTCCCGGGCAGGCACGGGTACGCACGGCTGACGGTCGCCGACTTCACGGAGAAGCCCATGAGCCACGTACCCGCCCCCACCCGCGGGCCGGGCCGCGCCACCCGTGCGGCAGCCTCGGCGGCCGACGCCGCCGACCGGCGGCTGCACGCGGCGGCCGGCCTGCGTCACCAGTTCAACAAGGTCTTCCCCACCCACTGGTCGTTCCTGCTCGGCGAAGTGGCGCTCTACAGCTTCCTGGTCCTGCTCCTCAGCGGGGTGTACCTGACGCTGTTCTTCGACCCCTCGATGCAGGAGGTCACCTACCAAGGCGCCTACGGGAACCTGCGCGGGGTGCCGATGTCGCGGGCGTTCGCGACCACCCTCGACCTGTCGTTCGAGGTCCGCGGCGGGCTCTTCGTCCGGCAGCTGCACCACTGGGCGGCACTGATCTTCGTCGCCGCGATGATGGTGCACATGCTCCGGATCTTCTTCACCGGAGCCTTCCGCCGTCCCCGCGAAGCCAACTGGGTGGTCGGGGCGCTGCTGCTGATCCTGGGCATGTTCGAAGGGTTCTTCGGCTACTCCCTGCCCGACGACCTGCTCTCCGGCACCGGCATCCGCGCCACGCTGTCCGGGATCGTGCTGTCCCTGCCGGTGATCGGCACCTGGCTGCACTGGGCCATCTTCGGCGGGGAGTTCCCCGGCGACGTCATCATCCCACGGCTCTACACCATCCACATCCTGCTGATCCCCGGGATCATGCTCGCGCTCGTCGGCGTGCACCTCGCGCTGGTCTGGTACCAGAAGCACACCCAGTTCCCCGGCGTGCGGCGGAAGGAGGGCAACGTCGTCGGTGTCCGGATCCTGCCGGTGTTCGCGCTCAAGGGCGGTGCCTTCTTCGCGCTCGTCACCGGGATCATCACGCTGATGTCCGGGCTGTTCCAGATCAACCCGGTGTGGAAGTTCGGCCCGTACGACCCGTCGAAGGTCTCCGCCGGCTCCCAGCCCGACTGGTACATGGGGTTCGCCGACGGCCTGCTGCGCGTCTACCCGCCGTGGGAGCTGTTCCTGGGCAACCACACCGTTCCGCAGCCGTTCTTCGCCGGCGTCGTCGGCCTGACGGTGCTCTTCGGGGCGCTGCTGTCCTACCCGTGGCTCGAACGGAAGCTCTCCGGCGACACCGCTCACCACAACCTCGTCCAGCGGCCGCGTGACGCCCCGGTCCGCACCGGCATCGGCATGATGGCCCTCGCCTTCTACGGCGTGCTGACGCTGTCGTCGTTCAACGACATCATCGCGCTGGAGTTCGACATCTCGCTCAACGCCACCACCTGGGCCGGGCGCATCGGGCTGGTCCTCGCCCCGCCTGTCGCGTACCTGCTCACCTACCGCATCTGCCTCGCGTTGCAGCGGTCGGACCGCGAAGTGCTCGACCACGGCCTCGAAACCGGGATCATCACCCGGTCCCCGGCGGGCACCTACCTCGAGATCCACCAGCCGCTCGACGGCAAGGCCCTGACCTACCAAGGAGCTCCCGTGCCGAAGAAGCCGAACAAGCTCGGCGCCGCCGGGCACGCGGTCCCGGGCAGCCTGCTGCGGCCCGACCCGCCCGAGGAGACCGCGGCCCTGGAAGCGGCCGCCCGCCGCGGCGAAGGGCGCCACGGCCTCGGCGGCGAACCGCAGGACGGGCAGGCCCGGTCGTGACCGGCGCGGCGATGCCCTCGCGCTGGCAGATCGACATCCTGGTCTACGAGGAGGAGTACTCCTACCCGGTGCTGCTCCTGCAGCCAGCCCGGGAGGACGATCACCGGCGGCTGCTCGGCCTGCTGGCGCGGGCGGGGCTGGCGGCCCCGACGACGTGGGAGTGGGAGCACGGCTACTGGCCCTTGGCGGCGGGCTGCGAAGTCGAACTGGCGGATGGCCCGTCGGCGGTGTCGGTGCGCGTCGGCGAGCACTGCCTCACCGTCGGTTTCCAGTTCACCGAACCACCCCAGCCGTGGCTGGCGGCCGCGCGCCGGCAGCGTCAGGTGCTGTTCGTGCTGCTGCCACCTCGCCCGCACGCGGCCGAAGACGCCCTGATCATCGACGACGTGAGCCGCCTGGTCCTCCCGGCCGAGCGGGACGGCTGCCTGACGGGCACCATCCCGCTCGCGGCCGCCTGACGGAAAGTGGCGTTCTCCCCTACTGAGGTCCGTTGGTCAGGGAAAGGTTGAACGTGTACCGGGACGCCCGGTACACGTGCCACCCGTACTCGACCACCCGCCCCGAGTCGTCGTACGTCGTGCGCTGCATGGTGAGCAGCGCCGCTCCCGGCTCCTCGTGCAGCAGTTCCGCGTCCTCTTCGGTCGCGAGCCGGGCGCCGATGTTCTGCTCGGCCGCGTGCAGCCGCACGCCCGCCGACCGCAGGAGCTGGTAGAGCCCGCGCTCGCGCAGCTCGTCGTCGGCCGGGTCGATGACGCCGTCGGGCAGGTAGTTGTTCATCAGGGCGAGCGGCTCGCCGTCGGTCGAGCGGAGCCGTTTCAGCCGCCGGACGCGGGTGAGCCCGGGTGCCTCCAGCAGCTCGGCCACGTCGGGGCGGGCGTCTTCGACCCGGTTGACCAGCACCGCCGACTCCGGCTTGCCGCCCAGCCCGGCGAGGTCGTCGAACAGGCTGCTCAGCCGCAGCGGCCGGGCCACCTTCGTGCGGACGACCTGGGTGCCGATCCCGCGTCGCCGCACGAGCAGGCCCTGGTTGACCAGCGTCTGGATCGCCTGGCGGATCGTCGGCCGCGACAGGCGCAGGCTCGCGGCGAGGTCGACCTCGTTGTCCAGCCGCGCCCCCGCCGGCAGCCTGCCGTCCTCGATCGCGGCGTGCAGCTGCCGGGACACCTGGAAGTACAGCGGCTCGGGGCTGCCCGGGTCCAGGACGATCTCGCGGCCCGCGTCCCAGGCCGGGAAGGTGGCGTCCAGCTTGCTCATCCGGGCAGCCTACCGCTTGGCCGCCACCTGTTGGGATGACGTGTTGTCCATATGTCTTGACAAAGTATCCGCCCGCTGGAATCGTCGCCATCGGGACACGAGAGGCGTGCCTCGAAGACCGGAAGCTGGGAGCGGAACCGTGACCGACGTGCTGCGGCGCATCGTCGCCCGACGCGTGCACGACCCGGAAGCGATCGCCGAAGCGGCCGCGACCCGCGTCCGGGCCGAGTCGCCCTTCAACGACAGGGGCCGCACGATGATCATCGCCGCGGACCACCCCGCCCGCGGCGCGAACGCGGTGGGCGGCAACCCGACGGCGATGGCCGACCGCGGCGAGCTGCTCGAACGGTTGTGCCTCGCCCTCGAACGCCCCGGCGTCACCGGCGTCCTGGCCACCGCGGACGTCATCGACGACCTGCTGCTGCTCGGCGTGCTCGACGGCAAGACGGTGCTCGGCTCGATGAACCGCACCGGCCTGGCCGGGTCGAGCTTCGAGATCGACGACCGCTTCGCCTGCTACGACGCGGAAGCGATCGAGCGGATGCGGTTCGACGGCGGCAAGACCCTGACCAGGATCTGCCTGGAGGATCCGGCCACGCCCAGCGTCCTGGAGAACACCGCGAAGGCCGTCAACGAGCTGGCCGACCGCAAGCTGCTCGCGCTGGTCGAGCCGTTCCTGTCGAGGTGGGTCGACGGGCGCCTGCAGAACGACCTCTCCCCCGACGCCGTGATCAAGTCGATCACGATCGCCGCCGGCCTCGGCCGCTCCTCGGCCTACACGTGGCTCAAGCTGCCCGTGGTGGACGAGATGGAGCGCGTGCTGGCGTCCTCGACCCTGCCGGCCGTCCTGCTCGGCGGCGAGGTCAAGGACCCGGACGCGGCCTTCGCCGCCTGGCAGCGGGCCCTGAACCAGCCGACGGTGCAGGGGCTGGTGGTCGGCCGGTCGCTGCTCTACCCCCACGACGGCGATGTCGCCAAGGCCGTCGACACCGCCGTCGGACTGCTGTGAACCCGCACCGGCGCCACTACCCGGAGGACACCGTGAACACCATCGAACACTGGATCAACGGCACGGCCACGCCGGCGGGCTCGACCCGCACGGCGCCGGTCTACGACCCGGCCACCGGGCGCCGGCAGGCGGCGGTCCTGCTCGCCGAAGCGTCCGATGTGGACACCGCGGTCGCGGCCGCGGGCAAGGCCTTCGAGTCGTGGGGCAACTCCTCGCTGTCCCAGCGCACCAAGGTGATGTTCGCCTTCCGCGAGCTGCTCGTGCGGCACGAAGACGAGCTCGCCCGGATCATCTCCGCCGAGCACGGCAAGGTGATCGAAGACGCTCGCGGCGAGATCGTCCGCGGCCGCGAGGTCGTCGAGTACGCCTGCGGCATCGCCGACGCCCTCAAGGGCAGCTTCTCCGACCAGGTCTCGCGGGACGTCGACGTGCACGACTTCCACCAGCCCCTGGGCGTGGTCGCCGGGATCACGCCGTTCAACTTCCCGATCATGGTGCCGCTGTGGATGCACCCGATCGCCATCGCCACCGGCAACACCTTCGTCCTCAAGCCCAGCGAGCGCGACCCGTCGGCCTCGAACTTCGTCGCCCGGCTCTACGCCGAAGCCGGGTTGCCCGACGGCGTCTTCAACGTCGTGCACGGCGACAAGACCGCCGTCGACGCGATCCTGGACCACCCCGGCATCGCGGCGGTGTCGTTCGTCGGCTCCACGCCGATCGCCAAGTACGTCCACGAGCGCGGCACCGCCGCCGGCAAGCGCGTCCAAGCCCTCGGCGGCGCGAAGAACCACGCGGTCGTCCTGCCCGACGCCGACCTCGAGTACGCCGCCGACCATCTCACCGCCGCCGCGTTCGGCTCGGCCGGCCAGCGCTGCATGGCCATTTCCGTCGGCGTCGCGGTCGGCCCGGCCGGAGACAGGCTGGTGGAGATCCTCGAACGCAAGGCCCGCGAAGTGCGCGTCGGCCCCGGCACCGACCCGGCCAGCGACATGGGCCCGGTCGTCACCGAAGCCGCCCGCGAGCGCGTGGTGCACTCCGTCACCCGCGGCGCGGAGCAGGGCGCGAAGGTCGTCGTCGACGGCCGTGACCTGAAGGTCGAAGGCCACGAGGAAGGCTTCTTCGTCGGCCCGTCCCTGCTCGACGAGGTCACCCCGGAGATGGACGCCTACCGCGACGAGATCTTCGGCCCGGTGCTGGCGATCGTCCGCACCGAGACCCTCGACGAGGCGATCGCCGTCATCAACGCCAACCCGTACGGCAACGGCACCGCCGTCTTCACCGCCAGCGGGGAGGCGGCGCGCAAGTTCCAGCGCGAGGTGAAGGTCGGCATGATCGGCGTCAACGTGCCGATCCCGGTCCCCATGTCGTACTACTCGTTCGGCGGCTGGAAGGACTCCCTCATCGGCGACAGCCCGATCCACGGCCCCGCGGGCGTCCGCTTCTACACCCGCGCCAAGGTCGTCACCACCCGCTGGCCGCACAGCGAGGCCGCCTTCACCTTCCCCACCTCGAGCTGAGGCTCGGCGGCGTCGGGCAGAGGTTCCGCCACGCCCACTCGGATCGACCCGGCGCTCGCCGTGCCGCCGCCATTGCCGGAGCCCGTCCCGGTCACCGCGGTCGGCGAACGGGCCCGGCTCCGCAACCCGTGCGGCTGCCCTGCGTGGGGCATCTGACAATCTCCCCGGGTTCGAGAAGCCACCTGTAACGAGACCAACCTCGAACCGGCAGCGCGGCCCGCATCACGGCCGAGCGGCGCGAGGTGGCGTTCAATGCCGTTGCGGCCGTGGGCGTTCACTGGGCCGAAAGGTGGTCGACCGCCGCGGGAACCGCGGCGGTTGCGGGGCCCGTCCCGCTCTGCAGGTCCGGGATCGCCGCGGAGATGCCGCAGGTGCGCACACCGCGCATCGCTCGGGCCTTACCGCGGGCGAGGCCGCGCCCCGAGCGGCCGAGCGCGTGATCAAGCCCAGCTGATCCGTGTAGCTCGGCCCAGCCCCGGGGCAGCGCACGATCGCCGGATCTACCGGCATCGACCCACCCACCGAACCAGCCGGCGCAAGCGTCGGTCAGCAAAACGCTCCAGCACCGCGTTCCGGGTACCGTGACCGCCCATCCTGCGATGCCGGCTGCCCATGGTCGGCCACCGACCGAGCACCACCGGCACATCCCGCCGCTGCGAGCCTCCCGCGGTGGTCACGCCCGCAACCGGAACACGTCTCTCCGTTTTCCGGTACGGTGGCGGCACCACCCCAAGGAGGCTGCCGTGGAATACCGAGGCCCGCTCCCCCGCACCGCGATCGCCCGGTACAACACCTGCGTGGGCGCGCTCCGGACGTCACCGCGCTGGGGACCGCTGGTCCGGCGGCACCTCACGCAGATCACCTACACGGGCCGCCGGTCGGGCCGCACCTTCAGCACGCCGGTCGGCTACCGGCGGGCGGGCGACGTCGTCACCATCCGCGTGATGATGCCCGACGCGAAGTCGTGGTGGCGCAACTTCACCGGCGACGGCGGCCCGATCTCGCTCGAGCTCGACGACACCGACCGCACCGGGAACGCGGTCGCCCACCGCGACGCGAAGGGGCGGGTCACCGTGACCGTCCGCCTCGGCGAGGGCGGGGCCTAGCCGGGGTGCGCGGCCAGCCCGTGCCAGAGCAGGTCCGCGAGCTCCGCCGCGTCGCGCCGCCAGTCGCCGTTCGGGTCGAGCCACAGCAGGCCGCCGAGGCCGCGCATGACCAGGACCGGGGTCAGGCCCGGCCGGACCGTGCCGGCCGCCACGTTGGCTTCGAGCATCTCCGACACCGCGCCGAGCATGTCCTCGAAGGCGTCGCTCGGCAGTTCCCCCCGGGCCGCCGTCGCGGTCCGCAGGGCGTCGGCCAGGCCCTTCTTCGTCATCATGTAGTGAGCGACGTGGTCGGTCACCCACACCCGGAGCGCTTCGTCCGGGGCGTGCTTCTCCAGCAGCACCGGCACGACCTCCACGATGTGCCGGACCTCCCGCCGGTAGACCGCCAGGATCAGCGCCTCCGGCGTCGGGAAGTGCCGGTAGACCGTGCCGACGCCGACCCCGGCCTGCTTGGCGATCGCGTTGAACGAGACCTCGCCCGTGTCGGCCAGCGAGGCCGCCGCCGCGGCGAGGATGCGCTCGTGGTTGCGCCGCGTGTCCGCGCGGCGTGGGCTGACCGATCCGGTCGTCATCGTTCCTCCCGGAGGTCGTGCCGTCCCGCTGAATCTAGCCGAGTGCTGGAGCGACTCCAGCCTGCCCGGCTCGTTGCCAAGCGGATTGTAATCCGCTAGCCTCGCGACCGAGTGAAGCGGATGAGTATCCGCTCCCCGTGTGACCGCCCCACCACACCGTCGGGCAGCCTGCCCGGCTCCGCGGAAAGAGACCAGTGGAAATCTCACTCGAAGTCAACGGCCGAACCGAACAGCTGGACGTCGATCCCGGCGTCACACTCTTGGACGCGCTGCGCGAGCGCCTCGCGGTCACCGGCCCGAAGAAGGGCTGCGACCGCGGGCAGTGCGGTGCCTGCACCGTGCACGTCGGCGGCAAGCCCGTGCTGTCGTGCCTCACCCTGGCCGCGACCGTCAAGCAGCCCGTGACCACCGTCGAAGGACTGTCCACAGAGGACGGGCTGCACCCGGTGCAGCAGGCGTTCGTCGACCAGGACGCCCTGCAGTGCGGGTTCTGCACCGCCGGGCAGATCATGTCGGCGGTCGCCGCCGTCGAGCAGGACGTCGAAGACGTGCGGGAGTTCATGTCCGGCAACCTCTGCCGGTGCGCGGCCTACCCGAACATCGTCAAGGCGGTCGAGCAGGCGAGGCGGGCCGATGCGTCCCTTTGAGCTGACCGCACCCACCACCGTCGAAGCGGCGGTCGCCACGCCCGGCACCTACCTCGCCGGCGGGACGACCCTGGTCGACCTCATGAAGCTCGACGTCCTGACGCCGCAGCACGTCCTGGACATCAACGGCGTGCCGTTGCGCGGCATCGACACCACCGACGGGCTGCGCTTCGGCGCGCTCGAGCGGATGGGCGCCATCGCCGCGCACCCGGGCGTCTACCCGGCGATCTCGCGCGCCCTGCTGCTGAGCGCGTCCCAGCAGCTGCGGAACATGGCCAGCATCGGCGGGAACCTGCTGCAGCGCACGCGCTGCTCGTACTTCCGCGACGTCGCCATGCCGTGCAACAAGCGCGTTCCCGGCAGCGGCTGCTCCGCGATCGACGGCGCGAACCGGATGCACGCGATCCTCGGCACGAGCGATTCGTGCGTGGCCACGCACGCCAGCGACGTCGCCGTCGCCCTGATCGCCCTCGACGCCCGCCTGCGGCTGGCGGACGCGACCGGCACCCGCGAGGTCGCGCTCGGCGACTTCTACCAGCTGCCCGGCGACACCCCGGCCGTGGAGAACGACCTGCGCCCCGGCGAACTGATCACCGAGGTGATCGTGCCCCGGCTGGACTGGGCCGCGAACTCCACCTACGTCAAGGTGCGCGACCGGCAGTCCTACGAGTTCGCGCTGTGCTCCGCCGCCGTCGCGCTGGACGTCCGGGACGGGGTCGTCGCCGACGCCCGTGTCGCGGCCGGCGGCGTCGGGACGGTGCCGTGGCGGCTGCCGTCCGTCGAAGAAGCCCTGCGCGGTGGCCCGGCGACCGAGGCCGCCTTCGAAGCGGCCGCGGCCGTGGCCGCCGACGGCGCACGACCGTTGTCCGAGAACGGGTTCAAGGTGCCGCTGCTGCACCGGACCATCGTCCGCGCCCTGCTCGAACTGACCGACGGGAGCTCCCGATGATCGCCCGGCTCGACGCGCCGCTGAAGGTCACCGGCGCGGCCAAGTACGGCGCCGACCACACCTTCGACGGCATGGTCTACGGCTACGTCCTGCTCAGCACGATCGCCCACGGTGAAGTCGAGGCCGTGGACACCACCGCGGCGAAGAGCGCGCCCGGCGTGCTCGAGGTGTACACGCCGTTCGACCCGCTGCCCCTCGGCACCCCGAGCCTGCCGATCTTCGGCGACACGTGGGTTCCGTTGCAGGACAAGGAAGTCACCTACTACGGCCAGCCGATCGGCTTCGTGGTCGCGGAGACGTTCGAGCAGGCCAGGGACGCCGCAGCGCTCGTCGAGGTGGCCTATCGCGAGCGGCCCGCCCGGACCTCGCTCGCCGAGCACCTCGACTCGGCCGAGCCCGCACCACCGGCCATGGACGGCGCTCCCCCGGAGATCGAGGTGCTCGAAGACGGCGTCGAATCCTTCGAAGCCGCTCTGGCCGCGAGCCCGGTGGTCGTCGAGGCGACCTACACGACCGCCACGCAGAACCACGCCGCGATGGAGCCGCACTCGGCGGTCGCGGTGTGGGACGACGGCGAGCTGACCGTCTACAGCGGAAACCAGGCGTCGCACATGCAGGCGGCGGAACTGGCCATGGCCCTCCAACTGGCGCCCGAAGCCGTCCACGCGGTCAACCCGTTCGTCGGCGGCGCGTTCGGCGGCAAGGGGCGGACGTCCACACCGGCGTTCCTGGCCTCGGCGGCCGCCCGCGCTCTTGGCCGGCCGGTGAAGGCCGCGCTCACCCGCGAACAGGTCTTCACCGCCACCGCCGGCCGGGCCGCGACGGTCCAGAAGCTCGCGATCGGCGCCGAGCCGGACGGCACCCTGGTCGCCCTGCGGCACGACTCGTGGTGCCACACCGACACCGCGCGGTCGTTCGTCGAACCGACGTCGCACGGCACCTCGCGCGAGTGGTACGCCACGAAGAACCTGTCGATCAGCCAGAAGATCGTGCCGCTGAACGTCCCGCCGACCACGTTCATGCGGGCCCCCGGCGAGGCACCCGGCTCGTTCGCGCTGGAGAGCGCGATCGACGAGCTCGCCGTGAAGCTCGGCATGGACCCGATCGAGCTGCGCGTCCGCAACAACTCGACGGCGCCGCCCGGCCACGACCTGCAGTGGTCGAGCAAGCACCTCGACGAGTGCTTCCGCATCGGCGCCGACCGCTTCGGCTGGGCACACCGCCCGCCGGGCACCCGCACCGACGGCGACTGGCTCGTCGGCATGGGCGTCGCCACCGCGGTGTTTCCCGCCCTGCGGTTCCCGGCGACCGTCGGCATCACGCTGCGGGCCGACGACACCGCCGTCGTCGCGACGAGCGGCGCGGACCCCGGCACCGGCCTGCTGACCGTGCTTTCCCTGGTCGGCGCCGAATCGCTGGACATCCC
Source organism: Amycolatopsis bullii (assembly GCF_014654205.1). GTDB lineage: Bacteria > Actinomycetota > Actinomycetes > Mycobacteriales > Pseudonocardiaceae > Amycolatopsis > Amycolatopsis plumensis. Next base: position 21,210 of record NZ_BNAW01000025.1, read on the forward strand.
GGCGGACCGGATCACCCCGCGCCTCGGCGACTCGGCCCTCCCGCCGGGCGGCATGTCCGGTGGCTCCACGGCGACGGCGAGCGCGGGCACCGCGATCATGCTCGCCGCCACCAAGGCGATCGACGAACTCACCGCGCTCGCCGCCGACCCCGGCGCACCGTTCGAGGGGCGCCAGGTCACCTACGCCGACGGCTGTGTCTTCGCCGACGGCGAGTCGATGACCTTCGGCGAGCTGCTGCGGACGGTGGGCCGCGAAACGGTCGAGGTGACCGGCACGTCGGCGCCCGGCGAGGAGCTGACCAAGCACTCGTTCGCCTCGTGGGGCGCCCAGTTCTGCGAGGTCCGGGTGCACAGGTGGACGCGCGAGGCGCGGGTGTCGCGGATGCTCGGGGTGTTCGACGCGGGCCGGATCATCAACGACAAGGCGGCCCGCAGCCAGCTCATGGGCGGCATGATCTGGGGTGTCTCGGCCGCGCTGCACGAGGGCCTGGAGATTGAGGCGAACGGCCGGCTCGCCAACGGTGACTTCGCGAGCTACCTGCTGCCGGTCAACGCCGACATCCCGGAGGTCGACGTCCAGTTCGTCGAGTACCCCGACACGCTGCACAACGCGGTCGGCGCGCGGGGCCTCGGCGAGATCGGCACGGTCGGCATGGCCGCGGCGGTCGCCAACGCCGTGTACAACGCCACCGGCATCCGGGTCCGGCACATCCCGATCACCATCGAGGACCTCCTCGAGGGCTGACCGGCGCGGGCAGGGCGTTCCCGGACGCCCTGCCCGCGCCGTTATCCATCCGCGACAACCTCGGAGACGGAACGCCCATGACGGCGGCCCGTCCGCGGTCCTAGGCTGACGGGCGCTTCCCCCGACAGTCCACGAAGGGACCCCCGCATGACCGACCCCGTCGTCCCCACCACGTCCGGCGCGGTCCGCGGTCAGGTCACCCCCGCCGGCGTGGCGCTCTTCCGCGGCATCCCGTACGCCGCCGCGCCCGACGGCGAACTGCGCTTCGCCGAGCCCGTCCCGGCACCGCCGTGGGAGGGCATCCGAGACACCCGGAGACCGGGGCCGACGGCGCCGCAGCGCCGTCACGACGTGCCCGGTCTCGACCTGACCCCGCTCACCGGCACCGGCTGGCGCCCGGGACCGGAGTACCTGACGGTGGACGTCTGGACGCCGCAGCCGGGCGGCGCATCGCTGCCGGTGCTGGTGTTCGTGCACGGCGGCGCGTTCCTCGGCGGCGCCGCCTCCGCCGCGGTCCACGACGGCACGGCGTTCGCCCGCGCCGGCGCGGTGCTGGTGACGGTGCAGTGCCGGCTCGGCATCGACGGATTCCTCCCGTTGGACGGCGGCACGACCAACCTCGGCCTGCGCGACCAGCTCGCGGCCCTGCACTGGGTGCGGGAGAACATCGCCGCGTTCGGCGGCGACCCCGCCAACGTCACGCTCTTCGGCGCGGCGTCGGGCGCCGTCAGCGTCTCCTGCCTGCTCGGCTCGCCCCTTGCCACAGGGCTCTTCCACCGCGCCATCGTCCAAAGCGGACACCCGGACATGGTCCGCGACGGCGTCCAGGGCCGCCGGCTGGCCAAGGTGGTCGCCGACGAGCTGAAGGCGGAGCCGACCGCGGAGGCGTTCCGCAAGGTGTCGACCGAGCAGCTGCTCGACGCCCAGGACGCGGTGTTGCGGCCGGGCGGCGCCCCCGACCTGCGCGACGCGCTGGGCTACGACCGCGGCTACGGCCTGAGCCCGTTCCTCCCGGTGGTGGGCGACGACGTCCTGCCCCAGCACCCGGCCAAGGCGATCAAGGCGGGCGCGGGCCGCGACGTCGACCTGATCGTGGGCAGCTGCAGCGAAGAGATGCGCCTCTACCTGGTGCCGACGGGCGTGCTCGAAGCGGTCACCGACGACCAGGCGGTGGCCTCTCTGGCGGTGTCCCACCCGGACCCGGCGGGCGTGCTGTACGCGTACGGACTGGGCTCGGGCCGCACGGCGGGCGAGGTCCTGGTCGAGGCCCTGACGGACCTGGTCTTCCGCGACGGCGTGCGCGACCTGGCCGCCAACCACACCGGCCGGACGTTCCGGTACGAGTTCGAGTGGGGCTCGCCCCTGCTCGAAGGCAGGCTGGGCGCGTGCCACGGACTGGAGCTGCCGTTCGTGTTCGGAGCATTGGACGCGCTGTCGGGACCGCGCGGCCTGCTCGGCGAGAACCCGCCGCACGAGCTGGCGGCCGAGTTGAACGGCGCCTGGCACCGCTTCGCGACGACGGGTTCGCCGGGCTGGGCGGAGTACACGGGCGAGGACACGATGTTCCACGCGTACTGACGGCGCGACGCGGGCCGGTCGAGCGGTGAGCCGCGCTCGGCCCGCCGCAACCGGCCGCACCGCGGCCCCGGCCACTCCCCCGCGCGGGCCACCGGGACCGCGCACCCCCGCTGAACCCAACCACCGCCCCGGCCGAAACCGCCGCCCGGCCGGCGGGCTCCGCGCCGCGTGCCCCGCGAGTCGCGGCTCCCCGTCTCCGCGACTGCCGGCCGCCCCGATCGGCCGTAGATCACGAACCGGTCGAGGGCTTTGCTCCAGCGGGCTGGCTCCTGGGCAGGATGGTTGACTATCCCCCTTCCCCGCTGCCAGGCTCAGGCCGCCCGGACGGCCGGATGAATGGGGACCACCGATGCCCGAGGCGGGCTCTGCCGCACCGCCACGCGCCTTCGTCCGCACGCTGCTGCGCAGCGGGACACCCGCGGACCCCGCCGAGCCCGTTGCCGACAGCGGCGACCTCACCGCCGTCGGGGACGCGACGCTCGCCCGCGCCTCGCGCTACTGGGTTGCCGTGCCGCTGGCCTACCGGGCCGCCGCGTTCGTCAAGGTGTTCATCGGGTTCACCGCCGCGAACGGCGTGCTCGGGCTCGGGCCGGTGCTCGGCGCCACCGTCTTCGCCGTCGCCGCCAACGTGGCCGCCGTCGTCTGGGTGCTGCGCGCGGGCGGCCTGCGGGCGCGGCTCACCGGGCGCGCCCTCGGTCTGGACCTTTCCCTCGGCGTGGTCCTCAACCTCGTGGTCGCCGTGACGGCCCCGCCCGCCATCCAGCCGTTCGCCGTCGACGTGTCCTGGACCTGGCTGGTCGGCTCGGTCGCCATGTGGGCCGGCACGTCCGGGCTGCCCGCGGCGCTGTGGCTGTTCGCCGCGGCCGTGCCGTTCCGGGCCGCGCTCACCCTGGCCGGCGGCCTGCCCCTGAGCCACCAGCTCGCCCTGACGCGGTCGATCGGCTGCATGGTGGCGCTCGCGGTGGCGATCGTGCTCGCCGTGGCCATCCTCATCCTGCTCGGCGTCGGCACGCGGTTCGCGGTGGACATCGGGCTGCGCCGCGGACGCGAGGCCGAGCGCCGCCGGACGCGGCGGATCATGCACGACAGCGTCCTGCAGACCCTCGAAGCGCTGGCCATCTCGGCACCGGGCGACGACGCCCAGGCCGCCACCCGGCTGTCGGAACTGCGTTCGGTCGCCAAGGCGGAGGCGGCCGAGCTGCGCCGCCGGATCACCGAGCCGGTGCCGACCGGGTCGACGCGCGGGTTCGCGGTCGAACTCGCCGACGTCGCCACCGAGCTCGCCCGCGACGGCCTGCGCACCCAGCTCGTCGCCGCGGACTTCGCCGACGACCACAAGGTGTCGCAGGACCGGCGGACCGCGTTGTGCGAAGCGGTCCGGGAAGCGTTGCGCAACACGGTGAAGCACTCGGGGACGAAACAGGTCGTGCTGCGCGTGGAGGAACGCGACGGCGGGATCGCGGTGGTGGCCCGCGACCAGGGCCTGGGCTTCGACGTCCGCGACCGGCCCCCGGGCTTCGGCATCAGCCAGTCCATCATGGCGCGGCTGGCCGAGGTCGGCGGGCACGGCACGGTGGACTCGCAGCCGGGCCGCGGCACCCGCGTCACGATGTGGGTGCCGGGCTAAGCCGCCTGACGGGCGGCGCGCTCGGCGGCGAGGCTCGCGCGGCAGGCCGCGGTCAGCCGGGTGGTGGCGGCGCTGCCGCCGTGACCACAGCGCGGGCAGGACATCGCGACGGTCAGGGACAGCTCGTCGACCGCGACGACCAGCTCGGTCCCGCAGCCGCGACACCAGCGGTGACGGGTGACCGGGCTGACGTGCGCCGGCGAGGCGACGCACTGGTGGATCCACCGGCCGTGCACGTGGCAGGTCAGCCGGTCGTCGGGCGCCAGCAGGCCCATGTCCTCGGCGTCGTCCTCGGTGGCGAGCAGGACCGGCAGGCTCCGGACCCGGTTCGGGGTGGTGGTCGTGGCGGTCATCGGGCTCTCCTTCCCCTTACCCGGACGTCGAACCGGCGAGCCCCGGATCGACATCCGGACGCCGACTGGCCGGATCCCGGCGGTTCATGGCAATTCAGCCACTCCCCGGCACCCTCGAAGATCACTAGTTTCGGGGCGTGTCGAAAATCCTGCTCTCGATTCACGTCCTCGCGGCGATTCTCGCCGTGGGCCCGGTCGCGGTCGCGGCCAGCATGTTCCCCGCCGCGGTCCGCCGGGGCGACGGCAAAGCAGCGACCCTGCTGCACCGGATCTGCCGCGTGTACGCCTACGCGGCCGTCGCGGTGCCGGTGTTCGGCTTCGGTGTCGCCGGCACGATGCACGTGATGGGCGACCCGTGGCTGCTCGTGTCGATCGGCCTGACGGCGGTCGCGGCCGCCGTGCTCGGCCTGCTGATCCTGCCGCGCCAGAAGCGGCTGCTGGCGGCCGAGGAGTCCACTTCGGACATCCTCGGCCGGCTGGCCATGCTGACCGGCGTGTTCAACCTGCTGTGGGCCGCGGTGACGGTGTTGATGATCGTCCGGCCCGGCTCGTCGACCGGTGCCTAGACCGCGACCGCGAGCGGCACGCGCACCGCCACGAAGTCCGGCCGCGCCCGCAGGGCGAACCCCAGGGAGAGGTAGAGGCGGATCGCCGAGGTGTTCCCCGCCGCCGCGTGCATCATCGGGGTCTCACCGCGTTCGCGGATGCCCGCCGCCACCGCGAGCACCAGCCGCGTCGCGAGACCCTGCCCGCGGTACGCCGGGTCCGTGCAGACCGCGCTGATCTCCGTGTGGCCCGGCGGGTGCAGCCGCTCACCGGCCATCGCGACGAGCGCGCCGCCGCGCCGGATGCCGAGGTACGTGCCGAGCTCGACGGTCCGCTTCCGCAACGGTCCCGGCCGCGTCCGCTCGACGAGGTCCAGCATCTCCGGCACGTCCGCGGGGCCCAGCCGCACCGCCTCCGGCTCGGGCGCGGCCGCGACGCCCTCGTCGACCAGCTGCACGCCGGGGGTCTCGTCGAGCACCTCCCAGCCCGCCGGCGGCCGCGCGGTGGTCGCGGCCAGCACGACGGTCCCGCCCGGCCCGGCGAGTTCGGCGACGTCCCGCCAGTCCTGCTCGCCGGGGTCGTCGGGCAGCGCCAGGAACGGCGCGACGTCCTCCGGGTAGCGCAGGACGCGGCCCTGCCGTTCGGCGAAGTGGGCGTGCGGGCCGGTCAGCGACGCCCAAGTGGGGTTGTCGAGCGGAAAAGCCATGGCTCCAGCATGCGGATTCGGGCCGGGTGGCCGCCGCCACTCTCACATCCTGGGTAGGGTGCGCACGTGGGTTCCCAGGTCCCGGTGTGGATTCCGATCGTCGTCGCCCTGCTCGGCCTCGCCGGCGTGATCCTGACCCAGGTCCTTTCGGGACGGCGGGAGGCCCGCCGGATGGCCGAAGAGGCCGCCCGCGAGGAGCGCCGCTGGCAGCGCGAACGCGAAGCCCGGACCCACGAGACCCGCGCCGACGCCTACGCCCAGCTGATGGGTGTCCTCGAAGCGTTCGACGGCGTGCTCTTCCAGGCCCGGACGGTCGTCGAAGCGGACGGCGAACTCGACGAACACCAGATCGGCGAGCTGCGCGAGGTGCGCAGCGAGGCCCAGCACGCGCTCGGGCCCGTCGTGCTGCACGCGCCGGAGGCGGTCCGGCGGCTGGTCAGTGACGCCACGCTGCCCCGGATGCGGCTGGCCGCGATGCTGCTCGACCCGAAGCGCGACCGCACCAGCCTCCGGCCCGCCTGGGACGCCGGCCAGCGCGGCTACCGCGTCATGCGTGCCCGGATGCGGGCCGACCTGGGGTTCGACGCCGAGCCGGTGGACGAGCTGTTCGGCACTCAGCCGACCGTGGTCAGCTCCTCGTCCGAGAGCACCTCGGACCCGGCCGACACGACCAGCCTGCCGCCGTCGACCTGATAGCGGTAGTCGCCGTTGACCGCGACGAAGCCGCTGCCCTCGGCCTGAGCCGGCAGCACGATGTGGGTTTCGTCCGACGCCGCCTGCCCGCGGGCCTGGCCGTCGTAGAAGATCCGGCCGTCGGCGACCCGGCAGATCGTCACGACGGACTTCGCGGTCTGCGCGACGAGCAGCGCCGTGCCCGTGCCACCGGGCAGGTAGCGCGCCGCGTCCTCCGGGCAGGGCTTGTCCGTCGGCGTGGTCGCGGTCGTGGACGGCGACGGCGTGCTGGGCGGCGTGACGGCGTTCGCGGTCGTGACGACGGTCTTGGTGGTCGGCAGCGCGGGGGTCGTGTACGCCGGGAAGGGCCCCGACGCGGACGGCGGAGGCTCCGGCTCCCCGGCGAACAGCAGCACGCCGCCCACCGCCACACCGGCGACCACCATCAGGGTCAGCAGCACCCACAGCGCCCGCGCGCGAGCCCGGCCCGGTGCCAGGCCCGCGCAGGTGCCGCAGCGCCGGGCGGCGGGGTCGTTGACCGCGCCGCACTGCGCACACGTCCAGGGAAAACCCGCCATCGGGCCTCCTTCGGCCCGGCGCCACGCCACGCCGGTTCCCCCATCGTCACCGACGCGGGCACCGGCTGCAACGGCTCGTGGCTAGGCGTGCACGACGTTGACCATCCAGGGGATGCCGAATTTGTCGACGCAGGCGCCGAATTCGTCGCCCCACATCTGCTTTTCGAAGGGAACCGTCACGGTGCCGCCGTCGCTCAGCTTGTCCCAGTAGCCGCGCAGGTCGTCGGCGTCGTCCCCGCTGAGGCTGACCGAGATGTTCGTGCCCGGGTTGTGCTCCATCCCGGCCGGGGTGTCCGACGCCATCAGCGTGAAGCCGTTTTCGGCCTCCAGCTGGGCGTGCATGACCTTGTCCGCATCCGCCCCTTCGGGTGAGCCGAATTCCCCGAACGTGTTCAGGGTGAGCGTGCCGCCGAAGACGCTCTTGTAGAACTCCATGGCCTGCCGCGCGTCGTCGCGGAAGCTCAGGTACGGGTTCAGGCGAGAAGCCACGGCCATCTCCTTCGATCGGACGAGAGCAGCATCCTCGCAGAACGCGTGACCTGCGCCAATCGGCGGATTTTCAGCGCCACCTCAGAGGACGAACCGCCGCTGCGCGACCGGTTCCAGCGGCAGCGCGCCGTGCAACGCGGCCCGGGCACGCAGCTCCAGCGCCCGGTCCAGCGGCCGGGCTCCCGGCCCCGCGGTGTGGAACGTCCCACGGTCGAACAGGTACACCAGGGCCAGCTTCCCCTCGCGGCGCCCGGCCGGCTCGGCGAACTCGACGGTCGCGAAACGCAGGGAGCCGCCGTACCCCGCCCTGGCCAGCCGCTCGGCGACGTCGACCAGGTCGCTGGTCAGCACGCGCAGGTCGCGGTCGCGGCGCCAGCACCGGACCGTCGAACGGCCGTGCAGGTCCTGTGTCACCAGCGGGTGCACCGGCAGCCGCGCCGACGTCGCGGCGATCAGCTCCGCCGCGGTGCGGGCCAGCGCGTCCCCGGCCACCTTGAAGTCGACGGTGCCACCGCCGGTGGGCGCGAGCCCGAGCGCGGCACGCATCCGCGGGGCGGCCGCGGCGAGGGAGTAGAGGGACTGCAGGTGCGGGCGGGAGGTCCAGCACCGGACCAGCTTGCTGTCCAGCAGGGTCACGACGAACGTTCCTATCCTCATTTCGGAGGCCGCCGGACCGGGCGCACTGGCAGTGTCCACTGTGGACGTCAGGCGCGGGGACGCGGGGCCGGAGGGGACAGCATGCGCCCGCACGGCCCGTTCCGGAGCACAACTCCCGCCGCGGCGCGGCGAACGGCACCGGTCCGCCGCCGAACGGTCACTCCGGGTAGGTTCCGCCGATCAGCGGTATCCCCTCTCGCCTCACGCGGCGGCGATCATGCCCTCGCGGCAGCCGGCCCAGGCGGTGCGGCGGTGCGGCGGTGCGGGCGGTGCGGGCGGTGCGGCAGTGCGGCAGTGCGGCAGTGCGACAGTGCGACAGTGCGGCAGTGCGGCAGTGCGGCAGTGCGGCAGTGCGGCAGTGCGGCGGGCGAGGCTACGACGCACCCCGCCCCCGGACGAGCACCTCAGCGCGGTTCGGGCCGCGGCCGGCCCCAATCGAAGCCGCCCGCGGCAGCTTCCCCCTTTCCTCGCCAAGCGGACATTTAGCGTTGCTAATAGCTCTGGGGCAGAGCTACCTTCGGGGGCATGACCGAACTCGCCGACCGGCTGCTGGGCACCGTCCAGGGGATTCGCCGGGTGGTGCGGCGGCGGGTGCGTGCCGATGTGCCGGGCGTTCCGCTGCCGGGCGCGCAGGTCGAGCTCCTGCGTGTCGTGGCCGACCACCCCGGCATCGGCGTCGCCGCGGCCGCCCGCGAACTGCACCTGGCGAACAACTCGGTCAGCACGCTGGTCAACCAGCTCGCCGACAGCGGACTGCTGCGCCGGGAGGCCGATCCCGCCGACCGGCGCGCGGCGCGGCTGGAGATCACCGCCGCCGCGGCCGATCGGATGGCGGCCTGGCGCCGCGCCCGCACCGGGCTCGTCGCCGACGCCCTCGCCCGATTGTCCGAAGAGGACATCGACGCCATCGGCCAGGCGTTGCCGGCGCTCGAAAAACTCATGGGCATCCTGAAGGAGCAACCATGACCGAACCCGCGGCGGTGCGCTGCACCGGCCTCAGCCACTCGTTCGGCGCGACCCGCGCGGTGGACGGCGTCGACCTGGAAATCCACCCGGGCGAGGTGTTCGGCCTGCTCGGCCCGAACGGCGCCGGCAAGACGACCACCCTCCGGATGATCACCACGCTGCTGCCGACCACGCCGGACCGCATCACCGTCTTCGGCGTCGACGTCGCCCGCCGCCGGATGGCCGTGCGGCGGCTGATCGGGTACGTCCCGCAGCAGCTGTCCGCGGACGGCGCGCTGACCGGCCGCGAGAACGTCGCCCTGTTCGCCCGGCTCTTCGACGTGCCCCGCCGACAGCGGGCCGAGCAGGTGCGGCTCGCCCTGGACCTCGTCGGGCTCGCCGGCGACGCCGACCGCACGGCTAAGACGTACTCCGGAGGCATGATTCGCCGCCTCGAACTGGCCCAGGCCCTGGTCAGCTCGCCGCGGCTGCTCATCCTCGACGAGCCGACGATCGGGCTCGACCCGGTCGCCCGGTCGTCGGTGTGGGACCGCATCGCCTCGATCCGCGAGGCGACCGGCATGACGGTGCTCGTCACCACGCACTACATGGACGAAGCCGAGCAGTACTGCGACCGCGTCGCCCTGATGCACGCCGGCCGGATCCGCGCGCTGGGCACCCCGGCCGAGCTGGAGGCCGGCCTCGGTCCGGAATCCACTTTGGACGAAGTGTTCCGCGCGGTGACGGGGAACCGCCTCGACCGGGAAGAAGGAGGGATCCGCGGTGTCCGTGCCACTCGCCGTACCGCCCGCCGCCTCGGCTGACCCGGGCCCGCTGCGCCGGCTGCGCGTGCTCGGCGCCCGCGTCGGCGCGATGTGCCTGGTGGAGCTGCAGAAGCTGCGGCGCGACCAGACCGAGCTGCTCACCAGGGCGATCCAGCCCGCGCTGTGGCTGCTGATCTTCGGGGAAACCTTCAGCAGGCTGCGCGCGATCCCGACCGGCTCGACGCCGTACCTCGACTTCCTGGCGCCGGGCATCCTGGCCCAGTCGGCGCTGTTCATCGCGATCTTCTACGGCATCCAGATCATCTGGGAGCGCGACGCCGGCGTGCTCGCCAAGCTCCTGGTCACCCCGACCCCGCGCGCGGCGCTCGTCGCGGGGAAGGCGTTCGCCGCCGGGCTCCGCGCGCTGGTCCAGGCGCTGATCGTGCTGATACTGGCCGCGGTGCTCGGCGTCGGGCTGACCGCCAACCCGCTGAAGCTGCTGGCCATGGCCGTCGTCCTCGTGCTCGGTTCGGCGTTCTTCTGCTGCCTGTCCATCGTGATCGCCGGGATCGTGCTGTCGCGCGAACGCCTGATGGGTATCGGGCAGGCGATCACGATGCCGCTGTTCTTCGGCTCGAACGCGCTGTACCCGGTGGACCTGATGCCGTCGTGGCTGAAGGTGCTCAGCCACGTCAACCCGCTGAGCTACCAGGTCGACGCGCTGCGCGGCCTGCTCATCGGAACTCCCGCCCACCTCGGCACCGACTTCGCCGTGCTGGCCGCGGCGACGGCGGTGGCCGTTTCGGTCGCCTCGGCGCTGCTCGGCAGGTTGGCCCGGTGAGGCACATGTCTCACCGAACGGAAGCTTTATCGCCCGATGCCTAATCTCGAATTCGTGAAACGTCGCCGGGCCGTGGTCCCGTTTGCCGGTTTGTGCCTTCTCGCCGGAATTCTGACGGCCGGGACGATGGCGCCCGCCGCCATCGGCGCCGGCCTGTTGTCGAATCAGGTCAGCGATTCGGTGGACGCCATTTCCGCCCAGCTCGCCGCCGCCGAGCCCCCGCTGACCACCACGGTCACCGACCGCGACGGCACGCCGATCGCCACGCTGTACGCGCAGTACCGGCTCCCGGTGGACGCGGCCGGGATCGCGACCACCATGAAGGCCGCGATCATCGCCGTCGAGGACCGCCGGTTCTACACCGAGGGCGGCGTCGACCTGCAGGGGATGCTCCGCGCGGCGGTCAACGACAGCACCGGCGGGGCACTGCAGGGCGCCTCGACGATCACGCAGCAGTACGTCAAGAACTACCTCATCAACGTCGTCGACCGGACCGATCCGGCGGCCCAGCAGGCCGACCGCGAGGACTCGCTCGCCCGCAAGCTGCGGGAGGCGAAAATGGCCGTCCAGCTCAACGCCACCATGAGCAAAGACGACATTCTGGCGAATTACCTCAACGTGGTCGAATTCAGCGGAACCGTGTACGGAGTCGGCGCCGCCGCCGAGGCGTATTTCGGGACGACCCCGGACAAACTGACGGTTCCGCAGGCGGCGCTGCTCGCCGGAATGGTGAACAACCCCAGCACATACAACCCGTACGCCCACCCGGACAAGGCGCTGCAGCGCCGCAACCTCGTCATCGACGACATGGTCACCAACGGCTCCATCCCGGCCTCGTACGCCGCGACGGCGAAGGCGGCCCCGCTCGGGCTGCTGCCGAACGGCCCGGTCACGCCGCCCGGCACGTGCCTCGGCGCGGCGCCGGACGCCGGGTTCTTCTGCGCCTACGCGGAAAGCTACCTGGTGCACGCCGGGTTCACCGCCGACCGGCTGGCCACCGGCGGGTACACGATCAAGACCACGCTCGACCCGCGCGTCTCGCAGGTGACCAAGGACGCCGTCGACGCGAACGTGCCGACCACCCAGGACGGTGTGGCCAACACCTTCGCCGTCGTCCAGCCGGGCCAGGACGGGCACCAGGTGCTCGCCATGGTCGCGAACCGCAACTACGGCACCGATCCGGCGCGGGGCGAAACGTCGACCGACATCGTCGCCGACGCCGGCAACGAGTTCGGCGCGGGCTCGTCGTTCAAGATCTTCACCTCGGCCGCGGCGCTCGTCACCGGCAAGGCGGGCCTCGACACCCCGCTGCCCAACCCGGACAGCCAGTGCTTCCCGGTCCCGGACGCGCACGCGTCCTGCTACACCGTCCACAACGACGGCCACTACGCGGACCCGATCACCCTCGCCGACGGGCTGGCGACGTCACCGAACGTCGCGTTCGTCGGGCTGGAGAGCCAGGTCGGGATGCCCGCCGTGCTCGACATGGCCGCCAAGCTCGGGCTGCGGAACACCCTCGCGACCAACGACGCCGGCCGCACGCCGGACCCGAAGTCCGGCAACCCGCAGTTCAGCGAGCCGCAGTCGCAGTACTTCCAGAACCTGCTGTCGTTCACCCTCGGCAACAGCCCGGTGAGCCCGCTGGAGATGGCCAACGTCTCGGCGACGCTGAGGAGCGGCGGCGTCTGGTGCCCGCCGAACCCGATCCTGTCGGTGACCGACCGGAACGGCAACGCCGTGCCGGTCGCCCAGCAGGCGTGCGAACGGGTCATCCCCCAGGGCGTGGCGGACACCCTGGAAGCGGGGCTGAGCAAGGACACCACCAGCGGCACGTCCGCCGAAGCGGCCCGCGCGGCCGGCTGGACCCGGCCCGACATCGGCAAGACGGGCACCACGCAGCTGAGCGAATCGGTCGCGTTCGTCGGGGGTGTCGACGACTACGCGGTGTCGTCCATGGTGTTCGCCGACGGGCCGCACCCGCGGGAGATCTGCCCCGGCACCCCGGTGCACCTCGGCGACTGCGGCCACGGCGCGTTCGGCGGCACGGTCGCCGCGCCGCCGTACTTCCACGCCATGAGCAAGCTGCTGGCCGGAGTCCCCGACCAGCCGATCCCCGCCGCCGACCCGGCGTACCTGCAGGCGCGGAGCTAGCGCGGTTCGAGGAAGACGAGCGGGATCTCGCGCTCGGTCTTCGTCTGGTACTGCGCGTAGTTCTTGAAGTCGGCGGTGATCTTCGGCCACAGCCGAGCCCGCTCCTCCGCGTCGGCGATCCGGGCGCGCATCGGCCGCTTCGGCCCGCCCTTCAGCGAGACCTCGACGTCCGGGTTGTCGCGCAGGTTGAGGAACCACGCGGGGTGCGTGTCGTCGCCGCCCCGCGACGCCACGACGACCACCGCGTCACCCTCCTGGTGGGGCGAGGTCAGCAGCACCGACCGCGGCTGCCCGCTCTTGCGGCCGACGGTGGTGAGCTCCAGGACGGGCATGGCGACCTGCCAGCCCACCCGCCCACCGGTGAGCTTGATCAGGCCGCGGTGGACGGCGTTCATCGTCTTCAGGGCGAAGTCGCTCGGCATGATCCCAATCTAGTCCCGCGGCTTCCGTGTCGCGGTACGGGCCGAATGTCCGGTTTCGGCGGGGGTCTTCCGCGCGGGATCGGCAAAACCGCCCCGGCAGGACGCAACGGTGTGCGAGGCTGCGCGGCGAAGGAAGAACCGAAAGAGAGAAGACCGATGCTGATCTGGGGCTGGCGTACCCGCATCTACGTGCTGGCGATGACGACGTTCTTGTGCGGCCGGTGCGGTAATCCGGCTTCGCACGCGGTGCGCAAGGCGGTCACGAAGTTCACGCTGTTCTTCATCCCGCTGTTCCCGATCAGCGTCAAGTACACGGCGCAGTGCACGTTCTGCGGGATCGAGAACCGCATCCCGAAGGAGGACGCCGTCCGGCTGCAGGCCCAGGAGGAGCAGGGCCAGGCCCAGCAGCAGGCGGCGCCGGGGTACCCGCCGCACCCGTCGCAGGGTGCTTCGCAGTTCCCGCAGCAGGGGGCTCCGCAGCACCCGTCCCAGCCGCAGGGCTTCCCGCAGCAGGGTCAGTTCCCGCAGCAGGGTCAGCCGCAGCAGGGTCAGTTCCCGCAGCAGGGCCACTAGGTCGTCGCCGGCGGCCCGGGCTGCCGGCGCACCTGCCTCCGGTCCGGGGATTTCCCGCGGCCGCAAGGGTTCCAAGGCCGCTCACTGTGGAGTTGTCAAACATCCGCCGGTCGCCGGGTCAGGCGGCCGATCTCTGCTCGGGGCCGAGGAGGGCCTGGCCCTCCGGGGTCAGGACCGCCGGGACCAGCTCTCCGGGGTTGCCCGGGCGGGCCCCGCGAATTAGGCCCTGGTGGGCCAGGGTGTGGGCCGCGAACTGGTCGCCGCACGACAGGCCGTCGATGAACAGGTCCGGTTCGCTGCTGCAGGAAACCCGGCCGCGGCCCGCGCCGACCGCTCGGAGCATCGCCCGCACCCGGTGGTTGACCACGGGGTGCGCCGCCGGTGAGCCGGTCTTGTCGTTCCCGTTCATGTCGGTCCCTCCCGCTCGTGGTTCGGCCTCTGCTCCTGCGTCGAATCGGTGGGCGGGATTTCGACAGCAGGTCCGGCCGGAGCGTCCCCTCATCGTCACCGCAGGCGATCCAGCACGGGTCGAGGCCCCGTCAACGGGCGTTCGGAGGCCGGGACCGCCCGGATGGGGTCAGAAGGGCGGCTCGCCCGCCGCGACCGGTTCCGGTGTCCAGGAACTGCTCCCTTCGCCGCCCGTGGCGCGGCTGATCTTGGTGACCTTCGCCGTGGCGTACCGCAGGGCCGGTCCGATCTCCTCGACGTCGAGCTCCATGACTGTGCGCTTCTCGCCCTCCTTCGTGTCGTACGACCGCTGTCTCAGCCGGCCGTGGACGATCACCCGGCTGCCGCGCACGAGCGACTCGGCGGCGTTTTCCGCGTACTCCCGCCAGAGGCTGCAGCGCAGGAACAGCGGGTCGCCGTCGCGCCAGGCGCCGGACTGCCGGTCGAACATGCGCGGGGTGCTCGCGACCGTGAAGTTCGCGACCGCCGAGCCGGCCGGGGTGAAGCGCAGATCGGGGTCGCTCGTCAGGTTGCCGACCACCGTGACCGTCGTTTCGCCTGCCATCGGTCTCTCCTCGTCTTCCGGGTGCGGGGTGCACCGCTCTTGCCGACGAGGAGAGCACGGGGGTCCGACAATTCCCGGATGCCGGCCCCCTCACGGGCTGGTTTCCTGCCGCCATGCCGACGGCATTCCAGAAGGAGCTCGCCCACCGGCCGGCGGACCTGGCCGACCTCGTCGTGATCGCGCTCGAGGAGGCCACGCGCTCGGTGCTGGAAAGTGACCACACGCTGGGCGGACGTGCGCGAGAGCAGGCGGCGGCGTGCGAGGACCAAGCGTGTGCGCTGCCCGCCCTGCGCACGCCTCGGCAGGCGGTTGTCGCGGCAGTGCACACCGCCGCGGATCTCACTCGGATGGGTGGACTTGCGCGGCGGGATCCACACCGGCCGGGCAGATCAGCTGCGCGCCCGAGCGGACCGGGGCCACGGTCGCCGGGTTCGTGGCCGTGACGCCGCCCACCGGCGCCCCGGCCGCCGTCGCGACTACCGTGGCCGGTATGAGCAACACCGAGGCCGCCCCGGCCGAACTCGCCTGTGGCGACCGGCCCGCGGCCGCCGATCCCGCTCGGCCGGCCGTCGAGGTCCTCACGCCGCGGGAGGTGCCGCTCGGGGGCCCGCGGGCGATGCGGGTGCGGCGGACCCTCCCGCAGCGGTCGCGGTCGCTGATCGGCGCCTGGTGCTTCGCCGACCACTACGGCCCCGACGCCGTCGCCGAGCCGGGCGCGATGGACGTCGCCCCGCATCCGCACACCGGGTTGCAGACCGTCAGCTGGCTGTTCGCCGGCGAGATCGAACACCGCGACAGCCTCGGCACGCACGCGATGGTCCGCCCCGGCGAGCTGAACCTGATGACCGGCGGGCACGGCATCTGCCACTCCGAGGTCTCCACCGCCGCCACGACGACGCTGCACGGCGTCCAGCTCTGGGTGGCGCTGCCCGAACGGCACCGGCACACCGCGCGGGCGTTCGACCACTACGTCCCTTCGGTGAACCGGATCGAAGGCGCGGAAATCCGGGTGTTCCTCGGCTCGCTCGCCGGCCGGACGTCCCCGATCCCGACGTTCACGCCGCTGCTGGGCGCCGAAGTCGTGCTGGGGCCGGACGCCCACATGTCCCTCGGCGTCGACCCCCGGTTCGAGCACGGCGTCCTCGTCGACACCGGCGACGTCGTCGTGGCCGGCACCCGCGTCCGCGCGGCGGAACTGGGCTACGTCGGCACCGGGGTGCGCTCGCTGACCCTGAGCAACCGCGGCACCGGACCGGCCCGGTTCCTGCTGCTGGGCGGCACCCCGTTCGACGAAGAGATCCTGATGTGGTGGAACTTCGTCGGCCGCACCCACGAAGAGATCGCCGCGTACCGCGAAGCCTGGCAAGCCGGGTCGGACCAGTTCGGCGAGGTCACCGGCTATCCCGGTGAGCGGCTGCCGGCCCCCGCGCTGCCCGCCGTCCGCATCAAACCGCGCCGCAACCCCGGCTCAGGCCAGGAAACCGCCCACGGCTGACCCGAAGGCGGCCGCGTCGTCCAGCCACGGGTAGTGCGCGGCACCGGGCAGGACGACGGCTCGGCCGTCCGCGAACAGCGCGGCGATCCGGTCCGCGACGGCCGGGCTCGCGATCCAGTCCAGTTCGCCGGCGAGCACCAGCACCGGAGCGGTGACGGCGCCGAGTGCGGCACGGGTCGTTTCGGGCTCGAAGGCGCCGGTGGCGTTGTAGATCCGGGCGGCCGCGCCGTTGCGCTGGCCGCGTTCGCCGGACTGGTGCTGCCGGGCCGCCGCATCCCAGCGGCCGTAGTAGAACGGGGCGAGGGCGGCCCAGTCGGCGCTGGTCGCCGTCTTCGCGGCGATCGACTCGTACGCGGCGGCCGCGGCGGCGTACCAGGGAGCGCCGGCCCGCCGGGCCATGATCCGCCGTCGTTCGGCGGCCGGGACGTCGAAGCCGACGGCCCGCGGGCTCGGCGTGATCAACGCGAGCCGGCTCAGCCGCTGCGGGTACCGGGCCGCGTAGCGGACGGCCAGGCTCGCCCCCGCCGAGTGCCCGAGCAGGTCGAAGCGCTCGAGGCCGAGGTGCTTGCGCAGGGCCTCGACGTCCTCGATCTGCCGGTCACACCGGTAGGTGGCGGGGTCGGCGGGCTCCTCGGAGTCCCCGGTGCCCCGCAGGTCCAGCACGGCGGTGCGGCGCCGGGTGGTCAGGCCGCCGAGATCGCCGAGGTACCGCCCGGCGCGCATCGGGCCGCCGGGCAGGCATACCACCGGCGGTGCGGCTCCGGAACCCGAGAGGTGGACGGCGAGCGCGGTTCCGTCCGGCGCGGAGAAGATCGGCACACCCGACCCTGGCATCACCGGGGCCGGTGGGACAAGCGCTCCAGCACGGCGAACACCCGCTCGACGTCGGCCTCGGTCGTGCGCCAGTTGCTGAACGCCGCCCGCAACGCCGGCCGGCCGTCGTACACCGTCGGCGTCAGGAACGTCGTCCCGTCCTCGGCGATGGCGCGCACGAGCGTGTCGATCCGGTCCTGCGTGACCTCCCCGGCCGGGGTGAAGCAGACGACGTTGAGCCGGACCGGCGCGAGCAGGTGCCAGCGCGGCGAGCCGTCGATCCGCGCGCCCAGGTCCCGGGCCAGCGCGACGCAGCGTTCGACGATCTCGCGGTGCCCGGCGCGGCCGTACGCCACGAGCGAGAACCAGGCGGGGAGGGCGCGCAGCCGCCGGGAGTTCTCCGGCGTGAGGTGCAGGAAGTCCGGCGTCTCGCCGATTTCGCCGAGGTAGGCCGCGTTGTTGCTGAACACGCGCAGCTGCAGGTCGCGGCGGCGGGTGAACTGGACGGCCGAGTCGTAGGGCACGTTGAGCCACTTGTGCAGGTCGACGACCACCGAATCGGCCTGGTCGAGACCGGCGGTGAGCGCCGCGTGCTCCGGGGCCAGCGCGGCGAACCCGCCGAACGCGGCGTCGACGTGCAACCAGAAGTCGTACCGCTGCTTGAGCTCCGCGATCGCCCGCAGGTCGTCGAAGTCGACGGTGTTGACCGTCCCCGCGTTCGCGACGACGACGGCCGGGCCGTCGAGCGTCTCGAGCGCTTCGGCGAGCTTCGCGACGTCGACGGCTTCGCGGCCCGGGAGCACCGGCACCTTCCGCAGCGAGGAACGGCCCATCCCGAGGAACGACAACGCCTTCAGGACGCTCGAATGCGGCGAACCGGACAGGACGGTCACAGGACCGAGCGCGGCGGCGCCTTCGGTGGAGACGGTCACCCCGGCCCGTTCGCCGAGCCACTCGCGGGCGATGGCCAGGCCGGTCACCGTGGACATCGTGGCGCCGGTGACGAACGTGCCGGAGAACTCCGGGCCCAGGCCGAACAGGCCGGCCAGCCAGCCGACCGTCTCGCGTTCCAGGTCCTGCGCCGAGGAGTCCATGCCGCTCGCGGGGTTCTGGTCGTAGGCCGCGGTGAGCCAGTCGCCGGCCAGCGCGGCCGGAGTGGCGCCGCCGGTGACGAAGCCGAGGTACCGCGGGCCGGCGCTCGCGGCGAAGCCGGGTTCCCAGCGCCGCGTGAACTCGTCCAGGGCACCGCGCGCACCGGCGCCTTCGAGCGGCAAGGGCCCCGGTTCGACGGCCACGGGCGGGACGGCGGCCGCCCGCCCGTCCAGCCCGGCGAGTGCCGCCGCCGCGAGTTTGCTTGCGGCGTCGAGGAGATCGGGCAGGGAGTGCAGGTCATCGGCGAGCCTCGGGTCCATCTTCCCGACGCTAGGCGCGGTGCTGCCCGGGTGTCGCGGGCCAATCCGCCGAAACTGGCCCGCTCGGGCGTGCTCGGACGGGCTTCACACGTGATGGGAAAGGCATCACGCGTGATGGGAGGGGCATCAGCGGCGGCGGAGGCGGCGGACGCGGGTCTCGGCCGGGTCGAAGGCCACCCGGCGCAGCGGGCCCGTGAGCAGCAGCACCACCGCCATCGACGACAGCGCCGCCAGCACCAGGGCCGCCACGAACTGGGCCGCTCCCGAGGTCGCCGTCGCCAGGACCGCGTAGCCCGCCAGTACCAGGGCCGACGGGGCCAGGAAGCCGGTCAGCACCGGCACGAGCGGGACCCGGTCACCGTCGGGGCGGCGGGCGGACACCACCGCCGCCCCGGCGCAGGTGACCGCGGCGACCAGCAAGCAGCCGCCGACGGTGTCGCTCAACCGGTGCCAGCCCAGAGCCACCGCCGCCGCCGAGACCCAGGCGACGCCGAACGCGCCCGTCAGCAGGGCCGGCAGCCGGAACCGGCGGGGCAGGACGATCGCGAGCGCCACGAGCACGGCCATCGCCGCGCTGACGTGCCCGCTCGGGAAGCTGTTGTGGCTCGCCACGCCGAGGCGGTCGCCGGTGCTCGGGCGCTCCAGGACGTACAGCTTGAGCAGCTGCGCCACCACCAGCGGTGCGGCCAGCAGCACCAGGGCCATGACGCCGAGGGCCACCCGCCGCCGCACCACGGAGATCGCCACGATCAGCACCGCCACCCCGCCGAGCAGGACGACCAGGTCGGTCTGCCGCAACGGGTCGGCCCAGTCCACTGTGGTCCCCGCGGACTGGGCGCTGCGGACGACGCCGTTCTCGACACCGCGGCCGGCCTCCGTGCGGACGAAGAGCAGGTAGGCCGCGACGAACGCGAGGGCGAACCCGGCCGCGCCCGCGAGGAGGACCGCCGTGCGGGACGCGGCCCGGGTCACGAGCGCGGGGCCGGGCGGGCGGGTCACGGAAGGGGCGTCGGTGAGGATCACTGCCATGCCCCCGAGTCTGGAACGCGCTTTTCGGGATCCCGTCAGCGCGATGTCATGGTTTTGCTACAAGATCCGCCCGGGTCGCCATGACGTGCGCTTTTCCGAATAATGGCGCCGTGGCCGAGGTACTGGTGGTGGAGGACGACGCGGCGGTGCGGGAAGGCCTGCAGCTGGCCCTGCGCAGGCAGGGACACGTGGTGCGCACCGCGGAATCGGGCGAGCTCGGCATCGAGGTGCTCGTGCACCACCGGCCCGACATCGTCGTGCTCGACCTGATGCTGCCCGGCATGGACGGCTTCGAGACCTGCCGCCGGATGCGGGCCTCCGGCCCGGTCCCGATCATCATGCTCACCGCGCGCAGCGACGACTTCGACGTCGTGGCCGGGCTCGAAGCGGGCGCCGACGACTACGTCGCCAAGCCGGTCGAGCCGCGGGTGCTGGACGCGCGGATTCGCGCCGTCCTGCGCCGCTCGGCCGCCGAGCGGCCGAGCGGTCCGGCCGCGCCCGAGGAACGCCACGGCGACCTCGTCATCGACCGGGCGGCGCTCGAGGTGACCAAACACGGCACGCCGGTGTCGCTCACCCCGACCGAGCTCAAGCTGCTGCTGGAGCTCTCGCGCACCCCCGGGCGGGTGTACAGCCGCCAGCAGATCCTGTCCGCCGTCTGGGACCACGACTACCTCGGGGACTCCCGGCTCGTCGACGCCTGCGTGCAGCGGCTGCGCGCGAAGATCGAGGACGTTCCGGCGAAGCCCGAGTACGTGCAGACGGTCCGGGGGTTCGGTTACCGGTTCGGCCGGTCGTGACGGCACCGCGGATCCGGTCCTGGCTCGCCGGGCTGCGGCCCCGGCTGGTGGCCGCCTTCGCGGTGATCATGATCCTCGGCGCCACCACCGCGGCGGGCGTCAGCTACGTCTTCGCGCGCCGGGCCATCCTGGAAGGCGTCCAGGACCAGACGATGCTGAAGCTGCGGGACCAGATCGCCGCGTACCTGCCGACCGTGTCGCTGCCGCCGACCCAGGCCACGCTCGACGGCTTCGCGACGGCGCTCAAGTCCAGCAACGCCCTGGTCGTCTACCAGGACCTGCACGCGACCTCGGGCCTGTCGATCGACGACGTGCCGGGCGACCTGCGCCACGCCGTGGCCACCACCACCACCATCCAGTTCCAGCGCGTCGACGTCGCCGGCTACCCGCTGTTCTTCGTCGGCGTCCCGGTGCAGACCGGCAACGGCAAGCCGAGCGGCCTCGAGGTCTACGCGATGACGCGGCTGACCGATCAGCAGGAGGCGATCGACGAGCTGGCCCGCTACGCCATCTTGTTCTCGGCGCTGGCCCTGCCCTTCGCGGTCGGGGTCGCGCTGCTCGCCGCGCGGCAGGTGCTGCGGCCGGTGCGCGCGCTGAACACCGCGGCGAGCCAGCTCGGCCGCGGACGGCTGGACGTGCGGCTGCGCGCGAAGGGGTCCGACGAGCTCGCGCAGCTGGTCACGACGTTCAACCACACCGCCGCCGAGCTGGAACGCACGGTCGGGACGCTGCGGGCGATGGAGGCCGACGCGCGGCGGTTCGTCGCCGACGTCTCCCACGAGCTGCGCACCCCGCTGGCGGCGATGAACGCGGTCACCGACGTCCTCGACGAGGACGCCGAGCAGCTGCCACCGGACACCGCGGTCGCGGCGCGGCTGGTGTCGGCCGAAACGCGGCGGCTCACCCGGCTGGTGCAGGACCTGATCGAGATCTCCCGGTTCGACGCCGGCCGGGCCGAACTGCGCCGCGAGGAGCTGGACGTCGCCGAGGCGATCACCGGCACCCTCGCCGCCCGCGGCTGGGAACCCGGGACCGACCTGGCCGCCGACCTGCCCGCCGGGATCACCGCGCGGCTCGACCGGCGGCGGCTCGACATCGTCGTCGCGAACCTGGTCGGCAACGCGCTGCGGCACGGGGCGCCGCCGGTCGAGGTGGTGCTTCGGGCCGACCGCGGTGACGTCGTGCTCACCGTCACCGACCACGGACCGGGGATCCCCGCCGACGTGCTGCCGAAGGTCTTCGACCGCTTCACCAAGGCCGACACCGCCCGCGCCCGGTCCGAGGGCAGCGGCCTCGGGCTGTCCATCGCGCGGGAGAACGCGCGGCTGCACGGCGGCGACATCGTCGCGGCGAACACCGGCACCGGCGCCCGGTTCGAGCTCCGCCTGCCCCGGGAGGCGTGGTGAAGAAACTCGTCGTCCTCGCGGTGCTGCTGCTGGTGAGCGCGTGCGGGATCCAGCCGACGCCGGTGGTCCCGGCCGGCCCGGCACCGACCCTGCGGAACCCGGCGGCGGAGGGCCGCGGCACCGACCTCGTCCTCTACTTCGTCTTCGCCGACCGGGTGACCCCGGTGGTGCGGCCGTCTTCCGGGGTGGTGGGTGTCGAGTCCGCGCTGACCATGCTGCTCGACGGGCCGTCCCCCGGCGAGCGGGAGAACGGGTACACGACGGACCTCCCCCGTCTCTCCGGCACGATCTCCCTGAGCCCCGGCCCGCCGACGACGATCACCGTCCCGTTCCCGCTGCGGCCGCTCACCGGGGCCGGGGTCAACCAGCTGGTCTGCACCGCGTTCGCGGCGCTGGCCGTCCAGGATCAGTACGTCATCGACGGCACCGTCGCCCTCGCCGGCCCGGACGAGCGGCTGCCGAACCAGACGTGCCAGGCCTGAGCGCCGATGTCGACATGACGGCTTGGCGTCTCAGCCGGGGTAGGGCCGCGCCGCCCTGGCCTCGGCCAGCGACCGGGCCCACCAGCCCAGCTGGTCGAGCAGCGCCTTCGCCGCGACCCCCGCCGCGGCGTCGTGCGGCACGCCGTCGGCCCCGAACCGCGCCTGGGCGCCGTGGAAGCTGACGGTCTCGCGGATGGTCACCGCGTGCAGCTCCGCGAAGACCGCGCGCAGGTGCTCGACCGCGCGCAGCCCGCCCGAAATCCCGCCGTAGGACACGAACGCGACCGGCTTGGCCCGCCACTCGGCCCGGTGCCAGTCGATGGCGTTCTTGAGCGAAGCGGGGTAACTGTGGTTGTACTCCGGGGTGACCACGACGAAGGCGTCGGCGGCTTCGAGCCGCGGAGCCACCTTCGCGATCTCGGCGACGACCGCCGCGGACGGCGCGGCACCGAAGGCCGGCATGGCGAGCGGGAGGTCGGGCTCGGCGAGGTCGACGACGTCGGCTTCGAAGCCGCCGTGCTCGTCCGCGACCGCCGCGAGCCAGTCCGCCACCACCGGCCCGAACCGTCCTTCCCGGACACTTCCGACGATCACCGCGACCCGGATCGGCGCTTCCGGCACACTTCCTCCTTGACACGCAGGCATTGTTGCTCTCGCACCAAGGATGGAACTTCAAGTTCCCTTGAAGTCAAGCGTGCCGCTGTGGTTGGCTGGGCGCCATGGTGAACGCCACCCTCCCCGACCTGACGGTCGGCGAACTCGCCCGGCGCAGCGGAGTCCCCGCGTCGGCCTTGCGCTTCTACGAGGACGAAGGCCTCATCCGCAGCCGCCGCACCGCGGGCAACCAGCGGCGCTACCGCCGCGACACGCTGCGGCGGGTGACGTTCATCCGGATGTCCCAGCGGGTCGGGATGCCGCTGTCGAAGATCCGGGAGGTGCTGGGCCTGCTCTCCGACGACCGCACGCCCACCCGCGCCGACTGGGCGCGGATCTCCCGCTGCTGGCAGGACGACCTGAACGCGCGGATCCGGCAGATGGAACAGCTGCGCGACCAGCTCGACGACTGCATCGGCTGCGGCTGCATGTCACTGGCCAAGTGCCGGCTGGCGAACCCCGGCGACCGGCTCGGCGCCGACGGCCCGGGGCCGCGGCGCCTCGCCGACCACCGCGGGGGCGGCTACGAGGACTGACGCTCCAGCAGGCCGCGCAGGTACATCGCCTGCCCGGCGTGCTGGATGTCGTCGTCGAGGACGCTGATCAGGCGCACGCCCAGGGACACCGGCGGGTCCCAGGCCTCGTCGACGATCCGGTCGAGGTCCTTCTCGCCGAGCCCCTCGAGGTACCGGACGGTCTGCTCGTGCACCGCGTCGTAGTAGCCGGTGAGCAGGGCCGGGTCGTCGACCCGGACCGCTTCCACGTCGGCCGGGCGGTGGCCGTAGCCGGTGTCACCGGCCGGGAACGGGAGGCCGAACCGGGTCAGCCAGTCCTGGCCGGTCCACACCTGCTCGGTCCCGGCCACGTCGGCGACGTGGTCGTCCTGGACCCGCGTCAGGTGCCACACCAGCCAGGCGATCGAGTTGGCCCCGTCGTCCGGCCGGGTCCCGAGCTGCTCCGCGGTGAGCCCCTCCACCGCCGTGCGCACCGTGCCCTGGACCCGGCTGAACCCCTCGACGAGCAATTCGGCCACATTCATTTCCGGCTGCCTCCCGTTGCCGACGCGTTTCCCGGCGTGCTACCCGATCATGCCCGCCGGCAACCGGGATCCGCTACCGCGGCAGCAGCTGGTCGAAGAACGAGCGGTAGCGGCGCAGCGCGATCCGCAGCTCCTCGGTGGCCGGTTCGCCCTGCTGCCACTGGGATTCCAGCTCGCTCTTGTGCTCGGCGAAGGTGGTGGCCAGCGCGCTGATCACGGCGGCGACGAGCTCGTCGGCCTGCTGGACCGCCTGCTTCGGGTCGTCGACGAAGCCGGTCTGGACGTTCTGCCAGCGGTCGCGGAACCCGGTGACCTTCTCCTCGTCGATCAGCGCCGGCGTCTCCACGTCGTCCGACGCCGCGGGCGTCTCGACGTCCCCGCCCGATGCGGCGGGCGTCTCGACGTCGCCACCGGATTCGGCGGGCGCTTCCACGTCGCCGCCCGATTCCTCGGGAGCAGTGGTGTCGTGGTGCCCGGCGGAGGCCAGGTCGGCGGTGCTCAGGTTCTGGTCGTCACCGGCCGTGCCCGGCTCGCGGAAGTCGGCCCGATCCTGGCCGGGGACGCCGGCGGTGCTGTCGTCGCGGTAGTCACCGCTGTCGTCCCGGTAGTCCCCGGTTTCGCGGACGTCCTCACGCCCGGTCAGGTCCCGGTCGTCCTCGGCGTCGTGCCGCGTCAGGTGATCGGTCATGGTCAACGTCCTCCATTCGACTCGGTCCGCGGGCTCGCGGACGCCTGGCGCTCGGTCACGTGACGGTCCGTCTCGTGCCGGTCGGTGTCGTGCCGGTCGGTGTCCCGTCGCTCGGTGCGGTCGTGGTCGTGACCGTTCCGGCGCTCGTGGTGGTCGTGGTCGTGCCGGTCGTCGTCGGCACCGTCGGTCAGCAGGTCCTCGAACACGGTGCGGTAGCGCACCATCGCGTCCCGCAGGTCCTCAGTGGACGCACCGTCGCGCTTCTGCTGCGTGGTGTGCGCAGCCCGGTAGTGCTCGAGGGTTTTGGCGTGCCGCACGGAAAGGTCGGCCACCTGCTGCTCGTAGCCCTCGGTCGGGTACCCGCGCTCGGCCATCAGCGAGTTCAGCAGCTGCTCGGCCTCCCCGACCGCGGCGGACGGCTGGTCGACGAACTTTTCCTGCACCTGGGCCCATTCCCGGGTGTAGCGCTCGCGCGCCGACGCCGAAAGCGGCCGGATGTCGAGCTCCTTGTGCCGGCGTTCCCGCTCGGCGAGCTCGCGCTGCGCGGCACGGGGGCTGTCCTTCTCCGCGACCGTGCGGTCGTATTCCGGACCGAACCGCTGCTGCAGCCGTTTCCGTTGCATCTCCTGCGTCACCAGCCAGATCACGGCGCCGAGCACCGCGACGGCCACGACGACGATCAAGACGATCAGCCATGTGGGCATCGCTCAAACTCCTTCAAGGATGTCAAGCCCCCGATGCGAACGGTGTGCCCGGATTAGCTCGGCCGAAAACGGGAAGGGGACGCCTGACCTCGGGATTCGGCCGTCCGGCGGCGTGGATACGGCCGGATGCCCCCGCCCCGCGACGGGGAGGTGACGCCGATGACACTGCGTGGCTAGCATCGTTATCGCGATAGTAGTATCGTTGTTAACAGACCGAGGGAAACGAACCGGAAGAAGGAACCGATGAGCACGCCCACCGAAACCCGTGTCGCGATCGTCACCGGCGGCTCGCGCGGCATCGGCCGCCAGGTCGCCGAGCGTCTCGCCGCCGACGGCATGGCGGTCGTCGTCAACTACGCCGGCAACGAGAAGGAGGCCGCGGCCGCCGTCGACGCCATCACCGCGCGGGGTGGCCGGGCGATCGCCGTCCGCGCCGACGTGGCCGACCCGGCCGCGGTCGCGGAGCTGTTCGACACGGCGGAACGCACGTACGGCGGCGTGGACGTCGTCGCCCACCTCGCCGGCGTGATGAACCCGCCGACTCCGATCGCCGACACCGACTTCGACGTCCTCGACCGCGTGCACCGCACCAACATCCGCGGCACGTTCGCGGTGGCCCAGCAGGCCGCGCGCCGGGTGCGCGACGGCGGCGCGGTGATCACCACCTCGACGTCGGTGCTCGGGCTGAACCTGCCCGGCTACGGCATCTACAACGCGACGAAGGGCGCGGTCGAGGCGATCACCATGATCCTGGCGCGCGAGCTGCGCGGCCGCGACATCACCGTGAACACCGTCGCGCCCGGCCCGACCGCGACCGCGCTCTTCCTCGACGGCAAGGACGAGGAGACGATCGAGCGGATGGCCAAGCAGCCGCCGCTGGAGCGGCTCGGGCAGCCGGAGGACATCGCCGAGGTCGTCTCGTTCCTCGCCGGCCCGGCGCGCTGGGTGAACGGCCAGGTGCTGCGCGCCAACGGCGGCATCGTCTAACGACTGAACCGGCTGACGATCACGTGGTCCTTCGCCGGCCCGCGCACCGCCCACTCCTGCCGCCACCGCGCGGCGCCGGTCACGCGGTATTCGCCGCGGTACAGGTCCGCGCGGCAGGGGTGATCCGCCGTCCAGCGGCCTTCGCGCAGGTCGAGGTCGTGGAAGAAGCCGCCGTGGTCGAAGTGGACCGACGCGCGGCCGGGGCCCGCCGGGCGGTAGTGCAGGGTCCGGGTGACCGGTCCGAGGTGGCCGCCGAGCCGCAGCACGCCCTCTTCGTGGTAGACGAGGACGCCCCCGGTCTCGGTGAAGGTGGCTTCCCCGGTCACCTCGCCGGCGGGCTCGCCGTCCGCGGTGCGGATTTCCCGGTCGAGCCGCCACGTGCCGCCGAAATACGCGGCGAGGTCGGGAACGGGCCAGTACTGCACCCGGCCCATTCTGCCACCCGCGGCGGGGCGGCCCGGAACTGTCGGACCCCCGCTCTATAGTCGGGCGGGTGGCAGAGACCGACCTCGCACCCGCGTCCGAAGCGCTGGAGACCCTCCGGCGCGTGTTCGGCTACGACAGCTTCCGCGGCGACCAGGCGGCGATCGTCGAGCACGTGATCGCCGGCGGCGACGCGCTCGTGCTGATGCCCACCGGCGGCGGGAAGTCGTTGTGCTACCAGATTCCCGCGCTCGTGCGGCCCGGGGTCGGCGTGGTCGTCTCGCCGCTGATCGCGCTGATGCAGGACCAGGTCGACGCGCTTCGCAACGCCGGCGTCCGCGCCGGGTTCCTCAACTCCACCCAGGACTACGCGGCGCGGCAGGAGGTGGAGTCGGCGTTCCTGAACGGCGAGCTCGACCTGCTCTACCTGGCACCGGAACGGCTTTCGGTCGAATCCACCGTGCGGCTGCTCGACCGCGGCAAGATCTCGCTGTTCGCGATCGACGAGGCGCACTGCGTCGCCCAGTGGGGCCACGACTTCCGACCCGACTACCTCCAGTTGTCGGCCCTGCACGAGCGGTGGCCGGACGTGCCGCGGATCGCGCTGACCGCCACCGCGACCGAGGCCACGCACAAGGAGATCTCCGCGCGGTTGCGGCTCGACGAAGCCCGGCACTTCGTCGCGAGTTTCGACCGGCCGAACATCCAGTACCGGATCGTCGGCAAGAACTCGCCGCAGCGGCAGCTGCTGGAGCTGCTGCGCACCGAGCACGCCGGTGACGCGGGAATCGTCTACTGCCTGTCCCGGAACTCGGTGGAGAAGACCGCGGAGTTCCTGGTGCAGAACGGGATTCCGGCGGTGCCCTACCACGCGGGGCTCGATGCGCGCACCCGCGCGAAGCACCAGTCGCGGTTCCTGCGCGAGGACGGGCTGATCGTGGTCGCGACGATCGCGTTCGGGATGGGCATCGACAAACCGGACGTCCGGTTCGTCGCCCACCTCGACCTGCCGAAGTCGGTCGAGGGCTACTACCAGGAAACCGGCCGCGCGGGCCGGGACGGCCTCCCGTCCACCGCGTGGCTGGCGTACGGGCTGCAGGACGTCGTGCAGCAGCGCAAGATGATCGACACGTCCGAAGGCGACGAGGCACACCGGCGGCGGCTGGGCGCGCACCTGAACGCGATGCTCGCCTTGTGCGAAACGGTCGAGTGCCGCCGCGTGCAGATCCTCAACTACTTCGGGCAGGCGGCCGGGCCGTGCGGCAACTGCGACACGTGCCTGAACCCGCCGGAAAAGTGGGACGGCACGATCCCGGCGCAGAAGCTGTTGTCGACCGTCGTGCGGCTGCGCAACGAGCGGCGCCAGAAGTTCGGCGCCGGCCAGATCATCGACATCCTGCTCGGCAAGTCCACGCCCAAGGTCACGCAGTTCCAGCACGACACGCTCAAGACGTTCGGCATCGGCACCGAGCTGCGCGAGCCCGAGTGGCGGGCGGTGGTGCGGCAGCTGCTCGCCCAGGGCCTGCTCGCCGTCGAAGGCGACTACGGCTCGCTCGTGCTCACCGAAGCCAGCGCGGAGGTCCTGGGCGGCGAGCGCCAGGTGCTGCTGCGCCGCGAACCCGAGCGGGCCGCCGCCGCGAAGGTCCGCAGCACGCGGAAGGCCGCCGCCGCGGTGGACATGCCCGCGGAGGCGGCCCCGCTGTTCGAACGCCTGCGGGCCTGGCGCGCCGGTGTCGCGAAGGAACAGGGCGTGCCCGCCTACGTCGTCTTCCACGACGCGACCCTGCGCCAGATCGCCGCGCAACGGCCGGCGTCGCCGGCGGAGCTGGGCACGGTCAGCGGCGTGGGCGAGAACAAGCTCGCCAAGTACGGCGAGGGGCTCCTGGAGGTGCTGACCGCCGAGTGACCTACCGGCCGGTGGCGGGGCCGGGGTGGCCCGGCTGCCCGGTCACCGAGTTGACCTTGCGGACCGCGCCGGCGATCTGGTGGTGGTACTTGCCCTTGGTCTTGTCGTCGACGAACTTCGCGGCCTTGCCGACGACCTGGTTCACCTTTTCGGGGTTCTTCTTGGCGTAGGCACGAGCCGAAGCGGCAGCGCCGGCCAGCATGGTCAGCTTCTTCATCAGAGGCACGGTGGCCCTCCCTCATCGGTTCCGGTCATCCTGACAACGCGGACGAACCACCCGGAGGTTCCCCGTGTGACGCGGCCCAAAACCTGGGCCGGTCGCGGCCGGTCGCGGAAAATTGCCGCGCGGATCGCCGCCGCCCCGCCCTAGGCTGGCGATCATGCGCGACCTGGCCGCCCTGCCGAAGGCTCACCTGCACGTCCACCTGGAGAGCACGATCCGCCCGGCCACGCTGCGCGAACTCGGCGAGGCCAACGGCGTCGACGTCCCGGGCGAACCCCCGGTGTTCGACGGCTTCCGCGCCTTCGCCGACTACAACGCGCTCATCCGGACCTGCCTCCGGCGTCCGGAAGACTTCGAACGCATCGCGCGCGAGTACTGCGAGGACGAAGCCGCCCAGGGCACGCGCTACGCCGAAGTCATCTTCACCGCGGCCTCGCACGGGGAACGCCTGGGCGACCTCGAAATGCCGCTCGCATCCGTCCTCAAAGGACTGTCGCAGAGCGGGGACCTCGAGTGGCGGCTGCTGCTCGACCACTCCCGGCGCCGGTCGGTCGAGCGCGCCGAGCGCACCCTCGACCTCGCCCTGAAGTACGACGACGTCTTCGCGATCGGCATGGCGGGCGAGGAAAACCACTCACTGCGCCCGTTCGCGACGCTCTTCGAGAAAGCTCGCGAGGCCGGTATCCATCTGCTGCACCACACCGGTGAAGACGCCGGGCCCGACAGCATCCGCGAGGCCCTCGACGTGGGCCGGACGGAACGGCTCGGCCACGGCATCCGCGTCCTCGACGACCCTTCGCTGGTCGCCGAGGTGCGTGAGCGCGGCCTGGCCCTGGAGGTGTGCCCGTCGTCGAACGTGACGCTGGGGCTGGTGCCGTCGCTGCCCGGGCACCCGCTCCCCCGCCTGCTCGACGCGGGCCTGACGGTCACGCTCAACACCGACGTCCCCTCGGTCACCGGGGCCGCGCTGGCCGAGGAGTACGCCCGCGTGCAGGAAGCGTTCGGCTACGACGACACGACGATGGCGGACTTCGCCCGCGCGAGCGTCACGGCGTCCTTCGCGCCCGAAGCGACCAAAAAGGCCATGCTGCGCGACATCGACGCCTGGCTCACACCGGCAGCAGGCGGGTGACCAGCGTGCCGAGCTGGTGCACCGTGCGGCACTCGTGCATCTCGACGACGTCGGCGTACTCCAGCGCCGCCGAGTCCCCTGTGGACCACAACGACCGGCGCTCCGGGTTCAGCCAGTAGACGTGCCGTGCGCGGGCCTTGATCGCGCGGACGGCGCCGAGGTTGGGGTCGCCGCCGTTGGTGCGGGCGTCGCCGAGGATCAGGACCGACGTCCGCGGGCCGACCGCCTCCAGCCAGTTCTCGGTGAACTGGCGCAGGGAACCGCCGTAGTCGCTGTGGCCGTCCCAGCGCACCAGCGCCGCTTCGGACAGCATGCGCGCGCCCAGGTGCTCGGGGTCGGCCGCGCCGGTGGTGACCAGGTGGGTGACCTCGTCGGCGCTGTCGACGAAGGCGAACACGCGGATCTTGCTGAACTGGTCGCGCAGCGCCTGCACCAGCAGCATCGTGAAGTTCGCGAACCCGGCCACCGAACCGGACAGGTCGCACAGCAGCACGATTTCCGGCCGCCCGGGCCGCCGGTGGCGGTAGGCCGGGCGCAGCGGCACGCCGCCGGTCGAGAGCGACCGGCGCAGGGTGCGGCGCAGGTCGATCTGACCCCGCGTCCGCCGGCGGCGCCGCGCGGCCAGGCGCGTCGCCAGCTTGCGGGACAGCGGCTGGATCGTGCGCCGCAGTTCGGCGAGCTGGTTACGGCTGGCGATGAGGAAGTCGACCCGGTCGGGTGACGGGGCGATGGCGTGCTTGGCGACGCGTTCGCGGCCGCGGACCTCGGCCGCGCGGCGACGCGCCTCGGTGCGGACCTGCCCGCGGAAGCCCTCGACGCGGCGGCGGATCTCGTCGCGGTCGAGGCGGTCGGTGAACTCGCCGCGCGCGCCGCCGCCGCGGACCGCGGCCAGCACCCGGGCGATCAGCGTCTGCGGCTGGAGCCGTTCGAGGGTCTGGTGGGCGGAGAAGCCGCCGCCCGGTCCGGACGCCGAGCCGTACTGGCCCAGCATGTCGACGGCGAGCCCGGCCAGCTGCGACAGCGCCTGCTGGTCGCCGTCGGCGAGCGCGGTGGTCAGCTCTTCGCGCAGCTCCTCCAGCGTCGTCGGCTGGTCTTCGCGGGCCCGCTCGGGCGCGCCGATGCCCGCGGGGAAGTAGAGGTCGAACGCGGCGTCGAAGACCGCGCGCTGCCCGCCGCGGCGGACCAAGGCGGCGGCCAGGCCTTCGCGGACCAGCTCACGATCGTCGAGGCCGAGGACCTCCAGCGCGGCGGCGGCGTCGACCGTCTCGCTCGGGCCCGCCGGGATGCCCTGGGCGCGCAGGGCCTTGACGAACGCCGCGAGCCGCTCCGGCACGCCGCCGGTCACGAGGCGTCCAGGACCTGTTCGAGCTTCAGGCCGGCGCCCGCCTTGGCGATGTCGTCCTGGTGCTTGAGCACGACGCCGAGGCTCTCCCGCACGACCCGCTCGTCCAGCGTGGCCGCCCCGAGCGCGAGCAGGGTGCGCGCCCAGTCGATGGTCTCCGCGACCGACGGTAGCTTGCGCAGGTCCATCGCGCGCAGCGCGGCGATCACCCGGACGACGGAATCGGCCAGCGCCGCGTCGATCCCGGGCACCTTGAGCCGGACGATGTCGCGTTCGAGGTCTTCGTCCGGGAAGTCGATGTGCAGGAACAGGCACCGGCGGCGCAGCGCCTCGGACAGCTCGCGGGTGGCGTTGGACGTCAGCACGGCGAACGGCGCGCGCGTGGCGGTGATCGTGCCGAGTTCGGGCACGGTCACCTGGAAGTCGCCGAGCACCTCCAGCAGCAGGCCCTCGACCTCCATGTCGGCCTTGTCGGTCTCGTCGATTAGCAGCACGGTCGGCTCGTCGGAGGAGATCGCGGTGAGCAGCGGGCGGCGCAGCAGGAACTCCTCGCCGAAGATGTCGGTGCGGGCCTGCTCCCACGTCTCGTCGCGCCCGGCGGTGATCCGCAGCAGCTGCTTGGCGTGGTTCCACTCGTACAGCGCGCGGGCCTCGTCGATGCCCTCGTAGCACTGCAGGCGCACCAGCCGCGAGCCGCTGACCTGGGCGACGGCCTTGGCGAGTTCGGTCTTGCCGACGCCGGCCGGGCCCTCGACCAGCAGCGGCTTGCCGAGCCGGTCGGCGAGGAACACGGTGGTCGCCACCGCCGTGGACGCCAGGTAGCCCGCCTCGGCCAGCCGGGCCGACACGTCGTCGACGGAAGTGAAGAATCCGGTGCCCACCACGTGCCTCCTAAGCGGTCGCTCACCCGGAGCGTACCCGACAACCGGGCTAGCATCGGCCGCGTGACCTACGTTGCCGCTTCCGGCCGATACGACTCGATCCCCTACCGGCGCTGCGGGCGATCCGGGCTGAAACTGCCCGCGATCTCGCTCGGGCTGTGGCACAACTTCGGCCACGACCGGCCCCTGGAGACCCAGCGCGCGATCACCCGCCGGGCCTTCGACCTGGGCATCACCCACTTCGACCTGGCCAACAACTACGGCCCGCCCTACGGCTCGGCCGAGGAGAACTTCGGGCGGCTGCTGGCCACGGACTTCCGCCCGTACCGCGACGAGCTGGTCATCTCCACGAAGGCCGGCTACGACATGTGGCCCGGCCCGTACGGCGAGTGGGGCTCCCGCAAATACCTGCTCTCCTCCCTGGACCAGTCGCTGGGCCGGATGGGGCTGGACTACGTCGACATCTTCTATTCGCACCGGTTCGACCCCGAGACGCCCCTCGAGGAGACGGTCGGAGCGCTCGATGCCGCCGTGCGCGCCGGGAAGGCGCTGTACGTCGGGATCTCGTCCTACAGCTCGGAGCGGACGGCCGAGGCCGCGCGGCTGCTGCGCGAGCTCGGCACGCCGCTGCTGATCCACCAGCCGTCGTACTCGATGCTCAACCGCTGGATCGAAGAGGACGGCCTCCTCGACACCCTCGAAGAAGCGGGCGCCGGGTGCATCGCGTTCTCGCCGCTCGCCCAGGGGCTGCTGACCGACCGGTACCTGAAGGGCGTCCCGTCGGACTCGCGGGCGGCGCAGGGCAAGTCGCTCGACCCGGGGACGCTCGACGAGAACCGGCTGGGCCGGGTCCGCGCGCTCGACGACATCGCCGGCCGCCGCGGGCAGTCGCTGGCGCAGCTCGCACTGGCCTGGGCGCTGCGCGACAGCCGGGTGACGTCGGTGCTGATCGGCGCGAGCAGCGTGCAGCAGCTCGAGGACAACGTCGGCGCGCTCGGCAACCTCGAGTTCTCGTCCGAGGAGCTGACCGAGATCGACGGCCACGCGACGGACGCCGACATCAACCTGTGGAAGCGTTCGTCCAACTCCTGAGCCTAGGCCGCCGCGGGGGCGCCCCCCGTTTTCCACGCTACCGGCAGGCACCGACAGTTTTCGGCCGTGGGCAGGCCCGCCCACGGCCGAAACTTCGGTCTGACGTTTGACCAAATTTCGAATTTGGTCATACGATGGCGTCATGCCGCCTGCCGAAGACCGGGCCGAACGGGCCGAGCGCATCCTCGACGCCGCCGCCGAGCTGCTCCTGCGCGCCGGCTACCGGCGCACGACCATCGAGGACGTCGCCGAGCGGGCGGGTGTCGGCAAGGGCACCGTGTACCTGCACTGGAAGAACCGGGAGGAGCTGTTCCTCTCCGTCCTGCTCCGCGAATCCGTCCGGGCGCTCGAAGACCTCGTCGCGGCCATCGCGGTCGACCCCCTCGCCGTGCGGCTTTCGCGGCTGACCGAGCTGCAGTACGCCAACGTGCTGAGCCGTCCGCTGCTGCGGGCCGGGTACGCCGACGACGCCGAGACACTCGGCAAGCTCCTGCCGAAGCTGCACGGCAAGCTCGACCCGCGGCACGGGGAGGCCTTCGCCGAGTACCTGGAACTGCTGGCGGCGAACGACCTCCTGCGCACCGACCGGCCGGTCCGCGAACTCGTCGTCGCCTTCCAAGCCGTGCTCCACGGCTTCCTCGGCCGCACTCCCCCGCCCGAGCCCGCCCTGATCGCCGACACGGTCGCGCACGCCTTCGAGCCGCTCGCCGTCTCGACGAGGCAGCTGCGCGCCGTGGCGCCGCGGGCGCTGGCGCTGTTCACCGAAGCCGTCGCGCTCGACCGCAAACAGCTCGAACGCGCGTACTGACCACTGGAGGGACCCATGCGCACCGGAATCCTGATCGACGAACTCGGCGTCGGCTTCGAAGCCATGACGACCCAAGCCCGCGACGCGGCGAAGCTCGGCTACGGCACGCTCTGGGTGGCGCAGCGCGGCGGCTGGGACGCGCTCACGGCGCTGCCCGCGCTCGCCGCGGCCGCGCCCGGCCTCGAACTGGGCACCTGCGTCGTGCCGACGTACACCCGGCACCCGATCACCATGGCCGCGCAGGCGCTGACGGTCCAGGCGGCGGCCGGCGTGCCCGTCCACCTCGGCCTCGGGCTGAGCCACCGGTTCGTCGTCGAAGGCGAGTACGGGTATTCGTATGACCGCCCGATCCGGCACCTGCGCGAGTACCTCCAGGCGCTGCACCCGTTGCTGCGCGGGGAAAAGGCCGACGTCCACGGCGAGTCGCTGACGGCCGCGGGCGCGGTGAACGCACCCGGCGCGCAGCGGCCGGCGGTGCTGATCGGCTCGGTGAGCCCGCAGTCGACGCGCCTGGCCGGCGAGCTCGCCGACGGCGTGATCACGACCTGGGCGGGCCCGCGGGCGATCGGCGAGTTCGTGGTGCCGGCGCTGGGCGGCCCGTCCCGTGTGGTCTCCGGCCAGCTGGTCTGCGTAACGTCCGAAGTGGACGAACGCCGGGCGGCGCTCGAGGAGAGGTACGGCGGGGCGGCGACCATCCCGGCGTACCGCGCCATCCTGGACCGCGGCGGCTACGAGCGGGTCTCCGACAGCGCACTCATCGGCGACGAGGAAACCGTGCGGCGCCAGGTGAAATCCCTCGAGGACGCCGGGGCGACGGAGCTGCTGGTGATGCCGTTCGGCTCGGCGGCGGAGCAGGCCCGCACCCGGGAACTGCTGGCCACCTGAACCGGGACCGGTTGCCCCGGCCGGCCTGGGAGGGCCGGCCGGGGCAGTGCAGCCGAGCGCGGGGGCGCGCCCCATGAGACCGAGCACTGGGGGCGCGCCGCGCGCGAAGCCGACCGCCGGAGCCGCCGTGCGCGAAGCCGACCGCCGGAACCGCCGTGCGCGAAGCCACTGCCGAAACCGCGGGCCGCGGGGGCGCCCCCGGTTTCCACTTTACCGGTCGGCACCGACAGTTTTGCCGCCCTGGGCTTCCGCCGACAGCTCCTGCCATTCGTCCCAGGTCGCGAGCCGGTCCGCGTACGCCTGCTGGATGATCGGGTAGAAGCCCTGGCCGAACAGCACCCGCAACGGCGGGTTCGGCGCGTCGACGACCTTGAGCAGGGCTTGGGCGGCCGCGGCAGGGTCGCCGGCCGGCTGCTTGCCCGCGACCTCCGCGAGCCCGCGGCGGATGCCGTCGTAGACCGGGTTCGGCTCGGACACGTGGCCGTTGGCGAGGGGGTTCGGGTTCTTGCCGTCGCGGGTGGCGTAGCCGCCCGGCTCGACGATCGTCACCTTGATGCCGAACTCGGCGACCTCCTTGGCCAGGGTTTCGCCCAGCGCTTCGATCGCCCAGCGGGACGCCTGGTACGCGCCGCCGAGCGGCATCGCGATGAGCCCCGCGGCCGACGACAGCTGGACGAAGTGGCCCGAGCCCTGCTCGCGCAGGACCGGCAACGCGGCCTGGATGACCCACAGCGGTCCGAACACGTTCGTCTCCAGCTGGGCGCGCAGTTCGGGCTCGGTCAGTTCTTCGATGGCGCCGATCTGCGCGTAGCCGGCGTTGTTCACGATGACGTCCAGCCGCCCGAAGTGCTCGGCGGCCCGCTTCACGGTCTCGAAGACGGCGGCCTTGTCGGTCACGTCCATCTCCAGCGGAAGCACCGCGTCACCGTAGGTGGCGACGAGGTCGCCGAGGCTCTCGGTGGATCGCGCGGTGGCGACGACCCGGTCGCCGCGGCCGAGGGCCGCCTCGACGAAGCGACGGCCCAAGCCGCGCGACGAACCCGTGACGAACCAGACCTTGCTCATGGACCTTCCCCGTTTCTCGTTGTTCCGGTGGCATCCGGTCGCCCATAGGACACCGGCGGCCGGAAGCCCGTGACAGCGCGGGATCGTGACGCCGGTCACCGTGGCGGAGACACCGCTAGGGTGCCGAGGTGACCGAGCGACTCTGGGTGGACGACCTGCGCCCGGCGCCGCCGGGGTGGACGTGGGCGAAGTCGAGCGCGGAGGCCATCGCCTTCCTGCGCGACGGCGAGTTCGCCGCCCTCTCCCTCGACCACGACCTCGGCGGCGAGGACACGACCCGCCCGGTCGTGCTCTGGCTGTGCGAGCACGACCGGTGGCCGGCGGAGGTGCGCGTCCACACGGCGAACCCGGTCGGCCGCGAATGGCTGACCGGGATGGCGCGGCGGTACGGACCCGGCGTGCGCTAGCGCGGCGCCGGCAGGTGGGTCGCCTCCGGGAAGAGGTTCAGCGCCCGCAACGCCGCGCCCAGCTCGGCGATGTCCGCCGGGTTCGTCAGCGACCGGCCCAGTTCCTCCGTGATCCGCTTCAGGCGGTGGCGGATCGTGTTGGGGTGGCAGAACATCCGCTCCGACGTCAGCTTCGTCGAACCCTGGCAGTCGAACCACGCGCGCAGCGTCAGCAGGAGTACGTTGCGGTCGTCGCCCGGGAGGTCCAGGATCGGCTGGAGCACGTGGTGGGCCAGCTGCACCGAGGCTTCCGGGGCGCTGGCCACCAGCCCGGCCAGCGGCGACTCGGTGAACTGCACCAGCCCCGGCGTCCCCGGCGTCATGCTCGACAGCGCCACCCGCGCCAGGTGCAGCGCGCGGGCGGTGTTGCCGAGGCCGGTGAACACCGGGCTCATCCCGATCCGGCCCACCGGGTGCTCGCGGACCAGGGAGACGATCGTCGAAGCCGCGGTGGGGTCACGCAGGGAAACCACGCCGACCTGCAGGTCCGGGGTGAGCCGCCAGGCCGACGCGTGCCGCAGCGCGCGCAACCGGGCCTCGATCTGCGGCAGCGGCTCCTGGCCCAGCCGCGGGGTTTCCGCGGCCACCACGACGAACGTGCCGTCCGGGGCCAGGTCGAGCACACCGGCGATGTCCCACAGCGTGCCCTCGGTCGCGGCGCCGCCCGCGAACAGCGCCTCCACCAGCGCCGAACGCCGGTTCTGGTGCGCCACCATGACCTCCGCCGTCGTGTCGCGGTAGGCCGTCGTGAGTGCCTCGGCGAGGTCGTCGATCAGGGCCCAGATCGCGGTCGTCGCGGCGACCAGCGCGGCGAGGTCGTCGCGCCGGGTGGTCAGTTCCACGAACCGGTGCCACACCTCGGTCAGCCCGATCCGGTAGGCCCGCAGCAGCTCCGGCAGCGGCGCGCCCTGCAGGGCCCGCGCCCGGCCGGTCGCGCGGGCCTGGGACAGGTCGGGGACGTCCGAGCCGCGCAGCGTGCGCATCACGTGCTCGAGGTTGGCGCGCACCGAGTTCCGGAGTTCGGCGTGCGTGACGAACCGGGCGTCGGCGTAAACCGGCATTTCGGCGCGGATCTGCCGCACGGTGCTGTCGATCAGCTCCGGCAGCTGCCGCTCGACCTCGGCGGCCAGCGAGGCGACCTGGGACGCGCGCCCGTCGGACAGAAGCGCCTGGTAGTGCATGGGTGGCCTCCGGTCCCCGACCTCTTCGTCGAGGCCCGAGACCGACATCTAACCCGAACGAGGCCTCCACGTTCGGGTGAACTTGCTACAAGAACCGCGAATGCGGAGGTTCTTTTGTGGAGCCTCCGCATCCGCAGGAGGGCGCTTTCACGTGAAAGTGCCCTCTGGTCAGGCCATCTTGGCGGCCGCGCTCTTGATCGCCTCCCGGATCCGGAAGTAGGTCCCGCAGCGGCAGACGTTCTGGATGGCGTCGATGTCGGCGTCCGTCGGGTTCTTCGTCTTCTTCAGCAACGCGACCGCCGCCATGATCTGGCCGGGCTGGCAGTAGCCGCACTGGGCGACGTCCTGCTCGAGCCAGGCCTCCTGGACCGGGTGCAGCTCGTCGCCGGCGGCCAGCCCCTCGATCGTGGTGACTTCGCGCCCGGCGCACTCCGACACCGGCGTGACGCACGGGTTGAACGCCTCGCCGTCGAGGTGGCTGGTGCAGGCCTTGCAGACGTTGATGCCGCAGCCGTACTTCGGCCCGCGGACCTTGAGCTTGTCGCGCAGCGCCCACAGCATCGGCAGGTCGGCGGGCGCGTCGACGGTGACGGTCTTCCCGTTCACCACGAAGGTGTAGTTCGGCATGGTTCTCCTCAGCGCGGGAACGGGTCGAAGTCGACCGGGAAGGTGATCGGGAAGCTGCGGGGCTTGATCCCGGTCGCCCGGGCGTAGGCGTTGGCGATCGCGCCGACCGGCGCCGGCAAGCCGAGCTCGCCCGCGCCACCGATGTCGTCGCCGGTCGCGGGCATCACGTGCACGGTGACGTCGGTCGGCGAGTTCTTCTGCCGCGCGTAGTGGAACTGCGAGTAGCTGCCCTCCAGCGGCAGGCCCTTGTCGATGTGCAGGCCCGCCGTGAGCGTCGTCGAGATCGCGTCGGTCAGGCCGCCGAGCATCTGCGCCTGGATGCCACGCGGGTTCACCGGCTTGCCGACGTCGACCGCGATGGTCGCCTTCGTGACGCGCGGGTGCTTCGGGTCGCGCGCGTCGATTTCGACCAGGCAGGCGGTGTAGGACTTGTACTCGCCGTGCACCGCGATCCCCTGCGCGCACCCGGCGGGCATCTTCTTGCCCCATTCGCCGAGTTCGGCGACCTTGTCGAGCACCGCGCGCTGACGCGGTTCCTTGATGAACTCGCGGCGGAAGGCCACCGGGTCCTTGCCCAGCTTCGCGGCGATCTCGTCGACCATGATCTCTTCGGCGCCCCGGGTGTTCGCCGAGTAGACCGACCGCCACGCCGAGGTGTGGAACTTCAGCGGCACCTCGTTGAGCAGCTGCGTGGTGACGCCGAAGTTGTACGGCGACTTGACCGTCAGCAGGAACACCGTCTGCGCGAAGCTGAGGTTGCCGCCGACGGGCAGCTTCGCGGCGAACGCGGTGAGGATCTCGCCGAGCCCGTGGCTCCAGTCGGTTTCGACGCTCGCGACGCGGTGTTCGAACGTCAGCACCTGCCCGAGCGCGAAGGTCGCGCGGATCCGGTGGTAGCTCGCCGCGCGCGCCCGGCCGTGGCGCATGTCGTCGATCCGGCTCCACATCAGCCGGACAGGCTTCTTCATCGCCTTCGAGATGTGCGCGGCTTCGAGCGCGGCGTCGAAGAACAGCCGCCGCCCGAAGGACCCACCGCCCTGCTGGACGTGCACGGTGACCTTGTTTTCCGGCAGGCCCAGCTCCTGCGCGATGGTCTGCTTCGCCACGATCGGCGACTTCAGCCCGGCCCAGATGGTCGCGCTGTCCTCGCGGACGTCGGCGACGGCGGAGTTCGACTCCATCGGCGCGTGGCTGGCGAAGGCGAAGTCGAACTCGCCGTCGACGTACTGCGTCAGCAGCGGCGGCACCACGAACGGCAGCGCGGCGGCCCGCAGCTTCTTCTTGATCGTCTCGTTGTCCTCGCCGTCGACCGTGCCCGGGCCCCACGTGACGTCGAGGGCGTTCTTGCCGTCGAGGGCCTGCCCGAAGGTCTCGGCCATCACCGCGACCCCGGTCGGCACGACGGCGATGTCGAGGATCCCCGGCATGGCGCGGACGGCGGCTTCGTTGTTGATCTTCTGCACCGTGCCGTTGATGGTCGGCGGGCGCCGGACCATCACCGGATTCGCGCCGGGGACGTCGAGGTCGAGCGTGTAGACCTGCTTGCCGGTGACCATCGCGCGGGCGTCCTGGCGCGAGGTCGGCGTCCCGACGAGCGTGTGCGCGGACTCGGCTTTCGGCGCGACGGCCCCGGTGGTCAGGTCCGTGCGCGACGCCGGCCCGGCGAGGGTGCCGTAGGAGGCGCTGCGGCCGTCGGGAGCCCACACCGCACCGTCGCGTGTGGACAGTCGTGAGGCGTCGGTCCCCCACTGCGCCCCGGCCGCGGCGACCATCCGGGCGCGCGCGGTCGCCGCGGTGGCCCGCACCGGGTCGTAGAGCGAGCGCATCGTGTTGGACCCGCCGGTGAGCTGGTTGAACAACAGCTCGGTGCGGGCGTCGGAGAGCACGACGTCGACCCGGTCGAGCGGCAGGTCCAGCTCTTCGGCGACGAGCATCGCGGTCGCCGTCGTGATGCCCTGGCCGACTTCGGCGCGGGGCAGCTGCAGCCGCGCCCGGCCGGCGGCGGTCAGCTCGAGCACGAGCATCCCGGCGGTCGGCGCGCACGACAGCGTCAGGACGTCCCCGAGGTCGAGGATCTCCGCCGGCTGCGGCAGGGTCGGGACGACGGCCTCGGCGCGGCCCGGGGCCACGGCGTCGGCGGTGAGCTTCGTGGCGACGGTGAGCGTGGGCGCGGCGACCAGGTAGGTCAGGAAGCGGCGGCGGCCGACCTGCCCGGGCTCCGGCTGTTCGGTGGTGGGACTGGCCATCGGGAATCCCTTGCTGGGTGGTGGCGGGGTGCGCGCCACGCTAAGGACCCCTTGACACGGCGTCAACGCGCAGTAGTCGAGTTCGCCCATCTCTGTGACGAGATGACAGCGGAAGCGGCCGAATGTGTGCGCCGCCACAGCGCCGGACGGCACAACGGGGTGGTTCAGCCGGTCCCGCGGGCCCGCCGGGCCTCGATCAGGTCCTCACGGGCGCGGGCGACGCGGGAGCGGACGGTGCCGACCGGGCAGCCGCAGACGTCGGCCGCCTCGGCGTAGGACAGCCCGAGCACCTGGGTCAGCACGAGCACTTCACGCCGGTCCGGTTCCAGCCCGTCGAGCAGCAGGCGCAGCTCGACGAGGTCCTCGAACCCGGCGCCCGGATCGCGGGTGCGCTCGGCGGCGGCTTCCCAGTCGGTGTCGGCGATCTTGGGCCGTGCCCCGGCGGCCCGGATCTGGTCGACGACGACCCGGCGGGCGATCGACAGCAGCCACGTCCGCGACGACGAGCGGCCGGCGAAGCGGCGAAGGCTGCCGAAGGCGCGAAGGTAGGTTTCCTGCGTCAGGTCGTCGGCCGCGGCGGTGTCCGTGAGGTGGGCGAGGAAGCGCCAGACGTCGGCTTGAGTGGCCCGGACCCACGCCTCCAGCGCGCGCCGGTCGCCGCGGCCCGCGGAAAGAGCGAGGGCCGTGACACGGTCGTCGTCCTCACGGTGAGTCATGGATCGGAAACATACAGCGGCGCGAAGCGTCTCCGTCGAGGGTGGTGGCGGGGAGGAAGGCGGAGGCAGTGACGGGGAACTTCCCGGATCCGCCGTCCGACTACTGGAGCATGAGGTGCGAGGACTGCCGTGAAGCTTTGTCGGCCCGTCTGGACGGCGAGGCCGAGCCGGCGTCCCCCGACGCGCACCTGGCGTCGTGTGCGGAGTGCCGCGAGTGGTTCGCGGGCGCGGAACGGCTGCGGCGCACGATGCTCCTGCGCCCGGCCCCGCCGGTGCCGGACCTGACCGCGGCGATCCTGGAGCGCACGCCGGCGCCGTCGGGCGAGCGCTGGGGACGGCGGATCGCGCTGGCGGTGGTGGCCATCGCCCAGCTGGGGCTCGCGTTCGCCGAGCTGCTCGGAACCACCCACGGCGGCGTCCACCTCGGCCACGAAAGCAGCGCGTGGAACCTCGCGGTGGGCATCGGCCTGCTGACGGCGGCCCTCCTCCCCCGGACGGCGGCCGGCCAGCTGCCGCTGCTGACGGGGTTCGTCGGGGTGCTGCTGGTGCTGTCGGCGGGCGACCTGGCGGCGGGCCGGGTGACGCTGTCCCGGCTGTCGACGCACCTGCTCGTGGTGCTCGGCTTGGCGTTGCTGTACGCGGTGCACCGGGCGCACCGGGACCACGGCACCCCGCTCCCGGCCACCACCACCGGCGAAGGCGCCACCACGTCGGAGTCCACAGTGGACACTCCGGCGACCGGACGGCCGCGGCCCCGCCTCTTCCGGAAGCAGGCGCACGTCCGGCACGCGGCTTGACGTATAGGGCGTTACACGAAGATCAGGCGAACTTCGTCTTCGGGCGCTCCTGCCGCACTCCGTCGACGTACACGTCCACTTTCTCGTCGAGGAACGCCACCAGTCCCGCGGCGCGGATGCTCTCGGGCAGCGGCGTCGGGTAGCTCCACGCGAGGTCTTCGTGCCCGGCCACATCGAAGTGCTCGGCGGCGCCCTTGTACGGGCAGTGCGTCACCACGTCGATCTTCGACAGCAGGTCCATCCGGACGTCCACGCGGGGCAGGTAGTAGCGGGTCGGCAGGCCGGTCTCGAACAGCAGGTGCGGCCGCACCGAATCGGCGACCGTGACGCCGTCGACCTCGATCCGCACGTGCCGGGAACTCGGCAGCACGTCGACGCGCACCCCGGGATCGCGCGGGTGCGTGAAGATCTGCTCGTCCTCTTCGAACCAGTCGAAGGCGCCGAACTCGAACCGGACGTGGCCGCGCAGCTCTTCGATCGGCGAATCCGGGTACTCCAGCGCGCCGTCCACCGCCTCGGCTCCGGCACCCTTTATCGTCGACAGAACAGCTTCTCCGCGGCTCGGCGAGTGCGCCGTCCGGCCGGAGGGGGTGAGAACACCGCTCACGACGTCCGCGCGCGGGATGTAGTACGTGGGGTAGTACGGAA
This sequence comes from Amycolatopsis bullii, assembly GCF_014654205.1. Lineage (GTDB taxonomy): Bacteria > Actinomycetota > Actinomycetes > Mycobacteriales > Pseudonocardiaceae > Amycolatopsis > Amycolatopsis plumensis. The sequence continues at coordinate 63,796 of NZ_BNAW01000025.1, forward strand.
CTTCCCACACCAGGAGGGGGTGCACCGTGTCCGCGACGACCTGCCCGCCGAGGAACACCCGCACCCGCTTCGCGCCCTGTGCCACGCGGACCCGGCCGCGTCCCGGAGTGCTCATGCTCCGCTCAACGGGCCGCGAAGTGCGGGTATTCCGGCACGTCCGGCACGGGAACGGCTAGCGTGGCAGGCAGCACGAGGACGACAGGAGGCGGGCACGGGTGGCCGGCGTAGAAATCCCCACGGTCGGTACCCCCGCCGGGATGCGCAAGATCAACCAGCGGGCGGTGCTCGACCTGCTGCGCCGCGGCGGGCCGGCGACCCGGCCGCAGGTGGCGAAGGACACCGGGCTGTCGAAGCCGACGGTCAGCCAGGCGCTGCTGGCCCTGGAGGCCGCCGGGCTGGCGCGGCCGACCGGGCAGACCTCCACCGGCACCGGGCGCTCGGCCGTGCTGTACGAGGCCGACCCGACCGCGGGGTACGTGCTGGGCGTCGACATCGGCCGCGAGCACCTGCGGGTCGCGGTGTCGGACCTGGGCCGCACGCTCGTCGCGCGCCGCGACGAGCGCAACGCGGCGCGCTCCGGCGCGGCGCTGGTGACCGCGGTCGGGAAGATCGCGGCCGCGGCGATCGCGGAGGCCGGTTTGTCGGCGGGCGACATCGTTGTCCGCGTGGTCGGCTCCCCCGGCGTCGCCGATCCGGAGAAGCGGTGCTTCCGGCATGCGCCGAACCTGCCGGGCTGGGGCCGCGCGGGACTGATCGACGACCTCGAAGCGGTGCTCGGCCCGGACCTGATGGTGGAGAACGACGCGAACCTCACCGCGGTCGGCGAGTGGGAAAGCGGCGCCGCGCGCGGCGCGTCGGTGTTCGGCTGCATCACGATCGGCACCGGCGTCGGCATGGGCCTGATGGTCGACGGCCGGGTGTTCCGGGGCGCGACCGGCGCGGCCGGCGAGATCGGCTACCTCCCGTACGGCCGCACGCGCGCGGCCGACGAGCCCGGTACCCCGCCCGCGCGCGGCCACCTCGAAGAGGCGACGGCGGCGCAGTCGGTCGTCCAGGGCGCCCGCGAACTCGGCCTGGGCACGGCGAAATCGGCCCGCGAGGTGTTCCGCCTGGCCCGCGAGGGCGACGAGCTGGCGCGCCGCGCGGTGGAGACGGAAGCGGACCGGCTGGCGTACACGGTGGCCTCGGTGGCGGCGGTGATCGACCCGGAGCTGATCGTCCTGGGCGGCGGCATGGGCACGGCGGCGGACCTGCTGCTGGAGCCGATCGACCGCGCCCTGCGGGCGTTCACGCCGCTGGTGCCGAAGGTGGTCCAGGGCGAGCTGGGCGAGGATGCGGTGCTGACCGGCGCGATCAGCGTGGGCCTGCGGGCGGCCGAAGGCCTGGTGTTCGACCGCCGGGTCGGCGCTGCTTGAGCCGGAAGCGCGATATTAAAGATTAGTGAACTAGATACACTTCTTGAGCGGCTTGCGGCGTCCAACTAGTACTGAATATAGTACTAAGTCATGGACGACGAGACAGTGGCGGCGGTGCGCCGGGGCGTGCTCCGGCTCGCGCGGCGGTTGCGCGGCAGCCGTTCCGCGGGGGCTTTGAGCCCCGCCAAGGTGGGCGTGCTCGGGTACCTCGCCCGGCACGGCGCGAGCAGCCCGGGCGAGATCGCCGCCGCCGACGCGCAGCGGCCGCAGGCGCTGACCAAGGTGTTCACCGAGCTCGAGGCCGAGGGCCTGATCAGCCGGTCGCCCCACGAACACGACGGGCGCAGCGTCGTCCTGGACCTCACCGAGCCGGGGGCAGCCGCCCTCGAAGCCGACATGCGGGAGCGCGACGAGTGGCTGGCCGCCGCGTTCGGCGCGCTCGGCGAGACCGAACGCGGAGTCCTGCGGCTGGCCGCTCCCCTGCTGGAGCGCCTCTCCGACCACCCCGCCGCGAAGGAGCAAGGATGACCGACGCCTTCCCGCCGCCCCGCGCGTGTCCGTACGCGCCGCCGCCGCGGCTGGCCGAGCTGCAGCGCGACGCCCCGATCAGCCGGGTGCGGATCTGGGACGGGAGCACGCCGTGGCTGCTCACCCGGTACGCGGACGTCCGCGCGGTGCTCGCCGACCGCCGGTTCAGCGTCGATCCCACCCGGCCCGGCTACCCCGCGCGCGGCCCGGCGAGCCGGGGACGGCGGACCGGCCGCGGCTCGTTCATCTCGATGGACGGCCCCGAGCACGCCCGGTTGCGCCGGATGCTCATCGCCGAATTCACCGTGCGCCGGGTCGAAGCCCTGCGGCCGGCGATCGAACGCACCGCCGCGGAGCTGCTGGACGACCTGGCCGCCGGGCCCCGGCCCGCGGACCTGGTCGCCGGGTACGCCCTGCCGCTGCCGTCGATCGTCATCAGCGACCTGCTCGGCGTGCCCTACGAAGACCACGCCTTCTTCGAAGACCGCGCCCGGGCCATGCTGGACGACTCCGCGGGCGGCGGCGCCAACCGGGCCGCCACCGCCGAACTCGCCCGCTACCTCGGCACCCTGCTGCAGCGGCGAAGCGCCCACCCCACCGACGACCTGCTCGGCCGGCTGAGCGCGGAGCAGGTCGCCACGGGTGCGCTCTCGCGCTCCGACGCGGTGGCCACGGCGATCCTCCTGCTGGTCGCCGGCCACGAAACCACGGCCAACCAGATCGCCCTGTCCACCGCGTTCCTGCTGGACAACCCCGAGCACGCCGAGGTGTTCCGCGGCGACGCCCCGGCGACCGCGGTCGACGAACTGCTGCGGCTGCTGACGATCACCCACTTCGGACGCCGCCGCGTCGCGACCGCCGACGTGGCTCTGGGCGGCGTCACCATCCGCGCCGGCGAGGGGGTCATCGCCGCCGCCGACATCGCCAACCGCGACCCCGGCGAGTTCGCCGATCCCGGCGCCGTGGATTTCGGCCGCAGCCCCAACCACCACCTCGCCTTCGGCCACGGCGAACACCTGTGCCTCGGCCACCACCTCGCCCGGCTCGAACTCCGCGTCGCGCTGACCGCGCTGCTGCGGCGCCTGCCCCGCCTCCGGCTCGCCGTCCCCACGGGCGACCTGCCGTTCCGGCACGCCCACCCGATCTACGGGATCGACCGGCTCCCGGTCACCTGGGACTGAGCCGCCGCCGGGGGGGCTCGATGCGGGACGTGACACCGGCACCCGCTCCGGCTCGCCCTCACCGCGGATCATCGCCGCCGCCATTGAGGCAGCGCAACGAATCCGGCCGACTCGGCGCAGGACGCAACACCGGCCCCGTCCCGGCCCACCACCGGCGACCAAGGCCGCGCAACGAACCCGGCCAGCTCGGCGCGGGGCGCAACACCAGCACCCGCCCCGCCGCCATCCCCCTACGGCACCGGCCCGAACCCCGCCGTCGGTGGCCCCGGAACCTCCACGAAACGGGCGAGCTCGGTGCGGGAAGTGACGCCCAGCTTGGGAAAAGCGTTGTACAGGTGGTACCCCACCGTCCGCGGGCTGAGGAACAGCTGCGCCGCGATCGCCCGGTTGGTCGCGCCCGCGGCGGCCAGGCGCACGACCTGTGCCTCCTGCGCCGTCAAGGTTTCCATCACGGTGGCCTGCCTGGCCGCCGTGCGGGGCCGGGCGCCGATGGCCGCCAGCTCGTGGCCGGCCCGCTCGATCCAGGGGGCGGCGCCGAGGCGGTCGAAGAGGTCCGCCGCCGCCCGGAGCCGGTGCGCCGCGTCCGCCCGGCGGCGGGCGCGCCGCAGCCATTCGCCGTAGCTCAGGAGCGTGCGCGCCTGCTCGAACGGGCGCGTGCCGTCCTCGTGGTGCTCCAGCGCCCGGCGGTAGTGCGGTTCCGCTTCGGCCGCCGGGGCCAGCAGGGCCTGGCACCGGTGGGCGAGTTCCAGCGCCCACGCCTGTTCGCCGGCCTCCGCCCACTCGCGGAACCCCGCGGCGTACCCGGCCGCCGCCTCGTGCTCGCCCACCCGGACCAGCGCCTCGACCAGGCTCGGTGCCGCGGACCGGGCGACGGCGGTGTGCCCGCCCGGACCGGTCAGCAGGCCGGTCAGGTGCCGCACCGCGGCGGGGTGGTCGCCACGGCCCAGCGCCCGCACGCCCCGGGCGTAGGCCGCCCACCACTGCCCCGCGGCCACCCGGCTCGCCTGCTCGGCCAGCGCCTCGCACCGCGGCCCGTCGCCCTCGATCGCCGCCGCCAGCGCCAGGATCCCGCGCAGGTGGTCGGCTCGGCGGGTGTGCCCGGTCGCTTCGGCGACCTGCAGTGCTTCGGCGCCGTCCGCCTCGGCTTCGGCGTGCCGGCCGTGCAGGATCCGCAGTTGCGTCCGGATCTGCAGCGCGTGCGTCAGCTCGCCGATCCGGCCGTGGTCCCGGCAGTGCCGGACGAACTCGTCGGCGAGCGCGGCCCCCTCCCGGTCCGCGCCGCTGATGATCGTGGTGAACACCGCGTAGACGAGATCGGCGTCCGGGGCCGTCCACGTCGGCCGCAGCAGCCGGAACGCGCCGCGGTGGTCACCGGACAGCAGCAGCGCACACCCGTGCACGCCGGCGAAGGTGTCCCCGGCCAGCTCCGGGTGACGCGTGGTCACGGCGGTCAGCAGCCGCTGGGCGCGGTCCAGGGTGCCGACGTCGCCGGCGAGGTAGGCGTAGGTGGCCGCGTCACCCAGCATCGCCGTGGCCTGTTCCGGCGCCGTCCCGGCGATGGCGCCGACGGCGTCGACCACCAGGCGCCCCGCGGCCGCGGCGTTGCCCAGTTCGAACTCCCACGCCGCACGCACCCCGGCGAGCTCCGCACGGAGGCCGGGGGCGGTGGCGAGCCGCTCGCCGCGTTCGGCCAGCGCACCCGCCCGGGCCAGCTGCCCGGCCTCGGCCGCGCTCACCGCGGCCCGGACCAGGCGCCGCGCGCGGGTCTCGTCCTCTTCGGTGAGCTGCGCGGCCCGCTCGTAGGCGGTGGCGGCCACGGCAGGCGCCCCGCGGCGCGCGGCCCGGTCCGCGGCCTGCTCGACCAGCGACCCGAGCGGCTCGTCGGTCCCGGTCGTCGCGGCCGCGAGGTGCTGGGCCCGCCGGTCCGCCGCCTCGTCGTCCCGGGCCGAGGCGAGCACCCCGGCGAGCGCGCGGTGCGCCTCCTGCCGTCGCGCCAGGGTCGCGCCCCGGTAGGCGGCGGCCTTCACGAGCGGGTGGTGGAAGACGAGCAGCTCGCCGTCGATCCGGGCGAGACCGGCGTGCTCCACCGGTTCCAGGTCGGCAACGACCGCACCCAGCTCGGCCGCGGCGCGCACGACCAGGGAGAGCTCTCCGGTCCCGTCGGCGGCGGCCACGGTCAGCAGGGTGCGGCTGCGCTCCGGCAGCGCGCCGATCCGCTCGCGGAAGGCGTTCTCCACGCGGCCGAGCGGCGACGACGCCGCCGTGTACACGCCGAACGGCGGCAGCTTGCCCGCCCGCTGCTCCGGCCCGAGCATCCGGGCCAGCTCGATCAGGGTCAGCGGGTTGCCCGCGGCTTCGGCGACGAGGCGGTCGCGCACCGCCGGGGCGAGTTCGCCGCCGTGCTCGGCGAGCACGGCGGCCGATTGCGGGTCGTCGAGGCCGTGCAGCGCCAGTTCGGGCAACCCGGCGGCGGGGAACGGCCGATCGCCGTCGCGCACCCCGAAGACCACCGCCACCCGTTCCGCCTGCAACCGCCGGGCGGCGAACAGCAGCGCCTCGGCCGACGCCCGGTCCAGCCACTGGGCGTCGTCGGCCAGGCAGACGACCGGCCGGTCTTCGGCGGCGTCGGCCAGCAGGGTCAGCACGGCGAGCCCGGTCAGGAACCGGTCTCGCCCCTCGGGTGCGGCCGCCAGGCCGAACGCCGCGCGGAGGGCTCCGGCCTGGGGGCCGGGCAGCGTGCCGACGCGGTCCCGGAGCGGGTGGAGCAGCGCGTGCAACGCGGCGAACGGCAGGTCCACCTCCGCTTCGGTGCCGGTCACCCGCAGCACCCGGGCGACGCCCCCGGCCCGGTCCGCCAGGTGCGCCAGCAGCGCGGACTTCCCGATCCCGGCCTCGCCGTGGACGACCAGGGCCGCGCCGCGCCCCCGCGTCACGGTGCCGAGCAGCTCCCCCAGGCGCGCCTGCTCCCGGTCACGACCGTAGATCACCTCCGGAACCTACCGGTCGATCCCGGTATCGATGACGGATTCGGCGGATCGCCCGGCCGCCTAGCGTCACCGGGGTGAACCACTACCGAAGGGAATCGTGATGCCGGACGTGATCGTGGTGGGCGCCGGGCCCACCGGGCTGCTGCTCGCCGGAGACCTCGCGGAGGCCGGAGCCGCGGTCACGCTGCTGGAAAAGCGGGACGGCACGGTGTCGAACCTGTCGCGGGCGTTCGCCGTGCACGCGCGCACCCTCGAGGTGCTCGACGCCCGCGGGCTCGCCGACGAGCTCGACGCGACCGGGGTGAACCGGCTTTCCGAGGCCCGGTTGTTCGGGCGGGTGACGGTCGACCTCGGCCGCCTGCCGAGCCGCTTCCCGTACCTGCTGGTCACCGCCCAGTACAACGTCGAACGGGTGCTGCGGGAGCGGGCCGTCGCCGCCGGGGTGGACATCGTCCCCGGCGCGAAGGTCACCGCCGTCCGGCAGGACGACGACGGCGTGACGGCCGAAACGCCCGGCGGCACCCACCGCGCGGCGTACCTGGTGGGCACCGACGGGTTCCACAGCACGGTCCGGGCGGCACTCGGCCTGCCCTTCCCCGGCAAGTCGGTGCTGCGGTCGATCATGCTGGCCGACGTCCGCCTGCGAGAAGCGCCGCCGGAAACCCTGACGGTGAACGGGTTCGGCAACGAGTTCGCGTTCATCGCGCCGTTCGGCGACGGCTGGTGGCGGGTGCTGGCCTGGGACCGGCTCCGCAACGTGCCCGACGACGCTCCGCTGGACCTCGACGAGATCCGCGCGATCACCCGCCGCGCGCTCGGCACCGACTTCGGCATGCACGACGCCCGCTGGATGTCCCGCTTCCACAGCGACGAGCGGCAGGCCCCGCGGTACCGGGTCGGGCGGGTGTTCCTCGCCGGCGACGCCGCGCACGTGCACTCCCCGGCGGGGGGCATGGGCATGAACACCGGCCTCCAGGACGCGGCGAACCTCGGCTGGAAGCTCACCGCCGTCCGCAACGGCGCGCCCGCCGCGCTGCTGGACACCTTCCAGGCCGAGCGGCACCCGATCGGCGAGGAGGTGCTGCGGGTCAGCGGCACGATCATCCGGATGGCCATGCTGCGGTCGCCGGTCCTGCGCGCGCTGCGCGGCCTCGTCGGCGGGACGGTGGTGCGGGTGCCCGCGGTCCACCGCACGCTGATCGGGCGGCTGAGCGCGATCGGGTTCCGCTACCCGGCGCCGGCCGGGGAGCACAAGCTGGTCGGCACCCGCATGCCGGACGTCCCGCTGGCCGACGGAACCCGCCTGTACGAGGCGCTTCGCGGCGGGCGGTTCGTCCTCCTCGGCGACACGAAACCGGACGGCTGGGCCGGCCGCGTGCACGTCGCGGCCCCGGCCGAACCGGCGCGCACCACGATCCTGGTCCGTCCCGACGGGTACGTCGGCAAGGTCTTCGCCGGCACACCCGAGCCCGCGGCGCTGCAGGCGACGCTCAGCGCTCTCGCGGGACGCGCCTGAACCCGGCGCGGAGCCGGCCCCCGGCTCCGCGCCCTAAGCCGCCCGCCACGCTTCGCCACCGGTCGAGAGCCGCCAGGGTGTCAGGCGCAGCACCGTGATCTTCGGGTCGCGGTGGTCCTCGCCGCCGAGGATCTTCGGGTCGTAGCCCAGCGGCTCCGGCGTCGATGCGAACAGGTCCCACAGCTCCTTACGCGCCTGCTCGCCGTTCTCGAACTCCGCGCGGCACTCCGCCACCGCCACCTCGTGCTGCGGGTCCCAGTACGAGCACGACACGTACGGCGATGCCGCCAGGTGCGCGATTTTCAGCGGGGTCGGCCGGGTGAACAGCCGTCCGACCAGGCCGTCCGGCGTGTGGGTCCAGATCGGGTGGACGACCCGCGACCGCGGTCTGCCCCGCCGGTCGACCGTCACCAGGGTGCACCAGACGATCCGGTGCGCCACGCGCACGAACGCTGCCGCCAGCTCCGCCGGGACTCTGCTAGATTCCACAACCATGGTTGTGCATCCTAGCACCCTCGACCTGTCCTTGACGGCGCTCTTCGCGGGCTGGGCCATGACCGACGAGGTCCAGCGGCGGCTCGCGACCCGGGGCTTCGGCGACCTGCGCTTCAACGACGGCGTCGTGATCCAGCACGTCCTGGCCGCGCCGCTGTCCATCACCGCGCTGGCCGAGCGGATGGGCGTCACTCAGCAGGCGGCGTCGAAAGCCGTCGCGGACCTGGAACGCCGCGGGCTGCTGCGCCGCGAGCCCGATCCGGCGGACGCGCGCACGAAACTGCTGCACCTGACGGAACACGCGCTGGCCGCCGTCGAAGCCACGCGGGTGCTACGCCAAGAACTCCAGGAGGAAATCGAGACGGAGCACGGCGCCCGGCCGGTCGAGGAAGCGCGTGCCCTGCTGGCCGCGGTCATCGGCCGATACGGCGGCGACGACGCGATCCGCGCGAGGCGGGTGCGGCCGCCGCGGTGATCAGCGCGTGATGACGCAGGTCCCCGACGCCGTGGCCAGCAGCTTCCCCTCGGCGTCGCGGATCTCCCCTTCCGCGAAGGCGATCCGCGAGCCCTCCTTCACCACGCGGCCCGTCGCCCGGATTTCGCCGCGGCCCGCGTGGATCGCCCGCAGGTAGCTGACCTTCAGCTCCACCGACGCGTAGCCGACGCCGGCCGGGAGCGTCGTGTGCACCGCACAGCCGACCACCGAGTCCAGCATCGTGGCCGCCACACCGCCGTGCACCATGCCGATCGGGTTGTACAGCGACTCGTCCGGCTCGGCGACGGCGACGACCTCGCCCGGCTCGATGCTTTCCCAGCGCATTCCGAAGTGCGCGGCGATCGGCGCCGGCGGAACGCGGCCCTCGGCGATCGCCCGCATGTACTCCAGGCCGGACATCGTGGCGCCCAGCCGAGCCGTCTCCAGCGGGTCCTGCCAGGTGATGGTCTTCGAACGGACCGGGGCTTCGACGTCGGTCATGCGGGCTCCTCGACTATGACAACTGTCTTAAGACTCGCCCGCGGGACGGCGAGCGTCAAGCACGGCGTGACCCAGACCACCGGTGGTCGGCCCCCGCCGCGGGTGGGATCATCCGGGGGTGCACACCGACCGCAAGCTGATCGACCCGGAACGCGTCGCGGCGGCGGTCGACGGGCTGGGCGACCGTGCCGTCATCGACGAGTGGGCCCGGCGCTTCTCCGTGGTCGCCGACCCCTCGCGGCTCGCGCTGCTGGTCTCCATCCACTACGCCCGCGAGATCAGCGTCACCGACCTCGCCGCGGCCACCGGCATGACCGACACCGCGGTGTCGCAGGCCCTGCGGCTGCTGCGGGCCCACGGCCTGGTCACACCGCAACGCACCGGCCGCGTGGTCCGGTACCGCCTGGCGGACGCGACGGTCCACGAACTCATCCATCGAGTGCGCCCGCACCCCGAACAGCCCGCGAACCCGTCCGAGGACCGGTAGCGTGCGGGCATGACGGGATTGCCCGAGACCATCACCGCCTGCCTGTTCGACCTCGACGGAGTCCTGACCGGCACGGCGATCCTCCACCGCGAGGCCTGGAAGCGGACGTTCGACGAATTCCTCCGCGCCCGTGACGGCGCCGGGTTCAGCGAGTTCACCGACCACGACTACGCGGCCTTTGTGGACGGCCGCCCGCGCGCCGACGGCGTGCGGGAGTTCCTGCGGTCACGGGGGATCGTGCTGCCCGAGGGCGACCCGGACGACCCGGTGGACGCCCCGACCGTCAACGGCGTGGGCAACCGCAAGAACGAACTGGTCCTCAAGATCATCGACGAACGCGGCGTCAACCCGTACCCGGGTTCGGTGCGCTACCTCGAAGCCGTGAAGGCCGCCGGGCTGCGGATCGCCGTGGTGACGTCTTCGGCCAACGGCGCCAAGGTGCTCGACGGCGCCGACCTGAGCAAGTACGTCGAGGCGCGCATCGACGGCATCGTGATCCGCGAACAGCACCTGCGCGGCAAGCCGGCACCGGACTCGTTCCTGGCCGGCGCCGCGGCGCTCGGCGTCGAACCCGCGCACGCGGCCGTCTTCGAGGACGCCCAGTCCGGCGTCCAGGCGGGCAAGGCCGGCGGCTTCGGGTACGTCGTCGGCGTCAACCGCGCGGACCAGGCCGGAGAACTGCGGGCCCACGGGGCCGACATCGTCGTCGACGACCTCGCCGACCTCCTGGAGGACCAATGACCGAGACGCACGGCTACGAATGCTCGCCGTGGGCCCTGCGCTGGCGCGGCATGGACGTCGACGCGCTGCAGCGCACCGAATCGGCGTTCGCGGTGTCCAACGGCCACATCGGGCTGCGCGGCACCCTCGAGGAAGCCGAGCCGCGCGGGCTGCCCGGCACGTACCTCAACGGGTTCTACGAGCAGCACGAACTCCCCTACGCCGAGGCCGGCTACGGCTACCCCGAAGAGGGGCAGACCGTCGTCAACGTGACCGACGGCAAGATCATCCGGCTGCTCGTCGAGGACGAACCGCTCGACATGCGCTACGGCGCGGCCACCGCGCACGACCGCGTCCTGGACTTCCGCACGGGCACGCTGTGCCGGACCACCGAGTGGTCGTCGCCGACCGGGCGGCGGGTCCGCGTCCGCACCGAACGGCTCGTGTCGTTCACCCAGCGGGCGATCGCCGCCATCCGGTACGAGGTCGAGCCGCTCGACGAGGACCTGCAGCTGGTCGTCCAGTCCGACCTGCTGGCCAACGAGCCGATCGAGTCCGACACGAGCGACCCGCGGGTGGCCGCCGCGCTGAACTCCCCGCTGGTCGGCGAGTTCCACCGCGCGTCGGAGTACAACGCCGTGCTGGTGCACCGGACCCGCCGCTCCGGGCTGCGGATGGCCGCGGCGATGGACCACAAGATCGAGGTGGACGACGGGATCCGCGCCCGCATCCACTCCGAGGAGGACCTCGCCCGGCTGACCGTCGCGGTCGACGTGCCGAAGGGCGGCCGGCTGCGGATCACCAAGTTCCTCGCCTACGGCTGGTCCGCGCAGCGCTCGGTGCCCGCCCTGCGGTCGCAGGTCGAGGCGGCGCTGGCCGGCGCCCGCCAGACGGGCTGGAAGGGTCTGCTCACCGAGCAGCGCGAATTCCTCGACGACTACTGGCGGACGTCGGACGTCGAGATCGAGGGCGATCCCGAACTGCAGCAGGCGGTCCGCTTCGCCCTGTTCCACATCCTCCAGGCCGGGGCCCGCGGCGAAAGCCGCGCGATCGCCGGCAAGGGGCTGACCGGGCCGGGTTACGACGGGCACGCCTTCTGGGACACCGAATCCTTCGTCCTGCCGGTGCTGACCTACACCATCCCGGACGCCGCCCGCGACGCCCTGCGCTGGCGGCACTCCACAATGGACAAAGCGCGGGAACGCGCGCACCAGCTGGGGTTGCGCGGCGCGGCGTTCCCGTGGCGGTCGATCAACGGCGCCGAGTGCTCGGCGTACTGGCCGGCGGGCACGGCCGCGTTCCACGTCAGCGCGGACATCGCCGACGCCGTCCTGCGCTACCTCAACGCGACCGGCGACGAGGAGTTCGAGCGCGACTACGGCACCGAACTGCTGCTGGAAACCGCGCGGCTGTGGGCTTCGCTGGGCCACCACGACCGGCACGGAAAGTTCCGCATCGACGGCGTCACCGGGCCGGACGAGTACTCCGCGGTGGCGGACAACAACGTCTACACCAACCTGATGGCGCGGCGGAACCTGCAGGCCGCGGCGGAGTCGTGCGAGCGGCACCCCGACGTCGCGGCGCGGTTCGGCGTCGACACCGTCGAACTGGACTCCTGGCGCGCGGCCGCGGCGGCGATGTTCCTGCCCTACGACGAAGAACTCGGCGTGCACCCGCAGTCGGAGGGCTTCCTCGACCACGACGAGTGGGACTACCAGGGCACCGACTCGGCACACTACCCGCTGCTGCTGCACTACCCGTACTTCGACCTGTACCGCAAGCAGGTCGTCAAGCAGGCGGACCTGGTGCTGGCGCTGCACCTGTGCGGCGATTCCTTCAGCCAGGAGGAGAAAGCCCGGAACTTCGCCTACTACGAAGCACGGACCGTGCGCGACTCTTCGCTTTCGGCGGGAACACAGGCGGTCATCGCGGCCGAGGTGGGCCACCTGGAGCTGGCCTACGACTACCTCGCCGAAGCGGCGCTGACCGACCTGCACGACGTGCACAACAACGTGCGCAACGGCCTGCACATGGCGTCGCTGGCCGGGGCGTGGCAGGGCGCGGTGGCCGGGTTCGGCGGCCTGCGCGACCACGGCGGGACACTGGCCTTCGCACCGCGGCTGCCCCCGCAGCTGGAGCGGATCACCTTCCGCCTGATGTTCCGCGGCACCCGGTTTCAGGTCGAGATCGATCCCGACCAGGCGACCTACCACGTCGTCTCCGGTGCGCCGCTGGAAGTGCTGCACCACGGCGAGCGCATCACCGTCACGGCGGAGCCGCAGCGGTACGCGATCCCGAAGATCGACGCGGGCGAGCCGCCGAAGCAGCCGCCGGGCCGTGCCCCGATGCGGCGGGACTCCGAAGCGGTGCGTCAGTACGCGGAACCGGCCAACCCCATCACCGAGGAAGGTCGCTAGCGGCTTCCCGTCCGGGTGGGGCCGGGACTTCCTCGGTCCCACCCGGGCTCACATCGGGATCCGGCGCGGTCGGCACGTCGTGCGTCAGCTTGCCGGGGGTCGGGAGCTTCGGGAGCTCTTCGTCTTCGTCGTCATGGCCGTGGAGGCGCTGCTGCTCGCTCATGCTTTCCGGAATACCCGGTTTTCCCGGTGACGGCCAGCGGAATCAGGCCGCGCGTTTCCCGGCCGCTTCCCGCGCCTTGTCCTGCAGGGTGAGCAGCAGGCCGTCGCGGGTCGACCACGGGCAGATCGTCACCTTGCCGCCGGCGACCGTCAGCAGCGCTTCCGCGACGACCGCGCCGGCCAGGGCCTGGTGCGCGCGGCTGCGCGAGATGCCGGGCAGTTCCGCCCGCTTCGACGGCGGCAGCGCGGCGAGGCGCGGGATCCACGCGCGGAGGTCGTCGAGCCGCAGTTCCTTGCACTTGCCGGGGCGGGCGCCGGCCAGCCGCGCCAGCTGCTGCAGCACCTTCGAGCAGCCGACGACCCGCGGATCGTCGACGTCGGCGGCGCCGAGGGTGGTGGTCGCGACGTCGAGGGCGTGCGCGCGCAGTGCCTTGACCTGCTTGTTCGACACGCGCTCGGACGGCAGCCAGTCCCGCGTCATCGAGCGGGCGCCCAGCGGCAGCGAGCGCGCGAACGTGGCTTTTTCACCGGTGCCCGCGGCCAGTTCGACCGTTCCGCCGCCGATGTCGAGCACGAGCATCGGCCCGGGTTCGGCGGCGTACCAGCGGCGGGCGGCGAGGTAGGTCAGTTCGGCCTCGCAGCGGCCGGAGAGGAAGCGCAGCTCGACCCCGGTTTCGCCGGCCACGTGCCGGACGACCTCCGCCGCGTTGGCGGCGTCGCGGATCGAGGAGGTGGCGAGCGGGTAGACGTCGCTGACGCCGTGGCGGTAGGCCGTGCTCATGCCCGCCGCGACGGCGGCCGTGACGGCGTCGATGCCGCGGGCGGAGAGGCGGCCGCGAACGTCGAGCTCGCGATCCAGGCGCAGGCGCGTCTGGTGGTTGACGACCGGTTCGCGGGGCGAGCCGTCCACCGGCACCACCACGAGCCGGGCGCTGAACGAGCCGACGTCCAGCACGCCCACCGCGGGCGCTTCTCTTTTCGGCACTGCTCGGTGCACCTCCACTTCCGCCTGGTGAATATCCCCGGGTCGACGGTTCGAAACCAGCAATGATGTCTGATGTCACCGCGGTTCGCCGGGCATTTCCGCGATTGGGGCCCTCCGGGCGTGCGTTCCTGACGCGAAGGTCACAGTGAGATAACCCGATTGAGTGAACCAGGGTGGTCCTGGACACGATTCGGTAACGCCCGCGGCCGCTCAGCGATTAATCGGACATAGAAACCGGCGTGGAGCAGGGGAAAGAGATGCCACGGCCCGAGCGGCGAGCCGCGCTCGTGCGGCCGGCCGCCGTCGTGCTCGCGGTCGTGGCCGGGCTCGGCTGCGTCCTGCTCGGCGTGACGTCGGTGCTCGGTCCGGCGCCCGCGGCCGCTCCCGCCGCGGATCAGCCGGCCGGCGCCCCGCCGGTGGCGCTGCTGATCCCCTCGGTGGGCCTGAAGTCCGGCCACGTGGTCGCGCTCGGCCACGTCGGCGGCCGTCGCGAGCAGCCGGGAACGGCTCTCGGCGTCGGCTGGTTCGCCGACGGGCCGGTGCCCGGAGCGCCCGGCGTGGCGGTGCTGTCCGCGCACGCCGGTTTCGGGTACTCCGCAGGGGCGTTCGCCCGGCTGGAGCGGCTCACGCCGGGAGCCACGATCACGGTCCGCGACGCGCGAGGCCAGGAGTCCCGCTTCACGGTCCGGCGGACGGCGGTGTTTCCGGCCAGCGAGCCGGACAGCACGCTCGTCGCCCCCGAGGGCGCGGGCCCCCAACTACGGCTGATCACGAGCGACGGGACGTACGACGGCACGAGCCTCGGCGGCACGCGGACCGCGGTCTACGCGACCCCGGCCTGACGCGCGGCGGCCGAGCGGTCTGCCGCGGCCGGTCGTGAGTGAAAAAGCGGGTTGGAACCCGCTTTTTCACTCACGAGCAGGTGGCGGCGGAGCGGTCAGCCGATCAGCTCGCGCAGCTGCGAGACCGCCGCCACGCGACCCTCGCGGCCGGGCTGCAGGGGGTTCACCACCAGGGTCGTCACGCCCGCCTCGGCGAAGGCCGCCACGCGCTCCTTCACGTACCCCGCCGGGCCGACCAGGGAGATCGCGCGCAGGAGCTCGAGCGGGACCGCGGCGGCCGCTTCCTCCTTCTTGCCGTCCAGGTACAGGTCCTGGATCAGCTTCGCCTCGGCCTCGTAGCCGTAGCGGCAGGCCAGGTCGTTGTAGAAGTTCTTCCCCCGCGCGCCCATTCCGCCGATGTAGAGCGCCAGCATCGGCCGCACCCAGTCGAGCAGCGGCTCGACGTCGTCACCGATGGCCAGGGCCACCGTGACGTACGTGTCGAGCTCCCCCAGCGCCGGATCGCGCTTGGCCTTGCCCTCGGCCAGGCTGGCGCCCCAGACGTCGGCCGCCTTCTCCGGGTGGAAGAAGATCGGCTGCCAGCCCTCGGCGATCTCGGCCGTCAGCGCGACGTTCTTCGGCCCGATCGAGGCCAGCAGCACCGGGATCCGCTCCCGCACCGGGTGGTTGATCAGCTTGAGCGGCTTGCCGAGCCCGGTGCCCTGCTCCGGCGGCAGCGGGATCGTGTAGTGCTTGCCCTCGTGCACCACGCGCTCGCGGCGCCACACCTGGCGGCAGACCTCGACGATTTCGCGCGTGCGGCCCAGCGGCGCGTCGTACTTCACGCCGTGGAAGCCCTCGATGACCTGCGGGCCGGACGCCCCGAGCCCGAGGATGAACCGCCCGTCGGAGACGAAGTCGAGGCCGGCCGCGGTCATCGCGGTCAGCGTCGGCGTGCGGGTGTAGATCTGGAAGATGCCGGACGCCAACTGGACGCGCTCGGTCTTCGCGGCCAGGTAGCCGAGCTGGCTGACCGCGTCGAACGAGTACGCCTCCGGCACGAAGACGACGTCGAGGCCGGCCTTCTCCAGTTCGACGACATCGGCGACGCTTTCGGCGAAGCCTCCGGAGTAGCTGATCCCGGTCCCGATCTTCATGGGCGTCCTTCCGCGGTGAGCGAGCGCTTAGTCGCTGGTCATTATGCGCGCTTCCCGGCGTCCTCCGGTGTGGGTAGCGCCACTATCCGCTCGCGACCACCGTCCCCCGCACGTCGCCGAAGCCGATGCGGGTGCCGGCCGGGCCGGGGGCGGTCGCGCTGATCACCACCTCGTCGCCGTCTTCGAGGAACGTGCGGGTCACGCCGCCCGGCAGCTCCAAGGGCTCCCGCCCGCCCCAGGAGAGCTCCAGGAACGAGCCCCGCTGGTCGCGCTCCGGGCCGGTCACCGTGCCCGAGGCGTAGAGGTCGCCCGTGCGCAGGCTCGCGCCGTTGACCGTCATGTGCGCCAGCTGCTGCGGGGCCGTCCAGTACTGCGTCGCGAACGGCGGGCTCGACACCAGGTGGCCGTTAAGCCGGATCTCCAGCGCGAGGTCCAGGCCCCACTTCCCGGACGTGCGGAGGTACTCGAACGGCTCTGGGTCCTGCGGCGGGCCGTCGACGCGCGCGTGGTCCAGGGCCGCCAGCGGGACGATCCACGGCGACACCGACGTCGCGAACGACTTGCCGAGGAACGGGCCCAGCGGCTGGTACTCCCAGGCCTGGATGTCGCGCGCCGACCAGTCGTTGACCAGGCAGACGCCGAACACGTGGTCCGCGAAGTCCGCTGTGGACACCCGGGTGCCCACTGTGGACGAAGTGCCGACGACGAACCCGACCTCCGCCTCGATGTCCAGCCGCTGGGACGGGCCGAACGAGGGCGTGTCGGCGGTGCGCGGCTTGCGCTGCCCGTGCGGCCGGACGATCGGCGTGCCCGACGCGACGACGGTGCCGGCCCGGCCGTGGTACCCGATCGGCAGGTGTTTCCAGTTGGGCGGCAGCTCGGCCGCGTCCGGGCGGAAGATCCGGCCGGCGTTGAGGGCGTGGTGCTCGCTGGAGTAGAAGTCGACGTAGTCGGCGACCTCGAACGCGAGGTGCGTGGTCACCTCGGCCAGCGGGACCAGGTGCGGCCGCAGCTGATCGGCGTACCGGGATTCGGTCAGCCACCCGGTGACGCTCTCGCGGACTTCGCGCCAGGTGGCCGGGCCGGCGGCCAGCAGCGGGTTCAGCACCCCGGCGGTGAGCAGCGGCGCGAAGGACGCGGCGGTTTCGGCGGCCGCGGCGGTCAGGTCGAGCACCTGGTCGCCGACGGGCACGCCGATCCGCCGCTCGGGCGCCCCGCCCACGGAGAAGACGCCGTAGGGCAGGTTTTCGAGACCGAAGGGCGTGTCTTCGGCAAGGTCGAGCCAGGTCACGGTCACTCCTCGTCCCGGGCGGCCGTCGCCGCCGAGTTCAGCTCTGGTCTGCCGTCGCCCTGCGCGGCGCGGGCGGCCACCCACTCGGCCACCACGTCGGCCAGCACCGGCAGCGGCAGGGTTCCGCCGCCCAGCACGACGTCGTGGAACTCGCGGATGTCGAATCGCTCGCCCAGCTCGCGCTCGGCCTCGGCGCGCAGCCGCTCGATCTCCAGCCGCCCCACCATGTAGCTGAGCGCCTGGCCCGGGTGGCCCGCGTACCGGTCGATCTCCGCCTCGATCTCGATCTGCGCCATCGGCGTGTTCTCGACCAGGTAGTCCACCGCCTGCTGCCGGCTCCAGCCCAGCGCGTGCAGGCCCGTGTCCACCACCAGGCGGGCCGCGCGCATCGAATCCTGCGTCAGCAGGCCGAGCCGGGCCGTGCTGTCCGAGTACAGCCCCATTTCGTCCGCGAGGCGCTCGGCGTAGAGGCCCCAGCCCTCGCAGAAGGCGTTGAACATGCCGATGCGGCGCAGCAACGGCACGCCCGTCAGCTGCTGGGCCAGCGTCAGCTGGAAGTGGTGGCCCGGCACGGCTTCGTGGAACGCCACGGACTCGCTCAGGGTCCGCTGCCGCTGGTCCGCGTCGCGGGTGTTCGCGTAGTACGTACCCGGCCGCGAACCATCGAGCGACGGCTCGATGTAGTAGGCGATCGAGCCGCTTTCGGCCTCCGCGTCGGGCACCGGGGCGACCTGGCACTTCTGCTCCGGCACGCGCAGGAACCACTGGGGCGCCACGGCTTCCGCCCGGGTGATCGCCGCGCGAGCGGACTCCAGCAGTTCGTCGCCGTCGCGCCAGCGCAGGGCCGGGTCCGTGCGGATGCGCTCGAAGATCTCCGCCAGGTCGGTCGTGCCGAACAGCTCGGCACCGAGCTCGCGGTACTCTTCCGCCAGCCGCTCGATGATCGCCAGGCCCGTTTCGTGCAGGTCCTGCGGTGTGCGCTCGGTCGTCGTCTCGGCGCGGATCAGCGCCGCGTAGCGTTCCGGCCCGCCCGGCAGGTCGCCGATCCCGGGCGACGTCTCGGGCCGGGCCACCGGGACGACCTCCTCGGCCAGGAAGTCCCGGTAGCGCCGGTACGCCGGCCACACCACCTCGGCCAGCAACCGGTCGCGCTCGGCTTCGAGCCCCCGGACCGGCACCTTCAGCGGGTCTTCGCCCGGGGCGGCCAGGTACCGCTCGACGTAGCCGACGCCGACGCGCGCCAGGAACTCCGGCGGGGTCAGCCCCCGGGCGAGCGCGGCCCGCTGCCGCTCGATCAGCTGGTCGAGGTACGTGCCGACGGCGGCCAGCCTGCTCAGGTACCCGCGCGCCTTGACGTCGTCGTCGAGGATCGTCTGCGGCAGCTCCATCAGCAGCTCGAGCGCCGGCGCGGCCAGCCCGTCGCTCACCGCGATGTCGGCCCGGCCGGAGTCGAGCACGTCGATCTGCACGCGGGCCTGCCAGATCACGACGTCCCGGGTGACGCGCTCGGCCGGCGTCAGCGCCGCCGCGTCGATCGCTTCCGCCCGCTCGACGATCCGGGCGAGCCCGGCGCGGAACCGGGCGGCCGCCTCGGCGGTCTGGTCGGCGAGCTTGTCGTGCGTGCCCGGCAGGCCGTACAGCGACGGGAACAGCGGCTGCGCCTCGAACATCAGCGCCAGGCACTCGTCGGCGAGCTTGTCGGGCGTGTCACGGCGCCGGGCCACCCACTCGGCGACCACGTCGGCCAGCACCGGCAGCGGCAGGGTCCCGCTGCCCAGGACGACGTCGTGGAACTCGCGGATGTCGAACGCCTCGCCCAGGGCCTGCTCGGCCTCGGCGCGCAGCCGCTGGATCTCCAGCCGCCCCACCATGTAGCCCAGCGCCTGCCCCGCGTCGGCGGTGTAGCGGTCGATTTCCGCCTCGATCTCCAGCCGCGCCATCGGCGTGTTCTCGACCAGGAAGTCGACCGCCCGCTGCCGGCTCCACCCGAGTGCGTGCAGGCCGGTGTCGACGACCAGCCGGGCCGCCCGCATCGAATCCTGGGTCAGCATGCCCAGGCGCGAGACGTCGTCGGAATACAGGCCCATTTCGTCGGCCAGCCGCTCGGCGTAAAGCCCCCAGCCCTCGCTGTAGGCGTTGACGTGCAACGTCCGGCGCAGCAGCGGCAGGTCCGAGAGGTCCTGGGCGAGGCAGAGCTGGAAGTGGTGCCCCGGCACGGCTTCGTGGAACGCGATCGCCTCGCTGGCGAACCGCGGCCGCTTCTCCGCTTCGTGGGTGTTCGCGTAATACGTGCCCGGCCGCGTGCCGTCCAGCGACGGCCGCAAGTAATACGCGATCGTGCCGCTCGCCGCGTCGGCCTCCGGCACCGGCACGACCCGGCACGGCTGCTCCGGCACCCGCGAGAACCATTGCGCGGCCACGGTTTCGGCACGGGTGATGGCGTCCCGGGCCGCGGCCAGCAGCTCCTCGCCGTCCCGCCAGCGCAACGCCGGATCGGTACGCAGGCGCTCGAAGATCTCCGCGAGGTCGGTGGTGCCGAACAGCTTTCCGCCCAGCTCGCGGTACTCCTCGGCGAGCTGCCCGATCAGCGCCAGCCCGGTGTCGTGCAGCTCCTGGGCCGTGTGCTCGGTGGTCGTCTCGACGCGGATCAGCGCCGCGTACCGCTCCTGCCCGCCGGGCAGGGCACCGATGCCCGGCGCCGTCTCGGGCCGGGCCACCGGCGCGAGCTCGTCGGCCAGGAACGCGCGATAACGCGTGTAGGCGGGCCGCACGACCTCGGCGAGCAGGCGATCGCGCTCGGCCTCGAAGCCGTCGAGCGCGTACGGCGGTGTCACCCGCAGCGGGTCGTTCCCGGGCGCGCCGAGGTAGCGGTCGACGTACTCGACGCCGACGCGCACCAGGAAGCCCGGCGGCACCCGCCCTTCGCCCGCCGCGGCCCGCTGCCGCTCGATGAGCGCGTCGAGGTAGTCGCCCAGCCCGGCGAGCCGGCTCAGGTAGCCGCGGACCTTCGGCTCGTCGTCCAGCACCGTCTGCGGCAGGTAGAGCAGCGGCTGCAGCGCGGGCGCGGCGAGCCCGTCGCTGACCGAGATGTCGGCGCGGCCGGAGTCGATCTCGTCGATGGCGGCCTTCGCCTGGGAGAGCACGACTTGCCCGGTGACGCGCTCCTCGAAGGGCAGCCCGGCGAGGTCGAGTGCCCCGGCCCGCGCGGCGATCGCGGCGTACTCCGCGCGGAACCGCGCTTCGGCCTCCGCGCTCGGATCGGGCAGCCGGCCGTGGTCGCCGGGCAGGCCGTACAGCGACGGGTACAGCGGCTGCCGCTCGAAGTCCAGCGCGAGCAGCTCCTCGGCCAGCCTGCCGGGCGTGTCGAGCCGCTCGGCCACCCAGTCGCCGACCACCTTCGCCAGCGCCGACAGCGGCAGCATGCCGTGGCCGAGCACGACTTCGTGGAATCCCCGGATGTCGAACCGCTCGCCGAGGGCCTCCTCGGCCTCGGCGCGCAGCCGCTGGATCTCCAGCCGCCCCACCATGTAGCCCAGCGCCTGCGCCGGCCAGCCGATGTACCGGTCGATCTCCGCTTCGATCTCCAGCCGCGCCATCGGCGTGTTCTCGACCAGGAAGTCGATCGCCTGCTGCCGGCTCCAGCCCAGCGCGTGCAGGCCCGTGTCGACCACGAGCCGGCCGGCCCGCATCGAATCCTGCGTGAGCATGCCGAGCCGCGAGACGTCGTCGGAATACAGGCCCATTTCGTCCGCGAGCCGCTCGGCGTAGAGCCCCCAGCCCTCGCCGTAGGCGTTGAACATGCCGATCCGCCGCAGCAGCGGCAGGTCCTTCAGTTCCTGCGCCAGGCTGAGCTGGAAGTGGTGCCCCGGCACGGCTTCGTGGAACGCGATCGCCTCACTGGTGAACCGCGGCCGCTTGTCCGCCTCGTGGGTGTTCGCGTAGTACGTGCCCGGCCGCGTGCCGTCGAGCGACGGCTGGAGGTAGTACGCGATCGTGCCGCTCGCCGCGTCGGCCTCCGGCACCGGCGCGACCTCGCACTTCTCCCCCGGGATGCGCGAAAACCACCGCGGCGCGACGGCTTCCGCGCGGGCGATGGCGTCCCGGGCCGCGGCCAGCAGCTCCTCGCCGTCCCGCCAGCGCAACGCCGGATCGGTGCGCAGGCGCTCGAAGATCTCCGCGAGGTCGGTGGTGCCGAACACCTTCGCGCCCAGCTCGCGGTACTCCTCCGCGAGCTGCCCGATCAGCGCCAGCCCGGTCTCGTGCAGCTCCTGCGCGGTGCGCTCGGTGGTCGTCTCCGCGCGGATCAGCGCCGCGTACCGCTCGGCCCCGCCCGGCACGTGGCCGATGCCCGGGGCGGTGTCGGGCCGTCCGGCCGGCTCGACCTCCGTGCGCAGGAAGTCCCGGTACCGCGCGTACGCCGGGTGGACCACTTCGGCGAGCAGCCGGTCGCGTTCGGCGTCGAAGCCCTCGACGGCCGCTGTCGTGCCCACCTTGAGCGGGTCGGTCTCCGGCGCGCCGAGGTAGCGGTCGATGTACTCGACGCCGACGCGCGCCAGGTACGCCGGCGGCACCAGCCCTTCGGCCAGGCTCTCGCGCTGCCGCTCGGTCAGCTCGGCGAGGAACGGCTCGATCGCGGCGAGCCGGGCCAGGTAGCCGCGCGCCTTCTTTTCGTCGTCCAGCCGGTAGTACGGCAGGTACATCAGCAGCCCGAGCGCGGGCGCGGTGAGGCCGTCGCTGACCGCGAGGTCGGCGGACCCGGCGGCGAGCCGGTCGGCTTCGACCTCGGCGGAGGCGATCACGACCTCCCTCGTGACCGCTTCTTCCGCCGTCAGGCCGTCGGTGGCCAAGGCGCGCGCCCTGGCGGCGATGCCCGTGTACGCGGCCCGGAAGCGCTCCTGCGCCGCCCGGCTCTGGTCGCCGAGCCGGTCGTGGTCGCCGGGCAGGCCGAGCACCGACGGGTGCAGCGGCTCCTGCTCGAACGACAGCTCGACGAGCTCGCTCGCCAGGCCGTCGACGGTGTCGCCGTGGCCGGCCACCCACTCGTCGACGACGGAGGCCAGCACCGACAGCGGCAGCGGGCCGCCGGCCAGCACGAGGTCGTGGAAGGCGCGGACGTCGAACCGCGAGCCGAGCCGCTGCGCCGCGCGGGTGCGGGCGCGCTGGATCTCCAGCCGGCCCACCAGGTACCCGAGCGCCTGGCCCGGCCAGGCGATGTAGCGGTCGACCTCGGACTCGGCCTCGGGGCGCGCCTCCGGCGTGTGCTCCAGCAGGTAGTCGATCGCCTGCTGCCGGCTCCAGCCCAGCGCGTGCAGCCCGGTGTCGACGACCAGCCGGCCCGCCCGCAGCGAGTCGCCGGCCAGCATGCCGAGCCGGGCGATGTCGTCGGAGTAGAGCCCCATTTCGTCGGCCAGGCGCTCGCTGTAGAGCCCCCAGCCCTCGATGTAGGCGTTGAACCCGCCGATGCGGCGCAGCAGCGGCAGCTCGGTGAGCCCTTGCGCGATGCTGAGCTGGAAGTGGTGGCCCGGAACGGCTTCGTGGAACGCGGTCGTTTCGGCCATGTGCCGCAGCCGCTCGGTGGCTTCGTGGGTGTTCGCGAAGTAGATGCCCGGCCGCGAGCCGTCGACGGCCGGGCGCAGGTAGTACGCCGGGGGCGCGCCGGGCGCGACCTCCGCCGGCACGGCTTCGACCGTGCACTGCTGCTCCGGGATCCGGCCGAACCACTTCGGGGCTTCCGCGGTCGCGCGGGCGACGGCCGTGCGGGCGGTCTCCAGCAGCTCCTCCGCACTGCGCCAGCGCAGCGCCGGATCGGTCCGCAGGCGCGTGAAGATCTCGGCGAGGTCTTCGGTGCCGTACACCTTCGCCCCCAGCTCCCGGTACTCGGCGGCGAGCGCCTCGATCGTGTCGAGGCCGATCCGGTGCAGCTCGTCCGGGGTGAGCCCGGTGGTCGTGTGCATCCGCGCCATCCGGGCGTACGTCTCGGCACCGCCCGGCAGCCACGACAGGCCGGGCCGGTCCGCGGGGCGCCCGTGCGGCTTCACGTCGGTGATCAGGAATTCGCGGTACTCGGCGAAGGCCGGGCGGACGACCTCGGCGAGCAATTGCTCGCGCCGCCGCTCGAACTCCTCGTCCGGAGCGGGCTGGCGGCGCAGCGGATCGGCGTCCGGCTCGGCGAGGTAGCGGTCGAGGTGCGCGATCGCGGCGTCGACCAGGTGGGCCACCGGGAGCAGGCCGTCGGCGATGCCCGCGGCGTGCCGCCGCGCGGCCCGGCGCAGGTACTCCGGGATCGCGGCCAGCCGGCCGAGCTGGGCCTCCGCGGCCTCGCCCGCCGTCACCGTCGTCATCGGCAGGGCCATCAGCAGGCCGGCCGCGGGCCCGGTGGACAGGTCGGTGACGGTGAACTCGGCCAGCCGGCTGTCGATCGCCGCGATGCGGTCCTCGGCCGTGGTGATCAGCACCTCGCGGGTGATCCGGTCTTCGGCGTCCTCGGCCTCCAGCGCGCGGGCGCGTTCGAGGAACGCCGCGAGCCGGGCCCGGAACGCCTGCTCGGCCTCGGCCGACGGGTCCCCCAGACCGGGCTCCGCCGGGCGGATGCCCAGCAGCGCCGGCGTCAGCGGCTCGGCGGCGAACAGCGCTTCGACGAACTCGTCGGCGAGTTCGGTGACCGCGGTCATGGCAGGACCCCCAGCTTCGGCTGCAGTGCTTCACGGCCGACCCTAACGGAGATCACCGACAGAAACGCCGGGCCGTTCGCCCGGGGCGGACGGCCTGCGGCGCCGCGGATCGGCCAGGCGGTAGCGTTCCTCGGGTGGCCGTGACCGATCCCGTGGATGCCCGCCTGCTCGCCGCGCTCGCCGACCTCGGCAAGGCCGCGGTGCACGAGCTGGCGGCCAAGGTCGGCATGGATCCCCGCGAGGTCGCCTACCGGCTGGTCGCCCTGTCCGGCAGCGGGCTGCCCCTGCTCGTCGGCGTCGAAAGCGACCCGAACGGCCTCCGCGCGGCCATCGCCGGCGCCCCGCCGTCGTGGGCGAACCGGCCGCCGCAGCCGCCGTTCCCGCCGCCTTCGCACCCCGTGCCGCAGCAGCCGCCGCCCGGGCCGCCGATGCCGCCGGTCCAGGGGACGCCGTCGGGGCCGTACAACGTCCAGGGCGCCCCTTCCGGGCCGTACAACGTCCAAGGTGCCCCTTCCGGGCCGTACACCGTGCAGGGCGCGCCCTCGGGGCCCTACAACGTCCACGGGACGCCGTCCGGGCCGCACCCCGTCCAGGGCACGCCGTCCGGCCGCTACCCGGGCCCGCCACCGCAGCACCAGCCGCCGCCCCCGCCCCGGCCGTTCACCCCGCCGCCGGTGCCGCTCGACCCGGCCGTGAGCACGTGGGGCGTGCCGCAGACGGCGTCGTGGGCCCGCGGCGACGCACCCGCCCGGCCGAGCGGGCCCGCCACCGGCAAGCAGGGCCGGCTCGGCGAGGTCATGGAGACCCAGGGCCTGGAGGGCGAGCAGCTGTCGGTGCAGCTGCTGGAAGTCCAGGACCCGGCGGACTACCTGTTCAGCGCGGCCGGGTACCGCTTGGAGGCCGGCGAACGCGCGGTGGTGGTGCACACCGAGATCACCAACCGCGGGGCGATCCCGTTCGCGTCGCTGCCGGACAACTACCTGGAGCTGCTGGCCGCCGACGGCACGCCGATCGGCAAGGCGCCGGTGTCGCTGACCTCCCGGCCGCCGCACAAGATCGGCGTCAACCCGGGCGAGACGCTGGGCGGCCACACGGTGTACGTCCTCCCGGACGCCACCCGCGTGGTTTCGGTGCGCTGGAGCCCGCGGCCGGAGCCGGACGAGCGCACCCTGACCTGGTCGATCGAGGACTAATAGCTTTCGTCGCGCAGGATCTCGAGGGCCTTCGCCAGGTCGTCCGGGTACTCCGACTCGAACTCGACCCAGCGGCCGTCCGCCGGGTGGGCGAACGCCAGGGTCTTGGCGTGCAGCCACTGCCGGTTGAGGCCGAGGTGGCGGGCCAGCACCGGGTCGGCGCCGTAGGTCAAGTCGCCGACGCAGGGGTGCCGCAGAGCCGAGAAGTGGACGCGGATCTGGTGCGTCCGCCCGGTTTCCAGCTTGATGTGCGCCAGCGACGCGGCCCGGAACGCCTCGACGACTTCGTAGTGCGTGACGCTCGGGCGGCCGCCCTGGACCACCGCGAACTTGTAGTCGTGGCGCGGGTGGCGGTCGATGGGGGCGTCGATCGTGCCGCGGGTCGGGTCCGGGTGGCCCTGGACGATCGCGTGGTAGCCCTTGTCGACCGTGCGTTCCTTGAACGCGCGCTTGAGCACGGTGTAGGCGTGCTCGCTCTTGGCCACCACCATCACGCCGGTGGTGCCCGCGTCGAGCCGGTGCACCACGCCCTGGCGCTCGGCCGCGCCCGACGTCGCGATGCGCAGGCCGGCGGCGGCGAGGCCGCCGACGACGGTCGGGCCGGTCCATCCCGGGCTGGGGTGCACCGCGACGCCGACCGGCTTCGAGATCACCACGATGTCGTCGTCGTCGTGGAGGATCTGCATGCCCTCGACCGGCTGCGCGACGACCTCGACCGGGTTCGCCGGCTCCGGCAGGGTGATCTCCAGCAGGCCGCCGCCGGAGAGGCGGTCGGACTTGCCCGCGGGACGGCCGTCGAGCAGCACGTCCCCGGACTCGGCGAGCTCGGCGACGACCGTGCGCGACAGCCCGAGCAGCTTGGCGAGGCCGGCGTCGACCCGCATCCCGTCGAGCCCGTCGGGCACCGGGAGCATCCGCGAGCTCACGCCTGCTCCTCCGCCTGCTTGATCTTCTTGTCCTTGGTCGAGGTGCCGTCGTAGTCCTTGCCCAGCAGCGACAGCAGCACGATCAGGGCGCCGCCGACGCAGATCGCGGAGTCGGCGATGTTGAAGATCGCGAAGCCCTTGCCGTTGGGGGCGAAGGCGGAGATGAAGTCGACGACGTGGCCCTGCAGCCCGCCGGGCGCGCGGAAGATGCGGTCGGTCAGGTTGCCGGTGGCGCCGGCGAGGACCAGGCCGAGGCCGATCGCCCAGCCGATCGAGCGCAGCCGCCGCGACAGCCAGACGATCGCGATGACGACGGCGAGCGCGACGAGGGCGAGCACCCAGGTCATGCCGGTGGCCATCGAGAACGCGGCGCCGGGGTTGCGGATCACCTGCAGGTAGATCAGCCCGCCGAGGACCTTGACCGGCTCCTTGCCCTCGAGGTTGGCGACGACCAGGTTCTTCGTCACCAGGTCGATCGCCCAGAACACGACGGCGACCGCGAAGACCCAGCCGATCCGCCGCTTCGGCAGCAGCGGCTGCGCCGGGACCTCCGGGTTCTCGGGCGCGTCGGCGGCCGGATCGGGCACCGCCTCGGCGGGCGTGGCGGTGTCGGGTTCGGAGTGGCTGGGCTCGGTGCTCACCGGTCCATTGTCCACGGCGCAGGTCAGGCCGTGCCGGGCCCGTCCGGCCGGGGGCGCAGGAGCACCGCGAAGGCGGCCGCCAGCAGCACGCCCGCCGCGGCGAGCGCGCCGGCCACCGGGGGCAGGAACACCGTCGCCACCAGGGCGAACACCCCGGCAACGGCCGCCAGGAACCAGCTTCGTTCGTAAGCCGCCAGCACGAGGAGCCCCAGTGTCGCGAGCAGCGGGCCGCGGACGTCGCCGCCGAGCCGGAACTGGAGCGCACCGACCAGGTCGAGCAGCGGAACGGCGGCCAGCGCGCCCAGCGTGCCGAGGACGAACCGGCCGGGGCGCGGCGGCCGCAGCTGCCGCCAGTACCAGGCGGCGACGGCGAGCACCACGCAGGCGAGAGCGGCGAGCCAGCCGAGCCTCCCCGACGGCACCCCGGCGACCGCGACGGCGGTGACCGAAACCCGCTCGGACGCCAGGCCGGTGCCCCCGACCCCGCCGGTACCGAGGCCGTGGAGGCCTTGGGTCAGCTGGTAGGCCTGCGCGGCTTCGACGTCGTCGGGGACCAGCGCGACGGCCACCATCACCAGCAGCGCGAACCCCAGCGCGGCCAGCGGGAACCAGGACCGGCGTGCACTCCCCATCGGCTCAGGGTACCGAGCGCGGCTGGGCCCGCAGCAACGCCAGGAAAGCGGCGGCGAGCAGGATCATCGCCGACCCGAGCATGCCCGCCGTGTCCGCCGAGAGCACCACCGCGACCAGGGCGAACGCGGCCGCCGTCACCAGGACGAACCGGCTGCGCTCGTACGCGGCGAGGACGAGCAGGCCGAGCGTGGCCAGGAGCGGGCCGCGCAGGTTGTCATCGAGCCGGAACTGCCAGGACCCGACCAGGTCCAGCAGCGGGACGGCGAGCAGCGCGCCGATCGTGCCGGCGACGAACCACCCGATGCGGACCGGTCGCCGGGCGACCGCGTACCAGACGGCCGTGCCGACGAGGACCACGCCGAGCGTGACCAGCCACGCCGGCCCGGTCGGCAGAATGGTCCCCATCGTGTGGAAATCGTCCAGCGGGAACCTCAGCGCGTGGCCGTACTCGGTCGTCCCGGGCGGGACCGACGGTCCGAGTAGCAGGTTCGCGGATTCGCTTTCGGCCCGGCTGCGGCGGGCCAGCAGCTGCACCGCGACCGACCCGATCTCGGCGAAGCCCAGCAGTGCCAGCGGAAACCAGAAACGCGGCCCTCTCCCCATCGGCCCAGGCTAGCGCTCAGCAGAACGGCGGCAGCTCCCGCGGGTCGCCGACCGGAGCCCAGCGGCCGTCCACCTTCGTGTACTCCCAGCGGGCTCCGCGGGCGACGATCTGCCGCAGCGCGAGGAGCACGCGGTCGATGTGTTCCTCCGTGCTGCCGAGGCCGAGGCTGACGCGGACCGCCTGCCGCCCGTCGCCGCCGGTGACGCCGATCAGCCGCTTGGCCGCGATGTGGGCGCAGAAGGCGCCGTCGCGGACGCCGATGCCGTACTCGGCGGACAGCACCGCGGCGAGCCAGCCCGGGTCGAACCCGTCGACGACGAAGCTCACCGTGCCGACCCGGTCGACCGGCGCGTCGAACAGCCGCAGTTCGGCGCAGCCCGGGATGGCCTCGAGGCCCTTGCGCAGCCGGGTGAGCAGGGCCTGTTCGTGGTGTTCGATCGCGGCCCAGTTCTCGCTCAGTGTTTCGCACGCGACGCCGAGCGCGTACACGCCGACGGTGTTGGGCGAACCGGCTTCGTGGCGCTCCGGGCCGGTGTTCCAGACGACGGCGTCTTCGGTGACGAGCTTCGTCGCGCCGCCGCCGGCGAGGTACGGCGGCGCCGCGCGCAGCCAGTCGGCGCGGCCGATCAGCGCGCCCGCGCCGAACGGCGCGTACAGCTTGTGGCCGGACAGGGCGACGTAGTCGACGTCCAGTTCCTTGACGGAGATCCGGCGGTGCGGGGCCAGCTGGGCGGCGTCGAGCGCGATGCGGGCACCGTGTTTCCGCGCCACCGCGGCGATTTCCGCCACCGGGAGCAGCTCACCGGTCACATTGGACGCTCCGGTGACCACGACCAGCCGCGGTCCCTGCGGGGCGGCCGCGAGCGCATCGTCCACAGCGGACACCGCGGCGAGGCGGGTGCGCGGCGTCGGCAGCCGCCGGACGTTCGGCCCCGGCCACGGGAGGAGGGTGGCGTGGTGCTCGGTGTCGAACACGATCACCGTGGTGTGCCGCGGCAGGCTGCGGGCGAGCAGGTTGAAGGAATCGGTGGTGTTGCGGGTGAAGACGACGGTGTCGGTGCGCCGGGCGTCGACGAAGCGGCGCAGGACGTCCCGGGTGCGCTCGTAGAGCTTGGTCGAGACCTGCGACGCGAAGCCGGCACCGCGGTGGACGCTGGCGTACCAGGGCAGGAACTCGTCGACCTTGGCGCGGACGGCGTCGAGACAGGGGGCGCTCGCGGCGTGGTCGAGATTGGCGTAGCCGACCGTTTCCCCGGTCACCAGGGGAACGCGCAGCGACGCCCCGGCGACGGCCGGGACGGCTTCGGTCTGGGTGCGAGCGATGGCGAGAGTCATCGGGGTGCCTCCTCGGCGATCCGGGGGACCCCGGCGAGGGGCCCGCGCTTGCCCGTCGCACGGCGCGACCGGCCCGGTCTTCACCCGGGGCACCCCACCGCGGTAGGAGGGTTGCCGGCCAGCAAGCCGGGGCTTCGCGCTGGCACTCATGACCTGAGCCAGAAGGTAACCGAGAACGCGCCCGGCGGCCAACCCCGGATTCACATTCTGAGACGCCGCTCACAGACGGTGAGGGCGTCGACTCGGGTTGCGGGCGGCGAACCGGAGGGCACGGCGACGGACAGCGCCCCGAGGTGGCCTGGGATCCCCGTCCCACACCCCCAAGGCGGCCTTCGGGGCATCCCGTGCCCCGACGCCACCCTCGACCGAGGTGCTCCGCGCCGCAGTGCTCGTTGAACGCGACCCGGCTCGTGGGCCGCTCGTGTCCGGCTCGTGTGCCGTTCGCGTCAGGGCGTCGCGCGGAAGCGGCCCGGGAGCCGGACCACGGCTCCGTCCGCGAGGTGCGTCGCGGTGCCCGAGTACTGCTCCGGCCCCGCCGCGAAGCGCCAGCCGCCGAGGGTCTTGCCGTCGACCGGCTCGCCGAGAGCCGCCGCGACCGCCGTCGAAATCCGGGCGAACGCGACACCGTCCCAGTCGCCCGCCGCCGCGTCGGGGAGCGTCCACAGCGTGAAGTGGACATGCGCGCCGGTGCTGCTGCCGCCGCACGGCAGCGCGTTGCCGGTCGAGCCCAGCACCGTCCCGGCCTCGACGTGCTCACCGTCGGTGACCCGGATGCCCTCGAGGTGGTAGTAGCCGGTCCGCCACCCACCCGGGTGATCGACGGTCACCCAGTCGCCGCCGGAGCAGTGCTGCAGGCGGACCGTGCCGGCCAGCGCCGCGCGGACCGTGCCGTCCGCGGGGCTGAAATCGATCGCGTTCCGCA
The DNA here is from genome assembly GCF_014654205.1 of Amycolatopsis bullii. Lineage (GTDB taxonomy): Bacteria > Actinomycetota > Actinomycetes > Mycobacteriales > Pseudonocardiaceae > Amycolatopsis > Amycolatopsis plumensis. Next base: position 93,859 of record NZ_BNAW01000025.1, read on the forward strand.
CGCCGCCGGTGCCGTCGTCGGAGTGGATGCCCGCCGAGTAGGCCTGCTGGCCCGCTTCGAACGGGAAGGCGAGCGCCGGGAAGGACTCGGCGGACGCCGGGGCCGCCAGGAGCCCGACGGCGGCGAGAACGGCAGCGGCCAGACCCGCCGCGCGCAGGGAAACAGTCACCGCGAGTCCTCCTGGGGCGCCGTGTTCACTCGATCGAGCGCACATTAAGCCAAAAGAGGGACTACTGGGAAGACTGTTCGTGAATTACCGGCCGGACTCGCCCTTCCAGCGGGCCAGGCGCCCGGCCCGGTCGACCGCGCGCAACCGGCGTTCGACGGCGTCGCGGACGGCGCTCGTCGTGACGACCAGCAGCTGGTCGTTCTCCTGCAGCCGGCTGGTCTTCTGCGGCGTGAAGCCCGCGCCGTCGCGCACGACCAGGCTGATCGTCGCCCCCACCGGCAGCCGCAGCTCGGATAGGTACACGCCGTGCATCTTCGACCCGGGCTGGATGCGGACCTGCAGCAGTTCGGCGCCCAGCTCGTCCAGCGGCGCGGAGTCGACCTCGATTTCGTGCGCCTCGGACTTCTTGGCCAGTCCGAGCCGGTGCGCGAGCGGGCCGAGCGTCGCCCCCTGCACCAGCGTCAGCACGATGACCAGCACGAACACCGCGTCGACCAGCCGCTGCGCGCCCGGTAGGCCCTGCGACAGCGGGATCATGGCGAGCACGATCGGCACGGCGCCGCGCAGCCCGGCCCACGACAGGAACGCCTGCTCCCGCCACGGCAGCCGGAACGGCAGCATCGACAGCACGACCGACAGCGGCCGCGCCAGCAGCAGCACGACCGCGCCCGCGACCAGGCCCGGCACGATCGCGTCGAGCAGCCGGCCCGGCGAGGCGAACAAGCCGAGGAGCACGAACAGGCCGATCTGCGCCAGCCAGCCCAGCCCTTCGGCGAACGAGAGCGTGTCCGACCGGTGCGGCAGGCGCGAATTCCCGAGCACCAGCGCGGCGACGTAGGTGGCGAGCAGGCCGGACGCGTGCAGCAGCTGCCCGGACGAATACGCGACGACGCAGACCGCGACCGTGGCGAGCGGGTAGAGGCCGGTCGCCGGCAGCGCGGCCCGGCGCAGCGCGAGCCCGCCGAGCCAGCCGAAGGCGAGGCCGATGACCAGGCCCGCGGTCAGCTCGTAGACCACCAGCAGCGGCAGCGTCCAGTCCACAGTGGTGCCTTCGGCCAGCACCACGACGGCGATGTAGGCCGGCGCGTCGTTGATGCCCGACTCGAGTTCGAGCGCGCCGGTGAGCCGTTTGCCGATGCCCGCGGTGCGCAGCACCGAAAACACCGCGGCCGCGTCGGTCGAGGCGAGCACCGCGCCCCACAGCAGCGCCAGCCGCCAGTCGAGGCCGAGCAGCCAGTGCAGGGCCGCGCCGGTCGCCGCGACACTGACCACCACGGCCACTGTGGACAGTGCGATCCCGCGGCCCAGCGCGGGTTTCACCGCCGACCACCGGGTGGTCAGCCCGCCTTCGGCGAGGATCATGACGAGCGCGGCGAGCCCGAGCGACTGGGTCAGCTCGGGGTTGTCGAACCGGATGCCGAAGCCGGCTTCCCCCAGCAGGACGCCGATCCCCAGGTACAGCAGCAGCGAGGGCAGGCCGAGCCGGATCGACACGCGCACGGCCAGCACGGAGGCGAGGAGCACGACACCGCCGACGCCGAGCAGCACGGGAAGCTGGTCCATGCCCGCCTCCTCCCGAGTGCCGTGGGGCCCTCAGAATAGTGAGGCGCGCGGGTTAACTCGTTCGTGTACCGCTGCCTGGCGCCGGACACCCGGTGTGTTAAGGCGCCGCGACACCACCGAGCGCGTCGAGATCGACACCGAGAGCGGCGAACGGCTTCCCCGCCGCGGGCAGCACCTTGACCGCGCGGTGGCCGTCCCTGGCCACCCAGCCGGCGGCGACCGCCCGGTCGAGCAGCGCCGCGGGCAGCGCCCCGGCGAGGTGGTCCCGCCGCTCCGTCCAATCCAGACAGTCACGCAGCAGCGGCCGCCGCCCGGCGGCGACCGGCACGCCGAGGTCGTCCAGGACTTCGCGGCCGCGCGGGGTCAGCGCCAGCCCGGCCGCGGTGTCGACCAGGCCGGTGGCGAGCATGCCCTCGCGCAGGGCGACGCCGAGCTCGCCGGCGAGGTGGTCGTAACAGGTCCGGGCGAAGCCGAGCCGCCGCGCCCGCACCGAGGCTTTGAGCCCGGTCACCGGCCGGTGCTCGGCGTGCTGCGCGAGGTGCTCGATGAGCTCGGCGACGCGCGGGTCGGCGATCCGGACGTAGCTGGCCCGCCCCTGCTTGACCCGGACGACGAAGCCGGCGCCGGCCAGCCGGGTGACGTGCTCGCTCGCCGTCGAGAGGGCGATCCCGGCCGCTTTCGCGAGCTCCCCGACGGTCCACGCTCGCCCGTCGAGCAGCACGAGGCACATGGTGGCCCGGCTCGGGTCGGCCAGCACCGCGGCCACCTCGGCCAGCGCGATCGTCTCCATGCCCCCACGCTACGTCCCGCACCCTTCGGCCCCGCCCGAACCTTCGCACCCCGAGGGCCGGCCTGCGTACCTGGACGGTCGGATTGCGTACCTGAACGGTCGGCCCGCCGACCGACCCTCTGGGTACGCAGGCCGACCCTCTGGGTACGCGGGCCGGCCGTCCGGGTACGGGTCAGAGGGACTTGAGGAACTTGGCGGCGAGCTGGACGGCCGGGCCGGAGTCGTTCGAGTTCTCCAGGACCACCGCGAAGGCCACGTTGCCGAGGTAGCCGACGAACCAGCCGGTGGCCTGCTTGCCGTCGCCGAACTGGGCGGTGCCGGTCTTGCCGAAGACGTTCCCGGCCGCGCCGGCCGCGCGGCCGGTGCCGCTGGTGACCACCGCGCGCATCAGCTTCCGCACTTCGCCGAGCACCGACGCCGGCGGCGGCGAGTAGCCCTTGATCACCGTGGTCTCGAGGTCGTGCCACAGCCGCGGGGTGATCGCCTTGCCGGTGGCGACCGTGGCGGCCATCAGCGCGCCGCCGAGGGCGCTGGCCTGGATGCGGCCCTGGCCGAACCCGTCCTCGACCTGCTCGTCCTTGCTCGCCGCGGGTTCGACCTTGCCCAGCTCGGTCTTGACGCCGGGGATCTCGTAGTCGGCGTTCAGCCCCAGTTCGTCGGCGGCCTTCTTCAGCCCGTCCGCCGGCAGCGCCAGCGCGAGCTGCCCGAACGTCGTGTTGCAGGAGCGGGCGAACGCCGTCTGCAGGTTCGTCGCGCCCAGCTCGAAGCCCTCGTTCTTGACCGTCCGCGTGCCGATCGTCGCCACGCCGGGGCAGTCGACCGGCGAGGTCGCGGTGAGACCGCTCTGCTGGACCGCCGCCACCGACGTCGCGATCTTGAACGACGAACCCGGCTCGTACAGGCCGTTGAGCGCCTTCGGCGAGTTCCCGGCGGCGCCGTTCTGCGCGACGGCGAGGATGTCACCCGATCCCGTGTCGAGGGCGACGAGCATGGCCGATCCCTGGTAGCCGTCCACCGCGGCCTGGGCGGCGCCCTGCGCGGCCAGGCTCAGGCTCGACACGAGCGGTTTCGCCCCTTCGGCCGACGCCTTCCCGAACAGCGTCTCGACGCTCTTGCCGCCGGCATCGACGCGTTCGACGGCGAAGCCCCCGCCGGCCGCGGCGGTGACCTGCCCGGTGAGCGCCGAGCGCAGCAGCGGGGCCGGGTTGCCCTCCACCGGCCGCACCCCGCCGGACCCGCTGATGAGCAGCGGCTTGCCGTCGCGGTCGGCGACCGCGGTGGTGTCCTGCGCCGCGGTGCTGATCACCAGCCGCTGGCCCGCCTCCAGCTTCGGGTGCAGCAGCGACGGCGCCCAGTGGACCAGCCACTTCCCGTCGCTCTGCGCGAGCTGGAACGGCACGTCGTAGGTCCAGGTCTTCCCCGGCTTCAGCACCCACGAAAAGCTGAACGTCCCGCTCGTCTGCTTCGCCCCGGCCGAGGTCGGCTGCAGCTCGGTCAGCTTGGCGGTGACCGACGACGGGGTCAGCGCGTTCCGCGTGGCCCGCAAGGCCACCGCGGCGGCCGCGTTGTCGTCGGTGAGCCGGGCCGCCGCGTCGGGGTTGTTCTCGGAGATGTCCTGCAGGTACTCGGTGATCGCCGAGTTCGGGTCGAGCGCGCCGGGGCTCTGCACGGTGGTCGCGCCGGTGGCGGCTTCCGGCGTCGAACTCCCGCTGTTCAGCAGGAAGAACGCGGCCACCACGACCACGACGACCAGCAGCGCGCCGCCGATCAGGATGCCGCGTCTCTTGCCAGGGCTCATTCCGGTTCCCCTCCCCCATGCCCACCACCGTCGTGAGTGGTAAGCCGGGTTCCAACCCTACTTACCACTCACGACCGTGTCAGGATTTTGCGACCGCCACCGTGACCTTCGTGCCGTCGCCGACCGTGCCGGCGAAGCCCTCGGCCACCGGGCCGTGGGTCACCGACGTGGCGAGGGTTTCCGAGGCCAGGAACTCCTCGTGCGTCCGCGCCGCTTCGACGACCTCGGCGGGCGCGTCGACGGTGAGCGCGATCCGGTCGGCGACGTCGAGCCCGGCGTCGCGGCGGGCCTGCTGCACGACCCGGACCAGGTCGCGGACCAGGCCCTCGGCCGCCAGCTCCGGCGTCACCTCGGTGTCGATCAGCACCAGGCCGGACCCGCCGGGCAGTTCCGCCGCCGCGCCGCCGCCCTTGGCGACCAGCCGGCGCTCGAACTCGCCTTCCTGCAGGGCGATCCCGGCCGCGACGACGGCGCCGCCCTGGAACGACCAGTCGCCCGCCTTGACGGCCTTGATCACCGTCTGGACGTCCTTGCCCAGGCGCGGGCCGGCGGCGCGGGCGTTCACCGCGACCTCGAACCCGCCGTGCGCGGCGACGTCGGTGGTCAGCTCGACCGCCTTGACGTTCACCTCGTCGCGCAGGATGTCGGCGAACGGCTCCAGCGAGGAGGCGTCCTCGGCCGCGACGACCAGCGACGACAGCGGCAGCCGCACGCGCAGCTTGTTGGCCTTCCGCAGCGACAGCGCCGACGACGCCACCTGCCGCACCCGGTCCATCGCCGTCACCAGCGCCGCGTCCGCGGGCAGGTCGTTGGCGTTGGGCCAGTCGGTCAGGTGCACCGAGCGGCCGCCGGTGAGCCCGCGCCAGACGACCTCGGTGGTCAGCGGCAGCAGCGGCGCCGCGACCCGCGACGTCACCTCCAGCACGGTGTGCAGCGTGTCGATCGCGTCCTTGTCGCCGGCCCAGAAGCGGTCGCGCGAGCGGCGCACGTACCAGTTCGTCAGGACCTCGAGGAAGTCCCGGACGGTCTGGCACGCGCCCGCGACGTCGTAGTTGTCCATCGCGTACTCGACGTCGGTGACCAGCTCGTGCGTCTTCGCCAGGACGTACCGGTCGAGCACGTTCGGCGAATCCGTGCGCCACGTGCCTTCCACGCCTTCGGCGTTCGCGTACAGCGCGAGGAAGTAGTACGAGTTCCACAGCGGCAGCACGGCCTGGCGGACGGCGTCGCGGATGCCCTTGTCGGTGACGACGAGGTTGCCGCCGCGCAGGATCGGGCTCGCCATCAAGTACCAGCGCATGGCGTCGGAGCCGTCGCGCTCGAACACCTCGTTGACGTCCGGGTAGTTGCGCAGCGACTTGGACATCTTCGCGCCGTCGGAGCCCAGCACGATGCCGTGCGAGACGCAGGTGCGGAACGCCGGCCGGTCGAACAGCGCCGTGGCCAGCACGTGCAGCAGGTAGAACCAGCCGCGGGTCTGCCCGATGTACTCGACGATGAAGTCGCTCGGGTAGTGGTGCTCGAACCACTCGGCGTTCTCGAACGGGTAGTGCACCTGGGCGTACGGCATCGAGCCCGAGTCGAACCAGACGTCGAGGACGTCCGGCACGCGGCGCATGGTCGACCGGCCCGTCGGGTCGTCCGGGTTCGGCCGGGTCAGCTCGTCGATGTAGGGCCGGTGCAGGTTGTCCAGCCGCACGCCGAAGTCCGCTTCCAGCTCGTCGAGCGAGCCGTAGACGTCGGTGCGCGGGTACTCGGGGTTGTCGGACTGCCACACCGGGATCGGCGTGCCGAAGTACCGGTTGCGGGAGATCGACCAGTCGATGGCGTTCTCCAGCCACTTCCCGAACTGGCCGTCCTTGACGTTCTCCGGGTACCAGGTGATCTGCTGGTTCAGCTCGACCATCCGGTCCTTGAACTGCGTCACCGCGACGAACCACGACGAGACCGCGCGGTAGATCAGCGGGTTCCGGCAGCGCCAGCAGTGCGGGTAGGAGTGGTCGTAGGTCTCGTGCCGCAGCAGCACGGCGCCTTGCTGCGCCGCGGACCCGGTGCCGTTCTTCAGGTCCCGCACGATGTTCGGGTTGGCGTCGAAGACCTGCTGGCCCTCGTAGTCCGGCACGGTGGCGTCGAACTTGCCGTGCGCGTCGACCGGCGTCACCGGCGGGATGCCGGCGGCGTCGGTGACGAGCTTGTCGTCGGCACCGTAGGCGGGTGCGATGTGGACGATCCCGGTGCCGTCGTCGGTGGTGACGTAGTCGGCGGCCAGCACCTGGTGGGCGTTCTCGGTGCCGGTGAAGTACGGGAACGGTGGCGCGTAACGGGTTCCGAGCAGCTGCGTACCGGTGTAGTGCGCGACGACCGTGGGCTCCTCGCCGAGTTCCCGCGCGTACGCGGCGACCCGCGCTTCGGCGAGCACGAACCGCTTGCCGTCGTGCTCCACGACGACGTACTGCACGTCCGGGTGCACGGCCGTGGCGAGGTTCGACGGCAGCGTCCACGGCGTCGTCGTCCAGATGAGGAGGTAGGCGCCGTCGAGGTCGTTGTTGTTGCCCTCCAGGCGGAAACCGACCGTGACGGCCGGGTCCTGGCGGTTGCGGTAGACGTCGGAGTCCATGCCGAGCTCGTGGTTGGACAGCGGCGTCGCGTCCCGCCAGCAGTACGGCAGGACGCGGTAGCCCTCGTACACGAGTCCCTTGTCCCACAGGCGTTTGAACGCCCACAGCACCGACTCCATGTACGTGACGTCGAGGGTCTTGTAGTCGTTGTCGAAATCGACCCAGCGGGCCTGGCGGGTGACGTACTCGCGCCACTCGTCGGTGTAGCGGAGGACGGACTCCTGCGAAGCCGCGTTGAACTTCGCGATGCCCATCTCTTCGATCTCGGACGTCTCGGTGATGCCGAGCTGGCGCATGGCTTCGAGCTCGGCGGGCAGGCCGTGGGTGTCCCAGCCGAACCGGCGCTCGACCTTGCGGCCCTTCATGGTCTGGTAACGCGGCACCAGGTCCTTGACGTACCCGGTGAGCAGGTGGCCGTAGTGCGGCAGGCCGTTGGCGAAGGGCGGGCCGTCGTAGAAGACGTACTCGTTTTCGCCCTTCTCACCCGCCGGGCGCGCGTCGATCGTCGCCTGGAAGGTGCGGTCGCTCTCCCAGTAGGCGAGGACCTGCTTCTCCAGGGCGGGGAACGACGGCTGCGACGGGACTCCTGCGCCGTCGCCAAGCTGGGCCTGGGGGTACATCCGGGTGCTCCTCGGTTCGTCGCTCGCGTACGGACGACCGGCTCCCGCACCGGTCACCCACACGGGGACGAGACACCTTCCGGCGTTCCGCGGTACCACCCCGCTTGCCTGCTCGCGCAGGCCACTTCGTTCGACGGCTGTCACGGGCCGCACCCGTCCGGTTCTACTGAGAGCGGTGACGCTCGGTTCTTCCGGAGGCTCCCCGGTGATGGCCGGATCGACGCCTGTTGCCTACCAGGTTAACGGGCCCGCGCAACCGGGTTGTCACGAGGGGCTCGGAGGGTCACGCCGATCGCGACCAGCCACAACAGCCCGGCGATGACACCCACCGCGGGCAGCCCGGCGCCCGACACCCCGCCGAGCACCGCCACCCCGAGCGCACCGCCGGCCTGGCGGGCCGTGTTGTTGATGCCGCCGGCGACGCCCGCGCGCCCGGCCGGGACGTCGCTGACCGCGGCCGTCACCACCGCCGTGGTCAGCAGGCCCATGCCGGTACCGAGCCCGAGCAACGTGGGCAGGAGAGCCGGATAGCCGCTGTTGTCCCCCAGCAGCACCAGGTTCAGCATGCCGAGGACACCGAGGGCGAGCCCGGCCACCATCAGCGGCCGCGGGCCGAACCGGGCGACCAGCCGGCCCGCGACCGGCGCCAGCACCGACAGCGGACCGAACAGCGGGAGCACCTCCAGCCCGGCTTCGAACGCCGACGCGTGCCAGACGCCCTGCAGGTGGAGCGTCAGCACGAGGATCGTCCCGATGCCGACGAAGTTCATCGCCGCCGAGACGAAGGTGGCGGGCAGGGTCCGCCGGGCGATGTCGAGCGGGAGCATCGGGTCCGGTGCGCGGCGTTCGACCACGAAGAAGGCGACCAGCGCGCCGGCCGCCACGACCGCGGCCACGAGGTTTTCGTCGATGACCGCGTACACGCCGGCGCCCAGCGCGGGGGCCGCGGTGGCGACCCCGGCGACGTCGATCCGCCGTCCGGGCACGCGCTCGCCGCGCGGGACGAGCCGCGCGGTCGCGAGGGCGGCCGCCAGCACGACGGGCACGTTGAGCCAGAACACCGGCCGCCAGCCCACCGCCGTCACGATCGCGCCGCCGAGCACCGGGCCCGCCGCCAGCGCGAGGGCCGAGACCCCGGCCCAGACCCCGAGGGCCCGGGCGCGCTCGGCGTGTCCCGGATAGGCGTTCGTGATCACGGCGAGGGTGCCGGGCAGCAGCAACGCCGCCCCCACGCCCTGGCCGGCGCGGGCGGCGACGAGCAGGGGTGCGGTGGTGGCGAGCCCGCACGCGGCCGACGCCGTGCCGAACAGCGCGAAGCCGGTGAGGACGACCCGGCGGTGGCCGAAGACGTCGCCGAGGGCGCCGCCGGTGAGCAGGAACGCGGCCAGGGCGACGGCGTAGCCGTCCACCACCCACTGCTGCGCGGCGAGGCCGGCGTGCAGGCCGGTGCCGATGGTGGGCAGGGCGACGTTGACCACCGTGACGTCCAGCTGGACCAGGAACATCCCGGCGCACATGGTGAGCAGGAGCATGGCCCCAGTGGACCGCGCGGACGCTTCCGTTTGCGTGGAAGTGTCGCCGGGGCACCCTGGAGGGCATGGAAGGCGACGCCGACATCGCGCGCACGGCCGCGCTGTTCGCGGACCCGGCGCGGGTCCGGGTGCTGCTCGCGCTGGCCGACGGCCGCGCGCTGGCGGCGTCGGTGCTGGCAGCCGAGGCGCGGCTGTCCGCGCCGGGGGTCAGCGCCCACCTGGCGAAGCTGCGTTCCGCGGGCCTGGTCGTCGCCGAGAAGTCGGGGCGGCACCGGTTCTACCGGCTGGCCGGCCCGGACACCGCGGAACTGCTGGAGACGCTGGCGCGGTGTTCGCCGTCCCAGCCGGTGACGTCGTTGCGCGAGGGCACACGGGCGGAGGCGCTGCGGACGGCCCGGACGTGCTACGACCACCTGGCCGGGCGACTCGGGGTGGCGGTCACGTCGGCGTTGCTGGCCCGGGGTGCCCTGGCGGGCCCTGACGACACGCGGCGGCGTCCCGGGGACCGGATTTCGGCGCCGCTGGGCGAGCACCCGTACACGCTGGGGCCTGCGGCTGCCGGGGTGTTCGGTGCGCTGGGCGTGGACGTCGAGGGCGTGGCGGCCGGGCGGCGGCCGTTGCTGAAGTTCTGCCTGGACTGGAGCGAGCAGCGCCACCACCTGGCGGGTGCGCTGGGGGCCGCGGTGGCGACCCGGTTCCTCGACGCGGGGTGGGTGACGCGCCGCTCGCAGGCCCACCGCGCGCTCCGGCTGACGCCGGACGGCGCGCAAGCCCTGGAAGCCCACCTCGGCCTGGCCGCTTGACGGGCATCACGCGTGATCCGGCGGGCATCACGGGTGATGGGAGGGGCATCACACGTGATCCGGCGGGCATCACGGGTCAGCGGTGGGCGGCTGCCAGGGCGGCGTTCGGGCGGCAGACGTCGCAGGGGGTGAAGCCGAGCTGGCGGGCCTCGCCGACGCCGATCGGGATCGTGTCGCGGGTGCCGAGCCAGGAGCAGGTGCGGAGGTGGTAGCGGGGGTGCTCGTCGACCACCACGACCTCGTCCTCGAGGTCGGCCAGGAGGGCGGCGTCCTCTTCCGGGGTGTCTTCGACGCCCGGGTCGGAATCGGGCGTTGTTTCGGCCTCGGCTGAAGCGTCGGCCGGCTCGGGCTCCGGCTCCGGCTCGGGCTCGGGCGTGTCGGCCGGGTCACCCAGGTCGCCGGAGGCCGGGATCAGGGTGGTTTGTTCCTCCTCCACCGGCTCCGGCGTGGCCACGGCGGGAGCGGAGACAGCGGAAGCGGCGGCGGGAGGCGCGGCGGCCCGGCGACGGCGGCGCAGCCAGTCGGCGACCAGGATCAGCCCGGCCAGCACGGACAGGCCGATGGAAACCCACGCCCACAGCGAAGACGCCGTGATCAGCGCGGTGACGAGCAACCCCAGAGCCGCCAGTACCAGGACCAGCACGATGTAAAGCACGCTGAATTACAGCACGAACGAGCCGGGAGCGGACCACGACCCGCCCACGTGTGGTACCGGATCGACTCCGAACCGTGGCGCACCCCGCCGACCGGGGTGCGCCACGGCGAAGAACACTCAGCCGGCTTCGGCCCGCGGGCCGAAGGAGTACCCCTGGCCGCCGCTCGTCGAACCGGACGACTGCCCGGAGCCCGACGACGCCGACGCGGGGGCCGCGGATCCGCGGTCGTCGAGTTCGCGCAGCTGGGACTCGAGGAACCCGCGCAGCCTCGTGCGGTACTCCCGCTCGATCGTGCGCAGCTCTTCGATCTTCTTGCCCAGCCCGCTCTTCTCGGAGTTCAGGCTGTTCATCGTCTCGGTGTACTTCCGCTGCGACTCGCGCTCCAGCGTGGTCGCCTTGTCCCGCGCCTGACGCTCGAGCGTCTCGGCCCGGGTCCGCGCGTCGTTCAGCATCGTGTCGACGCGGGTGCGGGCCTCGTTGACCATCGAGTCGGACTTCGCCCGGGCGTCCGAAAGCAGCTGCTCGGACTTGGTGCGGGCCTCGGCCAGCATCCCGTCGGACTCGGTCTTCGCCTCGGCGGTGAGCCGGTCGGCCATTTCCTGGGCCAAGCCCAGCACCTTGGCGGCCTGCACGTTCGGCTCCGTGCTGTCGCCCACCATCGAGTGCGCCTGGGTCTGCTCCATGGCCGACTGCGGCGGCGGCACCGGCGCCAGGCGCCGCGACGGCTCTTCGCGCATCGGGGGCGCGCCGACGTTCGCCTTGGCGCTCTCCAGCTCGCTGCGGGTCGACTCGAGCTCCGCGTCCAGCTGTTCCATCTGCTGGCGCAGTTCGTTGTTGTCCTCGATCAACCGGGCCAGCTCGGTCTCCACCAGGTCGAGGAACGCGTCCACCTCGTCCTCGTTGTAGCCCCTCTTGCCGATGGGCGGCTTGCTGAACGCGACGTTATGCACGTCAGCGGGGGTCAACGACATCAGATCACCTCACGCACTCCATGGCCTGCAGGGTCCACCCAAGTTTCCCCGATCAACTTGGAGTCGCCAGTTGCATCGCGAAGAACACAACCAACAGCAGCACCATAATCGACAAGTCCAGTCCGACGCCGCCGATCCGGACCATCGGAATGATCCTTCTGAACAAACGGACCGGCGGGTCCGTCACTGTGTAGATGGTCTCGAGCGTGACCGCAACCCCTCCGGCCGGATGCCACTCACGAGCGAAGGTCCGGACGAGTTCGACCACGATCCGCGCCGTCAGCAGCAGCCAGAAGGCGAACAGCACGTACCAGACGACCAGCCACACAGCTTCCACATGCCTACTCTAACCGGGCGTCCTCTCCGAAGACGCAGTTGAGGGGGCCGACCCCGGATCGGGTCGGCAAAGTCACGTCTGCTTGCGCTCAGCGGTCCGACCGACTTCAGCCCCGCAAAAACAATCCGCCCTCGGCAATCCGCCGACGGTCTTCCGCCGTGACGTCCACATCGGGCGGTGAGAGAAGGAACACCTTGTTGGTGACCTTGTCCATCGACCCTCTGAGCGCGAACGCCAGCCCGGCGGCGAAGTCGACGAGCCGCTTCGCGTCCGCGTTCTCCATCTCGGTGAGGTTCATGATCACCGGGATGCCTTCGCGGTAGTGCTCCCCGATCGCCCGCGCCTCCGCGTAACTGGTCGGGTGCAGCGTGGTGATGCGGCTCAACGGGTCACGCACCGGCTGGCGGACGACCGGCTCCACGACCGGGCGCAGGCGCGCCACCGGCTCCGGCTGGCGGTCCATGGCGAGCGCGCCGTGGACCGCGGGCTCGGAACTGGCCACGGAGCGTGACCGGCTGCGGCTGACGGGCTCGTCGTACGTGTCGTCGACCTCGCGGTACCGTGAGCGCGACGACCGCGGGGCCGGCTCCTCGTAGGAGTCGTAGTCGTCGTCGTAACCGCGCCGATAGTCGTCTCCGTCGTCGTAGCCGTCGTCGTCTGCGGGCACCATCCCGAAGTAGGCCTTCAGCTTCTGCAGCGCGCTCATGCCTCTCCCTAGCCCTAGCCGCTCCCGCACTGACTTTCGATCTCCACGCCGTCAGTGCCCCGCACGGGCGGCCACGAAACGTGACGACCGCGCGAGCTCCCTACGGCGAGGCTAAACCGCGCCCACCGAGCAACGCGGTTCCGACACGCACACAGGTCGAGCCGTGCGTGATCGCCTGCTCGAGATCATGGCTCATCCCGGCGGAGACGTCTGCGGCATTCGGGTGATCTTTGCGCAGGCCCTCCCCCGCCCGAGCGAGCCGCTCGAAGGCGGCGGCCGGGTCGGCGCCCAGCGGCGCGACGGCCATCAGGCCGCGAAGCCGCAGCTCTTCGGACTGCGCGATGCGGTCGGCGAGCGCGCCCAGCTCGGACAGCGGGCAGCCGCCGCGCTCCGGGTCGTCGTCGAGGCTGGCCTGGATCAGCACGTCGAGGGGTTCGTCACGTATCTGGGCGGTTTGAACCGCACGCACCGCTTTCGCGAGGGCGTCGGCGAGGCGCGCGGAATCGACGGACTGCACCTCGTCGGCCCACCCGACCACGGACTTCGCCTTGTTCCGCTGCAGCCGGCCGACCATGTGCCACCGCAGTCCCGGCACTTCGGCGGCCTTCGGTCCCGCCTCCTGGTCGCGGTTCTCACCGACGTCGGTGACGCCGAGCTCGGCCAGCAGCGCGACGTCGGACGCGGGGAACGTCTTGGTGATCGCGATGAGCTTGACCTCGTCGCGGGCCCGTCCGGCCGCCCGGCAGGCGGCGGCGATCCGCTCTTCGACCTCGGCCAGGTTCTCGGCCAGCTCGGCCTTGCGGTCGGTCATGCCTCGATCCAGGTGATGCCCGCGATCCGCCCGGTGGTCCCGTCGCGGCGGTAGCTGAACAGTGTCTTGTCCTCGTTCGTGCACCGCGGGTCGACGCCGATCTTGCCGACGCCGAGGTCGGCGAGCTGCCGCCAGAGCCCGGCGCGCAGGTCGAGCCCGGGCGTGCCCTTGCGGGTCTTGCACGCGCTGCCGGGGACGTGTTTCTCGACGTCGGCGGCCATTTCGGCGGGGACCTCGTAGCAGTCGCCGCAGATGGCCGGGCCGAGCAGCGCCTCGATGCGCCCCACCTCGGCGCCGGCTTCCTGCATGGCCTTGATCGCCGCCGGGACGACGCCGACGCGCGTGCCCACCCGGCCCGCGTGCACCGCCGAGACCACCCCGGCCTCGGCGTCGGCCAGCAGGATCGGGACGCAGTCGGCGACCAGCACCACCAGCGCGACGCCGGGGGTCGCCGTCACCAGCGCGTCGGTCGCCTCGGCCGCGGCGGTCTCGGTGCCGTCGACGACGGTGGCCGTGCGGCCGTGGACCTGCTCCATCCAGGCCAGCTTGTCCTCGGCCAGGTCGAGCTCGGCGGCCAAGCGTGTGCGGTTGGCGTAGACGTTGCCCTCGTCGTCGCCGACGTGGTCAGCCAGGTTGAAGGTGTCGTACGGCGGCCGTGACGCGCCGCCCGCCCTGGTCGTGACCACTCGCCGAACCCGCATGCTCCCCATCCTCCCAAACGCGGGGAAGGCCACCTCGAGATCCTCGAGGTGGCCTTCCCGAACAGCTGTCGTCAGCGCCGCATGAACGGCGGGACGTCGACCTCGTCGTCCGACGGGTCGTCGTGCACCGGCATCGCGCGCCCGGGGAGGCTGCCCTGGGTCGCGTTGGAGCCGAGCGGCGAGTAGCCGCGCGAGCCGCCGCCGGGCTGCGGGAGCCCGCCGGACGGCTGGTTGCCGCCGGCCGAGGGCAGCGGCGAGTGCGTCCGCGGCGGCGCCACCGGGTAGCCGGAGCTGCCCGCGGACGGCACCGGGGTGGCGCCCGACGGCGGCGTCGGCGGGTTCGAGACCTGCCCCGCCGAGGCCGAGGCCGTGGTCGACGACTGGCGCGAACCCGAGCCGAAGGTCGACGGGTCCAGCTTCTTGTGCGTCGGCGCGCCGGCGTCGAACCCGGCCGCGATCACCGTGACGCGGACCTCGTCGCCGAGGGAGTCGTCGATGATCGTGCCGAAGATGATGTTGGCGTCCGGGTGCGCGGACTCCTGCACCAGCGACGCGGCCTCGTTGATCTCGAAGAGGCCCAGGTCGGAGCCGCCCGCGATGGACAGCAGCGCGCCGTGGGCGCCGTCCATCGAGGCTTCCAGCAGCGGCGAGTTGATCGCCTTCTCCGCGGCCTGGATGGCCCGGCCCTCGCCGCGCGCGGAGCCGATGCCCATCAGCGCGGAGCCCGCGCCGGACATGACGCTCTTGACGTCGGCGAAGTCGAGGTTGATCAGGCCCGGGGTGGTGATCAGGTCGGTGATGCCCTGGACACCGGAGAGCAGCACCTCGTCCGCCGAGCGGAACGCGTCCATCAGCGAGACGCCGATGTCGCCGAGCTGCAGCAGCCGGTCGTTCGGGATCACGATGAGCGTGTCGCACTCGTTGCGCAGCGCCTGGATGCCCTCTTCGGCCTGCTTGCCGCGCCGCTTGCCCTCGAAGGTGAACGGCCGGGTCACCACGCCGATGGTCAGCGCGCCCAGCTTACGGGCGATCTGCGCGACGACCGGCGCACCGCCGGTGCCGGTGCCGCCGCCCTCACCCGCGGTCACGAACACCATGTCGGCGCCCTTGATGACCTCTTCGATCTCTTCGCGGTGGTCTTCGGCGGCCTTCTGGCCGACCTCGGGGGCGGCGCCCGCGCCGAGGCCGCGGGTCAGCTCGCGGCCGATGTCCAGCTTGACGTCGGCGTCGGACATGAGCAGTGCCTGTGCGTCGGTGTTCACCGCGATGAACTCGACACCCTTGAGGCCGACCTCGATCATGCGGTTCACGGCGTTCACGCCGCCACCGCCGATGCCGACCACCTTGATCACCGCAAGGTAGTTGTGCGGGGGCGTCATCGAAGTCCGCCTTCCTGATCGTTGTGCCCGTACAGCCCGCCGGCCGAAGATCGAACCCTCGACCTCAACCCCAGATCGAGAGTTATGTCAACCGCCGACGTTAGGCAGGACGGTAGGCACCAGGCAGGCTCTAATCCAGTAGGCACGCCGTGTGTCGCAAAGGTGTTTTGCCACAACACGTTCGAGCGCGCAAGAGCGGCGGCCCGCGAGCACCGCCGGCGGCCGGTCTGGTATGGCCCCCCGATCAGGCGGGCGCGGGCATGCTCATGAGCACTTCCGTGGGGGCTCCGGTGGCCGATCCGCCCGGCGGTTCGACGCTGACCGCGACCTTGTCGGCGCTTCCGACGCCGTCGGCGACGACCAGGCCGCCCTGGTCGGCGGCCGCGATCACCCCGGCCGAGCGGGGCGCGGCCGCGCCGGTGATCAGCCAGGCTTCGTAGACCTTCCCGCCCGGCTGCGACGGCAGGCCCGCGTCCATCACCATCACCCGGTTCAGCGACCGTGACAGGACAACCGTGACGCCGCCGCCGATCGGGGCCTCGCCGTGCGCGGTCTTCGCGTCCGGGGCCGCGAGCAGCGCCGCCACCGGCGCGAACTGCTGTTTCGCCTGGTCGAGGCGGCTCTGGGCGGTCTGCAGCTCCTGCCGCTGGGTCAGCGCGATCCCGCCGAAGACCCCGCCCGCGGCGAGCCCGATCACGGCCGCCGCGGCCGAGACGAGCACGGCCCAGCGCGGGGCCCGCGCGGAGCGGCGGTGCCGGTCGGGCGCGCCGGGCCGGGTGCGCGGCGGCAGCTGGCGGGTGGCGTGCATGGCGGTCAGCACGCGGTCCTTGAAGTACGGCGGCGGCTCCTCGGCCATCGCCGCGCCCAGCCGGGCCGCCGTCGCGCGCAGCTCGGCGACCTCCTGCGTGCACGACTCGCACTGTTCGAGGTGGCGGGCGAACTCCGCGCGCTCGACGTCGTTGACGGCGTCGAGCGCGAAGGCGCCGGCCAGGGTGTGCATCTCCGGCGTGCTCAAGCGGTCACCCCCAGGCAGTCCCGCAGGCGGATCAGTCCGTCCCGCAGCCGCGTCTTGATGGTTCCTTGCGGCGTCGACAGCACTTCGGCCACCTCGCGATACGTATAGCCCTGGTAGTAGGCGAGCAGCACCGATTCGCGCTGCAGGTCGGTCAGGAAGGACAGGCACCGGCGCACCTGGGAGCGTTCGAGCCGCGCGGTGACGGACTCGGCGACCTCGTCGAACGGGCGGCCGCGGGCGGCTTCGAAGGTCGCCTTCTGCTCGCGTTCGGTGCTCGCCCGCGCCGAGCGGACGCGGTCGACGGCGCGGCGATGGGCCAGCGTCATCGCCCAGTTCAGGGCGGAGCCCTTGTCGGGGGCGTACCGGGTCGCGGTGCGCCACAGCTCGACGAGGACCTCCTGGGCGACCTCTTCGGACTGGGCCGCGTCGCGCACGATCCGCCGCACCAGGCCGTAGATCGGCCCGGCGAACTGGTCGTAGAGCAGCTCGAAGGCCCGCTCGTCACCCTTGGCGACGCGCACCATGAGTTCCTCGGCGGTCGGGCCGGCCGGGGGTTCGGAGGGCACCGGCGCCATCCGGCGCGGGCGGGCCGGCTCATCCATGCAGCTGTCCTCCGGCGTTCTGCGGGGTGCGCGGCACGACCGCGGCCTTCCGCAGCCACAGGGCGACGCCGTGGCGGCGGATCAGCGCGGACACCCGCTGCGGGAGCAGCGGCCGGGCCAGGACCAGCCGGGCCAGCCACCGCGGGTTCACCGGGCGGCGAACTCCCCGCAGCGTAGCGACCAACGGGGTCGAGGTCCCGTGGTGCAACGCGACGGTGAGGTCGAGCAGCGCCTCCGGGCGGGGCAGGCGCATCCGGTATTCGCCGTCCATCTCCTGGAACGGCGAAACGTAGAACTCCTTGGCCGCGCGGGCGAGCCCGGACTCGTCGGGGTGCAGCAGGTAGGCGTGGCGGCCGCCGTAGGTGTTGTGCACCTCGGCGACCACGCACCCGAGCCGGCCGTCCGGGTGGTGGCACCAGTAGACGCTGATCGGGTTGAACACGTACCCGAGGACGCGGGCGGCGGCCAGCATCACGACCTTCCCGCCGCGCAGGTCGACCCCGCGCTCGGCGAGCCAGGCGTCCAGCTTCTCCCGGATGCCGCGCGGATCGCCGGCCACGAAGTGGTCACGGCGGTCGAAGCGGGCGAACGGGCGCAGCCACCACGGCAGCCGCGGCAGGTCGTCGAGGTCGACGCGCCACAGGTACACGCGGTGGGCGAAGGCGTGCGGCGGGTCGATCCGCCGGACGTGCGCGACCGTGGCGTCGTAGAGCGCGTTCGTCACCACGTCACCCCCAGGCTTTCCGCGGCACGGGCACCCGAGGCGCAGCCGTCTTCGTGGAAGCCCCAGCCGTGGTAGGCGCCGGCGTAGGCGAGCACGCCGTCGTTGAGCTCGGCCAGCCGTCGTTGCGCGGCAACGGATTCCGGTGTGTGGACCGGGTGCTCGTACCGCATCCGCGCGACGACGTGGTCCGGTGCGGGACCGTCACCGGGGTTGAGCGTGACGACGTAGCCGGTCGGTTCGTCGAGGCGCATCAGGCGGTTCATGTCGTAGCTGACCCGGACGGCGCCGGTGGGTGCGCCGCAGGCGGGCGCGCGGTAGTTCCAGCCGGCCCGCGCGCCGGGCAGCGAGGGCAGCACGCTCGTGTCGGTGTGCAGCCAGGCCTCGTTTTCGGAGTACCGGAACGCCCCGAGCACCGCGCGCTCGGCGGCGGTCGGGTTGGCCAGCAGGGCCAGCGCCTGGTCGGCGTGCGTGGCGACGACGACCTTGTCGACGCGGTGCGGGGTGTCGGCGTCGTCGCGGATCTCGACGCCGCCGGCGGTCCGCAGCACCGAGCGCACCGGCGTCGACAGGTGCACGGCGGTGAGCTGCTTCGCGGCGAGCTCGACGTACTCGCGCGAACCACCCACGACGGTCCGCCAGGACGGCGAGTCCTTCACCGTGAGCATGCCGTGGTTGCGGAGGAACTCGAACAGGTACCGCGCCGGGTAGCGGAGGGTGTCGGCGCGGTCGGCCGACCACACCGTGGACACCAGCGGCAGCATGAAGTGGTCGACGAAGTAGCGGGTGTAGCCGCCGATGGCGAGGAACGCGCCGAGCGTGACGTCGCCCGCGTCCGCCGCCGCCAGCAGCCGCTTCGCGTGCCGGTGGAACCGCTTCACCTCCGTCAGCATCCGCAGGTAGCGGCCCCGGACGGCGTTGCCGCGCTGGGCGAACAGGCCGGGCACGCCCTTGGCGCCGGCGTACTGGAGGCCGCAGCCGTCGCAGCGGATGCTCATCGACATCTCGGTGTCGCGGGTGGGCACCCCCAGCTCGCCGAACAGCTTCAGCAGGGTCGGGTAGGTGCGCTCGTTGTGGACGATGAACCCGGAGTCCACGCCGATCGTGCCGCCGTGGGTGCTCGGCACGTCGTGCGTGTGCGCGTGCCCGCCCAGGCGGTCGTCGGCCTCGAACAGCAGAACCTCGTACTCGCGTTGCAGCAGGTATGCGGCGGTCAGCCCGGCCACCCCGCTGCCGATGACGCCGATGCGTTGTCCCGTGATCTCCACACCGGTCCTTCGGGACCGCGCCCCCGCCGGATTGCCGGACCGGCGAAGTCCGCTGCCGCCGCTGGTCGGACCAATCCGGCGGGGCGGGGAGAGCGAATCCCGGGCATGCCGCACACCACCGCGCACCGCCTCGCCTCGTTCGCCGGGAAACTCCTCGGCGGGCCGCTCCCCGTCGGCCTGCGGACCTGGGACGGGACCCGGGCCGGCCCGGACGACGCACCGACCCTCGTGCTCCGCAACCGCCGCGCCCTGCGCCGGCTGCTCTACGCGCCGGGCGAGCTGGGGCTCGCCCGCGCCTACGTCACCGGTGACCTCGACGTCGAGGGCGACCTGGCCGACGGTTTCCGCCGGATCCGGGCCCTGACCCGCTCGGGGGAGCTCACCCCGGCGAAGCTCGGGCCGCGGGAGTGGGCGGAGGCCCTGCGGCTGGCCGCCCGGCTCGGTGTCGCCGGGCTGCCGCCGAAGCCGCCCGCCGAAGAGGCCCGGCTGACCGGGAAGCTGCACAGCCTGCTGCGCGACCGCTCCGCCATCGCCCACCACTACGACCTGAGCAACGCCTTCTACCAGCTGCTGCTCGACGAGTCGATGGCGTACTCGTGCGCGTACTTCACCGACGAGTCGCAGAGCCTCGGCCAAGCCCAGCACGACAAGCTGGAGCTGATCTGCCGCAAGCTGGGGCTGCGGCCGGGCATGCGGCTGCTCGACGTCGGCTGCGGCTGGGGCTCGCTGCTCGTCCACGCGGCCAAGCACCACGGCGTCGAGGCCGTCGGCATCACGCTCTCGGCCGAGCAGCTGCAGCACATCCGGGGCCGGCTCGCCCAGCACGACCTCGAAGACCGCGTCGAGGTGCGCCGGCAGGACTACCGGGAGCTGCCGGACGCGCCGTTCGACGCGGTCGCGTCGATCGAAATGGGCGAGCACGTCGGCGAAGTCAACTACCCGGCGTACGCGGCGACGCTGCACCGCATGGTGAAACCGGGCGGGCGCGTGCTGCTCCAGCAGATGTCCCGCGGGAACGTCGCCCCCGGCGGCGGCGCGTTCATCGAGCGGTACATCGCCCCCGACATGACCATGCGGCCGGTCGGCCGGACCATCGACCACCTGGAGACCGCGGGTCTCGAGGTGCGGGACGTGCACGCGCTGCGCGAGCACTACGTCCGGACGGTCCGGGCCTGGGCGGACACCCTGGAGGAGAACTGGGCCGACGTCGTCGCGCTCATCGGGGAGACGGACGCGCGGGTCTGGCGGCTGTACCTGGTCGGCGGGGCGCTGGCGTTCGAGGAGAACCGGATGGGCGTGGACCAGATCCTGGCGGTACGGCCGCACGCGGGCGGCGCCAGCGGCCTGCCCCCGACGCGGGAGTGGTGACGATGCCGCAGCTGCTCGTCACGGCCGCCGTCACGCTCGCCGCGGTGGCCGTGACCTTCGGGATCGCGCGGGCGCGCAAGCGCTACGACACGATCGACACGTTCTGGGGGCTGGGCTTCGCGCTCGTCGCGGTCGCCGCCTTCCCGTTCGGCGACGGGCCGCTCCCGCTGCGGCTGGTGGTGGTGCTCCTGACCGTCGTCTGGGGGGTGCGGCTCGCGGTGCACCTGCACCTGCGCAACCACAAGCTGCCGGAGGACCCGCGGTACGCGCGGATGGGCCACGGCCCGGCCAAGATGTTCCTGCGCGTCTATCTCTTCCAGGCCGTGGTGCTGTACTTCGTGTCGCTGCCCGTGCAGTTCGCCGTGGACGGCACGGGGATCGGCGTCCTGGGCTGGCTGGGCATCGTGGCGTGGCTGGTCGGCTTCGCGTTCGAGACGATCGGCGACGACCAGCTGCGCCGGTTCAAGGCCGACCCGGCCAACCGCGCCCGCGTGCTGGACACCGGGCTGTGGCGCTACACGCGGCACCCGAACTACTTCGGCGACGCGTGCGTGTGGTGGGGCCTCTACCTGCTGGCCTGTTCGACGTGGCCGGGCGCGGCGACCGTCCTCTCCCCCGTGGCGATGACGTTCACCCTGGCCCGCGGGACGGGAAAACCGTTGCTGGAGAAGGGAATGGCCCGCACTCGCCCGGCCTACGCGCACTACGTCGAGCGGACCAGCGGCTTCTTCCCGTTGCCGCCCCGGCGCGTCACTCCCCGGTGAGGCCGTCGGTGAGCTCGCGCAGCAGGTCGAGGTGGCCGACGTGGCGCGCGGTCTCCTCGATCATGTGCGTGAGGACCCAGCGGACGTTGAAGGTCTCGTCCTTGTGCGTCACTTCGTCGTCGAGGCCGCGGGCGGCGACGATCTCGCGGCTGCGGGCACACTGCTTCTCGTAGTCCGCGAGGAGCTGCTCCACCGACGTCCCGGGCGGGATCCGGAACTCGGCGTCCGGGTCCTGCTCGAGGCGCTCTTCCCAGGTGTCTTCCTCGCCCTCGACGACCACGGCGAACCAGAACCACTCGTTGAGCGTGAGGTGCGCGACCAGCCCGGCGACGGTCGTCAGTTCGCTGGGCAGGTGCACCCGGCGGGCCTGCTCTTCGGTGAGGCCGCCGGCCTTCCACGCGACGGTGGCGCGGTGGTAGTCGAGCAGGCTGGTCAGGATCTCCCGCTCGCCGCCGGTGAGCGGGACGTCCGGGCGCGGTGGTCGTTCGGTCATGGGCGGAACTCTGCCAGAGGGGTCCGACAGTTCCCGGCCGGTCAGCCGAACGCGGCCAGCGCGACCGGCTCCCACTTGCGCCAGCCGTCCAGCCGGTCCCGGTATTCGGCTTCGACCGCCGCGAACGACTTGCCGAAGAACATCCGGGCCGGCGGGTTTTCGGTGTCCGCCAGCGCCAGCAACGGTTCCCGGGTCGCCCGGGGGTCGCCGAGGTCCCACTCGATCCGCGTCGCTTCGCGCACGGCGTCGTAGTCCGGGTGCGGCTCGCTCTGCCGGACGCTGCCGCCGCCGAAGTCCGTGCGGTACGGGCCGGGCTCCAGGCAGATCACGTCGATCCCGAAACCCCCGACCTCCTGCCGCAGCGACTCCGAAAGCCCTTCGACCGCCCACTTCGAAGCGTGGTACGCGCCGATGCCCGGGAACGCGCGGATGCCGCCTTCGCTGGTGACCTGGATGATCCGGCCGCGGCCCTGCCGCCGCATGATCGGCAGGGCCGCCTGGGTCAGCCAGAGCGTGCCGAAGAAGTTCGTCTCGAGCTCCGCCCGGACCTCCTCCTCGGTCAGCTCCTCGACCATCCCGAAGTGCCCGTAACCGGCGTTGTTCACCAGCACGTCCAGTGCTCCGAACTCCGCCGCCGCCCGCCCGACCGCCTCGACGGCGGCGGCGCGGTCGGTGACGTCCAGCCGCAGCGGCAGCACGGCGTCGCCGTACTGCTCGACGAGCGGCCGCAGGCTTTCGACGTCCCGCGCGGTGGCGGCGACCCGGTCGCCCCGGGCCAGCGCCGCTTCGGTCCACTCGCGGCCGAAGCCCTTGGACGTCCCGGTGATGAACCAGCTCTTCGTCACGACATGCCCTTCCTGCTCGAATTACTGCATCACAAGCTAACAGTAGCATGGACTGCATTATTGCGTTGGATGGTAAGGTCACCGGCATGATCGCGAACGACGGGCGCCGTGAGCGCAAGAAGGCCCAGACCCGCGCCCGCATCCAGGACGCGGCCCTGGACCTCTTCGCGAGCCAGGGCTACCGCGAAACGACGATCGCGCAGATCGCCGCCCGGGCCGACGTCGCGACCCGCACGGTCACCCTGCACTTCCCGGCCAAGGACGACCTGCTCTTCGCCGACGACCCGTTCACCCCGGAGTCGCTGGCGGCGCGGCTGCGCGACCGGCCGCCGGGCAGCACGCTCGACGCGGTCCGCGAGTGGATGCACGCGACCATGCGCGAACTCGACGAGCGCGACCGCGCTTCAGGGGTCGATCCCGCGCACATCTGGCAGCGCCGCGCGCTGCGCGCCGACCTCCTCATGGCCGACGACGACCTCCGCGGCCGGGCCCGCGCCGGCTACCGCGACCTCGAGCTCCTGATCGCCGCGGCCCTCGGCGACGACCTCGGCCACCCGGCGGACGCCCTGCTCCCCCGGCTCGCGGCCGTCACCGTGGTCACGGGCCTCCGGGAGATCTACGTGACCCGCGAAGGCCGGGCGCGGCCGGAGATGCACGAGCTGGCCGGCCTGGTCGACGAAGTGCTCGCCTTCGCCGAGGCGGGCCTCCGCACGGCGTGAGGTCCGGCCGTCCTCGCCGGAATGATCGAATCGGTTCGATCATCACCTGCCCCGGTGAACGCCCGTCGAGCTGCTTGCGCATCCCCGATGCGTACTCTACGTTCAAATATCGTCGATGCGGTTCGACACACCGTGACGGATCGCCGTCTTCTGGGGGCAGTCGAGCACTCATGCGCAAGCGCGGTCACCACCGGCACGCCGGGGCCCGGCTCACGGCCGGGCCCCGGACGAACGTGCTGGCCCTGGTCGTGCCGCTGCGCGCCGGCGCCCACGACGTCGTCGTGCGGGAGTTCGTCGCCGCCGCCATCTCCGCGGCCGGCGCCCGGGACCACGCCCTGCTCCTGGTCACCGCCGAAGAGGGGCCCGCCGCGCTGCGCCGCGCGGTGTCCGATTCCGTCGCCGACGGTGTCGTCGTCATGGACGTCGAAGCCGCCGATCCGCGTGTGCCGGTGCTGCTCGGGCTGGACCGGCCGGCGCTGCTGATCGGCGTGCCGGACTCCCCGCGCGGGCTCGGCTGCCTCGA
This sequence comes from Amycolatopsis bullii, assembly GCF_014654205.1. Taxonomy (GTDB): domain Bacteria; phylum Actinomycetota; class Actinomycetes; order Mycobacteriales; family Pseudonocardiaceae; genus Amycolatopsis; species Amycolatopsis plumensis. The sequence continues at coordinate 117,631 of NZ_BNAW01000025.1, forward strand.
CCTCGACTTCGCCGCGGCGGGTGCGCTCTGCTTCGGCCACCTGGCCGGCCTCGGCCACGAGCACGTCGCCCTGATCGGCCCGCCGCCCGCGGCCTACCGGCGCGGCAGCAGCGCCGCGACCCGGCTCGCCCAGGGCTTCACGGCGGAAGCGGCCCGCCGGGGCCTCCGCTCGACGACGCTGGCCTGGGGTGACACCCACTGGCGGACGCTGCGCGGCCTCGACGCGCTCTTCGCCCACCACCCGGACGTCACCGGCCTCGTCGTGCACAACGAAACGGCGCTGCCCGCGGTGCTGGCGAGCCTGCAGCACCGCGGCCTGCGCGTGCCCGAGGACGTCTCGCTCGTCGCGGTCTGTCCGGGCAGCCTCACCGCGCACAGCCTGCTCGAGCTGACCTGCGTGGCGATCCCGGCGCGGGAGATCGGCGCGCTGGCCGTCGAAACGGTCATCGGGCAGCTCGACGACGGCACCGCGCCCGGAACCCGGCTCCTCGCCCCGCGCCTGACCCCGGGCGCCAGCACCGCGCCGCCCCGGCTGCCCTGAACCCGGGCGAACAGCTTCCCCGCATTCTGCCACTGCCGGTATTCCGGTGATCAATTGTCGGCGATGGGTTCACGGAAATGACGTATTGCCCTGGCCGCCCGATCCAGTGTTAACGTGACCGCGGCTATTTTGCCGCGCGCATTCGGCGCGCGGAATCGGGGGAAACGATCTCGGCCGGAGGGGTCCCGACATGCATCGAAGACAGCTGGCGCTGGCGGCCGTGGTGGTGGCGGGCTGGTCGTTGCCCGTTCCGGCGACGGCGGAACCGGCCACCGCACCCGGCATCCCCCGCGATTCCGGACAATCCGTCACGCTGATCACCGGCGATCGGGTACGGGTGCTCCCGAATTCGCGCGGGAAAAACACGGTCGTGGTCGAACCGGGCCCCGGCCGCGACCGGATCGGTTTCTTCCGGGAAACGATCACCGGCGCGAAGCCCGGTGACATCACCGTGGTGCCTTCGGACGCGCTGGCGCTGGTGAGCGCCGGAAAACTCGATTCCCGGCTGTTCGACGTCTCCGAACTGCTGCGCCGGCACCTCACCGATGCCGCGGGCGCGCTCCCGTTGATCGTCACCTACGCCGACGGCGCTCCCGCGGCCACGCCGCCCGCCACCACGGCCGTCCGCGACCTGCCGAGCGTGCGCGGCGCGGCCCTGCGCCAGGACCGGCACCGGGGAACGGAGTTCTGGACCTGGCTCACCGCCGGGCCCGGGCTGCGGACCCCGATCGGCAAGGTCTGGCTGGACGGCCTGGCCGAGCCGGCCCTCGACGTCAGCGTGCCGCAGATCGGCGGCCCGACCGCGTGGCAGGCCGGCTACACCGGCCGCGGGATCACCGTCGGCGTGCTCGACACCGGCGTCCGGGCCGACCACCCGGATCTCGCGGGCAAAGTCGTGGAAGCGCAGGACTTCACCGGCACCCGGCCGGACGCCGGTGACGACGTCGGGCACGGCACGCACGTGGCCGGCATCATCGCCGGGACCGGCGCCGCCTCCGGTGGCCGCTACCGCGGGGTGGCGCCGGACGCCCGGCTGATCAGCGGCAAGGTCTGCCTCGCCTACGGCTGCCCGGAGTCCGCGGTGATCGCGGGCATGGAGTGGATCGCGCCGAAGGTCCGGGTGGTCAACCTGAGCCTCGGCGGCGACGCGACCGACGGCACGGATCCGGTGTCCCAGGCGGTGAACACGTTGACCGCCCGCTACGGCACCCTCTTCGTCGCGTCGGCGGGCAACGACCGCTCGCTCGACCTGCCCGAACCGGGACCGGTCGTCGCACCCGCCGTGGCCGATGCGGCACTGGCGGTCGGCAGCGTGTCGGCCCAGGACACCACCAGCGCCTTCTCCAACCGGGGCTTGCGGCTCGGCGACCACGCGGTCAAGCCGGACGTCGCCGCGCCCGGCGAAGGCATCGTCTCGGCCCGGGCGGCGGGCACGCGCGACGGCGACACCGCGCCGGTGGACGGCGACTACGCCCGGCTTTCCGGGACGTCGATGGCGGCACCGCACGTCGCCGGTTCGGCGGCCTTGCTGCTCCAGCGGCACCCGGACTGGCTCGCCGGCCGGCTCAAGTCCACGTTGACGAGCACCGCGAAGCCCACCGCCGACGTAGTCGAGCAGGGCGCCGGCCGGGTCGACGCCGGGCGCGCGGTCACCCAGCAGGTCACCGCCACCACCGGCAGCCTCGGCTACGGCTTCGTCGCCTGGCCCCGGTCCGGGCCCGTCACCAAGACCGTGACCTACCACAACGACGGGGACGCGGCCGTCACCCTTTCGCTGGCCACGAACCCGCAGCCGCTGTTCAGCCCCTCGGCGACGTCCGTGGTGGTGCCCGCGCACGGCGATGCCGACGTCGGCGTCACCCTCCAGGCGGGCGCGAGCGCTGCCGGCCCGCAGGGCGGCCGGCTGACCGCGACGGCGCCCGGGATCGCCGTGCAGACCGCGCTCGGCGCATTCCTCGAGCCCGAGAGCTACGACGTGTCCGTGCGGCTGATCGGCCGCGACGGGCAGTTCACCGCCGGCGTCGCCACGCTCGTCGACACCACGACGGGGGCCGCGTTCGGCGTCCGGCCGTTCCGCGCCGACGGCACGGCCGTGGTCCGGGTGCCCAAGGGGCGGTACGACCTCAACGCGTTCGACGTGTCCGGTGACCCGAGCGGCCGGACCCGGCCGGCCGCCGTGACGCTGCTTTCCCGGCCCGGTCAGCCGGTGACCGGCGCGGTTTCGATCACTTTGGACGCCCGGGCGGGCAAACCACTGCGCGCGGTGGTCGACCGCCCGGACGCGCGGCTGCAGGGCGGCGAACTGGGCCTGGTGTCCGGAAACCCGGCCGGGACCCGCACGAACACGCTCGCCTGGATCGCCCAGCCGGGCACCGAGCTGTACGCGGCGGGCTCGGGCAGCGAAGTCACCGACCACACCTACGGGCTATACTTCCGGGCGACGCTGGCCGCCCGGCCGCCCGGGGTGGATCCGAACGGGTACGTCTACCAGCTGGCGCTCCTCGAACGCGGCCGGGTGCCCGCCGATCCCGTGTTCCGGGTGCGGGACCGGGACCTCGCGGTGGTCGACACCCGGTACCACACCCAGGGGAAACCGGCGGAGAGCCTGCGCCTCGACGACGTCACCTTCGGTTTCCCGGGCGCCGACAGCGGGACCTACCAGGTCACGGCGCAGGCGCTGCCGAGCCGGCGAACCGAGTACTACACGACCGGCGTCGCCTGGCAGCACCTCTTGGCGGTGTACCCGGACCCGCTGACCGACGCGGAAAACAACTACTCGTACCGCACCTACCGGCCCGGGTTCGAGCACGCCGGCTGGAACCGCGCGCCGGTCGGGCCCGCCTTCGGCGCACCGCAGGACGGCTGGGGCGTGGTCCGCGCCGGGAACCAGCTGGTGTACGCGATCCCGCTGGTGTCGGGCAGCGATCCGGAGCAGTACACCTCGCCACCGGGTGGCCTCACCGGCACGGCGACGCTGTCACGTGACGGCGTCGCGCTGGCCACCGCGCCGAGCCCGGCCGTCGGGGCGCTGGCGATTCCGGACACCGCGGGCACCTACACGCTGCGGTCGGTGGCCACGCGCAGCGTGCCGTGGTCGGTGGTGGGGACCGCGGTGGACGTGGCGTGGACGTTCCGCGAGCCCGGCTCGGCGGCGCCGGCGAAACCGTTGCCGCTGCTGGTGGTCCGCGCCGAGGGCGCGGTCGACGAGCAGAGCCGGGCCCCGGCCGGGAAGCCGTTCGTGCTCGCGCTGACCGCGCAGCGGCAGCCGGGCGCGGGCGAGCTCCGGCTGGCGGATCTGCGCGTCGAAACGTCCACTGACGACGGTGCCCGGTGGACGGTCGCGCCGGCCGCCCGGATCGGCAACGGGGGTCTTGCGGTGGTGCGCAACCCGGCGGGCGAAGGGTTCGTGTCGCTGCGGATCACCGCCCGGGACGCGGACGGCAACGCGGTCACCCAGACCGTGATCAGGGCGTACCAGACAGCGCCGTGACGGCGATCGCGGCGAGCGGCACGACGAAGGCGGCCCCGGTCAGGAGCTTGAGCTCCCGGCCGTGGGCCCGCCACTCGCCGTCCCACCCGCTTTCGGCGTCGTAGCGCAGGTTCGCCGTCGTCATCAGCGCCCGGCCCAGCCCGAACCCCGCACCCGCACACAGCGCCGCAGGCAGCGAAGCCGTGAAAGCCACGGCGATCGCGGCGACGTACGGCAGGCCGCTGGGGAGGTACGTGCGCGCGCCGGTGCCCATTTCGAACCCGAACTGCAGCGGGCCGAGGTGCCGGCCGAGCCGGAACACCGTGTCCGGCACCAGCCGGCGGTTCTCCGGCAGCCGGAACGACCACACACCCGTTTCGCGCAGCAGGACCGCACCCAGCGCCGCGGCCACCACGGCCCAGCCGGCGGCCGCCGGGAGCGGGGCGCGCAGCAGGGAACCGGCCACGAGCAGGACGAGCGCGGACAGGGCGCCGCCGCCGAGGAGCCCGGCGCAGAACGCCAGTGTCGGAGTGCCTCGCCAGACCGGCGAGCTCAGCACGAAGGCCGAGTTCCGGCTTCAACTGGAGCCGCTGGTGGCGAACCCGGCGGCCGCGCAGAGGACGAGCCACGCGGCCGGCAGCAACCGGCCCGGCGCCAGCAGGAGCGCGAGGGTCACCGCGGCCGCGGCGAGCGCCAGCCCGGCGGCGATCGTCAGCGGGTGCCAGCGGCGCCGGGCGGTCCCGTCCGTCACAGGGCGGCGCGGCAGATGGTCAGGTACGTCTGGCCGGTGTACCCGCCGCCCCAGAAGGTGGAGAAGCCGTCGGAGCAGCGGTAGACCTTCTGGTCCGGCGTCGTCCACCGCCACGCGTTCTTGCCGACGAACTGGCCGCACGTGTTGGCCACCGGCTGGTGGTCGACCTGGAGCCCGCCCTCGTTCCACGTGCCGTACTTGTGCCAGCCCGCTTCGCAGTAGCCGCTCCCCCGCCAGAACCCGCCGAAGCAGGCGGCGTAGGTGTTGACGTAGGCGCCGCTGGTGTCGGTCAGTTCGGCGTAGCCCGCCGGATAGGCGTCCCGGCAGTCGTTGCGGTCGAAGCCCGGCATGCCGTACGGGCTAAACTCGGCGTTCGCCGTCCGGACGCGGGACAGGCCGGACCAGTCGAGCGCGGTCGCGCCGATGGTCAGCGCGCCGAGCGCCACCGCGCGCAGGAACGTCCGGCGCGTACCGCGGACCTTCAGCTTCCGGCCCGCGCGGGTGGCCGCGGCCGCCGGGCCGGGCCGGTCAAGGCCGGGAATGTGCGACAGCTCCAGCGTCACCGGTCTCGCCTCCTTCCTCCGGCGCGGCCCAGGCGGCCACTGCCGTGTCCACTTCGGCCGCACGGACCGGGAGCAGCATCCGGCGGACGCGGCCGGTGCCGTCGAGCAGCATCAGCACCGGCGGCGCGAGGTGGGAGACCGCACGCCACGCTTCGGTGTCGCTGACCACCGGCAGGCCGTGGGCGAGGTCCGCCCACGTCGTCCGCGGTTCGTGGGTCAGCAGGGTCGCTTCCGCGCCGAGCCCGGCCAGCCGCTCGGCCACGGTCAGGCACAGCGGGCAGCCCGAATCGACCGCCGCCACGATCCGGCCCGCGAACCGCGGGCCGAGGACCAGCTCCGGCGGCGCGGCCACGAACCCGTCCGTGCTGCGGGTGATCATCCCGCGCAGCAGCCGGACTTCGCGCAGGACGGCCGCCAGCCCGAAGAACAGCAGGATGATCGCCGCCCACGTGAGGATGGTGAGCGCGGTCGAGGCGGTCATCGGCGGTCCCAGGCGACGTCGAGGTCGTCGAGCCAGTCGAGCCGCTCCAGCTCGGTCTTCGCCGCCGTGTCCGCGAGGTGCACCTCGGCCACGCCCGCCGGGCAGCCCAGGACGAAGGACTTCCCGGCGTACCCGGACTTCCAGACTTCACCGTGTTTCGTGCGCGCGCCCGCGTGCCGCGGGAGCAGGGCCGCGGCCTGGCGTGGCGCGGGGATCGAGAGCGAACCGTGGTCCCTCACCACGACCACGAGGTGTTCGTTCATCGGGTCCAGCAGCGTCTCGGCGCGGGGGACGACGGTCATGCCGTCGACGTGGTCTTCGATGCGCAACGAGCCGAACAGGGCCCGCACGCGGTCGCGGTGGGGCGCCGGGCCGGCGTACACCGTCATCAGCTCGTGGTAGGTGCCGAGCAGGGTGGCCACCGACGACTGCCCGTCGCGGGCCTCGGCGACGACCACCTCCCGGCCGTGCACGACCAGCCGCTCGCGGGTGTCCGCCGGAGCGACGTGCATGCACGCGAAGTCGTGGTAGCCGCGGGGCCCGATCTGGAACCCGGTGCCGTAGGAGCCGCCGACGAACCGGACGCCGGCCACGACGTGCGAGACGGGGGCCGCCGCGGGCAGGCCCACGGTCACCCGGTCGCCGCTCGGCGCCACCAATCGCAGCCGTTGTGCCCCCATGACACCTCCGATTCCCGGAATCGCACCCGGCGAGCGTAGCCGACGGATTCCGCGGTGGCCACGATCGTTTTCCAACGGCTTCCGAATTGCTCCGATCGGGGACGGCACTTTTGGCGTTGAATACAGTGGGTTCATGCTCACTTTCTGGTCCGCGGCATTGACGGCGTTCGGGGCGGTGCTCCTGACCGCGGCCGGCGCGGCCCACGCGGTCCGCCACCGGGAGCACCGCGCGGTGCTGCGCGCCCACCGCCTGCTGCCGCCGAGC
>NZ_BNAW01000026.1 GCF_014654205.1 Amycolatopsis bullii
ACTGGCGCCGCGCCGGGCGCCGAGGGCTCCGGCGGCGCGGGCGGTGGTTCCGGCGCTTCCCAGGCCGCCGTGGTGTGGCTGCGGCTGGCCGCGGCGGCGGCCGCGATCGTGCTCGTCGTGCTCGCGCTGCTCAACCCAGCCCGGCTGGCGCATGAGGTGCCGGGTGGGCTGCAGCTCGGGGGTGCTTCCGTCTCGGCGCCCGTCGAAGCCGACCTCAGCAAGCCGCTGGTCTTCACCGGGCCCGGGAACCCCGGCCGCGTTGCGCTCGACCTGTCCGCCGCCGGGATTCCGCTCGGGTCCGCGTCCGGCGAGGCCAAGCCCGACGGCAACGGCTTCACCGCGGAACTCACCCTGCCGGGGATCGCCCGGTGGATCGTCGGTGGCGCCGTCACCGCCGAGGTGCGAACCGGTTCGGCCACCGGGACCTTCACCCTGCTCACCAGTCAGCACCCGCTGGCCAGCGCGATGGGGGCGGGCAGCCTCATCCTGGCGTTGTTCGCCCTCGCCTACCTCGAGTCGGGGCTGCGCACGATCCGCAACGGCCACCGCTGGCGGGGCGCGGCGGTCGGCGGGCCGGTGCTGGGCCTGCTGTTCGGCGCCGCGGTGTGGCTGTGCGTGTCGGTGTTGCGCGTGCACGAGCCGTCGCCGGGGTTCGGGGCCGGGTGCGCGGTGGCCGGCGCGGTCGCGGCCGGGCTGGTCGTCGCGGCGGCGCGGCGCCGGGCGTCCACAGTGGTCAGTCGACCATCCGGACGGTGACGTTCGGGCTGTAGCTCTTGCGCCGGTTCCACCCCTGCTCGGCGCAGAGGCTCAGCTGGATGGCGCGGTCGGCGGGCGCCCAGTAGCCGGTGCGGACGAAGTAGCCCTCCATCGTGTTCAGCGCGCCGAGGCTCTTGCGCGCCGAGCACATTTCCCAGCCCCACTGGCGCCCGGTCTTCTCGACGCCGTTGCGGCGCACGGAGATCCGCGGGTTGCCGACCGCGCGGATGTCGGCGTCGCCCTCGGTGACGTAGACGACGCCGTCGATCTTGTAGAACCGGTTGTTGTCCAAGAGGGACACCTGACCGGAGAGGGTGATCCCGACCCGGGCGCCATCGCCGCCCGTGAGCGTCCAATCGAGACAGAATTCCTGGACCGGGAGTTCCAGCGACTGGGTCATGACGAGTTTCCCCTGTTCTCACTGAGCGTCCCTTTCAGAAGATAGGGATTTTCCGGACGCCGGGAAGGGGCCGGGGCGATCTTCACCCGAAGGGATCCGGTATCGGATGCCTTGCCGCACATGGGTTTTCAGGCAATGGAGTGATGTGGGCACGGCGGGTGACAACCGGCTGTCCGGCTGGGTGGTCTTCGCTGCACGGATGGTTGTCCGTCACTGAGGGTGAGCGCTAGGTAAAGGAACCATTACCTTCGCTGGGACGTTGGCGGGGCATGAGCGAGCCCTCTGTCCTCGAGCTCGGCCCGCGCGACCTGCTCGTCGTGGCGGGGCTGCCCGGAGCGGGCAAGACGACCATGCTCCGCCACGCCGCGGCGGGCCTGCCGGTGCTGGACTCCGACCAGGTCCGGGAGCGGCTCGGGGCGGTGCTCCCGGCGGCGGTGCCGTACCGCTGGTACCGGCCGCTGGTGCACGCGTGGCACCGGCTGCGGATCGTCGGGCGCGCGCTGGGTGAGGACGGCCCGATCGTGGTCCACGAGCCGTCGACGCGCGCCTCGACCCGGGCGCTGCTGGCGCTGGTCGGGGTGGTCAGCGGGCGATCGGTGCGGTTGCTGTTCCTCGACGTGCCGGCGGAGGTCGCGCTGGCGGGGCAGCGCAGCCGGGGGCGGGTGGTGCGGGCGCGGTCGTTTGCGCGGCACGTGCGGCGGGTGGGGAAGTGGCGGGAGGAGCTGCTGGCGGGGAAGGTGCCGGTGGGGTGGCGGAGTGTTCGGGTGATCGATCGGGTGGGGGCGGGGCGGATGCGGTTGGTGGCGAAGGTGGTGGTGGGTGTTTGAGGTTGGTCGGTGATGGGGTGAGCCCCTGCCGTGGGTTGGTGGGGTAGCCGGGTGAGGGCTCCTGTGGGTGGGCCCGGCTCGCCCGCTCCGCGGGCCTTGCGCTGGGCGGTGCCCGGTTCGGCCGTCGGGTGGCGGCTCGTGTTGCGCCCTCCGGTGCGGCTGCCCGCCCGAGTCCGTCAACCCTCCTTTTGGTCTGGACAACTCACACATTGGTCCAGACAATAAGGTCTCTCCCTGACTGGAGGACCCGATGAGGCGTTCCCGACTCTCCGCAACCCTCGCCGCTTTCCTGCTCGCGCTCTCGGGGCTGCTCGCCGTCCCCGCCGCGGCCGCCAACCTTCTCACCAATCCCGGGTTCGAGGCCGGGTCGCTGGCCGGCTGGACCTGTGCCAATGCCACCACCGTGACCAGCCCCGTGCACTCCGGCAGTCATGCCCTCGCCGGCACTCCCGCCGGCGCCGACTATGCCCAGTGCTCCCAGACCGTCGCCGTTCAGCCCAACACCACCTACTCCGTCTCCGCCTGGGTGCGGGGGAACCCCGTCTACCTCGGGGTCACCGGGGGCCCCTCGACCTGGTCCGGCAACTCGAGCGCCTACAACCAGCTGTCGCTCACCTTCACCACCGGCAACCAGACCTCCGCCCAGCTCTACCTCCACGGCTGGTACGGCGCCGGCACCTACTACGCCGACGACGTCGTCCTCGATGGCCCCGGTGGCAATACCCCCGGCACTCCCAGCTCTCCCGGCACCCCGCAGATCACCGCCGTCACGGCCAACTCCGTGGCCCTGAGCTGGGGTGCCAGCGCCGGGACCCTCACCGGGTACCGCGTCTACGAAGGCAGCACCGTCGTCGCCACGAGCAGCGGGACCAGTGCCACCATCGGCGGCCTCACCGCCTGCACCACCCACAGCTACACGGTCGCCGCCTACAACGGCGCCGGGGAGTCGCCGAAGAGCGCCGCCGTCAGCGGGAGCACCTCCGGGTGCGTTGACACCGGCCTGCCCAAGCACGCCCTCGTCGGCTACCTGCACGCCAGCTTCGCGAACGGCTCCGGCTACGTCCGGATGGCCGACGTGCCCGCCGCCTGGGACATCATCGATCTGGCCTTCGGCGAGCCGACCTCCGTCACCTCCGGGGACATCCGGTTCACCCGGTGCCCCGCCACCGAATGCCCGAACGTCGAAAGTGACGCCGACTTCGTCGCCGCGATCAAGGCCAAGCAAGCGCAGGGCAAGAAGGTCCTCATCTCCATCGGCGGGCAGAACGGCCAGGTCCAGCTGACGACCACCGCCGCGCGGGACAAGTTCGTCAGCTCCGTCTCTGCGATCATCGACAAGTACGGCCTCAACGGCCTCGACGTCGACTTCGAGGGACACTCGCTGTCGCTCAACGCCGGGGACACCGACTTCCGCAACCCGACCACGCCCGTCATCGTCAACCTGATCTCCGCGCTGAAGACGCTCAAGGCCAAGTACGGCTCAGCATTCGTGCTCACGATGGCGCCGGAGACGTTCTTCGTGCAGGTCGGCTACCAGTTCTACGGCGGCTCGGGCGCCGGGGACGCGCGGACCGGCGCCTACCTGCCCGTCATCCACGCGCTGCGCGACTCGCTCACCGTGCTGCACGTCCAGGACTACAACTCCGGCCCGGTGATGGGCCTCGACAACCAGTACCACAACATGGGCGGCGCCGAGTTCCACATCGCCATGACCGACATGCTCAAAGCCGGCTTCAGCGTCGCGAACACCGGCCAGTTCTTCCCCGGCCTGCGGCCGGACCAGATCGCGATCGGGCTGCCCGCCGCGGTCAGCGCGGGCAACGGCTACACCTCACCCGCCGACGTCCAGACCGCGGTGAACTGCCTGGTCAAGGGCAGTGGCTGCGGCTCGTACACGCTGCGCGGCGGTACCTCGCCGAACTTCCGCGGGCTGATGACGTGGTCGATCAACTGGGACAAGTACTACGGCTGGGAGTTCCAGAACAGCCACGAACCGTTCCTGAACGCCCTGCCGTGACGCCGGGCGGTGTGCCCCGCCGCCGCGGTGGGGCACACTGTCCGACGTGGTCAAGCCGGCGCAGGGCGAATCCGTGCTGAGCCGTGTCGTCCGGATCTTCGAGACCTTCGGCCCGGACACGCCGGCGTTGCGCGTCACCGACATCGCGCGGCGGGCGGATCTCCCCGTCGCGACGGCGTCGAGGCTGGTCGAAGAGCTGGTCGGGCACGGCTGGCTGCGGCGCGATCCGGACCGGCGGGTCCGCGTCGGCGTCCGGCTGTGGGAGCTGGCGTCCCGCGCTTCGCCGACGCTCGGGCTGCGCGAGGCGGCGATGCCGTTCATGGAGGACCTGCACGCCGTCGTCGGGCACCACACCCAGCTCGCGGTGCTGGAGGACCGCGAGGTGCTGTTCGTCGAGCGGCTCTCGGCGCCCGGCGCGGTCGTCAACGTGACGCGGGTGGCCGGGCGGCTGCCGCTGCACGCGTCGTCGTCCGGGCTGGTGCTGCTCGCCCACGCGCCCGCCGACCTGCAGGAACACGTGCTGACCGGCCCGCTCGACGCCTTCCGCCGCACGACGCTGACCGATCCGGCGCGGCTGCGCCGGTTCCTCGCCGACGTCCGGCGCACCGGGTACGCGTTCTGCGCGGGGTTCATCGACGAAGAGACCACGGGCATCGCCGTCCCGCTGCGGGGCCCGGGCGGCGACGTCGTCGCGGCGCTGTCGGTGATCGTGCCCAACGACCGGAACGCGCGGACCCAGATCCCCGCCCTGCAGGCCGCGGCGCGCGGCATCTCGCGGGCAATGGGGAATTTCTCTCACTGAATGAGAATGCCGTAGTGGCGGGCGCGGCCGCCGATCCATGCTCGGGCTCTCCTCGCGTGAAAGGACGTTCGCCGTGCGCACCCAGGTCGTCATCGTCGGCGCCGGCCCGGCCGGGCTGCTGCTGTCCCACCTGCTCGGGCTCGAAGGCATCGACTCGGTGCTGGTCGAGCGGCAGACCGCGGAGTACGTCCAGGCGCGCATCCGCGCCGGGATCCTCGAGGCGGGCACGGTGGAACTCCTGCGGGACGTCGGCCTCGGCGCCCGCCTCGACGTCGAGGGCATGGAGCACCGCGGGATCTACCTGCAGTGGCCGGAAAACCGGCACCACGTCGACTTCACCGACCTCATCGGACGGTCGGTGACCGTCTACGGCCAGACCGAGGTGACCAAGGACCTGATGGCGGCGCGGGAGAAGGCCGGCCGCCCGGCGTACTACTCGGCCGCCGACGTCACGCTGCACGACGTCACCGGCAGGCCGCACGTGACCTTTGTGGACGGTGACGGCACGGCGCGGCGGATCGACGCGGACGTCGTCGTCGGCTGCGACGGCTTCCACGGGCCGAGCCGCGCGTCGGTTCCCCGGCCGCACGTCTGGGAGCGGGCCTATCCCTTCGCTTGGCTGGGTGTGCTGGCCGACGTCGCCCCCTCGACGGACGAGCTGATCTACGCCTGGCACCCGGACGGGTTCGCCATGCACAGCATGCGCTCCCCGCGGGTCAGCCGGTTCTACCTGCAGGTGGCTCCGGACGAGGACATCGCGCGGTGGAGCGACGACCGGATCTGGACGGCGCTGTCGCAGCGGCTGGGCGTTCCGGGGTGGACGCTGGAAACCGGGACGATCACCGAGAAGAGCGTGCTCCCGATGCGGAGCTTCGTGACGACCCCGATGCGGCACGGAAACCTCTACCTGGCCGGGGATGCCGCGCACATCGTGCCGCCGACCGGGGCGAAGGGGCTCAACCTGGCGGTGGCGGACGTCGCCCTGCTGGCGCGGGCGCTGACGGCGTCCTTCCGCGGCGACGACCGGCTCGTCGACGCGTACTCGGAGACGGCGTTGCGGCGGGTCTGGCGCTGCACCCACTTCTCGTGGTGGATGACGTCGATGCTGCACCGCCACGGCGACGACTTCGACGCCCAGCTCCAGCTCTCCCAGCTGCATCGCACGGTGAGTTCCCTCCCCGCGAAGACCGAACTGGCCGAGAACTACGCCGGCCTGCCCCTGTAGCTCTACCGCGACCGCGGCAGCCGGACGGTGAACGTCGATCCGGCGTCCACTTCGGACTCCACCGTCACCGTCCCGCCGTGGGCCTGCACGAGGTGCCGCACGATGGCGAGCCCGAGCCCGCTGCCGCCGGTCTGGCGGCTGCGGGACTTCTCGGCCCGCCAGAACCGGTCGAACACGTGCGGCAGGTCCTCGGCGGCGATGCCGGTGCCGGTGTCGGCCACGGCGAGCGTCACTTCGTCCGCGGTGGCCGAGACGCGGATCGTCACCCGGCCGCCGGCCGGGGTGTGCCGGATCGCGTTCGTCACCAGGTTGCCGACGATCTGCCGGAGCCGGACCGGGTCGGCGGTCAACGCGGCTTCGCCGAGCGCTTCGACGGTGAGCGTGACACCACCGGTGGCGGCCCGGTCGGCGTGCGCGGCGGCGACGTGGCCGGCCAGCTCCGCGGCGTCGACGGGCTCGGGGTGCAGGCGCAGCTGCCCGGCGTCGGCCGCGGCGAGGTCCTGCAGGTCGTCGACGATGTGCTGCAGCAGCACGGTCTCCTCGAGCAGTGACGCGCTCAGGGCCCGGTCGAACGGCAGGTGCCCGTCTTCGGCGGCTTCGAGCCGGCCGCGGATGACGTTGAGCGGGTTGCGCAGCTCGTGGGCGATGTCGCTGACCATCGCCTTCCGCTGCTCCTCGATGCGTTCGCGCCGCGCGGTGAGGTCGTTGAACGCGGCGGCGAGGTAGCCGACCTCGTCGCGGGACTTCACCGGCGCCGGCCGGTCCTGCTGCGCGGCCTCGGTCAAGGCCCGCAGCGGGCGGGACAGCCGCCGCGCGACGAGGGCGGTGAGGGCGACGGCCAGCACCAGCACGCCGCCGGTCACCGCGAAGATCCGGGTCAGGTTCTCCCGGGAGAGCGTGAACGTCGGCAGCGGCGAGCCGCCCGGGCCGAGCGTGAACAGCAACGCGGGTGGCGCGACGTACGGCGTGAGCTGCTCGCGGCGGCCCGCGTCGAGGCAGCCCTGGATCGGCCGCGGGGTCGGGATGTCGAGGGCTTCCAGGTCGAGCCCCAGTTTCACCGGCTCGGCGCCCTGGCTCTGCAGGCAGCGGTTGACGACGTCGTTCAGGCCGGTGAGCGCGGCCTGCTCGGTCGGCGTCGGTTCGGCCAGTTCGAACAGCCCGCACTTGCCGGCGTAGTAGCGGGCGGACAGCTGGTCGAGCCCGGTGAGCAGCGGCCGCCCGGTCGGCGATTCGCGCACCTGGCTGGGCAGGCCGATCGCGCCGAGGCAGGCGGTGGCCTTCCTGGCCAGGGTGGCGAGTTCCTCGCGTTCGGACTTCGGCAGCTTGAACGGGCCGGCCGCGCGCGGGTCGATGCCGCTCGTGCCGGCCTCGGGCAGCAGCACCGGGTCGACGTGCAGCGGGTCGACCGACGCGGTCGCCTTGACCGGCAGGGTGACCGGCGCGCCCCCGGAGTCGCCGAGGACGCGCCGGTCGAGGGTGGTCAGCACGACCCGGCGGCCGGTCTGTTCCGACAGCGCCCGCAGCCGGGGGCCGACCTGGTCCCACGTGTGGTTCACCGCGGCGAAGCCGAGCAGCTCGGTGTAGATCGTCGCGTCGCCGGAGAGGGCCTGCCCCTGCTCCTGCTGGATCGCGCGGGTGGTGGTCTGCACGGCGAGCCACGCGGTCGCGGTGATGGAGGCGAGCGCGATGAGCAGGGAGACGGCGGTGAGCCGGACGACGAGACTGCGCCGCCGCGGAAAGCTACCCGGGCTCATTTTCCGCCGTCAGCTTGTACCCGACGCCGAAGACGGTCCGCAGGTAGACGGGCTTCTGCGGGTCCGGTTCGAGCTTCTTCCGCAGGTTGAGCACGTGGACGTCGATGATCCGGGTGCTGACGAACCGGTCGTCGCCCCGGGTCAGTTCGAGCAGCTGACGGCGGGTGAACACCCGGCCCGGCTGCCGGATCAGCGTCTCGAGCAGCTGGAACTCGCCCGGGGTCGTCTCCACCGGGCGCCCGCCGACCGACACCTCGTGCCGCACCGGGTCGAGCCGCAGCCCACCGGCCCGCAAGGCGGTGTCGGGCGGCTCGCGGCGCCCGGCGGTCCGCCGCAGCAGCGTCCGCACCCGGGCCATCAGCTCGCGCGGGCTGTACGGCTTGGTCAGGTAGTCGTCGGCGCCGAGGTCGAGGCCGAGCAGGAGGTCGTCCTCGGTGGCGCGGGCGGTCAGCATGAGCACCGCGACGTCGGATTCCCCGCGCAGGATCCGGCAGACGTCGAGACCGTCGACCTTCGGCATCATCACGTCCAGGACCAGCAGGTCGGGCCGGTCGCGCCGGGCTTCGTCGAGAGCGGCCCGGCCGTCCGGGACCAGCACCACGGCGTGGCCTTCGCTCTCGAGGTAGAGCCGGAGAACCTCAGCCTGCTTCTCGTCGTCCTCGGCGACCAGTACACGTGCGCACACGGCGTCGAGGGTAGGCCTCCTGACACCGTTCCCACCGCATCCTGACCGGATCTTCACACCTTGGCGCCGGCCCAGGTCCGCACGACGCCGTCCAGCACGTCGAGCGGCAGTTTTCCGCTGCTCAGCACGACGCCGTGGAACTCTTTGAGGTCGAAGGCGTCGCCGAGGGCTTCCTCGGCGAACCGGCGCAGGCGCTGCATTTCCCGCCGCCCGGTCAGGTAGGCCACGGCCTGACCGGGCTCTTCGATGTACCGGTCCGTCTCGGACTGCACCTCGACTTCGCTGAGGACGGTGTGCGCGCGCAGGAATCCGGCGCACTGCCGCCGTATCCAGCGCAGCGCGTTCAGGCCGGTGTCGGCCACCAGCCGGGCCGCGCGGACCGAGTCCTCGGCGACCATGCCTGGCCGGGAGCGGCGATGACCGACGGGCTCGACGACACGTGGGGCCGGCTGATCTTGAAGGGCCGCCAAGACCTTGGCGACGAGCGCCGTGCCACCGGCGGCTCGTCCGGGGTTCCGTGCTCCGACTTCACCGTCTCGACATCGGGAACCGTGCGCGAAGCTGTCCGCGCGATTCGAAAGGTATTCGAGGATCTCCATGGAGAGCAATTCCGGTATATACCAGTATTGGCGTCGATTCAGCCGTCGCAGGGTGCTGAGCTGCGAAAGCAAGGGTATGACCGGAATTTCCATGGACGGCTCTTTGGACACTTCGCGCCCTTTTGGACGCCATCTTCCGCCGATACGTGCGTCCGCGCGGACCGGAGTGCGAATATCGAGGCGTTCCCGTCAGTGCGGTGCCGTACCGGTGGGGAACGTCCGGCGTCGAGTGCCACCTCACGCCGGGCGTGGGATTTCGACGTCTCCGACTTCACCGAATCCATCGTTGCCCCGGGCACCTGAGGGCAGCTCCGGGAGGCCGATCATGCGTACGAGGGAGCGCGGGCCGTGTGCGCTCGTCGCGGGCGACGAGCCGTTTCCGGTGCCGGGTACCGGTGCCATCGTGGTCACGATTCTGCTCTGGCTGGGGATCTTCCTGTTCGAAGGGGCCCAGTTGCCGGGCTTGCTCGCGATTCTTGCGGGAACGGGTCTCTCACTCGACTCCGTTGTGGGTGGGGCACGGGTGTTCCGGCTGGATCTCCGCCTTTCGGTGGCAGTCGGCGAAGCCACCGGACGCCGCTGATGAGCATCCGGGTGGCTCATCGAGGCTGGTGGAGCCGGCCTCCGGTGCGAGCGAAGCTCGCTGGTCCGCGTGGTGCTCCGCTCCCCGGCGAACGTGGCCCGGATACCTTTCGCATCTCGGGCAGGGTGACGCTGGCTCCGGAGGAATTGACGCTCACCACCCTCGACGGGTTCCTGGCCGTGCTGCGCCTCGTGCTCGAGCGGTCTGGTCTGACAGCCGGTCAGGTGGCAGCGAAGACGTCGATTGCCCGGAGTTCCGCCTACAACCTGGTTTCGGTGTCCAGAAGGGACTGCCGGTCGACCCCGACCAGGTCCTGCTCTTCCTGACCGGCTGCGGATTGCGGATGGACCAGGTCGACGAGGTGATGCGTGCCTGGGGGAGGATCGCTCTCGAACGTCGCAGACGCCGAGCTGCCGTCGAGGTCAGGCCGGAGCCGGCCGTGTCCCGCCGGGGCGCGGAGGTGGGCGTCGACCGGTGTCTCGAACAGCTGCGGCTCGTCCGGGCGGCCGGTGACCTCGACAAGGCAGTCACATGGGCACGGAGACTGACCTCGGCGCTACTGGCCGAGAAATCTGTTGCGCATGTCGCTGCGCAGGCAATGCACGGTGGATGACGAACCGGGCCGGGAGCGGATTCGCTCCCGGCCCGGTCGCCGTCAGGTCAAGCTCGAACAGGTTCTCGCATCAGGATCCTTCGCCCCCTTCGGCACCCACCGCACGTTCGCGAACGAAGCCTGGAACGTGCCGTCGGTGTAGACCAGGAACGGGGTGTTGATGTGCTCGAAGTCCAGCCCGTTGTCGAAGCAGGACACCGGGATCTTCACCGTCGTCTTCGGGCCGCCCGCCAGGTCCGTGAACAGCTTGGTCGCGTTCACCTCGGAGAAGCACGGGTAGACGCAGTGCATGCTGATCACCGTCCGGTTGGCCGGTGCCTGCTGCACGGTCGTGTCGAACTCCAGGGCCGCGTCGGCGTTGAGGTAGCCGCGCAGATCGTTGGTGCCCGCCGTGTTCTGCATGTAGAGCTGGGCCGCTCCGGCGCCCGTCCAGGTCGCCTTCAGGCCGTCGCCCTGCACGTTGACGTCCGTCGGGACGACGTTGATCTCGGTGTGCGCCGCCGTGCCGTCCGGGCCGATCACCGTGCCGCCCCAGTTCTCCGCCGAGCCGATCTGGCTCGTGTACGGCGGGACGTCGGTGCGGTCGAAGATCGACAGGTCCTCGGTCGCGGTCCCGCCGCCGCCGGTCGAGGTGCAGGACGCCGGCCCGGAGGTCTCGTCCAGCTGCCCGATCGTCACGCGCTGCCCGGTCTTGAGGCCGTAACCGAGCTTGAACAGCGGGTCGTAGCCCGGTGACCACGGGTTGAGCGGCGACTGGCACGCGCTCTTCGGCCACGAGTAGCTCAGCGTGCCCTGGTAGCCCGTGCCGTCCTTGCCCTTGACCAGCATGTCCGCGACGCCGCCGCCCTCGGTGCCGGGCAGCCAGGCCGCCACGAACGCGTCGGAGCGGTTGATCTCCTTGTTCATGTACAGCGGGCGGCCGCCGACGTACACGGTGACGACGGGGGTGCCCTTGCCGCTGACCTTGTCCAGCACGGCCAGGTCTTCGGGGTAGAGCCGCGCCGCTTCGAGGCTCTTGCGGGTCAGGTCGCCGACGCCCTCGGCGTACGGGGTCTCGCCGATGACCGCGATGACCGCGTCGAAGCCCTTCGGGTCGACGGTGCCGGTGGCGTCGAAGGTGACGTTGGCGTCGCCCAGGTTCTGCTTGATGCCGGTCAGGATCGACGTGGCGTTCGGGAAGTCGGCGTTCGTGTTGCCGGTGCCCTGCCAGCTGAGCGTCCAGCCGCCGGTCTGGTTCGCGATGTTGTCGGCGCTCTTGCCGACGACCAGGACCTTCGAGGACGGCTTGAGCGGCAGCACGTTGCCGTTGTTCTTCAGCAGCGTCTGCGACTCGCGGACGGCGTCGCGGGCCAGCCAGTTGTCCTTGAGCGCCTCGTCGGAGTTGGCGTAGGAGCGGTCGGACGGCTTCTGCGACTCGAACAGGCCGTCGCGCAGCTTCACGCGCAGGATGCGGGTGACGGCGTCGTCGATGCGGGACATCGGGATCTGGCCGCTCTGAACCTGCGCGACGGTGTTGGTGATGAACGCCTTCCAGTCGTTCGGCACCATCACGATGTCGATGCCGGCGTTGATCGCCTGCGGGCACGAGGAGTTCGTGCAGCCGGTGACCTGGCCGATGCCGTTCCAGTCGGACACGACCAGGCCGTCGAAGCCGATCTTGCCCTTGAGGATCTGGTTCAGCGCCTTGTCGCTGCCGTGCAGCTTGCCCTCGTTGATGCCGAGGTCGGCGTTGGTCCAGCTGTTGAAGGACACCATCACGGTCTGCGAGCCGGCGGCGAGCGCGCCGTAGTAGCCCTGGCCGTGGATGTTGATCATGTCGGCCTCGGACGAGGGGTTGACGCCCTGGTCCTGGCCGTTGATCGTGCCGCCGTCGCCGATGAAGTGCTTGGCGGTGGCGATCACGCCGTTGTAGCCGATGCGCTTGGTCGCGCCGTCCTGGAGGCCGTTGATGGCCTCGAAGCCGTAGGAGCGCGTGATGCGCGGGTCTTCGGAGAAGCCTTCGTAGGTGCGGCCCCAGCGGTCGTCCTGGACGACGGCGAGGGTGGGCGAGAAGGCCCAGTCCTGGCCGGTGGCGCGGATCTGCCGGGCGGTGGCGCCGGCGACGTCGCGGACCAGGCACGGGTCGTGCGCGGCGCCGAGGCCGATGTTGTGCGGGAAGACGGTGGCGCCGTAGACGTTGTTGTTGCCGTGCACGGCGTCGATGCCCCAGATGACGGGGATCTTCGTGCGGCTGGTCTTGGAGGCGTTCCAGAAGGCGTCGGCGAGGTTCAGCCAGTCCTGCTGGGTGGCGTACTTCTTCCCGCCCGGCCACGAGCCGCCGCCGTTGAGGACCGAGCCGATGGCGTACTGGCGGACCTCGTCGGGGGTGATGGCGGCGATCTCGGGCTGCGTCATCTGCCCGACCTTTTCCTCCAGGGTCATGCCCTTGAGGATTTCGGCGATCCGCTGCTCGTCGCCGGCCTTGCCCTTCAGCCGGCTGTCGACCTTCGGCCAGTCCGCCAGGGTCGGCAGGCTCTTCTCGATCTTGGCGCAGCCGTCCTTGTCCTTGGCGGGCTGGCCGATGACGGGCTGCGCGGGTGCGTCGGCTTGCGCGGGGAGGGCCTGTGCTGCGGCGCCCAGCAGGCTCAGGCTCATCAGCGTGACGAGCGAACTTCGGCGCGCACGGGACCACGCGCGGGATCTACTGGCCATGGGTCTGGTCCATTCTGCGATGAACGGCGGACCGGCCGATCCTCACCGGGCGACGGGGAGGCAGTCAAGGGTTTCGATTGTTTGGAGGGCCTGTTAATTCTCGACATAAACTAAGAGTCGCTCGGTGGCGGAGCCACCCTTAACCGGCTGGGCGCCGAAGGTCAAGAGCACTGCGGGGCAAGGGTGTTGCCCGTCGGTCGCCGGATGCGTCCATGCGGGTGATTCGCCGCGGACGTCCGGCCCGGCCGGGTCAGCTCAGCACCGAGCCCGGCAGCTCCTCGAAGATCAGCCACGTCCGCGTCGACCGCACCCCCTCCAGCGCCTGCAGCCGCTCCAGGACCACGTCCCGCAACGTCGAGTTGTCCGGGGTCCGGACCAGCAGCAGGATGTCGAAGTCGCCGCCGACGAGGGCCACGTGGTCGACGTACGGGATCTCGTGCAGGTCCGTCGCCATCGTGCGCCAGGACGTCTGCTCCACCGTCACCATGATGTACGCCGACGTCCCGAGGCCCGCCCGGCGCGGGTCGATCCGCGCGCCGAAGCCCGTGATCACCCCCTCCGCCATCAGGCGCTCCAGCCGCGCGTACGCGTTCGTCCGCGAGATGTGCAGGCGCTCCGCCAACGCGCGCACCGCCAGGCGGCCGTCCGCGGACAGCTCCGCCAGCATCGCCCGGTCGACGTCGTCCAGGGCCGGGACCGTTCGTCCCGCCAGACCGCCGTGAGCCAGGACACCTGTGGACGTTTGGTCAGCAACGACCGCCGCAGAAGGCCGTTTGTCGCTCATTTCCGCCAACCCTTGAACACAACACCGCCGAGAACCACCATTTCAGCATCATATGTCTGGGAGAGGTGGTGTGCGTCATGGCTGCGGAAACCCTGCTGCCGTCCGCTGCCCCGGTGCGGTTCGTCGCCGAGGACGGGCGCCGTGCCGACCAAAACGGCGGGTACGGCGAACCCGCCGGGGACCGGCTCAAGGAGGCCTACCGGCTGATGGTCCTGGGCCGCCGGTTCGACGTCCAGGCGACCGCGCTCACCAAGCAGGGCCGCCTCGCCGTCTACCCCTCCAGCGCCGGTCAGGAGGCCTGTCAGGTCGCCGCCGCGCTGGCGCTCGAAGAGCACGACTGGCTCTTCCCGACCTACCGCGACTCCGTCGCCCTCGTCGCCCGCGGCCTGAAGCCCGGCGAAGTCCTGACGCTCCTTCGCGGCGACGCGCACTGCGGCTACAACCCCGTCGAGACGCGCGTCGCGCCTCAGTGCACTCCGCTCGCGACGCAGACTCTGCACGCCGCCGGGCTGGCGCACGCGATGCAGCGTCGCGGCGAAGACGCCGTCGCGCTCGCGCTCATCGGCGACGGCGCCACCAGCGAAGGCGACTTCCACGAAGCCCTCAACTTCGCCGCCGTCTTCAAAGCGCCCGTCGTGTTCTTCGTGCAGAACAACCGCTTCGCCATCTCGGTGCCCTTCGAGAAGCAAAGCGCCGCCGAGGCGCTGGCGTACAAGGGCGTCGGCTACGGCATGCGCTCGGAGCAGGTCGACGGCAACGACGCCGTCGCCGTCCTGGCCGTCCTCGACGACGCGGTGAAGCACGCACGCGAAGGCCGGGGCCCGGTGCTCGTCGAGGCCCACACCTACCGCATCGACGCCCACACCAACGCCGACGACGCCACCCGCTACCGCGACGCCGAAGAAGTCGCGAAGTGGCGCGAAGCGGACCCGCTCAAGCGCCTCGAGACTTACCTCGAGAGCCGCGAAAGCCTGACCACGGAAGAAATCGAGCGGTTCGCGGCCGACGCCGAGGTGTTCGCCCGGTCCGTCCGCGACACGCTGAACGCCGAGCCCGAACTCGACCCGCTGTCGCTGTTCGACCACGTCTACGCGGCACCGACCCGCCAGCTCGAAGCCCAGCGCGCCACCCTCGAAGCCGAACTGGAGGCCTGATGACGACCACGATGGCGCAGGCCCTCAACGCGGCCCTGCGGGACGCCCTCAAGGACGACGACCGCGTCCTCGTCTTCGGCGAGGACGTCGGCACGCTCGGCGGTGTCTTCCGCGTCACCGACGGCATCACCGCCGACTTCGGCGAGGACCGCTGCTTCGACACGCCGCTCGCCGAATCCGGCATCGTCGGGTTCGCCGTCGGGATGGCCATGGGCGGGTTCCGGCCGGTGGTCGAGATGCAGTTCGACGCCTTCGCCTACCCGGCGTTCGAGCAGATCACCTCCCACGTGGCGAAGCTGCGCAACCGCACCCGGGGCGCGCTGGAAATGCCGATGGTCATCCGCGTGCCCTACGCCGGCGGCATCGGCGGCGTCGAGCACCACTGCGACTCCAGCGAGGCGTACTACACGCACACGCCGGGCCTGCGCGTCGTCACGCCGGGCACCGCGCAGGACGCCTACGACCTCCTTCGCGACGCCATCGAGTCGCCGGACCCGGTGGTCTTCCTCGAGCCGAAGTGCCGCTACTGGTCGAGTGAAGAGGTCACCTTCACCCGCAGCGGGCCCCGCATGGACCAGGCCTTGGTCCGCCGGCACGGCAAGGACGTCACGCTCATCGCGTACGGCCCGATGGTCGCCACCGCACTGGAAACCGCCGAAGCCGCGAAGGCCGAGGGCTGGGACGTCGAGGTCGTCGACCTGCGCTCGCTGTCGCCGTTCGACGACGAGACCGTCACGGCTTCGGTCCGCCGCACCGGGCGGGCCGTCGTCGTGCACGAGGCCGCCGGGTTCGGCGGGTACGGCGCGGAGGTCGTCGCGCGCGTCACCGAGCAGTGCTTCCACCAGCTTCACGCGCCCGTCCTGCGGGTCACCGGGCTCGACATCCCGTACCCGGCGCCGAAGCTCGAGCGGCACATGCTGCCGGACGTCGACCGGATCCTCGACACGATCGCGCGCCTGCAGTGGGACGACACGCCGGTGGTGGCCGGTGCCTGACTTCCTGCTGCCGGACCTCGGCGAAGGCCTCACCGAGGCGGCGATCGTGGACTGGCGGGTCAAGGTCGGCGACACCGTCGACGTCGACCAGGTCGTCGTCGAGGTCGAGACGGCGAAGGCCGCGGTCGAGGTGCCGGTGCCGTTCGCCGGCGTGGTGTCCGCGCTGCACGGCGAGCCCGGGCAGCTGCTGCCGGTCGGGGCGCCGCTGCTGAGCGTCGGCGGGTTTTCCGAGCCGGGCGTCACGACGTCGTCCGGCAGCGGCAACGTCCTGATCGGGTACGGCACCGCGCCGGCCACCCGGCGCAAGCGCGCCCGGCGCCCGGTGAGCGTCACCCCGCCGGCCCGGCCGCAGCAGCCCGGCGTGATCTCGCCGTTCGTCCGGAAACTGGCGGCGGACAACGGGATCGACCTCGCGAAGCTGACCCCGAGCGGGCCGGACGGCATCATCCGCCGCGCCGACGTCGAAGCGGCGCTGAAGAAGCCCGCCGCGAAGGGCAAGCGCATCCCGCTGACCGGCGTGCGCAAGGCCGTCGCCGACAAGCTTTCGACGTCCCGGCGGGAGATCCCCGAGGCCACGGTCTGGGTGGACGTCGACGCGACCGGGCTGGTCGCCGCGCGGGCCGCGCTGAACGCGAAGACGGACCAGCCGGTGAGCCTGCTCGGCCTGATCGCGCGGTTCGCCGTCGCGGGACTGCGCAAGTTCCCCGAGCTGAACTCGCGCGTCGAAGGCGACGAGATCGTGCTGCTCGACGAAATCCACCTCGGGTTCGCCGCGCAGACCGACCGCGGGCTGGTGGTGCCGGTCGTGCGGGACGCGGGAGCGCTGTCCACGCGCGAGCTGTCGGCGGCGATCGGCGATCGCGCCCGCACCGCGCGGGAAGGCAAGCTCGCGCCCGCGGACCTCACCGGCGGCACCTTCACGGTGAACAACTACGGCGTCTTCGGCGTCGACGGCTCGGCCGCGATCATCAACCACCCCGAGGCGGCCATCCTCGGCATCGGCCGGATCATCGACCGGCCGTGGGTGGTCGACGGCGCGCTGGTGGCCCGGAAGATCTGCGAGCTGACGCTGGCCTTCGACCACCGCGTCTGCGACGGCGGCACGGCGGGCGGGTTCCTGCGGTTCGTCGCCGACTGCGTGGAGTCGCCGGTCACCGCCCTCGGGGACCTCTGACGACTCACGACTCACCGGCCGCGTTGGCCGGGTGGTGACGGTGGTGGCACTTAAAGTGGTCGCGTGACGACACCGGCCCAGCACGACCGCGACCTCGCGGAGGGGCGCGTCGCCCGGCTCAAGCAGGACCTGCGAGACGGGCTCGCGGCGCCGCCCGGGGACGTCGAGGCGATGGACGAGCTCGTCGCGACGGCCCACCGGCTGCTCGACGCGGAGGTGGCGTTCGACGAGGCCCGGCGGCGGCTCGCCGACGCCGAGCTCGAATCCCGGCACGCGGCGACGCAGCGCGCGGTCGTCTGGTTCGCGGCCGCGCCCGTGCTCGTGCCGCTGGTCGCCGCGGCGCTGGTGCTGTTCGAGGTGCTTTCGCCGGTCTGGCTGCCGGCCCTGGTCCCGCTGTTCGGCGCGGGGCTGTGGATCGGCTTCGCGCCCGTCCGCCGGGCCGGCGCGGTGATCCGCGAGCGGAGGCGGGCGGCGTGGGCCGGCAGTGTCACGGCGTCGGTGCTGGTTCTCGCGCTGATCCCGTGGCCGGGGGCGGTGGTCTGCACGGTCCTGACGGTGCTGGGTGTCGCGGGCACGATCGCGCTGCTGTGGCGGGAAAGCCGGATCCCATGAGCCACGGCTACGCGACCTACGGCGACGACCCGGAGTTCACCCAGGAGTATTTCGACCCCGCCGACCCGACCCGCCGCGACCTCGACGAGCTCTTCGCGGCGGTCGACGGGCTGCGCGAGGCCGAAGATCGCCTGGGGCAGGAGGTCGCCGACCTGACCGAGCGGCTCGAAAGCGGCCCGGGCCAGGACGACCGGCTCGAGCTGCTCGGCAGGCGGCTGGACCGGCTGCAGCAGCAGGTCCAGGCCCTGGAGCGCGCGGTCCGCGTGTCCGACGGCGTCCCGCAGGTGAACCTCGACGACGTCGGCGCGGAGACGCGGGCGCTCGCGGCGGAGGCGGCGCGCTGGGACGACCTGCACAAGGAGCTGGTCACGAAGGAGCAGCGCGCGCGGTACGCCGACGAGATCGCGCACCTGGATTCGGTGCGTTCCGCGCTTTCCCGGTGCGACGCCGACCTGCTCGAGGTGGTGCGCGTGCTGGCGTCGACGGACCGAGGCGCCCGCGCCCGCGGGGACGCGGAGTCGTCGTTGCGGGCGTTGTCGACCCGGCGCCGGACGTTGCTGGACGAGGAGATCCCGGCGGCCGTCTCGACGGCGGACCAGGCCCGGCTGGCCCTGCGCGAGGCGGACGCGGTCGAGGCGCGGGTGGTCCCGCAGCTGGAGCGGGCCGAGCGCGCGTGGCACGACCTGCAGGTCCGGCTGCGGACCCGGATCACGGACGCCCTGGGCTCGAACGCCCTGCTGCCGGCCTGGTTCAGCCACGCACTCGGGGTGGCCCCACCGCCCGGCACCTCGGGCGACGCCTGGATCCGCACGGCGGCGTCGGTCCTGGCGTACCGGGTGACGTTCGGGGTGACCGACCCCGCCCTGCCGCTGGGCCCGCCGCCCGGCGAGGCCGCGGACACGACGGAACGCCGCTGGACCTGGCGAGCCCGGCTCGAGTCCGACCTCGACGACCTCTCCCTCTAGCCGCGATGTGATCGGCCGGGCATCTCACGTGATCAGCGGGGCATCACGTGTGATCAGCGGGGCATCATGCGTGATTGGAGGGGCATCACGCTGATGCCTGCTCAATCACGTGAGATGCCTGCCCAGTCACGCGAGATGCCTGCCCAGTCACGCGAGATGCCTGCTCGATCACGCGAGATGTCCCTGCCGGAGGGCGGACTCGAGGTGGCGGTGGAGGGCGCCGAGGCGGGTTTTGCCCGGTTTGCCTGGTGGGAAGCGGTTCAGGAGGGTGCGGACTTCGGGCGGGGCGTGGGTGAGGGCCCACTCGATCTCGGCCGCTGCCGAATCGCCCGCCAGCTCGCGGGCCAACGCGGCCTGCTGGGCCGGGCCGACTATGTGCTTCACCTGGTGCGGCGACTCCAGCGGGTGGAGGTAAGCGGCACCCGCCGCGCCCACCGCTGCCCGGGCGGCCGCCGCAGCGGCCGGGTTCGGCGCCGCGGTTGCCGCGGCCTGGGCGCCCCAGGCCGCCGTGCGCAGTGCTTTCGTGCGGGGTGCGCCTGCGGCGAACTCGCGGGCGGCCGCGATGGCCGCCGCCGGGCGGGGGTCGTCCGGGATCAGCGGTAACACCCGGGCGGCGCAGTCGGCGGTCCAGCCCGCCAGTGCCCGCAGCTCGTCAAGATCCAGCTCCATGCTCCTGAAGCTTATCCTTGAACCGCCGGTTGAAACTCCGGGCGGCGCAGGGCCTGCCGGCGGAGGCGGGTGAACAGCTTGGCGTTGTTCAGCGCGAACACCCCGGTCGTCACGCCGTCGCGCGAGAAGGTCGCCACGAACGAGGACGACGAAGGGTCGCCGTCGACGAACGAAAGCGTGTCGTCCGGGCGGGGGTGGCCGGCCAGCTGCAGCGTCCCCGAATACTGGTCCGACCACACGTATCCGCTCGGCGTGTAGGTCTGCGCGGTGTGGCCGGCCAGCAGGTTGGCCACCGCGACCGGCGCTTGCTCGGACGCGTTCGTCCAGTGCTCGTGCCGCCGTCCGCCGTACCGGGCCACATCGCCCACGGCGACCACCTGAGGAAGCGAAGTAACCAGCCCGTCATCGGTGTGGACGCCGTTGCCGACCTTCAAACCCGAGCCCGCGAGCCACTCGGTCGACGGCGTCATCCCGACGCCCGTCACCACCACATCGGCCGAAACGACCGCGCCGGACGCCAGCGAGACGCCGGCCGGGGAACAGCCCACGACCTGGACGCCGCACCGCAGGTCCGTGCCGTGGTCGAGGTGCAGCCGGGCGCACACCGCGGCCAGCGAAGGCCCCAGCACCGGGGCCAGTGGCGCGGTCAGCGCTTCCAGGACGACGACGTCGAGGCCCAGCGAACGGCAGGTCGACGCCACCTCCGCCCCGATGAACCCGGCCCCGACGATCGCGACGCGAACTCCCGGGACCAAGGCGGCGCGCAACGCGAGAGCGTCGTCGAGGGTCCGCAGCACGAAAGCGCCCTCGAAGCCCGGCAGCGTGCGCGCGCGGCCGCCGGTGGCGATCACGACGCCGTCCGCGTGCACCGAAGTCCCGTCCGACAGCCGCACGCGCCGGTCGGCCGGCTCCAGCGCCGTCGCCCGGACGCCGAGCCGGAAGTCCAGGGCCAGCGACGCCAGGTCACCGGTGTCGAGCAGGTCGAGGGACTCCCGCGACGCCGTCCCGGCCAGGAAGCCCTTGGACAGCGGCGGCCGGTCGTAGGGCAGGTGCGGCTCGTCGCCGATCAGCACGATCCCGCCGTCGTACCCCTGCGCGCGCAGCTCCTGCGCCGCGCGGACCCCGGCGAGCGAAGCGCCGACGACCGCGACGCGCTTCACGCGGCGTCCTCGTCGGCCACGCCCTCGACGTACACCACACCTTCCTCGACGACCACGGGGTACGTGCGCACCGGGTCCTTCGCCGGCAGGCAGGTCGGCGCGCCCGTGCGCAGGTCGAACATGGCCGCGTGCAGCGGGCACTCGACGAAGCAGCCCTCCAGCCAGCCGTCGGCCAGGGAGGCGTCCTGGTGGGTGCACGTGTCGCCGATCGCGTACAGCTCGCCGTCCTCGGTGCGGAACACCGCGATGGCGGGCGGTCCGGGGATCCGGACGGACTCGCCGGGGGGCAGCTCGTCCACCGTGCACGCGCGAATCATGACGCCTCCGAATGTTGCGCATGGGGGAACATCGACTGTGATACGCAACAAGTCTGAGTCCGGCGCCGGACGCCGTCAAGGGGGTACGCCCCGGTAGTTTCCCTTGCCCCATAACGGTGTTTCCACGCACGCCGAAACCCCGGTGAGGGCACTTTCACGTGAAAGTGCCCTCACCGGGGAAGGCACTTTCACGGGAAAGTGCCCGCTCGGCTACTTGGCGGCGGTCTCCCCGTGCCGGTAGAACGGCAGCTTGAGCGGGGCCAGCGGGGTGTTGCCGAGGATCAGGTCGGCCGCCTTCTCGGCGGTCATCATCACCGGCGCGTAGATGTTGCCGTTGGTGATATAGGGCATCACCGACGCGTCGACCACGCGCAGGCCCTCGGTGCCGTGCACCCGCATGCTCTGCGGGTCGACGACGGACTTCTCGTCCACGCCCATCTTGGCCGTGCAGGACGGGTGCAGCGCGGTCTCGGCGTCCTTGGCCACCCAGTCGAGGATTTCCTCGTCCGTCTCCACCGACGGCCCCGGCGAGATCTCCCCGCCGTTGTACGGGTCCAAAGCGCTCTGGTTGAGGATCTTCCGCGCCACCCGCACCGCTTCGACCCATTCCTTCCGGTCGGTCTCCGTCGACAGGTAGTTGAACCGGATCGCCGGGTGTTCCCGCGGGTCGGTGGACCTGATCTTCACCGAGCCACGGGTGTCGGCGTACATCGGGCCGACGTGCACCTGGTAGCCGTGCCCTTCCGTGGGGGCCGAACCGTCGTAGCGGATGGCGACCGGCAGGAAGTGGAACATCAGGTTCGGGTACTTGACCTCGTCGTTCGACCGGACGAACCCGCCGCCCTCGAAGTGGTTCGTGGCGGCCGGCCCGGAGCGCAGGAACAGCCACTGCGCACCGATGTAGGGCCGCTTCCACTTGGCCAGCGACGGCTGCATCGACACCGGCTGCTTGCAGGCGTACTGGATGTACACCTCCAGATGGTCCTGCAGGTTCTCGCCGACGCCCGGCAGGTCCTTCACGACGTCGATGCCGAGCTTCTCCAGTTCCGCGGCGTTCCCGACGCCGGAGAGCTGCAGCAGCTGCGGGGTGTTGATCGCGCCGCCGCAGAGGATGATCTCCTTGCCGTACACCTCACCCGGCACGCCGCGGCCCTGCGCGTACTCGACGCCGACCGCGCGCGTGCCGTCGAAGAGGATCTGCGACACGAACGCGTGCGTCTTCACCGTGAGGTTGGGCCGGTTCATCACCGGGTGCAGGTACGCACCCGCCGCGGAGAGCCGCCGTCCTTTCCGGACGTTGCGGTCGAAGGCCGCGAACCCTTCCTGCTTGTAGCCGTTGACGTCGTCGGTGCGCGGGTAACCCGCCTGCTCGGCGGCGTCGAAGAACGCCTGGAACAACGGGTTCGACGCCGGGCCGCGCTCCAGCTCCAGGGGACCGTCATGGCCGCGCCACTGCCCGTCGGGCGCGTCGGCAAGGCAGTTCTCCATGCGGTTGAAGTACGGCAGGCAGTGCGCGTAGTCCCAAGTGGACATCCCGGGGTCGGCGCCCCAGCGCTCGTAGTCCATCGGGTTGCCGCGCTGGAAGATCATCCCGTTGATGCTGGAGGAACCGCCGAGCACCTTGCCGCGTGCGTGGTAGATGCGCCGCCGGTTCATGAACGGCTCGGGTTCGCTGCGGTAGCCCCAGTCGTAGAACTTCGACCCGATCGGGAAGGTCAGCGCGGCCGGCATGTGGATGAAGACGTCCCACTTGTAGTCCGACCGGCCCGCCTCCAGGACGAGGACCTTGTTCGCCGGGTCGGCCGAGAGCCGGTTCGCCAGCGCGCAGCCCGCCGAGCCGCCGCCGACGATGACGAAGTCGTAGGTTTCGGAACTCATGGCGCCTCCTATCCGGGCAAGGTGTCCGGGGTGTGGTCGGGCATGTGCTCGGGGCTGGTGTGGGCCGAGCCCCAGGTGCGCCGCCGGACGTAGAGCATGATCGCACCGATGATCACGATCAGCGCGGTGACGATCACCGCGCCCCACTGGAAGTACCAGTGGTCGGAGCCGTAGACCTCGGCCCGCGGCCAGATCAGGTTGATCGTCATGGCGCCGCCGTAGAGCACCGCGACCAGGTTCACCAGCGTGCCCCAGCGGCCCAGCTTGAAGTACGGCCCGTGCTCCGGCCGCGGCCAGTGCCCGCGCAGGCGGCGCACCAGCATCGGGCCGGTGACCATCAGGTAGGGGATGTAGAACAGGATGATCGCCGTCGACGTGAGGATGAAGAACGCCCGCTGGTTGCCGAGGTTGATCAGCAGCACGACGACGGTGAGGCCACCGGTGAGCAACGCCGGGAGCACCGGCGTCTTGGACCGCGGGGACACCTTCGCCATCGCGCGGCTGAACGGCAGGCGGCCGTCGCGGGCCATCGCCCAGGTCATCCGGATCGCCGCGGTCTGCACGGCCAGGCAGCACACGGTGATGGCGATCGCCGAGCAGATCAGGAAGGCGTCACCGAGGCCTTCGCCGAGGGTGCTCTTCAGCAGGTAGGGCATGCCGGAGGTGCTCAGCTCGTCGGCGTTCAGGTTCCCGACCGCCATCATGCCGAACAGCATGATCAGCCCGCCGACGATGAACGCGGCCGTGATGGCGCGCAGGATGGCGCGGGGCGCGTGCCGCCGCGGCTGGGTCGTCTCCTCGGCCAGCGAACCCGCGGTGTCGAAGCCGTAGAAGACGTACGCGCTCATCAGAGACGCCACCAGGAACGCACCGAGGTATCCGAACGAGTGACCCTCACCGGTGCCGTGGGTGTCGAAGACCAGGCCGGGACCGCGTTGGATGTGGATGGCCAAGGCGATCACGAGCAGGATGCTCGCCCCCAGCTCCACCGCGACGCCGAAGTTGTTGATCTTCGCCATCAGCTTGACGCCGATGATGTTGACGATCGTGGCGAACACGACCAGGACCAGGGCCAGGATGATGGCGTTCTGCGCGCCGCCGGGGGTGGACGTCAGGCCGGCGTCGGCGTCGCTGCCGACGATCTGGAACGCGGTCGAGACCTGCGGCAGGATGATCTGGTAGGCCACCGCGACCGCCGCCGCCGTCACGATCGCGCCGATGATCATGATCCAGCCGGCCAGCCACGACGTCGCCGGTTTCGCGATCTGCTTGGCCCACTGGTACACCGAGCCGGCGAGCGGGAACTGCCCGGCGAGCTCGGCGAAGCACAGCGCGACGGCGAACTGGCCGAGGAAGACCAGCGGCCACGTCCAGATGAACGCCGGGCCCCCCGACCCGAAGCCGAAGAAGAAGAGCTGGAACACGCCGGTGAGGATGGAGATGTAGCTGAACCCGGCGGCGAAGCTGGAGAACGACCCGAGCGAGCGCTCGAGTTCCTGGCGGTAGCCGAACTTCTCGAGTTCGGAGCTGTCGTCGGCAGCAGGCCCCCCGCCCGCCGGTATTTCCTGAGTGGTCATGGCATGCGTCCTCACGTGGTGGGGGAGGGGAAATCAGCCTTTGAACCAGTGCTGCGGAACGGGATCGATGTTCTGGTAGATGTGCTTGCTCTCCTGGTACTCGGCCAGCCCGGACGGCCCGAGTTCGCGGCCGACGCCCGACTTGCCGAAACCACCCCACTCCGCCTGGGGCAGGTAGGGGTGGTAGTCGTTGATCCACACGGTGCCGTGGCGCAGGGCCCCGGCGACGCGCTGGGCGCGGGACGCGTCCGACGTCCACACGGCTCCGGCGAGCCCGTACTCGGTGTCGTTGGCCAGCGCGATCGCGTCCGCCTCGTCCCGGAAGCGTTCCACGGTGACGACCGGGCCGAAGACCTCTTCCCGGACGATGGCCATGTCCCGGGTGCAGTCGGAGAACACGGTGGGGCGCAGGAAGAAACCGCCGTCGTACTCCGGTCCTTCGGGTCGCTTGCCACCCGCTCGCAGCGTCGCACCGTCCTTGAGAGCGCTTTCGATGTAGCCCTCGACCTTGGCGCGGTGCTGCGCCGAGACGAGCGCGCCCGTTTCGGTCGCGGGGTCGAGCGGGTCGCCGACGCGGATCCGGTCGGCGCGCGCGGCGAGGTCCGCGACGAACCGGTCGTGGATTTCCTCTTGGACGATCAGCCGGGCGCCCGCCGAGCAGACCTGTCCGGAATGGACGAACGCGGCCATCAGGGCGTAGTCGAGCGCGGTTTCGTAGTCGGCGTCGGCGAAGACGACGTTCGGGTTCTTGCCGCCGAGTTCGAGGGCGACCCGGCGGACGCCCTTCGCGGCGGCGGCCATGATCTTCTCCCCGGTCGCGTACCCGCCGGTGAAGGACACCAGGTCGACGCCCGGGTGCTCGACCATCGTCGCGCCGACCTGGCCGTCGCCGAGCAGCAGGTTGACGACACCGTCCGGTGTCCCGGCCTCTTCGAGCAGGGCGACGAGCTTGATCGTGGTGAGCGGGGTGACCTCGCTGGGCTTGAGCACCACGGTGTTGCCCGCGGCCAGCGCGGGCGCGACCTTCCAGGACATCTGGAGCAGGGGGTAGTTCCACGGCGCGATCAGGGCGCAGACGCCGACCGGTTCGTGCACGATCCGGCTGACCACGGTCGCGC
Organism: Amycolatopsis bullii; assembly: GCF_014654205.1. Taxonomy (GTDB): domain Bacteria; phylum Actinomycetota; class Actinomycetes; order Mycobacteriales; family Pseudonocardiaceae; genus Amycolatopsis; species Amycolatopsis plumensis. Next base: position 25,356 of record NZ_BNAW01000026.1, read on the forward strand.
TGCCCGCGTCGACCAGGCGGCCGGCGTCCTTGTCGGCGAGGTCGGCGTAGTAGCGGAAGACGTTCGTCACGTCGTCGATGTCGATGCGGCCCTCGCCGAGCGTCTTGCCCGTGTCGAGGCTCTCCGTGCGGGCCAGTTCCTCGCGGTCGCGGACCAGCAGGTCGGCCGTCCGGCGCAGCAGGGCGCCGCGCTCGGCGGCGGTCGTCCGGCGCCACGGACCCTCGTCAAAGGCCCGCCTCGCCGCTCTGACGGCGGCGTCGACCTCCGCGCGGCTCGCCTCGGCGAGGGTCGCGATGACCTCGCCGGTCGCGGGGTTCAGCACATCGAACATGCGGCCCTTCCCGGATCGGTAGTGGCTGCTCGGCGGCAAGAGTGCGTACTTTTGTACGCGAAGTGTGTACAGATGTCCACAAGGGGGCTCGATGGCGAACAGCGAACCCGGCGCGACGCGGCGCCGTGGTCCGAACGACCCCGAACGGCGGGCGCGGATCGCCAAGGCGGCGATCGAGGTGGTCGCCCAGCGGGGGATCGACGGCGTCACGCACCGGTCGGTGGCGGCCGCGGCGGGTGTCCCGCTCGGCTCGACGACCTACCACTTCGCGACCTTGGACGACCTGCTGGAAGTCGCCCTGCACGAGGCGGCCGAGAAGAACGTCCACGCGCTGAAGGAGTGGGAGTCCGCGCTCGCCCCGGACGCCGACTTCGCCGCGGCGCTGGCCGACCTGGTGATGGGCTACATCAACGAGCAGTATCGGGACACGGTCGTCGAATACGACCTCTACGTCGCGGCGCTGCACCGGCCGGCCCTGCGCAAGGCCAGCGCGGCCTGGGACGACGCCCTGATCGCGTTCTTCGGCTCCCGCACCGACCCACTCACCGGCCGTCTCCTGGCCGGCTTGTTCTGCGGCCTGCTGATGCAGGCGGCCCTGGCCGACCCGCGGCCGACGCGGGAGGAGATCGAAACGCTGTTCCGGCGGGCGATCGAGGGACCGGCGGTCTGAGCCATTGACAGCCGCGCGTGGCGGCAGTCAGTCTGTTCCGGAGTGAGCAACAAGACGCGTTCTGCGCAACTCCCGAACTGATCCGCGGAGAGGACCACGCCGGTGACCGCTATCGATCTCCCGCCGAGCCTGCTCGCCACGTTGCCCGGCAGCTCCTACACCGATCCGGCGATCTTCGCGCGGGAGCAGGCGAAGATCTTCGAGGCGGACTGGTTCTGCGCCGTGCGCAGTGCCGACCTCGCCGGGCCGGGGGCGTTCGAGACCGTGCAGATCGGCAAGGAGAGCGTGCTGGTCTCGCGGGGCCGGGACGGGAAGCTCAACGCGTTCCTCAACGTCTGCCGTCACCGCGGTGCGCGGCTGTGCACCTCCGAAACCGGTACCGTGAAGCGCGCCTTCCAGTGCCCGTACCACGCCTGGACGTACGGGCTCGACGGCAAGCTGATCGCCGCGCCCAACCTCACCGGGATGCCGGACGTCGACCGCACCGAGTTCGGCCTGACCAGGCTCCACCTGCGGGAATGGCTCGGTTACGCCTGGGTCTGCCTGGCCGACGAACCGCCGTCGTTCGAGGAGACGGTGATCGGGGCCGTCACCGAACGGCTCGGCGGCCCGGCCGAAATCGACGCCTACGGCATCGACGGTCTCGCGCTCGGCAAGCGCATCGAGTACGACGTGAAGGCGAACTGGAAGCAGATCATCGAGAACTTCATGGAGTGCTACCACTGCGCGACGATCCACCCGGAGCTCACCGAGGTCCTCCCGGAGTTCGCCGACGGTTACGCCGCGCAGTACTACGTCGGCCACGGCGCCGAGTTCGGCGGCGACATCAAGGGCTTCACCGTCGACGGTTCCGAGGGGGTCGACCGCCTGCCCGGGGTCACCGAAGCCCAGGACCGCAAGTACTACGCGATCACCATCAAGCCGGGGGTGTTCGTCAACCTCGTGCCCGACCACGTGATCCTGCACCGGATGTTCCCCCTGGCTCCGGACCGGACGCTGGTGCGCTGCGACTGGCTCTACCTGCCCGAGGTGGTCGAGTCGGGCCGCGACCTCAGCCGGTCGGTCGAGCTGTTCCACCGGGTCAACCTGCAGGACTTCGAAGCGTGCGAACGCTGCCAGCTCGCGATGGACTCGCGCTCGTACGCGCGCGGCGGGGTGCTCGTGCCCAGTGAGCACCACATCGGCGCGTTCCACGACTGGGTCCGGGCGAGACTGGCCTAGATCAACGCCCGGATGGCGGTCTCGAACCCGGTGACGTGCTCGAGCGTCAGCGCGGCCGCCTTCTCGGCGTCACCCTCGATGATCGCGGTGAGGAGCGGGACGTGCTCGTCGACGTGGCCGGCCATCCCGGACAGCCGGGGCACGAACACGCACCAGATCCGGGTGGCGAGGTTGTCGTACCGGATCAGCGTGTCCTCGAGGAACGGGTTGTGCACGCACCGGTAGATCGCCCGGTGCAGGGCGAGGTCGGTGCGCAGCAGCTCGGCGTTGTCCCCGCCCGGGACGCCCGCGTCGAGCTGCGCGCGCAGCTCGGCCAGCGTGGCCCGGTCGGCGTCCGTGGCGCGCGAGGCCGCGGCGGCCGTGGCCATCGGTTCGAGGGTGCGCCGGACCTCGGAGATGTGCGCGAGGTCGGAGATGTTGACGTCGGTGGCGAACGTCCCGCGCCGCGGGTAGGCGACGACCAGGCGTTCGGACTCCAGCCGCTTCAGCGCCTCGCGGATCGGCGTCCGGCCCATGCCGAGCGCGGTGCCGAGCTCCTCTTCGTTGATCGGGGAGCCCGGCGGGATGTCCAGCATGACCAGGCGATCACGGACGAACAGGTACGCCTGTTCGGCCAGCGACGGGGGATTGACCTGCGGGTGCATGGCGCTTAGCCTACATCGACGATTGATATATCAGAAGTCGACCAGTCCTCGGAGGACGCTCGATGACCGATCTGCCGGAACACCCGGACTTCCTCTGGGACAACCCCGAGCCTCGCCGGAGTTACGACGTGGTCGTCGTGGGCGGCGGCGGGCACGGGCTCGCCACCGCGTACTACCTGGCCAAGCGGGGCATCACGAACGTGGCCGTGCTGGAAAAGGGCTGGCTCGCCGGCGGCAACATGGCCCGCAACACCACGATCATCCGCTCCAACTACCTCTGGGACGAAAGCTCCGGCATCTACGAGCACTCCCTGAAGCTGTGGGAAGGCCTCGAAGAGGACCTCGGCTACCCGATCCTGTTCAGCCAGCGCGGGGTGCTGAACCTGGCGCACAGCCTGCAGGACGTCCGCGACAGCGTCCGCCGCGTCGAGGCGAACAAGCTCAACGGCATCGACGCCGAGTGGGTGGACGCCGACGGCGTCAAGGAGATCTGCCCGATCGTCAACACCTCCCCGGACGTCCGCTACCCCGTGCTCGGCGCCACCTTCCAGCCGCGCGCGGGCATCGCGAAGCACGACTACGTGGCCTGGGGCTTCGCCCGCGCCGCGCACGAGATGGGGGTCGACCTCATCCAGAACTGCGAGGTCACCGGCATCTCCACAGTGGACGGACGGGTCACCGGGGTCGAGACGCCCCGGGGCCGGATCGCGGCGGGCAAGGTGGCGCTGTGCGCGGCCGGGCACACCTCCGTGCTCGCGAAAATGGTCGGCCTGGACCTGCCGCTGACGTCGCACCCGTTGCAGGCGCTGGTCTCCGAGCTCCTGGAACCGATCCACCCGACGGTCGTCATGTCGAACGCCGTGCACGTCTACGTTTCCCAGGCCCACAAGGGCGAGCTCGTGATGGGTGCCGGCATCGACTCCTACAACGGTTACGGCCAGCGCGGCTCGTTCCACATCATCGAGCAGCAGATGGCCGCCGCGCTGGAGCTGTTCCCGGTGTTCGCGCGGGCGCACCTGCTGCGGACCTGGGCCGGGATCGTCGACACCAGTCCGGACGCCTCGCCGATCATCGGCCTGACGCCGGTGGAGAACCTGTTCCTCAACTGCGGCTGGGGCACCGGCGGCTTCAAGGCCACGCCGGGGGTCGGCGACGTCTTCGCGGCGACCATCGCGCGCGGCAAGCCGCACGAATACGCCGAACCCTTCTCCCTCGACCGGTTCACGACCGGTGCCCTCGTCGACGAGCACGGCGCCGCCGCCGTTGCGCACTAGGAGATCTCCATGCAACTGATTCCCTGCCCCTGGTGCGGGCCGCGCGAGGAAGCCGAGTTCCACTACGGCGGCCAAGCGCACGTCGCCTACCCGGCGGATCCGTCGGCACTGTCCGACGAGGAATGGGCGAAGTTCGTGTTCTTCCGTGAGAACCCGAGCGGCCCGTTCGCCGAGCGGTGGAGCCACTCCGCGGGCTGCCGCCGGTGGTTCAACGCCGTCCGCGACACGCGCACCCACGACCTCCTGGCGGTCTACCGCCTCGACGAGCCCGGGCCGGTGCTCTCGTGACCCGGCTGTCCGGCATCCCGCTCAAGTTCACCTTCGACGGCCGCGAGCTGACCGGGTTCCTCGGCGACACCCTGGCTTCCGCGTTGCTGGCCAACGGCATCCACCGCGTCGCGACCAGCATCAGGTACGGCCGGCCGCGCGGCATCGTCGCCGCCGGTGTCGAGGACCCCAATGCGTTGGTGCAGATCGAAAAGCCGTTCCCGGAGCCGATGCTGTCCGCGACCACCGTCGAGCTGTACGACGGCCTGGAGGCCCGTGGCCTGCGCGGCCAGGGCCGCCTTGCCACCGAACCCGACCCGGCACGCTACGACACCAAGCACGTCCACTGCGACGTCCTGGTCATCGGCGCCGGACCCGCTGGCCGCGCGGCCGCGGCGGCTGCTTCCGGCCGGGTCCTGCTCGTGGACGACCAGCCCGGCGGCGAAGCCCTCGAGGGCGTCCGATTCCTCTCGCGCACAACGGCGTTTGGCGTCTACGACGACGGGTTCGTGCTGGCCCTGGAACGCCGGGGCGAGCCCGCGGCCCCGGAACGCATCTCGCGGCAGCGGGTCTGGCGGATCCGGGCGAAGCGGATCGTCATCGCCACCGGCGCCCACGAGCGGCCGATCGTGTTCCCGGACAACGACCGTCCCGGCATCATGCTCGCTTCGGCCGCCCGCACTTACCTGAACCGCTACGGTGTCCTCGCCGGGCAGCGGGTGGTCGTGTTCACCACCAACGACTCCGCTCGTGAAGCCGCCTCCGAGCTGGCGGCCGCCGGGGCCGAGATCGTGCGGATCGCCGACGCCCGCGAAGGCTACGGCGTGATCGGCACCGACGGCGGCCCCGACGGGCACATCACGGCCGCTCACGTGGCGAAACTGGGTGAGCTGCAGGGGGAGCGGGTCGAGTGCGACCTGCTGCTCGTGTCCGGCGGCTGGAACCCGGCCGTGCACCTCTACAGCCAGGCCCGCGGCACCCTGCGGTACGCCCCGGAACTGGGCGCCTACGTCCCGGACGGCGACCTGCCGAACGTGACCGTCGTGGGCGCGGCGGCGGGCGAAGGGCTGCCGGAGACGAAGGTGCTGTGGCAGGTGCCCGCGCCCGAGTCCGAAGTGGACACGCGGTTCGTGGACCAGCAACGGGACGCGACCGTGTCCGACGTTCTGCGCGCCACCGGTGCCGGGCTGCGCTCGCTGGAGCACGTCAAGCGCTACACGACCATCGGCACCGCGCACGACCAGGGGAAGACGTCCGGCATGCTCGCCGCCGGGATCACCGCCGAGGCACTCGGCGTCGACCTCGCCGACCGCAGGCCGACGACGTTCCGGCCGCCGTACACGCCGGTCTCGTTCGCCGCGCTGGCCGGACGGAACCGCGGGGCACTGCACGACCCCGTGCGCGTCACGACGATCCACCCGTGGCACGTCGAGCACGACGCCGAGTTCGAGAACGTCGGCCAGTGGAAGCGGCCGTGGTACTACCCGCGGCCCGGCGAGTCGATGGCCGACGCCGTCCGGCGCGAATGCCGCGCGGCCCGCACCGACGTCGCCGTCATGGACGGGTCCACGTTGGGCAAGATCGACGTCCAGGGCCCGGACGCCGGCTGGTTCCTCGACATGCTCTACACGAACATGATGAGCAACCTGCGCGTCGGCCGCATTCGCTACGGCGTGATGTGCGGGGTCGACGGCATGGTCATCGACGACGGTACGGTCATCCGCGTCGGCGAGGAGCGGTTCCTGGTCACCACGACGACCGGCAACGCGGCGAAGATCCTCGAGTGGATGGAGGAGTGGCTGCAGACGGAGTGGCCGCACCTGCGGGTTCACGCGACGTCGGTGACCGAGCACTGGGCCACGATCCCGCTGGTCGGCCCGCGTTCGCGGGAGGTCCTCGGCCGCCTGGCGCCGGGCCTCGACGTCTCCAACGAGGCCTTCGGGTTCATGACCTGGCAGGACGCCGAGGTCGCGGGCCTGCCGGCGCGGGTCTGCCGGATCAGCTTCTCCGGCGAGCTGGCCTACGAAATCAACGTGCCCTCCTGGCACGGGCTCGAGCTCTGGCAGTCCATAGTGGACCAGGGTGCGACGCCGTACGGCACCGAGACCATGCACGTCCTGCGCGCCGAAAAGGGCTACCCGATCATCGGCCAGGACACCGACGGCACGGTCACCCCGCACGACCTGGGCCTGTCCTGGGCGGTGTCGAAGAAGAAGGCCGACTTCATCGGCAAACGCTCCTTCGCCCGCGCCGAGAACAACCGCCCCGACCGCAAGCAATTCGTCGGCCTGCTGCCGGTCGATCCGTCGGTGCTGCTGCCGGAAGGCTCGCAGATCATCGAATCGGAGACCGTGCCCGAGCCGCCGGTGCGGATGCTCGGCCACGTCACCTCCAGCTACGACAGCGCCGCCCTCGGCCGGACCTTCGCCCTCGCCCTGGTGCGTTCGGGTCGCGAGCGCATCGGCGAAACGCTCTACGTGCCGGTCGGCGACCAGGTGGTGCCGGTGACCGTGACCGAGTCCGTGCTCTTCGACAAGGAAGGAGCCCGCCGTGACGGTTGACGCGGTCGACGAACCGTTCCGCACCCAGCTCACCGTCCGCCTCCGGGAAGGCGAGACACTCCTCGGCGTCCCCTTGCCCGGCCCGTGCACCTTCACCAGCGGCAACGGCGTGGACCTCCTCTGGATGGGCCCCGACGAGTACCTCGTCCTCGCCGCACCCGGCCGCCGGCCGGAGCTGGAAAGGGCACTTTCACGTGAAAGTGCCCTCGCCGTCGTGGACGTGTCGGCGCAGCGCAACGTCGTGCGGCTGACCGGGTCGCACGCGGCCGACGTGCTGGCGCACGGGTGTTCCCTCGACCTGGAGATGGCGCCGCCGGGTACCTGTGTGCAGACCTTGCTCGCGCGGACGGGAATCGTGCTGATGGTCCGGGACGACGGCTACACAATCCTCGTGCGGCAGTCCTTTTCGGACTACTTCAAAGCATGGCTGGCCGACGCGAGTCTGGAGTACGTCTCGTGACTTTCACCTTGACCCTCAGGTGCCCCGAACGCGCGGGCATCGTGCACGCCGTCACGACCTTCCTGGTCGGTCAGGGCTGCGACATCGTCGAGCACCAGCAGTTCGACGACGACCTCCGCGGTGCGCTGTTCCTGCGCACGTCGTTCACCTGCACCGAGCCGACCACAGTAGACGACCTCACCCGCGCGTTCGCCCCGGTGGCCGGTGACTTCGGCATGGAGTTCGGGTTCTCCGACGGCACCCCGCCGCGGATCCTGGTCATGGTTTCGAAGTTCGGGCACTGCCTCAACGACCTGCTGTTCCGCTGGCGCGCGGGCGGTCTCGGGGCGGAGATCGCCGTCGTCGTCTCGAACCACGAAGACCTGCGGCCGATGACCGAAGCCGCCGGAGTGCCGTTCGTGCACGTCCCGGTCACGCCCGGCACGAAGCCGGAAGCCGAGCAGCGGCTCCTGGACCTGGTCGGGGAGTACTCGGTCGATCTGGTCGTGCTCGCGCGGTACATGCAGGTGCTGTCGAACGAGCTGTGCCAGAAGCTCGAGGGCCGCGCGATCAACATCCACCACTCGTTCCTGCCCGGCTTCAAGGGCGCCAAGCCCTATCACCAGGCCTACGACCGCGGCGTCAAGTACGTCGGCGCCACCGCGCACTACGTCACCCCCGACCTCGACGAGGGCCCGATCATCGAGCAGGAGGTCCAGCGCGTCGACCACACGTACTCGCCGCGCGAGCTCGTGACCGTCGGCCGCGACGCCGAAGCCCTGGCCCTGTCCCGCGCGGTGCGCTGGCACTGCGAGCGCCGCGTCCTGCTCAACGGCAACAGCACCGTCGTCTTCCGGTAGAGGAGATCCGCCATGACCGCACCGAAGGTCGTGATCATCGGCGCCGGCATCGTCGGCGCGAACCTGGCCGACGAGCTGACCGCCCGCGGCTGGACCGACGTCACCGTGCTCGACCGGGGCCCGCTGCCGCGCACCGGCGGGTCGACGTCCCACGCGCCCGGCCTGGTCTTCCAGACCAACGCGTCCAAGGCGATGACGGACTTCGCGAAGTACACCGTTTCGAAGTTCCTCGAGCTGGGCTGCTTCCTCCAGGTCGGCGGCATGGAGGTGGCCACCACCCCGGCCCGCTGGGAGGACCTCAAGCGCAAGCACGGCTGGGCGACGTCGTGGGGTGTTCCCGGCGAGCTGATCGACGCCGAGGAGTGCGTCCGCCGCTGGCCGCTGCTGGACGGTTCCCGGATCTTCGGTGCGCTGCACGTCCCGACCGACGGGCTCGCGCGGGCCGCCAAGGCGGTCGAAGTGCTCGCCGCGCGGGCCGGTGCGCGCGGCGCGAAGTTCATCGGCTCCACGCGCGTGACCGACGTGCTGCAGGAAGGGGGGCGCGTCACCGGCGTCCGGACCGGCCAGGGCGACTTCCCGGCCGACGTCGTGGTGTCGTGCGCCGGGTTCTGGGGCCGCGAGATCGGCGCGATGGCGGGCATGGACGTCCCGCTGCTGCCGCTGGCCCACCAGTACGTCAAAACCGGGCAGGTCGCGGAGCTCGTCGGGCGCAACACCGAGGAGGTCGAAGCGAGCCTGCCGATCCTGCGCCACCAGGACCAGGACCTGTACTTCCGCGAGCACGTCGACCGGCTCGGCATCGGCTCCTACGCCCATCGGCCGATGCCGGTCGACGAGTCCACGTTGGACCCGACGGTGACCGAGACGGCCATGCCGTCCATGCTGCCCTTCACCGAAGACGACTTCGCGCCGTCGTGGGAGGAGAGCAAGCTCCTGCTGCCCGCGCTGGGCGGGACGAAGGTCGAGGAGGGCTTCAACGGCATCTTCTCCTTCACCCCGGACGGCCAGTCGCTGGTCGGCGAGTCGGCCGACGTCCGCGGGTTCTGGCTGGCCGAGGCGATCTGGGTGACGCACTCCGCGGGCATCGCGAAGGCGGTCGCCCAGCTGCTGGTCGACGGACATTCCGAAGTGGACACCCACGACATCGACGTCCACCGCTTCGAAGAGGTCCAGCTGGCGCCGTCGTACGTGAGCGAGACGGCGCAGCAGAACTTCGTCGAGGTCTACGACATCCTGCACCCGCTGCAGCCCAAGCTGTCCCCGCGGGACCTGCGGGTGACGCCGTTCCACGCGCGGCAGCGTGAGCTGGGCGCGGTGTTCCTGGAGGCGGCCGGCTGGGAACGGCCGCACTGGTTCGAGGCCAACGCGCCACTGCTCGAGAAGCTCCCGCACGACGCCCACCCGCCCGCGCGGGACGCGTGGTCGGCGCAGTTCCACTCGCCGATCGCGGCGGCCGAGGCGTGGCACACGCGCAACGGTGTCGCGCTGTACGACATGACGCCGTTGAAGCGCGTGGAGATCAGCGGTGCGGGGTCCCTGGAGTTCCTGCAGTCGCTGACCACCAACCAGCTGGACAAGTCGGTCGGTTCGGTGACGTACACGCTGATGCTCGACTCCGCGGCCGGCGTGCGGAGTGACGTCACGGTCGCGCGGCTCGAGCCGGAGGTGTTCCAGGCCGGGATCAACGGCACCATCGACGTCGACCACTTCGTCAAGCACGCGCCCGCGGGGGTGCGGGTCCGGGACATCACCGGCGGGACGTGCTGCATCGGTGTCTGGGGACCGCTGGCGCGGGACCTCGTGCAGCCGCTGTCGCGCGAGGACTTCTCGCACACGGGCCTGAAGTACTTCCGGGCGCGCAAGGCCCGGATCGCCGGGGTGCCGGTGGTCGCGATGCGGCTGTCCTATGTGGGCGAGCTCGGCTGGGAGATCTACACGAGCGCGGACAACGGCCTGCGGCTGTGGGACGCGCTGTGGGCGGCCGGGCAGCCCCTCGGCGTCGTCGCGGCCGGGCGGGCGGCGTTCAACAGCCTGCGGCTGGAGAAGGGCTACCGGCTGTGGGGCACCGACATGACCACCGAACACGACCCGTACGAGGCCGGGCTGGCGTTCGCGGTCCGTCCCGCGAAGGGTGAGTTCCTGGGCCGGTCGGCCATCGAAGGCCGCAGTGAGGAGACGGCGTCGCGGCGGCTGCGGTGCCTGACGATCGACGACGGCCGCACGGTCGTGCTGGGCAAGGAACCGGTGTTCGTCGACGGCGTGGCCTCGGGGTACGTCACGAGTGCCGCGTACGGGTACACCGTCGGGCGGCCGATCGCCTACGCGTGGCTCCCGGCGTCGGCGGACATCGGCAGCAGCGTGGAGATCGAGTACTTCGGCCGCCGGGTCGCGGCCACCGTGGCCGCCGAGCCACTGGTCGACCCCGGCATGGAGCGGATCCGGCGGTAATCCACAGCAAGTCCATGGAAACGCACCAGGAAATTCTCAGGAAGGGGGCGTTTCCTGGTACGAGCCGGAGGCTTGTCGAGAGCTGGAGCTGTGCATGAGCGAGTACGACCGAGGACCGCAAGGTGGCGGCGAGTACCCGTACGGCTACGGCCAGGGCGGATACTCGTCCGAGTACTACGGCCGGAACGGCTACCCGCAGGACCAGGGCTACTACGCCCAGCAGCCGTACGAGCAGCCGCGTGACCAGTGGGGACGCCCGTACCCGCAACCGACCTACGCCTACCCGCAGCCCGCCTACCAGCCACCGCCGCGCCGGCGGCACCCGCTGCGTGCGCTGACCGTCGCGGTCGTCGCAATCGCGCTGGCCGTGGTCGCCGGGCTCGGGATCGGACACCTGATCTCCGGGCCGAACGCGCCCACCGCGGGCGGCAACCAGAACTTCGGCTTCTCCGGGCCGCCCCAGGCGGCCAAGACGGTGCTCGACGTCGACGCCGTGTCGGCCAAGGTCAACCCGGCCATCGTGAACATCAACACCGAGCTCGGGCTGCAGGGCGCGGCCGCGGCGGGCACGGGCATCGTGCTCACGGCGGACGGCGAGGTGCTGACGAACAACCACGTGGTCGCCGGCGCGACCAGCATCAAGGTCACCAGCATCGGCACCGGGGACACCTACCAGGCGGAGGTCGTGGGCTACGACCGCACCGAGGACATCGCCGTCCTGCAGCTGCGGGGCGCGTCCGGGCTGCCCACCGCGTCCCTCGGCGACTCGTCGACCGTGCAGGTCGGCGACCAGATCCTCGGCCTCGGCAACGCCGGCGGCCGCGGCGGCGACCCGGTGCCCGCGCCGGGCACGGTGACGGCGCTGGGCCAGTCGATCACCGCCTCGGACGAGTCCAGCGGGTCGTCGGAGCAGCTCACCGGGCTCATCCAGGTCCGGGCGAACATCGAGTCGGGTGACTCCGGCGGCCCGCTGGTCAACGCGGACGCCCAGGTCATCGGCGTCGACACCGCCGCGTCCACCGGCTACCAGCTGAACGGGCGGCGCAGCGGCGGCACCGGGCAGGGCTTCGCCATCCCGATCAACCAGGCCGTCGACATCGCCCACAAGATCGTCGGCGGGCAGGCGTCCGACAAGATCCACATCGGCAAGACGGCGTTCATCGGGGTTTCGGTGACGGACGGCCAGGGCGGGGCCAAGGTCCGCGAGGTGGTCCAGCGCGGGCCGGCGCAGAAGGCGGGCCTCGCGGCCGGCGACGTGATCACGGCCATCGACGGCAAACCGGTCGACTCGGCGACGACGCTGACGAACGTGATGGACACCCACCACCCCGGCGACCAGCTCACGGTGACGGTGACCGGCGCGGCCGGCGGTCAGCGGCAGCTCTCGGTCAAGGCCGTCGAAGGGCCGGTGGGCTGAACTAGCGCAGGGTTTCCTGAAGCACCTCGCGGTGCGTCTGCTTCGCCGCGACGTACTTCTCGCGGCCGGCGTCGGTGAGCGTGACGAAGATGCCGCGCCGGTCCACCTCGCACAGCGCGCGCTCGACCAGGCCCTCCTTCTCCAGGCGGGCGACCAGCCGGGAGGTGGCGCTCTGGCTGAGGTGGATGGCCTCGGTCAGGTCGGCCGAGCGGCACTTGAAGTCGCAGGTCGCGAGCCGTTCCAGGGCCTCGAACTCGTTCGCGCCGATGCCGTGGCGCTCCTGCAATCGGCACTCGAGCGTGCTGAACACGGCCGAGTAGCGGCCCAGCAGCTCGTGCCACTCCCGGACCAGGCCCTGTTCCACAGCGACGTCGCTCACGGCGACCAACTTAGCATGCGCGGACATCAGATGCAAACACATTTAATGCTTGGACATTAGATGCGCGCGCATGTAATGTCGCCGCCATGAGCTCTTCCGTGTCCTTGTCCACCACCTCGACCCGGTGGGACGCACGTCTCTGGGGTGTCCTGCTCACCGTTTCGATCGTCATCGGCCTCGACGCGCTCGACGTGTCGATGGTCGGGGTCGCGCTCCCGGCCATCCAGGCCGACCTCGGCCTGTCCACCAACGCGCTGCAATGGGTCGTCAGCGGCTACGTGCTCGGTTACGGCGGCCTGCTGCTGCTCGGCGGCCGCACGGCCGACCTGCTCGGCCGCCGCCGCGTGTTCCTCGTCGCCGTCGCGATCTTCGCGCTCGCCTCGCTGCTCGGCGGCCTCGTCGACGACGGCGCGCTGCTCATCGCGAGCCGCTTCATCAAGGGCCTGGCCGCCGCGTTCACGGCGCCGGCCGCGCTGTCCATCATCACCACGACGTTCCAGGAGGGCCCGGCCCGCAACAAGGCGATCAGCATCTTCGCCGTGTTCGGCGCCAGCGGCTACTCCGCGGGCCTGGTGTTCTCCGGCCTGCTGACCGAGGTCGGCTGGCGCTGGACGTTCCTGCTCCCCGCCCCGATCGCGCTGGTCGCGCTGGTGGCGGCGTGGAAGCTGATCCCGTCGTACCGCGCCGAAGAAGGCCGCGGCTACGACTTCCCGGGCGCCATCACCGGCGCCGCCGGTTCGCTGCTGCTGGTGTTCGGCGTGGTGGAGGCGCCGGAGATCGGCTGGGCGGCCCCGCGCACGCTGATCACGTTCGCCGTCGCGCTGGCGCTGCTGGTGACGTTCGTGGTCATCGAAAAGCGCAGCCGCCACCCGCTGCTGCGGCTGGGCATCCTGCGCTCGGGCCCGCTGGCCAGGGCCAACCTCGGCGGTGCGCTGTTCTTCGGCGCGTACATCGGCTTCCAGTTCGTCGTGATGCTGTACCTGCAGCGGGTCCTCGGCTGGTCGGCGCTGCAGACGGCGCTGGGTTTCCTGCCGGCGGCGCTGATCGTGGCGTTCGGGTCCCCGCGCATCGAGCCGCTGATCGACCGGGTGGGCACGCCCCGCACGATCTTCGCGGGCGTGGTCGCGCACGTCATCGGCTACGCGCTGTTCCTGCGCATCGACGAGCACTCGGGTTACGCGGGCAGCGTGCTGCCGAGCATGATCCTGCTCGGCATCGGCTTCACGCTGGCGTTCTCGTCGCTGAACATCCAGGCCACGGCCGGTATCGCGGACGACGAGCAGGGCCTGGCCGGCGGCCTGCTGAACACGTCCCTGCAGGTCGGCGGCGCGATCGGCCTCGCCGTCGTGACGGCGGTGCTGACCGCCAACGGCGGCCGTGAAGCTTCGCCGGCCGCGCTGCTGACCGGGCTGACGCCGGCCTTGAGCGTGGTCACCGGGATCGCGGTGCTGGGCCTGCTGATCGCGATCAGCGGCCTGGTGGCCCGCAAGCAGCCGGCCGAAGAGCCGGTCGTGGAGCAGGACCTGCTGGCCCTCGCGGACTGAGCCGGCCGAGGGGGGAGAACGCGGAAGGGCCACCATCGCGGGGGATGGTGGCCCTTCCGCACAGCCGGACCGCCTTGGGGAACACCGGGCGGAGCGAGCGGTCCGGCACCGGAACTTGTCGGTGTCCCCGGGTAGCGTGGAAATCGGGGGCTGCTCAGACAGTCACCGCCGCCCGCTCGGCGCCGCGGAATCGCAGCGCGGCCACCGCCGTCACCACGATCCCGGCCGCCGCCAGCAGCACCGCCGTCCGCAGACCGTCCACTGTGGCCGATCGCAGTGTCGCACCCGAAAGCCCGTGCGTGCCCGCGTTGGCCACCGCCACGAACACCGCCAGCCCCACCGAGCCGCCGACCTGCTGGGCCGTCGACGCCACTCCGGACGCCACTCCCCGGTCCGCCGCCGGGATCCCGGCCGTCGCCGCGCCGAACATCAGCGTGTAGCCCGCGCCCTGCCCCAGCCCCAGCACGACCAGCGCCGGCACCAGCTCCAGGTAGGACGCCTCCAGTGTCATCGACAACCCCAGCATGACCGCCCCGGCTCCGCCGACGACCAGGGACACCACCAGCGTCGGCCGGGTCCCGCAGCGGGTGGCCAGCCGGCCCGCGGCCTGCGAACCCGCGGCGATCGCCACCATCGGCACCCCGAACGCCAGCCCCGTCGCCAGCGCGCCGTAGCCGTGCACGCCCTGGAAGTACCCGGTGAGGAAGTACAGCAGCGTCCCGAACGTGCCCATGTAGAGGAACGTCACCACCACGCCCGTCCCGAGGTTGCGCTCCCTCAGCAGCCGCACCGGCAACAGCGGGTCGCGGCTGCGGCGCTCGATCACCGCGAACGCGGCTAGTGAAGCGAGACCGGCCAAAGCCGGGACCAGCACCGGCGTCCAGCCCAGCTCCGGGCCTTCGACCAGCGCGAACACCGCCAGCGTCGTGCCGAGGGTCGCGGTCAGCGCGCCGGTGAGGTCGAACCGGCGGCCCGGCTCCCGCGCGGGATCCGCCGCCAGCACCGGAAACGCGAGCAAAGCGGCGGCCGCGGCCAGCGGGACGTTCACGAAGAACACCGCCGCCCAGCCGAAGGCCTGCGTCAGCACCCCGCCCAGCAGCGAGCCGAGGATCATCCCGCTGCCGCCCGCGGTGCCCCACACCGCGAACGCGCGGTTGCGCTCGCGACCGGCCGCGAACGACGTGCTGACCAGGGTCAGCGTCGCCGGGAAGAGCAGCGCCCCGCCCAGGCCCTGGCCGGCCCGGGCCGCGATGAGCAGGCCGGGGGTCCCGGCCAGGCCGCCGGCCAGCGACGACACCGCGTAAAGCGCGCAGCCCAGCGCGAACATCCGGCGCGGGCCGAACAGGTCGCAGGCCCGCCCGCCGAGCAGGAGCGCCCCGCCGAACGCCACGGCGTAGGCACTCACCACCCACTGCAGGCTCTGGGCGCCGAACCCGAGCTCGCGGCCGATGTCCGGCAGCGCCACGTACACGATGTTGTAGTCCAGGGAAATGATCAGCTGGGCGAAGGCCAGCAACGCCAGGCGCTTCACCGGGCCACCCGCTCGTCCGTGCCCGGCACCTTCGCCGTCGTGATGGCGATGCGGTTCCACGTGTTGATGGTGAAGATCAGCGCGAGCAGCTGGGCCAATTCCTCTTCGCCGAACTCCTCGAGCGCGGCGGCGTAGACGTCGTCGGGGACGCCGCCGTCGTGGATGAGTGTGACGGCTTCGGTCAGCGCCAGCGCCGCCCGCTCCTTCTCGCTGAAGAAGTGGCCGGCCTCGCGCCACACCGCGACCATGTGCAGCCGCTCCTCGCTTTCGCCCGCCTTGCGGGCGTCCGAGGTGTGCATGTGCAGGCAGTACGCGCAGCGGTTGAGCTGCGACGCGCGGATCTGGACCAGCTCGACCAGCGCGGGGTCCAGCCCGGCGCGAGCGGCGGCGTCGAAGCCGATCAGGGCCTTGAAGGCCTTCGGGGCGGTCTTGGCGAAGTTGAGGCGGGAGTTCGTCATGACCAGAAATCTAGGGCCGGTTTGACCCACGTGTAGGGTGCATTTCCGTGGCAAAAGCGTGGGTCAATTCGGGGGAACGGCTCGGCGCCGACCTGCACCTGGAGCTGCCGGGTAGCGGCGGCAAGCGGGCCGCGCTCATCGCCGCCCTGCGGGACGCCGTCCGGGCCGGCCGGCTCGCCCCGGGCACCCGGCTGCCGCCGTACCGGTCGCTGGCCGCGGACCTCGGGCTGGCCCGCAACACCGTCGCCGACGCCTACGCCGAGCTGGTCGCCGAAGGCTGGCTCACCGCCGTCCAGGGTTCCGGCACCCGCGTCGCCGAGCGCGCCGAGCCGCTGAAGCCGGTCCGAACCCCGAAAAAGGCGCCAGGAGCGCCGAAACCGGCGTACAACCTCCGGCAAGGACAACCGGACGCGACGTCGTTCCCGCGCACCGAATGGCTCGCCGCCGCGCGACGGGCGCTGAACGTGGCTCCGCACGACGCCTTCGGTCCCGGCGATCCGCGCGGCCGCCCGGAACTGCGGGAAGCACTGGCCCAGTACCTCGCGCGGGCCCGGGGCGTGCGGACGTCACCGGAGCGGATCGTCGTGTGCTCGGGGGTCGCCCACGCCCTGCGGCTGCTGTTCCCGGCCGTGCTGCCGGGACCGCTCGCCGTGGAGTCCTACGGCCTCGCGTTCCACCGCTCGATCTTCGCCGCCGCCGGCGTGCGGACCATTCCGCTGGCCCTGGACGAACACGGCGCACGCGTCGAGGACCTCGACGTCCCGGCGGTGCTGCTGACGCCCGCCCACCAGTTCCCGACCGGCGGCCCGCTGCACCACGACCGCCGCACCGCGGTCGCCGGCCACGTCCGCGCGACCGGCGGGGTGCTCGTCGAGGACGACTACGACGGCGAGTTCCGCTACGACCGCAAACCCGTCGGCGCGGTCCAGGGCCTCGACCCGGAGCACGTCGTCTACGCCGGTTCGGTGAGCAAGAGCCTCTCGCCCGCGGTGCGCCTCGGCTGGCTGGTGCTGCCCGGGCACCTCGTCGACCCCGTGCTCGCCGTGAAGGGCGAGCGCGAGGCGTGGGCGGGCGTGCTCGGCCAGCTCACCCTGGCCGAATTCCTGGCTTCGGGCGGGTACGACCGGCACATCCGCCGGATACGCCAGCACTACCGCCGCCGGCGCGACCGGCTCGTCACGGCGCTCGCCGAGCGGGCACCGCACGTGACGCCGACCGGCATCGCCGCCGGGCTGCACGCCGTGCTCCGCCTCCCGCCGGGCACCGAAAACACCGCGCTGAAGGCGGCGGCCTGGCAAGGACTGGCGCTCGACGGGCTGGCCGCCTTCCGGCACCCGGACAGTACTATGTCCACAATGGACGGCTTGGTCGTCGGCTACGCGGCCCCGCCCGAACACGCCTACCCGGCGGCCCTCGACGCGCTGTGCCGCGCGCTGCCGCCCGCGTGAGAGCACCGCGAACCGGCCGCACCCCGCCATTTCCTCACCGGCAGCTCACGTGCCGGCGGTGACGTTCTGCTTCCGGTACTGGCTTCCCGCGCACCCGGCTGGCAAGCTGCCAGCACCTCACGAGGAAGGACGTGCATTGGCGGCACACCCGGCGCGGGCCCGGCGGATCGACGCACGGGTCGTCGTCCTGAGCGCGCTGCTGGTGGTCGCCCTGCTGGCGTGGGCCGGGGTCGACTACCTGAAGAACCGGCTGGCCGGGAGCGGCTGCGACACGACCACTCAGGTGCACCTCACGGCCGCGCCGGACATCGCGCCGGTGCTGACCGAGCTCGCCCGGACCGTCCCGGAGCGGGACTGCTACGCCGTGGAGGTCACCGCCGGCCCGTCGACGGCCACCGCCACCGCCCTCGAGGCGAACGGCGCGAACGGCCCCGACGTCTGGGTGCCGGAGTCGAGCACCTGGCTGCTGCAGGCCCGCGACGGCGGCGCGTGGAACCTCCCCGAGTCCGGCCAGCCGGTGGCGAGCTCGCCGGTGGTGCTGGCGCTGACCGAAGACGTCGCGAAGAAAGCCGGCTGGCCGGCGAAGTCGCCGTCGTGGGCGGACGTGCTCGCGCGGAGTCCCGTCGGGCTGCCCGATCCGGGCCGGGACCCGGCCGCCATCGGCGCGCTGATCGGCCTGCAGCAGCTGACCAAAGACGCGCCCGACCCGGCGGCGGCGTTCACCGAGGAGATCCGCAAGCTGTCGGCGGTGAAGGAGCCGTACCCCGCTTGGCCGGCGTCGGAACAGTCGGTGCTGTCCCGCAAGCTCGTCGCCGCCTACCCCGCCGCCGGCGTCCCGAGCTTCGACTACCCGTACGTCGTGCTGCCACGGGCTTCGGAGGCCTCGCGCTCGGCGGCCGAGCGGTTCCTGCGGCTGCTGCTCGACCAGACCGCCACCAAGGCGTTCGCGGACGGCGGGTTCCGCACGCCGTCCGGGCAGCTGCTCGGCGAGCTCGGGTCCGGCAACACCCGCACCGACGCGGCGCCGCGCCCGGCCGGCCCGCCCGCGCCCGAAGCGATGTACGGCGTGCTCCAGGCGTGGGCCGGGGCGAACCTGAGCGCCCGCGTCCAGGTGCTGCTCGACGTGTCCGGCTCGATGGCCGCCACGGTGCCCGGCACCGGCCGCAGCCGGATGGCGCTGACGCTCGAAGCCGCGACGCAGGGGCTCGGGCTGTTCAAGCCGACCAGCGAGATCGGCCTCTGGCTGTTCTCGACCAAGCTGGACGGCACCAAGGACTACAAGGAACTGCTGCCGATGCGCTCGATCGCCCAGCAGCTCGCCGCGGGCGGGGTGGCGACGCTGCAGGCGGTGAAGCCGAAGCCCGGCGGCGCGACCGGGCTGTACGACTCGATCCTCGCCGCGTACCAGAACGCCCGGCAGAGCTGGCAGCTCGGCCGGATCAACGTCGTCGTCGTGCTCACCGACGGCCGCAACGAGGACGACGACTCGATCGGGCTGCCCGGCCTGCTCGCCGAGCTCGGCCGGCTGCAGGACCCGCGGAAACCGCTGCCCGTGATCGGCATCGGCATCGGCCCGGACATCGATTCGAGCGAGCTGAAGCAGATCTCGGCCGCGACCGGCGGCGACTCTTTCACCACGCCGGACCCGCGCAAGATCTCCGACGTCTTCTACCAGGCACTGAGCAAGCTCATGTGCCAGCCGCCCGCCTGCAAGAAGTGAGGGATCCCCGTGTTGGTGGAGATCGAAAAGCCCGCGCCACGGGTGACCCGAAGACCGTCCGCGCTGGTCTTCGCCGCGTTCGTGGCCGGGGTGGTGCCGTTCGTCTTCCACGCCTGGGCGGCGCTGCACGGCAACTTCGCGCAGGACGACTTCGTCATGACCTACCGCGCGGCCTTCGCCGGGCCGTTCGACCTCGGCTACCTCTTCCAGGACTACCACGGGCACCTGATGCCCGGCGGGTTCTTCCTGGCGGCGGTGATGACGTGGTGGGCGCCGCTGAACTTCCCGCTCATGATGGCGCCGGTGCTGCTGATGCGGGCCGCGGCGACCGTGCTGTTCTGGTGCCTGCTGGTGCGCTGCTTCGGCCGCCGCTGGGCGATCCTCGTCCCGTTCACCGTGTTCACGGCGTCGACATTGCTGCTGGTCCCGACGCTGTGGTGGGCGTACGGCTCCCAGGTCGTCCCGGTGGTCCTGGCGGCTGCCGGTGCCCTGTACTGGCACGTCCGCTACCTGCGTGACGGCGGCCGGTGGTGGATCGGCACGTTCCTGTGGACGCTCTTCGGGCTCGCGTTCTACGAAAAAGCTGTGGTAGTTCCGGTGCTGCTGGCCGGGGTGACCGTCCTGCTCGGACAGTCCTTCCGGGACCGATGGCGCTACTGGGCGGGACACGCGGTGCTGCTCGCCGCGTTCGTCGCCGGTTACCTCGCGCTGACGTCGAGCCAGGTCACACCCGGCGGGCCGCCGATGACCGCCGGGACCGTCGCCGACCTGACCGGCCGGATGCTCGGCGACACCTTCCTGCCCGGGCTGGCCGGCGGGCCGTGGTCGGGGCCCGGTCCGGGCGCGACCTGGGCGCCCTCGCCGTTCGGGGTGGTGGTCCTGCTGATCGCCGCGGCCCTGGCACTGCTGGTGACCGGCGTGCGCGTGGGCGGCCGCCGGGCCTGGCGGGCGTGGGCGCTGCTCGGGCTGCTGTTCGCCGTGGACGTCGGGCTGCTGGCGGCGACGCGGCTGCGCGAAGTCGGCCCGGCCGCCGGGGACGACCCGCGGTACCTCGCCGAACTGGCGTTCGTGGCCGCCCTGTGCGGCGCTTTCGCTTTCCTGCAGCCGAACGGCACTGCGCCGTCCGGACGCACCCGGGAGCGGCCGATCGCGCTGGTCGTGTGTGTGCTTCTGCTCGCCAGTTCCGTCGCCGGGTTTTCCCGGCTCGCCCCGGCGATGCGGTTCGACCGTTCCGGGCAGTACCTCGGGAACGTGCGCGCGGCCGTGGCGGAGGACCCCGATCTCGTCTTCTACGACAACTTCGTGCCGAACGACGTGGTCCACGAGTGGTTCGGCGCGGACTCGCAGGCGTCCCGGGTCGCCGGCCTGGTGCCCGGCACGCACTTCGACCAGCCGACGAACCGGATGCACCTGCTCGACGCGACCGGCACCCCGCACCTGATCACCGGTGTGGCCGCGGAGTCCCGCGGCCTGCCGGGACCGGTGCCGGACTGCGGGTACACGGTCGGCGAAACGCCGGTGAGCGTTCCGCTCGACAAACCGATGCTCGGCAGGCACCTGCTGAAGATCGACTACTTCACCCGTGACGGCGGGGAAGGGCTGGTCGACCGGACGCCGGTGTGGTTCCAGGCCGGGCTGCACTCGCTGTACCTGCCGGTGGACGGCCTCTTCGACCACATCGGCGTGCAGCTGTCGAACCCGGGCGCGCCGGTGTGCGTCGCGCGGGTCGAGGTCGGGAAGCCGGTGACTCAGTAGGGGTCGTACGGGCTGTCGTGCCCGAGCAGCCGCGCGAGCGGCCGCAACCGCAGGCGCAGCAGCACCTTGACCACGACGTTGCGCAGGAACCACGGCAGCTGCGCCAGCACGCGCAGGCGGTCCGCCGTCGACGGTGGCGCCAGCCGGAACCGCGCCAGCGACGACGCCCGGTCCACATAGGTGTACCGCCGTCCGAAGAGGACCTTCGCGATCGTGCCCAGCGTGACGCCGATCGAGGAGAAGCAGTCGTGGACCAGGATTTCCGCGCCCGGCGGCAGGTGTGCCGACCAGCGCAGGTCGTCGGTGTAGGTCCAGTAGTCGTGCTTGCCGTCGATGTAAAGCAGCTGTATGGGCCGATCCCAGTCAGGGCGCAGTTTCGTGCTGTAACCGGCGACGAGTTCGACGACGTCGTCCAGCCCGGCTTGGCGGATGTTGCGCTCGAACAGCCGGCGCGTCGGCGATCCGCCGAACAGGCGGCCGTCCACGAAGGGGTCGACGGCGATCACCGTGGCGCCGGCCGTGCGCGCCGCCGCGCCGAGGACGATCGTGGATCTGCCCTGGTGGCTGCCGATTTCCAGGACGACATCGCCCTTCTCCAGGCGGCACACGGCGTCCCACAGCGCTTCGCCCTGGGCGCGCGTCATCCAGCCCTTGACCGGCTCGGCCAGAGCCCAGGCATCGTCGAAGGAGATGGCGCACCTGCCTGAGGTCGGGAACTGTGTCTCCAGCAAAACTGTCGGCACATGGTAGCCAGGTTTCGGCCTAGTATCTACCGGATGGTAACCGCCACCCGCGAACGGTCCCGGGACGACGCCCCGCCCTCCGGCGGCGCCCGGAAGTTTTCGGTGGGCGCGTTCTTCCGCCGGCCCAGCACGTGGATCGTGCTGGCGTTGACCACGTTGTCGTTCCTGCAGATGCCGGGGAAGACGACGTTCGACACCAAACTGGACCTCGCCGTCGACCCGCTCGCCTTCCTCGGGCGCGCCCTGCACCTGTGGAACCCCCAGGCCACCGCGGGGGAACTGCAGAACCAGGCGTACGGCTACCTGTTCCCGATGGGGCCGTTCTTCGCCCTGTGCCAGGCCGTCGGCATGCCGGCGTGGATCGCGCAACGGCTGTGGGGCGCGGTCCTGCTCTCGGCCGCGTTCGGCGGCGCGCTGCTGCTGGCGCGGGCGATGAAGATCGGCACCGAGCGCACGCGGCTGATCGGCGCGCTCGGCTACGCGCTCGCGCCGCGCATGCTGACCGAAATCGGCGGCCTGTCCGCGGAAATGCTGCCCGCGGTGCTGCTGCCGTGGGTGCTGGTGCCGCTCGTGCGGGCCGGGGCGATCGGCTCGCCGCGGCGGGCCGCCGGGCTGTCCGCGCTGGCCGTGCTGGGCATGGGCGGCGTCAACGGCGCGATGGTGGTGATGGCGCTCGTCCTGCCGGGACTGTGGCTGCTGACCCGCCGGTGGACGCGGGCGCACGTCGAACTGGTGCTGTGGTGGTTCGTCTTCGTCGTCGGGGCGACGCTGTGGTGGATCCTGCCGCTGCTGCTGCTCGGCGAGTACAGCCTGCCGTTCCTGGACTACATCGAGTCCGCGACGAACACCACCGCGCCGATGTCGCTGTTCGAGGTGCTGCGCGGGACCAACCAGTGGGTCGCCTACGTCGTGCAGGGCACGCCGTGGTGGCCGGGCGGCTGGTCGCTGATCGACAACCCGGTCCTGATGCTCGCCACCGGGCTCGTCGCCGGCGTCGGCCTGTTCGGGCTGACCCGGCGCGGCCTGCCCGAACGGCGGTTCCTCGTGCTCGGCGTCGTCACCGGGCTGACCCTGCTGACCATCGGCTACGTCGGCTCGCTCGACAGCCCGCTCGCCGAGCAGGTCCGGCACCTGCTCGACGGGCCGCTCGCCCCGCTGCGCAACGTGCACAAGTTCGAGCCGGTGCTGCGGCTGCCGCTGATGCTGGCGTTCGTGCACGGCATCGCCGGCCCGGTTCCGGTGAAGTCCGTGCGCCGGTTCCTGCGGCCCGCGCTGGGCCTGCTGCTGGTGCTGGTGATGGCCGCGCCGGCGTGGCTGCTGAACCTGCGCTCCGGCCCGGGCTGGGACGCGGTGCCCGGCTACTGGTACGACGCGATGGGTTACGTCGCCAAGGCGGATCCGAACGCGCGGACGCTGCTGCTGCCGGCCACCGGGTTCGGCGAGTACGAGTGGGGCCGCACGGTCGACGAGCCCGCGCAGGCGATCGCGCGGAGCCCGTGGGCGGTCCGCAACCAGGTGCCGCTGGGCTCCGAGGGGAACACGCGGCTGATGGACTCCGTGGACGCGGCGCTCGCCGACGGCCGCGGCGACCCCGGGCTCGCCGCGCTGCTCGCGCGCTCCGGGTACCGGTTCCTGCTGCTGCGCAACGACATCGACCGCGAGCGGACCGCCGCCCCGCCCGTCGCGACCCTGCGGGCCGGGCTGGCCGGCTCACCGGGCATCGCGAAGGCGGCCGAGTTCGGCCCCCTCGAGGTCTACGAGGTGCGCAAGCCGGTGCTGCTCGCCACCGCGACGTCCACAACGGACGTCCCGACGGTCAGCGGCGGCCCGGAGAATTTGCTGCCGCTGATCGACTCCGGCCAGCTCGACCCGGCGACGCCAACGGTGCTCACCGGCGACGGCGGGTCGCCGGGCGGCCCGCGGCTGGTGACCGACGGCCTGCGCCGGGCCGAGCGGAACGTCGGCGGCGTCCGCGACAACCTCAGCCAGACCCTGACCGCGGGCGAGGCCTACCGCCAGCAGCGCGCGGCGGGCGACCTGCTGCCGTTCCCCGGGCCGGAGCACCAGACCGTGGCCGCCTACCGGGGCATCCGCTCGGTGACCGCGTCGACCGCGGCGTCGTTCGCCGACGCCTTCGGCGGGTCCGATCCCTCGCACCAGCCGTTCGCGGCGATCGACGGCGACCCGCGCACGGCGTGGCACTCGTCGTCGTTCACCGGGCCGATCGGCCAGTGGCTCGAGGTCGAACTGGACACCCCGCGCCTGGTGACCTCGGTGAACCTGCAGCTGGTGGACGACCTGCGGGTGGGCTGGCCCGCCACGAGGATCCGGATCACCACCGACAACGGCTCGGTCGACCAGCCGGTGATCCGCGGCGCCGGGCCGCACGAGTACTCCGTCGCCGGCGGCGTCACCCGCAAGGTGCGGATCACGCTGCTGTCGCTGGTGGTCGGGCGGCAGGACGGCAACGTCGGCGTCGCGGAGCTGCAGATCCCCGGTACCGAACCGCAGCGAGCCCTGGAAGTGCCCGCCGACCTGCCGACCGGGCCGGCGCCCGGGTTCGCGTTCACGCGCGGCCCGCAGCCGCGGTACGCCTGCCTGCCCCTCGGTGCGGCCGTGCGGTGCGACGCCGCCGCGGCCCGCGACGGCGAAGAACCCGACGGCATCCGGCGGCTGTTCAGCACCCCGGCCGAGCAGACGTACCTGGTCGGCGGCACGGTGCTGCCGGCGGGCGGTGGCCGCAACCCGGTGTCGCTGCCCGGGGTCACCGTGGCGTCGACGTCCCAGCTGGGCGGCGACCCGGCGGCCGCGGGGTTCGCGGCCGTGGACGGCGATCCCGGCACGACGTGGCGGCCCGACGTCACCGACCTGCGGCCGGCGCTGACGCTCGGGTGGGCGGCACCGAAGCGGATTTCGGGGCTGCACATCGCGGTTTCGCCGTCGAGCGGGGCGCGGGCGCCGCGGCAGGTGCAGCTGGTGGGCCGGTCGGCGACGCGGACCGTGCAGCTCGACGCGGGCGGGTCCGCGTCCTTCGAGCCACTGGACACCGACCAGCTGCAGCTCGTGCTGCCGGGCGACGACGACGATCCCGCGGCGCGCGCGGTGGTGGGCATCGGCAGCCTCACGCTGTCCGGCAGCGACGGCCTGCTCCCCGCGCCGGACCCGGCGTTCACGGTGCCGTGCGGCGCCGGGCCGAACGTCCACCTGGACGGGCTCGACTACCGGACGTCGGTGCAGGGCAAGCTGTCCGACATCACCGCGCACCGGCCCCTGTCCCTGGGGATGTGCCGCGATTCCGAGGGCGGCATCGCGCTGCCGGCCGGCGGGCACGAGCTGCGGACGGACCGGTCGGAGTCGTTCGTGGTCCAGGACCTCTGGCTGCGCCCGGCGGGTGACGCGGCGCCGCCGGTCCACCGCGCGGTGCAGGTGGGCGACTGGGACGCGGCGTCGCGGTCGGTGACGGTGGGGCCGGGTGCGGAGGCGGTGCTGGCCGTCCCGGAGAACGCGAACGCCGGCTGGACGGCCACTTTGGACGGTCAGCAGCTGACCCGCACCCGCGTGGACGGCTGGCAGCAGGCGTGGATCGTCCCGGCGGGCGCGGGCGGGGTGGTGTCGCTGTCGTTCACCCCGGACGCGCACTACCGGCTGAGCCTGCTGATCGGCGCGGCGGCGGTGCTGGTGTTGCTGGCGGGCGTGGCGTGGCCGGCGCGCCGGCGCCGGTTCACGATCTCGGCGGGCGGTGCTGCGACACCGGTCGTGCTGATCGGGTTGCTGGTGGCGCTGGGCGGGATGCTGCCGGTGGTGCTGCTGATCGCCTGCCTGCTGGCCCGCCAGTTCTCGGAGCGGGCCCCGAGGTACCTGGCGTTCGGCGGCATGGCGCTGGCGGCGGCCGTGTCGGTGACGGGGCGGATCCTGGGCCACGGCCAGGACTGGGCGTACGGCCCGGTCACGCAGGCAGCGCTCCTGCTGGCCGCGGCCGCGACGGTGGCGACGTGCGTGGACTGGTTCGTCCGCAAGGAAAACCCCACCGAGCCGACCGCCTGACCCCGCGATCCGCCAGACCCGGATGCAGTGAATGACTCATTCCTGGCGTCCGACGCCAGGAATGAGTCATTCACTGCGGCGGGGCCGGAACTCGAGGAACGCTCCGGCCGCGGCGAGCGCGCCCGCGGTGCCGGCCGCCGCGGTGACCACCTGGGCGGGTGACCCGTGCAGCCACGTCGTGATCAGCAGAGCCTCGGCACCGACCGCCGACCACATCAGCAGCGTCACCCGGCGGTCGCCGTCCGCCAGGCGGGCGTACAGCAGGATCTGAACCAGTGCCAGCATCGAACCCGCCAGCGCGAACGGCCACACCGGCATCGCGCTGCCCGCGTACTTCGCCCCGCCGATCAGGCCCAGCAGCGACGGTCCGAGCACCAGCGACACCAGGAGCACCAGCGCGTCCAGGCCGCCGCACACCAGCAGGGCCACCGGCAGGACCCGGCGACGGCGGTCGGACACCGCGAACCGCGGCAGCACCAGCACTCCCACCGCCTGCGGCAGCCAGTACGCGATCTTCGTGACGATCGCTCCCAGCGCGTACTCGCCCGCCGCGCCCGCCGGAAGCGTGTGGCGGGCCAGGACCAGGTCCAGGTTGACCAGCAGCACCAGCGCGAGCATCGCCTGTGCCGTGTGGAAGACCTCGCCGCCGTGGCGGTCGGCCCAGCGGGGCCGCGGGCGGCCGCAGAGCTGCCAGCCCGCCACGACCACCGCCAGCGAACCGATCGCCGCCCCGGCCAGCGCCCCGGTCGGCGACCCCGAGACCACCAGCCCCACCAGCGAACCGCCGACCTTGCCCACGCCCTCCAGCGCGATCAGGCCGGAGAGCACCGCGAACCGGTGGCTGCCCTGCAGGAGACCGTGGAACACGCCCAGCAGCGTCAACGGCCCCAGCGCGGCCGTCACCAGCAGCGCCGGGGCCAGCGAGCCCAAGTG
Organism: Amycolatopsis bullii; assembly: GCF_014654205.1. GTDB lineage: Bacteria > Actinomycetota > Actinomycetes > Mycobacteriales > Pseudonocardiaceae > Amycolatopsis > Amycolatopsis plumensis. The sequence goes on from NZ_BNAW01000026.1 coordinate 52,043, forward strand.
CAGCAGGAGCACCAGCAGCGGGCTCAGCGTCAACGCCGTCGTCGCGACGATCGCGCTCGTCACCAGGCCGAGCGCGAACAGCGAACCCTGCGAAAGCGACGGCGAGCGCGCCACCCGCAGGGCCACCACCGTCTGCAGGCCCATCGCCGGGACGACGCCGATCACCAGCACCGCCAGCAGCGAGCTCAGCTCCCCGAACGCGCCGGGCGCGAGGATCCGCGCGGCCGCCAGGCTCAGCACGTAACTGGCCGCGTTGTTGCCCGCGAGCGCGAGCGAGACGAGGATCGCCGCGACCCGGTTGCCGGTCCGGGCCGGGACTTCGGTGTCTACGCTCAACGGCGGGCTCCCATTACCGGCGGGTAATGACCAGGGACGATAACCGCGCGCGCACCGGAAAGGAAGGCCCGTGAACGCACCGAGCAGGCGAGCGGCCCTTCCCGTGCTGGCCGCCGCGCTGGCCTTCGCCGTCTGCGCGCCCCTGCTCGGCCGCGGCTTCGTGCTGAGCTACGACATGGTGTTCGCGCCACGGCAGTACTTCGTGCCGGACGCCTTCGGGGTCGGCGGCACGCTGCCGCGGTCCGTCCCCGCCGACGCCGCCGTCGCGCTCGCCACCACCGTGCTGCCCGGCGACCTCGTCCAGAAGATCGTCCTGCTCCTGGCGATCTTCTTCGCCGCACTCGGCGCCGGACGGCTCGTCCCCACCGAGCACCTGGGCACCCGGCTCGTCGCGGCGACGGCCTACGCCTGGACGTCGTACCTCGCCGAACGGCTGTTCATCGGGCACTGGCCGCTTCTGCTGACGTACGCGGCCCTGCCGTGGATCGCCGCCGCAGGACTCGCCGCGCGTCACCACGAACCCCGTGCCCTGCCGAGGCTGGTGATCGCGTGCGCCCCGGCCGTGCTGACCCCGCCGGGCGGTGTCCTCGCGGCCGCCGTCATGGTCGTGGCCGCCGGTTCGCGGCGGCTCTGGCAGACGGTTCCGCTCGCCCTCGTGCTCAACCTGCCCTGGCTGGTCCCGGCGTTCCGCAACGCCGGCGGGACGTTCTCCGACCCGGACGGCGTCACGGCGTTCAGCGCCCGCGCCGAAAGCTGGGGTCCCGCGCTGCTGAGCGTGCTCGGGCTCGGGGGTATCTGGAACGCCGAAACCGTGCCGGCCAGCCGGGGCGTCCCACTGGTGCCGGTGCTGACGCTCGTCGTCGTCGCCATCGCGCTCGCCGGGCTCCGGCCGCTGGCGCAACGCTGGGGCACGGCGCCGGTCCGGTCCCTGACCGCACTCGGCGTCGTGGGTGTTCTCCTGGCCTCGCTGGCGACCTTGCCGGGCGGGAACGCGCTGCTGACCGCCGCGACGCGGTACCTGCCCGGTGCCGGGCTGCTGCGTGACGCGCAGAAGTGGGTGGCGTGGTGGGCGTTGCCGCTCGCGCTGGGCTTCGCGCTGGCCGTCGAATTCGCCGCGGCGAAGCTGAAAACCGCGCGGGGCCGCGTCGCCCTGGTGGTGGCGGCGGCCGTTTTCCCGCTGCTGACCATGCCGGACCTCGCGTGGGGCGGCTGGGGACGGCTCGGCACCGCGCAGTACCCGGCCGACTGGCAGGCCGTGTCCGAAAAGCTCGGTGACCGGCCGGGAGACGTGCTCGTGCTGCCGCTTTCGGCGTTCCGCGGGTTCGCCTGGAACGACGACCGGACCCAGCTCGACCCGGCGCCGCGTGCGCTGCCGAAGCCCGTGCTGATGGACGACACGCTGCAGGTCGGTGCCGAGCGCGTCGCCGGTGAGGACCCGAGGATCGGCGACGTCCGCGCCGCGACCTCCGCGCGGGAGCTCACCGACGCGGGCATCGGCTGGATCCTCGTCGAACACGGGACACCGGGTTACGTCGATCCGCAGTTGCTTTCCGGCGCGACACCGGTGTGGTCGGGTGATTGGCTGACGCTGTACCGGACCCCGGGTGAGCCGGCGGTGAAAGCGGTCTCGTGGACGCCGGTGTTGCTGGCGAACGGAGTAGCGCTGGCGTTGCTGTGCGTCGCAGTGTTGTGCCGCATGTTACCGATGCGTACATTGGGCCGCGGCAGGATTCTCCCGCCGCGGAAGGAGTGACACGTGGGCACGGTCATCGGCGCGGTCGTCGCCGTCATCATCGGCGGCGGAGCGGCGACAGCGGGCGGTTTCGCCCTCATCACGACGGCCGACCCGGACACCGCCGCGCCGGTGCAGGAGAAGCTCAACGCGCAGGTGAAGTACAACCCTGCCGACTTCCCGCTCAAGCTCTACGGGGACCGCTGACGCGTGACCCGGCTCGCCTCCGACCACGCCCACCGCGTCGTCGGGCTCTACGGCGACCCCACCGTTTCCTGGAGCATCCTCCTCGAAGCGGAACTCGGCGCGGCCGCGCCGGAACCGGAGAAGCTCCGCGCCCGGCTGGCGGCCGCGATCCAGCAGTACCCGCACCTCGGCTCGCTGCCGGAAGTCGAGCGATGCGGTGACTTGACCGCCGTCCGGGACCGCTTCGCTTCCGCGCCCTACGAACGCGGTGCCCCGCTCGTCCGCGTCGCCGCCGGCGAACGGGTGCTGCTCGTCGCCGCGCACCACGGTGCCCTCGACGGCCTCGGCCTGCTCTCGCTGCTCGGCATCCTCCTCGACGTCCCGGTTTCCTCGGCGGCGCGGGGGATCGGTGCGCGTACGGGCGGCAAACCCTTTGCGATTTCCGCCCTCCAGCGGCTCGCTGAGGCGCTTTTCGCGCCACCGGGCCGGATCACCCCCGATCGTGGGCGCGAGGCCGCGGGAGACGTCTTCGTGGCCGTTCACGAGCCGCGGCTGCGGCTGGGGGCCGTGGGGTTCGTCGCGGCCGCCGCTCACGCCACCGAACGCTGGAACCGCGCGCACGGGGCCCGCACCACCCGCGTCGTGGCCGCGCTGGGCGCGTCGCGCCGGCCCGGCGCGGCGCCGGAACCGGTGCACGACAGCGCGTTCTTCCGGCTGCGGCTGGGGCGTGGCGCGGACGTCGCCGCGGTGCTCGCCGCGCAACCGCCGGAGCCGGACTTCCCGGCCCGCAGCAGCCGCGTCGCCCGGCTGGGCACCCGGCTGCTGGCGAGCAGGCTCGGCTCGACGTTCCTCGTCTCGAACCTCGGGGTGGTGTCCACCGGGGACACCGTGCGGTCACTGGCGTTCTACCCGGCGGCGAGCGGCCGCTCGGGCGTGGCGTTCGGGGCGGCGACGACCGGCGGGACCACCACGGTCACCGTGCGGGCCCGCCGCCGGGACTTCGATGCCGCGGCCGCCGGGCGGCTCCTGGAGGAGTTCCGGGCCGCAGTACGGGACCAGACGGCGCGACAACCGCAGTGAGTCATTCACTGCATCAGGTCGGCTGCCGGGCGAGCGCCGGGGCCAGGGTGCGGGGCGGGGGGACCGGCTGTCCGGAGACGTCCCGCACCAGTGACTCGAACCGGCCGATGCTCGCGTCCCAGCTGTACCGCCCGGCCCGCTCGGCGCCCGCCAAGCCCATTTCCGTGCGCCGCAGCCCGTCGGCGAGCAGGCCGTCGACCTGCGCGGTGAAATCGTCGAAGTCGTCGGCCAGCAGGCCGGTCCGGCCTTCCACAATGGACTCGGTGACGCCGCCGGCGGCGCGGTAGGCGACCGAGGGCACGCCGTGTGCCGCGGCCTCCATGATGACGATGCCCCAGCCCTCCTTGACCGACGGGCACAGGTGCAGCCACGACCGCGCGAGGACCTCGTGCTTGGCCTGCTCGTCGACCCAGCCGTGCAGGACGACCCGGTCGGCGACCCCGCGGGAAGCGGCGTGGGCGCGCAGCACCTCGTCCCACGGTCCCTGGCCGACCACCTCCAGCCGCAGCGACGGCCAGCGCGGTGCGAGCCGCGCGACGACGTCGATCGCGTGCTCGATCCGCTTGTGCGGCACCAGCCTGCTCACCGCGACCAGCGTCGGTTCGCGGTCCCGTTCCGACGTGCACGGCGGGGGCGCGTCGAGGCCGTTCGGGACCACCGTGACCCGGTCGCCCCCGATGCCCAGCTCCGCCAGTTCCGCCTTGGTGACCTCGGAAACCGTGACGTAGGAGCACCGGCGGAACAGCCACGGCGCCAGCCGTGATTCGATCCACCAGCCGACCCGGCCCAGCGTCTCGCCGAGCGCGCTGATCCACTGTTCCTTGTGGACGTGGTGCACGAGCACCAGCACCGGGCAGCCGGCGACCAGCCGGGCGAAGAACGGCATGCCGTTCTGCACGTCCACCACGAGATCGGCGCGGGCCCGGCGGATCGCCCGCAGGGCGTGGGCGTAGACGCCGAACTTGTTGCCGCGCCGCCGGTAGCGGACGCCGTCGCGCCACTCGCCCGCCGTCGCACCCGGGTAGGCGGCGCACTGGATCTCGACCCGGTACCCCGCTCTGGCCAGGCCTTCGGCCATCCGCTCGACGTACCGCTCCGAGCCGCCGCCTTCGGGGTGGCCGGTGTCGCGCCAGTTGAGGAGGAGCACACGAGGACGTTGCATCGGGTTTTTCCAAACTTTAGCGACGGTGCTAGGTTACTGGTGCGTACACCTTAGATGAACGTATTCGGGAAAGCGACGGTTCAATGGTGGGTAATCCGGTTCTTGTTGCGACGGCGCATCCGCATCGCGCCACGCTCCGCCGGTCGGTGACCCTGTTCCGGACATTCCTCACCGAACAGACCGACCCCGACGGCTTCTATTCCGCGCTCGCCGCCGACTCCGTCCGGCAATTGGCGTCGCACGCTCCGCTGCCGGGGCGGACGGTGCTCGACGTCGGCGGTGGCCCGGGCTATTTCTCCGACGCCTTCCGCGCGGCCGGCGCGGTCTACCTCGGCCTCGACCCGGACGTCGGCGAGCTCTCCGCCCGCGGCGAGCCGGGGGAGAACATGATCCGCGCCAGCGGCACGGAACTGCCGGTGCGCAGCGGTTCCGTGGACATCTGCTACTCGTCGAACGTGCTGGAGCACGTCTCCGAGCCGTGGGTCATGCTCGACGAGATGTGCCGGGTGACCAAGCCCGGCGGCACGGTCTTCGCGTCGTTCACGCCGTGGTATTCGCCGTGGGGTGGCCACGAGACCGCGCCCTGGCATTTCCTCGGCGGCTACTACGCCCGGCAGCGTTATGCCAGGAAACTCGGGAAGCAGCCGAAGAACAAATTCGGGGAAAGCCTGTTCCCGGTTTCGGTCGGCGCCGCGCTTCGCTGGGCGAAGACGACGCCGGTCGCCGATCTGGTGGCCGGGTATCCGCGCTACCACCCGAGCTGGGCGATGTGGATCGTGCGGATTCCCGGCCTCCGGGAAATCGCCTCCTGGAATCTGGTCCTCGTCCTGCGGAAGCGTTAACGGCCGGCGCCGACCGGGACCCGTCGCCGCTGCGGCGGGGTCGGCGGGGCGGCCGGTCGCCGCCGGACCAGCAGGACGATCGCCACGACGATCAGCACCGCGCCGCCGATGCCGAGCCAGCGCGGGCCGGTGCTCGACAGGAACTCCAGCTTGCCCTTGTTCTCGTCGATCTGGTCGACCATCTGCGCGATCGTCCTGCCGTTGTAGGCCAGCGTCCCGTCGAACACGACGGTCGGGTTGCCGATGGCCGGGCGCAGTTCCTGGTGCTGCTGTTGCTGCTGCTTCACCTCGACCCCGGTGACCGGCTCCACCCACATCGTGTTGACACCGCGGTAGTACAGGTCCGCGTCGACGCTCGAATCGGTGACACCGACCAGCGAGCCGGGCACCGACTTCGTCTCGAGCTTGGTGTCCGGGATGTTCTGGACGAACTTGTACGTCTCGATCCCGTTCACCTCTTCGGTCCCGGTGTACCGGGCGGTGACGGCCTTGCCGGTGTTGTCGTCGTAGACCTGGTAGTCCTTCTTCTCGGTGCCGAAGGGGAATTTGAAGTTCAGGCCGGGCTGCGCCTGGTACACGTTCTGCTCGGGCGGCTTCTGGCCGTCCTTGTCGGCCTTGTCCGCGAGCTCGGTGACGTAGCTGCTTTCCCTGGTGCACTTCGGGTCGGCGTCCCCGCGCGGGTCGTAACCCTCGGCGGTGCGGCGGTCGAAGCAGACCTGCCGCTTGCTCGCGCTGAGCACGGTGCCGTCATCGTCGTCCTTGACCTGCACCGCGAGCAGCCAGACCGCGTAGTCGGTGTCCTGGCGCATCTCCGGCCGCGCGAAGTTCGCCTGCACGCGGGCCGTCGCGGTCAGCTTCCGGTTCTCCCGGATCTCGGTGACCGGGCCGGTGCCCTTGTCGGTCACGGCGAGGACCTTGCTCGCGGTGCCTTCCAGCACCGACGTCGAATCCTGGTCGAGCGGCACCTTGGCGAGCTTCGGGTAGACGTAGGTCGGCAGCAGCACCGCCCCGGCGACCGCGAAGACCCCCAGCGCCAGCAAGATCAGGCCCAAAGCTCGTCGCAACGGTCCTCCTGGGTCGTACTCCGGACAGCCAAATTACCCGGCGGTAATCAGGTGCACGGATAGTGGCCCGCGCCACGTCGCGCGTCAAAGTGTGACCGGCGGTCACAGACGTCCGCGGCGACCGGAAGGGGGCATGGGCACGGCCGTTCGGACCAAGCGGCCAAACATGTTTGTTCCCGGGCACAACGGGCACCGGCCCACCATCGGACGATCCGCACGCCGCCGCGCCGGACGACGAAGGAGAACCACCCTTTTGCCCCAGGACCCATCGATGGTCGCCATCGCGGCGACCGCGCGCTGGCGGGCCCGGATCGTGGCGGCCGCCGCGAGCGCGGGGATCAGCATCGCCGACCCCCAGGCGGGCGTGCCCGGTATCCGGGTGCTGACGTGCGCCTCGGGTGACCTCGGCGCGATCGTGCCCCGCCTCGCCCGCGACGACGCCCCACCCCGGCCCGCGATCGGCGCCCATTCGGACTCCATCGCCGACCGAGAGCTGCGGGACGCGGTGGCGGACGTCGCGGCGCTGCTTTCGTTGCACGGCAACGTGGTGCTCGACCTCGACGCGGGCGGCGGCCGCCACCGCCCACCGCGGCCGGACGTGGTGGTGTCGGCCGGGGTGGACCGTCCGCAGTGGACGGAACCGGCGGTGACGCTGCCGGTGGGGAGGAGTCGGCACGGCAGCCCGCTCACGGTGGCGCTCACGGCGGGCCCGGGCTTCGAGGCCACGCTGCTGGAACTGGCCCGCCTGGTCGAGGCCGACGCGGCTTAGCCTGCTGCGGCCTGGTCGCGGTTCAGGCTTGGCCGACGACCGCCGTCGCGCGGATCTCCACCCGCATGCCCGGCGCGCCCAGTGCCGCCACGCCGAGCTGCGTCCAGATCGGGGCCCGGTCGCCCATCCGCTTCCTGAACTGCTCCACCATCACCCGCGTGTGGTCGTCGCCGATCGTGTCGTCGGCCGTCGGGATGTGGAAGGAATCCACCGACACCACGTCCGCCCAGGTGGCGCCGGCCGTCGCCAGGGTGCGCTCGACGTTGTCGAACGCCCGGATGATCTCCTCCTCGAGGTCCGCCGGGAACACCGTGTCGTCGTCCCAGCCGCCCTGGCCCGAGATCTCCACCCGGTCGCCGATGCGGACCGCTTGGCTGTAGTGCAGCGCCGCCAGGTGCTTGGGGCCGTAACCGGGGGTCACGAAGAACATGGGATTCCCTTCCGTTGACTTCACGCTTGAAGTCAACGTAGCACAACTTCAAGCTTGAAGTCATCGTGCGGCGGATAGGGTGCTCTCCATGGCCACGGATCACGAAGGCCCGCGCTGGCTCAGTCCCGCCGAGAAGGAAGCCTGGACCGGGCTGGTCTCGCTCATCCTGCTGCTCCCGGGCCGGCTGGAGGCGCCGTTGCAGCACGAAGCCGGCTTGACGCTCTTCGAGTACCTCGCGCTCAGCCACGTCTCGGAGGCGCCCGATCGCCGCCTGCGGATGAGCGAACTGGCCTACCTCGCCAACGGTTCCCTGTCCCGGCTGTCCAATGTGGTCAAGCGGTTCGAGCAACGCGGCTGGGTGCGGCGCTCGCCCGACCCGGACGACGGCCGGTACACCCTGGTCGCCCTCACCGACGCCGGGTTCGAGGTCGTCGAAAAAGCCGCGCCGACGCACGTGCGCAGCGTCCTGGACGTCCTCGACCCGCTCACCGCGGCCGACCAGCAGGCGCTCGCCCGGATCGCCGCGAAGCTGCGCGTGCGGCCCGCCGACCTCGGCTAAACCTCGTCCTCGACCCACTCCAGCAGGTCGCCGGGCTGGCAGCCGAGCACCCGGCACATCGCTTCCAGCGTGCTGAAGCGGACCGCCTTGGCGCGGCCGTTCTTCAGCACGGCCACGTTGGCCGGCGTCAGCCCGACCTTCTCGGCGAACTCCCCGACGCTCATCTTGCGCTTGGCCAGTTCGACGTCGATGCGCACGACGATCGGCATCAGATGACCGCTTCCATGTCGGACCGGAGCGTGGTGGCCTGCCGCAGCAGGGCGCGCATGACCACCATGAGCAGCCCGATCACGGTGATCGCCACGGTCACCAGGAACAGCAGCATCGGCATGCCCGGGTCATCGGCGTTGAGGCCGACGAACAGCAGCATGCCGGCGACCACCAGCCACGCGGCGGCCACGGCCCAGACGATCGCGTCGACCCACTTCAGGGACGCCGTGGTGAAGATCCGGTCCTTCTTGACCAGCGTGAGCAGCTTCCAGGTCGCGACGACCACCACCTCGGCGCACAGCACGAGGAACACCGCGATGGCGGTCAGCGGCCAGCGCAGCGGAGCGTCGTGCGGGTTCTGCTGCGCGTGGTAGGCGATGCCGCCCGGCAGCGACATCGTCTGGAAGACGACGAGGACGCCGAACAGCACCACGAGGAAGAATCTGAGCGCGGCAACGGCCCACTTCTCGGTAACCATGCGTCGACTATCGCGCGCTTCCTATCGAAAGTCAATCGGTAGTAATCGAAAGACGATCAATCCGGCTCGGGATCCAGACGCACCGACTCCAGCGCGACGTACAGCTCGCCGATGTCGACCGGGTCGGTGAGGTCGCGCTTGGTCAGCTCCTGCACGCGGCGCAGCCGATAGCGGACCGTGTTGGGGTGCACGAACAACCGGTCGGCGGCCTCCTTCGCCGAGCCGTGGCCGGCGAACCACGCCAGCAGCGTGTCGAGCAGGACCTTGCGCTCCGCGGCCGGCAGGGCCAGCACGCCGGTCAGCGCCGACCGGACGACGTCGCGGGCCATCCCGGGCGCGGCCGCGACCAGCGTCGTCACCGGGGAGTCGCCGAACACCACCACCCCCGCGGTCGCCGACGGCAGGGAGCGGCGGGCGATCCGGGCCCGGTGCAGGGCGTCCGGGACGTCGGGGAAGCCGGTGAAGGGCTTGCTCATCCCGGCCGCGACGGGCAGCGACCCCAGCACTTCGCGCAGCCGCCGGACGTCCTCGATCCGGTCGATCGCGACCAGGCCGGCCTCGCCGCCCGGCCGCCACGCCGACCGCCAGCGCCGCGCCCGCAGCAGCGCCTCGACGGAGTCGTGCTCGTCCGGCTCGACGCGTTCGGTGACCACGGCGACGAACATGCCCGCGGTCGGCAGGCCCAGCTCGCGGGCCGCGGCCTCCATGTCCGCCTGGCCGGCGAGCCGGCCGCGCAGCAGGTCGTCCAGCAGCCGCGCGTTCGCGTGCGACGGCTCGGCCGCGACCTCTTCGTACGCCGTGGTCAGCGCTTCGGAGTAGAGGTCGATCGCCTTCCAGACGTAGGAGTTGATCTCGATCGTCCGGGTCGGGTTGAGGAACTCCGGCCCGGCGAGTTCGAGGAGCCCTTCGTAGACGAAGGTGCCGCCGATCCGGAACGCGCGCAGCACCGCGGGCAGCGGGATGCCCTGGCGCGCCTGGGTGAGCCCGGTCTTGCGGGCGGCGTCGAGGGCGAGGCCGTGGCCCTCGGCCAGTGCCGTCAGCGCGCGCTCGAGGTTGGCCCGGCAGACCTGCCGCAGCTCGCCCGGGGCGACGTCCTCGACCTGCCGGTAGAACTCGTCCTGCTCGCTGAGCAGCCGGGCCAGGCGGTCGGCGAACTCGGGGAGCCTGGCCAGCATTTCGCGCAGGAGCTCACGGTGTTCGCGAGGTACCGGCCTGGCCAGAGCTTCGATGCCCATCCCTCACTTTAGCTCGGGTCCGCCGCGCGGGACATGCACGAAGTTGAGCAAAATTCAGGTCCGTCGGGTGATCGATCTCGTGGGGGCTCGACGGGCTCAGGCCGGTTTGCGCGCGGTCAGGTAGACGTGCGGCTCCGGGCCGGCGCCGGGGTGGTCGGGCACGAACTCGGCCGCGTCCTCGACGACGATTTCGAGGCCGGCCGCCCGCAGCCGCTCCTTGAGCGGGCCGGCGGCGAAGCTGTACGCGCGGACCGGGTGGCCCATGAAGACGATGTCGGCGCCGTCGACGTCGGCGGGCACGGTGGCGAAGACGAGCAGGCCGCCGGGCTTCAGCCAGCCCGCGATCCGGCCGATCATGGTCTCCTGCTCGGCCCGGGGCAGCTGGAGCATCGAGAAGAAGGCGGTGATCGCGTCCCAGCTGCCGTCCTCGAAGGACAGTTCGCGCATGTCCCCGAGCTCGAACCGGGCGGCGGGCACCTGGTTCCGCGCGATCTCGACCATCTTCGGGGCGACGTCGTAGCCGGTGACGTCGTGGCCCGCGGCGACCAGGAGTTCCGCGGTGGGCCGCCCGGTGCCGGCGCCGAGGTCGAGCACCTTCGACTCCGGCGGCAGCGCGTCGAGCAGCTCGGTGAGGGCAGCGCGCTGCCCGGTCGCGGTGCGGAAGGCGTGTTCGTAGTCCGTGCCGAGCGCGTCGAAGACCTCGGCGGCGGTTTCGGGGCGGGTCATGCTCGTGACCTTGCCAGACCTAGGATCGCGGCGTGGCCGGTTTGCGGGGTGTCTTCGCCGGGTTCGGCAAGAGCAGGGCGTTCGCGGTGCTCGGGCGGGCGCTCGTGCCCGCCGACCGGGTGCTGCTGCGGATCAGCGGCGGGCGGGTCGGCGTCGGCGCGGCGGTCGGGCTGCGGACGCTGCTGCTCACGACGATCGGGCGGCGCAGCGGCGAGCCCCGCCAGGTGCCGCTGCTCTACGTCGAGCGGGCGGGCGGGTACGTCGTCATCGGCTCGAACTGGGGCGGCGAGGCGCACCCGGCGTGGTCGGCGAACCTGCTGGCCCACCCGGCGGCGACGGTCGCGCTGCGCGGGCGCACGATCGACGTCACCGGGCGGCTCCTGACCGGGGACGAGCGCCAGGAGATGTGGGACGCGGTCGCGGCCTACTGGCCCGCGTACGACCGGTACGCCGTGCGGGCCTCGCACCGGGACATCCGCGTCTTCCTGCTGGAGCCGGTCAGCCGATGATGTCGGTGTGCCGGATCCGGTACACCTGCAGGCGCAGGTTGTAGTACTTGTCGGTCTCGCCGACCCAGTTCATGCCGAGCCGCTTGGCGACCGCGATCGCCCGCGTGTTGTTCGGCCGCGCGACGGCGAACAGCTCCTCGGTGTCCTGGGTGAAGGCCCACTCGATCAGCGCGGTCGCCGCCTCGGACGCGTAGCCCTTGCCCCAGACGCCCGGGGCCAGCTGCCAGCTCAGTTCGAGGTCCTCTTCGAACGGCGGCAGCAGCCGGATGCCGAGGCCGCCGATCACCGCGCCGTCCTCTTTGCGCTCGATCGCCCACCGCCCGCGCGGCGGCGGCAGGTTCGGCTGCGCTTCCTGCCAGGCCTGCAGCACCGCGCGCATCGCGCCGATGTCGCCCACGCGGTCCATGGCCGGGGTCAGCCAGTGCGTGACGTCCTCCGCGCCGTAGATGGCGAACGCGGCTTCGGCGTCGGCAGGCGTCCAGTCCCGGATCACGAGGCGGTCGGTGCTCAACGGGGTCTCCATACCAGGACGCTACGCCGGGAAGCGGCGGATTGTTCCCGCCGCCGATGTCGTGAATGACTCATTCATGACCACGCAAGCCATGAATGAGTCATTCAAGACGCCTGGCGAGGACCCGGCCTACAGTCGGCTCGTGGACGAGATGCACGCACTCTTGGGCCGGGCCGCCGAGCTGGCCGCCGGTTACCGGGCCACCCTCGCGGACCGGCCCGTCGCCCCGCCCGTCGACCACTCCGCCCTGCGGTCGGCGTTCGGCGGTCCGCTGCCGGAAGCCGCCACCCCGCCGTCCGAAGTGCTCGAACAGCTCGCCCGTGCCGCCGGACCCGGGCTCGTCGCCACCGCCGGTCCGCGGTTCTTCGGCTTCGTCATCGGGGGCGCCCTCCCGGCCGCCACGGCCGCCGATGTTCTGGCCGCGGGCTGGGACCAGAACGGCTTCAACGCCGTCCTCTCGCCCGCCGCGGCCGCCGCCGAAGAGGTCGCCGGCGGCTGGCTCAAGGAGCTGCTCGGCCTCCCGGCCACCGCCTCCGCCGGGTTCGTCACCGGCGGGCAGGCCGCGAACACCGCCGCGCTCGCCGCCGCCCGGCACCACGTGCTCGCCGAAGCCGGCTGGGACGTCGAGCGCGACGGACTGGCCGGTGCTCCGCGCGTCCGCGTCGTCGCGAGCGAAGAGCGGCACGCCACCGTCGATCGCGCATTGCGGCTGCTCGGCTTCGGCACCCGGGCCGTCGAGCCGGTCAAGGCCGGTCCACAGGGCGCGATCGACGTCGAAGACCTGCGAAAAGCCTGCGAAGCCGGGAGCGGGCCGCTGATCGTCTGCCTGCAGGCGGGAAACGTGAACACCGGCGCGTGCGACGACCTGCGCGCCGCCCGGGAAGCCGCGCCCGGCGCCTGGATCCACGTCGACGGTGCCTTCGGGCTCTGGGCCGCCGCCAACCCGGCCACCAGGGCACTTCTCGACGGCGTCGAACTCGCCGACTCGTGGGCCTGCGACGGCCACAAGTGGCTCAACGTCCCGTACGACTCCGGCTTCGTCTTCTGCGCCCGCCCGGAGGTCCACGCCGCCGCGATCGCCTACCGCGCCGCCTACCTCACCGGGGCCGGCGAGGTGTCCGGCATGGGCGACCTGACCCTGGAGTCGTCACGCCGTGCTCGCGGCTTCGCGGTCTGGGCGGCGCTGCGCGAGCTGGGCCGCGACGGCGTCGCCGAGCTCGTCGACCGCTGCTGCCGGCTGGCTCGGCGCTTCGCCGGAAAGCTCGCCGACGGCGGGGCCGAGATCGCCAACGACGTCGTCCTCAACCAGGTCCTGGTGTCCTTCGGCGGCGACACCGACGCGCTCATCCGGAAGGTCCAGGACGACGGCACCTGCTGGCTGGGCGGCACCACCTGGCGCGGCCGCCGGTACCTGCGGATCTCGGTGTCCGGCTGGTCGACGACCGAGGCCGACGTCGACCGCAGTGCCGCGGCGATCCTGCGCCTGGCGCGTCAGTGACCTTCGCGCACCGACAGCGAATCCGTCCGCCAGGCGATCTCCTTCTCGCCGCCCGTCGGCCAGCTCGACGACAGCCGGCGGCGGACACTGCCCAGCGCCCCCAGCTCGGCCAGGTCGACGCCGGAACCCTGCGCGGCCAGGGTGGACACCTCGGCCGTCGTGAGCGGCACGAAGTCGAAGAACTGCGCGTCTTCGCCGCCGGAGGAGTCGACGAACTCGGTGAAGATCGCGGCGAACGACTGGCCGCACTCCGGGCACCGGCGCAGGGAGACGCTGAAGTGCGACCGCTCGACCAGGCGATGGGTCTTGTTCAGCCGGGTCGTGCAGAACGCCAGCGCGGTCAGGGCGTCTTCGCCGGAGCAGCGCGCGCAGCCGAACTCGGTCATCGGCCGATCATCGCACGCCGGTGAATCCGCGCCCGGCTGGGGCGGCAACGGGAAATCCGTTGACCGTACTGATTTGACCCTGGTTTGCAATGGTCTGGACCTGTTAGTCTCGGCGGGTCCGTCAGGGTGGTGAGGAGAATCCCGTGCTCCGCATGAGAAAACGCATCGCCGTCGTCGCGCTCGCGCTCGCCGGCGCCACCGTCGTCGCGCCGCCCGCGGACGCCGGGCAGGGCCAGGGCAAGGTGATGGCCTACTTCGCCGACTGGGACGTCTACGCCCGCGGCTACCACGTCAAGGACATCGAGACCTCCGGGTCGGCCGCGAAGCTGACCCACATCAACTACGCCTTCGGCAACGTGACGGGCGGCGGCTGCGCGGTCGGCGACCCGTGGGCCGACCACGACATGCCCTACGACGCCGCCACGAGCGTCAGCGGCCAGGCCGACAGCACCGAACCCGGCGCGCTGCACGGCAGCTTCAACCAGCTGCTCCAGCTCAAGAAGCTGCACCCGAAGCTCAAGGTCCTGTGGTCCTTCGGCGGCTGGACCTGGTCGGCCGGGTTCACCGAGGCGGCGAAGGACCCGGCCAAGTTCGCCGAGTCCTGCTACAACCTGGTCAACGACCCGCGCTGGGCGGGCGTGTTCGACGGCATCGACGTCGACTGGGAGTACCCGAACGCCTGCGGCAACACCTGCGACACCAGCGGCCCGAAGGCCTTCACCGGGCTGGTCAAGGCCCTGCGGGCGAAGTTCGGCCGCCAGCTGGTGACCGCCGCGATCACCGCCGACGGCTCGAAGGACGGCAAGATCGACGCCACCGAGTACGGCGCCGCGAGCCGGTACCTCGACTGGTACAACGTGATGACCTACGACTACTTCGTCGCCGGTGCCAGCCCGACCGGGCCGACCGCGCCGCACTCGCCGCTGCGGGCCTACCCGGGCATCCCGTCCGCCGGGTTCCACGCCGACGCGGCCATCCGGAAACTGCGTCACCAGGGCGTGCCGTCGTCGAAGATGTTGCTGGGCCTCGGGTTCTACGGCCGCGGCTGGGACGGCGTCACGCAGAAGCAGCCGGGCGGCACGGCCACCGGCCCCGCGCCCGGCACGTACGAAGCCGGCGTCGAGGACTACAAGGTGCTCAAGACCAAGTGCCCCGCCAACGGCCGGATCGCGGGCACGGCGTATGCGAAGTGCGGTTCCCAGTGGTGGAGCTACGACACGCCCGAGACGGCGTCGGCGAAGGCCGGTTACGCGAAGTCGCAGGGGCTCGGCGGCGTGTTCGCCTGGGAGCTGTCCGGCGACACGGCGAACGCCGAGCTGCTGCGGGCCATCGCGGGCCGCTGCTGAAAGCTGGAGGGCCCGGGCGCGTGCGCCCGGGCCCTTCGTCCACTCAGGAGCGGGCGGGGAACCCGTGCCGCCGGGCGCCGAGCACCACGGCGAGCACCGGCAGCAGGAGCACGAGCAGCGTCCAGGGGAACGCCCCCGGGCCGGCGGCGTCGAGCAGGACCCCGCCGGCCACCCCGCCCGCGGCCATCGCGGCGTTCCACAGCGTGACGAGCATGGCCTGCGCGGTGTCCGCCGCCTCGCCGCCGGCGTTCCCGGCCGCCGTCTGCAGCAGCGTCGGGACGCCACCCCAGCCGAGCCCCCAGAGCGCCACGGCGACGTAGACCAGCGCCGGGCTGCCCGCGAACACCGCCAGCAGGGTCGCGGCCACCGCGACGCCGATCGTGCTGAGCACCGTCAAGGCCCGCAGCGCGCGGTCGATCCGGGCGCCGACGACCCCGATGCCCGCCATCGACGCGATCCCGAACACCAGCAGGACGGCGTCGACCGCGTCACCCATCCCGGCGTGGCCGAGGAAGGCGGCGACGTAGGTGTAGAGCACGGTGTGGGCCAGCACGAACACGAGCGTCACGGCGAGCACGGGCACGACACCGGGGACGGTGAGCGTGCGCAGGACCGGCGTCCGGTCCGCCGCCCGCCCAGGCTGGTCCGGGACCGCCGCGGCGATCCAGGCGAGCAGCACGACCGCGATCGCCGACATGACACCGAACGCCGAGCGCCAGCCGAGCAGGCCGCCGAGGAACGTCCCGGCCGGGATGCCGAGCGAAAGCGCCAGCGGGATGCCGGCCATCACGATCGCGATGGCCTTGCCCTCCTCGTGCGGGACGAGCCGGCGCGCGTAGCCGGCGAGCAGCGCCCACACGACACCCGCGGCCACCCCGGCGACGAACCGGGCCACCATCGTCAGCGCGTAGTCCGCCGACAGCGTCGTGACGGTGTTGGCCACCGCGAACCCCGCGACCCCGGTGAGCAGCAAGTGTTTGCGGGACCACCTCGCGGTGGCGGCGGACAACGGGATCGCGGTGAGCGCGGTGCCCAGCGCGTAGATCGTCACGGCCTGGCCCGCCGCGGACTCGCCGACGCCGAGGCCGGCGCTCATCCCGGGCAGCACGCCGGCCGGCAGCGCCTCGGTGAGCACGGTGACGAACGCGGCGGTGGTCAGGGCGAGGAGGGCGGTCAGGGGGAGACTTCGGGTGCTGAGGTTCGTCATGCCGCTATGCTCGAACCCTCACATAGATGTGAAGGTCTACCCCGGCGAGCGTGAGGTGGCGCACATGCGGATCGGCGAGCTTTCGGAGCGCACGGGCACGTCCCGCCGGCTCCTCCGGTACTACGAGGAGCAGGGCCTGATCGTCGCCGGCCGCGGCCCGAACGGCTACCGCGACTACGCCGAGCCGACGGTCGACCGGGTGATCCAGGTCCGCGGCCTGCTCGACGCCGGCCTGCCGACCCGGATCATCAAGCAGATCCTGCCCTGCCTGGACAAACCGCGGACGATCTACTTCCCGGACGCGACCCCGGAAATGATCGCGACCCTGGAAGCCGAGCGCGACCGGATGACCCGGCGGGCGGAATGCCTGCTGCGCAACCGCGACGCGATCACCGAGTACCTGGCCGCGGTCCGCGAGTACGACTCCGCCGTCGGCTGACGGCCGCTACCGGCTCACCAGCGGCGGGACGGGTCGATCACGTGGACGGCCGCTTCCTCGGCCGAAGCCGCGCCGCCGTCGATGCCGGCGTCCGAGGCGTACAGCTCTTCGTCGGTGTCCTCGCCGAAGCCTTCGTCCGTGGCGACCAGGCGGCCCGCGCGGACGTCGCCGACCTCGTCGTCGATCAGCTCGCCGTCGGTGTCCTCGGAGTCGCCCAGCCCGTCGTCGTCGAGGTCGTCGGCCAGGTCGGGGACCTCGCGGGCGAGCCGGCCCGCCCAGCTCTCGCCCTCCGCCGTCTCGCGCGCGGTGGTGCCCCAGCCTTCGGTGGCCTGCGCGCGTTCCGGTGGTGAATAACCCTCCGCCAGCTCGTCGCGGTCGTCCAAAGTGTCCTCGGGGTCGAGGATGCCGTCGTCGGCGTTGTCGTCGATGTCGTTGTCCACGAACACATCTTCGCGCAGGCTCTATGGCCGCGCCCAGTCCGGGTGATATGACCGTGCTGAGCCGGGGTGCTGCCCGGCACGGTGAAAGGTGATCCCTCATGCCGATGAGACGCAGGGTGCTGGCCGCGGGGCTGGCCGGGGTGTTCGGCGCCGCGCTGTCCGGGCGGACGGCCCAAGCTGCCGAAACCGCGCCCCCGGTGCGGCTCGACCAGCTGAACCTGGTCAACCTGTCGCACGTCAACGACCCCGCCACCACCAACGTCTTCCCCGGTGACCCGGCCTTCGAGCTGGAGACCATCGCCACCATCCCCGAAGACGGCTACTACCTGCAGTTCGTCCGCGAAGGCGAGCACACCGGGACGCACTGGGGCGCGCCCGGGCACTTCAACACCGGCGAACCACTGGCCGACGACATGGACCCGGCGGACCTGTTCCGGCCCGCCGTCAAGATCGATATACGCGCGAAGGCGGCGCACAACCCGGACTACGCCGTGACGATCGACGACCTCAAGGCGTGGGAGAAGCGCCACGGCCGCATCCCGGACGAGTCCGTGGTGGTGCTGTGGACCGGCTGGGACGCCAAGTGGGGCACGCCCGCCTTCCCGAACACCGGCGCGGACGGCGTGCTGCACCAGCCGGGGTTCTCGATCCCGGCGGTGCAGTGGCTGATCGACACCGGCCGCCTGGGCCGCCGCGGCGGAACGGGCACCGACACGTTCAGCCCGGACGTCGGCACCGACGAGACGTACACGGTGTCCAAGCTGGTCTACCGGCGGCACCGGATCAGCCTGGAGATCCTGGCGAACCTCAAGGCCCTGCCCACGACCGGTGCCTGGGTCCTCGCCGGCGGCCCGATCAACCGCAACGGCGCGGGCTCCACGGCCACCATCTTCGGCGTGCTCCCGCCCGGAGTGAAAGCGAACTGACCGGGGGCCAAGACCCAACCGCCCCAATGTGGCCTTGGTTGCGTTGAATCGGCACTGCGGCGCGAAGCGCCTCCGTTGAGGGTGGTGGTGGGGGCATGGGCGGAGCAACCAAGGCGGCCTTCGGTGCGTCAGACGCAACCAAGGCCGCCTTGGGGCGCTTGGCTAGCCGGCGGCGAGCGTCGAGAGGCGCAGCGAGGACAGCGGGGCCGGATGGCCGAAGCGGTAGCCCTGGGCGGTGGTGCAGCCCGCGCGGGTGACCAGCTCGGCCTGCTCGGCCGTCTCGATGCCCTCGGCGACCACCGCCACCTCCAGGTCGGCGCACAGCCCGACCAGTGACCGGCACAGGGCCGCGTCGCGGTCCGGGCGGACGCCCGTCATCAGCGCGCGGTCCAGCTTGATCAGGTCGACCGGCAACGCGTGCAGCACCGTCAGCGAGCTGTACCCCGCGCCGAAGTCGTCGAGGGCCACCCGGACACCCAGGTCCTGCAGGCGGCGGATCGCGGCCGCACCCGCGTCCAGGTCCGGGACCGGCACCGTCTCGGTGATCTCGACGATCAGGCGTTCGGCCGGCAGGCCGTACCGGTCCAGCGCGGCCTCGACGCTCTGCTCCAGCGTGGCGGCACCCAGCCGGCTCGCGCACACGTTCACGTGCACGGTGAGCTCGATCCCGGCCGCGGTGATCTCGCGGCACGCCAGGTCCAGGACCAGCGCGTCCAGTTCCGCGCCGAGCCCGGCGCCTTCCGCGGCGCGGACGAACGTCTCGGGTGACACCGAGGTGCCGTCCCGCGTGGTCCAGCGGGCGAGCGCCTCCACCGCCACCGGCTGCTCGTCGGCCAGCCGCACGATCGGCTGGAACACCAGCGCGAAGCCCTCCGGGAGACCGCCGTCCGCGCGGCGCAGCGCCGACGGGAAGTCGGGCGGCCCGTCCGGCGACGGGTGGTACACGACCGTCGTGTCCTTGCCGAGCCGTTTGCCCGCGTACATCGACGTGTCCGCGCGGCCCAGCAGCACGTCGGCGGTGATCGCCGGTTCGGCCGGGTCCGGCACCACCAGGCCCATGCTCGCGCGGACCGCCACCAGCGTGCCGTGCACCGCGAACGGCCGCCGCAGCGCGCTCTGGATCCGGTCGGCGACCGCCTGCGGGGCGTCGACCTCGCCTTCCAGCAGGATCGCGAACTCGTCGCCGCCCAGGCGCGCGACCGTGTCACCCGTGCGGACGCAGCTCAGCAGCCGCTGGGCGACCGCGTGCAGCAGGACGTCCCCGCCCGCGTGCCCGAACCGGTCGTTGACCTCCTTGAAGTCGTCCAGGTCGACGAAGATCAGCACGAGCGGCCGGTGCCCGCCCTCCGCGCCCTGCTCGACGGCCCGGTCCAGCCGGTCGGCGAACAGCGCGCGGTTGGCCAGCCCGGTCAGCGGGTCGTGGTAGGCCTGGTGGGTCAGCTGCTGCTGGCCCTCGTACACCCGGCGCAGCAGCAACCTGTTGTCCAGCAGGGAAAGCAGCTGCCGGGCGAGCACCAGGAACACCACCAGCGCGCCGACGAACACCTCGACGCCGTCCGGGCCCGCCCCGGCCACGATCTGCACGGTGATCAGCAGCGCGACCGCGGTGACCGGCAGGTACGGCAGCGCCACCTGCCACCAGTCGACGCCCACCGGCTGGCTCGCGTCGTCCCGCCGTCGCGTGTGGGGCGTGACCAGCAAAGCGAAGGCGATGAACAGCGGGCCGAGCACGAACCCGGCGTCCGACCACGGCTTCATGCTTTCCGCGCCGATGCTGACCAGGTAGGCGAACACGCTGTCGGAGCAGGCCAGCGCGACGATCCCGAGCGCGGCCAGCAGCAGGTTCGCGCGGTACGGGCGGTCCACCCGGTCGAACACGACCAGCAGCACCGCGACGACCACGACCACCAGGTCGGTCAGCGGGTAGGCGATGGCGACGGCCCAGGTCAGCGCGTCCGGCCCGGTGGCCCGGACCACCTGCCCGAGCGCCGCGGTCCAGGTGAGGATGAACAGCGAGCCGGTGACGACGAGCCCGTCGAGCACCACCGCGACCCCGAAGTGCGCGGTCCACTGGGCGGGCTGCCAGCGTTCGCGGTCCGGCCGCGCCCGCGCGTGCGCGAGCACGAACAGCGCCGGGAGCGCGAACAGCGGGAAGCTCAGGTACCCGACGTCGGCCAGCGACGGCGACGGCAGCCCGCGGCCGTCGACCAGCTGGTACCACGACCAGACGCACTGGCCGATCGACCAGCCGGTCATGCCGAGTGCGACCAGCAGCCGCCACCAGCGCTGGTGGCCGCGCAGCCGCCGGGCGACGACGACGCCGCAGACGACCGCGGTGATCCCGGCGGACAGCTGCAGGGCGTCGTCGACCCAGAGGGCGAGGGTGTCGCCCCAGAAGGCGAAACCGTTGACCACCACCAGGGCCGCCACGACGAAGACGAGCAGGATGGCCACTGGGTACCGCCGCACTGTCATGGCACCTCACGCGGTCACGCACGCCGGTCGGACCGGCAAACACTACACCGGGCGTGATCAACTGCGAACGCACCGGCACGGGTGCCGGTCAGGCGATGTCGCGGCGCTGCAGCAGCCAGCCGCCGAGGACGCCGAACGCGATCAGGTAGGCCGCCAGCACGGCGGTCGCCTGTCCGGCCCCGACGACCTGCTCGACCCCCGGCGCACTCGCCCCGAAGGCGGCGGCCAGCGCCCCCGCGTTCGGCCCGGGCAGCCCCTTCTGCAGCTGCGCGACCCAGTCCAGCAGCGGCGCGGCGACCGACGCGAGGAGGTTCTGCACCGCGAGCAGCCACACCAGGCCCAGCCCGATCGGCAGGGCGACCGAGCGCAGGCCGATCGCCAGCAGCACGCCGAGCGCGCCCCACATGGTCGCGACCAGCCAGCCGGCGCCGAGGCCGAGCAGGACGTCCGACGCGGCGGGCCAGTGCACCGCCTGGTCTTCGAGCGACGCGACGAGCGCGCTCGCTCCCGCCGTCGTCGCGAACAGCGTGAGCACAGCGGCCAGGGCGGCCACCGCGACCGTGACGAGCTTCGCCCCGTACACCGCGACGCGCGACGGGTGCTGGACGAGCACGGTCTTCCAGGTGCCGTAACCGTATTCGCTCCCGGCGACCAGGACGCCGAAGATCAGCGCGAGGGCGCCGACGAAGATCGGCAGGCCGCCCAGCGCGCTGCCGACGAAGGCGTCCGGCAGCATCGCGGCCAGCCCGCGGCCACTGCCCGGCGGCCCGGACGCCGCGCCGCTCAAGCCGGCGTACGGGACGGCGTACCCGAAGGTCAGGGTCAGGACGACGGCGACGGCCAGCAGCAGCCAGGTCGCGGGACGGCGGGCCTGCTTGGTCAGCTCGGCGCGGATGTCACGCAGCATCGGGGGTACCTCCGGTCAGGGCGAGGAAGGTCTGTTCCAGGTCGGGTTCGCGCCAGCGCAGTTCGGTGACCGTGCACCCGGCGCCGACGAGTGCGGCGTTGACCCGCCCGGCCTGCGCCGGTTCGACGTCGAGTTCGAGGGCGGTCCCCTCGACGCGGACGCGCTCGGCGCCGAAGAGGCGGCCGAGGTGCGCGCGGGCGTCCTGCAGCGGATCGGCGACGACGCGCAGCGCGCCGCCCGCGCGCAGGTCCTCGACCGTGGTCTCGGTGACGAGCCGGCCGCGGTCGAGGACGCCGACGCGGTCGCAGATCTGCTCGACCTCGGCCAGCAGGTGGCTGGACAGCAGCACGGTGCAGCCGCCGGCGGCCAGCTTGCGCAGGGTGACCCGCATGTCGGCCATGCCCGCCGGGTCGAGGCCGTTGGTCGGCTCGTCGAGCACCACCAGCTCGGGGTCCTTCAGCAGCGTCGCGGCCAGGCCGAGCCGCTGCTTCATGCCGAGCGAGTAGGTCCCGTACCGGTCCTTGGCGCGCCCGGTGAGGCTGACGACGTCGAGCACGGCGTCGACGCGCGTCCGGCGCACCCCGGCGTGGTCGGCGAGGATCCGCAGGTTGGCGCGGCCCGACAGGTAGGGGTAGAAGGCGGGTCCTTCGATCAGGGCGCCGACGCGGGCGAGGCTGCCGGGGCCCGGCTCGGCGCCGAGCAGCCGGACCCGGCCGGCGGTCGGCCGGATCAGACCGAGCAGCATCCGCAGCGTCGTCGTCTTGCCGGCGCCGTTGGGGCCGAGGAAGCCGTAGACCTCGCCGGCGGGCACGGACAGGTTCAGGTCTTCGACGGCGGCGATCTCGCCGTAGCGCTTGGTCAGCGCGGTCGTCTCCACGGGCAGGGTCACGGTGGCCTCCTTTTTCGGCGTCTCCCATGGTCGGGATCGGGGCGCTCGCGGGCGTCCGCCGCCGGACGGCACTTGCGCCTACGCCGGGCTGCGTACGCGGGGTACGGTCGGCGTGGTGATCACGCGCATCCGGGGGTACGCGCTGCCGGGCGGCGAGTACGCCGACCTCTACGCCGACGGCGACCGCTGGACGACCGACCCGGTACCCGGCGCGACCCTGGTCGGCGAAGGCTGGCTGGTGCCCGGCCTGGTCGACGCGCACACCCACCCCGGCGCCGCGGCCCCCGGGCAGCCGATGGACGCGGAGCTGCTGCGGGAGCAGCTGCACCAGCACGTCGACGCCGGAGTCACGCTGATCCGGTCCCCGGGGCTGCCGGGCGAGCCGCCGCCGTGGTTCGGCGAGGACCCCGACGTCCCCCGGGCCCGGCACGCGGGACCGTGGCTGGCCCAGCACGGCCAGTTCTTCGACGGCTGGGGCCGCCGCGCCGCGCATGACGAGCTGCCCGCCTTGGCGGCGGCGCAGGCCGCCCGGACGGGGTGGGCGAAGATCATCGCGGACTGGCGCGTCGGCGACTCCGCGGTGCCGGTGGACGTGCTGCGGGCGGTGGTGCGCGAGGTCCACGCGGCCGGTGGGCGGGTCGCGGTGCACAGCCAGCACCCCGAGGGCGGCGCGGCCGCGGTGGCGGCGGGCGTCGACTCCCTCGAACACGGCATGTGCCTGGACAGTGACCTGCTGGCGCGGATGGCCGCCCAGGGCACGGCGTTGACGCCCACGTTGTCGACGATCACGGCGAGTCTCGGCCGCCGGGAGAAGGAACCGGACAGCCCGGCCCGCACGTGGTACCTGAGCGGCGCCCGGGTCCACGGCGCACTGACGGCGGCTGCGGCCGAAGCCGGGGTGCGCGTGCTGGCGGGCACGGATTCCCTGCCGCACGGCGGAATCGTCGCGGAGATCCGGGCGCTGCTGGCGGCGGGGGTGCAGCCGCACGACGCGCTGGCGGCGGCGTCCTGGAGCGCGCGGGCATACCTGGGGCTGGGTGGCCTGGAGCCGGGTGCCCCGGCGGACGCGGTCGTCTACGACCGGGACCCGCGCGCGGAACCGGACCAGCTGGCCGACCCGGCGGCGGTGGTGCTGCGCGGCCGGTGCGTGCGGCGCCGCGGGTAAGCGCGGCGCCGCGCCGGCCTTGCGGAGCAGCCCGGCCGGGTGTGAGGTGACGTCACAGATCGGCGCCCCGATTCGTCGGAGGGGTGTGACCGATCCTGTGCACGAGCGGCGGCAGCTGACCGGCCTCGCCTACCGGCTCCTGGGCTCGATGAGCGATGCCGAAGACGTCGTCCAGGAGGCGTACGGCCGGTGGTACGCCCTGTCCGAGCCGCAGCGGGACGCGATCGCGTCGCCGGGTGCGTGGCTGACGACGGTCGCCGGCCGCATCTGCCTCGACCAGCTCGGCTCGGCGCGGGTGCGGCGGGAGCGGTACGTCGGTGCGTGGCTGCCCGAGCCGCTGCCCGGGGAGGCTGCTGCCCTCGCCGACCCGGCCGACCGCGTCACGCTGGACGAGTCGATCACCATGGCGTTCCTCGTGGTCCTGGAGTCGATGACGCCGGCCGAGCGGGTGGCCTTCGTCCTGCACGACGTCTTCGGCTACCCCTTCGCGGAGGTGGCCTCGGTCCTCGGCCGCTCACCGGCGGCGTCGCGCCAGCTGGCTTCCTCCGCGCGGCGCCGGGTCCGCGCCGCCCGCGCCCCGGAGCCGGCCGAGGGGAGCGCCGCGGTGGTCCGCGCCTTCAAGCTGGCCTGGGAGGCGGGGGACATCGAGCGGCTGGTCGGCATCCTCGACCCGGAGGCCACGGTCGTCGCCGACGGCGGGGGTCTGGTCAGCGCGGTGCGCCGCCCGATCGAGGGCGGCGAGCGGGTGGCGCAGTACGCCGTGGACCTCGCGGGCCGGATCCCGGCGCTGACGCTCGAGGAGACCACGGTCAACGGGCAGCCGGGCCTGGTCGCGCTGCGGGACGGCGGCGTCGTGGCCGTCATGGCGTTCGAGGTGGCGGGCGAATCGGTCCGGCGGATCTGGGCGGTGCGGAACCCCGAGAAACTCCGCCGGTGGCAGGCGGCGTAGGGGCTCTGTGTCGTTGGGTGGGGGTGACTGGTGAGCTTCTGAGCGCGGAGCAGGTCCTCGGGTCGGCACGGGGCCCCGTCACCACGAGGGAGATCGATCTCCTGGAGGAGGCTGCAGCCGCGTTGCTGACGGCACCATCGACGCCGGATGAACGAGCACTCTCGTCGGGAAGTGATCAGCCCTCGGTGAGGCCGCCTCTTCAGAGGCGTTCGATGCGGTCGGCCTGCGGGCCCCGGTCGCTCTGACGCACCGCGTACCGGACCCGGTCACCCTTCTGCAGCGGCTCCGACCCCATGATCACGGACGCGTGGGCGAAGAGATCGTCGCCGCCTGCGTCCGGGGTGATGAAGCCGAAGCCGCGGTCGGCGTCGTAGCGCGCGACGACGCCCTCGCCGCCTCGTACGGGCACGTTCCGCGCCGCCGGCCCTGCGGCCGCGGCAGGTGCCGACCGCTGCGGCGCCGTCTGGGGCTCGGCGCCCCGGACCAGGTGCACGTCGCGGGCCTGCGGGCCCTTGTCTCCACTGGCCACCTCGTAGGCGACGCGGTCGCCCTCCGCGAGCCACGTCAGCCCCTCGGCCAGGGCCCGGGCGTGAACGAAGACGTCCCCGGCGCCGGAGTCGGGGTTGATGAAGCCGAAGCCCTTGTCCTCGTCGTACCAGGCCACCGTGCCGTCGGCACCGTCCGCGACACCGGCCGCAGCGGGTGAGCCGGCCTCTGCTCCCAGCGGGATCACGTGCCCGGCCTGCGGGCCGCGCTCGCCTTCGACGATCAGGAAGGCCACCCGCTGCCCCTCGGTGACCACGCCGCCGGTCACGATGGCGGAGCTGTGCACGAAGATGTCGGCGCCGCCGCCGTCCGGCGACGCGAAGCCGTACCCCTTGGCCGGCTCGTACCAGTTGATGGTGCCGAGCAGGCCCACGGCGCTGCCGGTGGCCGCATCGGCGGTGACGCGAACGCGCAGCGCCTGGGGCCCGCGGTCGTTCTCGCCGACCTCGAACACGACGGCCTGACCCTCGCGGAGCACTTTCGCGCCGCCGTCCCCGACGATCTCGGAGGCGTGCACGAACACGTCCGGCGAGCCGTCCTCGGGCGCGAGGAAGCCGAAACCCCGTTCGGCGTCGAACCAACGGACGGTCCCTTGCGGCATCAAAGACTCCAGGTCGAGAGGGCGGGCACTGGCCCCCAGTCTCCCTGACAGGCCTCCGGTCCGTCGGGCCGGGCCCACAGGCGGGCGGTGCGGAGCCACGGGCGGGCCGTTGGTTCACCTGGCGACACGCCGAGTTTTGAGACCAGGTCTAACCGCCCGGGCCGACGCGTTCGTCGTGCCGCCCGCGCGGGGCGGGCACGACGAACGCGATCACCGCCGCCGCCAGTCCGGCGAGCACGGACAGGTGCGCCGCGGCCGGCACCGTGCTGATCAGGAACAGCCGCAGCGACCCCGAAATCAGCAGGCGCCACATCCTCGGGCTCATGATCAACAAGTACCCGCGGCGGGTGGCGGTCAACCGGCGCCGCGGCAACGGCCCGGTCACGTTCACCCGCGGGAGTGGTGCGCCGCCCGGGTGAACGTGCTCCGGCCGGAAAGCGTGGACAGGTGGCGAACGGCGTCGGTCATTCGACACCTTCGACAGCGGCAGTGGCGTGGCTTTCCGCCGGGAAATCGTTGTGGCGCAATGCGGCTCTTGTTAACGGAACGCCAATGAGTTTCGGCCTTTCCGGCGGCGACCGGAAAGGAAACCGCGGGATAACGATCCGTTTGCCGCGCCGTGATCGACTGGACATCGGTGGTGGTGCTGACGAACATTGACCCCCGTGCGTGGAAGGGGAGGGGAACGGTGAGCCTCAGTGCGGCGGACGTGGTCGGCGAACTCAAGGCCCTGCGCAAAGGGAGGGCAATTTTCACGACACCGCTCGCGGACCGGGTCGGCCCCGCATTGCGCTCCACTTGCGGCATTCTCGAAGATGACGGAACGGTGGAGATACGGCGTAAGCTGTCGGATCGATTGCGGCCGCTGGTCGAGTCGTTGCCGGACGATCTGAAGATCGCCCTGCTCGCCGCATTCGCCCTCGACGAGCGGGCCCGGAAACCGTTCTACCAGGAACGGGTGCACTGGGCGGCGATCACGCTCGACCGCGACGACCGGACCGTCCGGCGGCGGATCGACGAGGGAATCGAGCAGGTCGCCGCGCTGGCCGTCGCGGCGCCCCGGCACTATCCGGGACGCGGCTGGCACACCGAAGAACTGCGCGTCACGCTGGCTCTGGACCAACCGGTGCCGGAGGCGTTCGAATTCCGGCGGGTGATCGCCGACGCCGACGAAATCGCCGTGCTCGACCTCGCGCCGACCTTGCCGGTCGCCGCCGAATCCGGCGATTCGCCGCACGAGTCCGATCGCGGTGTCGACGTGTTCCACGGCGGGTTGCTGATCCGCCGGGTGCCGGAATCGAGTGATCGGACCGGGCTGGTGTTGCGGCTGCCGGAGCCGTTGCGCCGCGGCACGCGGCACGAGGTCGGGCTGCGATTGCGGGCGAACCTGCGAGAACCGCGTTACCTCTGCGTGCCGCGGCACCCGTGCGATCTTTTCGATCTGCACGTCCGGTTCGGTGAACGCGTGCCGAAGCGGATCGTGCGCCAGGAAAAGGTTTCCCCCGCGGCGGCCGACGACCGGTCGCGAACCGGTTCCGCACTGGCGGCCGACCGGGCAGGCGAGGTGCACGTCCGGTTCCGGAACCTCGCCCCGGGCTTCGCGTACGGAATCCGCTGGGCCAGTTAACGGACAATAGCTGGACAACCCCTACGACACTGCAACGTTGCTGGTCAGCGGCTCGATTACGCCATATGTCGGACCGGAACCGTCGAGGCGGCGAACTGTTTGCTGTGGACGGTTCCGGGTCCCGGTGGCGGACACGAGGAGGGCCCGTGGAGACCATGATCGCGGAGGCGGACACAGCCGTCGACGGCTACACCGTGCTGGAGGACTCGCCGAGGCCGGAGGGCGTCCTGGCGAAGGAGCGGCTCGACCCGGTGGTGGCGGCGGCGCGCGACGGCGACCCGGAGGCGGTCCAGGCACTGCTGCGGCTGATCAAGCCGACGGTCGTGCGCTACTGCCGGGCGCGCATCGGCGGCCGGGACCTGTCCTACCTTTCGGCCGACGACGTCGCCCAGGAGGTGTGCCTGGCGGTGCTGAAGGTGCTGCCGAGCTACCAGGACCGCGGGGGATCGTTCCTCTACCTGGTGCGCGCGATCGCGGCGAACAAGGTCGCCGACGCGTTCCGCTCGGTGGCCAGGGACCGCTCGAAGCCGGTGCCGGAGCTGCCGGACCGGCCACTGGGTGGCAACGAGCCGGAGAACCACGTCCTCGAGCTGGACCTGGGTGCCCGGCTGGCCCGGCTGCTGGCGTTGCTGCCGCCGTTGCACCAGGACATCCTGTCGCTGCGGATCATCGTCGGCCTGTCGGCGAACGAGACGGCGGAGGCGCTGGGCATCTCCGCCGGCAACGTCCGCATCACCCAGTTCCGCGCGCTGACGAAGCTGCGCGGCATGATCGGCGAGTTCTGAGGCGTCACTCGAGCCATTCGGTGATGAAGTGGTCGCTTTCGTGGATGTGCACGGCCTCGTAGACGCCGGGGCCGAGCACGGCGAACTTGTGCGGCGTGCCGGCCGGGACGACGAGCACGTCCCCCGGGCCGCCGTCGCGCTGCTCGTCGCCGACGGTGAACCGCGCGCGCCCGCGGATGATCACGAACGTCTCGGTGTAGGGGTGCCGGTGCAGCCGGGGGCCGGAGCCGACGACGTCCGTGCTTTCGCGGATGACCGAGACTCCGGACCCGACGTCGCGTCCTTCGAAATTCTCGCTGTCGCTCACCAGGCCAGGGTAGCCGCCGTGACGACCTGGCGGAGCCGGCCGAGCGCCCGGTGCTGGGCCACCCGCACCGCGCCCGGTGTCGAACCGACCGCGGCCGCGGTTTCCTCCGCCGTCAGGCCGACCACCACGCGCAGCACGACGATTTCCCGTTGCCTGCGCGGCAGCACCCCCAGCACCTTCGCCATCCGCTCGCGCAGCTCCCGCCGCAACGCGTGGTGCTCCGGCCCCAGCGACGCGTCCGGCTCGTCCGGCAGTTCGGCGACCGGTTCGTCCTGCCGCGCCGCCGCCTTCCGCGCGGCCGCGACCTTCGACCGGGCTATCCCGCACACGAAGTCCGGGAACGGCCGCTCCGGTGGCCGCCGGGGCAGGGCCTTGAGCAGGGCCACGCAGACGTCCTGGGCGACGTCGTCGGCCGAGTCGGGGTCCAGTCTGGCTCGGCAGTAACGCACCACCAGTGGCCTGGCCGCGGCCAGCAGGTGGTCCGGGTCGGTGTTCATGGGCGTCCCTCCGTGCGGAGGAACTACCCCCATTCGGCGCGGACCGATCCGGCAGGCGAGGATTCCCGGCTATTTCCGGGATGACCGCGAAAGCAGCGGCGATCCGTCGATCCACAGGGGAGATGACCTACGGCTCCCGCTGCGACCGGAACGCGTCCAGCACGCGACGCTCCCGTTTGGTCGGCCGCCCGGCACCGCGGTCACGGCGGGCGACCGGGACCACCGTCTCCGGCGGCGGTTTCGGGGTCCGGTCCACGTAGCACGTCGCCGCGTCCGGGGCGCCCACCCGCTTCTGGATCACGCGGACGACGTCGAGGACCTTCGTCGTCCCGCCGACGCGCAGGCGGACTTCGTCGCCCGGGACGACCGTGGTCGCCGGTTTGGCCGGTTTGTCGTTGACGCGCACGTGGCCGCCGCGGCAGGCCGCCGCCGCGTCCGGGCGCGTCTTCGTCAGCCGGACCGCCCAGAGCCAGCGGTCCACTCGGGTGGACTCCACAGTCGTCCATCATGGCCCATTCAGCGGCACCGCCCCGCAACCCCGCCAGGTTACTCGTGGGTACATGTCGACTTGTCTGCACCACGCCGCTATAACTTGTTCTAAATACCTCAACGGTGAGGAACAACACATGAGTGGCGAACCCGTGTGGAGAACAACTTCTGGCTCCGTTTCCCGGCGTCTCTTCATTGCTGGAACTGGTTCTATGTTGGCGAGTGCCGCGCTGGCCGGTCGAGCGTCGGCGCAGCCCGCCGCGGCGGCCGCGATCAACGACGGCGCCCGCGTGTCCGCGCTGGTGATCGGGTCGGGCTACGGCGGCTCGGTGGCCGCGCTCCGGCTCGCCCAGGCCGGTGTCGACGTGCAGCTGGTCGAAATGGGCATGGCCTGGGACACCCCGGGCGCCGACGGCAAGATCTTCTGCGCCACGCCCAACCCGGACCAGCGGTCGTTCTGGTTGCGCACCAGGACGAAACAGCCGTTCTCCAACTTCCTCGGGTTCCCGATCGACAAGGACATCCCGCGCTACACGGGCATCCTCGACGCCGAGGAGTTCAGCGGGATCACCGTGTACCAGGGCCGCGGCGTCGGCGGCGGCTCGCTCGTCAACGGCGGCATGGCCGTGACGCCGAAGCGGGAGAACTTCGGCGCCATCCTGCCCACGGTCGACGCCAACGAGATGTACGACGTCTACTACCCCCGCGCCAACGCCGGCCTCGGGGTCGCCAGCATCCGCCCGGCCTGGTTCGACAGCACCGACTGGTACCAGTTCGCGCGCGTCGGGCGGAAACAGGCCCAGCGGTCCGGATTCCCGTTCGTGTTCGTGCCGGACGTGTACGACTGGGACTACATGGAGCAGGAGGCCGCGGGCACCGTCACGAAGTCCGCGCTGGCCGGGGAAATCCTGTTCGGCAACAACTACGGCAAGAAGTCCCTGCAGAAGACCTACCACCCGAAGATCACCGCGACCGGCCGGGTCACCATCTCGCCGCTGCACCGCGTGACGCAGGTGGTGCCGGCCGCCGGCGGTGGCTACACGGTGACGATCGAGCAGCTCACCACCACCGGCGCGGTGTCCACGATCAAGACCGTCACCGCGGACACGGTGTTCTTCGCCGCGGGCAGCGTCGGCACGAGCAAGCTGCTGGTCAAGCTGAAGGCGACCGGCGCGCTGCCGAACCTGAACGGCGAGATCGGCAAGGGCTGGGGTGACAACGGGAACGTGATGGTCGGGCGGGCCAACCACATCTGGGACCCGACCGGGGCCTCCCAGTCGACCATCCCGTGCGGCGGCATCGACAACTGGAACGCGGGCGGGGCCTTCGCGGAGGTCGCGCCGCTGCCGACCGGGATCGAGACGTGGGCGTCGTTCTACCTGTCGATCACGAAGAACCCGAACCGGGCGCAGTTCACCTGGAACCCGGCCACCCGCGCGGTGGAGCTGAACTGGCAGACGGCGTGGAAGCAGCCGTCGATCGACATGGCGAAGACCATCTTCGACAAGATCAACGCGACCGAGGGGACGATCTACCGGACCGACCTCTTCGGCACGTACAAGACGTGGGGTGACCATCTCACCTACCACCCGCTCGGCGGCGCGGTGCTCGGCAAGGCGACCGACAACTACGGCAGGCTCGCCGGGTACCAAGGCCTGTACGCGATCGACGGCTCGCTGATCCCGGGCAACACCAGCGTCAACCCGTTCGTCACCATCACCGCACTGGCGGAACGCAACATCGAGAAGATCATCGCGCAGGACTTCTAGCCCGCTGTCTCGTGAGGGGCGCCGCCCCCGCCCCTCACGACCGGTGGGACGGGAGGACGCAGACCGTGTCGAGGCCGAGGACGTGGTTGAGCCGTCCGAAAGCCAGCCAGGCGCCGAGGCTCATGGACAGCTCGACGATCTCCTGCTGGCTGTAGGACGCCGACATCCGCTTCCAGAACTCGTCGTCCAGGTTGTGGTGGTCGGTCGCGTAGCGCTCGGCGTACTCCGCGGCCAGCCGCGTGCGGTCGTCGAAGCGGTCGGTCGTGCGCCACTCCGACACCGCGTCCGCGAACTCCGGCTCGACCTTGACGCCGTCGCGCTCGGTGCGCCAGTCGAGGCAGAACACGCAGCCGTTGATCTGCGCGATCCGCAGCCGCGCGGCCTCGAACTCGCGCAGGCCCAGCGTCGTGTGCTCGTACACCGCCAGCGAGAACTTCGAAGCGGCGATCCCGATGCCGGGCACCATCTCGCCCCAGACGTACCCGATCGGGTCCTTGCCCGCCGGGATGTCGATGTTCACGAGCGGCTCCTTCCGAGCTTGCCTGCTGCCGGGCGCAGCGGGACGTCGAGTGCGTCGTAGAGGCCGGGTTCGGCCGCGGCCAGCCAGTCGATCGCGCCGACCAGGCGGCCGACGGCGGTGGCGTTGCCGCCCGCCGACCGGTTCTCGCCCTCGTCGGTCGCTTCGACGGTGACCTCGATGCGCGGCCGGCCTTCGATGATCACGCGGTGCGCGCCGTCGCCGCTGGGCGGCGTGGGCCAGTCCGGCGCGCACGACGGGTGGATGCGGGTGACGTGCTCGATGACGATCCGCGGTTCGCCGTCGACGATGCCCTGCACCTCGAACCGGACCGCGCCCTGGGTGCCCTTCTCGAACTCGCCCATGGTCCGCGTGGTCACGGTCTCGTCCAGCGGACGCCGGTCCAGCGTCTCGCGCAACTCGGCGACCTCGACGCCGAGGCCGCGCGCGATCAGCCGCACCTGCCCGCCCCAGACCATCGACGGCACGCCGGTCATCAGCATCGGCGGGTCGTACTCCATCGGCTGGCCCATTCCGACCAGGTACCGGACGGAGTCGGGCTGCTCGTACGTCGAGTAGTCGAAGATCTCCTGGCAGCGGACGACGTCGACGTCGGTGCCGAGCCCGCTGATCAGCAGCGGCAGCACGTCGTTGCCCCAGCCCGGGTCGACGCCGGAGACGAACAGCGAGCCGCCGCCGTCCTTGATCGCCGCGAGCACCGGGTTCCGCAGCTCTTCCGGTGCGTTCCGCTGGTCGTAGAGCGGGTACAGGGCCGGGGTCACGACGACCGCGCCCGCCCGGACCGCCCGCACGATGTCGGCGAGCGCGTCGTCGAACCGGACGTCCCCCGAAGCCGCGTACACGACCGCCCGCGGGCTCGCCGCCAGGACGGCCTCGATGTCGTCCGTCGCGGCCACCCCCAGTGAGTCGACTCCGGCCAGCTCACCGGCGTCCTTGCCGACCTTCGCGGGGTCGTGGACCAGTACCGAGGTGAGCTTCAGCGCCGGATGGGCGTCGACCGCCCGGATTGCCGCACGGCCGACGTTGCCCGTGCCCCACACCACCGTGGAGATCATGGGCCGAGTTTTCGCCGGTGCGCACGCGCGAGGGTAGGAAATCGTTCCGGCCAGCGGACCGCCCGTCCGTTGGTAACATGACCAGCGCCCGAACGTCGTATCGGAGGCCCGCGATGACGATCGACCCGAAGCCCCGCAGCCGCACGGTGACCGACGGAATCGAGGCCGCGCCCGCGCGCGGCATGCTCCGCGCGGTCGGGATGGGCGACGGCGACTGGCAGAAACCGATCATCGGCGTCGCCAGTTCGTGGAACGAGATCACGCCGTGCAACCTGTCCCTGGACCGGCTGGCGCAGGCGTCGAAGGAAGGCGTGCACGCGGCCGGCGGCTACCCGCTGCAGTTCGGCACCATCTCGGTGTCCGACGGAATCTCCATGGGCCACGACGGCATGCACTTCTCGCTGGTCTCCCGCGAGGTCATCGCCGACTCGGTCGAGACGGTGATGCAGGCCGAGCGGCTCGACGGCTCGATCCTGCTGGCCGGCTGCGACAAGTCGCTGCCGGGCATGCTGATGGCCGCCGCGCGCCTCGACCTGGCCTCGGTGTTCCTCTACGCGGGCACGATCGCCCCCGGCTGGGTGAAGCTCACTGACGGCACCGAGAAGGACGTCACCCTCATCGACGCCTTCGAGGCGGTCGGTGCCTGCCGGGCCGGACGCATGAAGAACGCCGACCTCGACCGCATCGAGCGGGCCATCTGCCCCGGTGAGGGCGCCTGCGGCGGCATGTACACCGCGAACACGATGGCGTCGGCCGCCGAGGCCATGGGGATGAGCATGCCGGGCTCGGCCGCGCCGCCGTCCGCGGACCGCCGCCGCGACCACTACGCCCACCTGTCCGGGGAAGCCGTCGTCGGCCTGCTCGAAAAGGGCATCACCGCCCGCGACATCCTCACGCGGGAGGCGTTCGAGAACGCCATCACCGTGGTCATGGCCCTCGGTGGTTCGACCAATGCCGTGCTGCACCTGCTGGCCATCGCGCACGAGGCCAAGGTCGAGCTGACCCTGGACGACTTCAACCGCGTCGGCGACCGGGTCCCGCACCTGGGCGACCTGAAGCCGTTCGGCAAGTACGTCATGAACGACATCGACCGCCACGGCGGCATCCCGGTGCTGATGAAGGCCCTGCTGGACGAGGGCCTGATCCACGGCGACGCGCTCACCGTCACCGGCCGCACGGTGGCCGAGAACCTCGCCGAGCTCGACCCCGACCCGATCGACGGCGAGGTCCTGCGCGGCCTGGACAACCCGCTGCACCCGACCGGCGGCATCACCATCCTGCGCGGCTCGCTCGCGCCGGAGGGCGCGGTCGTGAAGTCCGCGGGCTTCGACACGGCCAACTTCGAGGGCCCGGCGCGCGTGTTCGAGCGCGAGCAGGAGGCCATGGCGGCGCTGAACGAGGGGCGGATCGAAGCCGGCGACGTCGTCGTCATCCGCTACGAAGGCCCCAAGGGCGGTCCGGGGATGCGGGAGATGCTGGCGATCACCGCGGCGATCAAGGGCGCCGGGCTGGGCAAGGACGTCCTCCTGCTGACCGACGGCCGGTTCTCCGGCGGCACCACCGGCCTGTGCATCGGCCACGTCGCGCCCGAGGCGGTCGACGGCGGCCCGATCGCGTTCGTCCGCACCGGCGACCGGATCGCCGTCGACATCAAGGCGCGCAGCATCGACCTGCTGGTCGACGCGGCCGAGCTGGCCCGGCGCCGCGAAGGCTGGGAGCCGCTGCCGAACAAGTTCCCGGAAGGTGTGCTCGGCAAGTACGTCAAGCTGGTGCGGTCGTCGTCCTACGGGGCCGTCACGAGCTGAGCGAGGGCGCGCTTGTCGACCTTGCCCACGTCGGTGAGCGGCAGCGCGTCGGCGAAGTCCACTCGCGCCGGGACGTAGTGCTCTTGGCCGAAGGTCTTCCGGGCGTGCGCCTTCAGGTCGGCCGCCGTGACTTCGCTCGTCGCGACGACGACGGCGTGCAGCCGATCGCCGTGGCCGAAGACGGCCGCGCTCCGCACCGCCGGGTGCGCCTGGAGGGCGTGTTCGACGACGGTGGTGGGGACCTTCGTGCCGTGCTCGCCGACCACGACGACGTCGTCCGCGCGGCCGAGCAGGTAGAGGTAGCCCTCGTCGTCGAAGCGGCCGAGGTCACCGGTGCGCAGCCAGCCCGCGCCGATCTCCGGGCCGCCGAGATAACCGTCCATCATGGACAGTCCGCGGACTTCGACCTCGCCGTCGCCGGTGATCCGGGCCTCCATGCCGGGCACGATCCGGCCGACCGAGCCCAGCCGCTCCGGCCGGTCGGCCAGCTCGGCGGCGGAGATGCTCGCGATCATCGGCGCCTCCGTGAGGCCGTAGCCTTGGCCGACGACCGGCCCGAAGACGTCGAGCGCCTGCGCGAGCCGGTGGGGCGGCAGTGGCGCGGCGCCGAGTGAGAGCGAGCGGACGCTGGTGAGATCGGTTTCCGGGCGCTTCGGGTGGTCCAGGACGGCGGCCAGGCGCGGCGGGGTGAGCGAGAGCGTGTCGATCCGGTGCGCCTGGATCGCGTCGAGGACCGCTCCTGCGTCGAAACCGTCCTGGATGACGACGGTGTCCCGCCGCAGCAGCGCGCCGAGCACGGTGGCGTTGCCGGTCATGTGCGTCATCGGAGCGACCAGCAGCGTGCGGCCCGGGCCGTCCGGCGACGGCGTGAAGATGTGCGCCATGCCGTCGTAGATGCCGCTGTGGCGGATCAGCTTGGGGCTGCCGGTGGTGCCGCCGGTGGGGAACAGCAGGCGCGCGGCTTCCGGCGGGTTCAGCGGCTCGGGATCGCCGTCGAGGTCGTCGAGGGTGCGGACGTCACCCGCGGGCCAGGCGTGCGGGCGGTCGGTGACGACGGTGGCGCCGCTCGCCGCGGCGAGCCGGTCGGCGATCGGAGCGGAGGCGGGGACCAGGAGGACGGTCGCGCCGCGGAGGAGGCCCGCCAGCTGGACGAGGACCGTCTCGGGCCGGTTGCGCAGGTCGACGGCGAGGGTGGCTTCGGTTTCCCCGAGGCCGCCGTGGAGCCGGCGCAGGCGGGCGCGGGCCTGGTGGTAGGTGGTGACGCCGTCGTGGACGAAGAGCGGGCGATCACCGCCGTCGTCGAGGGCGGCGAGGACCTTCGTCAGGAAGAAGCTCACCTGGGGACGGTACTCAGTCCTGGTAGGAGAGCTTCGCCAGTTCCTCGTCGAAGTCGAACCAGTCGCTCTCGCTGCCGGCCGGGATGACGTCGTAGGTGCGGTCGAGGAAGGCGGCGATCTCCTTGGCGGGCGCTTCGAGCACGGCGGCGCCGTCGGGGGAGCTCAGCTCGACGACGACCAGCGCGGGGTCGCCGGCGGGCCCGATGCGCACGTCGCCGTCGCCGCAGCGGGCCAGCAGGCCGTCGGCGAGCAGGTCGCGGCCGAAGAGCCACCGGACCGCGCTCGGGCCGGCGTGCAGCACCACGGCGACCGCGTACGGGTCGCTGGTGTCGTACTCCAGCTCGGCCGGCACCGGCCGCGGCCCGGCCCCGAAGGTGCGCAGGGCGAAGTCGATGCGGGCGCTGGTGACGTTGTTGGGGTCGGTCATCGGACCTCTTTGCTACTCGTCGGTTAACTTCGTCTGGTTCCAGGGATAACCCATAGTCAGTTCAACGCCCAGCGATCCGAATAACTTTCACACGCGAGGGTGATCAAGAAGTGGCCGAGGTCACCGTCCGCGTGGCCAAACGGGCAACCACCTCACTGATCGTGACCGATGGTGACAGGAGTTCGGAGCCGCGTCGCTGCCGGATGGGTCCCGCCGCCGGATTTGGGCCGTCCGGGTGGGAAGGGTCACCAAGCCCAGTCCGGTCCGCCGTCCGGCCGCGAATCCCGGGCAAGTCAGGGGTGACGTGGAGGATCCGGCATGGGTGAGCGAGGGCGGCTGCGGCTGCCACCGGACGAGGTGCCGGCGTCCGCGCCGAGCGCCGAAGAGCTGCTCAGTCGGGTGGCGGCGGGTGACGAGACGGCGTTCGCGTCGCTCTACGACCTCGTCGCCGGCCCGGTGCTCGGCCTCGCGACGCGCGTGCTGCGCAGTCATGCGCAGGCCGAGGAAGTGGCGCAGGAGGTGCTGGTGGAGGTGTGGCGCAAGGCCACGCGGTACGAGCCGGAGCGCGGCAGCGCGCTGTCGTGGGTGCTGACCATCGCCCACCGCCGGGCCGTGGACCGCGTGCGCGCGCACCAGGCCGGCGTCGACCGCGAGGAGCGGGCCGGCCTGATGGACGTGCGGCGGCCGTTCGACGAGGTCACCGAGTCCACTTTGGCCGGTCTGGAGCAGCAGCGGGTGCGGCAGTGCCTGGCCGCGCTGACCGAGCTGCAGCGCGAGTCGATCGTGCTGGCCTACTACAACGGCTACACCTACCCCGAGGTCGCCGAGGTGCTGAAGGTGGCGCCGGGCACGGTGAAGACCCGCATCCGCGACGGCCTGATCCGGCTGCGCGACTGCCTGGGGGTGGACCGATGACCGCCGAGCTGCACACGCTGACCGGGGCCTACGCCCTGGACGCGGTGTCCGACGTGGACCGCGCGGAGTTCGAACGCCACCTCGGCGCATGCCCCGCCTGCGGCCAGGAGGTGGCCGAGCTGCGGGCGACCGGCGCGCGGCTCGCCGTGGCCACCGCGGTGGACCCGCCGCCGTTGCTGAAGGTGTCGGTGCTCGCCGAGGTGGCCCGCACTCGTCAGCTGCCGCCGCGGGTGCCGGTGGTCCGGCGGTTGAACCGGGCCAGGACGTGGCAGGTGCGCGTGTCGCTCTTCGGCGCGGCCGCCGCGGCCCTGGTGGCGGTCCTGTTCGGGGTCACCAGGACGCCCGCGCCCGTCGACTCGGTGCTGAGCGCGCCGGACGCGACCGCGATCCAGGCGGTCGGCGAAGGGCACGCCACCCTCGTCGTCTCGCGCAGCCGTCACCAGGCCGTGCTGCTCGCGTCGGACCTGCCCGCGCTCGACGCCGGGCACGTCTACCAGGTGTGGCTGATCGGCAGCGGAGGTGCGCGCTCGGCCGGGCTGATGTCGACCGAGAAGTCCCAGCGGATGCTCGTGGCCGACCTCCCGGCGGACGTCGACCGGATCGGGATCACCGTCGAGCCCGCCGGGGGTTCGGACGGCCCCACCACCCCCGCCGTCACCAGGATTTCCCTTGCGTAGCCGCGGGTGGGCCGCCTTGCTCGGCGTCCTGGCGCTCGGGGCGGCCCTGGCGGCGGGGCACCTCGTCGCCGGGTTCGTCGGCGTCAACGCCTCGCCCTACCTGGCCGTCGGCAACGGCGCCATCGATCTGACCCCGGTGTGGCTGAAGGACTTCGCCGTCCGCACCTTCGGCACCCACGACAAGCTCGTGCTGCTGTCCGGGATGGCCGTGGTCATGGTGGCCGTCGCGGCGGTGGCGGGCCTGCTGTCCCGCCGGACGCCGGTGCCGGGGCTGGTGGTGATCACCGGGTTCGGGCTCGTCGGGCTGGTCGCGGTGTACACGCGGCCCGACCTCGACGCGGTCGCGCTGCTCGCCCCGCTGGCGAGCCTGGTCGCCGGTGTCGGGACGTTCGCCTTCCTGCACCGGCTCGACGTCGCCCCGGACTCTTCGCGCCGGACGGTGCTGCTGGCCGGCGCCGGCGTCGTCGTGGGTGCGGGGGTCGCCGGTCTCGGCGGGCAGCTGCTCGCCG
Source organism: Amycolatopsis bullii (assembly GCF_014654205.1). GTDB lineage: Bacteria > Actinomycetota > Actinomycetes > Mycobacteriales > Pseudonocardiaceae > Amycolatopsis > Amycolatopsis plumensis. Next base: position 90,383 of record NZ_BNAW01000026.1, read on the forward strand.
GCCGCCGGGACGCGGCGGCGTCGCGCGAAGCGGTCGGGCGGCTCGTCCCGGCCCGGACGGCGCCGATGATCCCGGCCGACGCCGACTTCGCGAAGTTGGGCACGCCGGCTTTCCTGACCCGCAACGACCGCTTCTACCGGGTGGACACCGCGCTGACCGTGCCGCAGGTGCGCGCCGAGGACTGGAGCCTGCGGCTGCACGGCATGGTCGACCGCGAACTCCGGTACCGCTACGGCGATATCCGGAACCGGCCGCTGGTGGAACGCACGATCACGATGACCTGCGTGTCCAACGAGGTCGGCGGTACCTACGTGTCGACCGCGAACTTCGTCGGCGTCGACCTGGCCGATCTGCTCGAAGAGGCCGGGGTGCGGCCCGGTGCCGAGCAGCTCTTTTCGTCCAGTGTGGACGGCTGGACGTCCGGCAGCCCGGTCGCCGCGGCGCTGGACCGGACGCGCGGGGCCATGCTCGCCATCGGGATGAACGGTGAGCCGCTGCCGATCGAGCACGGTTTCCCGGCCCGGCTGGTCATTCCCGGCTTGTACGGGTACGTGTCGGCCACGAAATGGGTGACCGACCTCGAAGTCACGACCTGGGACGCGCGGCAGGCTTATTGGCTGAAACGCGGCTGGGGTCGCGAAGCGCCGATCAAGACACAATCGCGCATCGATACGCCGAAGGGGTTTGAAACCGTTTCTTCCGGAAAGGTGCGGGTCGCCGGGATCGCCTGGGCGCAGCACACCGGGATCGCCAAGGTCGAGCTGCGCCTGGACGACGGGCCGTGGCGGGAAGCCGTGCTGTCCCACGAAGTCAACCTGAACACCTGGCGCATGTGGTGGCTCGAGTTCGACGTCGCACCGGGCGGGCACCAGGTCTTTTGCCGGGCGACGGACAAAACCGGGGCCACGCAGACCGAAATGCGCGCCGGGACCGTCCCCGACGGCGCCACCGGGTGGCACAGCATCGCCTTCACGGCGCGGTGACCCGGATCACCCGAACGGGGGCAAGCCGATTTACCCGCAGGTTCGAATCCACAGCAAGAAGCAGTTCTCAGCCGCTTTATGGGAGTGATTTTAGTGACCAAGCTCCGTGTCGCCGGAATCGGCGTCGCCGCCGTCGCCGCCCTTTCGCTGACCGCGTGCAGCGGTAGCGACACCGCTTCGTCGGGCAGTTCCAGCAGCGCGATGCCGTCGTCGTCGGTGCCCGCGCCGACCTCCAGCATGGCGTCCGGTTCCGGCAACGGCATGACCACCAACGCCGACGTCTTCGGCCCGGCCTGTGCGCAGCTGCCGCAGGGCTCCGCGCCCGGTTCGCTGGACTCGATGGGCCCGCAGCCGGTCGCCTCGGCCGCGTCGACCAACCCGCTGCTGACCAAACTGGTGGCGGCGGTCAAGGCCACCAACCTGGTCGACACGCTGAACAGCCAGGAGGCCATCACGGTCTTCGCCCCTGCCGACCCGGCGTTCGCAGCGCTGGGCGACGCCAAGTTCAACGAACTCGCCGGCAAGCCCGCCGAGCTGGCGCCGATCCTGCAGTACCACGTCGTCGGCAAGCGCTACGACGCCAAGGGCCTCGCCACGGCCGGTTCGGTCGACACGCTCAACACCGCCGGCGGCCCGGTGAAGATCGAGGGCTCGGGCGAGAACATGACGATCAACGGCGCGAAGATCCTGTGCGGCAACATCCCCACGAAGAACGCCACGGTCTTCGTGATCGACAAGGTGCTCACGCCGGGCACCAACCAGTGAGCTAGCGCCCCAGCAGGGGGCCGAGGCGTTCCGCGATGTCGGTGAGGATCTGCACGTAGTCTTCGTGTTCGAAGGTGAACGGCAGGGCGAAAGCCACCTCGTCGATCTCGCGGAACGCCTTGTGCTCGTGCAGCCGCCCGGCGATTTCCGCGGACGTGCCGACGAAGTCGGGGGAGAACAGCATCCGCGCGGGCCCCTGGGGTTCCACCGTGCGGGGCAGCCGTTTTTCGGCGTAGGCCGCGTACTTCGCCCGCTGTTCCGGCGTCGCGCTGTCGGTGGGGATGACGACGAGGCCCTGCGAGATGCGGCCGGCGGGGTGCTGCGCGCGGAACGTCCGGATGTGCGAGAGCTGGATTTCGGCGAAGTCGGTGCTCTCGCCGTCGGCCTTGACCACGCTGCTGGTCAGGAAGTTCATCCGGTGCTTGCCCGCCCACTCCGCCGACCGCAGGCTCGCACCGCCGTACCAGAGGCGGTCGCCGAGGCCGGGCGCCTGCGGCTGGACGCGGTCGGAGAACACCTCGAAGCCTTCGGTGCCGCTGAACCCGGTGGCCGGTTCGCCGCGGACGAAGCCGAGCAGCCGCTCCACCCGGGCGTAGGAGAAATCCTCGGCGTCGGCGGTGTCCGGGTAGAGGGCGTGCTTGACCTCGTCCCAGCGCATCGGCGGCCCGACGCTGAGACCCGGGTTGAGCCGCCCGCCGGAGAGCAGGTCGACGGTGGCGAGGTCCTCGGCCAGCCGCAGCGGGTTCTCCCAGCCGAGCGGGATCACCGCGGTGCCGAGCTCGATCCGGCTCGTCCGCTGCGACGCGGCGGCCAACACGGCGACCGGCGACGAGATGCCGTACTGCAGGTGCCGGTGGCGCACCCAAGCGCTGTCGAACCCGAGCCGTTCGCCCAGCTCGATGATCTCCAGCGTCGACTCGTGGCCCCGGCGCGGGTCGGCCGCGTCGAACAGGCCGATGGTCAGGAAGCCGAGCTTCCGCAGAGGTCGTGACACAGCTTTGATTTTGCCCCGGTGAGCGGGGGTGTCCCAGCTGGTGGACTAGCGCTGCCGCAGCCGGTCCAGGCCGTCGAGGATGACGTCGAGGCCGAATTCGAACTCGGCCTGGTCGTCGCACCAGCCCAGGGTCGAGTCCGGGTCGTCGTGGGCGATCTCGCTGAGCATCGTCGCCAGGTTCGGCAGCTGCCAGGCCAGGTCGACCGGCACGTCCGCCGACTCGCCGGCGCTCGGGTCGAACAGCTCCTGGCTGAACCCGAGCGCGCGGCTGCCGAGCGCGTGCAGCGCGTGGTGGACCAGGTCGTAGGAGAACCCGCCGTCGCGCATGAGCCCGACCAGCGCGTCGTAGTAGCGCAGGACCTCGGTGCTCGTCGACGACCGCGTCTCGAACAGCTCGGGTGCCCAGCGGTGCCGGAGGAACACCTGCCGCGCGGCCAGGATCCGCCGCCGCACCGCCGTCTTCCAGTCCGGGGCCGGTTCGACCCGGGCGACGGCCTCGTTGATCTCCCCGGCCACGACGTCGACGATGCCGTCGAGCACGTCTTCCTTCTTGGCCACGTGGTAGTAGAGCGACATCGCCTCGGCGCCGAGCTCTTCGGCGAGGCGGCGCATCGTGAGCGCCCGCAACCCGTGTTCGTCGGCGAGGCCGACCGCCGCGCGCAGGACGCGCTCGCGGCTGAGAGGCATCCGGGCGTCGGTTGTCACCCACAAGATCGTACAAGGTAAGGCGCCGTTGACGTTCTTACGGTGTACGGCGTACCTTACGTTGTACGACTTACGGCGTACGAATTCTGGGAGGCGACATGAAAGCCCTGGTCCAGCGCGGATACGGTCCTGCGTCGAGCTTGGTCCTCGAGGACGTGCCCGATCCGGTGCCCGGCGAAGGCGAGGTGCTGGTGCGGGTGCGGGCGAGCTCGGTCAACCCGTACGACTGGCACCACCTGAGAGGCGAGCCGTACGTGGCCCGGTTGATGCCGGGCGGCTTCGGCCTGCGTCCGCGAGCCGGCGTCCTCGGCTGCGACCTCGCGGGCCGGGTCGAGACGCCCGGCGCCCGGTTCGCCCCGGGTGACGATGTCTACGCCTTGCTGCCCCGGGGTGCGCACGCCGAGTACGTCTGCGTGCGCGAGGACCTGCTGGCGCCGATGCCGGTGAACCTCACCTACGAGCAAGCGGCGGCGATGCCGATGGCGGCCGTCACCGCGCTCCTGTCCCTGCGGGGTGTCGAAGCCGGGCAGCGGGTGCTGGTCAACGGCGCTTCCGGCGGCGTCGGCACGTTCGCCGTCCAGCTGGCCAAGGCGCTGGGGGCGAGGGTCGATGCGGTCTGCAGCGCGGCGAACGCTTCGGCCGCGCGCTCACTGGGCGCCGAACACGTCTTCGACTACCGGGCGGAGGACTTCACGCGCAGCGGCCGCCGCTACGACGTCGTGCTGGACGTCGCCGGCAGCCGGTCGGTGTTCGCCTGCCGGCGGGTGCTGGCGCGGGGCGGCACCTTCGTCGCCGTCGGCGGTCCGGCGGGGCGCTGGGTGCAGCCCGCCGGGCACGTCTTCGCGGCGCTGGCTTCCGGGCCGGTGGCGCGAAGGCGGGTCGTGCTCGCGGACGCCGTCGCCTGCCCGGACAAGGCGGCGGTGCTCCGGGAGCTGACCGGTTTCGTGGAGCGCGGCGCGGTCACGCCGGTCGTCGACCGGAGCTACCCGTTCGACGACCTGCGTGCCGCGTTCGCTTACTCCGAAGCCGGGCACGCCAAGGGCAAGGTCGTCGTCACCCTCGGCGTGGCAGGCTAACCGTTGTGCGGGCAGTTGCCGCGGTAGTCCGAAATGGACAGGCTGGTGCTGGGGATCGGGCAGAGGAACTGTTCGTAGCGGGTGTCGTTGTCGATGAACCGCTTGAGCCAGGAGAGCGTGTACTTCGCGATCGTCGTGTTCGCCGTGTTGGGCGCGAAGTGGCTGGCGCCGCGCAGTTCGAGGTACGCTCGGTCCAGGGAGGACGGCAGGCTGGTGTAGAACGGGATCGAGTGCGACGCCACCGGCGCGATGGTGTCCGACTGCGCCCCGACGACGAGCGTCGGCACCCGCAGCGTCGACCAGTTCTTCGTCAGGTTCCAGCCGGTCAGCGGCACCGCGGCCTGCAGCGACGGGCGGGAGCGCGCCGCTTCGAGCGTGCCGCCGCCACCCATGGAGTGCCCGACGACGCCGAGCCGGCTGCTGTCGATCCGTGACCGGACACTGCTTTGCTGCGTCAGGTAGTCCAGGGAAGCGAGGAGCTGCCTGCCGCGGCTGTCGGGCTGGTCGGAGGTGGTCAGGGTGTCGATGGTGAACACCACGAAGCCCTGCGAGGCCAGGCGCGGGCCCAGCCAGGCGATGCTCGACTGGGTGGCGGTGAAGCCGGGCGCGATCGAGATCGCGCCGAACGTGCCGGCGGTCGTGGTCGTCGGGTAGTAGATGGTGCCGCCGCCGAAGCCGGAGACGGCCAGCCGCGACACCGTGTCGGTGCTGGTCGCGAACGAGCCGCGGGTGGCCTCGATGCTGGCGTTGGTCGGGTCCGGGCCCCGCTCGTAGGGGTTCGCGGCGGCGGGCGCCGGCGCGGCGACCGCGGTGGTCACCGCCAGGGCGGCCAGCACGACGCCGGCGGCCTTGGCGCGCCAGCCGCGTCGGCGGGAAATTTTCTCACCCAAGCCGGACGTCGTCGGCGAGCTGGTGGGTGCGGACATGGATCGCTCTCTTTCCCCGGGCAGGCGAAAGCACGCCCGGACACAGACGGGCGGATCGGAGAACTGGTGCACGGCAACGGAAGGACGTGCCGCGGGCGGGGTGCGGGGTAACCGCTTTCCCTGCGCCTATGAAACACCTTGGCGAAATGTTCCACATCCTCCGAATGGGGGAGTGGTCTGACGAACTGTGCGGTCGCTCAGTGAACCTTGACCGGCTCCAGTGCGCCGCGCACGAGGGTGTCCACCAGCGTCGTGGCGACTGTGAGGTCCACCGAGCGGGCGGCGAGGACGTCGGAGTAGAGGAAGGACTCGCCGAGCCGGACGACCGCGAAGGCCAGGTCCGGCAGGCCGACCAGCGGGGCCAGCCCGGCGGCTTCGGCGTCGGCGTGGAAGAGCTCGACGTGCGCGTCGACCAGCCCGGGCTGGACCGCGCCGCGCGGGTCGGTGAGCACGCGGAGGGCGACGGTCGACTCCGCTTCGATCAGCTTGCGCATGCCCTCGCTGCCGGCGACCTCGCGGCGGTAGGCCTCCATGACCCACAGGCAGCGCAGCCGGCCGTCCGGGGTGCGGACCGCGTCGCCGTGCTCGGCGCGCCAGCCGTCGAGCGCCCGTTGCCAGGTCCGGTCGGACAGCAGCCGCAGCCCGGCGCCCATCAGGTCGTCGCGGTTGCCGACGCGCCGGAAGAACGTGGTGCGCGAAATCCCGAGCTCGGCGGCCATCCGCCCGAGATCGAGGCGCGTCCCGGCCATCAGCAGCCGGGCCGCGTGCCGGACGATGTCGTCGGTCGAGACGGTCACCTGCCCACCCTAGTGCGCAGGTGGGGCCCGGTTACCTTGAAGTGCGCGGCGTCCCTTCGGTTAGCGTGGTTTCGTGCGCGTAGACATCTGGTCCGATCTGGTCTGTCCCTGGTGCTATCTCGGCAAACGCCGCTTCGAGCAGGCGGTGGCCGAAGTGGGTGCCGACGTCGAAGTGGTGCACCACTCGTTCCAGCTCGACCCGACGTTCCCACGCGGGACATCGCGGCCGACGCGCGAGGTGCTGGCCGAGAAGTACGGCCGCACACTGGAAGAAGCGGACGCGATGGAAGCCCAGATGGAGCAGCGCGCGGCGGCCGACGGCCTCGAGTACCACCTCGACGGCGTCCACATGGGCAACACGGTCGACGGCCACCGCCTGGTCCACCTCGCGGCCGACCGAGGACTGGCCGACGCCGTCGTCGACCGGTTCTACGCGGCGCACTTCACCGAGCGTCGTTCGCTGTTCGACCACGACTCGCTGGTCTCGCTGGCCACGGAAGCGGGACTGAACGCGGACGAGGCGCGAGCCGTACTCGAGTCCGACGCGTACGAAAAAGAAGTGGCGGCGGACGGCGAGCAGGCCCGCGCTCTCGGCGCGTCCGGCGTTCCGTTCTTCGTGATCGACCAGCGCTACGGCGTGGCGGGAGCCCAGTCGCCGGAGGTGTTCGCGCAGGTGCTGAGGCGAGTCAGCGACGACGCCGCCGCCGGGTGAACCGCGACCGGTCGGTGGCGACCCCGGCCAGGTGCAGGGCCACGCACAGCAGCCCGGCGGTGGTGAGCGTCCCGGTGGTGATCACCGGCCCCAGCCCGAACCCGGCCAGCTCCATGAGCAGGGCGAGCCCGAAGAGAACGGCGGCGAGAATGGCGAGCATGGCGGCCTCGTTTCCGTGGAGTGGGGCCGAATGGTCCACGCCACTGGGACGTTGGGGGTACCGGAGTTTCCGGCTTGGTGGCCGGTAATTCCCCCGCCCCGCCCCCCTGAAACGACCCATTTCCCCCCGCTCACCCGCGCCCGCTCACCCAGGCCCGCTCGCGCGGCCGCGCCCGCCCGCCCGAGGCCGCCCGCGCGCGCGTGCCTGGCCGGTCGTCTTGCGTACCTGGAGGGTCGGTTCGTGTGATTGAGCGGGCATCACTCGTGTTTGGCGGGGCATCAAGCGTGATTGGAGGGGCATCACTCGTGATTGGAGGGGCATCGCGCTGTTGCCTGCTCAATCACACGTGATGCCCGCCGAATCACGCTTGATGCCCGCTCAAGCACGCGTGATGCCTTGGTGGGCACGGGTGATTGCTCGTTTGTCACGCTGGGGGTGGGGCGGTGCTGGAGCGGATGACCAGTTCCGTCGGGAGCAACACCGGTTCGCCGGCTTCCGTGCCGGTCTCGATTTCCGTCAGGAGGGCCTTCACCGCGTGGCGGCCCACCGCCTCGAACGACTGGCGGATCGTCGTCAACGGGGGCCAGAAGTGGGCGGACTCCTCCATGTCGTCGAACCCGACCACGCTCACCGACGCCGGCACCGCGCGACCCGACTCGTGCAGGGCGCGCAGCAGGCCCAGTGCCATCTGGTCGTTCGCCGCGAACACGGCCGTCACGGAAGGGTCCGCCGCCAGGCGCAGGCCCGCCTGGTAACCCGACTCCGGCGACCAGTCGCCCACCAGCACCGGCGGTACCGAAGCGCCGGCGCGCTCCAACGTGGCCTGCCACGACTTCCGGCGGCGCTCGGCCGAGTAGGACTGCGGGGGGCCCGCGATGTGCCAGACCGTCGAGTGACCCAAGGAAAGCAGGTGGCTGGTGGCCCGGGCCGCGCCGTCGGCCTGGTCGTTGTCCACCACCGGGTAGTCGTAGCGGGCGCTCGAGTCGATCACCACCACCGGCAGCCCGTGCGGCAGTTCGATTTCGCTTTGGTCAAGCTGGTGCTGCTCGATCAAGATGATCACGCCGTCGACGGCCTGCTCGTTCAGCGTGCTGAACGCGCCCGTCACCTCGCCCTGCGTCGGCCGCGTCACCGGCATCAGGATGATCGAGAACCCCTCGGGGACTACCGCCGCCGCGATGGCGTCGAGGGTGCGGCTGTTGCCGAACGTCGGGAGGGCCGAAATGATCACGCCGATGCTGCGGAACTGGCCGTTGCGCAGGGCGCGGGCCGCGCTGTTGGGCCGGTAGCCGACCCGGCGCATCGCGGCGAGGACCCGCTCCCGCGTCGCTTCGTCCACATTGGTCTTGCCGTTCGCGACGCGCGAGACCGTCTGGCCCGAGACACCCGCCTCGCGGGCGACGTCGGCCATCGACGGGCCCCGGCGCCGGGCGGGGCCGGGTGCGGATGACGTCGCTGTCTGGCGCGGCACGGTCACTCCTTGGTTCCCTGGACATGTTTACGTCAACACGTTACTCTGCGGCCGTCCATGTTGACGTAAACATCACGCCGGGTCCAGCGCCCGGCTCACCTGACCACTCGGAGAGACGATGACGTCCACAGCGGCTCCGCCCGCCCCGGTGCCTGCGCGCCGGGCGCCCGCGGCCCGCCGGCCGCGGCGGAAATGGCGGGGCTGGCTCTTCGTCGCCCCGTTCATGGTGGTTTTCGCGCTGACCTTCATCGCGCCCGTCGTGTACGCGTTCGTGCTGAGCCTCTTCCGCGACCAGGCCTTCTTCGGCGGCACGGTGTTCGTCGGCGCCGACAACTACGTGCAGGTCTTCGGCGACCCGAAGTTCTGGGAGGCCTTCCGGCGGGTGCTGGTCTTCCTCGCCGTGCAGGTGCCGATCATGCTGGTGCTCGCCCTGATCGCGGCGCTGGCCATCGACAGCGCCCGGCTGCACGCCGCCGGGTTCTTCCGGATCGTGATCTTCCTGCCGTACGCGGTGCCCGCCGTGGTCGCCTCGCTGATGTGGGGCTTCATCTACGGTGACCACTTCGGACTGGCCGCCGACCTGAACCACCTGCTCGGCACCGACGCGGTGAAGCCGTTGTCGGAGAACTGGCTGCTCACGTCGATCGGCAACATCGTCACGTGGGAGTTCGTGGGCTACAACATGCTCATCTTCTACTCCGCGCTGAAGGTGATCCCCAAGGAGCTGTTCGAGGCGGCCGCGATCGACGGCGCCGGCCCGTTCCGCACCATCCTGTCGGTCAAGCTCCCCGCGATCCGGGGCGCGATCGTGATCGCCACGATCTTCTCGATCATCGGCAGCTTCCAGCTCTTCAACGAGCCGAACATCATGCGCAACCTGGTGCCGAACACGATCGGCACCTTCTACACGCCGAACATGTACGCGTACACCCTCTCCTTCAACGGGCAGCAGTACAACTACTCCGCCACCGTCGCGATCGTGATGGGCGTGATCACCGGCGTCATCGCCTACGTCGTGCAGCTGCGCGGCTCCCGGAAGGAAATGTGATGGCCACGCTTTCGGTGACGCGGCCCCGCAAGTCACGCGTCCTCACGTCGGTCATGGTGCTGTACCTGATCTACAGCCTGGTCCCGCTCGTCTGGCTGGTCATCAACGCCAGCAAGACGCAGCCCGCCCTGTTCTCGACGTCCGGGCTTTCGTTCGGCGGCCCGTTCGCGCTGTTCGACAACATCGGCCAGACGTTCACCTACAACGACGGCATCTTCTTCCGCTGGCTCGGCAACACGCTGCTGTACGTCGTGGTCGGCGCCGGCGGCGCGACGGTCCTCGCCACGGCGGCGGGCTACGGGCTGGCCAAGTACCGCTTCCCCGGCCGCCGCGGGGTGTTCGCCGTCGTCCTCGGGGCGGTGGCCGTGCCGCCCACCGCGCTGGCCGTGCCGACGTTCCTGATGTTCAGCAAGCTCGGGCTGACCAACACGCCGCTGGCGGTGCTCATCCCGTCGCTGATCAGCCCGTTCGGCCTGTACCTGATCTGGGTCTACGCCGCCGACGCCATCCCGGACGAACTCCTGGAAGCGGCGCGGATCGACGGCGCGGGCGAGCTCCGGATCTTCCTCACCGTGACGCTGCGCCAACTGGTCCCCGGGATCATCACGGTCGCGCTGTTCACGATGGTGCAGACGTGGAACAACTACTTCCTGCCGCTGATCATGCTCAGCGAGCCGAAGTGGTACCCGCTGACCGTCGGGCTCAACCAGTGGAGCGCCCAGGCCAACGGCGCCGGCGCCCAGCCGATCTTCAACCTGGTCCTCACCGGGTCGTTGCTCACCGTCATTCCCCTCGTCGTCGCTTTCCTGCTCATGCAACGGTTCTGGCAGTCCGGGCTGAGCGCCGGAAGCGTTAAGCAATAACCCGCCGTCACACCGCCGTGAAGGGACACTCGATGTCAAGAATCCGCACCCGCGCCAAGGCGGCCGCCGCCCTCGCGCTGGCCGCCGCGCTCGCGGTCGGCTGCTCGTCCGGGGGCTCGCCGTCCGCGCCCGCCGCCGCCACCGGCACCCAGGACTCCGTCGACGCCGCGCTGAAGGCCGGCGGGGAGATCACCTACTGGAGCTGGACGCCCTCGGCCAAGGACCAGGTGGCCGCGTTCCAGAAGGAATACCCGAACGTCAAGGTCAACTACGTCAACGCGGGGACCAACAAGGAGGAGTACACCAAGCTCCAGAACGCGATCAAGGCCGGCTCGGGCGCCCCCGACGTCGCCCAGATCGAGTACTACGCCCTCCCGCAGTTCGCGCTGACCGATTCGCTGGCCGACCTCAACCAGTTCGGTTTCGGGTCGTTCGAAAAGGACTACAGCGCCTCGACGTGGGCGCAGGTGAAGAACGGCAACGGGATCTACGGCCTCCCGCAGGACTCGGGCCCGATGGCCCTGTTCTACAACAAGGAGGTCTTCGACAAGAACGGCATCGCGGTGCCGAAGACCTGGGCCGAGTACATCGACGCGGCGAAGAAGCTGCACACCGCCGACCCCACCAAGTACATCACCTCGGACACCGGTGACCCCGGGTTCGTGCTGAGCATGATCTGGCAGGCCGGCGGGCACCCGTTCACCGTCGACGGCCGGAACGTGAAGGTCAACCTGGCCGACGCGGGCGCCAAGAAGTGGACCGCGATGTGGGACCAGCTGGTGCAGGGCAAGCTGCTCGCCCCGGTCAAGGAGTGGTCCGACGACTGGTTCCGCGCCCTCGGTGACGGCACCATCTCCTCCCTGGTCACCGGCGCGTGGATGCCGGGCAACTTCATCTCCTCGGTGCCCGGCGGCAGCGGGAAGTGGGCCGTGGCGCCGATGCCGACCTACGACGGGCAGAAGGCGGTCACCGCGGAGAACGGCGGCAGCGCCCAGTCCGTGGTCAAGCAGAGCAAGAACCCGGCGCTCGCCGCGGCGTTCGTGCGCTGGCTCAACCACGGCGGCGGTGTCCAGCCGTTCATCAAGAGCGGCGGCTTCCCGTCCACCACGGCCGACCTGACCTCGCCCGCGTACGTCGACGAGGCCGTGCCGTACTTCGGCGGCCAGAAGATCAACCAGGTGCTGACGAGCGCGTCGAAGGACGTCGCGCCGGGCTGGACGTACCTGCCGTACCAGACCTACGCCAACAGCATCTTCAGCGACACCGCCGGCAAGGCCTACCTGAACGCCACCCCGCTCGACGCGGGCCTGGCGGCCTGGCAGCAGGCCATCGTCGACTACGGCAACCAGCAGGGCTTCACGGTCAGCGCCGGATGACCGTCCACATCGAAGGTGACGCGGGCCGGGTCGTCGGCCCGGTCCCGCGTCGCCTCTTCGGCTCGTTCGTCGAGCACATGGGCCGGTCGGTCTACACCGGGCTGTACGAGCCCGGGCACTCCACAGCCGACGATCGCGGGTTCCGCGGCGACGTCCTGGAGCTGGTCCGGGAACTGGGGCCGACCGTGCTGCGCTACCCCGGTGGCAACTTCGTCTCGAGCTACCGCTGGGAAGACGGCGTCGGACCGGCCGAAACCCGGCCGGTCCGGCTCGACCCGGCGTGGCACAGCGTCGAGTCCAACCGCTTCGGCCTGCACGAATTCGTCGCGTGGGCCGAAGCCGCGGGTGCCGAGGTGATGTACGCGGTCAACCTCGGCACCCGCGGCATCCAGGAGGCCGCCGACGTCCTGGAGTACTGCAACCACGCCGGCGGGACGGAACTGAGCGAGCGGCGGCGCGCCAACGGCGCCGACCGCCCGTTCGGCTTCAAGCTGTGGTGCCTCGGCAACGAGATGGACGGCCCGTGGCAGATCGGCCACAAGACGGCCGAAGAGTACGGCCGCCTGGCCGCGGAGACCGCCCGGCTGATGCGGATGATCGATCCGGACGTCGAGCTGGTCGTCGCGGGCAGCTCGCACGCCGACATGCCGACGTTCGGCTCGTGGGAGCGCACGGTGCTGCGCCACACGGCCGAGCTGGTCGACCACATCTCGCTGCACGCCTACTACCAGGAGCTGCACGGCGACACCGACAGCTACCTGGCCAGCGGGGCGGCGCTGGACCGCTACATCCGCACGACGGCGGGCGTCATCGACGCAACCCTCGCCGAGCTGGGCCTGGACAAGAAGATCGGGATCAGCGTCGACGAGTGGAACGTCTGGGACCTGCGCCGCTGGAACGAGGTCGACCAGGCCGAACTCGCCGCGGGCGGCTGGCGGCAGCACCCGCGGATCATCGAGGACACCTACACCGTCACCGACGCGGTCGTCGTCGGCTCGCTGCTGAGTTCCCTGCTGCGCAACGTCGACCGCGTCACCATGGCGAACCAGGCGCAACTGGTGAACGTCATCGCGCCGATCCGCTCCGAGCCCGGCGGCCCGGCGTGGCGGCAGACGACGTTCCACCCGTTCCGGCAGGTCGCCGCGCTGGCCGGCGGGGCGAGCCTGCGCCTGGCCGTCGAAGGCGACCGGCTCCGCACCGCGCAGCACGGCGAAGTCGACCTCGTCGACGCCGCCGCGACGGTCGAGGACTCCGGGCGCGGGGCGGTCTTCCTCACCAACCGCGCGACGGCGTCGCCGACCGAAGTCCGGATCCGCCTGCGCGGCGCCCGGTTCGGCGTGTACGCCGCCGAAACCCTGACCACACCGGACGGCGAGACCCGCCACACCGCGAACACCGCCGACGCACAACCGGTCCGGCCGGTGCCGCTACCCGGCGCCGTCGCGACGTCCGATCCCGGGGGGACCACCATCACCGTGACACTGCCACCGCTGTCTTGGACCGTGCTCCAGCTGACCCCCCAGGCGGGCCCGCATGCCTGAGTTCGCCATCGGGGAGCACGACTTCCTGCTCGACGGCCGTCCGTTCCGGATCCTTTCCGGTGCCCTGCACTACTTCCGGGTGCACCCGGACCTGTGGGCCGACCGGATCGACAAGGCCCGGCGGATGGGGCTCAACACCATCGAGACGTACGTGGCGTGGAACGCGCACGCCCCCGAGCCCGGCACGTTCGACCTGACCGGCGGGCTCGACCTCGACCGGTTCCTGCGCATGATCGCCGACGCCGGGATGTACGCGATCGTGCGGCCGGGCCCGTACATCTGCGCCGAGTGGGACAACGGCGGGCTGCCCGCGTGGCTGTTCCGCGACCCCACGGTCGGGGTCCGCCGGTACGAGCCGAAGTACCTCGACGCCGTCCGCGAGTACCTGACGAAGGTGTACGAGGTCGTCGTCCCGCACCAGATCGACCGCGGTGGGCCGGTGCTGCTGGTGCAGGTGGAGAACGAATACGGCGCGTTCGGCGACGACAAGCGCTACCTGAAAGCGCTCGCCGAGCACACGCGCGACTCCGGCGTCACCGTGCCACTGACCACAGTGGACCAGCCGACGCCGGAAATGCTGGAGGCGGGCAGTCTCGACGGGCTGCACCGCACCGCGTCCTTCGGGTCCGGCGCCGAGGCGCGGCTGGCCACCCTGCGCGCGCACCAGCCGACCGGACCGCTGATGTGCAGCGAGTTCTGGAACGGCTGGTTCGACCACTGGGGCGCGCACCACCACACGACCTCGGCCGCGGACTCGGCGGCGGAGCTCGACGCGCTGCTGGCCGCGGGCGCGTCGGTCAACCTCTACATGTTCCACGGCGGCACCAACTTCGGGCTCACCAACGGCGCCAACGACAAGGGCGTCTACCAGCCGCTGATCACCTCCTACGACTACGACGCGCCGCTGGACGAAGCCGGCGACCCGACGCCGAAGTACCACGCCTTCCGCGACGTGATCGCCCGCTACCACAAGGTGCCCGACACGGTCCCGCCGCCGGCGCGGCCCGCGCCGACGCCGTCCGGAGCGCTCGGCGACCCCGTCCGGCTGCTCGACGCCCCGGACCGCTGGGGGACCTGGGAATTCCACGAGGAACTGCCCGCGTTCGACGACCTCACGCCGATGCCGCAGCTCGCGCTGCTGCGCACGAGGGTCGAAGGCGACCGGCCCGGCGTGCTGACCTTCGGCGAGGTCCGCGACCGCGCCACGGTGTTCTTCGACGGCGACCTCGTGGGCACGCTCAGCCGGGACCACCACGAGCGCGCGATCCCGCTGCCGCGCGCGGCCGGTGAGCTGCTGGTGCTGGTCGAGGACCAGGGCCGCGTCGACTACGGCCCGCGCATCGGCGAGGCGAAGGGCATCATCGGCGGGGCGGCGCTGCACGGCGAGCCGCTGACCGGCTGGGACGTGCTGCCGTTCGACCTGGCCAGGCTGCCTTCGCTGCGGCCCGGCACGCCGGAGTCCGTGGCGGGCCCGGTGGCCGGGCCGGTGGTGCTGCGCGCCGGGATCGACGTCGACGAGCCCGCCGACCTCTTCCTCGACACGGGGGAGTGGGGCAAGGGCGTCGCGTGGTTCAACGGGTTCGCGCTCGGCCGGTACTGGCGGCGCGGCCCGCAACGGACGTTGTACGTGCCGCGCCCGGTGGTCCGGGCCGGCGCCAACGAACTGGTCGTGCTCGAACTGGGCACGATGCTCGACCCCGCGGCCCAGTTCCTGCCGCGGCCAATGCTCGGCCATACCGAGGCCTGAAAAGTCCCCACCGCACCGAAGGGCAGTTCGACGATGAACTTGCGGCGTTTGCTCACCGTCCTTTGTGTACCGATTGTCGCGACCGGCGTGGCGGCGGCCCCGGCGGAAGCCGCCACTGCCGTCACGGTGAAACCGGACCCGACCTACCGGCAGCAGCCCTTCGACGGCTGGGGTGCCAGCCTGGCCTGGATGGCCGAGGCGACCGGCGGCTACCCGGACGCCGTCCGGAACAAGCTGGCGGACCTGGTCTTCGGGCCCGACGGGCTGAACCTGAACATCGCCCGGTTCAACGTCGGCGGCGGCAACGCCCCCGACGTCCCGTCGTACCTGCGCGCGGGGGCCGCGGTCCCGGGCTGGTGGAAGGCGCCGGCCGGCACCACCCGCGCCGACAAGGACTGGTGGACGCCGGGCGACCCGGCCGAGTTCGACCCGAAGGCCGACCCGAACCAGCGCTGGTGGGTCGACAAGATCAAGAAGCAGGTCACGAAGTGGGAGGCGTTCAGCAACTCGCCGCCGTACTTCCAGACCGTGTCCGGGTACGTCTCGGGCGGCTTCAACGCCACCGACGAGCAGCTGCGCTCCGACAAGATCGGCGACTTCACCGCGTATATGACGCAGGTGGTGCGGACGCTCGAGAAGGCGCACGGCATCAAGTTCGCCTCGGTGAACCCGCTGAACGAGCCGAACACGAACTACTGGAAGACCACGCTCGGGGCCGACGGCAACCCGACCGGCGGGCGGCAGGAAGGCGCGCACATCGGCCCGTCGGTCCAGTCGCAGCTGATCCCGGCGATGGCCTCGGCCCTGAAGGCGGCCGGTTCGCGGGCGATCGTCTCCGCGCCCGACGAGACCAACCCGGACATCTTCGCCGCGGACTGGGCCGGCTGGTCGGCCGACGCCCGGGCGGCGGCGGGCCGGCTCAACGTGCACACCTACGGCACCGGCAACCGCCCGGTCCCGCGCGACCTGGCCAAGGGCGCGGGCAAGCCGCTGTGGATGAGCGAGGTCGGCGGCAGCTGGCTGGACCGCCAGGACTTCACCGACATGGACCCGGGCCTCGGCATGGCCAAGCAGATCACCGACGACCTGCGGCTCCTGGAACCGAGCGCGTGGGTCAGCTGGCAGCCGATCGAGGACTACAACAACATGAAGCCGGGCGGCGAGTCCGCGGCCGGGATGAACTGGGGCGAGATCCAGGTCCCGTTCGACTGCCCGAAGAACGCCACGCTGCAGACCTGCCAGATCAGGACGAACACGAAGTTCAACACGATGCGCAACTTCACCCACTACATCCGGCCGGGTGACCGGCTGATCGGGGTGAACGACACCGCGTCGACGGTCGCGATGCGCGGCGAGGACCTGGCGACGGTCGTGCACACCAACGCGGGCACCGACGACCAGGACGTCACGCTGGACCTGTCGGGCTTCCGGAACGTCCGGCCGGGCGCGTCGGTGACGCCGGTCGTCACCGACGTCACCGGGGCGCTGAAGCGGGGCAAGCCGGTGAAGGTGACGTCTTCGCACGCCACGCTCCGGGTGCCGGCGCGCTCGGTGACGAGCTTCCTGGTCAACGGCGTCTCCTCGACGGCGGCCGGCACGGGCATCGGCTCGGGCAAGCCGGTCACGTTCACCGGCGTCCAGAGCGGCAAGTCGCTGGCGGCGGAGAACGGCTCGCTGGTGCAGCGCACGACGGACGCGTCGGCGCCGTCGCAGCGCTGGACGCTCACCGACCGCACGGGCCGCTACGGCAACCGCGATCGGTTCACCATCACCAACGCGGGCACGGGTCAGGTGCTCAGCACGTCCGGCGGCGCGGTGACGCTGGCCGCGGCGGGCGCGTGCGACCCGGCGTCGGAGTGGACGCTGTCCACGACCGGGGACGGCACGTGGACGTTCGTCAACGCGGCGAGCGGGCAGCTGCTCGACGTCACGAGCGAGTCCCGTGAGGACGGCGCCCGGATCGGCCTGTACAAGCCGACCAACGGGCCCAACCAGCGCTGGCAGGCCATCCCCCGCTGACCCCGAGCGCCCCAAGGCGGCCTTGGTTGCGTCTGACGCACCGAAGGCCACATTGGGGCGCTTTGGTCAGGCCGGTTTGAGCGGGTCGTGGCCGAGCGACATCAGGCGGTGGCGCCAGTGGGCCTCGCCCGCCGTCGGCTCCAGGTCGTCGCGGCGCTCCGAGAGCACCCGGTCGACCACCTTCCGCATCACGTCGGCGTCGTGGTCGTCCACGTCGGACCGCCGTTTGCGCAGGACGGCCAGGACCTGGTGCCCGGTCAACGGGCCTGCTTCGTCGGGGAGCGGCTCGGTCTCCGGGCCCGCGTCGCGGGTGCGCAGCCAGTCCTCCAGCTCGCGCGAGGTCATGTTCACCACCCGGTGGAACTCCGCCCACAACTCGTCGTCAACAGCCGGATTGTCCATCTTCGGCGGCTACCCGGCGCGGCCTCCGCCAAACCGGGCTCCCCCGGCCGGTAGAATTCGTTCGGACCCGTTGAAACGCCAGCGGTGGTCTCTGTTGACGCTGCTGGCGAGCTCGATCCCGTGCTCGCCGCTTGACGCATGGGAGGGGTGGGCCTTGCCGACCACTGGCGACGGCATGGCGGAGCGGGTCGACGAGCTGAACGCCGTGCTGGCCGATCTTGTCGGGGTCCTCGAATCGATGTCCGACACGCCGGGCCTGCTCGACGCGGTCTGCGGCGAGGCGGTCCGGGTCGTGCCGGACGCGGACCTGGCCAGCATCATGGTCGTCCGCGACGGAGTGACGCAGACCGCGGCGTTCACCGACGTGCGAGCCCGGCGCATCGACGACGTCCAATACGCGGCAGGCGACGGTCCGGGCCTGCTCGCGGCGCTGACCGGTGAGGTCGTGCGGGTGGCGGTCGCCGAAACGGGTGACCAGTGGCCCGAATTCGTGGCCGCGGCCAAGGAACTCGGCGTGGGCAGCTACCTGGCGGTGCCGCTGCGGGTGGACGACACGCTGGTGGGCGCGATCACTCTGTTCGGCTTCGAGACCCACGGCTACCACGAGTTCGACACGAAGGTGTTGCGGCTGTTCACGTTGTGCGTGGAGACGGTGCTGCGGTTGACCCGCCGGTACCGCGAGGCGCGAAGACTCGCGGACGAGCTGCGCAACGCGATGGAGACGCGCGCGGTGATCGAGCAGGCCAAGGGCATGCTGATGCTGATCCACCGGGTCACCGAGGACGCGGCGATGCACCGGCTGATCGTGGAGTCCCAGCACACGAACATCAAGCTGCGGGACGTGGCGGCCCGGTTCACGAAGCGGATGAGCTCGGCGGACGGAGGCCCGGCCCGGCACTGAACAACGTCCCGAGACCGTCCTGCGCCGGCGCGCCGCCGAGGGCGTCCCACACGGTGACCGCGGTCGCCGTGAGCACGGGTTTCCCCATCCGTTCGTCCAGTTCGGCGAGCAGCGGCGTGGTGTGCAGGGCGGTCTCGGGGACGAGCACTGCCTCGGCGTCCGGGTGGTCGGCCGCCACGGCGAGCTCGGTGATCCGGCGTCCGTCCCAGCCGGCGAGCGCGCGATCGGAGCCCGCGTCGGCCGAGACGGCGTGCACCGTGGTCACGCCGGCCTCGGCGAGGAAGTCGGCGAAGGCGCCGGTCAGGTCCGGGCGGTAGACGGAAGCGAGCGTGACGCGGGCGATGCCCAGCCGGCCGAGGGCGGCGAGGTAGGCCAGCGACGTGCTGCTAGCGGGGACGCCGAGGTGGCCGGTGAGCGCCCGCGCCTGGTCGCGGGCGCCGTCGAGGCCGTGGGTGAAACTGCAGCTGGAACACGCCCAGCTCACGACGTCCGGAACGGCCGGGAAGGTGTCGGCGGCGGCGATGAGGCGTTCGGGTGTCCCGAGCACCCGCACCGCGGCGGCCGCGTCGAGCCCGGCGCCCGGATCCCCTTCGACATAGGCGAAATCGAGGCCGGGGGCGGGATCGAGCCGACGGCACAGGGCGGCGAAGTCGTCCTCGCCGCAGTCCCGGGTCGGGTACAGCAAGCCGATGTCCATGGTCTGCGGTTACCCGGATTTCGCCGCCACACCCCGTTCTGGTACAGCGCGTCCACGAAGGACTGCGGTCCGCGAGCGCCGGGGGAAGCGCTCGCGGACCGGAGATCAGCGGCAGCGGTAGCTCGACGCCGTGGCCGGGTCACCGCCGGTGTAGCGCGAAACCCGCGGGTACGGGCACAGGTTGCGCGTCTTGCCGTCCGCGGAGGCCGCCGCCAGTGTGGCCGGCGCCTTGCCGTGCTCGACCCAGTCGACCAGCGCACCCAGCGCGTTCGTCGGCTCCGGGCCGCCACCGCCGAAGCAGTGCTCGACACCCGGTGCGAGGAACAACCGGTAGAAGTCGTTCACCCGCTGCGGGCCGCCCATCGTCCGCTCGACCCGGGTGCGGTAGGACAGCGTGCCGCCCGGCGGGATCAGCTGGTCGTTCGCGCCGACGAAGGTGATCAGCTTGCCGCCGGCGCGGCGGAACGCCGACAGGTCGGGGTCGGACGTGCCGATGACGTCGTCGTACTCACGCACCGACTGGCGGAACAGGGCCGCGAACTGCGCGTACGTGAGCTTCGAAGTGTCGAAGCCGGCCTGCTTCTCCAGGAACGACTGCACCCACTTGACGGCCACCGGGAAGCCGGGCGCGGTCAGCGTGCCGTCGGGACCGGGCTGGGTGCCGGCCAGCCACGTGAAGTCCGCGCCCTTCGGCAGCCCCGCCCACAGCCGGCGGCCGCGCTCGTCGGTCGGGCCGGTCCAGATCTTGCGGACGACCTCGGCGTCCGCGGCCGTGACGGTGACCTCGCGGCCGTCGCAGACCAGCTTCGTCCCGACGAGGCTGCGCGGGTCGTAACTGCACTCGTCCGGCCGGTCGACGATGCCGTTCGTCACGCCGTCGCGCGCGTCGCACGCCTGGACCGCGGCCGTGCGGAACGCCGAAAGCACGCACGGGCTGGGAAAGTCGTGACTCTGGTTCAGGACGACCTGCGGCCAGAGGGTGGCGACCGCGAACTGCGTCCAGTCGACGGCGGGGGCGTTGGCCAGGATGCCGTCGAAGTCCCCGGGGTGGTTCTGGGCTTCGGAGTAGCCTTGGCGGCCGCCGGTCGAGCAGCCGGTCCAGTAGGAGTACGAGATCGGGCGCTGGTAGTACCGCTGCGTGACGGCCTTGCCGAGCACGGCTTCTTCGTGCACCGATCGGGTGGCGAAGTTGGTCAGGAGCGTCTGGTCGACGTGGCCGTCTTTCAGCGCCCAGGACGTGTCGAGGCCGTCGAGGGAGACGCCCGCGTCGGTGGTGACGGCGGCGTAGCCGTCCTTCACCGCCTGCGGGAGCCCGTCGAAGTTGCCGGCGGCGTACGCACTGCCGCCGAGGGCCTGGAGCCGGCCGTTCCAGCCGGTGTACGGCAGGGCCACGGCGACCTTGACGTGGTCCGCGCCGGTGTGGGTGAGCGTGACGGTGATCAGGCAGTACGACGCCTGGGGTGCGGCCTGCACGGATTCGATCGTGGTGCCCGGCGGCGTGGGCACCGCGACGGCGGCGCACGAAGTCGTGGTTGCTGCCGAAGCGGCCGGCTGCGTGACGGTGGTCAGCAGGAGCGGCACGGCGGCAGCGAAAAGGAGGCTTCTCATCGGGTGTCTCGGCATGGGTCTCTCCGGTCGCTGGTCATTGCGGGGGAACGGTAGGGGCGCGGCCGCGGGCCCGGCGCCCGTCGGATGACGCTGCCGGCGTACGTCACTCGGCCGTGAGCTGCGGAAACAGTGTTGGGTAAGGTCGTTTCCATGGCGCTGTGCGGGCGGGACACCGAGCTGAAGGAGCTGGGCGAGCTCGTCGACGGCCCGGAGGACCGCAGCGGTGTCCTGATCCGCGGCGAAGCGGGCATCGGGAAGTCCGCGCTGGTGGCGTCGACGGCCGCGGCGGCGTCGGTGGCGGGGCTGCGGGTGCTGCGCACGACCGGAGCCGAGGCGGAGCGGAACCTCGCCTACGCCGGGCTGCACCAGCTGCTGTACCCGGTCCGGGCCGGCGTGGCGGAGCTGCCCGAGCCCCAGCGCGACGCCCTGCAGACGGCGTTGGGCCTGGCGGCCGGCGCGGAGCCGAGTGCGTACCTGGTCGGGCTGGCGGCGCTGACGTTGCTGGCCGAGGAGGCGGCGGTGAAGCCGCTGCTGTTGGTGGCGGAGGACGCGCACTGGCTGGACCGGGCGAGCGCGGACGCACTGGCGTTCGTGGCGCGGCGGATCGAGACCGAGCCGATCGTCCTGGTGGCGACCCTGCGCGACGGGTTCGAGTCCCCGTTGGCCGACGCGGGCCTGGTACCGATGGCGCTGGACCGGCTGCCCCCGGACCCGGCGGCCTCGCTGCTGGATTCGGTCGCGCCGCGGCTGGCCCCCGCGGTCCGGACGCGGTTGCTCGCGGAGGCGGCGGGATTGCCGCTGGCGTTGACGGAACTGCCCTTGGCGGTGACGTCGCTGGACGGGCTGGATCCGGTGTTGCCACTGACGGAGCGGCTCGAGCGCACGTTCACGGCCCGGGTGGCGGCACTGCCGGAGGTGACGCGCACGGCGTTGCTGGTGGCGGCGCTGAACGAGACGACATCGTTGACAGAGACCCTGGACGCGACAGGTGTCCTGCTGGACATCTCCGCCGATCCCGAAATCCTCGCGCCCGCCGTCGAAGCGCGGCTGATCGAGCTGTCCGCCGGGGCCGTGGCCTTCCGGCACCCCCTCATGCGGTCCGCCATCCCCGCCTCGGCCACCCCGCTCGACCGCCGGAACGCGCACCTCGCCCTCGGCGGGGTCCTCCGCGACCAGCCCGATCGGCGCGCCTGGCACCGGGCCGCCGCCACCGCCGGACCCGATGAG
The DNA here is from genome assembly GCF_014654205.1 of Amycolatopsis bullii. Lineage (GTDB taxonomy): Bacteria > Actinomycetota > Actinomycetes > Mycobacteriales > Pseudonocardiaceae > Amycolatopsis > Amycolatopsis plumensis. The sequence continues at coordinate 112,401 of NZ_BNAW01000026.1, forward strand.
ACCGTCGCCGCCGAACTGGAACGGACCGCCGAACGCGCCCGGTTCCGCGGTGGGGCCGCCGCCGCCATCGCCGCCCTCGAACAGGCCGCGCGGCTCAGCGACCAGCCGGACCGCCGGGCCGATCGGCTGCTGCTGGCCGCCGAACTGGCCGTCGAGTCCGGCCGGCGGGAGACCGCCGAACGCCTGGTCCACGCGGCCGGCCCCGCCGATCCCCGCCGCCGGGCCACCGCCGGCCGGTTGCTCAGCGAGTTCGAAGACGGCGTCCGCGAAGACCCGGCCCGCGTCGCCGAACTGGCCCGGACCGCCGCCTCCGTCGCGGACGACGGGCACCCCGACGCCGCCATGCGGATCCTCTGGAGCGCCGCCATGCGCTGCTTCTGGACCGAGCCCGGCCCGGAAGCGCGGCGAGACCTCCTGGACGTCGCCGATCGGCTGCCCATCCCGAACCACGACCCGCGGATCGTGGCCGTCACCGCCTACGTCGCGCCTTTCGAACGCGGCGAAGCCGTCCTGGCCCACCTGCGCGAGCTGGTCGCCAGGACCGGCGCCGATCCCGAGGTCGACCGGTACCTGGGCAGCGCCGCGCTGCAGGTCGGCGCCTTCGACCTCGCCGCCCGGTTCTCCGCCGCCGCGGCCCCCGGGCTGCGGGCCCAGGGCCGGCTCGGGCTGCTGCCGCGGGCGCTGGCCGTCCAGGCGTGGAGCCGCGTCCGGCTTGGTGACCTCGCGGGAGCCGTGCCCGCCGCGGCGGAGGCGGCGCGGTTCGCCCGGGAGACCGGACAGCCGTTCATGGCCGGGCTGGCCACGGCCGTCCAGGCCGAAATCGCCGCCCTGCGCGGCGAGCACAAGCAAGCCAAGACCCTCGCCGACGAAGCCGAGCGCGCCGGGCTCGCGGCCGGTGCCCGGCCCGTCCTGGCCACCGTGCAGCTCACCCGCGGGCTGACCAACCTGGGCGAAGGCCGGTTCGAGGACGCCTTCGCCGACCTGCGCCGGCTGCTCGATCCGGCCGACCCCGCCTACCAGCTGGCGTTGCGCGCGTACTGCGTCGCGGAGCTCACCGAGGCCGCGGTCCGGGCCGGGCGGACCGGCGAGCTGCGGGATGTCGTGGCCGAACTCGAGTGCCTGGACACGCCGTCACCCGCGTTGCACATCGGCCTCCGGTACGCGCGGGCCGTGCTCGACCCCGGCGACGAACGGTTCGCCGAAGCCCTCGATGCCGACCTCGCCGGCTGGCCCGCCGAACGCGGCCGCGTCCACCTGGCCTTCGGCGAGTGGCTGCGGCGGCAGCGGCGGGTCGTCGAATCGCGGACGCACCTGCGCACCGCCCGCAAGACGTTCGACGCGCTCGGCATGGCCGCCTGGGCCGACCGGGCCCGCCGCGAGCTGCGCAGCGCGGGCGAGTCGAGCCCGAACCGCGGCCCGGACGCCCGGGACAAGCTGACCCCGCACGAGCTGAGCATCGCCCAGCTCGCCGCGGAAGGGCTGACGAACCGGGAGATCGGGCAGCGGCTGTACCTTTCGCACCGCACCGTCGGCACCCACCTGCACCGGATCTTCCCCAAGCTGGGCGTGAGCTCCCGCGCCGACCTCGCCGGGATGCTGAAGACCCTCGAAGGATGACGTACACCGGCTGCGTCACCTGACGGGCGCGAGGGTCACCAACCCGCTCCTAACGTCGTGAAAGTCCCACGGTCTTTCGCACAGGAGCAGCAGATGATCAGCAGGAGAAGGTTCGGGCAGGCGTTCGCGGCCGGGCTCGCGGCGACGTCCTTGGCGGCCTGCTCGTCCGGCACCTCCGCCGTCGCGCCCGCCGCGGCACCCGACCTGCGGGCCGGATCCGGGGAACACACCTCGCTCGGGCCGGTCAAGCAGGCCGACGCCGGGGCGCTCACCATGGCCTACCACGAGTTCGGGCCGGCGACCGGGCAGCCGGTCGTGCTGCTGCACGGCTGGCCGTACGACCCGCACAGCTACGTCGACGTCGCCCCGATCCTGGCCGGCGCCGGCTACCGGGTCATCGTCCCCTACCTGCGCGGCTACGGCCCGACGGCGTTCAAGTCCGCCGAGACGGTCCGCAACGGCCAGCAGACGGCCGTGGCGCTCGACGTCATCGCCCTGCTGGACACGCTCAAGATCGGCAAAGCCGTCTTCGGCGGCTACGACTGGGGCGGCCGGACCGTCGACATCATCGCCGCGCTGTGGCCGGAGCGCTGCCAGGCGATCGTCGCGGTGAGCGGGTACATCGTCACCAACCTGGCGGCGAACCAGCAGCCGCTGGCCCCGGCCGCGGAGCTCGGCTGGTGGTACCAGTACTACTTCGCGACCGAGCGCGGCCGCGCCGGCTACGCGGCCAACCGCCACGACTTCAACAAGCTGATCTGGAAGACCGCGTCCCCGGCCTGGCACTTCGACGACGCGACGTACGACCGCAGCGCGGCGGCGTTCGACAACCCGGACCACGTCGACATCGTCATCCACAACTACCGCTGGCGCCTGAGCCTCGCCCCGGGCGAGCCGCAGTACGAGGCGTACGAACGGAAACTGGCGGCCGGCGCGACCATCGGCGTCCCGTCGATCACGATCGGCAGCGACTTCGACGGCGCGGCCAAGGACGGCACGGCCTACCGCGCGAAGTTCACCGGCAAGTACGAACACCGGATCTACGACGGCATCGGCCACAACGTGCCGCAGGAAGCACCCCGGCCGTTCGCCCAGGCGATCATCGACGCCACCCACCTCTGACGACAAGCCGCGGGAGACTGCTCAACGCGCCGCTCGGTGGATCACGTCGACCACCGCGCCGGGCGCCGCCGCAGCGTTCGCGTGCGGTGAATCCATCTCGGTGATCGCCCCGGCGACCGCCACGGCCGCCAGGGCGGTGAGTGCGCGCTTCATCAGGCGACCGTCGCGTCGAGGGTGACCTCGATGTTGCCGCGGGTGGCCTTCGAATACGGGCACACCTGGTGCGCGCCCTGCACCAGGTCGTCGGCCGTGGCCTGGTCGATGCCCGTCGCCTCCAGGTGGAGCACGGCGCTGAGCCGGAACTCGCCCGCCTCGGTGTCGTGGTGCAGGGTCACCTCGGCGACCACGGCGAGGTCGTTCAGCGGCACCTTCTTCGCGCCCGCGACCCGGCGCACGGCCCCGACGAAGCAGGACGCCCAGCCCGCCGCGAACAGCTGCTCCGGGTTGGTGCCGTCGCCCGCGCCGCCGAAGGCCTTGGGCACGGCGAGGGTGACGTCGAGCGCACCGTCGTCGGAGGTCGCGCGGCCGCCGTTGCGGCCCTCCGCGGTGGAGGTGGCGACGGCGGTGTAGGTCACTTCGGACATGTTGTTCCTTTCAGCGGGTGACTTCACCACGCTAGGAATCCCGGAGTGACCGCGGCGACCGTCGCCCGACGTCACCCGTGTACGTCACCGTTTTCGAGCCGCAGCCACCGGTCGACGCCGATCGCGTCGAGGAAGCGTTCGTCGTGGCTCACCACCACGAACGCGCCGCGGAACGCCGTCAGCGCGCTCTCCAGCTGCCCGGTGCTGACCAGGTCCAGGTTGTTCGTCGGCTCGTCCAGCAACAGCAGCTGGGGCGCCGGTTCGGCGAACAGGACGCAGGCGAGCGTGGCCCGCAGCCGTTCCCCGCCGGAGAGGACGCCGACCGGCAGGTGCACCCGGTTGCCGCGGAACAGGAAGCGCGCCAGCAGGTTCATCCGCCGGTCGGCGGGCAGCGCAGGGGCGGCCGCCGCCAGGTTTTCGGCGACGCTGCGGTCGTCGTCCAGCAGGTCCAGACGCTGGGACAGGAAGGCGATCCGGCCCTCGGCGCGGGTCAGCGTGCCGCTGTCGGGCTCGAGGTCGCCGTGCACCAGCCGCAGCAGCGTCGACTTCCCGGCGCCGTTGGGGCCGGTGAGCGCGATCCGCTCGGGACCGCGGATCGCCAGGTCGACGCCGTTGCCGAAGAGCCCGCGCACCCGCAGGCCTTCGCCGAGGAAGAGCGTCCGGCCCGCCGGGACCACCGTCTGCGGCAGCTCCAGGCTGATCTTCTGTTCGGTGCGCAGCTCGCGTTCGGCCTGGTCGAGCTTGGCCTTCGCGGCGCCGACGCGGGCGGCGTGCGTGCCGTCCGCCTTGCCCGCCGATTCCTGCGCGTTGCGCTTCATCGTGCCGGCGAAGATCTTGGGCAACCCGGCGTTGCCGAGGGTGCGCGACGCGGTGCTGGCCCGGCGGGCGGCGCGCTCGCGGGCCTGCTGCATCTCCCGCTTCTCGCGCTTGACCTCCTGCTCGGCGGTGCGGATGTTCTTCTCGGCGACTTCGCGGGCGGACCGGACGGCCTCTTCGTAGGCGGTGAAGTTGCCGCCGTGGAACCGGATTTCGCCGCCGTGGAGCTCGGCGATCCGGTCCATCCGGTCGAGCAGCGCGCGGTCGTGGCTGACCACGAGCAGGCAACCGGACCAGTCGTCGAGCACGGCGTACAGCTTGTGGCGGGCTTCGGCGTCCAGGTTGTTGGTGGGTTCGTCGAGCAGCAGCACGTCCGGGCGCTTCAGCAGCTGCGCGGCGAGGCCCAGTGAAACGATCTGGCCGCCGCTGAGGGTGCTCAGCGTGCGGTCGAGCCCGATGCCGTCGAGGCCGAGCCGGTCGAGCTGGGCGCGGGTGCGTTCCTCGATGTCCCAGTCGGTGCCGATGGTGGTGAAGTGCGTTTCGTCGACGTCGCCGGACTCGACGGCGGCGATGGCACGCAGAACCGGTGCCACGCCGAGGATTTCGGCGACCGACGGTTCTCCGCTCAGCGGCAGGTCCTGCGGCAGGTAGCCGAGCACGCCGTCGGCGGTGACGCTGCCGGCGGCGGGCTTCAGGACGCCGGCGACGAGCTTGAGCAGCGTCGTCTTGCCGGAGCCGTTCGGGGCGACGAGACCGGTGCGGCCGCTCGCGAAGGTGGCGGACAGGCGGTCGAAGACGGGGGTGTCGTCCGGCCAGGAGAAGGACAGGCCGGACAGCACGATTTCGGACATGGCGAAGACCTCGATGGAGTGAACGCGGAAAAGGGGACGTCGACGGCGGCCCGCACCGGCACGGCCGGGGGCCTGCGGACTCCGGGGCTACCCGGAGATGTCGACGTCACCTGCCACGACTGGTCTCCTCACAAAGGGATCTTCCCTTCGAAGATAGCAGGGTTGTCCGCCCGGACCCCGGGTAACCGGCCCGGATGCGCATCGTGGTGACCGGAGCGACCGGCAACATCGGGACCGGGGTCGTGCGCGCGCTGGGCGCGGACCCGCAGGTCGAAACCATCGTCAAGCTGGCAAGACGCCCGGCGGAAGGCGTCGTCACGGCCGACGTCGAACGCGACGACCTCGTGCCGCACTTCCGCGGCGCCGACGCCGTCGTGCACCTGGCGTGGCTGTTCCAGCCCACCCGTCGTCCCGAACGCACCTGGCGGGCGAACGTCCTGGGCTCGATGCGGGTGTTCGAGGCGGCGGCCACGGCGGGCGTGCCCAAGCTCGTCTACACGTCGTCGATCGGGGCGTACTCGCCGCGGGAGGACGACGAGCCGGTGACGGAGGACTGGCCGACGCACGGCTGGCCGGGGGCGGCGTACACGCGCGAAAAGGCCTATCTGGAGCGGTACCTCGACGCGTTCGAGGCCCGGCACCCGAAGCTCGAGGTCGTCCGGATGCGGCCGGGGTTCGTCTTCCAGCGCACTGCCGCGACGGAGCAGCGCCGCCTGTTCGCGGGGCCGTTCGTCCCGGGTTCGCTGGTCCGGCCGGGCCTGGTGCCGGTGGTCCCGGACATCCGCGGCCTGCGGTTCCAGATCGTGCACACGGACGACCTGGCCGACGCCGTCCGCCGCGCGGTGACGCGGCCGGTGCGCGGGGCGTTCAACATCGCGACCGGCCCGGTGGTGGACCCGCGCTTCGCGGCGGACCTGCTGGGTGCGCGCACGATCCAGGTCCCGGCGGGCGTGGTGCGGGCGGCGGTGGACGCGGCCTGGCGCGTGCACGCGATCCCGGCGTCACCGGGCCTGTTCGACGCGGTCATGCGGCTGCCGGTGATGGACACGAGCCGCGCGGAGTCCGAATTGGACTGGCAGCCGGGCCGGGACGCCGCGGCCACGCTGAAGGAGTTCCTCGCGGGGCTGCGCGAGGGCGCCGGCGCGGACACCGCACCGCTGGCCCCGGACCGGCACCGGCTGCACGAGATCTCCACCGGGGTGGGCCGCAAGCCCTGAGTCAGCGGCCCTGCTGCTTCTCCGGCTCCGGGTACTGGCCGCGGGCCCGGTCGGCCGCCGCCGTGGCGATGCCCGCGGCGATCATCGCCACGCCCAGGCCGAGGTGCAGCCAGTCGTCGGCGTTGTCCATGGGGAGGATGTTGGCCGGGCTGTCGTGGTCCATCGCCAGGCCGAACACCCACAGCAGCACGTAGATCCCGCCGCCGATCATCAGGAAGGCCCGCGAGCTGCCGTTGGCGCGTGCGGCCAGCACGCCCAGCACGCCGAACAGCAGGTGGACCAGGTTGTGCAGCACCGACACGGTGAACACGCCGAACAGCTGTGCGCCCGACTCGTGCCCGGCGAACTTCAGCGCGTCGTAGTCCGCGGTGATGCCCGGGATGAACCCGAGCACACCGACGAGCAGGAACGCGATCCCGAACAGCAGGGCGGCGGCCCGGGCGGTGCTCCGCCGGGGCCGGGTGTGGGCTTCGGTCATGGCGCCGGGCTACCCGGCCCCGAACCGGGCAAACCCGGTCACGACGCCGCCAGCGCGCGCACCTCGTCCAGGACCCGGCGCAGCGGCTGCCCGCTCGCCTCCGCGGCCGCCCGTACCTCCTCGTATTCGGGCTGGGTCTGCGCGCTGCCGGGCGGGCCATGCTGACCGCCGGGACCGGCGGGGCCGATCCGGTCCTCGCCGCCGGCGAGCTGGCCGTCTTCTCCCACCCCGGCGGCGGCTCGCCGCTGACCGCCGCCGTGGACCTGCTGCGCGGGCTCGACCTGCCCCCGGAGACCACCGACGCCGAAGCCGCCTGGTTCGGGTTCCTCGGCTACGACGCCGCACGGGACTTCGAGCGGCTGCCGAGCCGTCACCCGGCGACCGACCGGCCGGTGTACGAGTTCTTCCTGCCCGAGGTGCTGGTCCGGTTCGCCGAGGGCCGGGTGATCGGGCGCGGCAGGACCCCCGCCGCCGCCCGCACGGCGGCCGAGCAGGTGGCCCGGACGCTGACCGGCCCGGCGGTCGCGCCGCTCGGGCGGGTGGCGGTGGGAGCCGGCCGGTTCGGGTTCGCCTACGACGAGTACGTCGAGGCCGTCCGCCGCGCCCGGCGGCACATCCTCGACGGCGACGTCTTCCAGCTCGTGCTGTCGAACGCCTGGACCGCACCGGCCACTGTGGACGGACTGCGGGTCTACGAGCGGCTGACGGCGATCAACCCGTCGCCGTACCACTTCTGGCACGCCGGGCCGCGGTTCGAGGCCGTCGGTGCGTCACCGGAGCCGTGCTTGACCTTGTCGGGCGGGAAGGCGCTGATCCGGCCGCTGGCCGGCACCCGGCGGCGCGGCCGCGACGAGCACGCCGACCGGCTGGCCGAAGAGGACCTGTGCACCTGACGTCCGACGTCTGGGGCGAGCCCGCGCGGGAGCGGGGCACCGACGAGCTGATCCGGGCGACCTTCCCGGCCGGGACGATGACCGGGACGCCGAAGGTGCGCGCGATGGAGATCATCGAGGCGCTCGAGCCGTCCCGGCGCTGGCTGTACTCCGGGGCGGTCGGCTCGTTCGGGGTGTCCCACGTGGACCTCTACCTCACGATCCGCAGCATGGTGTGGTGCGACGGCGAGATCCGCATGCAGGCGGGCGGCGGCATCGTCCACGACTCGGACCCGGCCGAAGAGTACGCGGAATGCCTGGCGAAGCTGGGGTCGGGCGCGCGAGCGCTCGGGGTGACGGTGGAAGGGGCGGCCGCGTGATCTGCGTGATCGACAACTACGACTCGTTCGTCTACAACCTGGTGCAGTACCTCGGCACGCTCGGAGCTTCGTGCCAGGTGTACCGCAACGACGAGGTGACGGTGGCCGACGTCGCCGCGCTCGCCCCGGAGCTGGTCCTGATCTCGCCGGGCCCGGGCGACCCGGCGGAGGCGGGCATCTCGGTCGAGCTGGTCCGCCGCCTCGCCGGCCGCGTGCCGCTGCTCGGGGTCTGCCTGGGCCACCAGGCGATCGGCGCGGCGTTCGGTGCCCGGGTGGTGCACGCGGCCGAGCCGATGCACGGCAAGTGCTCCCCGCTCGCCCACGACGGCCGCGGCGTCTTCAGCGGGCTGCGCGACCCGCTGACGGTGGCGCGCTACCACTCCATGGTGCTCGACCCGGCTTCGCTGCCGGCGGAGCAGGCCGTGACGGCCTGGTCGTCGACCGGGGAGGTGATGGGCGTGCGGCACCGGTCGCTGCCGATCGAAGGGGTCCAGTTCCACCCGGAGTCGCTGTTCACCGAGGAGGGCATGGCGATGGTGGCGAACGCGGTGCGCCCGCGGAGCCTCGTGCGCAGCTAGGCGAGTTCGGCGGAGACGACGGACGGCAGCTCGCGCAGCCGGTCGAGCAGGGGGCCGGTCTCCTCGGCCGCCAGCAGGACGGCGCAGACCATGCTGCTCTCGCGGACGCCGTCCTTGACGTCGACGGTCAGCTCGTGGACGAGGCGGCCTTCCAGGGCCCCGACCAGCGGCGCGATCTGTTCGGCACCGCCGACGAAGTAGGTGGCGATGCGGCGGCGCAGCAGCATGGCCGAGCGGGGTGCGGGAACGGCGAAGGAAGTGGACATGGCGGATCTCCCGGGTTCGAGGGGGAACGAGATCGGGGCCAGGTCCCGGAGAAAACGCGGTCGTCGACGCAGCGCGCCGGCGACCTGGGTTCAGCCGGCGCGCCGGGTTACGAGCCGCAAGGACGACATCGGGCGCTGCACGGCGACAGGCTAACACGACCCCGGAACGCCACGCACGGCTCGGCGGGTCGTGAGTGGTGAGGCGGGTTGGAACCCGCCTCACCAC
>NZ_BNAW01000027.1 GCF_014654205.1 Amycolatopsis bullii
GGCCCCGGCGGCACACCCGGTCCCGGCGCTCCCCCTGGACAAGCCAGGCCGCCCGTGCCACCAGGTCCCGGCGGGCCGTTCCCCGGCCAGGCGCCCTACGGTCCGCCCACCGGCCCGTACGGCCACCCGCTCCCGCCGCCCGCGCGGGCTCCCCTGCCGCCGCCGGCGGTTGCTCCGCCCGTCTTCCTCCCGGGCCCGGCCGGGCCGCCCGCCTTCGGGCCGCGGTTCGCGCCCGGCTATGTCCCCTACGTCGCCAAGAAGTCGAACACCGGCGTGATCGTCGCCGTGGCGATCTTCGCGATCGTCGCCGTCGCGGGCGGGCTCGTTGCCGCCGTTGCGCTGTCCGGGAACCACAAGCGGCACGTCGCCGACACCGGGTACTCCAGCACCTACCCGAGCACCACCGCGGAAACCACCACCGAGGCGACCACCTCGACCACGTCGGCCACCACGTCGGCCGAGGAAACGACGACCGCCCGCACCACCGAGCGCCGGACCCCGGCGTCGCAGACCCCCTCCGGCCCCCGCTCGGTCGCGGCCACCGGGAACAACCCGCTGTTCGGCAGCCCGGACTACGGCCTGCAGAACATCTCGTGCTCGCTGAGCCGCTGGGCGAGCGACCAGAACAGCGTCACCCGCTTCTTCCAGTCCGGCATCGGCTGCCTCGACGCGATGTGGTCACGCATGCTCGGCGCCGTCGACCTGCCGTTCCGGACGCCGAACCTGTCGGTGCCGCGGTCGCTGTCGGAATCCTCGACGCCGTGCGGCAGCGGCGGCACGACCACCGGCGTCACTCCCTTCTACTGCCCGTCGAACAACACGATCTACATGCCGATGGACCGGATCGAGCTGGACGTGTGGGGCAACCACCCGGGGCCGTACCTGTCGATCCTGGCCCACGAATACGGCCACCACGTGCAGAACCTGTCCGGCATCTCCGAGGCGTACGGCAACCAGCGGTACGACGCGGGTGCCGACTCGGCCACCGGCCTGGAACTGTCGCGGCGCATGGAGCTCGAGGCCCAGTGCTTCTCCGGCATGTTCCTCGGCTCGGCCTCGGTCTCCGGCGGCTCGGTGGACAAGAACGTCTACAACGAAGCCTGGAACGCCCAGGACCGCGGCGACGACTACGCCCGCAACGGCAAACGCGACCACGGCAGCGCCCGGCACAACATCAGCTGGTGGCAGCACGGTGCCACGAAGAACCGCAACCAGCAGTGCAACACGTGGCTTTCGCCGTCGGGCGACGTCTCGTAGCGCCGGTCAGCTCGGCGGGGTGAACGGGTTCGCCACGGGGGTCCCGGACGGCGGCGTCGGCGGGTCCGGCGGCGGCCCCGCCACCGGACCGGGCTGCGGCTGCGCCCCCGGCCAGGGGGCCGCCATCGGCTGGACCTGGGCCTGAGCCTGGGCCTGCGCCGCATACGCCTGGAACGCGCGGGCGTGGTCGCGGTTGCGCCGCTCCGCCAGCACCGCCGCCAGGAACGCCCACGGCGGCACCCCGGGCGGCACCGGCGTGCCCAGCGCGTTCCCCACCTGCTGTGCGAGCCCCCAGCCGAGCGCGTGCGAGGCCTCCGGGCTCAGCTCCCGGAACCGGGCCAGGAACTGGCGGCTCGCCAGCGCGAGGGCGTCCGGCAACCGGGTCAGGTCGAGCTGGGCCGCCCAGCCCTCGAGGCCCGGGGGCATGACGATCGCCGCGTGCAGGGCGCCGGCCGGGGCCCGCTCGCGGACCACCAGCGTCCCGGCCAGGAAGTCGCCCACGCGGCGGCCGTTCGACGAGCACAGCGACACGATCACCGCGACCGCGCCGAACAGCCCGAGTGCCCAGAAGTCCACGACGAAGCCGGCGAGCCCGCGCACCAGCGCGTGCCGGAAGCGGATCGGGCCGCCGTCGACGCGCACCACGCGCAGCCCCACCGCCATCTTGCCCAGCGAGCGGCCGCGCGAGAGCGTCTCGAACACGACCGGGTAGCCGACCATGACCAGCACCACCAGCACCAGCAGCAGCGCCAGGAACAGCGACTCGTCGCCGACCGGGACCGCGAACGTGAACACCATCGCCGCGGTCAGCAGCAGCGCGAACTGCACCAGCACGTCGAGCGCCATGGCCAGCGCGCGGCTGGCGAGCTTGGCCACGCGCAGGTCCAGGACGACCGCTTCACCGGTGACCAGCTCCGATTCCTCGTGCACGCTGCCCAGCGTATCGACGGATAGGGTGGTCGGCGTGGATGTGGACGTCTTCGTCGCTGCGCACGCGGCGGAGTGGAACCGGCTCGGCGAGCTGGTCCGGCCCGGCAACAAGCTGACCGGTCCGGAAGCCGACGAGCTGGTGACGCTCTACCAGCGGACCGCGACGCACCTGTCGATCGTGCGGTCGGTCGCGCCGGACCCGGCCCTGCTCGGCCGGCTGTCCGATCTCGTGGCCCGCGGCCGGTCGGCGGTCTCCGGGTCGCACAGCCCGGCGTGGCGCGAGGTCGGCCTGTTCTTCACCCGCCGGTTCCCCGCCGCGGTCTACCTGTCGCGGCGCTGGTGGATCCCGGCCGCGCTGGTGTCGATCGCGGTGATGGCGGTGATCGCCGTCTGGGTCGTGCGCGACCCGCTCGTCCGCGCGTCACTGGGCACCCCGGACCAGCTGAGCGAGCTGACCAAGCCCGGCGGCGAGGCCGAAAGCTACTACTCGACCGGCCCGGCGGCGTCCTTCGCGGCGCACGTGTGGACGAACAACGCGTGGGTGGCGGCGACCTGCCTGTTCCTCGGCGTCGCGCTGGGCCTGCCGGTGATCGCCGCGCTCTGGCTGAACTCGCTCAACGCCGGCGTGATCATCGGCGCGATGAGCGCGGCCGGCCGCGGCGACGTGATGATCGGCCTCCTGCTCCCCCACGGCCTGCTGGAGCTGACGGCGGTGTTCGTCGCGGCGGGCACCGGGCTGCGCCTCGGCTGGACGGTGATCGACCCGGGCCGCCGCTCCCGCACGGCGGCCCTCGCCGAGCAGGGCCGGTCGGTGGTCGTGATCGCGCTCGGGCTGACGTGCGTGCTGTTCGTGTCCGGGGTCATCGAGGCGTTCGTGACCCCGTCGGGCTGGCCGACGTGGCTGCGCGTCGGCATCGGCGCGGTGGTCGAAATCGCTTTCCTGGTCTACGTTTTCACGCTCGGCCGCCGCGCGGCGAAGGACGGCGAGGTCGGCGACCTCGACGCCCGCGACGCCGGGGACGCGCTGCCGGAAGCGGCTTAAAGCCGTCCCGCCGCTTTGAGGGCCAGGTAGCGGTCGGCCAACGCCGGCGGCAGCTCCTCCGGGACCGCGTCCACCACGCTCACCCCGTGCCGCACCAGCCGCTCGGTCACCCGCAGGCGCTCGGCCGTCGTGCGCGCCGCCGCCGCCGCGTCGTAGACCGCCGCCGCGTCGCCGCGGGCCGCCAGCATCTCCGCCACCCGGGGGTCCGCCACCGAGGCCAGCACCAGCTCGTGCCGCCCGGTCAGCGAGCTCAGCACCGGGAACAGGCCCTCCTCCAGCGGCGCCGCGTCCAGCCCGGTCAGCAGCACGACCAGCGCCCGGCGGCGGGTCCGCCGGAGCACCTCTGCGACCATGCCGCGCGCGTCCGTTTCGACCAGCGACGGCTCGAGCGGTGCCATCGCGTTCACCAGCGACGTCAGCAGCGAAGCTCCCGACGACCCCTGCACCGCGGCCCGCAGGCGGCGGTCGTAGGCGATCAGGTCGACGCGGTCGCCGGCGCGGGAGGCCAAGGCCGCCAGCAGCAACGCCGCGTCCATCGCCGCGTCCAGCCGCGGTGCGTCACCCACCCGGCCCGCCGAGACGCGGCCCGTGTCGAGGACCAGCACCACGTGCCGGTCGCGCTCCGGACGCCACGTCCGGACCATGACGTCGGCCGCCCGCGCGGTCGCGCGCCAGTCGATGGACCGGACGTCGTCGCCGATGACGTACTCGCGCAACGAGTCGAATTCCGTGCCCTGGCCCCGGATCAGCACCGCGTTGCGGCCGTCGAGCTGCTGCAGCCGCGCCAGCCGCGACGGCAGGTGCTTGCGGCTGTGGAACGGCGGCAGCACCCGGACCGTCCACGGCACCGCGTGCGAACCCTGCCGCGCCGCCAGCCCCAGCGGCCCGACGGAGCGGACCGTCACCCGCGCGGCCGTCCGGTCGCCCCGCCGCGTCGGCCGCAACGGGGTCACCAGCGCCCGCCGCTCCCCCGCCGGGACGCGCAGCGCATGCCGGTCCGCCGCCGCGGCCGACGGGGGCCACGCGTCGCGCAGCTGCCCGCGCACGGTCCGCCCGCCGGGATTGGCGACCACCAGCGTCACCTCGCACGGCTCGCCGAGCCGCACCGAAGTGTCGCCCGAGCGCGCGAACGTCAGCGACCGCACGCTGCCCGCCAGCACGAGGTCGACGACGACGAGCACCAGCAGCACCGCGGCGACCGCCAGCATCCCGGCGGCCGATGGCAGCAGCAGCCCGACCACCAGCGCGCCGAAGAGCGCCAGCAGCCCGAGCCTTCCGGTGACGGCCATGTCAGCGCGGCACGGGCACGGACGCGAGCACGCGGTCCAGCACGCCGTCCGCGGTGACGCCCTCGAGCTCGGCCTCCGGCCGCACGTCCAGGCGGTGCCGCAGCGCGGGCCGCGCGAGGGCCTTGACGTCGTCGGGGGTCGCGTAGTCGCGGCCGGCCAGCCACGCCCAGGCGCGGGTCACCGCGAGCAACGCCGTGGCGCCACGCGGGGAAACGCCGATCCGCACCGACGGCAGCGACCGCGTCGCCCGGCACAGGTCGACGACGTACCCGATCACCTCGGGCCCGATCGTCACCTTCGCGACGGCTTCCCGCGCGGCGGCCAGCTCGGGCGCACCGGCCACCGAGCGCAGGCCCGCGGCGGCCAGGTTGCGCGGGTCGAAGCCCTGCGCGTGCCGCCACAGGATGCCGATCTCGTCCTCGCGCGAGGGCGCCGGCATGGTCAGCTTGAGCAGGAACCGGTCCAGCTGCGCCTCCGGCAGCGGGTAGGTGCCCTCGTACTCCACCGGGTTCTGGGTGGCGATCACGATGAACGGGTCCGGCAGCGGCCGCGACTTGCCGTCGATCGAGACCTGCCGCTCCTCCATCGCCTCCAGCAGCGACGACTGCGTCTTCGGCGGGGTCCGGTTGATCTCGTCGGCGAGCAGCAGGTTCGTGAACACCGGCCCCTCGCGGAAGGAGAATTCGCCGCTGTGCGCGTCGTAGACGATCGAGCCGGTGACGTCGCCGGGCATCAGGTCCGGGGTGAACTGGACGCGCGTGGTCTCCAGGTCCAGCGCCGCGGCCAGGGCCCGCACCAGCAGCGTTTTCGCCACGCCCGGGACGCCTTCGAGCAGCACGTGCCCCCGGCACAGCAGCGCCAGGATCAGCCCGGTGACGGCGGCTTCGTTGCCGACGACGGCCTTGCCGACCTCGGCGCGCAACGCGATCAGCGCGTCACGGGCTCCCGTCGCGTTCTCGCTGGTCAAGTTCGCCCCACCTCTCGTTCCACCCGGTCCAGTTCGTCGGCCAGCCGCACCAGCGCCGGGTCGTCCGGCACCGGCGGTCCGTAGAGGACGGCGCCGACGTCGTTCGGCGGCCGGCCGGTCCGCGTGCTCACCGACTCCACCAGCGCCGCCGGATCGGCGTCGCGCGGCAGGCCCAGCGTCGTCCGCAGCCGGTGCCGCGCCGCTTCCCGCAGCGTCTCCCCCGCGTGCCCGGCCGCCTTCGCCCGCCGGTACAGCCGGGCGCGGCCCTCGGCCGTTTCGGCCGCGCGGACGACGATCGGCAGGGGCTCGGTGACCACCGGCCCGAGCCGGCGGGCCCGCCACAACGCCACCAGGGCCACGGCGACGAACGCCTGCGCGGCCCCGAAGTACCAGCCGTCCGGGATCAGGTCGAAGATCGACCGGCGCGAGACGTCGAGTGCCGGGTCGGACGCGCTCGGCAGGTACCAGACGAGCTTCGGGTGCGCGCCGAGCAGGCGCAGTCCCAGTGCCGCGTTGCCCTGGTCGGCGAGCCGCGCGTTGGTCAGCGGGGCCGGCGTGCCGAGCAGCGTCGTCGTGCGGTTCCCCTCGGCGAGCTGCAGCAGCGTGCCGCCGCCGTCCTCGCCGGGGTAGCACGAGCGGGCGCCGGGCGAGGCGTAGCCGATCCCGCCGAGCGTGGCCTCGCCCGCGGCGACCGCGGCGGCGACCGTGCACTGCGGCGGCAACGTCCCGACGTCGCTGCGCCCGGCCGCGTGCACCAGCGGCAGCGAATCACGCAGGGTCGGTTCCCCCGGCGTCACCAGGACGACGTCGGCGGCGCGCTCGCGCAGCGCGTCGAACCGCTTGGCCGGGGCCAGGTCCGGCGCGGTGACCAGCAGTGTCGCGTCTTCGCCGACCTCGGCGTCCGCTTCGGCGATCGTGCGCGCGGTCCGGACGTCGACGCCCTGGTCCTTCAGCAGCTTCACCAGGGCGTGCGCGCCGCCGGGTTCGTACGAGCCGGGTTCGAGGGCGCCGTAGGCCTGCTCGCCGCGCCCCAGCAGGAGCAGGGCACCGGCGACGAAGATCAGGACGAGGATGGCGAGGGGAATCCGGGCGCCGCGCCAGATCCGGCGCAGGTCCGGGGAAACCGTGGTCATCCTGCCTCCGCGGGGAAGAGCACGTCGGCGGTGGTGCTCACGGGGCCGCCAGGGCGACCGGCCGCTCACGGCGGCAGCGTTCGTCCAGCTCGGTCAGGGTCCGGTACGCCGCTTCGGTGCCTTCGCGGCCGCCGTAGTGGACGTCGTCGAAGAGCCGCGCGCCCTGCCGCAACTGGTCCGCGACGTTCGGCAGCAGCTGCCCGGCCTCGGCGGCGGCCTCGTCCGCTGTCCGGCCGGATCGGGTGTCGAGCAGCGCGCGTTCTTCCAGCGCCCGCACGACGGCGCGGAACCGGTCGCGCACGGCGTCGTCGAACCGGCCCGCGGCGGCGGCTTCCGCGGCCGACCGGCGGTAGTCGGCGGCGCTCTTGCGCTGTCCGCCGAAGACCACGCGATCGGCCCGCGCCGATCGCGCGATCTTGCCGGTGCGCAAGCGGATCACCACGACGAGCACGATCAGCAGCGCGACGATCAGGAGCACGCCGAAGATCCCGCCGGGGACGCCCGTGGACAGGCTGTTCAGCAGCTTTTCCAGCTGCTCCCCGAGCCACTGGCCGATCTCCTGGAGGAGGCCCGGCCGCGCGTCCCGGTACTTCGGGTCCGACAGCTCCTGTTCGGCCGCGCGGCGGGCCGTGTCCCGGTCGATGTCGACCGGGACGTCTCCGAGCCGCGAGGTCACCATGCCTGGGGCGGCTGCACCCCGGCGGCACGGGCCAGCTCGATGTCCATGCCTTCGCGGCGCATCCGCTGGTCGAGGTAGACGATCACGGTGACCAGCGAGACGAACGGGATCGCGATGGTGCCGGCGATGATCTGCCCGGCCGAGGCCAGCAGCAGGTCACCGGTGCCCGGCACGGTCACCTTGGCCGGGTTGAACATCTGGCTGAACACGCCGCTGCCGAGGGTGAACGGCAGCTGGATGATGCTTTCGAAGAACGACTCGATGATCCGGGCCAGCAGCAGCACGCCGAGCACCCGCCAGAACGCCCCGCTGACCAGCTTGACCGACCGGGTGAACGCCTCCCGGAACGTGCCGCGCTCGAGCACCAGCGCCGGGGCGGCCAGCGCCCAGAACACCCAGGCCAGCACGCCGGGGACGATGCAGAGCAGGACGCCGATGGTGCTGAGGAGCGCGTAGACGAACGCCACGCCGAGCAGCGGCAGCAGCCGCGGCTGCACCTCGCCCCAGGCGATGCCGAAGGTGACCTCGCGGCCCAGCGCGGCGCGGCTCATCACCGCGGCCATCAGGCCGGCGGTGACGGTCAGCAGGAACGAGGTGAGCAGCGAGGAGGAGATCAGCACGAGGAAGGTGTCGCCGAACGTACCGAAGACGGCGTTGCGGAGCTCTTCTTCGGTCGCGGCGGGACCGAGCTGGACCGTCGAAGCGAAGCCGGCCAGGTTCGCCAGCGCGTACTTCTGCACGACGAACGTGATCGCGGCGGTGATCACCGCCATCACCGCGCCGATGCCGAGCACGAGCAGCGCGTGCCGGCGGATCGCGGTGATCGCGCCGTCGAGGATGTCGCCGATGTTGAGCGGCCGCAACGCGATCACGCCGGGCTTGCCCAGCCCGTTCGGGTTCCAGCGCGGCGGCTGGTACTGCTGGTAGGGCGGATACTGCGGCGGCTGCTGCCCGGCGTAGGGCGCATCCGGCCGGTGGGACGGCCCGTGTTGCCACCCCGGCGGCGGGGTCGGCGGGGCGTCCGGCGCCTGCCAGCCGCGCGGCGGCGTCGCCGGTGACGCCGCGTGATCTTCGGGCCGCTTCGGCTCACCCGATCCGGGGGCGGAAGCCTGGGGGACGCCCTGGCTCGGAGTCGGCGTGTCGGCGCCCTCGCCGCCGGGCGCGCCACCGGTGTCTGTCATCGAAGCCCCTCGCCTGCAGTACCTGCTTGGCCACACTCTCTCAGAGCCGCTCGTACCCGGCCAGACCTGGGGTGACGTCGATGCGCCGTGACGCGGTGCGCACGGACGGGTGCGAGACGGCCCATTCCCCCGATATGCTGAATGGCGGGATCGGGTACCCCCGGTCCGTGCCGAGACCCTTCGGGACTGCCTAGTGACGCAACCGCCCCCCGGCCAGGTACCGCCCCGCGGAACCGTCCAGCCGCCGCCGGTGCCGGATGCGCAACCGGATCTCCCGTGGCTGGGCCGTCCCCACACCGTGTCCGCACCGAAGCGCCGGTCCGCGGCGGCCGTGATCGGCGTCTGCCTCGGCGCGGTGGCCGTGCTGGTGCTCGGGCTGGTCGCGATCGTGGCCCTCAACCGCGACGACACGCCGCTGGCCAACCCGAACCTCCGTGACGTCCCGTCGTCGCAGGACGTCCCCCCGCAGCAGCTGCCCCCCGGCGGCGCGGGTGCCCCGGCGTCGGCGTCGAACCCGGCGACCGAGGAGCCGGCGCCCAGCCCGACGGGCCCGCAGAAGATCCTCAAGCTGGCCGACCACCCGATCCTGCAGGACCCCAACGCCGGCCTGCAGAATCGCGTCTGCACGCTGCCGGCCTGGCAGAGCACGCAGGCGGGCGCGGAAGCGTTCTTCACCGCCGCCAGCAAGTGCCTCGACGCGGCGTGGGGCCCGTTCCTCGAGGCCTACCACCTGCCGTTCACCTCGCCGTCGCTGCACTTCCCGACCGGCGCGAGCTTCGAGACCGAGTGCGGCACCATCCAGGTCGGCATCGCGACCGCCGCGTACTACTGCGAAAACAACCTGTACGTCCCGTTCCGCGGGCTGCAGACCGACCAGTACGGCAACAACCCGGGCGTCTACCTGGCCCTGTTCGCCCACGAGTACGGCCACCACGTGCAGGAGGTCGCCGGGCTGATGGACGCGGCCTGGCAGAAGATCTACGAGGCCGGCCAGAACAGCCCGGCCGGGCTCGAGATGTCGCGGCGCAAGGAACTGCAGGCCCAGTGCTTCTCGGGGATGTTCCTCGGCGCGCACGTCGACCAGGGCGGCACGATCACCCGCGACATGTACAACAAGGCCTGGAACGACCAGGAGACCCGCGGCGACAACACTTCCCGCAGCCACGACCACGGGACGAACGCGCACTACGCGTCCTGGTGGCGGGCGGGCGCGACGAGCAACCGGATCGCCGACTGCAACACCTTCGCGGCGCCGTCGTCCGAGGTCAGTTAGCGGTTCTCGGGCGCAGGGGGATGCTCAGCCAGAGGTAGACGAACATCCCGCCGGAGAAGCACGCGAACACCAGCAGCGCCAGGCCGAGCGGGCGGCGGGCGTCGGACGCGCCCATCGACGTGTCGGCGGCGTGGACGACGGCCGGCCCTTGGTCCGGCAGCACATCCGGCACGGCGACCTCGACGCGTTCGCCCTGGCCGTGCCCGCAGCCGTCGAGCGTGCCTTCGTGGGTCTTCCCGCCGACGGTGAACTTCACGGTTTCCTTCGCGTCCGCGCGGTCGCACGGCGCCGGCTTGGTCACCTCCGCCTGCACCGGCGCGCCGAGGACGTCGTTGCCGATGCCGAGCAGCCCGGGCCCGGCCAGCCAGGCGAGCAGCACGACGAGCACGCCCGCCGCGGCGGGGATCGCCACCGTGGGCCACGTGAGGGCGAGTGATCGCGGGGGCACCCGGTCATGGTTCCAGATCCCGCGGGCAAAACCCAGGTGGCCTGGTCAGCGCTCGATCTTCTCCGCCTGCGTCACCTTCTTGACGTACAGCAGCTTGTCGCCCGGCTCGATGGCGTCGGCCTGCGGCGCGTCGACGCGGTACAGGACGCCGTCGCGGACCAGGCCGAGCACGAGGTCGGCCAGGTGCCGCGGCGAACCGCCCTCTTCGGACGGTTCGACCGCCCGCTCGGCGATCGCCAGGCCCGATTCGGGCGTCAGCAGGTCCTCCATGATGTCCACGACCAGCGGCGTCGACGTCGCCATGCCGAGCAGCCGCCCGGCCGTCTCGCTGGAGACGACGACCTGGTTGGCGCCCGACTGCTTGAGCAGGTGGACGTTCTCCGCCTCCCGCACCGACGCGACGATGTGCGCCTTGGGCGCCAGCTCGCGGGCGGTGAGCGTGACGAGCACCGCCGTGTCGTCGCGGTTCGGGGCGACCACGACCGCGCGCGCGTGCTGCACCGCGGCCACGCGCAGGACGTCCGCCCGGGTGGCCGAGCCGTGCACGGCGACGAGGCCGAGCGCGCTCGCCGCGTCGAGGGCCTGCTG
The DNA here is from genome assembly GCF_014654205.1 of Amycolatopsis bullii. GTDB lineage: Bacteria > Actinomycetota > Actinomycetes > Mycobacteriales > Pseudonocardiaceae > Amycolatopsis > Amycolatopsis plumensis. The sequence goes on from NZ_BNAW01000027.1 coordinate 10,788, forward strand.
GTCGGTGTCGACGACGACGATCTGCTCCGGGGCGACGTCCTCGTCGCCGAGCAGCGCGTTGACGGCGGACCGGCCCTTGGTGCCGAACCCGACGACGACCGTGTGGTCGCGCACCTTGGTCCTCCACTTCTGGATCTTGAACGCCTGGCGGGAGCGCTCGGTGAGCACTTCCAGGGTGGTCCCGACCAGGACGATGAGGAAGAGCACCCGCAGCGGGGTGATCACCAGGACGTTGACCAGCCGGGCGGACGACGTGGCCGGCGCGATGTCGCCGTAGCCGGTCGTCGACAGCGAGACGGTGGCGTAGTACAGGCTGTCCAGCAGGGACAGGCCGTCGCCGTTGGCGTCGCGGTAGCCGTCGCGGTCGACGTACACGATGATCACGGTCAGCAGCAGCGCCAGCGTCGCACCGATGATCCGCTTGACGATCGAGCGGAGCGGGCTGACCGTCAGCTCCGGCATCCGCAGGATGCCGACGAGCTCGTGGTCGGGCCGATCGGTGAGACTGCCCAGCGGCAACCGCTTGAGGGCCTTCATGCTGGCTCGTGTCGAGCGTCACTCACGCCCGGAGGATAGCCGAACCGGACACCGCGCCGCCGCGTGAAACGATGAGTTCATGGCAACCTCGCAACGACCCGCGCACCTGTTGGCGGGCGCGCTGGGCTTCATGGGCGTCCTGCACTTCGCGGTGCCGAAGCCGTTCGACGGCCTGATCCCGCGGTCCCTGCCGGGGTCCCGCCGAGCGTGGACGTACGGCTCCGGCGTGGCCGAGCTGGCGGTCGCGGCCGCGGTGGCGGCGCCCCGCACCCGCCGTCTCGGCGGCCTGGCGGCCGCGCTGTTGTTCCTGGGCGTCTTCCCGGGCAACGTCAAGATGGCGATGGACGCGCGCTCCACTCCCCAGCGAACGATCGCCTGGGCCCGCCTCCCCCTCCAGTGGCCCCTGATCGCCTGCGCCCTGAAGGTCCGCGACAACGCCTGAGCGCAAAGAGGCAACACGCGTGATTGCCCGGGCATCACGCGTGTCCGGAGGGGCATCACGTGTGTCTCGGCGGGCATCACCGCGATGCCCGCCCGATCACGAATGATGCCCCTCCAATCACGCGAGATACCCCTCCGATCACACGTGATGCCCCGCTGATCACGCCTCGGGGAGGTCGCGGAGAAGGTTTCGCAGGGCTTCCGGGGGCAGGAGGTCCGCCGGGCGGATCGTGCGGTTGGCGCGGACGTAGTGGAATGCCGCGCGGACCCGCTCCACCGGGACGTTCTTCAGCGCCGCCCAGGCCATCCGGTAGGCCGCCAGCTGGACCGACAGGGCCGGGATGCGGGACTCCGGCGGGACCGCGCCGGTCTTCCAGTCGACCACCGTCCAGCCGCCGTCCGGGTCGGCGAAGACCGCGTCCATGCGGCCGCGCAGGGTGATGCCCTCGACGTCGGCCGAGAACGTCACCTCCACCGCCACCGGGACCCGTGACGCCCATTCGCTCTTCTCGAACTCCGTCTGCAGTTCCTCGAAGTCCGCGTCCGGGGCCTCGCCGAAGTCGGCCGCGCCGGGGAGGTCGTCGATCTCGATGAGCTGGTCGCCCGCGAAGCGGCGTTCCAGCCAGCTGTGGAACTCCGTGCCGCGGCGGGCGAAGCTGTTGGGCTCCACCGGGAGCGGACGGCGCAGGTCCGCCGCCAGCCGGGCGGCGTCGTCGGCCAGGGCGACCAGCTGGCTCACCGAAAGCCGCGAAGGCAACGGCACCCGGTGCACGTGGTCGTCCTTGCGCGCCCACTCCTCCAGCAGGACGTCGGTGTCGGTCAGCCAGCCGTCCGGATCGTCCTCTTCGGACGCTTCCTCGTCCGGCAGTGACGCGAGCGCCTCGGACACCAGTTCCACGCCGGTCTGCACGCCGGTGCGGCGGTCGGCGAGGGGGTCGACCGGCCAGCGCGCCGCCCGCGAGTCCGTGACCAGCGGGTTCTCGTCGTCCTCGGTGGGTTCCGGAGCCCATTCCGCGAGCTGCCCGGCGCCCGTCTCACGGACGACGTCGGCGATCTCGGTCAGGAACTCCGACGGCCCCTTCGCCCGGCTGCTGCTTTCGTTCCACCAGTGCCCGGAGACGATCAGCGCGTGCTCGGACCGCGTCAGCGCGACGTAGCAGAGCCGCCGTTCCTCCGCCTGCTCCCGTTCGACGAACCCGGCTTCGTGCAGCTCCAGTCCTTCTTGGACTTCCTTGCGGTCGTACCCCTCGGCGATGTCCAGCGTCGGCAGGTCCTCGGCGTCACCGCGCAGCTTGGCCGGCAGCGATGTCGCCGTCCGCAGCCACGACGACGACCGACGGCGTCCGGGGAACACCTCGCGCACCAGGTGCGGCACGGCGACGACTTCCCACTCGAGGCCCTTCGCCGAGTGCACGGTCAGCACCTGCACCCGGTCCGGGACGACCTCGACCTCGCCCGGGGTGAGCCCGTCCTCGGCGTGCGCGGCGGTGTTCAGGTAGTCCACAAAGGACAGCAGGGTCGCGGTGGGCGCCGTCTCGGCGTAGTCGGCGACGACTTCGGCGAACGCGTCCAGGTGCGCGCGCCCCGCGGATCCGGGACGCGCCAACGACTCCACGTCCAGCAGCATCGTGCGTTCGACGTCGGCGACGAGCTCCGGCAGCGACTGGTCGAGCCGCCGCCGCAGTGCGGCCAGCTCCCACCCGATCCGCCGGATCCGCTTGAAGCCCTCCTCGGAGTACCGTGCCGGGTCGCCCGGCTCGTCGATGGCGTCGATCAGCCCGGCCTGCTCGACGCGCTCGACGACCAGCTCCGGCGTGTCCGGCTTCTCCGGGCTGGACAGCTCCCCGGCCCGCCGCCACAGCGCGGCGACGTCGGCGGCCGAGAGCCGCCAGCGCGCCCCGGTCAGCAGCCGGGCCGCGGCGCTGCCGGACAGCGGGTCGGCGAGGACCTTCAGCGTCGACACGAGGTCCGCGACCTCGGGTTCGTCCAGCAGCCCGCCGAGCCCGACGACCTCGACCGGCAGCCCGCGCGCCCGCAGTTCGGCGGCGATCGGGGCCATGTCGGCGCGGCGCCGCACCAGCACCGCGGCGGTCGGCGGCTTGCCGGCCTCTTCCTGGTGGGCGTACCAGCGCCGGGCGAGGGCGTCGGCGACCCACGCGCGTTCGGCGCGGATGTCCGGCAGCAGCGCACACGCGATGTCCGCGGCCCCGGCGCCTTCGCGCGCCCGCAGCCGTTCGACGCCGAGGCCGCGGGCGCGCAGCGGTTCGGCGATCGCGTTCGCGAGCTCCAGGATCTCCGGCGGGTTGCGGAAACTGGTCAGCAGGCCGAATTCGTGCGCGGGGACGAGCCGTTCGCCGTCGAAGCGCGGGAAGTCCGTGGTGAACCGGGGCAGGTTGGCCGCGCTGGCGCCGCGCCAGCCGTAGATGGCCTGCGCGGGGTCGCCGACGGCGGTGACCGGCATCGGCGGGTTCTCGACGCCGCCGAACAGCGCCCGCAGCAGCACGCGCTGGGCGTGTCCGGTGTCCTGGTACTCGTCGAGCAGCACGGCGCCGTAGCGCTCCCGCTCGCCGCGGACGACCGACGGGTACCCACCGGCCAGCTGGGCGGCGAGGGACATCTGGTCGGCGAAATCCAGCGCGCCTTCGTTGCGCTTGCGGCGGTGGTAGTCGTCGACCAGCGGCAGCAGCGCGAGCCGGAAGTGCTGCGCCGCCATGATTTCGGTGAGCTTCTGCGGCAGCGCGGCGCGTTGACCCTTGGCGCGCGGGGCGTTCTCGATGACGCGGCACAGCCACGTCGTGTACTCGGCGAGCTGCTCGGTGGAGATCAGGTGCTCGCCCAGCTCACCGGCCAGCGCGAGGAGATCGGCGGTCACGGTCGGCGGGACGCGGTCGGTGTCGAGCTCGTTGTCCCAAGTGGACACCACCCGGTGCGCGATCTGCCACGACGACGTTTCGGAGAGGAGCCGGACGCCGGGCTGGACCGGGAGACGCAGGCCGTGTTCGGACAGCAGGCGCCCGGCGTAGGCGTGGTAGGTGAGCACGGTGGGTTCGCCGGCGACCACGGTGGACCGCAGGCCGCCGGTCGGGTCCAGGCGGTCGAGGAGGCTGGATCCGGCGAGGCGGCGCAGCCGGGCGCGGACGCGTTCGCCGAGCTGGCGCGCGGCTTTGCGGGTGAAGGTGAGGCCGAGGACGCGGTCGGGGCTGACGATGCCGTTGGCGACGAGCCAGACGACCCGCGCGGCCATGGTTTCGGTCTTCCCGGCTCCGGCGCCGGCGACGACGAGGGAGGGTTCGACGGGCGCGGCGATGACGGTGGCCTGTTCGGGAGTGGGCCGGTGCAGTCCGAGCGCGTCGGCGAGTTCGGCGGGCTCGACGGGGTTGGCGATGACGAGCGGGCTCATGCAGCCCACCCCACCGCGGCTGAACTCACTGGATCGTTCACAACGCTTGCGCTTGCCCGGCCTTGCACGGCCAGCGAACTCACCGGATAGTTCATTACCCCTCGGCTCGAACGCCTCCTCGCGCCACCAAGCGAACTCACCAGATAGTTCACAGCCTCACCGCCCGGCCATCGGTGCGCCCTGCGACTGAACTCACCAGATAGTTCACAACGCCGCCACCCGGCCATCCCGGCGCCTCCGCGGCTGAACTCACCGGATAGTTCACAACCCCGCCGCCCGGCCGTCGCCACCCCGCGGCTGAACTCACCGGATAGTTCACGGCCCCGGCACCTGCCGCCCCTCGGGGCGCAGCGGGCAGCACCCCCGCGCCGGACACCGGTCGCAGTCCGGGTTTTCCTGGGCCTGGTAATCCGGCCCAGCCGCCGAAGCCGCCGCCTTCTGCACCAGCTCCAGCCACTGCTTCCCGCCCACCTCGTCGAGCGGCGGCTGGGACCGCTCCGTCGCCCCCGTCTTGTTGTTCGCCTTGGCGACGTACACCAGCCGCGCGCCGCCCGCCTCGGTCCGGCCCTCGATCGCCCCCAGCAGCACCGCCAGCTGGTACGCCGCCAGCTGGGGGTGCGCCTCGGCCTCCGCGCCCGACACCGGGACCTTGCCCGTCTTGATGTCCACGATCACCGGGCGTCCCTCGGAATCGAGCTCCACCCGGTCGACCCGCCCGCGCAGCAGCACCCGGACCTCGTCGTCGCCCCCGGCCGGCAGTTCGACCTCGATGTCCTGCTCGACCCCGGCTTCCTTGAGCTCCGCCCGGCTCCGCTCCAGCCACGTCGTGAAGTTCCGCAGCATCTGCTCGACCCGCCGCCGTTCACGCCGCGAGAACCACGGCGCCCCCGCGTCGACGCGCACCCACGCCTCGTCCAGCGCGGCCTGCAGCTCCGCGTCCGTGCTGCCGGACGCCACGGCCTGCGCCAGCCCGTGCACCAGCGTCCCGGTCACCGCCGCCAGCTGGGCCGGGTCACTGCCGCCGTGACGCTCGATCATCCAGCGCAGCGGGCACTTCGTCAGGATTTCCACTGTGGACGGTGAGATCCGGATCAGGTCGCCCGGCGGGTGCACCGGCTCGTCGCTGGACGCCGGCAGCAGGCCGTACCACGTCGACGGGTGCGCGCCGGGCACGCGCGCGTCGGCCAGCCGCGCCAGCTGCTTCGCCGCCCGGCGCCGCCGAGCGGGGTCGGCCTTGTCGTCGCAGACGACCTCGCGCAGCTCCCCCACCAGCTCGGCGAGCACCAGTGACCGGCCCGGCGGCTTCATCCGCGAGTCGAGCCCGCCGTCGTCGGCGCCGTTCTCCTCCAGGTCGTCGAGGAACCGGGACGGCTGCTCGTCCTCGCCCGACACGGCGGTGACCAGCAGCGTCTGCTTCGCCCGGCTCATCGCGAGGTAGAACAGGCGCCGCTCTTCGGCGAGGATCGGCGCGGTCTGGGAGACGGCGTCGTCGTCGACCCCGGCCATCAGGTCCTTGAGCCGCTCCACGCCCAGCACCGAGCCGCGCAGCCGCAGGTCCGGCCACGCGCCCTCCTGGACACCGGCGACGGCGACGACCGTCCACTCGCGACCGGCGGCGGCGTGCGCGGTGAGCAGCGAGACGCCGTCGGACGGGACGGCCGCCGGCGCCAGTGTGTCACCCGCGATGCGTTGCGCGCCAAGATAATCCGCGAAGGAGGCGACACTCGCGCGGGGCAGCCGGTCGACGTACCGGCCCGCGGCGTCGAACAGCGCGACGACGGCGTCGAGGTCGCGATCGGCCTGCGCGCCCAGCGAGCCGCCGCGTTCGACCTGCTTCAGCAGCTTGTCCTGCAGCCCGCTTTCCCGCCACAGCTCCCACAGCACCTGCTCGACGCCCTCGCCGCGCGCGACGGCCTGGTGCGTGACGCGCAGCAGCCCGCCGACGCGCCGCACCGGCTCGGCTTCGGCGTCGGCCAGCCCGGCCAGGATGTCCCCGCCGCGCAACGCCTCCACGAGCAGTTCGTCGCTCGACCGCTGCCCGCCGCCGGCCAGTTCGAGCCGGCGCAGGCCCCGCCGCAACCGCCGCAGCGCCAGGGGATCCGCGCCGCCGAGCGACGACGACAGCAGCATCTCGGCGAGATCGACGTCGAGGAGTTCGGGCGCGGGCGCGAGCTTCAGCACGGCCAGCAGCGGCCGCACCGCGGGCTGCTTGGCCAGCGGCAGCTCCTCGGTCGCCGACCCGATCGGGACGCCGGCGGCGCGTAACGCTCGTTGCAGCACCAGGAAAGTCCGCGCGGGCGACCGGACGAGCACCGCGATCTCCGACCAGGGCACGCCGTCGACGAGGTGCGCGCGGCGGAGCTGGTCGGCGATCCAGCTCGCCTCCGCGGCGGGCGTCGGCATCACCCGGACCCGCACGTTCCCGCCGGAAGCCCCCTTGGGGGACACGATCTTGCGGTGCGGCGACGCGCCGGGCAGCGTCGCGCCGATCTTGGCCACCGCGAGCCGCACGGCCGGGGCGAGCCGGTGGGCCGTGGTGAGCGTGACGGTCCGGCTGCCGTCCGGGTCGGCGTCGGCGAACAGCCGCGCGTCGGCGCCGCGGAAGGAGAACACGTTCTGGTCGGGGTCGCCGGCCACGACGAACTCGGCCGCGGTGTGCCCGATCACCCGGACCAGGCTGGTCTGCAGCGGGTCGAGGTGGTGGGCGTCGTCGACGAACAGGTGCCGGACGCGGGTGCGCTCGCGTTCGCGCAGCTCGTCGTCGTCCTCCAGGGCGAGCAGCGCGGAGGTGACGAGCTCGGCGGCGTCCAGCGCGGGCGCGCTCGCCACGCCGAGGGCGTTGCCGCCCGCGCCCTGCAGCTGCGTGACCTCTTCGTACTGCGCCCAGAACTGCCCGGCGGCGATCCACTCCTCGCGCCCGCGGCGACGGCCCAGCTCGGCGAGGTCCTCGGGGCCGAGCCCGCGCTCGGCGGCCCGCATCAGCAGGTCGCGCAGCTCTTCGGCGAAGCCGGGGACCATCAGGGCGGGCCGCAGCTGCTCGGGCCAGTACTCGGCCTCTTCGTCGAGGTCACCGGCCAGCAGTTCCCGGACGACGACGTCCTGCTCGGCGCCGGCGAGCAGCCGCGGGGGCGGGAGCTCTTCGGCCATCGCTTCCAGCCGCAGCAGCGAGTAGGCGTAGGAGTGGACCGTGCGGACCAGGGGCTCGCGGACGGTCCGGGGCAGCGGCCGCGCCAGGTCGGGGTCGGCGGTGAGCCGGCGCGTGATGTCCGCGCGCAGCGCGTCGGCGGACCGGCGGGACGTGGTGAGCACGAGCACGCTCTCCGGGTCGGCGCCCTCGGCGATGCGGCGGGTGGCGGCCGAGGCCAGCAGCGCCGTCTTGCCGGTGCCGGGACCACCGAGCACGCGGAGGAACCCGCCGGGTGCGGAGAGCACGCGCCGGGCGCCTTCGTCCCAGGTGAACGAGGGTGTGGCGGTGACCGGCGCGCGCACCAGCCGCGCGTCCGCCTGCGCCGTTCGCCTCCCGTTCACCCCGCGATGGAACCACGCCCGGTCCCCCGGGTGGCGCACCGGCACGGCTTAGCGGGAGTCCGTTCGGCGAAGGCGCCGCAGCGTGCGGTGGATGGTTGCGAAAAGTGTCGGTGGTGTCCGGCACAGTAGGGGTCATGGACGACGTTCTGCACGAGCGCGTGCGGGAGATCATCGAGTCGGTGCCGGCCGGCGCGGTGGCGACGTACGGCGACATCGCGGCTCTCGCGGGAGCGCCGTCGCCGCGGATGGTCGGCGCCATCCTGGCCGAGGACGGGCACGACCTGCCGTGGCACCGGATCCTGCGCGCGAACGGCACCCCGGCACCGCACCTGGTCCACGACCAGCTGGAGCGCCTGCGCGCGGAGGGCGTCCTGGCCGACGGCCAGCGCGTCGACCTGCGGAAGTACCGGTGGAAGCCGGACGGAGAGGAGGAAACCGGACCCGAGGGGCTGTTCTAACTCCATATTGTTAGGTTAGCCTCGCCTAATGACCACGACGGAGGCGCTGACCTACCACCGTGCCCGGGTGAGTGCGAACCGGCCGGTCACGCCGCACATGGTGCGCGTGACGTTCGCCGCGGACGGCTTCCGCGACGTCCCGGCCGGGGCGCCCGACCAGTACGTCAAGGTGTTCTTCCCGCTGCGGGGACAGGACGCGCCGGTGCTGCCGGAGACCGGCTCCGACGTCATGTCCTGGTACCGGACGTACCTGGCGATGCCGGACGACGTCCGGCCGCCGATGCGCACGTACACGGTCCGGGCCCATCGCCCGCAGGCGGCGGAGATCGACGTCGACTTCGTGCTGCACGGCGATACGGGACCCGCCTCGGCCTGGGCGTCGCGGGCAGCGCGGGGCGACCGGGTGACGTTCACCGGGCCGTACGGGCTGTACGCGCCTCCCGAGGGCTGCGCGTGGCAGCTGCTGGTCGGCGACGAGACGGCGCTGCCGGCGATCGGCGCGATCATCGAGCAGCTCCCGCCGGGCGCGCGGGCCTCGGTGTACGTCGAGCTGGCGGACCGCGCGGAGCGGCAGGCGTTCGAGACGCGCGGAGCGGTGGAGATCCACTGGGTGCTGCGCGGTGCGCGGCCGCGGGGAGAGGCGTTGCTGGAGTCGCTGCGCGCAGCGGCGTTCCCCAGCGGGACGCCGTACGCGTGGGTATCCGGCGAGGCGGGAGTGGTGAAGGCGGTGCGGCGCCACCTGGTGCGGGAGCGCGAGGTGGACAAGCGGCTGATCTGCTTCACGGGCTACTGGCGGCTCGGGATGAGCGAGGAAGCGGCCGGCCGGGAGGCGGTCCGGGCGGCGGAGGCGGGCGAAGTGCCGGCCGACAGCGACTGACACGCGGAAGTGCCGGCCGGACCTAGGCCTTCCCGAGCGTGGTGACCAGCAGCTTCACCAGCGCACCCAGGCGCTGGCGGTCCGGCTGCAGCGTCTCGATGCCCGCCGCCTCCAGCGGGGCGGCCGTCACCGGGCCGACGCACGCCACCACCAGCGGGCCGCGCAGGGCCGCCACCAGCTCGTCGTAGTGCCCGGACGTGCGCGCCAGCGTCAGGAAGTTCGCGGCGGCCGGAGCGCTCGTGAAGGCCAGGGCGTCCAGCTCCCGCGCCACGGCCGCGTCGATCAGGTCGTACACCGGCGTGACGTCCGGCGGCGAATGCCAGCGGTAGGGCTGCACCTGCACCAGGGACGCGCCGGCGTGCACCAGCGGATCGGTGAGCTCCGGCAAGGGCGTGCCGTGCAGCTGGACGGCCACCCGCTCGCCACCGACCCCGGCCGCGGCCAGCGCCCCGAACAGCTCGGCGTTCGACTCCGAAGCGGCCGAAAAGGACTCGCGCAGGCCGGCGCCGCGGACCGCGCCCACCGCCTTCGGGCCGCGGGCGTAGATCCGGGACTCCCCCAGCGCCGCCAGCAGTCCCTCGCGCAGGCCCCACCCCTCGGCCGCGTCGAGCCAGCCGCGGAAGCCCGCGCCCGTCGTGACCACCGTGAACCCGACCGGGGCCGCCAGCACCGCCTCGGTGCCCGCGCGCAGCTCGGGGTCGCTGTCCAGGGGCACGATGGTGATCGTCGGCGCGTGCCGGACCTCGGCGCCGGAGCGTTCGAGGGCCGCGATGAATTCGCCCGCTCGCCGCTCGGCCGTGACCCCGATAGCGATGCCGCTCAGCTCACCCATAGAACGCGCCCATCTCCTCGATCGCTTCGGCCAGCTCCGCCCGCAGGTCCGCCGGTGCCAGGACCTCCAGGTGCGGCCCGAAGCGCAGCAGCTCCCCGATGGCCGGTTCGCCCGGCTCCACCGGCAGCTCCACGGTGAGCCAGCCGTCCGCGTCGGGCTCGCTCGGGCAGTCGCGCAGGGCGCGGGCGCCGACGGAACCTCCGTAGAACGGTACGAGAGCCTGCGCCCGCGGCGAAAGCCGCACCACCGCGACGCGCGGGTACATCCGGCGTTCGAACTGCTCGGACCACTCCTGCCAGTACCGCGCGAGGTCGAAGCCGTCCGGCCGCTCGAACACCTCGCCCAGGTCTTCCAGCTCCAGCACCCGCGAAACGCGGTAGGTGCGATCGGTGCCGTCGCAGCGGCCCGCGAGGTACCAGTTGCCCGCCTTGAGGATCAGTCCCAGCGGCTCCAGCTCCCGTTCGACGACCCGCTGCCCCCAGCGTTCGTAGCGGATCCGGATCCGGTGCGACGACCACACGGCGTCGGCGATCGCCGACAGCGTCGGCAGGCTCTCGATGCCCCGGTGCCAGCCCGGGACGTCCAGGTAGAACCGCTCGGCGACGCGTCCGGCGCGGTCGCGCAGCTCGGCGGGCAACGCGGCGTACAGCTTGAGCTGCGCCGCCGCGAGCACCGTGCCGAGCCCCAGCTCGGCCGCCGCCACGGGCAGGCCGGCCAGCGACAGCGACTGGGCCTCTTCCTCGGTCATCCCGGTGAGCCGGGTGCGGTAGCCGTCGACGAGCCGGTAGCCGCCGGTCCGGCCGCGGTCGGCGTACACCGGGACGCCGGACGCCGAGAGCGCGTCGATGTCCCGGTAGACCGTCCGCACCGAGACTTCGAGCTCTTCGGCCAGCTCCTCGGCCGTCATCCGGCCGCGGTTCTGCAGCAGCAGGAGAACGGACAGGAGACGGCTCGCGCGCATGACGGCAATTCTGGCAGAAATACCTGACACAAGCTGACAGGTATGCCCGGCAGAGTGTCCCCATGAACGCTTTCACCACCAAGAACTGGGAAGAGAAGATCGTCAGCGGCACCGAGGGCAGCGGACCGCGGGTGGCCTACGCGCACGCCACCTTCGCGTACGAAGGTGTCATCGAGGGTGAGTCGGTCTGCGACCTTCTGCTGTACTACGCGGGCGAAGGGTACGAAAGCGGCGAGACGACGTCGCCGTGCTTCGAGCGCTTCGAAGGCAAGGTCGACGGTCGCGAAGGGACCTTCATCGTGCGCCACGAGTACACCTTCGACGCGAAGGGCATCGCCTCGACGTTCACCGTCGTCCCCGGCTCGGGCACCGGCGAGCTGGCCGGGATCACCGGCCGCGGCACCGCCGGCGGCGCCATGGGCGAGGACAAGGTGGGCTACACCTTCGAGTACGCGTTCTAGGAGCTGCCCGTGGACCGCCGTCAGGTACTCGCCTACCGCATCGCCGAGCACGGCCTGCACCGCTCGGCGCAGGACGTCGCCGACCTCGCCGTGGTCCGGGCCGGGCTGCAGGACAGCATGCGCGACACCGCGCTGCTCGCCCTGGTGGCCCGGCTCGACGGCCCGGTGTCCCTCGAGGAGCTCGTCCTGGCCTGGACGTTGCGGGGTGCGCCGCACTACCACGTGCGCTCGGACCTGCCGGAGGTGATCCGGGCGCTGGTCCCGCTGGACGACGCGGACGCGCAGGCCCGGATGTTGTGGCAGCGCAAGGAGATGGCGGCGACCGGGCTGGCCGCGACCGAGGTGGTGTTCACCGCGGCCGCGGCGCTCCGGAAGATCGTCACGAAGCCGATGACGAAGGGCGCGGTTTCGGCGGCGGTCACGAAGGTGCTGCCGCCGTCGTTCTCGCGCTGGTGCCGGGGCTGCAACGCGACGCACATCCAGGAGCAGCTGATGCGCATCGCGGCGCCGTTGGGCGGCATCCGCTTGGTGTCCGGCGCGTCCCCGGCGACCTTGGCGCCACTGGAGGGCCGCGGCCGCCTCCGGAAGACCCCGGACCCGGTCGCGGCGACGGCGGTGATCGAGCGGTACCTGCGGCTCAACGGCCCGGCGTCCCCGGGCGAAGCGGCGGAGTTCGCGGGCACGGCCCGCGCGGTGGTCGACCGGACGTGGCCGGCGGACCTGGCTTCGGTGCAGGTCGAGGGCAAGACCCGGTTCCTGCCGTCGTCCCGGTTGGCCGCCCTGGAGAACCCGCCGGAGCCGGACGTGGTGCGGCTGCTGCCCCCGCTGGATCCGTTCATCCAGGCGCGCGACAAGGCGTTGCTGGTCCCGGATCCGTTGCGGCGCAAGGAAGTGTGGAAGATGCTGGGCAACCCGGGCGTGCTGGTGGCGGACGGCGACATCGCGGGGATTTGGCGCGCGAAGAGCGCCGGGGCGAAGCTGACGGTGACGGTGACGGCCTTTGACCCGCTGCGTCCGGCGGTCCGCGAGGAAGCGGAAGCCGAGGCGGCCCGGGTGGCGGTGGCGCGGGGATTCGAGAAGCACGCGGTCACCTGGGTGGATTGACCCTGCCGCGGGGGCGCCCCCCGTTTTCCACATTACCGGCAGGCACCGACAATTCCGGTCGCCGAGTGCCCGGATCACCCGGATTTCGCCGGTCCGGGTCCGTCCACTGTGGTCGTTCGACGGCCGGTGAAGGTGAGCACGCGGGCGGCGAAGTGGCCGAGCTCGCCCGGCCCGAAGGCGAACCCGTGGGTCAGCCCCGGCCGGACCTCCACGTCGGCGTGCGGCACGAACTCCCGCAGGCGGCGGGCGGCCAGCTGGGCGTCGTGCACTCCGCTGCGCCCGGCGAACACCGCCAGGACGGGCATCCGCATCGCCCGCAGCCGCTCTTCGGACGGGCAGGTCTGGAACGGCACGCGGGGCCGGTACTCGCGGATCCCGGCGAGGACCAGCCGAACGTCCGGGCGGTCGAGGGAGTCCCCGCCCGTGGTCCGGTGGACGAGCCACCGCAGCATGCCTTCGGTGCGGACCACCGCGCACAGCAGGCCGAGCGCGAGCACCCCGCGGCTGAACGGCGCGGTCACGGTCGTCGGGTCCAGCAGGCTGATCGACGCCAGCCGCCCGGGCAGGTGCACGGCCTGGTTGACGCAGTGCCAGCCGCCGGTGGACCCGCCGGCCAGATGCACTTCACCGAAACTGAGCTCCGCGAAGACGTCGTCGAGGCACCGGGCCCGGTCGGCGTGCCCGGTGATCGGCTTCCGTTGCACGCTGCGGCCCGGCTCGCCCAGCGTGTCGACGGTGTAGACGGGACCAGTGCCGGCGAGCGCGGGCAGCAGTTCGGCGAAGCTGGCGGACGTGGCCGCCATGCCCGGCAGCAGCACCAGCGGCGGCGCGTCGCCCTCGCCGAACCGGTAGACGCGGGTCGTGCCGTGCTCGGTGCCGACGTCGAGCACCTCGTCCGGAACTGGGCACCGGCTCATCGCCAGGTCGTAGGCGGCGTCGTAGCGTGCTCGAGCGGCGGGGTCGCGGAACGTTCCGATGTCCCTCATGGCGCGAAAGTACGGAACTCCGCCCGCTGCCGTCTTGAAGGAAAGTACGATCGAGGCATGGCGGACTGGGCGCTGGTGCTGCCGCACACCGACGCCGTCCGCGTGCCCGCGAGGCGGCGGTTCACCCGCCCGCACCCCTGGCTCGCGGAGCACCTTCCCGGGTACGTCTTCCACGACTTCCGGCACCCGGATCCGCTGTGGTGGCGGTTCACCGCGCTCGGCGTACTCACGGTGACCCTCGACTTCACGGCGCCCACCCGGCACGCGAACGGTCGCGAGCTGCCGGCGTCGCCGGTGCTCGGGCTGCGGGACCGGCCGTTGGAGGTGGTCCAGTCCGGCCGGACCAGCGGGGCCGCGATCGCCCTGACCGCGCCCAGCGCCTACGCGCTGTTCGGGATGCCGGTGCGCGACCTCGCGAACTCCGTCGTCGGGTTCGAGGACCTGCTGGGCCATGAGGCGACGCTGCTCACCGAGCAGCTGAGCGAAACGCCGGACGCACGGGTGCTCGACGCCTTCTTCGGCGCCCGGCTGCGCGACGCGTCCTCGCCCCCGCGTGCGGTGCTCGGCGCGTGGCACCGGCTGGACGCCACGCGGGGCCGGCTGAAGATCGCCGCGCTCGCCGACGAGCTCGGCTGGACCCCGCGGCACCTGAACACCCGGTTCCGGGCCGCGTTCGGGCTCGGCCCGAAGACCGTTGCGCGGATCTTCCGGTTGCGGCACGCGTCGTCGCTGGCCGGGCGGCTGCCGTGGCCGGAGATCGCCCACCGGTGCGGGTACGCCGACCAGTCGCACCTCAGCCGCGACTTCCGCGCACTGGCCGGGTGCACCCCGACCGAGTTCGCGGGCTGATCGGGCGCCTCCGGACCCGGCTCACAGGCTGTGGGCGTCGATGTCGCCGTAAGCCGTGGTCGCCTGGATCGACAACCCCGCAGTCCCCTCGTTCTTCAGCGCGTTCCGGATCCGCCCGTACGTCGTCCCCGCGTCCAGCGACGCCGAGACACCCGACGCCGCGCCGACCGTGATGTCGCCTGCCTGGGTGCTCAGCACCAAGTTGCCGCCCGTTGCCTCGGCGATGCGGATGTCGCCCTTGCCCGTCGTGATCTCCGCCCGGCCCGTCAGGCGGCCCACCGAGACGTCGCCCGCGTGGGCGGTCAGGCGGAGGCTCGCGGCCTCGTCGAAGACCACCTCGCCGTGGGCGCCCGAGACCGTGACGTCACCCAGGCGGCCGACGCCCCGCAGCTCCACCGCCGCGGCCTTGGCCTCCACCGACGAACCCTCGGGCAGCGAAACCGTCACGTCGACCGCTCCGGACGGGCCGAAGTACTGGTTCTTGCCCTCGAGCGTGACCCGCAGGACGCCGTCGTCAAACGACACTGACGCCTCCGCAGCCGCCTTCACGTCGCGGCTCTTCGCCGGGTCGGCGGGCAGGACCTGGACGACCGTGTCGGAACGAAGGGAAGCGTCGAACCGGACCCGGCCGGCGGGGATCGAAAGCTCGGTGGCGATCGGGGCGGGGGTGGTGAACTTCTGCATCGGATTCTCCTCGAGAAGCGAAGTAGCTGGTGTGAGACCACCTTCGCCGCCCCCGCTGACACCGGAGAGCCACCGCACTGACACGCCCGCTGACACCGGGAGTCAGACGTCGACAGCCAGCCGGTACCCCCGCTTCACCACCGTCTGGACCACCTTCCCGCCCCCCAGCGACGTCCGCAGCCGCCCGATCGCCGTCTCCACCGCGTGCTCCTCGCCGCCCCCGGGCAACGCCGAGATCAGCTCGCGCCGCGACACCACCCGGCCCGGTGACGCCGCCAGCGCCCGCAGCAGCGCCATCGGCGCCGGGGCCACTTCGCGCCACTCGCCGTCCACGATGGCCGCCTGGCCGCGCAGCTCGATCGACCGACCGCCCGCCCGCAACCGCGGCGAACGCGCGACCAGCGTCTCCGCCACCGTCCGGGCCAGTGCGCCGATCCGCGCGCGGTGCGGCTGGACCGTCGGCACCCCCAAAGCCGCCAACGGTCCAGCCGTGATGGGTCCGACGCACGCGGCCACCACCGGGCCGGACAGCGCCGTGACGAGCCCCGGCAGCCGGCCCGTGCGCCGGGCCAGGGCGATGAGCGACGCCGCCGCCGGCGCGCTGGTGAAGGGCAGTGCGTGGATCGAGCCGTCCAGGACGCCGTCGAGGAGCCGGTCCACCGGGCCCGGGTCGACCGGGCCGACCCAGCGGTACACCGGGATTTCGATGACTTCCGCACCCGCCGCGCGCAGCGTGTCCACGAAGTACGGCAGCGGCTCCCCGTGCAGCTGCACCGCGATCCGCAGCCCGTCGACCCCCGACGAGAGCAGGTGCTGCAGCAGCTCCGCGTTGCTCTCCGACGCCGGTGAGTACGACTCCGACAGCCCAGCCGCCCGCAGCGCCCCGGTCACCTTCGGGCCCCGGGCCAGCAGCGACGCCGAAGACAGCCGCGAGAGCAGTGAGTCCCCCAGCCCCCAGCCCTCGGCCGCCTCCAGCCAGCCGCGGAAGCCGATGCCGGTGGTCGCCACGACCGCGTCCACCGGCGCGGACAGCAACGCGGTGGTCGCCGCGTGCAGCTCCCGGTCGTCCGTCAGCGGCACGATCCGGATCGCCGGGCCGTACCGGACGCTCGCCCCCTTGCGCACCAGCAGCGCGCCGAGCTCGTCAGCCCGGCGCGCCGCGGTGATGCCGATCACGAAACCGGCCAGTGGGAGCACATCGCTCACGGGCTCTCCACTTCGACGACGCCTTCCCGCACGCGCACCTCGTACACCGGCACCGAGACGCCCGGAGCGTCCAGGCACTCGCCGCTGTCGAGGGCGAACCGCTCCTTGTAGACCGGCGAAGCGACCACCGGCACGCCGCCGGTGTCGCCGACGATGCCGCGCGAGAGCACCGCCGCGCCGCTGCACGGGTCCCAGTTGGACAGCGCGTACCACCGGTCGCCCGGCAGCCGGAAGATCGCCACCTGCACGCCGCCGTCGAGCAGCGCCGCCACCCCGGCGTACTCGGGCACCGCGCCGACGGGACACACCGCCGTCCAGGTCCGTTCGATCGACGTGGTCATCGCCGCACCTCCGGAACTCCCAGCATCACGGGCACTTTCTGGTCCCGCTCCTCGCGGAACGAGATCGCCGGGTCGGGCGCGCCCGGCGCGTTGACGAAGGAGGAGAACCGGGCCAGCTTCTCCGGGTCCTCCAGGACGCCCTTCCACTCGTCGGCGTAGTTGTCGACGTGCTTGGCCATCGCCGCGTCGAGGTCTTCGCAGATGCCGAGCGAGTCGTCGACGATCACCGCGCGCAGGTGGTCGAGGCCGCCTTCCAGCTCCTCGATCCACGGCGCGGTCCGCTGCAGCCGGTCGGCGGTGCGCACGTAGAACATCAGGAACCGGTCGATCGTCCGGATCAGCGTCGCGGTGTCCACATCGGACACGAGCAGGTCGGCGTGGCGCGGGGTGGTGCCGCCGTTGCCGCCGACGTAGAGGTTCCAGCCGTTCTCCGTGGCGATGATGCCGAAGTCCTTGCTCCGCGCCTCGGCGCACTCCCGGGCACAACCCGACACCGCCGACTTGAGCTTGTGCGGGGAGCGCAGCCCGCGGTAGCGCAGCTCCAGCTCGATCGCCAGCCCGACGCTGTCCTGGACGCCGTAGCGGCACCACGTCGAGCCGACGCACGACTTGACCGTCCGCAGCGCCTTGCCGTAGGCGTGCCCGGATTCGAACCCGGCGTCGACGAGCCGCCGCCAGATCAGCGGCAGCTGGTCCACCGTGGCCCCGAACAGGTCGATCCGCTGGCCGCCGGTGATCTTCGTGTACAGCCCGAAGTCGCGGGCCACCTCGCCGATCACGATCAGCTTGTCCGGCGTGATCTCGCCGCCGGGGATCCGCGGGACCACCGAGTACGTGCCGTTGCGCTGCAGGTTCGCCAGGTACCGGTCGTTGGTGTCCTGCAGCGTCATCTGCTCGCCGCCGAGCACGTGCCCGTTGCCGAGGGTGGCCAGGATGGACGCCACCGCCGGCTTGCAGATCGCGCAGCCGCTGCCCGAGCCGTACCGGGCGATCAGCTCGCTGAACGTGGTGATGCGCGTGGCCTGGACGATCTCGAACAGCTCCGCGCGCGACTGCGTGAAGTGCTCGCAGACGGCCTTCGACTGCTCGACCCCGGCCGCGCTGAGCAGCTTGCTCAGCAGCGGGACGCACGAACCGCAGGCCGTGCCCGCGCGGGTGCACGCCTTGAGCTTGCCGACGGTGTCGCAGCCGTCCTCGTGGATGGCGTTCGTGATCGCGCCCTTGGACACCGCGTTGCACGAGCAGATCTGCGCCGCGTCCGGCAGCGCGTCGACGCCGACCGCGGCGCCACCGCCCGCCGGGGCGAGGATCGCGCCCGGCTCGGCCGGCAGCGGACGCCCGACCAGCGCGCGCAGCGTGTTGTACTCGGTCGCGTCGCCGACGAGCACGCCACCCAGGAGGGTCTTGCCGTCGTCGGTGACCACCAGCTTCTTGTATGTCCCGGCGACGGCGTCGTTGACGGCGACTTCCAGCGCACCTTCGGTCGTCGCGTGGGCGTCCCCGAAGGAAGCGACGTCGACACCCATCAGCTTCAGCTTCGTGGACGTGTCCGGCTCCGGGAACGTCCCGGCCCCGCCGGTGAGCTGCGCGGCGACGATCTCCGCCATCGCGTACCCGGGGGCCACGATGCCGTACACGCGACCCTCGACCGCGGCGCACTCGCCGATCGCGTAGATCGCCGGGTCGCTGGTGCGGCAGGAGGCGTCCGTCAGCACACCGCCGCGCGGGCCCAGGTCCAGGCCGGACTGCCGGGCGAGATCGTCACGCGGCCGGACACCGGCCGAGAAGACAACCAGGTCGACGTCCAGCTCGGTGCCGTTGCCGAGCTTGGCCAGCAGCCGCGAGCCGTCGGCCTCGATCGCGTCGGTGGACGTTCCCGTGTGGACGGTGACGTCCAGGTTGGTGATCAGCCGCCGCAGCAGCGACCCACCGCCCTCGTCGACCTGCAGCGGCATCAGCCGCGGCGCCATCTCGACGACGTGCGGCGACAGGCCCATGTCCCGCAACGCCTTCGCGGCCTCCAGGCCGAGCAGGCCACCGCCGATGACGACGGCCGAGCGCCGTCCGCGGCCCGGCTTGTCGATCGCCGCGGCGCGGATGCGGTCGAGGTCCTCGATGGTCCGGTAGACGAAGCAGCCGTCGAGGTCGTGCCCGGGCACCGGCGGCACGAACGGCCGCGAGCCGGTGGCCAGCACCAGGGCGTCGTAGGAGACGACATCTCCGGACGCCGTGGTGACCGTCTTGCCGGAGCGGTCCACCGAAACCGCCAGCTCACCGAGCCGGAGGTCGACGTGGGAGTCGCCCGCGTAGTCCGAGCCGGGCAGGGCCAGGGTGGCCGGGTCCCACGTGTCCACATAGGACGTGAGGGCCACCCGGTCGTACGCCGGGCGCGGCTCCTCGGACAGGACGACGATGTGCCAGTTCCCCGAAGGGTCTTCCGCGCGCACCGCCTCCACGAGCCGGTGGGCGACCATGCCGTGTCCGGCGACGACCAGGGTGGGCATCTCAGACCTCCGCTCCCGCGAGCGCCAGACCGCGCTCACTCGTGGGCTGTTCGGCGGGCTTCCGCAGGTAGACCGCCCAGGTGACGGCGAAGCAGAGCCCGTAGAAGACGAGGAACCCGATGAAGGCGGGCACCCCGCTGTGCGCGTCGGCGAAGGACTGCCGGAACGCCAGGTTGATGAAGAGGCCGCCTTCGGCACCGATCGCGCCGGCCAGGCCGATCAGCGCGCCGGATCGGCGCCGCGCCTTGAGCAGCTCGGCCGTCTCCTCGGCGCCGTTGGCGATGGCGACCTTCGCCTTGGCGCGGAAGATGGCCGGGATCATCTTGTACGTCGAGCCGTTGCCGATGCCGGTGAGCACGAACAGCACGATGAAGGCGATCGTGAACAACGTCAGGGACTTCGACGTCGAGGCGAGGATCAGGACCACCGTGGCCAGTGCCATCCCGGTGAAGGTGGCGAAGGTGACCTTGCCGCCGCCGATGCGGTCGGCCAGCCAGCCGCCGGTGGGCCGGGACAGCGAGCCGAGCAGCGGGCCGAGGAAGGTCACCGCGGCCGCCTGCAGCGGCGTGCGGCCGAACTGGTTCTGCAGCACCAGGCCGAAGGCGAAGCTGTAGCCGATGAACGAGCCGAACGTGCCGACGTAGAGGAACGACATCACCCACGTGTGCGGATCCTTGACGACCTCGCGCATCGCCTTCGTGTCGCCCTTCATGGTGGCGAGGTTGTCCATGAAGAAGTACGCGCACAGCGCGGCGACCACGATCAGCGGCAGGTAGATGAACAGCACCAGCCGGGGCGCGGTCGCTCCCGCCGTGCCGATCACGAGCAGCCCGACCAGCTGGATCGCCGCGACGCCGAGGTTGCCGCCGCCGGCGTTGAGGCCCAGCGCCCAGCCCTTGTGCTTCTCGGGGTAGAAGGCGTTGATGTTCGTCATCGACGACGCGAAGTTGCCGCCGCCCACCCCGCCGAGGGCGGCGACGAGCAGGAAGGTGCCGAGTGACGTGCCGGGGTGCAGCACGATCGCGGCCAGCGTGGTCGGGATCAGCAGCAGCACGGCCGACACGACCGTCCAGTTGCGGCCGCCGAACTTCGCCACGGCGAAGGTGTAGGGCAGCCGCATCAGGCCGCCGATCAGCGTCGGCGTCGAGACGAGCAGGAACTTGTCGGCGGCGGAGAAGCCGTAGTCCTTGCCCATGAACAGAACGATGACCGACCAGAGGGTCCAGATCGAGAAGCCGATGTGCTCGGCGAAGACGGAGAACCACAGGTTGCGGCGGGCGACCTTCTTGCCCGTGGACTCCCAGAATTCTTCGTTCTCGGGTTCCCAGTGCTCGATCCAGTGCTTTCCTTGGTGGGCCACGGCGTGCTCCTTCGTGCGGCGGTTCGAGGTGGTCAGTGGTGATGGGTCACTGCGCGGCGAGCCAGTTCGCGATGCCGCCGACGGTGTCCGTGCACCCGCCGCATCCCGTCGTCGCTCGCGTGGCCCGCGCCAGTGCGGGAGTGTCGGTGGCCCCGGCCTTCCAGGCTTCGATCAGCCGGCCCTTGGTGACGTTGTTGCAGCGGCAGATCACCGCCGCGGCGGGCAGGTCGGCGGGGCTGGCCGCCGGGGTGCTGCCGCTGGGCAGCGCGCGGCCGAGCAGGACGGCCAGCCGGTCTTCCGGCAGCGGCGTCCCGCGGTCGTGGAACTGGGTGATGGTCGCGGCCGCGTCGGGCAGGCCGAGCAGGATCGCCCCGGTGACGCGGTTTTCGCGGACGACGAGCTTGCCGTACCGGCCACCGGTGGGGTCGTTGAAGGTGAGCACCTCGGCACCGTTGTCGGATGCTTCGAGCTGGGTCTCGCCGAGCGCGGCGAGGTCGATGCCGCGGGCCTTGAGCCGGGTGACGGCCGTGGTGCCGCGGTAGCGGGCCGCCGCGTTCGTCCCGGTCAGGACGTCGGCGAGGACTTCGGCCTGCTCCCAGGCGGGCTGGATCAGCCCGGCCGGGGCGCCGGGGTGGCGGGCGCAGTCGCCGAGGGCGTGGATGCGGCCGTCACTGGTGCGCAGCACGTCGTCGACGAGGACGCCCATGTCGACGTCGAGGCCGGCTTCGGCAGCCAGGCGCGTCTCGGCGCGGACCCCGGCAGCGACGACGACCAGGTCGGCCGGGACGAGGCTGCCGTCGTCCAGCTTCAGGCCGTCGCCGGGCAGGTAGCGGGCGGCGGTGGCGCCGAACTTGAACGTCACGCCCATGTCGGTCAGCTGCCGGGCCAGCACGTGGCCGGCGGCCGGGTCGAGCTGGCGTTCCATGACGTGGCCCAACGGGTGCACGACGGTCACCTGGTTGCCGCGCCCGGCCAGGCCGCGGGCGGCTTCGAGGCCGAGCAGGCCACCGCCGAGCACCGCGACCGGCGCGCCGAAGCGGGCGGCGTCGAGGATCTTGGCGCAGTCGTCGAGGCTGCGGAAGGCGACCACGCCGGGCCCGGCTTCGAGCCCTTCCACCGGCGGGATCCACGGGTTCGCGCCGGTGGCGAGGACCAGGGCGTCGTAGTCGACGGAGGAGCCGTCGGCCAGCTCGACACAGCGCTTCTCGCGGTCGATGCGTTCGACGTCGACGCCGAGCCGCAGGTCGATGTTGTGGCGCTGGGCCCACTCATCGTCATGCAGGCGGACGCTTTCGGCGCTCATCCCGCCCGCGACGACCGCGGACAGCAGCACCCGGTTGTAGGCCGCGTGCTGTTCGGCGCCGAGGACGGTCAGCCGGACCCGTTCGGCGATCGGGTCCCGGCGGCGGATTTCGTCGGCGAGCCGGGCGCCGGCCATGCCGTACCCGACGATGACGACTTCACGAGGGCTCACGCGGCACCATCCACAGTAGACAACGACACGGCACACACCTTGAACTCCGGCATCCGGGAAACCGGGTCGAGCGCCGGATTGGTGAACAAGTTGGCGCGTTGCTCACCGGGAAAGTGGAACGGCAGGAAGACGAGATCGGGCTTGAGGCTCTGGGTGAACCGGACCCGCGCGACGGTTTCGCCGCGCCGGGAGCGGACCAGCGCCCGGTCGCCCTCTTCGAGTCCGGCCCGCTTGGCGGTGTCCGGGTGGACCTCGACGAACGCCTCCGGCACGACCTCGTTGAGTTCGTCGATCAGCCGCGTCTGGGCACCCGACTGGTAGTGCTGCAGCACGCGGCCGGTGGTGGCCTGCAACGGGAACTCGTCGTCGGGCAGCTCGGCCGGGCCGGTGTGCTCGACCGGAACGAACCGCGCGCGGCCGTCCGGGTGCGCGAAGGCGTCGAGGAACATCCGCGGCGTCCCGGGGTGGTCCTCCGCCGGGACCGGCCAGTGGAGAGCCTCGCCCGCGCGCAGCCGGTCGTAGCTGACGCCGGAGTAGTCGGCGATGCCGCCCTTCGACGCGATCCGCAGCTCCTCGAACACCGTCTCGGCATCGGCGGGGAACCGGTTCTCGGGCTGGCCCAACCGGTGTGCGAGGCCGGTCAGGACGTCGAGGTCGGAGCGAACGCCCGGTGGTGGCGTCAACGCCTTGCGGCGCAGCAGGATCCGGCCCTCGAGGTTGGTGAGCGTGCCGTCCTCTTCGGCCCACTGCGTGACCGGCAGGACGACGTCGGCGAGCGCCGCGGTCTCCGACAGCACGAAGTCGGCGACCACCAGGAAGTCCAGCGACGCCAGCCGGTCCTGCACGCGCTGCGAGCGCGGGGCCGAGACGACCACGTTGCTGCCGAACACCATCAGCGCCTTCGGGCCGTTCTCCTGGCCGAGCGCTTCGAGCAGTTCGGTGGCCGAGCGGCCGGGGCCGGGCAGGCCGGCGGCGTCGACACCCCAGACGCCGGCGACGTACTCGCGCGCGGCCGGGTCGTCGAGCTTGCGGTAGCCCGGGAGCTGGTCGGCCTTCTGGCCGTGCTCGCGGCCGCCCTGGCCGTTGCCCTGACCGGTCAGGCAGCCGTACCCGGAGCCTTTCCGGCCGGGCAGGCCGAGGCTGAGCGCGAGGTTGATCCAGGCGCCGACGGTCGCGGTCCCGGTCGCGTGCTGCTCGGTGCCGCGCGCGGTGAGGACGTAGGCGTTGCGGGCTCCTGCGAGTTTTTCGGCCGCGAGGCGCATGTCGGCGGCCGAGACGCCGGTGACGCGCTCGGCGCGTTCCGGCCACCAGCTCGCGGCGATCCGCCACATTTCACCGAACCCGCTGGTCCGGTCGTCCACATAGGACTGATCGAGGTGCCCGCCTTCGACGACGGCGTGCAGGATGCCCAGGGCCAGCGCGAGATCCGTGCCGGGCGCGGGCGCCAGGTGCAGGCCGGCCAGCTCGGCGGTCGGGGTGCGCCGCGGGTCGACGACGATCAGGTCGGTGCCGCGCAGGTGCTGGGTGAACGGCGGCATGGTCTCGGCCGGGTTCGCCCCGGCGAGCAGCACGACGTCGGCGCTCTTGAGGTCGGTGACGGGGAACGGCATCCCGCGGTCGGCCCCGAAGGCCTTGATCCCCGCGGCGGCAGCCGAGGACATGCACCACCGGCCGTTGTAGTCGATCTGCGAGGTGCCGAGCGCGACCCGGGCGAACTTACCGAGCAGGTAGGCCTTTTCGTTGGTCAGGCCACCGCCGCCGAAGATCGCGACGCCGTCCGGGCCGTGTTCGGCCCGGATCGCTTGGAGCTTCCGGGCGACGAAGTCGAGCGCGAAGTCCCAGCTGACCGGCTCGAGCGCGCCGTTCACGCGCAGCATCGGCGTGGTCAGCCGCTTCGGGCCGGTGAGCAGGGAGCCGGAGGTCCAGCCCTTCTGGCACAGGCCGCCGGCGTTGACCGGGAAGTCCCGCGGCGTGACGCGGGCGCCGTCGAGGCTCATCCCGCACTGCAGGGCGCAGTACGGGCAGTGGGTGTCGACCTGCGGCATCGGGCACCTCCTCGGCGTTTTCGGGCGTGCCCTGACGCTAAGGAGGCCGTGTTAACCGGATTCGACCGAATGTTTCAGGCAGTTGACATTGCGGCGGTGTTTCCGGCGCCCGGCCGGTGAGATCGCCGTCCACCTGCCGGGAGTCCGGAGGTCAGCGCGGCTTTACCGGAGGTGACGCCGGATCTTGCGACCTCGGTCACAAGCGACCCCAGCCGTTCTGGTCGATGAGCCGGCACGCGAACCACCAGGGCGAGGTGCCGAACGGATCGGGCAGCGTCTGCGCCCGGTACCGGCCGTCGGCCTTGGCCAGTTCCGCACCGATCAGCGCCCGCTCGCGGCGCGGCAGCGCGCTCAGCATCTCCGCGAGCTCGAGCCGGTCCTGCAGCGGATCGCAAGCGGGGCACGGGCAGTCAGGCAGCGAGAGCCGTATGGGTGGCCGAGTCCGGTTCTGCCAGCGTCGGAGCGCACCGGCGACGGCACCCGGCACCAGACCGGCGTCCACTTCGGCGAAGGCGAGCTGCCGCTGCTCGCGGCGGGAGAGGTAAGGGATCTTGGCCGGCGGCGGTCCCGCGACGTCGAGTCGGCGGAGGCGGCGCAGCGTTCCGGGGCGCCTACGCGGCATGGCCCTTTCGGTAGGTGATCACCCGGCCATCATCCCGGACGGCCGCGTGGGTCACAAGACCCCGGACACCTCGCGGGCCGCGGCGCGCAGGCCGTCCAGCGCTGCCTGCGTCGATTTCGGGTTCAGCGCGTTGGCCGCCAGCCGGAACAGCACCGCGCGCAGCAGCAACTGCGGCCACTCCGGCAGGTGGGCCCAGCGTTCGAGTAGGTCACGCCCCGCCCCACCCCACGCCAGCGCGTCCACCGCGACGATCGCCGCGCCGTACTCACCGGGCCGGTAGTACGGCACGAAGTCGACCAGGCCCGGACTGGAATCGCCGTCGAACAGCAACCCGGCCAGCAACTCGCCGTGGGCCACCTGCGACGGCAGCCCGATCGGGCGGCGAGCGGGCGCCAGGACCTCGAACCAGCGGCCGCCCTTCGTCTCCTCCAGGGGGACCTCGAGTTCCTCCCACGCCACGCGGTCGGCGACCGCATCGACGTCGGTACGGCTGTCGAGGAAGTCCGGCCGGGGCAGGCCGATCGTCGCGCGGTGCAGTTTCACCGCCGCCAGCACCGAGGCGTCGCCGCGGTGCTCGTGCGTGCCGGACAGGAACCGCGACGCCGTCCAGCCGCCGACGATCCAGCGGCCGTCCGTCGACCGGACCGGCTTGCCGACCCGCAGGCCCGGCTCGCGGACGTAGTCGAGCGCGTGCGCGGTCCACAGCGTCCGGACTTTGTCGGTGACCGGCTTGAACACGAGGTCGCCGCAGCGCCACGCCGTCGAATCCGGCAGGCGTTCGGCGGCGTCGGCGGGGCCGCCGAAGGCCGCGCAGACGTGCGCCGGGGGACGTTCGAGGGTTGACCGCACGGCCGTGACGTTACCCGGCCGGGTGGGCCACGAATGAGAAGACGCGCTGCTCACACACGGTTTCCCGGCCGGGCAAAACACACACTGTCAGTAGGTCGGCAGGCTCGGGTCGATCTGCTTGGCCCAGGCGAGCACGCCGCCGCCGAGGTGCGTCGCGTCCTTGAAGCCGGCCGCGTGCAGGGCGGCGAGGGCCTCGGCGGACCGGGCACCCGACTTGCAGTGCAGGACGATCGGCTTGTCCTGCGGCAGCTCCGCGAGCGCCTCGCCCGAAAGGATCCGGTCCTTCGGGATCAGCGTCGCGCCCTTGATGTTGACAATCTCGTACTCGTGCGGCTCGCGGACGTCGATCAGCGCGAAGTTCTCGCCGCTGTCGAACTTGGCCTTGAGCTCGGCCGGGGTGATGGTGCTCCCCGAAGCAGCCGAAGCGGCCTCGTCCGAAACGACCCCGCAGAACGCCTCGTAGTCGATCAGCTCGGTGATCTTCGGCGTGTCCGGGTCCTTGCGGATCTTGACCTCGCGGTACTTCATCTCCAGCGCGTCGTAGCTGATCAGGCGGCCGAGCAGCGTCTCGCCGATGCCGGTGATGAGCTTGATCGCCTCGGTGACCATGATCGAGCCGATGGACGCGCAGAGCACGCCCAGCACGCCACCCTCGGCGCAGGAGGGAACCATGCCCGGGGGCGGCGGCTCCGGGTAGAGGTCGCGGTAGTTGAGGCCCTTGCCGTTCGGCGCGTCTTCCCAGAACACGCTGACCTGGCCCTCGAACCGGAAGATCGAGCCCCAGACGTACGGCTTGCCCAGCAGCACGGCGGCGTCGTTGACCAGGTAGCGCGTGGCGAAGTTGTCGGTGCCGTCGACGATCAGGTCGTACTGCCCGAAGATCTCCAGCGCGTTCGACGAGTCCAGCCGGTCGGTGTGCAGGTGCACCTTCACCAGCGGGTTGATCTCGGCGATCGACTCCTGCGCGGACGCGGCCTTGAGCTTGCCGACGTCGGACTGGCCGTGGATGACCTGGCGCTGCAGGTTCGACTCGTCCACGACGTCGAAGTCGACGATGCCGAGCGTGCCGACCCCGGCGGCGGCCAGGTACAGCAGCGCGGGACTGCCGAGGCCGCCGGCCCCGATCACCAGGACCTTGGCGTTCTTCAGCCGCTTCTGCCCGTCCATCCCGACGTCCGGGATGATCAGGTGACGGCTGTAGCGGGCCACCTCTTCCTTGGTGAGCTCGGCAGCCGGCTCGACGAGCGGCGGCAGTGCTGACATGGGTCCTCCATCTCGCGCGCGTATCGCGTCCATCCCACTATGCACAACGCGCGCAGGCAAATACGTCTTCCCGCGTCCACATGATGGGAGAACTCAGGCGGCGGGCTTGGGGTTCGGCCACGCGTTGGGCACGCAGGTGCGGCCGTCCTTGGCCACCTTGCCCTTGTCGCCGCCGGGGATGTCGTTGAGCATCGAGACGTAGTCGTCGGAGACCCCGAAGGACTGCTGCATCATCACCGGCGCAGGCTGGCCTTCGCCGCCGCAGCCGACGTGCTGGTTGCCCAGGGCGTGCCCGACCTCGTGGTTGATGGCGTACTGCCGGTAGCCGGTCATATCCGCGTTGAACGCCTTGGCGCCGCGCACCCAGCGGGCCAGGTTGATCAGCACGCGGCCGAGGCTCTTGCGGTAGCAGGAGGCCTCGAACTTGATCTGGAAGCCGCAGGCGTCCGGCCGGTGGGTGGTCTCCGGCGTGGTGAGGCTCACCTTGAAGGACGGGTTCGGGAAGCTGCCGTCCACCCGCTGGAACGCGATCTTGCCGTCCCAGGTCCAGCCCTGCGTCGGGTTCGACAGCGTGCCCTGCACGGCCGCGGCGAAGGCGTCGTCCCCGGCGTAGCTCGACGGGTCGATGCCGTCCTCGACCTCGACGGTGTAGGTGTACAGCTTCCCGTTGCCGATCTTCGGGCCGCTGCCCGGGACGACGTGCCACTTGCCGGCGCCGGCCTGGGTGAACGGGATGCCCTCGGGCAGGTCCGCGGTCGGCACCTTGAGGTCGACCGGGGTGGCCGGGTTCTCCGGGATGGCCTGCTCGCCGTTGCCGTCGATCGCGCCGCCGGAGCTGTCGCCGCCCGCGGACTCGACGCCGGACCCGGTGGCGCCCGCGCCCTGCTCGGCGATCGGCTGGGCCGGGCTGTTGGCCGTGTTGACCACGACGAGCACGGTCAGCACGACCAGGATCGGCAGGGCGTAGACGCGCCAGCCGTAGGTCTTCGTCAGCTTCGCGATGCCCGACTTCGGCGGTTCTTCGGCCTGCTTCTCGGCCTTGACCTCGACGTGCGGCTTCCAGGAGGCGCTCAGCGGCTCGGCACTGGTCCGCCGCCCGCCGGGGCGGTAGCGGTCCTCCTCGAGGCGCTGGGCCGCCGCTTTCGACGGGCGGTACTGCCCGGTGCGGGGGTGGTCGTCGGCGTCCGGGGTCCGGCGGGCTGACGCGCGGTGGGGCGGCCGGCGATCTTCGCCTCGCGCGTCCTGCTTCACCCGGTCCACCGCACCAGGGTGCCACAGCGGCGCGGCATCGCTCTCGCCGACTGGCGGATCATCGAGTGAACTCGGCGTCGCCCGATCGGGCTACCAGGTGCCCGCTTCGACGTGCTCCCACATGCCCAGCACGGCCTTCGCGACGACGACCGGACGCTCCATCTGGGCCACGTGCCCGGTGCGCGGGAGCACGAGCAGGCGGGCCCGCGGGATCGCCCGGGCGGTCCGCACGGCGCGTTTCACCGAGATGACGCGGTCCTCGCGACCCCAGACGACCAGCGTCGGCGCCTTGACGAGCGGCGCGACCGACCACAGCGACGCCTTTCCCAGCGTCGACCAGGCCCGGAAGATGGCGAACGTGCTGCGTGCCATCGCGGGCGCGGCCCAGGCGAACCCGGCGCGGGCGCCGTGTTCCTCGGTCAGCTCGTCCAGACGGCTCTCGGGGAACCGCGACGGGTCGGCGAAGCACAGCTTGATGACCTGCGCGGCGCGTTCCCGCGGCCCGAGCGCGGCCAGCTGGGCCCGCACGCGCGCGCCGACCAGCGGCAGGTAGGCGAACGCCATCCGCGGGTCCGACAGCCGCCGCGGGTCGAGGCGCAGGTCCGGTACCGCGGGCGAGATCAGGGTCAGCGTCTTGACCAGCTCCGGCTTCTGCGCCGCGACGAGCAGGGCGATCGCGCCGCCCATGGAGTTGCCGAACAGGTGCACCGGCCCGCCGACGGTCTCGATGTGCCTGACCACGACGTCCGCGTGCGCCTGGAGCGTGAAGTCGAAGCCTTCTTCGGGCTCGGAGTTGCCGAACCCGGGCAGGTCGATCGCCGTGCCGCCGGCGACCGGCGCGAGCAGCGCGGCCAGGTCGGTCCAGTTCGTCGACGAGCCGCCGAGGCCGTGGACGTAGACCGCGGGCACGCCGTCCGGACCCGGCGTGCGGCGGACGTGCAGGCGGGCGGTGCCGACCTCTTCGAAGGCCGCCGGCCAGGGCGCCGGGAGCGGGTCGAGCGACGGCAGGGCCCTGGTCGAGAGCGGCACGTGGGTCAGCGGCGACCGGGCCTGCACGGGGGTGTCCACGAGTCCAGAATGCCCGACCCTTGGCGCGGCACACGTACCGGCGAGTAATCTTCAGGGCGACTTCACGCGGTGGCGACCCCGCCCGTCGAAGAAGCGATGACGGGAGGACGAGCATGACGGAGATGACGCGGCTGCAGCAACGTGGGGTGCGGCTGCCCCGGACCGAGCGCCGGGCCCAGCTCCTCGCCGCGGCGCAGCGGGTCTTCGCCGAGAACGGCTACCACGCCGCCGCGATGGACGAGATCGCCGAGGTCGCGGGCGTCTCGAAGCCGGTGCTGTACCAGCACTTCCCCGGCAAGCTGGACCTGTACATCGCGCTGCTGGAAAGCCACGTCGACGAGCTGGTCAAGCGCGTCCAGAACGCGCTGGACTCGACGACGGAGAACAAGCAGCGCGTCCCGGCGACGGTCGGCGCGTTCTTCGACTTCGTCAGCAACGACGCGGGCGCGTTCCGGATGGTGTTCGAGTCCGACCTGCGTGGCGAGCCGGCGGTCCAGGAAGCGGTCGACCGGGCGACGTCGGCGAGCGTGGACGCGATCACCGAGACGATCACGGCGGACGCGGGCCTCGACGAGGACAAGGCGCGGCTGCTGGCGGTCGGGCTGGTCGGGATGAGCCAGGTCAGCGCGCGGTTCTGGCTGGCCCACCACCAGTCGATGAGCCGCGAGGAGGCGGTGGCCCTGACGGCCAACCTCGCCTGGCGCGGCATCGGCGGCGGCTTCCCGCTCAAGGACTCCTGACCGGCCGGCCTCAGCCCAGCCGGTTGTGAACTATCCGGTTAGTCCAGCTGGACTAACCGGATAGTTCATGGTCCCTGTGTACTAACTGGGGAGTTCCTGCCCGAACTCACCAGTTAGTACACAGCTCAACGCGCGGCGGCGACCCGAACCAGGGCGGAAATCCGGCGAGCGACCTCGAAGGGCCGTTCCTGCGGGAGCATGTGCCCAGCGCCGGGGAACCGGACGAACTCGGCGTGCGGCAGCTCGTCCGCGATCACCTTCGCGTGCGGCAGCGGGCACAGCCGGTCCTTCTCCCCCGCCAGCACCACCGACGGCACGTCGCACAACGCGCCCAGCCCGCCGACCCCGCGGTGGGCCGCGATCGCGTCCAGGAACATCCCCGCGCTCGCCGGGTGCGCGCGCAGCAGCTGCTCGACGACGCTGTCGACCTGCGCCCGCCCCGGCCGGACACCGAACACCAGCCGCCGGGCACCCGAACGCACCAGCCCCGGCCGCAGCCGCAGCGTGTCCGACCGCAACCGGGCCAGCAGCCGGGCCACCCGTGGCTCGAAGCGCGTCACGCTCCGGCCGACCAGGCCCGGGAACCCGAGCGTCAGCTGGTCCATGTCCCCCGACGACGTCGCGACGAACGCCGCGCCCGCCAGCCGCTCCCGGACCAGGGCCGGGTGCCGCTCGGCCAGCACCATCAGCGTCATGCCGCCCATCGAGTGCCCGGCCAGCACCAGCGGCCCGTCCGGGACGCGGTCGGCGATCAGCTCGGCCAGGTCGTCGGCGAGCCGGGCGATCGTGGCGCCCCCGGGCCGGGCGGGCGCCGAGCCGCCGTGTCCGCGCAGGTCGTAGCGCAGCACGCGCAGACCGGGATCGAGGTGCGGCAGCACGAAGTCCCACGTCCGGTGGTCCTGCGTCCAGCCGTGGACGAGCACCAGCGTGACGGCGGAGTCCGCGGGCCCCGACTGCGAAACGTGCAGCGCAGCGCCGTCACTCGTGACGAACCGCTCGGGCGACAGGACGGTCGTCATCGGGCCGCCGGGAGCAGGAACGACTTGCGCCAGAAGTACTTCCCGGGCAGTCCGACCAGGCCGGACTCCTGCAGGAACGGCATGATCTTTTCCCCGGCCCAGGCGATCGTCCCCTGCCAGTGCGGGTTGTTCAGCGCCGCCTCGACGCCGTCGCGCGGGCGGATGCCGACCGCCTTGTAGACGTCCGGGTTGATGAACGCCCGCGTCACGAAGTAGGAGATCAGCGCGATGATGAACTGCTGGTAGGCGATTTCGGCCTTCGACAGCTTCGCCATGCCGCGCGTGACCTCTTCGCGGGCGAAGGTGACGTGCCGGGCCTCTTCCAGAACGTGGATCCGGTTGACCATCCGGACCAGCGGCTGGACGCCTTCGTCGTTCATCTGCTCGCGCTGCAGCCGGTCCAGGACCTCCTCGGCGACCAGGATCGCGCCGTAGCGCGCCGGGCCGTAGGAGATCGTCGGCATCAGCTTGGCCAGGCGCCGCAGCCACGGCACCGGGCCGTACGCCGGGCAGCCGATCCGTGACGCCATCCGCGCGAACATCGTCGAGTGCCGGCATTCGTCGGCGATTTCGGTGAGCGCGAACTGGGCGTGCGCGGACGTCGGGTCCTGCTCGTAGACCTCCTTGAGCAGCATCTGCATGAGGAGGATTTCGAACCACAGCCCGGTGGTCGCGACGCTCGCGACCTCGTGCTTGCCCAGCTCGATGCGCTGCTCGGGGGTCAGCTTGTCCCAGAGTTCGGTGCCGTAGAGCGAAGACCGCTCTTCGAGGATGAACCGCTTGCCCTCGACCAGCGGCGCGGTCCAGTCGATGTCGACGTCGGGGTCGTAGAACTTGTTCGCCGACGACTTCAGCAGGCGGTCCGCGGTCTTCTCGCGATCCGGTTCCTTCAGCGTCCGCGTCATTGCCGACACCCCTTCCGAGATGTGTAACTTGAGGTAACAGTTACCTGTGCGTAGCATGACCCTCGTGATCGAACGTGTCAAGCGCTCCAGCAAGCAGGCCGGCAAGTCCTCCCGCGGCGAGGAGGCGACCGGCGACGCCCGGCGCGACCGGTGGCGCAAGCACCGCATCGCCCGGCGCAAGGAGTTCGTCGAGGCCGCGCTGCGGGCGCTCGACACGCACGGCCCCGACCTGGGCATGGAGGACGTCGCCGCCGAAGCCGGCGTCACGAAACCGGTGCTGTACCGGCACTTCGACGACAAGGCCGACCTCTACGTGGCGCTCGGCCAGCGCGGCACGGAAATCCTCTTCGAGCGGCTGATCCCGGCGATCAACGCCGAGCTGGCGCCGGTGCCGCGGATCCGGATGGCCCTCGACGCGTTCTTCACGGTCATCGAGGAGCACCCGAACCTCTACCGGCTGCTCGCGCACGGGCGGCCGGAGAAGCCGGTGTCGTCGGACGTCGTGGCCGAGGACAAGGAACTGATCGCGACGGCGCTGACCGCCCTGCTCGGCGACTACATGCGGATGTTCAACATGGACTCCGGCGCGGCCGAGCCGTGGGCGCACGGCATCGTCGGCATGGTCCAGAACACCGGCGAGTGGTGGCTGGACCGCCGCTCGATGAGCCGCGACGCGGTCGTGGAGTACCTGACTCAGATCATCTGGGCGGCCATCGACGGGCTGACCCGCCAGAACGGCGTGGTCATCGACCCGAACCTGCCCCTGGAAGCCAACAAGGTGGTCCAGCTGGGCCGCACTTCGGAGTCGTTGGAGGAAACCTCATGAGCGAGCACGACGAAGACGGCTACAGCGGTGAAGCGACCCTTGAGGTGGACGGCGTTTCGCTGCCGGTGACGGTCGAGCTGCGCGGCTACTTCCAGCCGATCGACGGCTATTACCGCTGGTACGGCCGGGTGGCGGTGAACGAGGAACTGACCCGCCTGGCGGGCGGCAAGAAGAAGGCCGTCTCCATCCAGGCGGGCTCGCATTCGGCCACCGGGGAACTGTCGGACCCGGACCCGTGGGGCCGCTACCGCATCACGGGCACGAGCACGCCGCCGTTCCACGTCCCCACGACGCTGGAAGAGCTCAACGCCTAGCGGTCAGGGCAGGCGCGGGCTCGGCAGTTCCGCACCGGGCAGCACGCCGTTCGCGATGTCCGTGGCCCGCCACTTCCGGATGCTCAGCCGGACCGCCGTGACCGGCGCGGCCAGGAAGGGCGCGGCCTCCGGGACCTTGGTGACGAGCAGCTCGCGCGCCCGCGCGTCCTCGTCGCGGCCGAGGATCTCGGCGAGCGCCTGGGCCTGCAGGAACGGCTGCATCGGCGAGCCCGTCGAGACCACGACCGAGACGACCGGGTTCTCCCGGATCGCGGCGAGCGTCCGGCCGCGGTCCTCGAGCACGAGGTTGAGGGTGAACTCGCCGCTTTCGGCGAAGTACACCCCGCCGACCCACGGGCCGGTGCTGCCCGCAGTGGCGAGGAACAACGACTTGTGCGCGGCGAGGGTGTTCCGCACGAGGTCCGCGACGGCGGCCGGTTCGAGAGTGGTCACCGGGCGAAGCTAGGGGGCCGAGAAGCGACACTCCAAGCAGAACAGCACCATCCGGTGAATATCCCGGACACGCGAAAGCCACCTCGGGAAACGTCCCGAGGTGGCTCTTGCGGGCCGTGGGTCAGTCGCCGACGCCGAAGCCGACCTTGCGGACGTCCGAGGGGGCGATCTCGACGTACGCGATGCGGTCGGAGGGGACGATGTACTTGCGCCCCTTCTCGTCGTTGATGCGGAAGAGCCCGTCACCGGCCGTCAGGGCCTCGGCGACCAGCTTCTCCACCTCTTCGGGAGACTGGCCACTGGACACCACCAGCTCGCGCGGCGTGTCCTTGATGCCGATCTTGACCTCCACGTGGGACCTCCGCTGGAAATTCGTAAGGGATGTGCCGGCCAAGGCTAACCGAACCGGCTCGTTCCGGTGGCGCATGTCCGCGCCCGACCGCGTCGTCACTTCCGGGTACTCCATCGGGTTCAGCCCAGGCCGAGCGCCTGCATGCGCTTCGTGTGCCCCTGTTGCAACCGCCGGAACAGCGCCGCAATTCCGGAGAGGTCGCCCGAGCCGCTGATGATGAGCTCGGCCAGCCCGTCGCGCTCGGCGACGACGTACTGGGCCTGGGTCAGGGCCTCGCCGAGCAGGCGGCGGCCCCACAGGGCGAGCTTGTCGCGGGTCTTCGGGTCGGCCTCGATGCCGGCCGCGACCTCGCGTTCGGCGAAGGCCGAGTGGCCGGTGTCGGCGAGCACGGTCAGCACCAGGTCCTGGGTCTCCGGGTCGAGCCAGCTGGCGATCTCCCGGTACAGGTCGGCGGCCAGCCCGTCGCCGACGTAGGCCTTGACCAGCGACTCCAGGTACGACTTCGGCGGCGTCGACGCGTGCCAGGCGTCGATGTGGTGCACGAACGGCGCCATCGCGTCTTCGATCTTGATGCCGTTCGCGGCCACGTGCTTGGCGAGCTGGCCGTAGTGACCGATTTCGGCGGCCGCCATCGCCGCCAGCGCGGCCCGCCCGGCCAGGGTGGGGGCGCTGCGCGCGTCCTCCGCCAGCCGGTCGAAGGCGGACAGTTCGCCATAGGCGATCACACCGAGAAGGTCGACTACGCCTTCGCTGATCTCTTTCGGCTCGGTCACGGGGGCAGGGTATCGCCGAAGCACCCGGACGTGTCGGGACGAGACCGATCACACTGGTTCCGGCGCGCCGGGTACTGTCGAAAAACCGCTGACCAGGTACACTGGCGTCCGACAACAAGCTTCCGTACGCCATACCGGCGTCGGGAAACAGGCAGGTCAGGTGGCCTGTCGACGTACTGCAATGTGCGTGCACGCCTCTTCCGGCATTCCCGGGACGGACCGGTTCCGCGCTCCGAATCAGCGCCAGGGACCAGGGTTTACTCCCGGTCGAGTGTCGAGCGGACCCAGGGCTGTGCGCGCTGGTCACGAGAGAGGCGATCACCCTGACCGCAGAAATTCCCACAACCGAACAGACCCCCGCCGTCGCGCTGGAACACAGCGAGACCGGCCCGGCCGCGCTCGACACCTCGCACCCGCTGCAGGCGGGCGTCGAGGTCCAGCCCGAGGCCCCGACCTTCGCGTCCTTCGGCGTCAAGCCGGAGATCGTCAAGGCACTCGGCGAGGCCGGCATCGAGCGGACGTTCGCCATCCAGGCCCTCACCCTGCCGCTGGCCATGGCCGGTGACGACCTCATCGGCCAGGCCCGCACCGGCATGGGCAAGACGCTGGGCTTCGGCGTCCCGCTGCTGCACCGCGTGCAGGTCCCCGGCGACGGCACCCCGCAGGTGCTCGTCGTGGTCCCGACCCGCGAGCTGTGCATCCAGGTCGCGAACGACCTGAAGGGCGCCGGCAAGCACCTGGGCATCCGGACGCTGGCCATCTACGGCGGCCGCCCGTACGAGCCGCAGATCGAGGCGCTCCGCAAGGGCGTCGACGTCGTGATCGGCACCCCGGGCCGCCTGCTCGACCTGGCCGAGCAGCAGCACCTGGTGCTGGGCAAGGTCCGCGGCCTGGTGCTCGACGAGGCCGACGAGATGCTCGACCTGGGCTTCCTGCCCGACATCGAGCGCATCCTGCGGATGGTGCCGGACGAGCGGCAGACCATGCTGTTCTCGGCCACCATGCCCGGCCCGATCATCACGCTGGCCCGCACCTTCCTGCGGCAGCCGACGCACATCCGCGCCGAGGAAAACGACGCGAGCGCGATCCACGAGCGCACCGCCCAGTTCGTCTACCGGGCGCACTCGATGGACAAGCCCGAGGTCATCGCCCGCGTCCTGCAGGCGAAGGACCGCGGCCTGACGATGATCTTCAGCCGCACCAAGCGCACCGCGCAGAAGGTGGCCGACGACCTGGTCGAGCGCGGCTTCGCGGCCGCCGCCGTGCACGGCGACCTGGGCCAGGGCGCCCGCGAGCAGGCGCTGCGCGCGTTCCGCTCCGGCAAGGTCGACGTGCTGGTCGCCACCGACGTGGCCGCCCGCGGCATCGACATCGACGACGTCACGCACGTGATCAACTACCAGTGCCCGGACGACGAGAAGACCTACGTCCACCGGATCGGCCGCACCGGCCGGGCCGGGCGCACCGGCGTCGCCGTCACCCTCGTCGACTGGGACGAAGAGCCGCGCTGGAAGCTGATCTCGGACACCCTCGGTCTCGACAAGCCGGAGCCGGTGGAGACGTACTCGTCGTCGCCGCACCTGTACGCCGACCTGGGCATCCCCGAGGGCACGAGCGGCCGGCTGCCGCTGGCCAACCGCACCCGCGCGGGCCTGGCCGCCGAGGAGGAAGAGGACCTGGGCGGCAAGAAGCGCGGCCCGCGTGGCCGGGGCAAGGCCGACGAGGTCGCCTCGGACGACGCGCCGCGCAAGCGCGCCCGGGCCCCGCGCAAGCGGACCCGCGGCGGCTCGCGGGCGGCCGAGGCGGTCGAGGCCGCGGACAACGCCGCCGCTGCCGCTCCTTCGGACGAGGCTTCCGCTCCGGCTTCGGAGGGCCGCACCCGGACCCGCCGCCGCACCCGCAGCGGCAACGCCCCGGAAGCGACCGGTCCGGCCGTCGAGAAGGAGGCCGGCGAGAACGCCGAGCGGCCGGCTCGGCGGCGCCGCCGTCGCCGCCCGGCCGCGACGTCTGATACACCTGCGTCGGCAGACTGAGGCCTACGCACGGGGGTCGGGTAAGTGAGCGAAGACGAGAAGGCGCCCGAAAGCGCGCCTGAAGAGGTCACGCCCGCGGCAGAACCGGCCCCCGAGTACGGCTCCGAGGACGTCCTGGAGGACGTTGCTCCGACCCCGCCCGCCCCGCGCGTCAAGGCGCGTCGTTCGCCGTGGAACCGCGGGCGGGACCGGGTGATCGCCGCGCTGATCGCGGTGGTCGTGCTCGCCGTCGCGCTGGTCATCGGCGCGACGAGCGACAGCGCGGCCACCGATCACACCCAGGCGGCGCCGCCCCCGGCGTTGCCCGCGGCGCCGGACAAGGTGCCGGGATCCCTCTCCGAGATCTGGAGCGCCTCCAGCGGCTCGACACCGATCCCGGTCGTGGCCGGCGACTCGGTGGCCACCGCGGACGGCGGCGAGGTCGCCGCCCGCGACCCGCTGACCGGGCAGATCCGCTGGCACTACACGCGTGACCTGCCGTTGTGCACCCTCGACTCGGTGTGGGGGCGGCTGAACGCCGTCTACCACAAGAGCCGCAACTGCAGCGAAGTCACCCAGCTCGATCCCGCGACGGGCCGCATCACCGCCCAGCGCAACGGCAACGCGGAGCTGGGCACCCAGCTGGTCGACGACGGCTCCCACGTCACGGCGACAGGCAAGCAGCTCCTCACCACCTGGCGCGACGACCTGGTGCAGAGCGCCGAGTACGGCCAGGTCCCGGCGCTGGTCAACGCGGGCAAGCAACCCCGGACGGGCTGCACGTACGGAACGGTCGCGGCGGCGTCGGGCAAGATCGGCGTGATCGAGCGCTGCCCGGGCGACCCGGCGGACCGCCTGACGGTGTACAAGGCGGCCCCGGAGAAGGACGACGAGCCGCAGGTCAGCTTCAGTTCGGTGCTGGCGGGCAAGCGAGCCCGCGTGATCGCGATGTCGGGTGACCTGACGGCGGTGGTGTTGCCGGACCAGAAGCTCCTGGTGACGTTCAACGGCGACGGCACCCAGCGCGCGGCGTACCCCCTGGACGTCCCGCCGGGCGACCTGGCGGCCGACCCGCCGACGGGCGTCGAGGCGACCACCCAGACGGCGGCGAACATGTACTGGTTCAGCGGGTCGAAGGTGGTGGCCCTGTCCCGCGACGACCTGTCGCCGCGCTGGACGTTGAGCAGTGCGCTGGGCCCGGGAGTCACGTTCGCCCAGCAGCTGGTGGTCCCGATCAAGGGCGGCCTGGCGGTGCTCAACGAGAACGACGGCTCGACGATCCGCACGGTGGGCGTCGAGCGCCGCGGCTATCCGGGCCCGGTCCGCCTGGCCGCGGCAGGTCCGGTCCTGCTCGAGCAGCGCGGCCCCACCCTCACAGCCCTGAAGTAAGCGGGCCCCGTGATGCCCCTCCAGTCACGCGAGATGCCCCGCCAATCACGCGAGATTCCCCTCCAGTCACGCGAGATACCCGCCTGATCACGCGAGTTTCGCCTCCGATCACGCGGGGAAAGGTGAGACTTTCGAGATCTGCCGGGCATCTCGCGCGCTTGGGCGGGCATCTCGCGTGATCCGGCGGGCATCTCGCGTGCTTGGGCGGGCATCTCGCGTGCTTGGGCGGGCATCTCGCGTGCGCGAAGCCGGGTCTTGCGTGATTGAGCCCGGGACTGGCGGGGCTTGGGTCAGGTGAGCCAGAAGAGGGTTAGCGCCGACACCGTGAACAGGACCACGGCCAGGCCCGCTCCCACGGCCGGGGGTCCGTTGCGGCGGTCGGCGACTCGCTGGGCCACCAGGGCCAGGGCGGCCGCGATCGGGTGACCGATCAGGAGGGTCGCGCCGGGGCCGGGTGCGCCCGTGAACAGGCAGATGCCCGCCACCGCGAGCACGCCGATCGCCAGGACGGCGAGACCGGCGGCCAGCGAGCCGGTGAGCCCGCGCCACCAGCGGCCACCCGGCCGGGCAGCCGGAGCCGCGGGTGCGTCCGGAGATGCTTCCGCGGGCTCGATCCGCTCGGGCCCGACCGGCTCCTGCTCCACCGTCGGCGCTTCCGGCTCGGGGCCCGAGGCGGCCTTTCCGCCTTCGGGGCTCCCGGTCGGCAACGGGACGGTCGCCAGTTCGTCGGTGTCCGGTGAAGCCAAGTTCCCTCCCGTTCAGGGCGCGAGCAGGTCCCACGGCTGCGCCTGCGGGGCCGCTTCCTGGCCCGCCGCGCAGCTGGGCCGGAAGTCGCACCAAGCGCAGCGCCGGTCCGGGCGGGGCGGGAACAGCACGTCCCCGTCGCCGCCCGCGTCCAGGGTATCCGTGGCCAGGCGCAGGTCCGCGGCGGTCTCTTCCGCGCGCTGCAGGTGCCGCTGCAGGCTCTCGGGCGTGTGGTCCGCCGCCGCGATCGTGCCCGTCGGCAGGTGGTGCAGCTCGACCGCCGTGCACGGCATGCGCAACGTCCGCGCCGCCGCCACCGCGTACAGCGCAAGCGCTTGCGACGCGCGGGCCTCGTACTCGTCCGGCGGGCGACGACCTGTCTTGTAGTCCACGATCACCAGCGAGCCGTCACGAGCGTCGATCCGGTCCGCCCGACCCTCGATGATCATCGACGGCCGCTCCCCCGGCGTGCCGCTGACCGGCGCCGACACCCAGCGCTCCAGCCCGACCGGGTCGTGCGAGACGTCGTTGTCCTCGACGTACTCCGCCACCCACCCCTTGGCCCGCGCCCGGTACCGCGCCGCCTGTTCCTCGCTCTCGAAGCCCGCGTCCTTCCAGAACTCGGCCACCAGCGCCACCGCCCGCTGCGGCACGCGCTTGAGCACCGGCAGGTCGAACAGCGCCCGCAGCGCGTTGTGCACCACCGCGCCCAGCGTGCTGTGCGCCCACGGCCCGGTGCGCTGCGGGGTCGGCCGCTGCAGGTACGCGAGGCGGTACCGGCGCGGGCAGTCGTCGAAGGTCGCCAGCCGCGCCGGCGAGACCTTCGTGAGCCGCACCGGTTGCGCGACGCCGAAGTCGAAGCCCATCTGCTCCTTCACGCCGCCCACGCTACGCACCACCACCGACACCTTTTTCGGGGGTTCGGGTGGCGGAGCCCCCGACCTGGGGCGAAGCCCCAGATGTCACAGCCACTTTCCGCGCGGGGCGAGCCGCCCCGCGCGGAAAGCCCAATCAGCGCACGACGAGGACCGTGTGCGTGCCACCGGAAACGGCCAGGGCACCACCGGCACGCAGCGGACGCCCGTCCAGCAGCACCAGCTTGCCCGACGGAACCACCAGCGAACCCGAAGTCCCTCGCGGCGCCGAAACCGTCAGCGAGAACACCGAACCCTGCTGAGACCACGAAGCCGACAACTCGCCCTTCGGCGTCGGCACCGCCCCGCGCGCCCACGAAACCGAACCCGGGTGCGGCGCAACCGTCCAGGTCGCGAAGCCCGGCGAAGCAGGCGACACGCCCAGCAGCTCGTTCGTCAGCGCCGGCACGACCCCGGTCGACCAGCCGTGCGCGGCCGAGGTGTACCCCTGCTCGTAGTGCGAGCCGCCCTCGCCGATGCCCTCCCACGCCGTGATGCCCGGGTCGTGCGTGGCCATCCAGCCGTACATCCGCTTGATCTGGTCGATCGCGGACGCCGTCTGCCCGCTCCGGAACCGCGCCTGCAGCTCGGGGAACGACGTGAACGCGTACACGCGCTTCGTGCCGTCGCCCACCAGAGTGTCGTTGTCCATGAACGGGTTCCCGTACGGCAGCGCGCCCGCCGCAAGCCGCGCCAGCGCCGAAGTGGCCTGCACGGGCGAAGCGATGCCCGCGAGAATGGCGTGGCTGTTGCCGTCCTGGCCGTGCCGCACCGCGCCCGTCGCCGAGTCGAGGTACGCGCCCGCCGCCGGATCCCACAGATACTGATTCACCGCCGCCGAGACGGCCGAAGCGCGCGCGAGCCACCGATCCGCGTCGGCCGGGTGCCCCGTCGCGCGCGCGAGACCGGCCGCACCCTGAAGCGCTCGGACGTACAACGCGTTGTAGTACGTCACTTCGCCCGTACGCGGCAGGAACGCGTAGTCGCCGTAGCCACCGGTACCGTTGAGCCCCTTCGCGAGCAACCCGCGCGAATCGGTGACCGAGGGGTACCAGCTGTCGAGCGTCTTCACGAGGTGCGAGTAGTACGAAGCCGCGTACGCGGTGTCGCCCGTGTAGAGCACGTAGTCCCAGCTCGAGGTCACCCACCAGAGCGGATAGTCGAACAGCGGCAACGTGTAGTCGTTGATCGACGCGGGCGGGATCCAGCCGTCCGCGCGCTGGTGGTCGGCCAGGTCGGCGAGAACGTTCCGAGCCGCCGTGCCGTCCTGGTGCGTCAGGTACTGCGTCAGGCCGGAGACGGCGACGTCGCCGACGTACGGGTCCCGGTCGCGCTTCGCGCCGTCGTGCAGCACCAGCTTCCCGTCCAGCGACGGCGAGAAGGCGCCCCGAGGGTCCACATCGGACTCGCGGAAGGTGTCCATGCCCAGCTCGTTCGTGTAGGACGCCGCGTACCAGTAGCGATTCAGCTCGTCGTCGGACGACTCGAACCAGCCGCGGTAGGTCGACGGCGTGCCGAGGAACGGCGTGAAGTCGAGCGAGACGCCGCTGATGCGCACCTCACCGGACGGCTGGGCCAACGGCGCGTCGGAGGCCAGCGCGTCCAGGCTGATCCGCAGGTAGCGGAAGCCGTGCAGGCCGTCCGCACACACCTGCGTCCCCGCGGCGCAGCCCTTGGTGTCGCGCCACACCGTCGGCGTCGCGGGCACGGCGAACTGGTCGGTACCCGGCCCGCCGGAGAAGTCCGAGCGGGTGAAGTCGGAGCGTTCGCCCAGGTATTGGAGGGTTTCCGAGAACGCCAGCCGGATGCCCGGCCGGTTCGCCGACGCGCCCGCGAAGGCGATCTTCGGGTACCCGGCGACGACCTTGCCGAAGTCGACGACGGCGGTCGGCACCGGCGGGTCGGCGACCACGCCCGGCCACACCTCGGCGACCCGGCTGAACTCGCCGGACGGGGTGTTCTGGTCCTTGGTCACGGTAATCCGGACCTGCGCGGTCGTCACCGGCCGGTCGAAGGCGACCGCGCGCTGCACGGCCGTGTTGCCGGTCACGGACGCGGCCACCCGCCACGCACCCGCGTCCAGCACCTCGACCGTGAAGTCCTGCGGCACCCCGTCCACATTGGACAGTACGGTGACGCCGGGCAGCGCGACCGGGGCTCCCGCGGTGATCGTCAGGACGTCGGGGTAGGCACCGATCGTGTCGTCGTTCCAGAACGTCTCGGGGTTGCCGTCGACGGCGTTGCCGGGGTCGTAGGTCCGGGGCTGCCCGTTCCCGCCGTTGTTCGGCGCGTGGAACGACGACGCGGCCGCGGAGGTACCCGCGGGCCACACCGGCTTCGGCGGCGGCGCCTGCCGCTTGAACGTCGCCACCCCGCGCCCGAGCAGGCCGTTCGGGTTCGTGACGTCCCCGGTGGTGGACAGCACCTTCACGGGCCGGACGTCCCGGCTCGCCGGTGCGACGACGTACTTCTGCCAGCCCGGTGCCGCCTCGGCGGGCGCGGCCACCACGCCGCTCGCCACCAGCACCGTCACCGGCAGGACCGCTCTGAGCCACTTCATCGAGGCCTCCCGCAAGAAGTTGAATCGTTTCAACCAGTGAGCTGAGCTTCAGGCTGCGGGAGGGGTGCCAACGATGTCAACGCACCGGGCGCATCCTGTCCGGCAGGACAACCCGGGTGGCCGCGTCAGCCGGCGCCGGAGATGAACCCGCGCACGGAGTTCGCGACGAGCTCCACGGCGATGGCCGCGAGCAGCAGGCCGGCCACCTTGGCCAGCAGCGTGATGCCGCTTTCCTTGATCAGCCGGATGACCAGGCCGGAGTAGCGCATGCAGAGATAGATCACGAGGTGCACGGTGACGATCGCGAGCGCCAGGGCGATGTACGCGCCGACGTGCCCGTCCGCCTGCCGGACGAACACGATGGTCGCGGCGATCGCGCCCGGCCCGGCCAGCAGCGGAGTACCGAGCGGCACGAGGGCGACGTTGACGTCGTCGGCCGCCGCCTCGGGCTCGTGGCCGTTGCTGGTGAGCAGCTGCAGTGCGATCAGCAGGAGCAGCAGGCCGCCCGCGCCCTGCAGCGCCGGGATGCCGATGCCGAGGTAGGCCAAGATCGCCTGGCCCGCCACCGCGAACAGGCTGATGACCAGCAGTGACACCAGGACGGCCTGCCGCGCGGCGCGCGCCCGGGTCGCCATCGGCTTGCGGCCGACGAGGCTGAGAAACACCGGCACGGTGCCGGGCGGGTCCATGATGACGATCAGGGTGATCGTCGCGCTCATGAACAGTTTCGCGTCGAAGAGCGCCATGTCAGCCCTTCACCACCTGGAACCCCGTGGCGCGCGAAGCGAGCTCCTCGAACTGCCCGGGGTCGGTGGTGCACTCGCCGAGCGCGATCGTCTTGTTCGTGCCGTGGTAGTCACTGGACCCGGTGAAGACGAGCCCGAGCTCGGCGGCCAGTTCGCGAACGCGGGCCCGCGTCGGCGCGTCGTGG
Source organism: Amycolatopsis bullii (assembly GCF_014654205.1). Taxonomy (GTDB): domain Bacteria; phylum Actinomycetota; class Actinomycetes; order Mycobacteriales; family Pseudonocardiaceae; genus Amycolatopsis; species Amycolatopsis plumensis. The sequence goes on from NZ_BNAW01000027.1 coordinate 53,821, forward strand.
TTGGGGTGGTCGGCCTCGACGCCGGTGAGCCCGCGCGCGGCCAGCCCGGCGAGGGTGTCCTCGCTGATGGTGGCGCCGCGGCTGAAGGCGAAGGGGTGCGCGATGACCGTGACGCCGCCGGCCGCGGCGATCATGTCGATGGCCTCTTCGACCGGCGTGTCCCGGCGGGCGACGTAGTAGCCGCGGCGCGGGCTGAGGTAGTCGGCGAAGGCCTCGTCGACGGATTCGACCAGGCCGGCCCGGACGAGCGCCTGGGCCAGGTGCGGCCGCCCGGGCGGGGAGTCCTCGGGCAGCAGGCCGAAGATCTCGTCGATGTCGATCGGGAGGCCGTCGGCGGCCATCCGCTCGGCCATCCGCCGCAGCCGCGTGCGGCGCTCGAGCCGCAGCCGGGTCTGCTCGGTGACGACGGGCTCCGACGTCGGGTCGAAGAGGTAGGCCAGCAGGTGGACGCTGATCTGGCGGCCCGTCTCGGGGTCGATGGAGACCGTGGAGAGCTCGGCGCCGGGGACCAGCGTGAGGCCGGGTGACACCGCTTCGGAGGCGGGCGCCCAGCCCGCGGTGGTGTCGTGGTCGGTGATCGCGACGACGTCGAGCCCGGCTTTCGCGGCCGCGGCGACGAGCCCGGCCGGCGAGTCGGTGCCGTCGGAAGCGGTGGAGTGGGCGTGCAGGTCGATGCGCATCGTGTCCATTGTCGACGATGCGCTGCGTCACACGCTCGGCGGGGACGTCAGTCTCAGCCGACCGGCTTCTTCCCCCGGGCGGCGCGCTGGGCCTTGATCATGGAGAAGCGTTCGGCCTGCTTCTGCTTGTCGCCGAAGACCAGCTCCGAGATCGTGTCGTAGAACTCTTCGGGCCGCGGCAGGAAGTCGATCTTGTTGAGCGCCTGGATCTGACCGGCGGACTCGACGACCATCGTGCCGTAACCCATCATGCGGCCGGTGGCGGTGCGGACGTAGCTGAGGTCGGTGACCTTGCTGATCGGCATCATCAGCACCTTGGTGGTGAACACCCCGGTGGTCATGACGAACCGCTTGTCGGTGACCACCAGGCGCTCGACCCACCACTCCATCACCACGTAGGCGAACCGCAGGACGACGAGCAGCGCGACGTACCAGAGGATGTTCTGGCCGATGTACAGCGCCGGCGGCAGCAGGTAGGACACCAGCACGCAGACGGCCAGCAGCGCGGCCGCCTCGAAGGTGTCCCACAGGAGCACCGCCCAGTGGCGGCGGATCCGGATGACCCGCCGCTCGGTGTCGAGGAGGTACTCGTCGGGATCGCGTGGCGCGAACATGGTCCGAGGGTAACCCCGCGATCAGCCCTTGAACACGTTGCTGACGAAGGTGATCACCGATTCGGCCGAGCTGCGCAGGAAGTCGACGATGTTGCCGACAAGGCCCGCGGCCTGACCCGGCTGGGCAATGACGAAGAACAGCACCAACGCGATACCGGCGAGGCCCGCAATCTTCTTCACGTTCACCGCGATCAAATCCCGTCTCTTACGGTGACACCGGACAACAGCAGCTTTTACGTTGTACCGCACCGAACAGGCGCAGGGGAGGGAAGTCCCGCGCTTGGGTCAGCACGCCGTCCGAAGTGTACCGTATGGCTACTCTCCGTGTACAGGACAGCCGTTTTCACCTCGGTTACGTCTACCCTTCGGGACATGGAGGGCCTGACCAGCACCACGATCCGCTGCGTCGGCGGGATCGCGTTCGACCCACAGGGCCGTTTGCTGCTCATCCGGCGCCGGAATGACCCCGGTTCGGGGCAATGGTCGCTGCCGGGTGGCCGAGTCGAACCGGGCGAAACGGACAAAGAGGCCGTAATCCGCGAACTGTTCGAGGAGACGGGACTGGACGTGATTCCGGGCACACTGGTCGGCTCGGTGCGGCGGGGGCCGTACGAGATTTTCGACTACGCCTGCGAAGTCGAGGGCGGCGTTCTCACGGCGGGTGACGACGCCTCGGACGTGCGTTGGTCCGATGCGGCAGACCTTGCCCGGCTCGAGGCGGCCGGAGAGCTGGTGGACCTCCTTTTCGTGACGCTGCGTGAGTGGAACGCCCTGCCCCGGACCTGATTACAGCGGCAACCAGGTCATCCGCTGCCCGTGCGGCGCGGTCCGCGCCAAGGCGTGCGCCTCGGCCTTCCCGTCCTCCCACCGCACGACGCCCAGCGTCGCGAGCCCGTCCGCGCCCGAAAGGTCGTCGCGGCCCGGCAGCACCAGCTCCAGCCCGGCGCCGTAGAACTCCTCCGAGACCCACCACACCGGCCGCGAGGCCGCCAGCCCCGCCAGCGCTTCGAGGAACGCCGCCCGCCGATCCGCCGGGAAGTACGCCAGCGCGTGGCTCGTCAGCACCACCAGCGGCCCCTCCAGGGACGCCGCCGCGGCGGCCAGGTCGTCGACCCCGTCCCCGGTGATCAACCGCGGCCGGTGCTTGGCCTGCTCGGCCGCCGCCGTCCGCAGCAGCCGGATGCGGTCCGGCTGGTCCGCCCAGACGCACGCCTCGAGCCAGGCCAGCTCGTCCTCGTCCGACAGGTCCACCGGGGCCCGGTCGAGGCCGGCCCGGTCGAGCAGCGCGAGCTTCTTCGGCAGCTTCGGCACCACCGCCCCCGGCGCCAGGTCCAGCGCGCAGTGCAGCCCGACCGCCGCCTTGGCCGGCCCCGCCGTCAGCTGGTCACCGCCGTCGCACTGGTAGCGGTAGCCGAACCGGTCCAGGCCCAGCAGCAGGCCCGCGCTGCAGCCGACCTCCAGCAGCGAAACCTTCCCGCCCGCTTCGCGCGCCGCCCGCGCCACGCCCGGGTACAGCAACGCGGCCCGGCGGACCTCGTTCGTCTGCGTGTACCGCGAGGCGATCAGCTCACGCGCCTTCGACGCCCGCTCCAGCAGGAACGACCGGAACAGCGGCCACGTGTCGGAGTCGACGCCGTCGAAGCCGCCCAGCGACGGGTAGTACCGCGAGAGCGGGTGGATCGGGTCGGCCTGCACGAGCCGGTGCGCGACCGCCATCAGCAGCGTCCCGCGCACCTCGCCGTCGCGGGCCGACGCCAGCAGCCCGGCGACGTCGTCGTCCTCGGCCGCCTGCAGCGCCAGGTGCTCGTACAGCGGCGAGACCCCGCGGGCCTCGACTTCCGCGAACGTGCGGAGTGTCCCCTTGATCGCGTCCAGGTCCATCAGAGCCTCATTCGTGCGGCACCGGACGGCCCGGCTGCTCGCCGCCCCGAGTCTCCCCGTACGAGCGCTTCGGCACCATCACCTTCCGCCGGAAGGTGCACACGATCAGGCCGTCCTGCTTGTAGCCGCGCGTCTCGACGTACACGACGCCGCGGTCGTCCTTGGACTTCGACGGCGTCTTGTCGAGCACTTCGGTCTCGCCGTAGATCGTGTCGCCGTGGAAGGTCGGCTTGACGTGCTTCAGCGACTCGACCTCGAGGTTCGCGATGGCCTTGCCGGAGACGTCGGGCACCGACATCCCCAGCAGCAGCGAGTAGATGTAGTTCCCGACCACGACGTTCTTGCCGAAATCGGTGGTTTCTCCGGCGTAGTGCGCGTCCATGTGCAGCGGGTGGTGGTTCATGGTGATCAGGCAGAACAGGTGGTCGTCGTATTCGGTGACCGTTTTGCCCGGCCAGTGCTTGTAGACCGCACCGACCTCGAACTCCTCGTAGTACCGGCCGAACTGCACTCGTCTTCTCCTGTCCCGCGTAACACCGCGTGAGCCTGGTACGACACGCATCCGTAGTGAGGAGTACCCTCAACCATCGGTGTTCGCGCGTCAACGCGAGCCCCACCACTGTTGCCGTCGGCCCGAAGGAGGTGAGGAACTCGATGAGTAGTGGCGATAGTCCGCTCCCTAGTAGTCCCAGCGTTCCCACCTCACCGGCCTTCCGGCTCATCTCCTGGTAGGCCTTCTCACCCCGGGAACGCTGGTGTGTCGCCGGGCGGACGAATCTTCCGCCCCTGGTCCGTCGTCTCGCACGACCACGCACGACACCAGGAGATCCCATGCCTGCCATTCCCTCGCTCGGCGGCCTCCGCGGCCGCGGCAACAAGGGCACTGTTCCCGTGCGCCCGGTCCCGGTGCCGCTGTCCGCGTACGTCGTCGACTGCGCGGTCTACGTCGGCGGTGAACGCCTGCCCGGCCGCTGGACCCACTCCGAGGCGATCAAGGAAGTCCGGAAGCGGCACGAAGGGTTCGTCTGGATCGGGCTGCACGAGCCGGACGCCCAGCAGATCCAGGGCGTCGCGGACACGTTCGGGCTGCACGAGCTGGCGGTCGAGGACGCCCTCGAAGCGCACCAGCGGCCGAAGCTGGAGCGCTACGACGACACGCTCTTCCTGGTGGTCAAGACCGTCCGGTACGTCGAACACGAGTCGCCCACCACGGCGAACGAGATCGTCGAGACCGGCGAGCTGATGGTGTTCCTCGGCCGGGACTTCGTGATCACGGTGCGCCACGGGAACCATTCGGGGCTGGCGCGGCTGCGCCGCGAGCTCGACGAGGACCCGGAGCGGCTGCAGCTGGGCCCGTCCGCGGTCGTGCACGCGATCGCCGACCACGTCGTCGACCACTACCTCGACGTCACGGGCCGGATCGAGAACGACATCGACGTGATGGAGGCGCAGGTCTTCGCGCCCCGCTCGCAGGTCAGCGCCGAGCAGATCTACCTGATGAAGCGGGAAGTCCTCGAGCTGCGCCGCGCGGTGATGCCGCTGGCGACGCCGATCCAGCGCCTGGCCGAGGGGTACACGCGGCTGGTGCCGGACGACGTCCGCTCGTACTTCCGCGACGTCGCCGACCACCTCACGACGGTGTCCGAACGCGTGGCGGCGTTCGACGAACTGCTGTCCACCCTGGTCGACGCGACCGTCGCCAAGATTTCCCTGCAGCAGAACACCGATATGCGCAAGATCACGTCGTGGGCGGCGATCATCACCGTGCCGACGATGATCGCGGGCATCTACGGGATGAACTTCGACTACCTGCCCGAACTGCACTGGAAGTTCGGGTACCCGCTGGTCATCACCGTGATCCTGGCGATCTGCCTGTTGCTGTACCGAATATTCCGGAAGAACGGCTGGCTCTAGGTCCCCTTTTCTTCCCCACCGTATTCGGAGAGTTCGTGATGCCTCGCATGCTGTCCAACTTGAAGTTCTGGGCGCTCGCGCTCAGCGTGCTGTGGATCGTCGTCATCACTTTCGTCATCGTCGCCGACCCCGGGTTCGCGCACGGGATGAAATAACGGCGGAGCGTCCTATCCTGGGCGCATGCCGAAAGCGCTGGTCGTCTCCGACGAGGTCGACGAGCGGTTGTGGACCGACGCCGTCCGCAGCCACTCCGTCGACCTGGTCATCGGCGCCGGCGACCTGCCCTACGACTACCTGGCGTTCCTGGCGAGCGCGCTCGACGTGCCGTGCGTGTTCGTGCCCGGCAACCACGACCCGGACCTGAGCGGCTACACGCGCTACGGCGGGCTGTCCATGAAGGACGGTTTCCCCACGGTCTGGCCCGGCCCGGCGGGCGGCATCAACGCCGACGGACGGCTCGTCGACGTCGCCGGCCTGCGGTTCGCCGGGCTCGGCGGCTCGATCCGCTACAACGACGGCCCGAACCAGTGGACGCAGCGCCAGCAGGCGCGGCGGGCCCGCGGGCTGGTCCGGCGCGCCCGCTTCCGGCGGTGGCGCGACGGGCGCGGCGTCGACGTCCTGCTGACGCATTCGCCGCCGCTGGACCTGGGCGACCGCGCGGATCCGCCGCACCGCGGGTTCGCCTGCCTGCACCGCACGATCGAGGTGCTGCGCCCGAAGTGGCTGCTGCACGGGCACATCCACCCCCACGGCGAGCTGGTGCCGGACCGGGTCGTCGGCTCGACGCGGATCCGCAACGTGGTGGGCCACCGGATCATGGAGTTCTGATGAAAGAGACGGGATTCCCCCGCGCCGACGCGGAGAACGACTTCCTCCGCGCGCGCCGCGGCCAGGTGCTCTCGCGGCTTTCGACGTGGCTGCGCCGCGAGCCCGACGACGTCAACATCATGCTGCCGTTCCACGAGGTGGTGGAGGCGCTCGGCTACCTCGGCGAGCACCGGATCGGGCTGCGGGTGATCAAGCTGGAGTCGATCGTCGGCACGGTCGACCGCAGCCGCGACTTCGACCGCCGCTTCCGCCCGACGTCGGCCCGCGTCCGCGAGCGCTGGGAACGCCTGGCCCTGGCCGCCCGCCGCGGCGAGGAGATCCCGCCGATCGAGGTCTACCGCGTCGGCGAGCTGCACTTCATCATCGACGGCCACCACCGGGTTTCGGTCGCGATCGCGCAAGGACTGTCCACAATAGAAGCTTCGGTGACGGTGGTGCGCACCAAACTGGACCCGGGCGGCATCCGTCACCGCGGCGACCTGATCGTCAAGGACTACCGCAGGCTGTTCCTGGAGCGCGTCCCGCTGACCGGCCACGCGCGGGCGTCGGTGATCGTGTCGGACCCGTGGGACTACGCACGGCTGGGCGAGCACGTGGAGGCGTGGGGCTTCCGGTTGATGCAGGACGAAGGCAAGTTCTGCGACCGGGCGAGCGTGGCGCAGCGCTGGTTCGAGGAGGAGTTCGTGCCGGTGGTGGGGATGCTCCGGCAGGCGGGGCTGATCGGCGACCGCACGGACGCCGAGGCGTACATGTGGGTGGCGGCGGAGCGGTACCGGCTGATCCGCACCCACCGCTGGGACGACGACGTCATCGAGGCACTGCGGTCACGGCGTCACTAGGTGGTAGACCACCAGCGTCTGCTCGGGTCGCTCGGCGACGTGGAACGCGGCGTGCGGCACGGTGATCACACCCAGTCGGGGGTGCCGGAGGCGCTTGTGGCCGGCGTGGCTGAACTGGATGTCGTAGTGCGGCCACCACTCGCGCACCTCGGGGCTGGCTTCGGTCAGCTCGGCCACGAGCCGGGTGACGCGCGGGTGGCCCGGGTGCCGTCCGGCGATCGCCCGCAGCCGGGCCAGCACGCCGCGCGCTTCCTGCTCCCAGTCGACCAGCACCTCGCGCGCGGCCGCTTCGGTGAAGAGCCAGCGCACGACGTTGCCCCCGCGCCCGATGCCCCGGAACAGCTCCTCGGCGGCGGCGTTGCACGCCAGAACGTCGTAGCAGAGGCCGGTGACGTACGCGGGGTTCTCGCCCAGCAACGCCGGAACGCCCGCGACTTCGGGCGCGGCTTCTTCGCCCACGCTTTCGCCGGGTGTCGCCCCGCCGCCGGCCAGGCGGTGCAGGTGCTCCCGCTCGGCGCCGGACAGCCGCAGCGCGCGGGCCAAGGCGTCGAGCACCTGGCCGGAGGGGCGCACGTCGCGGCCCTGTTCGAGGTAGGTGAGCCAGGTGGCGCTGATGCCGGCCAGCAGGGCGAGTTCTTCGCGGCGCAGCCCGGGAGTGCGACGGCGCCCGGTGGCGGGCAGGCCCGCGTCTTCCGGGGCCAGCCGTTCCCGGCGGCTGCGCAGGAACGCGCCCAGCTCGGTGCCCACCCTGGAACCTCCAGTACCAGAATAACGCGATTCTGGATACCAGGTTAAGGCTGGGCGAGGCTGGACCCATGCAAGCTTGGATCGCGAACGAACAGGACGTACGCCTCTCCGAGGTGCCGGAGCCGACGCTCAAGGGCGGTGGCGTGCTGGTGGAGGTGCTCGCCGCGCACGTCCCCGCGTACACGAACGCCGTGGTGCGGGGCAACCGCGGTGGCCTGCCGGTTCCCCTGGTCCTGGGACCGTCCTGCGTCGGGCGCGTGCTCGCCGTCGCGCCGGACGTCTTCCACGTCGAGCCGGGCGACATCGTGCTGGACACCGCGCTGCTCGACGCGGGCGGCGGCGACGAGGTCCTGGTGGGCTGGGTCGGCCTCGGCGGCTCCGGCGCCGGCAGCGCGCGCACCGACCGCATGCGCGCGGTGTGGCGTGACGGCGTCTTCGCGGAGAAAGCCTTGTGCGCCAAGGAAACCCTGGTCAAACTGCCCGGCGCGGAAACCTACCCGGACCCGGCCCGCCTGGCGTTCCTGCCGTGGCTCTGCATCGCCGCCACCGGCCTGCACGCGGCGGCCCCGGTGGCCGGACGCGACGTCGCCGTCGTCGGCGCGACCGGCCAGCTGGGCGGCGCGGCGGTGCTGACGGCCCTGGCCGAAGGCGCGGCGACCGTGACAGCCGTGGGCCGCAACGAGGAGGCACTCGCCCGGCTGGCCGCGCTCGGCCCGCGTGTGCGCACCCACCGGCTGACCGGCGACCGCGCGGACGACGCGGCGGGTATCGGCCCGGTGGACATCGCCGTCGACACGCTCGGCGCCACGCCGTCGGCGGCCGCGACCATGGCCGCCTACGACAGCCTGCGGGTGCGCGGCACCCTGGTGCTCGTCGGCGGCGTGCGCCACGACCTGACCGTCCCGTACGGCGACCTGATGCACCGCCGCCTCACCCTGCGCGGCTCCTGGATGAGCGACGATCGGACGGTGACGACGGTCTGGCAGCTGGTCCGGTCCGGGGCACTGGACCTTTCGGTCGTCGAGCTGGTGACGGCCGGCCTCGACGACCCGGCGGCCGCGCTCGGCCTGGCCGAGCGCACGACCGGCCTCGGCTTCGTCGCCCTCGTTCCCTAGAAGGCCAGCCCCGGTGTCAACACGACTGCCCGCACCTGCTCCAGCGTCAGCACCGGCTCCGGCCGCTGCGACGGCGTCTGCAGGTCCTTCCGCTCCGGCTCCCCGCTGTCGCTCGCGGAGACCGCCACGTACCCCCAGGGCGCCGACAACGCCGCCCGGTGGACGAGCGCCCCGGTCGACTGGTCCGTCGTCAGCTGCAGGATTCCCTCCGGCAGCCGCTCCACCGAACACGAGATCCACTCGCCCGGCACGCAGGAGGGCGTCGCCGAATTCGGTGTCGGGTACAGCACCACCGACACCGAACCCGTCCCCCGCGCGTCCGTCACCCGGATGTCCGTGCGGAAATCCGTCTCCCGGGGCGCGTCGCCCACCGGGTCCGCGACCACGGCGAACGAGCCCGGCGAAAGCCGCGCGTCCGGTGGCAGCAGCGGGCGCAGCGCGTGTTCCAGCACACAGCTCAAGCGCTCCGCCAAAGCCTCGCGGGTCGACCCGGGCGGACAGGACGGCCCCGCCACCGGAGTCCGGCTCGGCAGCACCACCACCGCCAGCCCGAGCGCCAGGACGGCCACGCACACCGCCACCGCCCCCGTGAGCAGGTACTGACGGCGGGACCGGCGAGCCGCCGTCAGCACCGCCTCGCCGGACAGGCCGAGCGGGGGCTCGCCTTCCGTCACGTAGACCGTCAAGGCCGACCGGACGTCCTCCATCACGACTCCTCCGTCGCCGGCGCCGGCAGGGCCGTGCGCAACGCCTCGACCCCGCGGGCCGTCTGGGACTTGACCGTTCCTTCCGCGACGCCCAGCAGCGCCGCCACCTCGCGCACCGGGAGGTCTTCGAGGAACCGCAACACCACCATCGCCCGCTGCCGGGGCGTCAGCCCGGCCAGCGCGCGCTCGACGTCGAGGCGCAAGGACGTGTCCCGGCCCGGTGGCGACTCGCGCTCCGGCACCGACGACGTCACGTACTCGCGCCCGGAGACCCGGCGGCCGGCCAGGAACAGGTTCAGCAGGATGCGGCGCGCGTACGCGTCGACCGTGCCCGGCCGGACCCGGCGCCAGCGCCGGTACAGCTGGACGAACATGGCCTGGACCAGGTCTTCGGCCGCGTGCCAGTCCCCGCTGAGCGCGAACGCCACCCGCCGGAAGCGCTGGACCCGCGCGGCGAAGTACTCGCTGAAATCGACGTCTCTCGACACACCCCTATTAGTGCGCGAGGCCTCCGGGAGGTTCAAGCGTCCCCCGTGCGAGCTACGCGCAGGTGTCCCCGCGACGGTGACGATTCCCGCGCGCCGGATCCCTAGCGTTCTTCCCAGGCCGCGGGGCTTCCGCCGCGGGTGAGGTGAAGGGGTTTTCATGAAGGTCGTCTGGCAGCTGCTGGCCGTGGCCGCAGCCGCGTTCGTCGGGCAACTGGCGGTTTCCGCGGTGGACGGGAATCCGTGGCTCACGCTGACCCTGGGCGGGTTGACCGCCGTGCTCGCGGTGCTCGCCTACCGGTGGGTGGTGCGCAAGACCGAGCACCGCCCGGTCACCGAGCTCGCCGGGCCGGGCGCCGGGCTCGCGCTCGGCCGGGGGATGGTGATCGGACTCGCGCTGTTCGGGCTCGTCATCGCGAACATCGCCCTTCTCGGGGACTACGACGTCCGGGGCTGGGGCTCCGTGCCCGGCGCGGTGGGGCAGATCGGTTTCATGGCCGCCGCCGCGGTCACCGAGGAGCTGCTGTTCCGCGGGATCCTGTTCCGGTTCGCCGAAAAGTGGGCCGGTACGTGGCTCGCGCTGGTGCTGACCGGCGTGCTGTTCGGCCTGATGCACTTGTTCAACCCGCACGCGAGTCTGTGGGGCGCCCTCGCCATCGCGATCGAGGCCGGCGGCCTGCTGACCGCCGCGTACGTCGCCACGCGCAAGCTGTGGCTGCCGATCGGCCTGCACTTCGGCTGGAACTTCGCCGCCGCCGGGATCTTCGGTGCGGAGGTCTCGGGCAACGGCACCCCGCAGGGCCTGCTCGACGCCGTGACGTCGGGGCCGTCGATCATCACCGGCGGCGACTTCGGGCCGGAAGGCAGCCTCTACTCGGTGCTGTTCTGCGTCCTGGCGGCCAGTGCGTTCCTGTGGGTGGGCCGGCGACGCGGCCGCCTGGTGCCTCGTCGCCGTGCCGAGCGGGCCGACGCCGTCACTACACTTTCCCGGTGATCGATCAGCGGACGGCCGTGGCGCGGTGGCGCCGGCTCGACGTCGTGGTCCGCGACCTCCCGCTCGGGCTGCTGTTCCTGGCCTCGTCGTTCCTGCCGGTGCTCCAGAGCCACGGGACGCAGCTGGGCGGCGTGCCGTCCCGCCCCTTCGACGCGCTGGCCGTCGTCGTGGTTGTCCTCGAAAGCCTCCCGCTCGCCGTGCGGCGGCGGTGGCCCGCGGTGTGCCTGACGCTGGTGGCGCTCGGCTTCGCCGTCGACCAGCTCCGCGGCTACCACTCGGTCGCGGGCACCGCACTCGGTTTCGCGCTGGTCAGCGCCGGAGCCCACCTGGAACGGCGCCGGGGCCTCACCGCTGTCCTGTTCTCCGTGGCGTACGTGGGGTTGGCGATCGCCCTCGCCCACGTCGGTTCGGAACCGCCGTCGGAGCTTGTGACGTTCTACCTGCTCCTGGTGTTCGCCTGGGGCATCGGGGCCTGGCTGCGCACCACCCGCGCCGCGGAGGCCGCGCACCGGCGCCGCGTCGCCGAGGACACCCGGGCCGCCGAGCGCGCCACCATCGCCCGCGAACTCCACGACGTCGTCACCCACCACGTGACGGCGATGGTCGTGCAGGCCGAGGCCGGCCGGTACCTGACGGCCGCTCCCGACCGGCTGGACCAGACCCTGACGGCGATCACCGACACCGGCCGGCGGGCCATCACCGACCTGCGGCACCTGCTCGACCTGCTCAACCCCGGGCACGAAGCCGAGGCACCGGCCGACGGCGGCCTCCTCGCCCTGGTGGAGCAGGCCCGTCAGGCCGGGCAGCCGGTGGAGTTCACCGAGGAGGGCCCGCCCGCGGAGTCCGCCGGCAGCGCCGACCTGGTGGCTTACCGGGTCGTCCAAGAAGGACTGACGAACGCCCTCAAGCACGCCCGCGGCAGCCACACCTCGGTCGAGGTGCGCCACGGCGACCGGGAAATCACCGTGGCGGTCCGCACGGCCGGTTCCGGGAGCGTGTCCCCCGGCGGGAGCGGCCGCGGGCTCACCGGGCTCCGGGAGCGCGTCGGCGTGCTGGGCGGCGACTTCAGCGCGGGCCGCGACGGCGCGGGTTTCGCCGTCTGCGCCCGGATTCCCACCGGGAACCCGTCGTGACCGCGCCGATCCGGGTCCTCGTCTGCGACGACCAGATGCTGATCCGCACCGGCCTGGTGACGATCATCGGCGCCCAGCCCGGGTTCGAGGTGGTGGGCGAGTGCGGCGACGGGCGGGCCGCGGTCGACCTCGCCGCCCGGCTGCACCCGGACGTCGTCGTGATGGACGTGCGCATGCCGGTGCTCGACGGCATCGAGGCCACCCGCCTGCTGGCCGGGGCCGGGGTGCCGCACCCGGTCAAGGTGCTCGTGCTGACGACGTTCAACCTCGACGAGTACGTCTACGAGGCGCTGCGCGCGGGCGCGAGCGGGTTCCTGCTCAAGGACGCGCCGCCGGACCGGCTGCTGCACGGGATCCGCACGGTGGCCACGGGTGCGGCCCTGCTGGATCCGGACGTCACGCGCCGGCTGGTCGGCCGGTACGGCGCCCGGATCCGGCCCGCCGCGGACGCCGCTCCGGACGTCCCGCTGACCCCGCGCGAGCTGGAGGTGCTGCGCCTGCTCGCGGACGGCCTTTCGAACAGCGAGATCGCGGAGCGGCTCTTCATCAGCCAGGAAACGGTGAAGACGTTCGTGTCGCGCATCCTGACCAAGCTGGACCTGCGCGACCGCGTCCAGGCGGTCGTGTACGCCTACCGGCACGGCCTGGTGACGTGACCGGGAAGCCCGGTCACGTCACCGGAACCGCTACATGTGCACGGCGCCCGGCGCCGCTTCCCCCTTCGGGACGCCCGGGCGCAGCAGCAGGCCGCTGAGCACCGCACCCGCCACGTAGATCACCGCGGCCCAGGTGAACGCCGTCGTGTAGCTCTCGATGGCCGCCTCGGCCGCCAGCTGCGGCGTCGGGGCCTTGCCCGCGATGTAGGCCGCGGCCGCGTTGCCGGCCAGCGTCGACAGCAGCGCCGTGCCGATCGAACCGCCGACCTGCTGCATCGTGTTCACCGCCGCCGAGGCGACACCGGCGTCGTGCGCCTCGACACCGAAGGTCGCGACGCTCATCGCCGGCGCCATCGCCAGCCCGATGCCGAAGCCCATCACCAGCAGCGGGCCGAGGACACCGGAGACGTACGTGCTCTCGAGACCGATGCCGCTCAGCCAGAACAGGCCCGCGGCCGCGATCGCCATGCCGGTCGGCACCAGCGGCCGCGGGCCGAACCGCGGCAGCAGCACGGCCGTCGCCGTGGTGGCCGACAGCATCAGCGTCGCCACCATCGGCAGGAACCCGACACCGCTCTGGATCGGCGTGAACTGCAGGTTCTGCTGCACGTAGAACGTCAGGAACAGGAAGATCGCGAACATCCCGATGGCGAGCAGGAACATCGCCAGGTACGAGCCGCCGCGGTCCCGGTCGAGCAGGACGCGCAGCGGCAGCAGCGGGTGTTCCACGCGCTGCTGCAGCCAGACGAACACGCCCAGCAGGACCACGCCGGCGGCCAGGAAGCCCCAGACCGACACCGACGACCACGAGTCCGACTCGGCGTTCGCGAAGCCGTAGACCAGCGCGAACAGGCCGGCCGACGCGGTCACCGTGCCCGGCAGGTCGAGCTTCGGCCGCGGGCCGGCGTCCTTCTGGTTGCGCAGCAGCACCGAGCTGCCGGCGAACGCGATGACGGCGAAGATGATGTTGACGAACATGCACCAGCGCCAGTCGAGGTACTCGGTGAGCACGCCGCCGAGCAGCAGCCCGACCGCCGCGCCGCCACCACCGATGGCGCCGAACACACCGAACGCGCGGCCGCGCTCCTTCGGGTCGGTGAACGTCGTGGTCAGCAGCGAAAGCGTGGCGGGCGCGAGCAGCGCGCCGAACACGCCCTGTGCCGCCCGGGCGACCAGCAGCATCTCGATGTTGGTCGCCGCGCCCCCGAGCGCGGACACCGCGGCGAAGCCGGCCAGGCCGACGAGGAGGGCGTTCTTGCGGCCGAAGAGGTCCGCGAGCCGCCCGCCGAGCAGCAGCAGGCTGCCGAACGCGAGCGCGTAGGCCGTGACGACCCACTGCCGGGCGTCGTTGGAAAAGCCCAGGTCGACCTGGGCGGACGGCAGCGCGATGTTCACGACGGTCGCGTCCAGCACGACCATCAGCTGCGCGATGCCGATCATCACCAGGATCAGCCACCGTCTGTCGTGGTGGGGGTTCTCGGCGGCGCGCGTGTCCCCCGACGGCGCGACGGCGAGTGTGGACTCGGACATGAAGGATCCTCACAGAAAGTGATCGGAAGACTATGTGGAGTAGGTATCTCCCCTTACTCCGCCCAAGGTACACAAGAACCGGAGATGCCGCCTCTACTTCACGAGCTAGACTGGAGGGCATGGCACGGGACGCTGGTCCCGCCGCACCGGCGCGGCCGCTGCGGCGTGACGCTGAACTCAACCGCCGTCGCATCCTCGCGTCGGCCCGCGAAGTGTTCGGCCGGCGCGGGCTCGAAGCCACGCTGGACGACATCGCCCACCACGCCGGCCTCGGCGTCGGCACGGTCTACCGCCGCTTCCCCAGCAAGGAACACCTGGTCGAGGCCATGTTCGCCGACCGGATGGACGAGATCGGCGACCTCGCCGAAGAGGCGCTGAAGGCCGAGGACGCCTGGCAGGCGTTCGTCGACTTCACCTGGAAGTCGATCGAGCTCCACTCGGGCGACCGCGGGCTGCGCGAGATCATGCTGTCGAACAAGTTCGGCCACGAGCACGTGGCCGAGGGAAAAGCGCGCCTGGTGCCGTTGATCACACAACTCGTCGAACGCGCCCAGCGGGCGGGCGGCCTGCGCGCCGACTTCTCCCCGACGGACACCCCGCTCCTGCACATGATGATCGGCTCGGTGATCGAGTTCACGTCCGCGGTGGAGCCGGACCTGTGGCGCCGCTGCCTGGCGATGCTGCTGGACGGCCTGCGGGCTCAGCCCGGTAAACCGTCGAAACTGCCGCGCCCGCCGCTGGAGGTGGACGAGGTGGACGAAGCAATGTCCTGCTGGCGCCCCTGACTCAGGAGCACGCACGGCCCGGACCACGCCCCTGTGGCCCGCGGCAGTTCCCTCCGGCGAGCCGCCCCGGCGAGCGCGGCCAGCACCGGCTCGTCCGCGACGCCGACCACCCGAGGGCACCTCGCCCGGCGGATTCGGAAGCCCGGCCCGAGCCGATGAAGGGCCGTTCCTCCCGCATCCGTTCGGTGCACAGGGCCGGCTGCGGCGCCACCGCACGGCAATCCCGCAGCTTCAGCAACGCCCACAACGCCGTGTCCCGCACCTCGGCGCTGCCCCGGGCAGCGCGTCGGAGGCCTCCGGGAGCCACTCCACGGCTCCATCCGCAGTGCGCCGGCCAGCTCCAGGAACCCCAGGAGCGGTTCGCCTTCGACCAGTTTCGCTTGCCCGCCAACGGCTTACTCGGACGGGATGACCGCCCACATGATCAGGTAGGCCACGAACTGCGGGCCGGGCAGCAGGCACGACAGCACGGCCAGGAGCCGCACGGTGCCGGGCTTCATGCCGTAGCGCCGGGCCAGGCCCGCGCAGACGCCGCCGATCATGCGGCCGTGGCGCGGACGAGACAGCCTCTGAGTGACCGGTGCGCTCATCGTCGTTTCCCTTTCCTCGAACTTCCGATACCACCACTTCACCACCGGAGTACCCACTTCCGCATCGCTCGCGGGGTGGATCGCTCCCTTAGGGGACGGCAAAACCGAAAAAGCTTCATAACGAGGGCGGAATCCCTGCCGCTGCCCGCAAAACTCCCTTGAGCTGCCCGTTTGCCCCGGCCACGGTGGAAAAGATTGAGAGATGTCCCCGTCAGGGCTGGTTTTTCCGCGCGATGTGGTGATACTTGCACCCCGTGAACCCGCGTCCGAAAAGCTTGGCCGTCGCGATGCTCTGCGCCCTCCTCACCGGTGGCTGCACCACCACCCAGGCCGCGCCCGAGCCGGATTCCGGGCCCACGCCGCTGACCGCCGCCGACGCGCTCGGCGACTTCGGCAGCATCGACTACTGCAGCCTGCTCAAGGTGCCCGGCGCGGAAGCCGTCCCGACGTTCGAGGACTGCCACGCCACGGCCGGCCGGCGCACGATCGTCGTCGGGCCGCTGGCCTTCGACTCCGACCCGAACATCAAGCCCTACGACTACGCCGGGCCGGTGCCCGAGGGCGTCGCGATCCAGCAGTCGATGTTCAACGACCGCAGCGCGTGCACCCGCGCCGTCACCTTCGCCGACGGCACCCGGCTGGACCTGTCGGTCACCGACGACACCGGCGACCAGGCGGCCCGCTGCGACGTCGCGGACGCCGCCGTCGGCTCGGCGCTGGCGGCCATCACCGCGCACCGGGTCGGGCGGCTGACCTTCCCGGAGGGCTCGTGGGGCCGGGTGGCGCCGTGCGTCCCGCTCGACAACCACGACCTCGACGCGGCCGCGGGCCCGAACAGCCAGCCGACGATCGGCCTGTCCGGGCACAGCTGCATCCGCGGCAAGGTGAGCTTCAAGCTGACGGTGGAGACGGCAGAACCGGATGGGCCGTCCGAAAGGCTAGGCGGCCGCGACGCCCGCGTCCGGCTCTCGGGTGCGTTCTGCCTGGTCGACACGACCCAGCCGGCCCCGGGCCTGCCGGGCCGCCGCGAACTGGCCGAGATCAGCGTGGTCGAGACGGCCGGCACCGCGGGCGACGCCACCTGCGCCCTCGCCCGCAGCGCCGCGAACGCGATCCTCCCCCGCCTCCCGTGACGCCTCGTGAGTGGGAAACAGTGTTCCAACCCTGTTTCCCACTCACGAGCGCTGCGGCAGAGTCAGTCCTCGTAGGTGAGGTTCTTGCCGTTCGACGGGTCGAACACCTTGATCTTGTCCGCGTCGTACCAGACCTCGAGGTCCGCGTTCTCCTTCGCCGACGACTCCGCCGACAACCGGGCCACGATCTGGGACTCCGCGCCCGGGACGTCGGACGAACCGCTGTCCGCGGCCAGTTCCGCCAGCTCCTCGGACGTCGCCGTCTCGCCTTCCAGCGTGAAGTGGGCGAACTTCTCCGAGCCCATCGACTCGAGCACGTCGATGTGCGCGGTGAACGTGCCGCCGCCCGTCTTCTGCCCGGCCTCGACCAGCGCCGCGTCCTCGAAGTGCTCCGGCCGGATACCGACCAGCACGTCGCGGGGCGCGTTCGCCCGCTCCACCAGCTGCCGGACCCGGTCGGTCAGCGGCGTCGTGCCCAGCGCGCTCCGCAGCTCGTTGTTCTCCAGCGTCGCCGGGACGAAGTTCATCGACGGCGAGCCGATGAACCCGGCCACGAACAGGTTCGCCGGGTTGTCGTAGAGGAACTGCGGCGAGCCGATCTGCTGCACGTACCCGGCCCGCAGCACCACGACCCGGTCGCCCAGCGTCATGGCCTCGGTCTGGTCGTGCGTCACGTACAGCGTCGTCGTGCCGAGCTGCTTCTGGATCTTCGACACCGACGTGCGCATCTGGCCGCGCAGCTTGGCGTCCAGGTTGGACAGCGGCTCGTCCATCAGGAACGCCTTCGGGCTGCGGACGATCGCCCGGCCCATCGCGACGCGCTGGCGCTGGCCACCGGAGAGGTTGGCCGGCTTGCGGTCCAGGTGCGCGGTCAGGTCGAGAATCTTGGCCGCCTCTTCGACCTTCGCCCGCACGGTCTTGTCGTCGACCTTGGCCAGCCGCAGCGGGAAGGCCATGTTCTCCCGGACGCTCATGTGCGGGTAGAGCGCGTAGGACTGGAACACCATCGCGATGTCCCGGTCCTTCGGGGCCTTCTCGTTGACCCGCCGGCCGTCGATGCGCAGCTCGCCGGAGGAGATGTCCTCCAGGCCGGCCACCATGTTCAGCGTCGTCGACTTCCCGCAGCCGGACGGGCCGACCAGGATGATGAACTCTCCGTCGGCGATGGTGATGTCCACTTCGGACACGGCGAGGGCACCGTCGGGGTACTTCTTCGACACCTTGTCGAGCACGATCTCTGCCATAGCGCTACCCCTTCACCGCACCGGAGGTCAGCCCCGCCACGATGCGACGCTGGAAGAACAACACGAACACAATGATCGGGACGGTGATCACGACCGCGGCCGCGCACACCTGCCCCGTCGGGTCCTCGAACTGCGAGGACCCGGTGAAGAACGACAGCGCCGCCGGCACCGTGCGCGACGCCGTGGTCGACGTCAGCGAGATGGCGAACAGGAAGTCGTTCCAGCAGAAGATGAACACCAGGATCGCCGTGGTGAACACGCCCGGCGCGGCCAGCGGCGCGATCACCCGGCGGAACGCCTGTGCCGGCGTCGCGCCGTCCATCTTCGCCGCCTTTTCCAGCTCCCACGGGATTTCCCGGAAGAACGCCGACAGCGTGTAGATCGACAGCGGCAGCGCGAACGTGATGTAGGGCAGGATCAGCCCCGGCCACGTGTCGAACAGCCCGATGTTCCGCTCGATGTTGAACAGCGGCGTCACCAGCGACACCTGCGGGAACATCGCGATCAGCAGCGACAGCCCGACGAGCACCTGCTTGCCGGGGAAGTCCAGCCGGGCGACCGCGTACGCGGCCATCGTGCCCAGCACCACCGCGATCACGGTCGAGATGATCGCGATGCCGATCGAGTTCACCAGCGCCAGCAGGAACTCCGACGTCTGGAAGATGTCCGCGTAGTTCTGCCAGGTCCACGACTGCGGGATGAACGACCCGTCGGTGATCGTGTCCTTGGTCTTGAACGACAGCGAAACCACCCAGAGCACCGGCACCAGCGCGAACACCAGCACGAGGATGTCGACCAGGCCCCACCTGACCTTGCGGCCCGTCGTGACGGTTCCCATCGCCATCAGCGCTTACCCCCGTTGTCCGAACCCGGTGCGGCCGTGCCGAACACCTTGATGAAGATGAACGCGATGATCGCCACCGTGATGAAGATCAGCACCGCCATCGTCGACCCGATGCCCAGGTTGAGGCCCTTGACCAGGTTGTCGTAGGTCTGCATGGACACCGACCCGGTGTCCTGCGCGCCGTTGGTGAGCACGTAGATGTTGTCGAAGATGCGGAACGCGTCGAGCGTGCGGAACAGCAGCGCCACCAGGATCGCCGGCTTCATCACCGGCAGCATCACCTTGGTGAACCGCTGCCACGCGCTCGCGCCGTCCATCGCCGCGGCCTTGAGCAGGTCGTCCGGCACCAGCGCCAGGCCGGCCATCAGCAGCAGCGCCATGAACGGCGTGGTCTTCCACACCTCGGCGCCGATGATGATGAACAGCGACGGCCACTGCTCGGTCAGCGGGGCCGCGTCCGAGGCGAGCATGTTCGCCAGGTAGCCGGTCTTCGGCGTCCACGCGTAGTACCACGAGAACGCCGCGACGACCGTGACGATGCCGTACGGGATCAGCGCGACGGTGCGGACCAGGCCGCGGCCGACGAGCGTCCGGTGCATGATCAGCGCCAGCGCCATGCCGAGCACGAACTCGATCGCCACCGACACGACGGTGAGGAACATCGTGGTGCCGAACGCCGTCCACCAGTACGAACTGGACAGCACGGCGGCGTAGTTGTCGAAGCCGATGAACTGCTGCTGGGCCGGGAAGCGCAGGTCGTACCGCTGCAGCGACAGCCAGATCGAGTAGAGGATCGGGTAGCCGGTGACCGCGATCATCACGATGAACGCGGGCGCGCACAGCCACAGCCCGAGCCGCCGCTCGGCCTTCTTCCCTTCGGAGAGGGCGGGTTTGCCCTGCTTGCGGGCCGTCGCCCCTTCGGCGACCGGGGCCCCGGTGGTCCCGGCCGGGGTCGAGTCCTGGACGGTCACGGGATCACTCCCTTCGACTGGAGCGCGTCACCGAGCTGCTCGCGCAGCTTGGCCGCGGTGGCCTGCGGGTCGATGTCCGACGGCGGCGAAAGCACCTTCGAGATGACCGTCGAGGCGTTCTGGTACGCCGGGGTCAGCGGGCGCACCGCGGCGGTCTTCAGCGCGGCGAGGATGGCGTCGCGCATCGGGTACTGGATCGCCATGTTCGGGTTGTCGGCCGAAGCCGGCTTGCCCGGGTCGAGCGGAACGTCGTTGTGGTACACCGATTCGATGCTCGGCGGCACCCCGTCGTTGATCGCGGAGATCTTCTGGCTCTCCGGGCTGCGCAGGCACAGCGCCGCTTCGAAGGCCTCCGGCTTGTGCTGCGAATACGTGCTCACCGCCAGGTCGAACCCGCCGATCGTGGTCCGCGCGGGCATCCCGGCCTGCGCCGCGGGGTAGACCGCCCACTTGAAGTGCGGCAGGTCCGCCTTCTTGTCCTTGGCGTAGGCGGCGTAGACGTACGGCCAGTTGAGCTGGAAGGCGGCCTGGCCGCGCTGGAACGCCTGCCGGATGTCGTCTTCCTTCATGTTGCTCAGCGACGGGTCGGTGAGCCCCGAGGTCGAGACCTTCTTGAGCAGCTCCAGCGCCTTCACGGCGCCTTCGTCCATCACCACGGACTTGCCGTCGTCGGACAGGATGTGCCCGCCCATCGAGGCGACCAGCGTGTTGTAGAAGACGACCAGGCCTTCGTACTGCGCGCCGGTGAACACGATTTCGTAGGGCTTGCCCTGCCCCTTGAGCTCCTGGGACTTCTGCATCATCTCGTCCCAGGTGGCCGGTGGCTTCGGCGTCACCCGGTCGTCGTACCAGAGCAGCTGGACGTTGGTGTTCTTCGTGGCCGCGTACAGCTTCCCGTTGTGGGTCGCGGTGTCCAGCGGCCCCTGCAGCACACCCTGCGACGCCGCTGCCTTGTTCTGGCCGGTCCATTCCTCGGCCCAGCCGGCTTCGGCGAACTCCGAGACCCACGTGACGTCGAGGCCCAGGATGTCCATGGCGGTGTCACCCGCCGCCAGCCGGCGCGCCATCTGCAGCCGCTGGTCGTCCGCTCCACGCGGGAGTTTGTTGTAGATGATTTCGTACCGGCCGGCGGCCTTCACGTTGCAGCCGTCGACCACTTTCTGGAAGTTGTCCTCGGGCGACATGTAGATGTTGATCTTGAGCCCGGAACTCGTCGCGCAACCGGCGAGCATGCCGGTCACCAATGCCCCTGCCCCCAGCAGGACGGCGGTGCGGCCGGGCGACCGTCCTCGTTTGCCCGCGCCGATCCTCTTCCCCATAAGGCCTCCTCACCCGCGTGCACGCCGGTTACCGCGGAACCCGGTGGGCACCGCGACGCGATGAGGCGAAACCGCGCCAGCACCCCGACGTGCTAGTGCTCGGGCCGCCGCGCTGCAGGGCGAGGCCGCCCGACTGGTGTCGGCCAACTTATGCCGGGCGATCACACCCCGCAAGCAGTATCGGTAACGATTCAGCGCACCGCGCGCCGAATCGTGATTTTCCCGTGCTAAAGCTCGGGTTTCTCAGGGGTTCGCGGACGGCGGTTTCAGCGCCAGCTTGGCGAGCAGTTCCCGGCCCTGTTCCGCCGAGCGCGGCTGGCACAGGACGTCGTAGCGGCCGGCGACGAGCTGGCTCGCCGAGGAGAAGTCCCGGCGGCCCCGCGACATGCTGTACCCGATCGCGGCGAACATCAGCCCGGACAGCACGCCGAGCACCAGCCCGGTGAGCACCTGCAGCGCGAACCCCTGGTTGACGAACAACCCCAGCAGCAGCCCCGCGAACAGGCCGAACCACGCCCCGGACACCGCGCCGGTACCGAGCACGCGGCCCCAGCTGAGCTTGCCGATCACCCGCTCGACGAGCATCAGGTCGACGCCCACGATCGTGACGTCGCCGACGGCGAACTCGCTGTCGGCGAGGAAGTCGACCGCCTTCTGCGCCTCGCCGTAGGTCGCGTACGACCCGATCGGCCAGCCGGTCGGCGGGGTCGGCAGCCGCGGCAGGCCACCGGGCGCCCGCCCCCCGCCAAAGGGACTACTCACCATCATCACCTGCGCACTCGTGGTCCTGGGCGTCCATCTTGTCAAGAACCCACCGGCGGTGCGAGCCGCTTACCCCGAAAGGCCGGGCGCGATTTGTCGACAGAGCGACAAACGTCGTTCAGGACCGCGATTTGTACTCCCGCAGCAGGCCGCGGCTGATGATGGTCTTCTGGATCTCGCTGGTGCCCTCGCCGATGAGCAGGAACGGTGCCTCACGCATGAGCCGCTCGATCTCGTACTCCTTCGAGTACCCGTAGCCGCCGTGGATGCGGAACGCGTCCTGCGTGACCTCCGCGCAGTACTCGGACGCGATCAGCTTCGCCATCCCGGCTTCGACGTCGTTGCGCGCGCCGGAGTCCTTGAGGCGGGCCGCGTTCACCATCATCAGGTGCGCCGCCTCGACCTTGGTCGCCATCTCGGCCAGCTTGAACGCGACGGCCTGGTGCTCGGCGATCGCCTTGCCGAACGTCTTGCGCTGCTGGGCGTACTCCACGGCGAGCTCGAACGCCCGGATCGCGATGCCGCAGGCGCGGGCCGCCACGTTGACGCGGCCGACCTCGACACCGTCCATCATGTACGCGAAGCCCTTGCCCGGCGCCTCGCCGAGCACCATGTCGGCACCGATCCGGTAGCCGTCGAAGACCGCTTCGGTCGTGTCGACGCCCTTGTAGCCCATCTTGTCGATCTTGCCGGGGATGGTCAGCCCGGGCGCCACCTCGCCGAAGCCCTCCGGCTTCTCGACCAGGAACGTCGTCAGGTTCTGGTGGGGCTTCTCGGCGCCTTCGTCGGTCTTCACCAGCAGCGCGATCAGGTTGGACGACCCGCCGTTGGTCAGCCACATCTTCGAGCCGTCGATGACGTAGCCGTCATCGGTCTTCTTCGCCTTGGTCTTGATGGCCGCGACGTCCGACCCGAGGTCGGGTTCCGACATCGAGAAGGAGCCGCGGACCTCGCCGGTGGCCATCCGCGGCAGGAAGTGCTGCTTCTGCGCCTCGGTGCCGTGGCGGGAGATCATGTGCGCCACGATGAAGTGGGTGTTGATCACGCCGGACACGCTCATCCAGCCCCGCGCGATCTCCTCGACGACCAGCGCGTAGGTCAGCAGCGACTCGCCGAGCCCGCCGTACTCCTCCGAGATGGTGATCCCGAACAGGCCCATTTCCTTCATGCCCGCGACGATGTCGGCGGGGTAGGTGTCGGCGTGCTCGAGCTCCTGGGCGTGCGGGATGACCTCCTTGTCCACGAACTGGCGGACGGTCGCGAGGATCTCCGACTGCACGTCGGTCAGGCCGGCGGTCTGGGCGAGACGGGCCATCACGGCTCCCTTTCCGGAGTAGGACGCCGCTCCCGGCGCTGGGTTACCGGTGAGTATGACCCGAAAGCCGAAACCCTGCTATGAGGGCGCTCACGCTCCGGGGAACCGAACCGGGCCGGGACGTCCCCGGCTAACGTGGTCCCCACACGCACGAGGGGACCCGCCATGATCGACCCGTCCGGGGAAAAGGACCGTCCGGCCGCCGACCCGACCGCGGCGTACGACCCGCCGCCGACGGCGGACCCGGCGCCGTACGAGCCGGAGAACTACGACCCGCCGGCCGTCGACGCCACCGGCGCCGAGGCGTCCGCGACGGGCACGACCGCCACCGCGGACGCCCCTCCTGCCGACACCACCGCCACCGTCGCGGCGGACGTCCCGCCTGCCGCCGAGCAGACCGTCACCTCCGAGCAGCCCGGTCAGCTGCCGCCCGGCGCGTACGAGACGCCGGCCGCGTACATCCCCGGCACGCCCTACGCGCCTCCCGGCCAGCCCTACCCGCAGCAGCAGTACCCACCCGCCTACGGGCAGCCGTACTCGGCGCCCTATGCGCAGCCCCTCCCGTACGGCTCGCCGTACGCGGCCCCGCGCACGCAGGACAACGCGCTGGCCATCGGCGCTCTCGTGTGCTCGATCCTGGGCTTCTGCTCCGGGATCACCGCGATCGCCGGGCTCGTCATGGGCCACATCGCGCTGAGCAAGACCAACCGCGGCGAGGCGGGCGGCCGCGGGCTGGCCACGGCCGCGGTGATCGTCGGCTACGTCGTGATCGCGTTGTGGGTCGGCTTCCTCACCACCCTGATCATCCTGGGCACGACGGCCCCCTGAGCGGTCAGTCCGCCGACGGCAGCACGGCGTCGCCGGGGCTGCGCGGCGACGGCGTCGCGTGGCCGTTCACCTCCGGCTTCGCCTCGGCCACCTCCGGCTGGGGCTCCGGCTCGGCCGCCGGGGCCCGCTTCGGCGTCTGCGCGTCGAGGAACCGCAGCAGCTCCACCGGGAACGGCAGCACCAGCGTCGAGTTCTTCTCCGACGACACCTGCACCACGGTCTCCAGCAGCCGCAGCTGCAGCGCCGATGGCGTGTCGGCCATCGTCGCGGCGGCCTGCGCGAGCTTGTGCGACGCCTGCAGCTCACCGTCGGCGGAGATGACGCGCGCGCGCCGTTCCCGCTCCGCCTCGGCCTGCCGCGACATCGAGCGCTTCATCGCCTCCGGCAGCGCGACGTCCTTGATCTCCACGCGGTCGATGTGGATGCCCCAGTCCAGCGCCGGGCTGTCGATCATCAGCTCCAGGCCCTCGTTGAGGCGCTCGCGGTTGGACAGCAGGTCGTCGAGCTCGCTCTTGCCGATGATCGAGCGCAGCGACGTCTGCGCGACCTGGCCGACCGCCGACCGGTAGTCCTGCACGTTGACCGCCGCGACGACCGGGTCGATCACCTTGAAGTAGACGACGGCGTCGACGCGGACCGTGACGTTGTCGCGGGTGATGCCGTCCTGGGCCGGGATCGGCATGGTCACGATCTGCATGTTGACCTTCTGGAGCCGGTCGGCGAACGGCACGAGCACCGCCAGCCCGGGTTCGCGGACGCGGGACCGCACCCGCCCGAACCGGTAGATCAGCCCGCGTTCGTACTGCTTCACGACGCGCACGCTCGACGCGAGCCAGACTCCGCCCGCGAGGACGACGGCGCTGAGGATCTCCACCACCATGACTGCTCCCGGGGTTGCGTTTCCCCTTGAAAGCCCAGCGTACGCCCGCCTGGCAGCTGACGAAATGCGTTGGACGCGGCTGCCAGGGTGGGGTGGTGACCGATCTTCGCGTTCCCCCGCTGTTCGCCGCCCGCGCGCCGAAGGTGCTCGGGCCGGAGGCCGTCCCGTGGCTCGCGGCGCTGCCCGAGCTCGCCGCGGAGTACGCCCGGAAGTGGGGGTGTGCGTTCGAGGGTGAGGCGATGCACGGCTACGTCGGCGTGGTGCAGCCCGCGCGCCTGGCCGACGGCACGCCGGTGGTGCTGAAGCTGGGCTGGCGGGACGCGGAGTCCGCCGACGAGCCGCTCGCACTGTCCACATGGGCCGGCCGGGGTGCCGTGCTGCTGGAGTCCGCGCCGGACGACGGCGTCCTGCTGCTCGAACGGCTCGACCCCGACCGCACCCTCGGCGACCTCCCGCTGCGCTCGGCGATCCCGCTCATCGGCGGCCTGGCGCGGCGCCTCGCCGTCCCCGCACCGGTGTCGATGCGGCGGCGGCTGCATTCCGAGGCGGCACGGCTGACCGAAGAACTCCCGCGTCGCTGGGCGGAGCTCGGCGAGCCGTTCGAGAAGCGGCTCGTCGACGACGCCGTCGCGATCTGCCGCGAACTCGGGCCATCGGCCGGTGACCTGCTGGTGAACGAGGACCTGCACTTCCAGAACGTCCTGGCGGCCACCCGCGAGCCGTGGCTGGTGATCGACCCCAAGCCACTGGCGGGCGACCTCGAGTGGGGTGTCATCCCGCTGTTCTGGAACCGCTTCACCGAGTCCACACTGGACGAACGGTTCGCGCTGATCGTCGCTTCGCACGAACTGGACGCTGAACGCGCTCGCGCCTGGACGCTCGTGCGCGCGGTGCAGAACTGGATCTGGATGATCGAAGAGTTCGCGGAAACCGGCGAAGACAGCGACGACCCGGCCTTCGTCACAGTGGCGGAAATCGCTCCCTGGGCGGCCAGCCGATAGTGTCAGCGGCATGGCCGCGGTCAACAGGGTTTTCGCAGCTCAGCTGTCCGGGTTGCCGGTATTCGGCCCGGACGGCGAGTCGATCGGCCGCGTCCGCGACCTGGTCGCCGGGCTGCGCCTGGACGCCCAGCCGCCGCGGATCCTCGGCCTGGTCGTCGAGCTGAGCACCCGGCGGCGGGTCTTCGTCCCGATGCTGCGCGTCACCTCGATCGAGCCGTCCGCCGTGACCCTGGCCACCGGCTCGGTCAACATGCGCCAGTTCAACCAGCGCCCCAACGAGGTCCTGGTGCTCGGCCAGCTGCTCGACGCGCACGCCACGCTGGCCGGCTCCGACACCCGGATCACCGTCGTCGACGCCGGGATGGAGCCGACCCGCACCCGCGACTGGGTGCTGGCGAAGCTCGCCATCCGCGAGCGGCGGCTCGGGCTGGGCCGCCGCCGCTCGGCCATGCAGGTGCTGCCGTGGTCGGAGGTGGCCGGGCTCGGCCTCACCGACCTCGCCCGCCAGCCGCAGGGGGCCGGGCAGCTGCTCATGCTGTTCGACACCATGCGGCCGGCCGACATCGCCGCGACGGTGCGCGACCTGCCGCTCAAGCGGCGGCACGAGGTCGCCGACGCGATGGACGACGAGCGCCTCGCCGACGTCATCGAGGAACTGCCGGACGACGACCAGAAGGAGCTGCTGGCCTACCTGGCCGAGGAGCGCGCGGCCGACGTCCTGGAGGCGATGAACCCCGACGACGCGGCCGACCTGCTGGCCGAGCTCGCCCCGGCCGACCAGAGCCGCCTGCTGGAGCTGATGGAGCCGGAGGAGTCCGCGCCGGTGCGGCGGCTGCTGGAGTACTCGTCGGACACCGCGGGCGGCCTGATGACGCCGGAGCCGGTGGTGCTGACCCCGGACACGACGATCGCCGAGGCGCTGGCCCACATCCGCAACGCCGAGCTGCCGCCGGCGCTGGCGAGCATGGTGTTCGTCTGCCGCCCGCCGACGGCGACGCCGACCGGGCGCTACGTCGGCGTCGTCCACTTCCAGCGCCTCCTGCGGGAGCCGCCGGCCGAGCTGGTGGCCAGCGCCGTGGACACCGGGCTCCCGCCGTTGAAACCCGGGGCGTCGCTGGCCGAGGTCACGCGGTACTTCGCGGCCTACAACCTGACCTGCGGGCCGGTCGTCGACACCGAAGACCACTTGATCGGCGCGGTGACCGTCGACGACGTCCTCGACCACCTGCTGCCGGAGGACTGGCGGGAGACCGGGCTGCACGACACCTTGGAGGAAGACCGTGCCTGAGCTGACTTCGGGACGGCGGCTGGACCAGCCCCGCGGCCAGAACCGGTTCAGGCTGAACATCGACCCGGACACGTTCGGCAGGCTGTCCGAGCGGCTGGCCCGGTTCCTCGGCACCGGGAAGTACCTGTTCTGGCAGACCCTGATCGTCATCGTGTGGATCGTGCTGAACATCACGGCGGTGTCGCTGCAGTGGGACCCGTACCCGTTCATCCTGCTCAACCTGGCGTTTTCGACGCAGGCGGCGTACGCGGCGCCGTTGATCCTGCTGGCGCAGAACCGGCAGGACGACCGCGACCGCGTCTCCCTGGAGGAGGACCGCAACCGCGCGGCGCAGACGAAGGCGGACACGGAATACCTGGCCAGGGAGCTGGCGGCGCTGCGGCTGGCGATCGGCGAAGTGGCCACGCGCGACTACCTCCGCACCGAGCTGGACCGGCTCCGGGAGGACCTGTCCATCCAGCCCAGGAAGTCCCGCACTCCTACCGGCTCGTAACATGGACTGGGTGACCAGTACGCAGCAGCTCCCCAGCGTCGACGATGTCCGCAGCGCGCTGAAGAGCGTGCAAGACCCCGAGATCCGGAAACCCATCACGGACCTGGGGATGGTCAAGGACGTGGTCGTCGGTGACGACGGCGTCGTCACGGTCGGGATCTACCTGACGGTGGCGGGCTGCCCCCTGAAGGCGACGCTGACCAACGACACCCGCGACGCCGTTTCGAAGCTCCCGGGCGTCGTGGACGTTCGCGTGGAGCTGGACGTCATGAGTGACGAGCAGCGCTCCGAGCTGCGGAAGTCCCTGCGCGGCGACGCGGCCGAGCCGGTGATCCCGTTCGCGCAGCCGGGCTCGATGACCCGGGTGTACTGCGTGGCCTCGGGCAAGGGTGGCGTCGGCAAGTCGTCGGTGACGGTCAACCTGGCGGCGGCGATGGCCGCGCGCGGGTTGTCGGTCGGTGTCGTGGACGCGGACATCTACGGCCACTCGATCCCCCGCATGCTGGGCGCGCGCGAGAAGCCGACCAAGGTCGACACGATGATCATGCCGCCGCAGTCCCACGGCGTGAAGGTGATCTCGATCGGCATGTTCACCCCGGGCAACACGCCGGTGGTGTGGCGCGGCCCGATGCTGCACCGGGCGTTGCAGCAGTTCCTGGCGGACGTGTTCTGGGGCGACCTGGACATCCTCCTGCTGGACCTGCCGCCGGGCACCGGCGACATCGCGATCTCGGTGGCCCAGCTGATCCCGAACGCCGAGATCCTGGTGGTGACCACCCCCCAGCAGGCGGCGGCCGAGGTGGCCGAGCGGGCGGGGGCGATCGCGCTGCAGACGCGTCAGCGCGTGGCCGGCGTCATCGAGAACATGTCGTGGCTGGAGCAGCCGGACGGCTCCCGCCTGGAGCTGTTCGGCTCGGGCGGCGGCCAGGCGGTGGCTTCGTCGCTGTCGAAGTCGATCGGCTCGGAGGTGCCGCTGCTCGGGCAGGTCCCGATGGACCCGCGGATGGTCTCGCAGGGTGACGCCGGCGAGCCGTTGGTCCTGGCGGCGCCGGAGGCCCCGGCGTCGGTCGTCCTGCAGGAAGCGGCCAAGAAGCTGACGGTCCGGGCCCGTGGGCTGGCCGGGATGATGCTGAACGTCACCCCGGCCGGCCGCTGAGCGGTCCTAGGAGCAGCGCCAGACGTAGGCGGTCGAGTGCCGCGTGGCGGAGTCGTAGCGGTAGCCGCCCGCGGAGCCGTCGTCGCCGACGACGACCGGCAGGTCGGCCTTGAGGTCGCCGAACTTCGCGACGAAGGTGCCCCGGTCCCAGAGGCCGTAGCCGGTGCCCGCCAGGTCGTTGCCGCCGTTCGCCTCGTCGAGCCGGCCGGTGATCAGGCCGCTCGCGTTGACCGAGAACTGCGGGTTGCCGTTGGACAGGTTGTAGCTGGAGTTCGGCAGGATGTGGGCGGCGTGCTGCTGGTCCCAGTAGACGCCGACGCTCTTGCCGTTGTAGACGCCGTAGCCAACGACGTGGCCGTTCTTGATGGCGTCGGGCCAGGCGTACTTCAGGCCGGGCAGGGTGCCGAGCCGGGTCAGCGTGCCGTTGCGCCAGATTTCGGAACTGGTCAGCAGGATCGAGCCATCGCTGTCGACGGCGACCGGGCCGATGCCGGAAGAGGGTGCCCCGGTCAGCAGCGTCACGGCGTCCGGCCGGTCGGCGGCCCACCGGACGGCGATCACCCCGGACCCGTCCTGCTTCCGCACGACGCCGATGACGTCCCCGGAGTCGGTGATCCCGACGGCGGCGGAGCGCGTGTAGCCGGCGGGCAGCTGGCTCGACGTCGGGAAGGGCAGCTGCACGAGTGTCCCGCCGGAGCTCTTGAAGGCCTTCTCGATGACGACCCCGGCGATGGAGCGGAAGGCGGTCCCGGCGACGGCGCCGGAACGGTTCTCGGCGGTGACCCCGGCCCCGTTGGTCCCGGCGGTCCCGAGGTCGGTGTAGGTCCCGTTCCGCCAGCCGGCGGCCCGGACGGTATCGCCGAGCCGGTCGGTGGGAAGGGCCCAGCCGGCGAAGTTGCCCCGCCCATCGGTGGCGGTCACCTTGGCACTGACGTTGCCACCAGCACCCAGCGCAGTGGAGGTCCAGCTACAGGCGGCGGTTGTGGCGGCTTCGGCGGTTTGGCTCGGTGCCAGCAGGGCCAGGGTGAGCAGGGCGCAGCCCAGCGATCTGAGTTTCACGGTTCTCCCCCTTCGACTGCGGACGGCGGACAGCCGCCCCCGGGTCGACCGTAGGGAGGAAGCGATCAGCTGGGCGGGGTTGGTGAGCGGGGACTAGGGAAACCTCCGGAAACGGACATCCGAGCACCGCGAGCAGCGCCCGTCCCGAAAGCAGCCCCCGTCTCCCTGGGGGCCGTGCCCATGTTCCGTCTATCGGCACCGGCCGACAAAACCCGCCGGAAAGCCGCTCCCCCGGGCAGCTGTCCACATCACCGCCGCGTTGTGGATCGCCGGTAGCTGTAGTGGAGGAAGCCCTCGTGGACCTTGCCCACCTTGTCGTACAGCGCGCGGGCCGGGGCGTCCTCCAGCGTGTTCCAGTACAGGCTGGGAAATCCCTGCTCCTCCGCGTCGCGCGCGACCCACTCGATCATCGCCGTCGCCACGCCCTGCCGCCGGACTTCGCCGTCCACGAACAGGTCCGCGAGGTAGCACTTTCCCGCGTACCAGATGCTCGCGTGGAGCAGGTAGTGCGCCGTGCCGATCATGCGGCCGTCCAGCCGGGCGGCGATTCCGCGGATCCGGTCGTCGTCGAGGAGGCGCCGCCACGTCCGCTCGTACGCGTCGTCGGGGCGCTCGACCGCGAAGTACGCGTCCTTGCCGCGGGCCAGTTCCTCCCAGCGGGTGCGGTCGGACTCGGTGAGAAACCCGATGTCGACTATGTCGCGTCCGGGTCGATCGGCGGGCGCTCGCCCGGCTTGAGCGGCTCCGGCGCGGACTGGGTCTGGCCGGCCAGGTAGCCGTTGGTCCCGTTCGACGGGGTGCTGCTGCCGTTCGTGATGCCCTTCAGGCCGAGCGGGTCGGCGTCACCGTCGAACAGGTGCTGCGTCACCACGCGTTTCGGGTCGAAGTTCCGCAGTCCGCGGAGGTCTTCCAGCGGTTTGCGCAGCTGGTCGAACTCGGGGCCCATCTCCTCGCGGAGCTGTTCACGCGCGCCGGTCGCGAAGTCGCGGACCTTCTTTACGCTCTTCGCGAGCCA
This sequence comes from Amycolatopsis bullii, assembly GCF_014654205.1. GTDB lineage: Bacteria > Actinomycetota > Actinomycetes > Mycobacteriales > Pseudonocardiaceae > Amycolatopsis > Amycolatopsis plumensis. The sequence continues at coordinate 84,627 of NZ_BNAW01000027.1, forward strand.
GGACGCCGCCTCGGGCAGCCGTTCCGGGCCGAGGATGAACAGACCGGCGATGATGAGGACGAGGATCTCCCCCCATCCGACACTGTCGAACACCCGTCTACCTCCACTCGGAACCTACCCGCCCAGGGTACCCGCCCCCCGCCGCGCTCCGGCAGGCCGAAAGCGGGAACTCAGTCGGAAGCCAGGGTTACGTCCACGACGAAGCTCGCGCCGTCGCGCGCCAGCGACACCGGGACCACTTCGCCGACGTCGTGCGCGCGGACCGCGACCGTCAGTTCCGCCGAGTCGCGGACGAGCCGGTTGCCGATCTTCGTGATCACGTCGCCCTCCTTGATGCCCGCGTTCGCGGCCGGGCCGCCGGGCGCGACGTTCTTCACCTGGGCACCCATCGTCGACGAGCCGGCGACCGTCGACGACGCGTTGATGCCGATGTCGGCGTGCTGGACCTTGCCGTCCTTGATCAGCGCCTTGGCGATCTTGATCGCGTAGTCGCTCGGGATGGCGAAGCCGATGCCGATGCTGCCGCCGTCCGCGCCCGCCGACCGGATCGACGAGTTGATCCCGACCAGCGCGCCGGTGGAGTCGACGAGCGCGCCGCCCGAGTTGCCGTGGTTGATCGCGGCGTCGGTCTGGATGGCCTCGTAGGTGACCGGCGGGGCGCCGTTGTCGCCGCCCGCGGTGATCGGCCGGTTCAGCGCGCTGACGATGCCGGCGGTCACCGAGTTCTGCAGCGCCAGCGGCGAGCCGATCGCCATCACGGTGTCGCCGACCTGCAGGTCCGCCGACTTGCCGACCTGCAGCACGGTCGGGTTGGTGACGTTGACCTTCACGACGGCGAGGTCGGTCTTCTGGTCGGCGCCGACGAGCTTGGCCTCGGTGCGGGTGCCGTCGATGAAGACGGAGGTGATCTTGACGCCCGGGTCCGCGGCGGCGGAGGCGATGACGTGTTCGTTGGTGAGGATGTAGCCCTGCGGGTCGATCATGACGCCGGAGCCCTGCTCGCCCGATTCGGCGCCGGGCTTGAACACCTCGAGCGAAACGACGGCGGGCGCGACGCGCTTGGCGATTTCGGCGACGGACCCCGCGGGGCGTTCCTTGCCGGCCTCGGCTTCGGCGATGGTGGCGGAGCCGGTGAGCTCGTTACCGGTGTCGCCGACCCACCAGCCGACGAAGCCGCCGGCGGCGCCGACGAGCAGCGCGACGACGCCGAGCAGGACGAGCGCCTTCGGCTGCACGCGCCGTCCGAAGAGCACCTCGGGCAGGCTGAGCAGCGCGCCGGGCGGCCGTTTGGCGGGCTTTTCTTCGTCTTCGGCGGGCACGGCGGGCCCGGCGAGCACCGCGGCGGCCCCGGGATCACGCCACGGGTCACGGGTGCCGGTCCACAGGGGCGGTTCGACCTCCGGCGCGTCACCGGTGGCTTCCCGAGGCCGTTCGAGCAGCACCCCTTCAGCCCCGGGCGGCCGCCGGAACGCCTCGGCGAGCGACTCGGGCGCGGGCGGGGCGAGGCTGACGCCGTTGGTCTTCTGCGGGGAGTAGAGCTTGTCGAACGCACCATCGACCCCCTGCGGCCTGCCGAACACGGCGGCCTGCGCCGGATCGACGGCCGGCCGCGCGAGCGGCCGCGGGCCCAGCCGGTCGGCTTCGCGCGCGTCGGGCTGCTCGGGATTCACGTTCGGCTCGGTCATCATTCCCCGGTGCAGAAGATCAGGTGGCTGGGCGTGACGATACCCAAGCCCGGTGCTCCGAGTCTGCCGGTCCACGGGTGAAGTGGCTGTTTCTTGAGCCGCTTGTCCACAAGCTGGGGCGGGTGTGGACAAAACGGCCCTGCGGCGCCTTGAACGGCGGTTTTGTCGCCCACCGCCGATAGACTGGACTTGGGGACGCCCCCCGGAGAGGGTGGGGGAGTTTCCGGGCGGGCTGTGTCCCCCCTCAGGTGCCCCACCCGGCGTGGACGGGACGCTGACGCCCAAACCCGCACCCCACCCAGACCTCCCCACCACCCCGATCCGAAGCCACAACACTGCCGACCGTAGTCACAATTGCGGCTTCGGGGTGGTGGGCACCCGAGCTGCCAGTCGGCCGAGGCGACCTGACACCACCCAGGTCGGCCGTCCATTCGGGAAGGCGCCCGCTCGCCAGCCTCCGGCTTCCGTCATGGAACACCGCAACAGCGACCGACCTCGCCGGACCCCTGCCGGAGAGTTTCCGGCGGCGTCAGCCGTTCGAGAGCAGCCCGCGGGCGCGAGAGCCAAGGTGGTCCCGGCTCACCCGACCCAGCACACACCGAAGGCCGCCGCGAACAGATTCGCAGCGGCCTTCAAAGTCCACTCAGCGGATGCCCGCCGGAACCGCCACCGGTGTCGTGCTCGCCGGTGTCGAGGCCGGGGCCGCCGGTTGCTGGGGCACCGCCATCTGGGCCGGCAGGAGGTTCGCCGGCTGCGGCGCGCCGCCGCCCGTCTCAGGTGCGCCGTCTCCATCCGCCGACGTGCCCACCAGGGCCAGTGCGCTCAGCACCAGGCCCGACACCACCACGCCCGCTCCCTGCGCGGCGCGGCGCTTGAACCGGCCGCCGCCGAGGACGTTCGGGGACTGGCCCAGCGGGGCCGATGATCCCAACGGCGCCACACCACCCAGGACGCCCGAATCACGCAGGCCCGCGACCCGGTCGGGGCGCTGGACCGCGACCAACTGGCCGTCCGCCGTGATCGCCAGGTTGTCCGGCGTGCTCGGCAGCTCCGTGTGCTGCGGGATCGACTGCAGGCTCGCCAGGAACCCGGCCGACATCGACGGCGCCCCCGCGCGGCGGATCGCCTCGACCGTCTGACGCTGCGCGCGCACCTCCGCCGCGCACGCGGTGCAGCGGGTGATGTGCGACGCCGCTCGGTCGCGGGCGCCGTGAGACAGCTCGCCGTCGACGAACGCCACCACGACGTCCGGCAGCAGGTGCGACTCGGGAAGTGCCCAGCCTCGCGGTGCGGTCATACCGTCACCTTCGCAGACTGCGGTGCGTGAGCGCGACGACGCTCCAGCGACGCGCGCAGCGCTTGACGCCCACGGTGGATGCGGCTGCGGACGGTGCCCAGCTTGACACCCAACGTGGCGCCGATCTCCTCGTACGACAGCCCTTCGACGTCGCACAGCACCACGGCGGCGCGGAACTCCGGGGGCAGCTCGTCGAGCGCCGCCTGCAGGTCCGGGTCCAGGTGGGTGTCCGAGTAGACCTGCTCGGGGCTCGGGTCGTCGCCCACGATGCGGTCGGTGTCCTCGGGGAGGCCTTCCATCCGCACGCGCGAGCGGCGGCGGGCCATGTCCAGGAACAGGTTGGTGGTGATCCGGTGCAGCCAGCCCTCGAACGTACCGGGCTTGTAGGACGCCAGCGAGCGGAACACCCGGATGAAGGTCTCCTGCGTGAGGTCCTCGGCGTCGTGGGTGTTGCCGGTCAGGCGGTAGGCGAGCCGGTAGACCCGGTCGCCGTGTTCGCGGACGACCTCGTCCCAGGACGGCGGCGTCCAGGCCGCTTCGTCCAGGGTCACGGGCTGGGCCCCGGCGTCGGCAACGGCGTTCTGCATCGCGGGAGCAGGCACCTCCATCAGCGTTTCTCCTGTCTGCTCCACCCAACGCGGGCCCTCGTCACGGTGTTCCCGTGTGTTCGGATTTCAGTCTCTCCGGACTCCTTATGGTTCTAGTGAGACTGGACTGAGAGCAGGCTGAGAACTTCTTCCGGGGTGCTTACCAGGGAGCCTGCGCGGATTTATCGACAACCAACGCTAACCTCCGTGCGTGAACACGCCCACCCCTGCGGCCGCACCGGCCGATTCCGGGTTCGTCGACGGGTACCTGCCCGACGACGAGGTGCTGTCTTCGGCGCGGGCACGGGCCGAAGACCTGGGCTGCACCCCGCTCAGCGCGGGTGCGGGCGCGACGCTGCGTTTCCTGGCCGCGACGCTGTGCGCGAAGGCCGTCGTCGAGGTCGGCACCGGCGCGGGGGTGAGCGGGCTCAGCCTGCTGCGCGGCATGGCCCCCGACGGCGTGCTGACGTCGATCGACGTGGAGCCGGAGTACCAGCGGGCGGCGCGGGCCACGTTCCGCGAAGCCGGCTTCGCGCCGGGCCGCACGCGGCTGATCATCGGCCGCGCGCTGGACGTGCTGCAGCGCCTCACGCCGGGTGGCTACGACCTGGTGTTCGTCGATTCCGCGCACATCGAGTACCCGGGATGCTACGAGCTGGGCGTGTCGCTGCTGCGGCGCGGCGGGATCATCGCGTTCCACAACGTGCTGGCCGGCGGCCGGGTGATCGACCCGGCCCACCGGGATCCGGAGACGATGGCCCTGCGCGAGGTGGCGCGGGCCTTCCGGGAGGACGAACGCCTGGTCCCGGCGCTGCTGCCGGTGGGTGGCGGACTGCTGGTCGGGGCCGCTACCTGACGCTGTCCACAAGCTCGCCACGCTGTGGACAACTCGCTGTTCGCGGGCAGTTTCGTCGGTGGGGGCCAGTAGACTGGACCTGGGGACGCCCCCCGGAGAGGGTGGGGGCCGACTGGACCACTACGGGGCCCACACTCCCCGCAACCCCGATCCGAAGCCACAACACGGCCGGCGGCACAATCGGGCTTCGGGGTGGGGGGGGGACAGCCTCGAGCCACCAGCCGCCGAGAGGAAGAACCCCCGGCAGCAGGTGGCCGGGCGGCTCACCCGGCATTCACCAGCTCCAGCCGCTCACCCCGAACCCGAGTCCCCACCCTCACCGCCACCACCGCCAGCAGCAGCCAGACCGACACCACCGCGATCAGCCACGACCAGCCCGCGTGCCCGTACACCCAAGCCCCAGCAGCCCCGCCCACACTGCTGCCCAGGTAGTACGTCGCCGTGTACATCCCGCCCACCTGGCCGCGGGCGGTCTCCGGTGCGTCGGCCGCCGCCCAGCCGTTCGCCACCGCGTGCGCCGCGAAGAACGCGCAGGTCAGCACCAAAAATCCGGCGATCACCAGCGGCAACGAGTCCGGCAGCGTCAGCGCCGCGCCCGTCGCCGTCAGCAGCAGCGCCCCGATCAACGCCCGGCGGCGGCCCACCCGCGCCACGAGCCGCCCCGCCGCCGCGGACGACACTGAGCCCGTCGCGTAAGCCAGGAAGACCAGGGATGCCACCGCCGGCGACAGGTCCAACGGTGAACCGGTCAACCGGAAGCCGGCCGCGTTGTAGAGGGCGACGAACGAGCCCATCGCCAGCAGCGCCACCGCGTACTGCGCCAGCAGCACCGGCTTGCTCAGCGCCGTGAGCAGCCCGCGCCCGACGCCCCCGACGCGGCCAGGGCGCACGCCCGGCGGCAGCGTCACGACCGTGATCGCCGAGCACACCGCCCCCACGCCCGCGACGACCAGCAGCGCGCCGCGCCAGCCGAGGGGGCCCGCCGTGAAGCCGCTGGCCAGCCTGCCGAGCATGCCGCCGACCGTGTTGCCCGCGATCATCGCGCCGACCGCCGCCGCGACGCCCGCCCGGCCGAGGCGTTCGGCCAGGTAGGCGGCCGCCACCCCGGGGAACCCGGCGATCGCGACGCCCTGCAGCGCGCGCAGGACGAGCAGTGCCGGGTACGTCGGCATCAGCGGCAGGAGCAGGCCGAGCACGACCGACGCGACGACCGACGTCAGGATCACCGGACGGCGGCCGACCACTTCGGACAGCGCCGCGATCGGGAGGACCGCGATGGCGAGCGCGCCGGTCGCGACGCTGACCGCGAGCGCCGCGCCGCCGGGGTCGAGGTGGTACTGCGCCGCCAGCTGCGGGAGCACCGGCTGCGGCGCGTAGAGCAGCGCGAACGAGGAGATCCCGGCCGCGGCGACGGCCGTCTTGACTCGGCGGGTGGAGGTCACGTCCTGAAAGTAAGCAGCCCTAATCAATACGTCTAATGCACTTGGGTGGAAGAATTGATGCGGTGACGCATGATTCGCTGTCCGCGCAGGTCGCGCCGCACCTGCCGTTGCTCGCCGCGCTCCGGGAGACGAGGAACGTCACACGCGCGGCCGAACTGCTGGGCGTCCCGCAGCCGACCGTCAGCCGCCGTCTCGCGGCGCTGGCGGACGCGCTGGGTGCGCCGCTGACGGTCCCGGACGGCCGCGGTATCCGGCTGACGCGCGTGGCGGAACTCCTCGCCGAGGCGGCGGAACGCGGGCTGGCGGCGCTCGACACGGGCGTCCGGCTGGCGCGCGAGGAGGTGTCGCCGGAGTCGGGGCACGTCGTGCTGGGGTTCCTGCACCTGCTCGGGCGGTCGCTGGTGCCTTCGCTGCTGCGCGGGTACCGGGCGCGCTACCCCGGCGTGCGGTTCACGCTGGTGCAGGGATCACGGCAGGACATGGTCGACCGGCTGGTGGCCGGTGAGCTGGACCTGGCGCTGGTGGCGCCGCTGCCCGACGTCCCGGCGCTGGCCTGCGCGGGGCTGGTGGACGAGGAGATCCTGCTGTCGGTCCCGGCGGGCCACCGGCTGGCGGGGCGCCGCGAAGTGCGGGTGGCGGAACTGGCGGACGAGGAGTTCGTGCTGCTCGAGCAGGGCTACGGCGTCCGGACGCTGACGGACGAGCTCTGTGCGGCGGCGGGCTTCACGCCGCGGATCGCCTTCGAGGGCCAGGAGTCCGACACCGTGCGCGGCTTGGTGGCGGCGGGGCTGGGGGTGGCGCTGCTGCCGCGGTTCGGGCCGGGCACGCCGGCCGGGGTGGCGGAGGTGCCGCTGTCGCCGCCGCCGTTCCGGACGATCGGGCTGGTGTGGCGGGCGGAGGAACCGATGACGCCGGCGGTGACGGGGTTCCGCGACCACGTGCTGGCGACGGCCAAGGGCTGACCGCTCTGCCGGCAAAGTCGGTCGCTGTTGCGGGTCCATGGTGGAAGCCCGAGTTCTGGTGGTCGTGCTCGGTCCGAAGATGCGGCTGACCTGGGTGATGACAGGGCGCCTCAGTAGGCGAGCTTGGTGCCCACCACCCCGAAGCCGCAATTGTGACTACGGCCGACAGCACCGGGTCAAGGCGGGAAAGCGTGCCTTGACCCGGCACTGCCGGCCGTGTTCTGGCTTCGGATCGGGGCGGCGGGGAGGTCTGGGCGGGGTGCGGGTTTGGGCGTCGACGTGCCTGTCGGGCCGCGTGAGGCCGCAGAGCGAGCCCCGGAAACTCCCCCGCCCTCCACGGGGGGCGTCCCCAGTTCCAGTCTACCGGCCACCACCGACAAACCGCCCTGACCAGCGACTTGTCCACAGCCCAGCCGAACTGTGGGCAACTCCCGGCTCAGGCCAGCGAAGCCGCCAGCTCCACCAGCGTCCGCGCCGCGAAGCCCGTCGCCCCCGGGACCACTTCGTCGTAGTTCTTCTCCGACCGCGCCGGCCCCGCGATGTCCAGGTGCGCCCACGGCAACCCCGACGTGAACTCCCTCAAGAACAGCGCCGCCGTGATGCCGCCCGGGCCGCCCGGGGTCTGGCGGACGTCGCCGAACTCGCCGCGGACGTTCTCCGCGTAGTCCTCCACCAGCGGCATGCGCCACCACGCCTCGCCCACGCGCTCGCCCGCCGAAATCACCGCTGCCGCCAGTGCCGAGTCCGAGGCGAACAACCCTCCCGTGCGCAGGCCCAGCGAGACCTTCATCGCGCCCGTCAGCGTCGCCGCGTCGACCACGTAGTCCGGGGTGAACCGCTTGATCCCGTAGACCAGCGCGTCCGCCAGGACCATCCGGCCCTCCGCGTCCGTGTTGCCCACCTCGGTCGTCTTGCCGCCGTAGTGGCGGACGATGTCGCCCGGGCGGTACGACGAACCCGACACGTGGTTCTCCGCGCACGGGATCAGCGCCGTCACCCGCACCGGCAGGCCCAGGGCCGCGATGCCGCGGATCGCCGCGATCACCGCCGCGCCGCCCGCCATGTCCGTGCGCATCAGGTGCATCCCGTCGGCCGGCTTGATCGACAGGCCGCCCGTGTCGAACGTGATGCCCTTGCCGACCAGGAGCAGGTGCGACGACGCCCCCGACGGCTTGTACGCCATTTCGATCAGCCGCGGCGGGCGCGCGGAACCGCCGCCGACCGCCAGGACGCCGCCGAAGCCCTCCGCCGCGAGCCACTTCTCGTCCCGCACCGTCACCTCGACGCGCGGGCCGGCGACGCGCGCCGCCGTGTCCGCCAGCCAGGCTGGTGTCTTCACGTTGGACGGCGTGTTCGCGAGGTCACGCGTGAGCGCCGTCGCCGCCGCCAGCGCCGAAGCGCGCTCGACCAGCGACGGCAGCGCGGGGTCGTCGCCCACCAGCCGCACCGTCCGCACGGACGGCGAGGGGTCCGTGCCGGTCACCTTGTACCGGTAGCCGCCCAGCAGGAGGCCCAGCGCCAGCTCGGTGACGTGCTCCCCCGAGGCCTCTTCGGGCAGCTCCAGCTGCACCGCGCGGAACGCCTTGCCGCCGTGTTCGACGTCCTCGGCCAGCGCCGCGTTCACCGCGCGGACCAGCGCCGCGCCGGTCTTGCGGTACTCCTTCGGCTCGCCGCCGCCCAGGCCCGCGACCCAGCGCGGCCCGTCGCCGGGCACCGTCTGGACGTCGCCCGCCTTGCCGGTGATCCGGACGCCCTCGATCTCCAAGGGCTCCACGTCATCGTTGTTGGGATCACTGTCGGGCGCGGCCACCAGCCGGGCCGTCGGGACGCCGCGGCGAAGCTGTCCCGCGACCTCGAGGTCGAGCAGGGTAGCCGGAACGGGCGGTAGCGGATTACGCACAGTGAGCAACCTTCGGGCGCAGAGGAACCGCGACCCCGGCCTCCGAAGGGAGACCGGGGTGCGAAGGAAGGACGGATCGGGAAGGCAGGCTCAGCCGGTGACCTCCGCCAGTGCGGCGCCGAGGTCCTTCGCTTCTTCCGCGGAGAGTTCGACGACGAGTCGCCCACCACCCTCGAGCGGTACGCGCATCACGAGGCCCCGCCCCTCCTTAGTCACTTCGAGGGGACCATCTCCGGTCCGGGGCTTCATGGCCGCCATAGCGTGCTCCCTCCGTCTCAACCGGCGCGCCCGGGTCGCGCTCGCGTGAAAGCCAGCCGGGTCTGCTGTCCATTGTCCCTCATCAGCGGCCGGGCGCATCAGCGGAGGGGATCTTTTGCCGCCGTATCGGTGCTGGTATGCGGCCCGCGCGAGGTGAAAGACTCTCGGCCGACCGAAGTTTTCCGCGCAAGGAGAAGACGTGACCACATCCGACGTCCTGTTGACCGCCGATGCCGACGGGGTGCGCACCCTCACCCTCAACCGGCCGCAGGCGTACAACTCGCTGACCGTGGAGCTGAAGGAAGCACTGCTCGCGGCGCTGCGCGAGGCGGCGGACGACGAAGCAGTCCGCGCGGTCGTCCTCACCGGTTCGGGCAAGGCGTTCTGCGCCGGGCAGGACCTGAAGGAACACGTGGGGCTGCTGCAAGCGGGTGACCCGGCCCCGCTACACACCGTGAAGGAGCACTACAACCCGATCGTCAAGACGATCGTGGCCATGCCGAAACCGGTGATCGCGGCGGTCAACGGCACCGCCGCCGGCGCCGGGGCCGCCTTCGCCTACGCCAGCGACCTGCGGATCGCCGCCGAGTCGTCGTCGTTCCTGATGGCGTTCGCCAACGTCGGGCTGGGCCCGGACTCGGGCGCGTCCTGGACGCTGCAGCGGCTGGTCGGCTACGGCCGCGCCGCCGAGCTGATGCTGCTGGCCCGCACCGTCGACGCGGCCGAGGCGCTGCGGCTCGGCCTGGTCGGCGAGGTCGTGCCCGATGAGGAGCTCGCCGCCCGCGCCCAGAAGGTCGCGGCGAAGCTGGCGGCCGGGCCGACCGTCGCCTACGCGAAGATCAAGGGCGTGCTCAACCTCGCCGCGCAGTCGACGTTCGAGGCGGCCCTCGACGCCGAGGACGCGGCCCAGACGGCGCTCGGCGCGACCGCCGACCACACCGAGGCTGTCGAGGCCTTCGTCGGCAAGCGCAAGCCGTCCTTCCAGGGCAGGTGACGTCCGGCTGCTTCCGGGCTCAGACCGCCCGGAAGCAGCCGGCGACGTGGTCGTCGACCATGCCGGTGGCCTGCATCAGGGCATAGCAGGTCGTCGGGCCGAGGAAGACGAAGCCGCGCTTCTTCAGCTCCTTCGCCATCGCCTTGGACTCGTCCGTGATCGCCGGGACGTCGGCCATGGTGCGCGGACGGACGTGCGAAGCGGGCGCGAACGACCACAGCAGCTCGTCCAGCGGAGTGTCCAAGGCCGCGATGGCCTGCGCGTTCTTGATCGCGGCCAGGATCTTCGCCCGGTTCCGGACGATCGACGCGTCCTGCATCAGCCGCTCGACGTCGGCGTCGCCGAACTTCGCCACCTTCGCCGGCTTGAACTGCTTGAACGCCTTCCGGAAGCCCTCGCGCTTGCGCAGGATCGTGATCCACGACAGGCCCGACTGGAACGACTCGAGGCACAGCCGTTCGTACAGCTCGTCCTGCCCGTGCAGCGGCGTGCCCCACTCCTCGTCGTGGTACGCGGCGTAGTCCGGGGTCGAATTGCCCCAGCTGCACCGTGCGACGCCGTCGGCGCCGATCAGCTCACTCATCCCCACCCACCGAATAGTTCTCCGCGAACCGCGCGAACCGCCGCAGCGACAGGCGCACCCCCAGCGCGAACGCCGGCCGCACGACCGGCCAGCCCAGCCGGCCCAGCGGCCCGAACGGCAGCCGCAGGTGCTCGGCCCAGACGAACGTCGAGCGCGCCGGCCCCTTCGGCACCACCTGGAACACGCCGGTCCCGGCCACGAAGCTGCCGAGGTGCCGGACCCCGCACCGCACCGGCGGCTCCCAGCTGGTGATCTCCATCGTGTCGGTGAAGCCGAGGCCGGCCACGCCGGTGAACGCCGACAGCCGCGAACCGACGCTGCGGCCGTTGCCCTCGACCACCTCAACCTCGGTGCCGAGCATCCACTCGCCCTGGCGCGCCCAGTCGGTCAGCGCCAGCCAGGTCGTCCCCGCCGGGGCGCGGACGTCGACCGAGAGGATCAGATCCGTCACGGGGAAGCCTCTGGCGAGCTCTCCCGCTCGCGTTCGCGCTGCTCCAGTTCGGCGACGCGGGCGCGCAGCTCGTCGATCTCGACACCGAGCCGCCGCACCACCCAGTCCACTTCGGACATCTTGTAGCCGCGGAACACCAGCTGGAAGCGGACGTCGGCCAGGTCCTCGCCGGTGATGTCCTCGGCGGGCAGCCGCGTGGGCGAGCTGCCCGGCGGCAGCGGGGCGAGCTCCTCACCCCGGCCGAACACCACCGCGGCGAGCAGGAACACCACGGCGGCCACCAGCAGCATGACTACGAGGTAGATCAGCGCGGTCGTCACGCGACGATCGTGGCATACCCACCCCAGGAACGTCTCGCGAGCACGACGAGCCGGACGGAAAGCGCCACCCAGGCGAGCATCAGCAGCGCGCACGGGACGCTGAGGAACAGCCTCGAGACGTCGACGACGCCGGTCGCCGCGATCAGCAGGCCGACCGAAGCGAGGTTGACGCCGACCGCGAGCGCGATGAGGACCCCGCAGAACCGGGCGAGCCCGGTGCCGTCGAGGCGGCGGCTCAGCCAGCGGATGCCGAGCAGCGCGAGCACCCCGATCACCGGCACGACGAACACCGCGCCGTGGGAGACGTGCGCGACGACCTTGTACCACCCGGGGGTCGGCGTCGACAGCTTCGTCCATTCGCCGAAGGTGAGGATCCGCGCGTAGTCCCAGAGCATCTGCATGGCCGGGACGCCGATGACGAGCTTCCACAAGGTGCGGACGCCGCTGAGCATGCCCAGCTCGGCCTGGTAGTCGCGGGCGACGACGGCCGCCGGGCCGAAGTCGGCGACGGCTCGGCGTTCGGCCTCTTCGTCGGTCCAGCCGCCCGCGCGGTAGGCCTCGGCGGCGTCGTGCAGCCCGTCGCGGGCCTCTTCCAGCAGGTCGGCCTTGAACCGCCCGCAGCCGTGCAGTCTGCGGTCCAGCTCCCCCAGGTATGCGTCGATCACGTTCCCAGCACTCCCCCGATGACCGTGGTGAACTCCCGCCACTCGGCGCGTTCCGCCGCCAGGGCCTGCTCCCCGGAGCGCGTGAGCCGGTACGTGCGGCGCTTGCGGCCGGACACGACGTCCCATTCGCTGGCCAGCCAGCCGGCCCGCTCGAGCCGGCGCAGCGCCGGGTAGACGGTGCCGGTGGGCAGGTCGAGCGCGCCGTCGCTGCGCAGCTGGAGCGCCTCGATGATCGCGTAGCCGTGCAGTTTCCGGCCGTCGAGCACGGCCAGCAGCAACGCGTCGAGGTGCCCGCGCAGGGTGTCCGCCTTCATGGGTACGCAGTCTACACGTCGCCTTGCTACATGTAGCCAGGCTATGTGTAGTCTGCCTACATGAACGCACTCCCGGTCGCGAGACTCCAGTTCGCGACGACGACTTCGTTCCACTTCCTGTTCGTGCTGCTCACGCTGGGGTTGGTCACGCTGGTGGCCGTGATGCAGACGCGCTGGACGCTCGGCGGCAAGCCCGAGCTCCTGCGGATGACGCGGTTCTGGGGCCGCCTGTACGTGATCAACTACGCGCTCGGCATCGTCACCGGCATCGTGATGGAGTTCCAGTTCGGGCTGACCTGGACCGGCCTGTCCGCCTTCGCCGGCGACGTCTTCGGCGCGCCGCTGGCCATCGAGACGCTGGTCGCGTTCTTCCTCGAGTCGACGTTCCTCGGCCTGTGGATCCTCGGCTTCGGGCGGATGAACAAGTGGCTGCACCTGACGCTGCTCTGGCTGGTCACGCTGACCGCGTACGCGTCGGCGCTGTTCATCATGCTGGCCAACTCGTTCCTGCAGAACCCGGTCGGCAGCCGCGTCGAGAACGGCACCCTGCGCCTCGACGACTTCGGCGCGCTGTTCGCCAACCCGGCGCTGGCCGCGTCCTTGCCGCACGTGCTCAGCGCCGCCCTGGTGACCGGCGGGTTCTTCGTCGTCGGCGTCAGCGCGTGGCACTTCCTCAAGCGCACCGGCGAGGTCGAGTTCTTCCGCCGCTCGATGCGGATCGGTGTCGTCGCGGCGCTCGTCGGCTCGATCTTCGTGGTCAACCAGGGCTTCGCGCAGTTCGGCGAACTGGCGAAGTACCAGCCGGACAAGCTCAAGGAAACCGGCGTCGGGCTGCCGCTGGGCCTGATGATCATGCTCGGGTTCGTCATGTTCCTGTGCGCGTTGCTGGGTGCGCTGCTGCTGATCCGGAACTGGCTCACCAAGGCGCGGTTCCTGCACTACCTGATGGTCGCGGCGATCCCGCTGCCGTTCCTCGCGGCGATCATGGGCTGGCTGGTGCGCGAGCTCGGCCGTCAGCCGTGGCTGGTCTGGGGGAAGCTGAAGACCGCCGACGCGATCGCGGACGTCCCGGCCGGCCAGATCCTGTTCTCCTTCATCGCTTTCACGCTGCTGTTCGCCGCGCTCGCGGTGGCCGACTGGGTGCTCATGGCGCGCGTCGCCAAGCGCGGCCCGGAGCCGGTCGAAGCGTCCGCCGAACTGCCCGTCCTGAGCGGAGTCTGACCGATGACGATCTTCTGGTGGTGCGTCCTGGGCCTGCTGACCTGCGGGTACTTCGCGCTCGCGGGGTACGACTACGGCGTCGGCATGCTGCTGCCCGCGTTCGAGGCCGACGAGCGGCGACGACGTCAGACGCTCGGCGCGCTGGGGCCGTTCTTCCTGGCGAACGAGGTGTGGCTGGTGGCGGCCGTCGGGCTGCTGTTCGGCGCGTTCCCGCACCTGGAGGGCAAGGTGTTCGCCGGGGCGTACGTCCTGGTCGTGACGCTGCTGCTCGGCCTCGTGACGTTCACGGCGTCGATGCAGCTGCGCAGCCGCCGCCCGGACGCGCGCCGCGGCGCCTGGACGGCGGGCATCGTCGGCGGCGCGCTGGTGACGGCGTTGTCGTGGGGCCTGTTCCTCGGCAACCTCGTCATCGGGCTGCCGCCGGTCGCCGACGTGCTCGCGCTCTTCAACCCGTATGCCGCGCTGTGGGGACTCGGGTTCGTCGCGTTGTTCTGCCTGCAGGGTGCGGCTTTCCTCGCGGTGCGCGCGCCGGCCGAGCTGACCGGCCGGGCGGTGCGCCTGGCCCGGGCGTTCACCGCGCCCGCGTTGGCTTTCCTGGTGGTCGCCGCGGGCTGGGGGTTCTTCGCCCTGCGCGGCGTCACGGCCTTCGGTGCCGGAGTCGCGGCGCTGGCCTTCCTGGCTTGGGGCGGCACGTGGCTGGGGCTCCGGACCGGCCGCCACCGGGTGGCGCTCGTCGGGTCGATGGTGCTTTCGGCGTGTCCGGCGCTGCTCGTCGGCCTCCTGCGGTTCCCCACCGTCGTGGTGACTCCGGCCGGCCCGCTCGACGTGACGGAGGCGGCGACGGCGCCGGAGACCTTCGCGGTGCTGGCCTGGTTCGCGCCCCCGGCCCTGGTGGTGCTGCTGGTCGTGCAGTGGCTGACCTGGCGGGCGCACCGCCGTCCCGTCGACCAGCGCTCGCTGCTGCACTTCTAGGAGGACACGTGCCCGCGCTGCCCGGACTCCGGCGGTACCTGGTCGTTTTGGGATTGCTCGCGGTGCTCACCGCGGCTTCGGTGCTCCTCCAGGCCGAGGGGCTCGCCACGCTGCTCACCGGTGGCGGGGTTTCACTGCTCCTGGTCGTGGCCATCGCCGCGCGGGTGCTGCTCACCTGGAGCCACGGCGTCCTCAGTGGACGGTTTGCGGCCTCGGTGCGGGATGCGCTGCGACTTCGCCTGCTCGGGTCCACTTCGGACCGTGCCGGGGTGGTCGCGACGCAGGTCACGCGCGGTGTCGACGCCACGGACAGCTACCTGACCGGCTACCTGCCGTCGCTGGTCGTGTCGGTGGTGGTGCCGGCTGCGGTGCTCGTGCGGCTGTTCGCGGCGGACTTGGCGTCCGCGCTCGTCGTGGTGCTCACGCTGCCGCTGATCCCGGTGTTCGCGATCCTGGTCGGGAAGCAGGCGAAGGCGGCGGTCCAGTGGGAGCTGCTGACGAAGCTGGGCGGGCACTTCCTCGACGTCGTCCGCGGCCTCGGGACGTTGAAGGTGTTCGGCCGGGCGGCGGCCCAGGCGGCGACGGTGCGTTCGATGGCCGCTGCCCACGCCGACGCGACGATGAAGACGCTGCGGGTGGCGTTCCTTTCGGCGCTGGTGCTGGAACTGGTGGCGACGCTTTCGGTCGCGCTGGTCGCGGTGCCGATCGGCTTCCGGTTGCTGTCGGGCGGGCTGGACGCGCGGACGGCGCTGCTGATCCTGCTGCTGACACCCGAGGCGTACCTGCCGCTGCGGGCGGCGGGCGCGAAGTTCCACGCGGCGGCGGAGGGACTGGCGGCGTTGCGGGAGGCCCTCTCCGTGCCGGTCGTTCGTTCGCGGCCGGCGGTTCTCACCCGGCGACGGGGTGCGCCTTCGGTGGTCTTCGAGCGGGTGTCGGTGGCTTACGACGGGATTCCGGCGTTGTCCGATGTGGACTTTTCGGTGCCGTCCGGCGCGCGGGTGGCGCTGATCGGGCCCAGCGGATCGGGGAAGAGCACGGTACTGGCGGTGCTGCTGGGGTTCGTGACGCCTTCGTCGGGGCGGGTGCTGGTGGACGGCGTGGACCTGCGCTCGCTGGCTTCGCCGGACTGGCTGGCCGAGGTGGCGTGGGTCCCGCAGCGGCCGACGTTGTTCCGGGGGTCACTGGCCTCGAACATCCGCCTCGGCCTTCCGGCGGCCGACGTTCGTTCGGCGGCCCGGGCGGCGGCACTCGATTCGGTGGCCGCGGGACTACCGGCGGGGTACGAGACGCCGGTGGGTGAGCTGGGCGAGGTGTTGTCGGCCGGGCAGCGGCAGCGGGTGGGGTTGGCGCGGGCGCTGGCGCGGACTTCGGCGGGGCTGGTGCTGCTGGACGAGCCGACGGCGCGGCTGGATTCCCGGACGGAGGAGGCGGTGCTGTCGGCCACCCGGCGGTTGCTGCCGGGACGGACGGCGGTGCTGGTGGCCCACCGCCCGGCGATGGTCTCGCTGGCCGACCGGGTGATCGAGCTCCGCGGCGGCCGGGTGCATACGGAGGTGGCAGCGTGATGTCAAGTTCGCCATCCACAGGGCGGCAGTTGTCCACAGATCGCCGAGCGGCCCTTGTTTCCGGGGTGGGGCCGGTAGGATGGAACCGGGGACGCCCCCCGGGACGGGTGGGGGCTGCTCTGGGGATTTGGGCCGTGTCCACAAAGGACCTCTTCCGCCTCCTCCGCGCCGCTCTCCTAGGAGCCGCGGCCGAACTCGCCGCCCTGGCTCTCATGGCCACCGCCGCCTGGTTGCTGCTCCGCGCCGCCGAACGACCGCCGCTCGCCGCGCTCACCCTCGCCATTGTTGCCGTCCGGACCCTCGCCCTGCTGCGCGGTGGTCTCCGGTACGCCGAACGGCTTGCCGGGCACGACGTCGTCCTCCGGTGGCTCGGCGAGCTGCGGACGCGCGTCTACCAGGCCCTCGTCCCCGGCACCCGGTACTCCGGCGGTGATCTCGTCACCCGGCTGGTGTCCGATGTGGACGCCCTGCAGGACGCCGTCCTGCGGTGGCTGCTGCCCGCGGGGGTGGCCGGGATCGTGGGCTCGTTCGCCGTCGTCGTGACGGCCACCGCGTCGGCGCCCGCCGCCGGGGTGCTCGGCGGCGGGCTGGTCGTGGCCGGGGTTCTTCTTCCGTGGCTCGTCGTCCGGCTCACCGCGGCCGCCGCGCGGGAAAGTGCCCCGAAGCGGGCCGAACTCGCCGAACGGGCCGTCGAGCTCGTCACCGGGCGGCGGGAACTCGTCGCCGCCGGGGCGCTCGACGAACACCAGCGTGCCGCCACCCGGGTCGTCGACGACATCACCGGGAACGAACGAGCGGCCGCCGGCAAGACCGCCCTGCTCACCGCCGCCGGGGTGCTCGTCCAGCTGGTCACCGCCGTCGCCGTCGGGGTGCTCTGCCACGCCTCCGTGCCGTGGACCGCCGCCCTGACCCTGGGCGCCGTGAGCGCCTTCGAGGTCGTGCTCCCGCTGATCGGGGCCGCGCGGCGGGTGCCCGAGATCCGGGCCGCCGCCTCCCGGGTGCGCGCCGTGCTGAGCGAACCGGCCGTCCCGGCCGGGACCCGCACCCCGCGGGAAGGCCATTTCCGGCTCGAGAAAGCCGGCGTCCGCCATCCGGGGCGGGCACCTGCCTTAAAGGACGTCGATCTCGACCTGCCGCCCGGCAAGCGCGTCGGGATCCTCGGCCCCAGCGGCGCCGGGAAGACCACCCTCCTCCGCCTCCTGCTCGGCAGCCAGGCCCCCACCGACGGCCGGGTGACCCTCGACGGCCACCCGCTCGGCGAGTACGCCGGCCTGCCGGCGCTCATCTCGGGCGCCGAGGCCGACGCCCACGTCTTCCACACGACCGTCCGCGAGAACCTCCTGCTCGCCAAGCCGGACGCGACCGACGAAGAACTCGCACACGCCTGCGAGACCGCCGGGTTCGACCTGGACCTCGACCGCGACACCGGCCCGGACGGCGACGCGCTGTCCGGCGGTCAGCGGCAGCGGCTGATCCTCGCCCGGGCCGTCCTGGCCGCGCCGGACGTGCTCGTGCTCGACGAACCCGTCGAAGGGCTCGACCCGGCGCACGGCGACGCCGTCCTGAACCGGGTCCTCGCGCAGGCGACCGGCAGCGTGGTCCTCGTCACCCACCGCCCCGAACACCTCGACGGCTTCGACGAGGTCGTCACCCTCGAGGACGGGCGAGCACTTCCCGCATCGGCGGCCGATCGGCGACGCGGACGTCCGTGACGTCCGGCAGCCACTCCTCGTCCACCTGCACGAACTGCGTGAACGGCGCGTCCGCGGCCGGGACACCGCAGCGGTCCAGTGCCGTGCCGAGGATCTGCCGGGACATCGCGCCCAGCTGGTGCAGCGAGCGGTTCCGGTGCTTGCGGACGCCCAGGTTGACCTGGGCCAGCCCGTCGAGGCCGTACCGCGCTTCGGCGTCGAGCAGCAGCCCGATCTCGACGCCGTAGCCCGCGGCGAACGGCACCGACTCGAGGAACTCGCGCGTGCCCGCGTACTCGCCGCCGAGAGGCTGGATCAGCCCGCCGAGCGCGGGACGCAGCGCCGAGAGCACCGGCCGCGCCAGCAGCTCGGTGACGCGCCCGCCGCCGGTGCTCTCCAGCCGCAGGGGGCGGCGGTAGAAGCCCTTGACCAGGTGGACGCCGCTCCCGGTGACCAGCGGACCGAGCAGCGACGGCACGAACGCCGGGTCCGGGTCGACCAGGTCGGAGTCGAGGAAGACGACGAAGTCGCCGCTGGTCGCGGCCAGCGACCGCCAGAGCACCTCACCCTTGCCGGGCACCGGCGGCAGGTCCGGGAGGACGTCCTCGCGCCGCACGACCCGCGCTCCCGCGGCCGCGGCGGTTTCGGCGGTCGCGTCCGTGGAACCCGAGTCCATGACGACCAGCTCGTCGACGACCGAGCCGACCAGCGGGCGGACCGAGGCCACGACGTCACCCACGGTCCGCTCTTCGTCCAGGGCCGGTAGCACGACCGAAACCGTCCGGTCACCCTTCGCGGCCAGGATGTCTTCGGGCGTCCAACCGGGCTCCTGCCACGTACGCCGCTCGAACCAACTCACGAGTAGCGATCGTGCCATGCTGGGGGCATCGCCACCGAGGAGGAGGATCACTTGATCGCGCTGCTTGTCCGGTTCGTGCTGGGCCCGCTCGTCCGGGCGGTGTACCGGCCCGAAGTGCACGGCGTGGAGAACGTGCCGCTCAGCGGCCCGGTGCTCCTGGCGGCCAACCACCGCGCCGCCCTCGACACCGGCGTGATCACCTTCGCGACCCCGCGGCAGGTCAAGTTCCTCGGCAAGGCCGAGTACTTCGCCGGCAAGGGCCTCAAGGGCAAGGCGCTGGCCGCGTTCCTCGGCGGCCTCGGGTACGTCCCGGTCGAGCGCGGCAACGCCCAGGCCGGGCTCGCCGCCCTGGAGGCGGCCCGCAAGGTGCTCGACGCGGGCGGCGTCTTCGCGATCTACCCCGAGGGCACCCGCTCCCTGGACGGCCGCCTGCACCGCGGCCACACCGGCGTCGCGGCGCTGGCCCTGGCGACCGGCGCGAAGGTGGTGCCGGTCGCGTTGACCGGCACCGAGAACCTCCAGCCCAAGGGCGCCCGCATCCCGCGCCTGGCGAAGATCGCCATCACGTTCGGCAAGCCACTGGACTTTTCACGCTACGAAGGCCAGGACTACGCGCCGGCGATCCGCCGGTCGGTCACCGACGAGGTGATGTACGCGATCCTGGACATCTCGGGCCAGGAGTACGTCGACACCTACCACAAGCGGCCGAGCGAAGGCGCGGCCTGAAGTCAGCCGAGCACCTTCACGACGACCTGCTCGTGGTCGACCGTGTAGGCCAGGTACTCGAACTTGATCCCGGCCTGCTCGACGTACTCCAGCCACGCCCGGTGCTCGTGCTCCTGCCAGCCGGAGTAGTTGAAGTACTCGTCGAACACCACGATCGACCCCGGCCGCAGGCGGGGGCCGACGAGTTCGAGGACGGTCTTCGTCGAGGAATACAGGTCGCAGTCCACGTGCAGCAGGTCCACCGGCCCGGGGTGCTCCTCGAGGAAGCCGGGGAGGACGTCGTCGAACCAGCCGACGACCAGTTCGGCGCCCGGCACGTCGGGCAGGCTGTCCATGTCGAACGTCCCGGCGGGGTAACCCGAGCGCCAGGTCTCCGGCAGTCCCTCGAAGGAGTCGAAGCCGTACACCGACTCGCCGCCGCGGGCGTTGGCGATGATCTTGAGCGTGGTCCCCGAGTACACGCCGAACTCGAGCGCCAGGCCGCCGGCGGGGGCGAGCGACAGGCCGTGTTCCAGCGTGCTGTGCGGCGAGGGGAACGGACGGGCGGCCTTCATGTGGTCCCGGACGAACGCGGCACTGCGGGACGCGGCTTCGGCCTCCCCCGCGAACTCCAGGTCCCGGCGGACGCGGTGCTCGACGTGGCTGATGTGCTCGATCACCCGCTCGACCACCCGCTCGGTCTGGACGCCGGCTTCCGCGGGCACCTGCCGCCGCAGCTCGGCGACCTCCCGGCTCAGGTCGTCCAGCTTGGCGGACTGCTCCGCGAAGTGCCGGCCGACCGCTTCTTCGACCGCCCGCGCGACCTTGTCGCGCAGGGAACGCCGAAGCCGGTCGGCCCGCAGGCTCCGGCGGATGAGGTCGCGCATGGCAATGTCCTTCCGATTCACGTCCAGGCCGCGGCCTGCGCTCACACCCTCATCGAGGAGGGCAGCAGGGTCCGCATGATCCGGCGGCAGGGCTCTTCGACGAACCGGTACACCAGGTGGGCACTCAGCACCGCCAGCCCGATCGCCACGAGCACGGTAAGCCGGTACGGCCAGCTCTGCCAGCCGGAGAGCTCGTCGGGGATGACGAACTTCGTCGAAATCACCTTGCGCGCCAGGTCGAGGAACAACCAGTGCACCATATACAGGGCGAAGGAGATCTTCCCGCCCCACACCAGCACCCGGCTGGCCAGCACCTTCGTCGCCGGGTCGCGGCGGCTCACCGCCAGCGAGCCGATCAGCAGCAGGAACAGCGGCACCACGACCACGGTCTCGGTCGAACCCCACATGAGGTGGCCGTTGATCCGCCAGTCCTGGTCGAAGCGGAACCGCGGCGCCGGGTCCCACCGCTGCACGGCGTAGACGACCACGACGATCGCCACCAGGATCGCGGACGGCTTCAGGAACCACGGCAGCTTCACGGTCGCGCCGTGCCGCATCACCAGCAGGGCGACCACCGCGCCCGCGAAGAACTCGGTGAGCACCCGCAACGGGACGATCCCCGCGACGATCGTGTCGCCGTTCCACAGCAGGTCGCTGCCGTCCTGGAAGCCCATGCCGATCACCACCATCGGCATCACGAGGATCCCCGCGGTCACCAGCAGCGCGCGGCTGCTGACGTGGACGAGCATCCGGGCCAGCACCACCACGAGCACGGTGAAGGCCAGGTAGGCCAGCCATTCGGCGCTCAGCGACCAGTCGACCGGGTTCCAGTCGTGGTGCGCGGTGCTCCAGGCGTGCACCAGGAAGACGTGCGAGAGGAAGCGGGACGGGTCGAGCGCCGCCTGCAGCCGCCCGTCGTTGTTCGCCTCCAGCGAGAAGGCGTGGTAGGCCCCCCACACGAGCAGCATGAAGAACAGCACCGGCCAGATCCGGGACAGCCGCAGCCAGAGGAACCCGGCCATCTTCTTCGGTCCCCAGCCCTCGGCCATCCGGTCGAGGTGGGTGAAGGTCAGGATGAACCCGCTGAGCACGAAGAACAGGTCCACCCCGAGGTAACCCACGTTGAACAGCGGGACCAGCGGGTACAGGAAGCCGAACGACTTCAGCAGTTCCGGCCGGAAGTGGAAGGCGAGCACCCACAGCGCGGCCACCGCGCGGATGCCGGTGAGCTGGCCGATGTGCGCACCCGGCTTGGCGGACTTGGCCGGTTTCGCCTCGGTCTTCGGCGTGGCGGCCCCGTCGGCGGCGACGGCCACCGCCGGCGCCCCGGCCGGGGGCGCCGTCAGCACACGGCCGTTCTCTGCGTCCATCGTCGGGCTTCCTCCGCGTTCCGGTGTTCGAGCTGGGCCGGGTCAGTGCCGGCTGACCACGGAGAAAACCACACGTCCCGGCGCGCTCATCGACAGGGTCCGTGCTTGCAGCGGCCGCCCGGCCAGCGCGACCGACGGTTCCTGCGGCGCGGCGACCATCAGCGGCGCGTCACTGTGCGTCCAGGGCAGCCGGAACGCCTCGCCGTCGAGGCTGGCGTGCAGCTCGTCCGGCTTGAAGAGGAATCCCCAGACGCGCTCGGCCAGCGACTGCTCCGGGTACACCCGGGCGACGACCACGCCGTCGGCGGCGGCAGGCACCGGGACGGACTGCCCGGCGGCCACCTGCGTGCTGGACAGTTCCCGCTCGGCACCGCACCGGTTCGGGCCGCGCTCGAGCAGCTGCCAGTGGTCCGTGGAGTCGACCAGGCTGTACCGGCAGGTCTCGGCGAGCTCCGTGCGGGGCGGGTCCCAGAGCGCGAACCGGCCGTCGAGCGTCGTCCGGGTGTTCTCGCGGATGATGAACCGGGGCGCCTCGGCGTCGTCGGCGATCCAGGACTCGTTCATCTTGTCGAGCAGCTCGGTGTACGCGCCGTAGTTGAGCAGAGTCGGCGGGATGGCCGCGTTCAGGCCGTAGGTCCATTCGATGGCCTGGTCGAACGGTTCGGAGCGGACCGACTGCGTGCCGATCCGGGTCAGGAACCGCTGCGGGATGTCGGTGCGCTTGCGCAGCTCCGCCCGCGCTTCCTCCTGGACGGCGTCCCGGTGGGAGCCGGAGACGACGACGGTGGCGCCGTCGGCGAAGGTGTGCAGGGAGCGCGCCGGGTCGATCACCCACAGGCCGCCGCCGAAGCTGGCCGCCTGGGCCAGCAGCGAGATGCCCGCGACCACGGCCAGCACCGCGCTGCGCCGCAGCACGGCGACCAGGACGGCGAGCGCGAACAGCACGGCGAAGTACTGCGCGGAGTGCGAGTCGTGCCGCACGAACCCCTGCTTGAACAGCAGCCAGGTGCCGGCCAGCAGGCCCAGCCACAGCGGCCAGCGCGGGCCGTCCATCTTGATCCGGGCCAGTGCGACGGCCAGCACAATCGTCACCGCGGCGGCGACCAGGTACTCCCACGCCGCGTTCGTCGGTTCCAGGCCCATCGACTGCGCGTGCCCGCTGCCGACCGAGAGCGCGCGGACGACGTACTGCACCACCTGCGTCGGCGGCTGCCCCGCGACGATCCAGAGCAGGACCAGGCCGACCAGGCCGGAGACCGCGAACTCGGCGAACTCCCGCAGCCGCCTGCCGGGCCGGACGAGCACCGCGCCCAGCACGATGGGGCCGCACATCAGCCCGACCGAGAACTTCGTCAGCAGCATGGCGGCCACCAGCAGGCCCATGACCACCGGGAACGAGCGTTCCGCCCACTTCGGCAGCAGGCCGAGGGCGTGGCAGACGGCCAGCACCACGACGAAGCCGGGCGTGGCGGTGATGACGCTGGTCAGCGGCACGATGCTGAAGCTCACCGCGATCGCCACGCAGGCCGCCCACGCCCACCCGGTGCCGATCCGGCCGCGGAACGCCTGGAAGCAGGCGGCGATGCAGCCGGTGGTGAACACGAACCAGAAGAGGAAGCCGACGAGCACCTCGGCCCGGACGGTGGTCGACGGGATCGCCAGGAAGTACAGCGGCCCGTAGGTCGTCGCGATCCGGTCGCCGAAGCTCAGGCCGAAGTGCCGGGCCATCGCGATCAGCAGCCCGTAGTCGTAGTCGCCCTTGGGTTCGATGGGCGAGAACGCCGGCACCTGCCAGGTGAGGATGGTGAGCAGGCCGCTGAGCAGGAGCGTCGCCCGGGAGGGGGCCTCGGCCACGAGCCGCCAGGCGCGGAACCGGTCACCGAGCCGGCGCGACTCGGTGGGGCCGGCCGGTTCGGCACCGGCCGGCTCGCCGTCCTGGCCGGTCACCGGCGTCGGGTCCTTGACCAGGTCTTTCATCGGGGTTCTCCTGAACGACGGCACGACTCGCGGCACGGCCGCGGTGGCGGATCGGAGCGGGTGTCAGAGCACCGAGCGCGGGAACTTCGGCTTCGGGTCGAACTTCACCCCGCGCGCCAGGGCCTTCACGATGCGCAGCCGCAGGGACCGGGAAACGTGCCCCTGCGCCATGCCCCGGAGCACGCGCATGGCGAACCCGAGGGCGGCGAACGGGCTTTCGTGGTGCAGCCGGTACGAGAGCTCGTTGCGGGCGCCGTACTCGTACTTCCACACGTTCTGGTGGTTGATCATGCCGAAGTTGACGCCCCGGTTCTCCGGGAGGTCGTGCACGACGACGCTGGTCAGCACCTGGAGCCCGGGCGCGGCCTGGGCCACGCGAAGGGTGTACTCCATGTCGTCGAACCAGATGAAGTAGTCGGTCAGCGGCAGCCCGAAGCGGGTCAGCGTCCAGCGCGGGATCAGCACGGACACGAACGAGCAGTGGTTGACGAGCACCGCCTGCTGGCCGAGGGAGATCAGCCGCCCCCAGTCCCAGGTCGTGCCGGGGTTGTTCATCTCGCAGATGCCGCCGTCGGTCCACTTCACCAGCGAGCAGGCGAAGGGCATCTGGTGGCCGAGGGTCTGTTCGGCCTTGTCGAGGCCGTTGACCATCTCCTCGAGCGCGTCCGGCTGCGCGTAGCAGTCGTCGTCCATGATCCAGAGGAAGTCGGCACCCAGCTCGTAGCCCTTGGCCATGCCCGCCGAGAAGCCGCCGGCACCGCCGGTGTTCTCGGACAGGCGCAGCACGGTGACCCGGGGGTCGGTCTGGTACGACGCGAGCACTTCTTCGGTGCCGTCGGTGGACGCGTTGTCGACGACCACGACCCACTCGGGGGCCAGGCTCTGGGCCAGGATGTGGTCGAGCACCTTGCGGAGCTTGTCCTTGCGGTTGTAGGTGACGACGACCGCGGCGACCTTGTTCACTGCTTCCACCCTTGGTACAGCTCCTTGGCCCAGGCGCTGGCCTTGGGCAGTTTGGCGAAGGCTTCGTTCTTGGCGGCCTGCTCCTCGAACCAGCGCTTGCGCTGGTCCGGCGAAGACATCATGGTCCGGATCTTCTCGGCCGCCTGCCGCACGAAAGCGTACGGGTGCCGCGGGCACAGCAGTCCTTCGGGGACCACCGAGGCCTGCGAGCCCACGTCGGACGAGACCACCGGGACGCCGGCGGCGGTCGCCTCGAAGGTCGTCAGGGTCAGGCCCTCGTTCTCCGAGGTGACGACCAGGACGTCGGACTCGGCCAGGGTCTCCTTGACCGGGTGGTCCGCCGCGCGGACCTCGAGCACGCCGGTCAGGCCCAGCCGGCCGCGCAGGGCGTGCACCTCGTCCGCGAGCGGGCCGTCGCCCTGGATGATGAACCGCACCGGGACCGGCGACGACTTCTTGAGCTCGGCGGCGAGCTTCAGGAACACGTGCGGCCGCTTCTGCTGGTGGAAGCGCCCGATGAAGGTCACCGTGAACGGCGTGGACTTCGCCTCGGCGGCGGCGGTGTCCGGGGTGATCCCGGCGGTGGTGGCGTTCGCGAGGGTGGCGAGGACGACCTTGTCCGCCGGGATGCTCTGCCGGTGGACGAGGTAGTCGCGCAGCTGCGGGGAGATCACGTGGTGCTGGTCGATCATCGCCGACACCTGGACGGCGTGGTCGACGAAACCGCCGGTCCGCCACTCCAGGACGTGCTGCGAGTCGACGACCGGGACGTCCGGCCAGACCGACTTCACCCAGGACAGCCGGTCGTAGAGCCAGGTGTTGTGGTGCACGTGGATGCCGCGGATGTCGAAGGCGGAGAACAGCCCGTTGAACAACGCGGAATCGGTGCCGAGCTTGATCGGGTGGGTGATCGGGATGAACACCGTGTCGTCGAACTCGGGACGGGTGATCCACGGGTGGGCCGAGTCGCGGTCGGTGACGACGATCGGGACGAACCCGGCTTCCTTGGCCAGCTGGATGCAGTCCAGCGCCCAGCGCTCCGCGCCGCCGAGCTCGAGCCAGTGCAGGCCGAACAGGATGGCGGGCCGGGCGGTGGTGGCCGCGCGGTGGTAGTTCGTGTTGCCGGCGACCGGCAGCCGCCGCGGCAGCTGCGTGGACCGCATGCGCCGCTCGACGACGTCGGTCCGCAGCTGGCGCAGGTGGTCGTACTGGAACGGGACCCGCGACCGGACCAGCTTCTTGGCCTTGCCGATCGGGCCGTTGAGCTGCTGGTAGCCGTTCTGCACGATCGGCTTGCCGCCGACGTCGATGACCAGGTCGACGAACCCGCCCGGGGCCGACGCCCCGGGTTCGGGAGCGACCAGGCTGCGCACGACCACCGAACCGACCGACTCGCGGTCCTGGGTCCAGCCGATGTGCAGGCAGCGCTCGTCGGTCAGCGACGGGTAGCCGTGGTGCAGCGCCCGGACGACGGTCAGGCGCAGGGTCGCGCCGCGCCGCACCAGGGAGTGGTAGTTGGCCGCGCCGATGACCAGCCGGCGCTCGCGCTCGTCGAGGGCACCGTCCCCGACGAGACCGACGCCACGGTCGTCGACAACTTCGAACGTCTCAGCCAGCAAATCGGTACTCACGCCCGCCCCATCAGTCTGTTTCCCTTTCGGAAAGCTCTGACCAACCATGAAACATTGCTGCTCCACGAAGCTGGTCGAAATCGGTTCCCCGGCTTCGGGCAAGCGCCGAACTGACCCCCGACGACGCTACGCAGAACCACACTATAGGGGTCAAAAGTCACCCATCTGCACGCGGGTTCCCGTTGCACAGGGTGACAAGAGGATTCGGCTCACCAAACCACGAGGGATGCTACCCGAATGGCCTCGCGGCCCGTTTCCGGGCGCGGGAGCACGCCCTCGCCGGGGTCCCGACCTGGGCGTCCGCAGCCGTGACCGGCCTGCTCGCGGGGCGGGGCGCCGGGGCCGGACCCACCGGCGGCCGGCTCGCCGCGGCCCCCGGCCCGGCCGGAGTCGCGGAAACTTTGTTGCCACCGGACAACTCACGCGGATTTGCCGTGCACGAATTGCACAACAGCGTTACTGAAACACGGCGGCAACCTCGCCGAATCATCGACGGCGGTCCCCCGGGCCGGAACCGCCGTTCCGGCCCCGGTCCGTGACCCCGGCCACGGCGGTCAGATCCCCGGCGCTTCCTTCGCCCACTTCGGCGGCGCGGGCGGCTCGTACGTCTCGAACCGGTCGAGCAGCGCGGCCGGGTCGGCGTCGGTGAGCAGGAGCTGCCGGTAGCCGTCCTTGAGGAAGCCCTCGGTGACCATGTGGTCGGCGAAGGTCATCAGGGGCGCGTAGTACCCGTCGACGTCGACCAGGCCGATCGGCTTGCCGTGCAGGCCGAGCTGGGCCCAGGTCCAGACCTCGAACAGCTCTTCGAGGGTGCCCGCGCCGCCCGGCAGCGCGACGAAGCCGTCGGACAGGGCCGCCATCTTGGCCTTGCGCTCGTGCATGTCCGCGACGACGTGCAGCTCGGTCAGCCCGGCGTGCGCGATCTCGACGCTGGAGAGCGCCTCCGGGATCACGCCGATCACCTCGCCGCCCGCCGCCAGCGCGGCGTCGGCGACCACGCCCATCGTGCCCACGCTCGCCCCGCCGTAGACCAGGCCGATGCCGCGCTGGGCCAGCAGCTTCCCGAGCGCCGCCGCCTGCTCCGCGTACCGGGGCGAAAACCCCATCGACGAGCCGCAGAACACACAGATCCGGCGCATCAGTGGGTGTCCTCCCACGCCTTGTAGGACTCCTGGACCACGCGGACGGCGTCGTCGATGTCGTCGGTGAGGTGCAGCAGGTCCAGGTCACCCGGACTGATCTTGCCCTCGGCCATCACCGAGTTCTTGATCCAGTCGTAGAGGCCGCCCCAGTAGTCGCTGCCGAACAGCACCACCGGGAACTTCGTGACCTTCTTCGTCTGCACCAGGGTCAGCGCCTCGAACAGCTCGTCGAGCGTGCCGAAGCCGCCGGGCAGGCAGATGAAGGCCTGCGAATACTTGATGAACATCGTCTTGCGGGCGAAGAAGTAGCGGAAGTTGACGCCGAGGTCGACCCACGGGTTCAGGCCCTGCTCGAACGGCAGCTCGATGCCGAGGCCGACGGAGAAGCCGCCGGCCTCGGCCGCGCCGCGGTTGACCGCCTCCATCGCGCCGGGCCCGCCGCCGGTCATCACCGCGAAACCGGCGTTGGCCAGCGCTCCGCCGATCTTGCGGCCGAGCTCGTACTCCGGGTTGTCGCGCTTGGTGCGGGCCGAGCCGAACACGGTGACCGCGCGCGGGACCTCGGCGAGCGCGCCGAAGCCCTCGACGAACTCGGCCTGGATCCGCAGCACCCGCCACGGGTCGGTGTGCACCCAGTCGCTCGGGCCGCGCGAGTCCAGGAGCCGCTGGTCGGTGGTGCTGCCCTGCTCGCGGCGGTCGCGGCGCAGCACGACCGGGCCCTTGTGCCGCTCCACCGGGCGTTCGGGGTACTGGCCGTCCGGCCATTCAGACTGTTCACTCACTACGCCATGCTACGGCCTCGCCGCCAGCGAGAATGCGAGGAGCGCGGTGGAGGTGAAGTCGATGGCGGGCTCGTTGCTGGGCCATGAACTCAAGTCGTCGGCGTAGCGGCTTCCTTGCCCGTCGAAGGATTCATACGGACGAGTGCACTCCTCGGCTCCGGCCGGGAACGGCAGATCGGCGAAGTTGTCCGCGCCGTTGGGGCCGTTCACGACCGCGCCATAAAGCACTTTCGAAGGTCCGGCGAGGTTCGCGGCCTGGTGGTGCGGGCACTGCGGGAACGTCGTGCCGACACCCACCACGAGCGAGACGCCCCAGGCGTTGGCACCGAGGGTGAAGTTCCGTTGCTGCACGCCGAAGGCGGCGTACCGCGGGTCACCGGTGACGCGCTGGTAGAGCCGGGCGGTCGCGGCGAAGCCGAAGCTCTTGCTGGCGGCGTCGAAGCCGGTGACGTCGACGGCGGTCCGGAATGGACTCGCCTTCGCCGCGGCGACGCCGGAGTCCAGCTGGCGGCGCAGGTCGGCGGCGAGGTCGCGGACGCCGAGCGCCGCGCCCGGGACGCCGGCGCGGAGCAGGCCGGCCAGGTCGGCGTGGGCGAGCGCGCTGGTGTCGTAGAGGTTCAGCGTGCTCGTGTCGCCGCTGTCGATGTAGGCCTTCGCCCACTTGGCCGCGTCGCGGGCCCAGCCGTCGGCGCGGGGGTCGTGGAGGGCCCGCGCGGCCAAGGCGAGCTGGGTCGCGCCCAGCTCCAGGTCGTCCTCCCACGAGGATTCCGGGTAGTAGGCGTGCGGGAAGGCGGTGACGAGCTCGCCGACGCCGGTCGTCTTGGCCTGCGCGAAGACGGCCGCGGCCTCGGCCAGGTAGTGGCGGGCGAGACGCGGGTCGCGGTGGGCGTGCACCTGCGCGCCCAGCGCGAAGGCCGCGGCGACGCGGCCGGCCAGGTTCGGTGACAGCGGCGCGCCCGGCGGGGCCGCGGGGAACACCGGGCGGTACTTGACGAAGTAGGCGGGATCGCCCGGCTTGACGTCTAGCGCGTCGTCGTCCTGCGGGTTGCGCCAGACGTCGTGGTCGCCGAGGAAGCCGAACTCCTCGCTGCCCGTGCCGATGCCGACCTGGGCGTAGAGCGTCCCGGTCCGGCCGTTCCACACCTTGTCGAGCCAGTCGAGGCCGAAGCGGACTTCCTTCGCCAGCACCGGATCGGGGTCCTCGCGCAGCACGAAACCGAGCTCGGCGAGCGAATACGCGGTGTTGGACGTGAACTTGACGAAGTCGCCGGCGTCGACCCAGCCGCCTTCGACGTCGACCGGACCGCCCTGCGGCTTCAGGGGTTCGACGATCTCGTCGCCGCCTTCGCCCTCGAACTTCGGCTCCTCGTACACAGTCGCGGTCCGGTCGGCCAGGTGTGACGGCTTGCGGCCGAGCCGGCCGGGGACGACGTCGTGGCCGTCGCGCTGGGCCTGGAAGAACTCGGTGGTGGCGCGCACGAGCGGGCGGAACAGGCGGCGCGCGGTGTCGATCCGGAAGGGCGGCGACGTCGCGCCCGCCGCCTTGACCCGGTAGACCCCCGGCCTGTCCACAGCGGACAGATCGAGGTCGAACACCGCCGGGTAGCGCGCGTTCCAGGCGCCGAGGCTCGCGCCGGTGCGGCCTTCGCGGACGGTGCGGCCGCGTTCGTCGACGACGGCGAACTTCCCCGCCGCGCCGCCGAGGAGGTACGCGTGCTTCGCCTCGCCCAGCGCGTAGCCGACTTGGTCGACCCGCACCTCCGCCGGGGCGGTCGCGGCCTCGGCCGGGGCGGCGGCGAGGGGCACGGCGAGCGCGGCCGCCGTCGCGAGGGGAAGCAGGCGCATGATCGGGCTCCACTTTGTTAGGAAAGTTTCCTATTTATCGGAGAACGCTATCCCGGGCGGCCGGGGGCGTCAATATGTCCGTTTCCGCGGCGGCCGCGCCGATGACCTACCGTGGGGAGATGACCAGCGCCCCCGCCGAACCGCTCGGAGCGCGGATCCGGCGGCTGCGCACCGGCCGCGGCTGGACCCAGCGCGAGCTGGCCGAGCCGGGCTACGACCGGGGCTTCCTGGCGAAGGTCGAGACCGGCAGCCGCCCGCCGTCCGAGGAGATGCTGGCCTACTTGGCCGGACGGCTCGGGCTGACCGTCGACGAGCTGCGGTTCGGCCGCCCGCCCGGCGTCGCCGAGGAGCTGCGCGCGGCGCTGGACGAGGGCTACCGCGACCTGGAGCAGGGCCGGATCGCGGCCGCGGAGGAGCGGTTCGCCGCCGTGGGCAAGCAGGCCGCGGGCTACCACCTCGACGACGTCGAGTGCTACGCGCGGTTCTGCCAGGCCGAGGTGAAGTGGCAGCTCTTCGACGTCTCAGGGGCGCAGCAGGCGCTGGAGCACGCGGACGAGCTGGCCGGCGCGGCACCGCCGTGGCTGCGGGCGATGATCGTGCACCGGTGGGCGGGCTGCCGGTTCCAGAGCGGCGACCCCGGCCCGGCGATCGCGCGGGTCGAGGCCGAGCTGGCCGCCCGGCCGTCGGACCCGGACGCCGAGTTGTGCCTGCTCACGGCGTTGATCCACCCGCTGATGGAGATGGGCGGCCTGCACCGGGCCCGCCGCGCGGCCGAGGACGGGCGGCGGCTGGCGCGGGCGGCGACCCGGCCGGACTTCGTCGCGCGGTTCCACCGGCAGGCGTCGCAGGTGTGGCAGGCGACCGGCCGCGCGGACCGGGCGGACGAGGACCTGACCGAAGCGTGCCGGCTGTTCGCGTCGGTGGGGTTCGACCGCGACGCGGCCCGCTGCCGCTGGGCCCGCGGCTACCTGCTGCGTCACCTGGGCCGCCTCGGCGAAGCCCGCGCGGAACTGACGGCGGCCCGCGACCAGCTGGCGGCGATCGGCGCGGACGAGGGCGTCGCCGGGGCGACGCTCGAGCTGGCCGAGGTCCGCCTCCGGCAGGGCGCGCCCTCGGAAGCGGCGGCGCTCGTCTCGTCGGTGTGGCCGTTGCTGGCCCGCGATGTGGAGGCCCTCGGCGAAGCGACGGGCCTGCGCGGCCAGATCGCGGGGGCACAGGGAGACGTCGAGACGGCCACCCGCCTGCTGCGCGAGGCCTTCGAGATCCAGACGGCGGCCTCCCTGCACGGCGCGGCGGTTTCGACGGCCCTGCGGCTCGGCGACACGCTCCGACAACGTGGTCATCTCGACGAGGCCATCGAGGCCTACCGCCGCGGCCTCGACTCGGCGGCCGGGGCCGAGTAGCGGACCAGCGGGCTCGGTGGTCCGAACCAAAGCAACTTTCCTACGAAAGTCTGTGAATTGGTTCAGACCAGTCCGTTACCCGGCTCCGACCTGCCGATTCTCCTGAACGCCGCCGACCACGAACCTGCCGCGCTGCTCCGTTCGGCCCATTGACCCGCCAGCGGGCGGAACCTTTACTCGGACGCGTCCGGCGCAATAACAGCAGTTATTGACCCGGGCACACTCCTCCCCGGTCCCCGGAAAGGTTCCCCATGAGATCCCCACGTGGGCTGGCGGCGATCGCCGGCCTGGCCCTCACCTTCGCGGTGCCGGCGATCCCGGCCGCCGCCGCTTCCGCACCTCCCGCCGCCACCCCGCCCGAGGCGCTCGCCGCCCGCGCCGCCGACCAGGCCGTCCTCAGCGGCGTCGATCGGCTCGCGAAGGGTGCGAGGGAGGCCTTCGTCCGCACCGGAGTCACCCCGGGTGGCGGCGGGCTCTACTACGCCTCCTACCAGCGCACCTACCAGGGCCTGCCGGTCATCGGCGGCGACGCGGTGGTCGTCGCCGACGGCGCCGGGCACGTCCGCGGCACCGAAGCCGCGCCCACCGCGCCGATCACCGTCGGCACGCAGGCCGCCCTGAAGGCCGACCAGGCCACGAAGATCGCCAGGACCGAAGTCTCCACAGTGGACAGCACCGGGACACCGAAGCTGGTCGTGCTGGCCGGGGACGCCCCGAAGCTCGCCTACGAGGTCGTCGTCAGCGGCCGCGCGGACGGCAAGCCCACCCGCCTGCACGTCTTCGTCGACAGCACGACCGGGAAAGTCCTCGACAAGCGGGACGACGTCCGCGAGGCCGGCACCGGCAACTCCTACTACGCCGGCACCGTCTCGATCGACACCTCCGGATCCGGCAGCTCCTACTCGATGACCGACCCTGGCCGCCGCGGCATCGCCTGCGGCCGCGAAGGCGGCTCGATCTTCACGAAGAGCAGCAACACCTGGGGCAACGGCTCGGGCACCGACCTCGAGACCGGCTGCGTCGACGTCCTCTACAGCGTCCAGACCGAGTGGAAGATGCTCAACGACTGGCTCGGCCGCAACGGCATCGACGGGGCAGGCGGCGGGTTCCGCGCGAGTGTCGGCCTCAACGACGTCAACGCCTATTGGGACGGCTCCTCGACGCACTTCGGGCACTCTCAGGACAACCGCCGCCAGGCGACGCCGATGGACGTCGTGGGCCACGAGTTCGGCCACGCGATCTTCCAGACCACGCCGGGCGGCGCGGGGTCGGGCAACGAGAACGGCGGGCTCAACGAGTCCACCGGCGACATCTTCGGCGCGCTGACCGAGTTCTACGCCAACAACCCGAAGGACACCCCGGACTTCAGCGTCGGCGAAGGCGTCAACCTCGTCGGCAACGGCCCGATCCGGTACATGGACAACCCGTCGAAGGTCGGCGACCCGAACTGCTACTCGAGTTCGATCCCGAGCACCGAGGTGCACGCCGCCGCGGGTCCGCAGAACCACTGGTTCTACCTGCTGTCCCAAGGCAGCGCGGGCAGCCCGACGTGCAACAACTCGAGCGTCACCGGCGTCGGCATCCAGAAGGCCGGCAAGATCTTCTACAACGGCCTGCTGAAGAAGACGTCGTCGTGGAACCACCGCGCGGCCCGCAAGGCCACGCTGGAAGCCGCGGTCGCGCTGTTCCCCGGCAGCTGCACCGAGTTCGCCGCCACCAAAGCCGCGTGGGACGCGGTGAGCGTGCCCGCGGTCAGCGGTGAGCCGACGTGCACCGGCCAGCCGCCCGCCGGGAACGACTACTCGCTGACGCTGTCGCCGACATCGGCGTCCGTCCAGCCCGGACAGACGGCGACCACCACGGTGACCACCCGGATCACCTCCGGCAACGCCCAGACCGTCCAGCTGCTGGCCACCGGCCTGCCGGAAGGCGCGAAGGCGACCTTCAGCCCGGCGAGCATCTCCTCCGGCGGCACCGCGACGCTGACCATCACCACTTCGGCAACCACGCCGGAGGGCACCAGCCAGGTGACGGTCACCGGCGACGGCACCGACGCCGACCACACCGCGCAGTTCTCGCTCACCGTCGGCACCGGCACCCCGCCGACCGGCTGCGACGGGCTCGCCGAGTGGGACTCCGCCAAGGCGTACGTGCCCAACGACGTCGTCGGCCACAACGGTCACAAGTGGACCTCGCTGTGGTACTCCACCGGCGCTGAGCCCGGCGCCCCCGGCTCCTGGGCCGTCTGGAGTGACGGCGGCGCCTGCTGAAACCCGTGCCGCGCGGTGGCGGACCCCGCCACCGCGCGGCTTACCCTGAACCGGAGGAAAGGCGGCCCGTGTGAGCGAGAGCGTCGGCGAACGCCTGCGTGAGCTGCGCATCGAACGCGGGCTCACGCAGCGCGAACTCGCCGGACCGCAGTACTCCGCGGCGTACGTGTCGTCGGTCGAGACCGGCGCGCGGACGCCGTCGGGGGACGCGCTGCGGTTCTTCGCCCAGCAGCTGGGCATCGACCCCGACGAACTGCTCGGCGGCCGGTCCCCGCGGGAGCTGATCGAGCTCGACCTCGAGCTCATCGAAACGGCGGAGCGGTTCCTCGCCGGCGACGCCCGCCGCGCGACTCCGCGGATGCAGCGGATCCGGCGGCGCGCCGAGCGCCTCGACCGGCCGCGGCAGGCCGGGATCGCGCTGCTGTGGCTGGCCGGGTACTCGACCGGCGACATCCGCACGAAGTACGTCGCGGACGCCGAAACGGCCCTCTCGAGCGAGCCGCCGCCGGTGCGGGCGATGGTCGTGCCGCTGCGCGCGGCCGTGCTGACCGGCTGGGGTGAGGTGCAGTACTCGATACACCTGCTGGAAACCTGCCACGCCGAGCTGCTGCGCGACGGCTACCCGCAGCCGTCGATGCTGCTGACGCTGCGGGCCTGCCTGGCCGAGCGGCACCTGCGCCAGGGCGACCTGGAGCGGGCGGCCGAGTACGCGGACTCGGCGCTGCGGCTCACCCGGGGCGGCCCCGCGGTGCTCGCCGAGCTGACCCGCAGCCACGTCGAGGTCTGCCGCAGCCACCTGGCCGCGGACCGGTTCGCCGACGCGGCCGCGTCGGTCGCCGCGGCCTACGACCTGATGCAGGAACGGGCGCTGCACCCGGCGATGGCGTACTGCCTGCTGGCCAGGGCGCGGGTCCGCGGCCGGTCGGGTGACGCCGAGGGAGCGCTGGCCGACCTCGCCGCCGCGCGGGAGACGGCGTGGCCGGACGACGTCCCGGCGATCACCGTCGAGCTCGCCGCGGAGTACCTCGCGGCGGGCCGGCTCGAGACGGCGGCGGCACTGCTCGACCAAATCCGCCCGGCTGTCGTGGCGGGCACGCCGCTGGCCGCGGAATTGCGGCTGCAGCTGGGCTCGCTGGCCCGGGCCCGCGGCGACGCCCGGCGCGCGGCCGAAGACCTGCGGGCCGCCGTCGAGCTCGCCACCGGCCTC
>NZ_BNAW01000028.1 GCF_014654205.1 Amycolatopsis bullii
CGGTCGGCGACGCGGCGGCCGCCCGGCAGGCGCAGGTCCGCGCGGCCGCGGCCGCGTCCGGTCAGGTCATCCGGGCCGCCGCCCGGACCGAGCAGGAGTCCGTGCTGGGCACGCTCGACTCCGCGCTGGATCGCGTCCGCACCGGGTTCGCCAGTGCCCGGGACGGGATCAACGCCCAGCGCCGGACCAAGCTCGCCGAGGTGGGGGACGCCGCCCGCGAGAAGAACATCGCCCTCGACACCGCCGTGGACGGGCACAAGGCCGCCTTGCTGAAGGCGGCAGGCACCCGGGCGCAGGCGGCCCGGAAGTTCGGCGAGGACGAGGCCGCCCGCGCGGTCCGGGAGTGCGGGACGCGCGCGGGCCGGGCTCGGGCCGTCGGCGAGCAGAAAGCCCAGCAGTACCAGGCGGGCGAACGGGGCCCCCGGATCGCGGCCGAAGCCCGCGAAATGGCCGGGGACGCGGCCGGGAAGATCGAGGCGGCCGGGCGGGAGGTCGCCGCCGCGGTCCGCAAGGACGGGAACGACCTCGCGGAGAAGTTCCTCCGCGAGGGCCGGGACAACGCCGAGAAGTTCGAGGAAGCCCGCCGGGCCGGGCACAAGAAGATCGAGGCGGAGCGGCGGACCGCGGCCGACGGCATCGGCAAGTCCGCGGACGACGCCATCGACGGCCTGCGCCGGTCCGCCGACCGGCTGACCGAGACCCTCACCCGGCAACGGGCCGAGCTCGGTCCGGCGCTGCGGCAGCTCGGCGAAGCCGGGGCCGCCGGGATGCGGACGCAGGGCGAGAACGCCGCTGGGCAGATCGGCGCGCAGACCGCCGAGGCGAACGCCACGATCGACACCTTCTCGACGCAGGTGGCGGGCGCGCTCCGCGGGGCGCCGCCGAGCGCGGCCGCGCAGGTCGTCGCCGAGGCCGACACCCAGCTGGCGAGCGGGCTCGGCGAGTTCGACAGCGCGCAGGAAGCTCAGGTTTCGCAGGCGGGGCAGGCGTTCGTCACCGGCGCGGCGGACACCACGAGCCGCATCTCGGCCGGGACCGCGCAGGTCGCCCAGCCGGTCGAGCAGGCGGCGGCCGGCTTCGAAACCCGGGCCGCGGACACGATGAGCCAGACCGACGACACCATTGCCAAGGCCGCCAAGGACGCGACGGACGGGATCGCCGCCGCCGTCACCGACACCGACCGGGAACTGGGCAAGGCCGTCACCGATGCCGACGCGGGCTGGGGCAGGCAGCTCGACGAAGGCCGCGCCCAGGCGGCGAAGAAGGTCGACGACACCGTGGCCGCGCAGGAGAAGGTGGTCACCGGGCTGGGTGCGCAGATCGACAAGCGGGCGCACGAGATCCAGGAGGAGGGCTGGCTCAGCCGGGCGGCCCACTTCCTGGGTGGCGTCCTGGTCGGCTTCCTGCAGGAGCTGTGGGACTTCGTCAAGGTGCTCGCGTGGATCGCGCTGATCGTGGTCGCGGTGATCGTCGTGGCGGCCCTGATCATCCTGGCGATCGGCGGGATCGCGCTGCTGCTCGAAGCGATCGCCGCGGTGGCCGCGTTCCTCGCCGCGGCGGCCGGGGTGATCAAGGTGATCCTCATCGTGCTCGCCGTCGTCGGCGTGATCGTCCTGGTCGCCATGGCCGCCTGGCGGATCTACCAGGCGTGGGTGCGGGACGACCTATCCGACTACGAGCGCGGCAAGCTGGTCGGCCGCTCGGTGTTCGACATCCTGTCGATCCTCATCCCCGGCCGGGTGCTGAAGTTCCTCGGCGAGGCCCGGTGGCTGCGCGCCCTGATCGAGTCGGCCGGCGGCGGCACCCGGTTCGTGATGCTGCTGATCTGGGCGCGCGGCGACCTCGTCGCGGTGCGGGCGATCGTCGCGGAGATCCGCACGATCGAGGAGATCATGCTGGTCGTCCGCCGGACCGCGAACATCACCGAGTTCCTCGAGCTGCGCACGCTGGTCGGCGAGACACCCCGGCTGATCCGCCTGCTGCGCCAGGCGCCGAACGTGGCGGAGCTGCGCGCCGTGGTCGTCGCGCTCGGCCGGGACTCCGCGTTGCTGGACGACCTCCTCGGCACCGCGAGCTGGGCCGAGGTCGCGCAGCTGGTCCGGAACGTCACCGCGGCCGGCGGCGACGCCGCGCTGATCCGCACCATGGTCGGCAAGGCGGGCTCGGTCGCCGAGGTCAACCGGCTCCTCGGCATCGTCACCGCCGCCGGCGGCGACGCGCCGATGCTCGGCAGGCTGCTGGCCGGCACCGCGAACCCGGCCGAGCTGACCGGGCTGCTCACCCGCCTGCGCAACGACGCGCCGCTGCTGGACGAGCTGATCAAGGCGACCGACGACATCGCGCAGCTGGACAAGATGCTCACCGCGCTGGCCAACGACGGCGGCCTGCTCCGCACGCTGCTGACCAACGCCGGCGGGAAGCCGGGTGCGGCGATGCTCGCGGAGCTGATGGACCTCGCGGTCGCCCGGGGAAAGGCCGCTTCGGAGGTCGCGGACCTGGCCGGACAGGCGGCCGGCAACGCGACCGAGTTCCAGCGGCTCGGCAACCTGACCAAGCTCTTCCACGCCCGCACGCCGGCACCGACCACGCCGGGACCGGCGATGGGGCCCTACTCCGGCTCGAACATGACGCACTTCCTCGACGAGCACACCATCGCGCACTACGACTTCGCCAAGACCGGCGCGAACGGCCAGAGCTTCTGGCCCGCCGGGCACACCGCGGCGGACGTCCAGGCCGAACTGCAGAGCGCGGTCAACCTGCTCGACAACCCGGGCGGGGTGATCGATTCGATCTCCCAGGGCCCGACCGGGCTCGGCCGGGCCACCCCGCTGCGGGTGCTGAACGGCGCCCAGCCGAACTCGGCGATCACGGCCGGCACCATCAAGGGGCCCGTGCGGTTCACCCTGCCGAGCGGGATCCGGGTGCAGCTCGGCACC
Source organism: Amycolatopsis bullii (assembly GCF_014654205.1). GTDB lineage: Bacteria > Actinomycetota > Actinomycetes > Mycobacteriales > Pseudonocardiaceae > Amycolatopsis > Amycolatopsis plumensis. Next base: position 2,937 of record NZ_BNAW01000028.1, read on the forward strand.
CAGCTGCCGAACACCAATCCCGGCATCGGGCAGTTCTTCCCGCTGCCGGGCAGCCCCGGCGTCGAGCACCTGTCCAAGACGTTGCTCGACGCCATCGCGAAGATCGTGGGATAGGGTCAGCCATGCCTGTGACCGCGCAGTTCGGGGTCCGGACCGCACCGGACGTGTTCGCGACCGAGCCGGCCCCCGGCTCGGATCCACCCGGTGGGCAGGATTACTGGTACGGGCGCGTGCTGCTGGCCGGCCCGGACGCAGCGGGGGTCTTCGTCGAGGACGAACTCCTCCCGCTGGTCGCGAGCCTGTGCTTGCAGGCCCCGGCGCAGCTCGCGGCGGGCGAGCCGTTCGGGGCCTACCTCAACCGCTCTCCCGGCGAGTACTTCCTCGAACCGGCCGGGGCCGGCATCCGCCTGCACGGCAGCGCGGTGCTGAGCGCGAACGGTGCGGCCCCCGCGGAATGGGCCGCCCCGGCGGCCGAGCTGCTCCCCGCGTTGCACGACTGCGGCCGCCGGGCGCTGGCGTTCTTCCGCGCCCGGACCGGCGAGGACCCCGCACGATCCGAAGCACTGAGCGCCCTCGAAGCACTCGAAGCCGAGACGGCGGCGGCCCTGCACCGCTGAGCCTCAAAAGGCGTACCGCCGCACGGTTTCCGGGTGCAGGACGAGCCGGACCTGCTCCGTGTCCCGGATCGCCTTCGCGTCGGCCGCGCGGTCCGGGTCGCCCAGGTCCCAGTACCGCGCCGCCAGGCGCTGCGCCAGCTCCTGTGCGCCGTCGGGTTCCACCGACATGCGGCCCTCGACCGACACCCAGCGCTCGCGCTCCCCCACCGGGGCCGCCACCACGATCGACGCGCGCGGGTCCCGGCGCACGCGCCGCACCTTGGGTGCGTCCGGTTCCGAGAACAGCTGGAGCGTGCCGTCGGCGGCCGCCTCGAACCACACCGGGCGGGGTTGGCCGCCCGCCACGGTGAGGAACCCGTGCAGGGGACGGCTGAGGAACTCGAGGTCGTCGGGAGTCAGAGCGTTCATGCCGTCCAGTCAACCGCGGCGCCTCGGACGATCCCATGGGTGAAACCCCGGAATCCCTGCCCATTCGTCTAACCTCGCCACGGTGGACGACTTCTTCCGCGGTGTGCGGGCGCACGGCTCGCTGTTCGGCAGTTCGGCCGTCGCCCCACCGTTTCCCTGCACTTCGTCGACGGCGCACCGCTGACGCTGTGCACCGTGCTCTCCGGCGGCGGCTGGATCATCCCCGAGCACGGCGCACCCGAACCGCTGAACGCCTACGACACCGTCGTCGTGCGCGGGCCGGGGACCTTCACCTTCGCCGACGAGATCGGCACCCGCGCCGAACCGGTCGCGTGCGGCGAATACTGCGCGGCTCCCGAACTGGGCGGGACGCGGCACCGGCGTGGCTGGCGCGACGACGGCGAGGGCCCGACCACCCTGATCGTCGGTGCCTACCCCGTGCGCGGCGAGATCAGCCGCCCGCTGCTGGAGGCCCTGCCCACCGTGCTGCGCGTCGAGGGCGGCGGCACCGGGGACGCCGTCCTGGACCACCTCGCCGCCGAAGTCGCCGTGGACGCCCCCGGCCAGCAGGTGGTGCTCGACCGGCTGCTGGACTGGATGCTCGTCTGCACCCTGCGCGCCTGGTTCGACCGGCCCGGCGGCGAACCACCGGCGTGGTGGACCGCGCGGCGCGACCCGGTGGCCGGCCCGGCGCTGCGGCTGATGCACGACGAACCGGCGGCGCCCTGGACCGTCGCGGCGCTGGCCGTCCGCGTCGGCGTGTCGCGCTCCACGCTGGCCAAGCGGTTCACCGAGCTGGTCGGCGAACCGCCGCTGACCCACCTCACCCGCCACCGCATGGCGCTCGCCGCGGACCTGCTGGCCGAGCGGCCGAGCGCGACCGTCGCGGAGGTGGCGCGCGCCGTGGGGTACGCCGACCCGTTCGGCTTCAGCGCGGCGTTCAAACGGGTCCGCGGCGCCACCCCGAGCGAGGTCCGGCGCAGACCACCCGAAAGGACGGCCGCCGAGGTGTTGTCAGACCGTCAACAAGAGGGCATCGTGGAGGGATAGCCGATCTCGCCGGGGAGATGGTCACTTTGCCGGGCACCGTGAGCCGAGCCGCCGAAGCACTGCGCGAACGCGTGCCGCCGCTGACCGCACTCCCCCTGCCGCCGAAGGTCGACGAACGCTGGCTGCGGTCGCGCTGGCCCGTCAAGGAACTCGCGACACCGCCCGCGGGCAGCGGGCTGAAGCCGGTGCTCGGCGACGAAGGACCGCCGGTGGTCGGGCACATGCTCGAGATGATGCGGTTCGGCCCCGCCTTCGGCCTGCGCCGCCACGAGCTCTACGGCCCGGTGTCGTGGACCGGCGGGTTCGGCCGCCGCATCGTCGCGCTGTCCGGGCCCGAGGCCACGCAGATCGCCCTCGTCAACAAGGACAAGGCGTTTTCCCAGGAGGGCTGGAAGTTCTTCATCGAGAAGTTCTTCGAGCGCGGCCTGATGCTGATGGACTTCGGCGAGCACCACCTGCACCGCCGGATCATGCAGGAGGCCTTCACGCGCCCGCGGCTGGCCGGCTACGTCGGCGAGATGGGGCCCGCGCTGCGCGAAGGCGTCGCGAGCTGGGGCTCGGCCGAGCGGCCGCGGCTGTACTGGGCGCTCAAGCAGCTGACCCTCGACGTCGCGACGCGCGTGTTCATGGGCATGCGCAGCGGTGCCGACGCGGCCCGGATCAACCGCGCGTTCGTGAGCTCGGTGCGGGCCGGCACCGCCTTCGTGCGCTTCCCGGTGCCGGGCGGGCGCTGGTCGGCCGGGCTGCACGGGCGCCGGGTCCTCGAGCGCTACTTCGGCGAAACCCTGCCCGCCAAACGGCGTTCGGGCGGCGACGACCTGTTCGCCGCGCTCTGCCAGGCCACCACCGAGGACGGCGACCGGTTCTCCGACACCGACATCGTCAACCACATGATCTTCCTGATGATGGCCGCGCACGACACGACGACCATCACCAGCAGCGCGATGGCCTACTACCTGGCGAAGCACCCGGAGTGGCAGGAACGCGCCCGCGCGGAGTCGCTGGCCCTCGGCGACGACATCCCCGGCATCGAGGCCGTCGAGAAGCTCGAAACGCTCGACCTCGTGATGAAGGAGGCGTTGCGGCTCGTTGCGCCGGTGCCCTCGCTGACCCGCCAGACCGTCAAGGACACCGAGGTGCTCGGTCACTACATCCCGGCGGGCACGCTCGTGGGTGTCTCGCCGACCGTCAACCACTTCACGCCCGAGTGCTGGACCAACCCCTTCGCCTTCGACCCGGAGCGCTTCGCCGAACCGCGGCGCGAGGACAAGTCGCACCGGATGGCGTGGATGCCCTTCGGCGGCGGCGCGCACAAGTGCATCGGGTTGCACTTCGGCGGTCTCGAGGTGAAGTTGCTAATGCACGAACTGCTGCGCGCCTACCGCTGGTCGGTTCCGGAGAGTTACACCGCACGCTGGGACTACGTCTCCCTGCCGGTCCCCGCGGACGGTTTGCCGGTGCACCTGACCCCCCGCTGACCCGGTTCTCGTCCACCATCGCCTACACTAGGTAATGAAAAGTTACCGTTTGTGGAGATTCGTTCACTCGTTCAGCCGGTAGACACCCTGTCACGCGCATGATGGCGTGGCATCGATCGTGGGCGAAGGCTGCCTGGTGTGGCTTCATGATCCCCGACACCGTGTCCGACCTGGCCATACCTGTGCGTGAAGAGGTGGAGTGTGCCTGAACCCGGTGCCGCGTCAGGGCTACTGGACGTGGCGCGGCGGTGGGCGGCGACGTTGGCCGACACCAAAGGAGTAACGCTTCCCCCGGAGGAGCTCGAAGCCCTCCTGCTGGAGGTCGCGCACGACGCGGTCGACCAAGCCGGCTCGCAGCACGACGGCGCCCTGCTGCGGTTCACCGCGCTCTACGCCGCGTCGCCGATGGGCATCGCGCTGGCCGACCCGGACGGCGACATCGTGGAGGCCAACCTCGCTCTCGGGCAGCTGCTCGGCTGCTCGCCGGATCGCCTGCGGGGCAGGCACCTCACCGACCTCGGCTCGACCGAGCACGACGTCTCCCGGCTCGCCGAGGGCCTGGAGCAGGTGCGCGCGGGGCGCGACCGCTACCAGGAGCGGATGCTGCTCGACCACACCGAGGACGGGCAGCTCTGGACCGACGTCACCCTCGCCCGGCTGCCCGGCGACCGGCCCGGCTCGATCTACCCGGTGCTGATGGTGTCGGACGCGAACGAGCTGCACCTGCTGCAGGAGCGGCTGCTGCACCAGAACGTGCACGACCCGCTGACCGGGCTGCCCAACGCGTCGTCGTTCACCACCAAGCTGGAGGCCGCGCTCGGCGCCGGCGCGCGCGACGACATCGCGCTCATCTACCTCGACGTCGACGGCTTCAAGGTGATCAACGACGGCCTCGGCGCCGGCGTCGGCGACCAGGTGCTGCGCGGGGTCGCGAACAAGCTGTCGGCGGTGTTCACCGGCCACCACGACGGGTTCGTCGCCCGCCTGTCCGGCGACGGTTTCGCGGTGCTGCTGCGGGGCGAGCTGGCGGCGACCGAGGTCGTCCGGCTGGTCGAGCGCGCCCTGGAGGACCTCAACGAGCCGATCTACCTGGGCGGCCACGGCATCGGCGTGAGCGCGAGCGCGGGCATCGTCGTGCGCGCGGCCGTCGAGGGCGGGGCCGCGGAACTGCTGCGGGCGGCGGAGATCGCGCTGCACCGGGCCAAGGAGGCCGGCAAGGCGCAGTGGATGCTGTTCGACCCGGAGCTCGACGCCCGCGACCGCGGCCGCTACCAGCTGGGCGCGGTGATCGCCGGCGCGCTGGAGAACGGCGAGTTCTCGCTGGTCTACCAGCCCACGGTGAAGCTGTCCCGGCCGGACGAGCTCGCCGCCGTCAACGCCGGGCTGCGGTGGAACCACCCGGAGAAGGGCGAGCTCGACTCCGACGAGTTCTACCCGCTGGCCCAGACCACGGGCATGACGGTGCCGCTCGGCCGCTGGCTGCTGGCGGAGTCCCTGGCCGCGACGGCCCGCTGGCGCGCGCACCTGGGCGACGCGGCCCCGGACGTCTGCGTCCGGCTGCCCACCCGGCTGGCGATCGACCCGGACCTGGTGCTGCTGGTCAAGGAGCAGCTGGACAAGCACGAGCTCCCGGCCCGGGCCCTCCGGCTGTGCACCGACCGCGAGTCGATGCTCGACCCGCGCGGCGAGGTCCTGGATTCGCTCTCGGTGCTGGCCGACCTGGGTGCGCAGCTGGTGCTGACGATCTCCGGCTCGGCGGACCTGGAGCTGATCCCCCAGCACCACCTTCCCGTGCGGCACGTGATCCTGTCCGGCCCGGTGGTCGACGCGCTGGACACCGACGAGCCGGCGGAATCCGACCTGCGGCACCTGACCCAGCTGATCACCCGGGCGCGCGAGCTGCACCTGCGGGTCGGGGCGGAGGGCGTCCGCACCCACGAGCAGGCGGCCCGCCTCCGCCAGCTCGGGGTGATCGCGGCCCGCGGCCCGTTCGTCGCGGATTCGGCGACGGGTGACGAGGTCGACGAGATGATCAACCGCCACCCGAGGAGCTGAGCCCCAGAGCCCGGAGAACCGGCTCCAGCACGCCCATTGGCCGTCACGCGCACCGGGCCCAGCGCGCCCACCACGCCCACGGGCCCCACCGGTACACGACCCAGCGCGCCCCACCACGCCACGGGCCCCACCGGTACACGACCCAGCGCGCCTCACCACGCCACGGGCCCGACCGGCACCCGACCCAGCGCGCCTCACCACGCCCACGGCCCACCGGCACCCGACCCAGCAGCACCCACCCAAGCCCATCCACGCCCACCGACCCCAACCCGGCACCCCGGCACCCGGCCCACAAACCCGGCCACCCGCCCTACACCTCCCCCGCCCCTCGTCCCCGCCGCAGTCAGCACCGGAGAGCCGGGGTCAAGGGGGAGCGAAGCGAATCGCGAAGCGACGCCGAAGGCGCCCTTGAGGCCGGCTCTCCGGTGTTGAACAATCGAAGACGAGGAGCGGGAAACAACACAGCAACCAAGCCACTGGCGAGGCAGCTCCGAAGACCCGGCAGGATGGGTGCTCCCCCGACGAGAAAGGACGTCCATGGACGCCGGAGACCTCGCCCCCGACTTCACGCTGCCCGACGACCGGGGCCAGGAGCGCACGCTCTCGGACTTCCTGGCCACCGGCCCCGTGGTGCTCTTCTTCTACCCGGCCGCCATGACCAGCGGCTGCACCGCCGAGAGCTGCCACTTCCGCGACCTCGCCGCCGAGTTCGCCGCGGTCGGCGCGCACCGCGTCGGGATCAGCCCGGACGCCATCACCAAGCAGCGCGCCTTCGCCGACGCCAACGGCTTCGACTACCCACTCCTGTCCGATGTGGAGGGTGAGGTCGCCAAGCAGTTCGGCGTGTGGCGGAAACTGCTGCCGCTGCACACCAAGCGGGCCACCTTCGTGATCGGCGAAGACCGGAGAATCATCGCGAAGATCAAGAGCGAACTGAACTTCACCGTCCACGCCGACGAGGCGCTCAAGATCCTGCGGGAGCGGAACAAGGTCTCCTGAGCAGGCGCCACACCCGGTTGATCCCCGTGCACGACGGCGCCAGCGGCTTGTCCGCCGGTTCCGTGCGCACCACGGTGAACCCGAGCCGCGCCGGCACCGCTCCACTTCGGACGTTCCGCTCGTCGTGCTTGATTTCGACGTACCCGGCGCCGAGGCGGAACGCCTCCTCGGTCAGCAGCGTCACGGCCCGGGTGACCAGGCCGCGGCCGACGAACTCGCGCGCGAGCCAGTAGCCGATCTCGACGCCGCCCTCGCGCGCCATGACGCCGACGGCCCCGGCGATCGAACCGTCGACGCGGATCGCGAAGTCGTGCGTTTCGCCGCTCGCCCAGTTCTGCCGGGTGGTGCGCAGGAATTCCGCGCCGTCCTCGGCGGTGTAGCCGCCGCTCGCCCAGATCATCCACGCGCCGAGGTGCTCGAGGGACCCGTTGACCGTCGCGACGAGCTCCGGTCCGTCGGCGAACTGCCAGCGGGCCAGGGTGAATCCGTCCTCGCGGTAGGTCTCGGCCGGGGTTTCCATGCCCTGCATGGTGCCCCGGCCGGGACGCCGGGCGCGAACTAATTCACGATGACGCCGTCGGGCACCTCGGTGTCGTTCTTCAGCGCGTCGAACAGCTGCTTCGACTTGGCCTTGTCCCAGTTCTCCGCGGACCCGCTGGTCACCGGCACCGTCGTGGTCACCACGCCACCGGAGGAGATCCCGCGCATGGCGAGCGCCAGGCCGGCGAGGTTGTGCACGTGGTCGCCGGAGTCCATGGTCAGCGCGTCCGGCGCCGACGACAGCAGCGGGAAGAAGTCGAACGGGTTCAGCAGCGTGCCGGGGCTGGCGATCTGGCTGACCAGCGCGCCGATGAACTTGCGCTGGTTGGCGACGCGGTCGAGGTCCGAACGCGGGGTCGCCGAGCTGTGGCGCATCCGGACGAAGCCCAGTGCCTGGCGGCCGTCGAGCGTCTGCGGGCAGCCCGCCTTGATGTCGATGCCGGTCATCGTGTCGTTCATGTCCTGGTCGATGCACATCTCGACGCCGCCGATCGCGTCGACGATCTTGGCGAAGCCGCCGAAGCCGATCTCCGCGTAGTGGTCGATGTGCAGGCCGGTGGCGCCTTCGACGGTCTGCGCCAGCAGCTTCGGGCCGCCGAGCGAGAACGCCGCGTTGATCTTGTTCTTGCCGTGCCCGGGAATCGACACCTGCGAGTCGCGCGGCAGCGACAGCAGGGTCGGCTTGGTGCTGTTGTCCGGCAGGTGCGCCACCATGATCGTGTCGGTGCGCTGCCCGCCGCCCGCCGCGGCGACGTCGCCGGTGGCGAGCCGCTCCTCGTCTTCGGCGGTCAGGCCTTCGCGGCTGTCCGAGCCGACGATCAGCCAGTTGGTGCCGGACGCGGCCACCGGGCGGCCGGAGTAGTCGGCCAGCGCGTCAACGCGCTTGATCGAGAACTCGAGGTACACCCAGATGCCGGCGAGGAACACGACGAACACGAGCACCAGGGCGCCCAGGACCTTGCCGATGCTCCAGCGGCGCCGGCGCGGCGGCCGGGACGGCGGGTAGCCGTCGTCCGCCGGGCGCCGCGGCGGGTCCTGCCGCGGGGGCGGTGGCGGGGCGTACTCGGGCTCGCGGGTGCCCATCGGGCGGGTGCGCTCGTCGTACGGGCTGCGGCCCCGTCCGGGCAGCGGCATCATCTGCGCGCGCTGGTGGTCCCGGGAGCGGCCGGCAGGCGGCCGGGGCGGCGGCATCCGGCGCCCGCCGTCGTCGCCACGGTACGTCATCACCATCACCCAATCCCGATCCGGACAAAATGTCGTCGTCAGTACACCGCACGTCCTCGGAAGGAGGACGCCCGGCACCGGGGTCGGGTTGCGGTTACCGGCCGGTCGCCTCGTAGCCGAACTGGTGGACCTTGAGGTACCCGGACCGGAACCCGGCCTCGGAGTAGGCCAGGTAGAACTCCCACATCCGGCGGAAGACGTCGTCGAACCCGAACCCGGCGATGTCGGCCCAGCGGTGCAGGAACCGTTCGCGCCACCACCGTAGCGTGCGCGCGTAGTCCTGGCCGAACTCGCGCATCCCGGCCAGCTTGAGCCGGGTGTTCGCCTTGACGCCCTCCTCGATCGAGCGCACCGACGGGATCAGGCCGCCCGGGAAGATGTACTTGTGGACCCAGCCGTAGGCCCGCGACGCCGCCATCATCCGGTCGTGGTCCATGGTGATGGCCTGCAGGCCGAACCGCCCGCCCGGGCGCAGCCGCTCGCCGATCACCCGGTAGAACTCCGGCCAGTAGGACGCGCCGACGGCCTCGATCATCTCGACGCTGACCACGGCGTCGTACGTGCCGCTCGACTCGCGGTAGTCGCACAGCTTCACTTCGACGCGGTCGGCGAACCCGGCCGCCGCGATGCGCTCGGTGGCCAGCGCGCGCTGCTCCTCCGAAATGGTCAGTGACGTCACGTGCGCGCCGCGGGCCGCGGCCCGGATGGCGAGTTCACCCCATCCGGTACCGATTTCGAGGACCTGGCTGCCGTCGCGGACGCCGGCGTAGTCGAGCACGCTGTCGATCTTGCGGTGCTGCGCGGCGGTGAGGTCGTCGTCGCCCGGGGTGAACAGCGCCGAGGAGTACGTCATGGACTCGTCGAGGAAGGCGCCGAACAGGTCGTTGGACAGGTCGTAGTGCCGGTGGATGTTGGCCCGCGCGCCCTCGAGGGTGTTCTCCTCGGACGGCGGCTGCGTGCGCTCGGCGAGCCGGCGGAACTTCTGCAGCACCGGCGGGACGAGCGTGGCCATCCGCTCGCCGAACGGCGTCAGCACCTCGGCCAGGTCGGACGCGGTCCAGTCGCCGGCCATGTAGGACTCGCCGAAACCGATCTTGGCGTCGACGCCGAGGCGGTGGAAGAACGCCTCGGGCCGCAGGATCCGCATCTCGGGGGCGCCGGGGCCGCCGGCGCCCAGCACGGTGCCGTCCGGGAAGCTCACCCGGACGTCGAGCGGGCGGACCGCGTGGCGGAACAGCGCGGCGGCGATCCGCGCGCGCAGCGCGGAGTGCGGCGGGGTGGCCAGGCCCGGCCACCGGGTGTCGTCCGGGACGGCCGACGCCCGGTCAGCGCTCGAAGTGGTCACGGGTACTCCCTCCGGCCGGCCAGGTTCGCCGGTGATCGATCCTAGTCGCCGCACCCCCGCGGCGCGTGTCGCCGAATGCCCTGTCCGGGGCACGTTCACACGGGTATCCGCAGCCGGTCGGGCCCGGTGGCGGCCCACGCGCCGCGCAGCGTCCCGCCGTCGTCGCCGTCGAGCAGGTCCAGGGTGAACGCCACGGTCAGCCGGGTCCAGACCCGGGCGCGGCGCAGCATCGCGTGGCCCTCGTTCGCGATCTCGAAGCGGGCGACGCGGGCGGCGACGCCCGCGGCCCGTTCGGCGAAGGCGTGCGACTCGGCCGGGCTCGTCATCCGGTCGCGGGTGCCGTGCACGATGAGGACCGACCGCCCGGCGACGGCCTCGACCGGCTCGCCCCGCGGCGTCCACGGCGCCAGCGCGCAGACCCCGCGCACGGCCGGGTCGTCGGCCACGCGGAGCGCGACCCGTGCCCCCATCGAGTGACCGACCAGCACGACGGGCAGGCCCGGGTGGTCGGCGTGGATGCGATCCAAGGCCCAGCGGGCGTCCTCGATCGGGTCCTCGGCGGGGGCGTTCCAGCCGTACCGGCGGTTGCGCACCAGCCGGACCTCGACGCCGTCCTTGCGTCCGGCCCGGTGCAGGGCTCGGGCGATCGGGACCATCCTCAGGAAGGCCGGCTTCCAGGGCGGCACTGTGCCGGTCCCCCGCTCCGCGCCGCCGTGCAGCACGAGCACGACCGCCCGGGTCTTCCCGCGCGCCCGCCACACGGACACCACCGGATCCACTTCGCCCACCCCGCGTCCTCCTGTTCCCCGCATCCGGGTCAACCTCGGTCCCCCGTCCGGCTATTCCACCGTGCGAAGTGGTCCGCACGGTAGATTCGGCGCCCGATCCCCGACGGAAGGGTGGGTGTGGTGAGCGCCACGGACATCGCAGGCAGCGTCGCCGAGCAGCTGGCGGACGTCGAGCAGGCCAACGCCGAAGCGGTGCGGGCCGCGGCCGACCTGGTGCTGGGGGTGATCCGGGCCGACGCACTGGTCTACACCGCGGGCGCCGGGCACTCGCTGGCCGCGGTCGCCGAGACGTTCTACCGGGCCGGCGGGCTGGCCTGCGTCTACCCGCTTTACCACCCCGACCTGCTCCCGCTGCACGGCGCGGTGCCCAGCACGCAGACCGAGCGGCGCAGCGGCCTGGCCGCGGAGGTCCTTTCCGAGCGCGCGCCGGGGCCGGACGACGTGCTGGTGGTGTTCTCGACCTCCGGCGTCAACCCGTACCCGGTCGAGCTGTGCATCGAGGCGCGCAAGCGGGGGGCGGCGGTCATCGCGGTGACGTCGCGGGCGTGCGTGGCGGCGGCGCCGAAGCGGTCGTCGAGCACGCTGGTCGAGCAGGGGACGGTGGTGCTGGACTCGCTGGTCGTCCCCGGTGACGCGAGCTACCCGCCGGACGCGCCGCGCACCGCGCCGCTGTCCACTGTGGTCAACGCGTTCCTGTGGAACCTGGTGCTGGCCCAGGTCTACGACCGCGGAACGGCCGAGGGGCTCGACGTCCCGCTGTGGCGCAGCTCCAATGTGGAGGGTGGCGACGAGGCGAACGCCGCACTGCTGGCGAAGTACGGCGAAATCGTCCCGCGCCTGCGGTGAGTACGTCGGAAGGCACCGGCCCGGGACGTCTTGACGTCCCGGGCCGGTCGCTTTAGCGTCGACATACCGACTGGTCGGTGCGACCGGTCGCTCCCGGAGGAGGTCCGATGGACAGCGCCACGGCGACCGTGCAGGGCGAGTGCGCTCCCGGCTTCGAGCCGGTGCGCGAGGCCTTCGAGGAGAACTTCCGCTCCCGCGGCGAGCTCGGGGCCGCGTTCACCGCCTTCCGGCACGGCGAAGTCGTGGTGGACCTGTGGGGCGGCTGGACCGGTCCCGACCGCTCGCGGCCCTGGCAACCGGACACCTTGGCCAACGTCTGGTCGACGACCAAGGGCATGACCGCGCTCTGCGCGCACAAGCTGGCCGAGGCGGGCGAGCTCGACGTCGACGCGCCGGTCGCGAAGTACTGGCCCGAGTTCGCGGCGGCCGGGAAGTCGCAGATCCCGGTGCGGTGGCTGCTTTCGCACCGCTCCGGCGTGCCCGGGATCGGCCTGGACCGGCCGGTGGCGGTCGAGGACCTGTACGACTGGGACCTGATGACGTCGCTGTACGCGGCCCAGGAACCGTTGTGCGAGCCCGGGTCCGCGGGTGGCTACCACGCGCTGGCCTACGGCTGGCTCGTCGGCGAGGTCGTGCGGCGGGTCGCCGGGCAGGGCATCCGCGAGTTCTTCGCCGAGCAGGTCGCCGGGCCGCTGGGCGCGGACTTCTCGATCGGCCTCGCGTCTGCGGCCGACCTCGACCGCTGTGCGACGCTGGTCGACCCGGTGCTGACGGAAGAAATGGCGAAGGCGCTGGCCACGGCGTTCGCGGCGGCCGGCCCGGTCGCCCAGGCTGCCCTGATGAACCCGCGCCTGCAGGGGCACGACGCCAACGAACCGGCGTGGCGGCAGGCGGTCATGCCGGCGTTGAACGGCCACGGCACGGCCCGCGCGATCGCGACGATCTACTCCGGGCTGGCGACCGGCACCCTCCTGTCCGCCTCGGCGCTGGCGTTGGCGCGGGAAAGCCAGGGCCAGGAGATCGACGCGGTCCTCGGCCTCCCGAACGAGTGGGGCCTGGGCTTCTACCTCGGCAGCGACGCCCGCGGCTTCGGCCCCAACCCCACCGCCTTCGGCCACGACGGCCTCGGCGGCTCCACCGGCGGAGCCGACCCGGAAAACGGCATCGCCTTCGGCTACACCCTCAACCAGCTCGGCCCGTTGATCCGCGACGACCCCCGCAAAATGGCCCTGGTCCAGGCCCTCTACACGTGCGTCGAGGGGCATCACGCGTGATCAGAGGGGACACACCCGTGATTGGAGGGGACACTCGCGTGATTGGAGGGGCATCACGATGATGCCCCTCCAATCACGGGTGATGCCCCTCCAATCACGCGTGATGCCTCCCGGATCACGGGTGATGCCCGGCTGATCACGCGATGGCGGGTTCCTCGTCGGCGAACTGGGTGGCGTGGAGGGTGGCGTAGCGGCCGCCGGCGGCGAGGAGTTGTTCGTGGGTTCCGCGCTCGACGATTTCGCCGTGCTCCAGGACGAGGATCTGGTCGGCGGCGCGGACCGTCGACAACCGGTGGGCGATGACCAGGGCCGTGCGGCCCGCGAGGGCGTGGGTCAGTGCCTCGCCGACCGCGGCCTCGGACTCCGAGTCCAGGTGCGCGGTCGCCTCGTCGAGGATGACGACCTTGGGCTGCGCCAGCAGGAGACGCGCGATCGTGAGCCGCTGACGCTCGCCGCCGGAAAGGCGGTAGCCGCGCTCACCCACCGTCGTGTCGAGGCCATCGGGCAGCGAATGCACCAGGTCGCCGAGCCGGGCGCGTTCGAGGGCTTCCCAGATCTCGTCGTCGGTGACGCCGGGACGCGCGTACGCCAGGTTGGCGCGGATCGTGTCGTGGAAGAGGTGCCCGTCCTGCGTCACGACGCCGACGGTTTCCCGCAGCGAAGCGAAAGTCAGATCCCGGACGTCCACATCGGACAGCCGCACCGAACCCGAGTCGACGTCGTAGAGCCGCGGCAGCAGCGACGCGATGGTCGACTTCCCCGCCCCCGACGACCCGACCAGCGCGACCATCTGCCCCGGCTCGGCCCGGAACGAGATCCCGTGCAGCACCTCTTCGCCGCCGCGGTGGTCCAACGTCGCGACGTCCTCCAGCGACGCCAGCGAGTACCGATCGGCCGCCGGGTACCCGAAGCGGACGTCGGAGAACTCGACCGAGACGCCACCCGAGGTCACCAGAGAACGCGCATCCGGCTTCTCCTTGATCATCGGCTCGAGGTCCAGCACCTCGAAGACCCGCTCGAACGACACGAGCGCCGTCATGACGTCGACGCGCACGTTGGCCAGCGCGGTCAGCGGCGCGTAGAGCCGGGTCAGCAGCAGGGCCAGCGCGACGACCGTGCCCGGCGCGAGCTTCCCGGTCAGCGCCAGGTAGCCACCGAGGCCGTAGACGAGCGCCTGCGCCAGCGCGGACACCAGGGTCAGGCTGGTCATGAACCAGCGGGTCAGCATCGCGGTCCGGACGCCGATGTCCCGCACGCGCCCGGCCCGCACCCCGAAGTCGTCCGCCTCCTGCACCGGACGGCCGAACAGCTTCACCAGCGTCGCCCCCGGCGCCGAGAAGCGCTCGGTCATCTGCGTGGTCATCCCGGCGTTGAGGTTCGCGGCCTCCCGCTGCAGCCCGGCCATCCGGCGGCCGAGCCGGCGCGCGGGGATCACGAAGATCGGCAGCAGGATCAGCGCGATCAGCGTGACCTGCCAGGACAGCGTGAGCATGACGGCCAGCGACAGCGCCAGCTGGATGACGTTGGTGACCAGCCCGGACAGCGTCGCGGTGAACGTCCGCTGCGCGCCGATCACATCGTTGTTGAGCCGCGACACGAGCGCGCCGGTGCGGGTGCGCGTGAAGAACGCGATCGGCATGCGCTGCACGTGCTCGAAGACCGCGCGCCGCAGGTCGTAGATGATGCCCTCGCCGATGCGCGCGGACTGCCAGCGCTCGATCAGGCCGAACCCGGCGTCGGCGACGGCCAGCGCGGCGATCACCACGGCGAGCCAGACCACCACCTCGACGTCGTGGCCGCCGACGATCGCGTCGACCACCTTGCCCGCCAGCACCGGGGTCGTCACCGCGAGCACAGCCGAGACGACGGTCAGCACGAGGAAGGCCAGCAGCCGCCGCCAGTGCGGCCGGGCGAAGCGGGCGACGCGTTTCAGCGTGCCGCGGGTGAGCGCCTTGGGTGCGTCACCGGCGCGCATCGCCGAGCTCCACAGCCCCCACATGTTGTCCACGGGAAACCCCCAGGATCAGAAACCTCTAGATAAGACGAGGTTTTCGCCGGATATGACCTGGACAACGCCCTCGCTGTCCGTTTGCTTCCCGATGCCGTTCACTCCGCGCGAACGACCTGGTGCAGGGCGGCGCGCAGCCGCTCGGCGTCCTCGGCGGACAGCGGTTCCAGCAGGAGCGCCTCGGCTTTCCGGGTGACTTCCGCCCCGGCCTCGCGGACACGCTCCCCCTCCGGCGTCAGCAGCACCAGGCGCTTGCGCCGGTCCCCCGGCGCGACCTCCCGCCGGACCAGTCCCTTGGCCTCCAGCTCGTCGACGAGCGCGACCATCGTCGTCCGGTCGACGCCGAGCCGGGCCGCGCCGTCCTGCTGCGACCGCGCCGGCCCGTCGCCGAAGAGCGTGAGCAGCGCGAGCTGCCGCCCGGTGACCCCCAGCGGCGCATACAGCGGCTCGGCCAGCTCGGCGAGCCGCAGCTGGGCGTGCTTGAGCAGGTAGCCGAGCCGCTGGGTGACGGCGAGGGGCGCACTGGACATGGAAGAATCCTACACCTACGCTGATCGTCAGTCTTACTGATGATTTGGTAAACTGACAATCAGGAGTTCCCATGACCACCATCGGGCTCAAACCACCCCAGCAGCACCTCGGCATCGCCGCCCTCCGCGAGATCTGGGCGATCGCCGACGACGCCGGCTTCGACGGCTGCTGGGTCTTCGACCACCTCGCCCCGATGGGCCCCGACCGCACCGGCGACGTCTTCGACGGCTGGAGCCTCCTGGCCGCGATGGCCGAAGCGACGAAGCGGGTGCGGATCGGCTGCCTGGTGTCCGGCAACACCAACCGGCACCCGGGCACGTTCGCCAAGATCGCCGCGACCGTCGACCACCTCTCCGGCGGCCGGCTCGACGTCGGCCTCGGCGCGGGCGGCGACACGATGACCGACGCGATGATGGGTACCCCCACGCCGTCGGCGGCGGAACGCGTCGCCAGACTGGCCGAAACCTGCGAAATCCTCCGTCTGCTGT
The DNA here is from genome assembly GCF_014654205.1 of Amycolatopsis bullii. Classification (GTDB taxonomy): domain Bacteria; phylum Actinomycetota; class Actinomycetes; order Mycobacteriales; family Pseudonocardiaceae; genus Amycolatopsis; species Amycolatopsis plumensis. The sequence goes on from NZ_BNAW01000028.1 coordinate 18,588, forward strand.
GGACACAGGCGGAAACCACCTATTCCGGCCGTCACTACGACCTCACCCGCGCCGTCAGCGACCCGAAGCCGGTGCAACGCCCGAAACCCCCGCTGTGGCTGGGCAGCAGCGGCGAAAAGCGCGGTCTGCGGGTCGTCGCCGAGCACGCCGACGTCTGGCTGAACGCGGCCCTGCCGGGCACCGGAATCGCCGAGCTGCAACGGCTTTCGCGGTCCTCGACGCGCATTGCGCGGCCGCGGGCCGGGATCCCGCGACCGTCCGCCGGGCCGTGCAGTTCCGGCTGCCGCCCGACGCGGACAGCGCCCTGCGGCTCACGCAGAGCTACGTCGACGCCGGCTTCACCGAGCTGGTCCTGATGCCCGCCGGCCGCGACGACGTCGTCGAGGCGTCCGAAGCCGCCGCGAAGCTGCTCCCCCGCCTGCGCGACGTCGGCTGAACCGGGCGAGGACCCCTCGGTAGCCTGGCGACGTGGAAACGGAGGTGGGCCGAGCGCCCGCATGGCGGCGCGCGGCCCGGCTCTTCACGGCACCGTCGCGCACCACGGAGGCCGCGCCCCTGCGCTGGGACCTGGGGTTCTCCCTGGTCTGCCTGGCGTTCGCGCTGATCACCGCACTGGTGTCGGAGTTCTACGGCTACCGCGTCTGGGGCAACTTCGCGACCGCGGCGTACGGCTTCGGCGTGGTGCACAGCGGATACCTGCTGCTGTCCGCACGAAGCGGACGTACCCCGCGTGGCGTATTCGGTTCACGCTGGTGCGGCATCGCCGCGGTCGCACTGTTGGCGATGATCCTCCCGTTGGCACTTCTGGTGATTCGCCGCCTGACCGGGGTGGACTGGCTGATCACGCCGGTCTCGTGGGCCGCGCAGCCCGAGGTCTGGGTGATCGAGCGGTCCGCGGATCTGCTGCTGCACCACGGGACCCCGTACGTCGACGTCACCGCGCTCGGCCGGCCCCCGGTGGTAAACGATTACACCCCCTACGGGCCGGTGATGGCGGTCTTCGGCCTGCCGCGGGCGCTGTTGGGCGGCACCCCGGTGACCGACGCGCTGACCGACGCCCGCTGGATGTTCGCCCTGGCCGCCTGCGCGTGCGTGCTGGGCACGCTGAAGCTGCTGAAGTGGCCCCGGGTGCCGGTCGGCGCCGCGCAGCTCGCGCTGGCCTGCCCGCTCACCGCGCTCACCTGGGCCGTGGCCGGACCGGACCTGGCCATCGTCGGCCTGTTGGTGCTCAGCTGCGCGCTCGCGGCCACCGGGCGGGTCGCCTGGTCGGGCCTGGTGCTGGCGCTGGTCGTCAGCGCGAAGCTCATCGTCGCGCCCGCGGCCGCGGTCCTCGCCGTGCTCGTGCTGGTGCGCCGCGGGAACGGGGCCGACTGGGCGGCATTGGGGCGGTTCGCGGCGGCGCTGGTGGCGACGACGGCCGCCCTGCACCTGCCGGTGTACCTGGTGGATCCGGCGGCGTTCGTCGAGCACGTCTTCCGGTTCCCGCTCGGCATGGGCGTCGTGCGGTCGCCCGCGGCCAGCCCGCTGCCGGGCCACCTGATCGCCGAGACCGGCCCGATCGGGCAGGTGGCGGCGTTCGTGCTCGTCGGCGCCGCGGCCGTGGCGATGATCGGCTGGCTGGTGCGCCGGCCCCCCGCGAACGGCTCCGCCGCACTGCTGCGCATCGCCGTCGGACTCGGCGCGTTGATCCTGCTCACCCCGGCCACCCGGTACGGCTACCTCGTGTACCCGCTGGTCCTGCTCGGGGCCCACCTGGCGTTCCGCGTGGCCGAAGTTCCCGCTGCGCCCCCCGCGCAGCAGTCCGCGACTACTTCTTCTTGACCCTGGTGGCCCCGCCGCGCCCCCGCAGCTGGACGCCCGACTCCGACAGCACCCGGTGGACGAACCCGTAGGACCGCCCCGTCGACTCCGCGAGCGCCCGGATGCTCGAGCCCTTCTCGTATTTCTTCTTCAGGTCAGCGGCCAGCTTGTCGCGCGTGTTGCCGGTGATCCGCGCGCCTTTCTTGAGATCAGCCACGTCGATCGCCTTCCCGCCGAGAGTGTTCTGGGCCACATATCGGCCCCTGCCGGGGCAATGATCGAACACTGAGCGCCGGAATGCCAGACGACAGCCGGGAAACAGCCGAAATTGCGATCACATTGGGCCATTCCAGTGCTCTACGGCGAGTGATCTTGCACCCGAATGGACGCACCGTCACGCAAGCTGGACAAGTTCGAGGTAGTCCGCCGACCAGTGGTCCTCGGTGCCGTCGGGCAGCAGGATGACCCGCTCGGGCTCCAGCGCCTCGACCGCGCCGGGGTCGTGCGTCACCAGGACGACGGCACCGGAGAAGCTGCGCAAGGCGTCCAGGACCTGCGCGCGGCTGGCCGGGTCGAGGTTGTTGGTGGGCTCGTCGAGCAGCAACACGTTGGCAGCGCTGGAGACCAGGCCCGCCAGCGCCAGCCGGGTCTTCTCGCCGCCGGAAAGCGTTCCGGCGGGCTGGTCGAGTTGTTCGCCGGTGAAGAGGAACGAGCCGAGCAGGTTCCGCAACTCCTGCGCGCCGGTGTCCGGAGCGAGATGTCGGATGTTTTCCCACACCGACGCATCATGATCAAGAGTTTCGTGTTCCTGTGCGTAATAGCCCAAACGCAATCCGTGACCCGGAACGACGGATCCGGTGTCCGGGGTTTCCATTCCGCCGAGCAGCCGGAGCAAAGTTGTCTTTCCCGCACCGTTCAGCCCGAGTACGACAACCTTCGAACCGCGGTCGATGGCGAGATCGACGCCGGTGAAGATTTCCAGTGAGCCGTACGACTTCGAGAGGCCCTCCGCGGTGAGCGGAGTACGGCCACAGGGCGCGGGCTCCGGGAACTTGATCCGGGCGACCTTGTCGGCCTGGCGGGTGTCCTCGAGCGACGACAGCATCTGCTCGGCGCGGCGCGCCATGTTCTTGGCCGCCACGGCTTTCGTGGCCTTCGCGCCGAGCTTCGCGGCCTGCTGCTGCAGCGCCGACGCCTTCTTTTCGGCGTTGGCACGCTCACGGCGGCGGCGCTTCTCGTCGGTCGCGCGGGCGTCGAGGTAGCGCTGCCAGCCCATGTTGTACAGGTCGAGCTCGCCGCGGGTGGCGTCGAGGAACCAGACCTTGTTGACCACGTCGGCCAGCAGCTCGACGTCGTGACTGATCACCACCAGGCCGCCGTCGTGCTGCTTGAGGAACCCGCGCAGCCAGTTGATGGAGTCGGCGTCGAGGTGGTTGGTCGGCTCGTCGAGCAGCAGGATCGTCTCGGACTTGCCACCGGCGCCGGCTTCCGCCGCGGCGAACAGGATCCGCGCCAGCTCGACGCGGCGGCGCTGACCACCGGAAAGCGTCTGCAGCGTCTGCGCCAGGACGCGGTCGGCGAGGCCGAGGTTGGAGCAGATCCGCGCGGCCTCGCTCTCCGCGGCGTACCCGCCGAGGGAAGCGAAGCGCTCTTCGAGCCGGGCGTAGCGGTTGATGGCCTTGTCGCGCGCGGCCTCGTCGACCAGCTCGGCCATCGAGGCCTGCGCCTTCTCCATGTCGCGCATCAGCTTGTCCAGACCACGCGCCGAAAGCACGCGGTCCTTCGCGGTGACCGACAGGTCGCCTTCGCGCGGGTCCTGCGGCAGGTAGCCGAGCTCGCCGGTGCGGCGGACGTCGCCGGCGTGCGGCTCGCCTTCGCCGGCGAGGACCTTCAGCGAGGTGGTCTTGCCCGCGCCGTTGCGGCCGACGAGACCGATGCGGTCGCCGGGCTGGATGCGGAGGGTGACGCCGTTGAGCAGGATGCGCGAACCCGCGCGCAGCTCAAGGCCGGTGGCCGTGATCAAGGGGAACTCCCGTGGAAAGGGGGCGTACGGAGGACAGCATCAAGCAGCCGCGCGGGCTGCGGCGTCACTCCAGCTGGATATCCACGGAGCCCAGTGTACGGGCCGCGGTCCACCGCATTTTCCGGACGTGTGCGGTTTCACCCGTCGCGCAGCGTGACCTGCACGGACAGCGCCCGCACGGCGGCCTCCTCGAGCACGGCCCGGCTCGGCTCGCCGACGTCCAGCACGCGCGGTTCCGCACGGGCGAACAGGGGCGCCAGCCGCCGGTCCTCGCGCAGTTCGCCGAGCGCCCGGCGGTCCCCGCCGAGCACCACGGCATCCACTTCGGACAGCCGGGGCACGAGCACTTCGAAGACGTCCTTCGCCGCGTCCTGGAGCGCGTGCCGGGCCTGTCCCGCGCGACGCCGGGCGAACCGCTGCTGCGACCAGCCCCCCGCAGCGGACCGGCCCTGCACGAGGTGCCGGTCGGTGCGCGAGACCTCGATCCGGCCGTCCCGCGCGATGCCGACGCTGTGCCCGCCGCGCCGGACGAGCAGGAGCGCGATCGTCCGCGGGCGGAGCGCGTGCTCGACCAGATCCTCGACGGACAGCACCAGGAAGGGTCCGAAAGGGACGGTCGCGGTCGCGGTGGCCCCGTCGGCCGCGCTCACCCGGACCTCGTGCGGGGTGGCTTCGGTGCCGGTGATCCCGTCGTGCCGCTCGGCGAACCGGGCGAAGAAGCCGGCCAGGCGCTCGGGCGGCACTTCGACCGTGCGGCCGCCGCCCGCGGCTTCCCTTGGCTTCACGGGGAAAACGGTACGGGGCCGCCGCGATCACCGCGACGGCCCCTGTACGTACCGGATGGTTGATTCTCTTGTGTACTAACCAGTGAGTTACCAGGTCCGCCCGTGTACTAACCAGTGAGTTACCAGCCGGCCTGAACTCACCGGTTAGTACACGGGTTGTGGACTACCTGGTTAGTTACAGCGGGTGAACCGGCCCGTTGTTGGTCACGGACCGCACGTTCGACGGCGCGCCGGCCGCCGGGGGCTGGACGAACCCGTTGATGTGCAAGGCGACCGAGCGGATCGAGCCGGCGTCGCCGCCGGCCGCGTCGACCACCCCGAACGTCCACGTGCCGTCGGCCACCGCGCCGGCGAGGTTGCCGGTCAGGGCCTGCGTCGGCCGGTAGGTGCCGGTGAACGGCGCGTTGGCCGAGGTCACCGTGCTGAACGCGGCCGCCGCGTTGTCGGCGAAGACGACCTTGCACAGGTTCTTGCCCGAACCGCCGTTGCGCTGGAACACCGTGGCCTTCGCCCCCGACGGCGACGTCAGCGTGCCGACCAGGTCACCGACGTAGGAGTGGTTGAGCCCCACCGTCGTCGAGGTCGGGTCGGTGCTGCACGTCGTGCCGTCCACGGAGAACGTCACCTTGGACGCGCGGCCGACCCCGGTGACCGGGATGGTCACCGACGCGCCGACCGGGCTGTTGTCCGGGATCGCCACCGGCTCGCCGGCGTAGGCGAAGTCCTGCGCGACCGGCGACGGGGTGCCGACCGGCAGCGAGAACGACGTCGTCGTCGGCGAGTGCGCCCCGGCGAAGGTGACGCGGGCGTTCAGCACCACCGGCACGCCGAGCTGCTGGCTCGCCGGGACGGTGATGGTGAAGTCGTTGACGCCGGTCTGTCCCGGGCTGATGGTGCCGTAGGACTTCGAGCGCGGCGCCACCGTGACTCCCGGGGTCGGGCTGGTGAGCACGACGCTGGTCGACACCGCGGTGCCGTCACCGTCGTTGGTCACCGGCAGCGTCACCTTGGCGGTGTCGCCCGGGTCGAGCGCCGAGCCGCCGTCGGCCGGGGTGACCGTCGGCTGCTTGGCCACCGCGAGGGGCTGCGGGCTGGCGCCGGTGTAGGCCAGCACCTTGTCCGCGAGGATGACGCCGGCCCCGGTGAAGTTGTCGCGGCCCGGGGTCTCGATGTCGATCGCGGTGTTGATCAGCGCTTCCCGCACCTCCGCGGGCGGCAGACCGGGGTTGCCGGACAGCACGAGCGCGGCGATCGCGGCCGCGTGCGGGGCGGCGGCCGAGGTGCCGAAGAACGGGTTGAACCCGGTCACGCTGGTGGTGACGCCGTCGGCCGCGGTGATCTCCGGCTTGTTCCGGACCTCGCCACCGGTCGAAGACACGTTGCCCGGGGTGATCGGCGTGCCGTTCGCCTCGTAGAACACGCGGCGCGGGCCGTCGGAGCTGAACCGCTCGGCCTTGGTGGCGCCGCTGAACGAGCCCGGGTACGGGCCCGCCGGGTTGGCCGGGTCGCCCGGTTCCAGTGCCCGGCCGAACGCCTTGGCCGCCGGGGCCGCCGCGACGCTGAAGGCGTCCCGCGCGGCCGAGTGGCCGACCGTCACGCCCGGGGTGTTGTAGGCCTTGAGCCCGTCGGCCGAGTCGGAGAACCGGCCCCGCAGGGCGGACAGCGACAGGTAGCGGTTCTGGCCCGAGAACTTCACGATGGCCAGGCGCAACCCGGTCCCGCCGAGGGCCGGTGTCGTGACGCGCTCGTACGGGTCCTGGGTGCCGGTCTGGACGTCCTGGCTGAAGCTGACGACCGCGCCCGCGGAGTTGAGCAGGTAGAGGTCGTAGTCGTTCGCGGACGCGCCGAGCGGGTCCGACCAGTGCAGCGTCACCGGGACGCCGGCCGAGGACGCGTTCGAGATCGGCTCGTAGATCTGGTTGCCCGCCGCGCCGGCGAAGTTGTGCGCGGTGCCGGCGAACTTGCCGACCGACTTGCCGGAGTCGACGAAGTCGCCTTCCCAGTGCGCGGCGGTGCCGCTGGCGACGTTGCCTTCGTTGCCCGCCGACGAGAAGTACAGCGCGCCGTCGGCGGTCACGTCGTTCACGGCCTGGGCGATGATCCAGTCCTGGAACGGCGATTCCTTGAAGTAGATGACGTCGTCGACGATGACGTCGCAGTGCGACTCGAAGCGCAGCTTGCGGATGTTGTCCGCGAAGCTGGCGTCCGAGTTGAAGGCCGACGCGAAGCCGAGCGCGGCGCGGGGCGCGAGGTCGTGGATGATCTCGAGCATCGCGGTGCCCTCGTCGCCGTCGCCCTCCTGGCCGGCGATGACGTCGACGTCCGGCGGGAGTTCGCCCTTGGCCTGCGAAGCGGCCAGGGAGTCGACGCCGTCGGACAGCGCACATGCCTTGACCCCGACGCCGGTGACGCCGAACTGCTGGCGCGCGAGGTCGGCGTTGTGGGCGCGGTCACCTTCGCTGACCAGCGGCGCGGCCGCGGCGGCACTGCGCTGGGTCTTGGCGGCCATGGCCTTCTGCAGCTCGCCGGCGATGCGATCGGCCTTCTGCTGCTTGGTTTCGGCCGGGGCCTGCTCCTTGCCCGTCGTCGCCGGGGTGGCCAGCTCGCGGGCGGTCATCGCCTGGTCGGCCTGTTCGACGCGCTGGACGTCGCCGCGCGCGGCGATCTCGCTCACCTTGCCGACCGGGACCTCGGCGCGGACGCTGCCGTAGCGGTCGGACACCGCGCGGATGCCCGCCCCGGCCTTGGTGAGCCCGGCGAGCAGGTCCGGCGAGACCTTGCTCGCGCGGATGTCGACGACGACGGTGCCGCCGGCGCTCACGCCGGACTGCAGCGCGGTCAGCTGCTTCCCCAGTCCCTTTTCGGCGACCAGCAGCTTGCTGTCTACTTTGGACTCGGTGGCGGTGCGGCCCGCCTTGACCGCCTGCAGGGCGGCGATCTGCTGTTGCGCGGTTTCGCTGAAGCTGTCCGGTGTGGACGCGGTCGCGGCGCCCGCGGCGGGCGGCGACACGAGGCCGAGGGCGGCGAGCAGTGCCGCGGCCCCGGCGGTCAGGACGGTGGTTCTCGATCTGTTGGAACGGGTACGACGCACGGGCGCCCTCCGATTCTCCAGGCGCGTGCCCCGACTCACGCTGACCGATCGCCGGTGATCACCGGCTGGATCCAGCTAAGTACCGCGAGTTCTCCGTAAACATCAGCCGTTCGAGTGACAAAGGACGGATAATTTCCCGAATGGGCCGGATGACGTAGGCCGTTCAGCGCAGTCGCGAACCGGTCACCGGACACACACCGGACAACCGCTCGGCCGCAAGGGGGTCCACGGGCCGGGAGTCCACAATCGCCGCCCCTCAGAGCACGAAGGAATCCGACCACGGCTGCGCGGCCCGCCCGGACAACGCGTCCAGCAGCGTCACCGCCTGCTTGTCCGTGAGCGAGGCCACGAAGTCGACCACCGCGCGGCCGCGCGCGAGCCCGCGCACCGCGTCCGCCCCCGTCACCGGCTCGCCGGTCGCCCCCACCAGCAGCTCCGGCGCCGAGCGCGCCAGCCCCGCGTACTCCGCGCGGGCCAGCTCGACCAGGTCGTGCAGCCGGCGCGGCAGGCGGGACACCTCGTCGCGGTCGAGCAGCCACGCGTCGAGCGCGTCGACCAGGCTCGTCACCACCCCGGCCTGGCCGCGCTGGTGCAGCGCCAGATCCGGGCGCAGCAGCACGAACCGGCGGTGCACGAACTTGAGCACCTGGACCTCATGCCACTGCGCGGGCCGCAGCGAGACGTGCCCGGTGCGGGTGGACGGCGAGGGCAGCAGGAACACGCCGTCGACCAGGCGGGCCGTCCAGTTCGCGGAGAACGCCGCCGTGGCCTGCTCGGCCTCGATCGAGCCGTCGAACTCACCGGCCAGCAGCCCGTCGACCAGCTCCGCGCGCACCCGCGCGACGGCGGCGGCGAACGCGTCGTCGTCGACGATCCACGCGTCCTTGGCGTGCATGCGGCGGCGGAGGCGCTCCAGCGACCGGCCCGGGCGGCGCAGGTCCGCGTGCAGCGTCTCGTCGTCCAGCGACGCCAGTTCGACCGCGTGCTCGAGCCACTCCCCCAGCTCCGCGGCGACCGGCGCGTGCTGCAGGACGCCGATGCGGTGGAAGTCCTGGAGGTCGTGGATGGCGTAGGCGATGTCGTCGGCGGTGTCCATCACGGACGCTTCGACCGTCTGCTGCCAGCCTTCGACGCGGCCGGCGAAGGCCGCGCGGGCCTGCTCGAAGTCGTCGAGTTCGGTGGCGTAGGCGGAGAACTTGGCCGCGCCGGTGCCCGGCAGGTCGCCCGGCTCGCCCGCCCCGCGCGGCGGCACGGCCAGCTCCGACGGGTGCGGCGCGGGGTGGTGCAGCCGCAGCCACGGGTACTTGAGGACGGCCGCGCGCACCGCGGCGGTCAGGTCCAGCCCGATCGCCGACGGCCCGCGGACGTCGGTCGTGGTGATGATCCGGAACGTCTGCGCGTTGCCCTCGAAGCCGTCGGCGAGGCCGAAGCGGTGGCGGGCGATCCGGTCGAGCGTCTGCTCCCCGAGGTGCCCGAACGGCGGGTGCCCGAGGTCGTGGGCGAGCGCGGCGGCCTCGGCGACGTCGGGGTCGCAGCCGCCGAGCTTGTCGGCCAGCCCGGCGTCGGGCCCGCTGGTGATGCGCTCGGCGATCGCGCGGGCGACCTGCGCGACCTTGAGGCTGTGGGTGAGCCGGTTGTGCAGCAGCCCGGCCCCGCCGGCGCTGACCACCTGCGTCACGCCGCCGAGCCGCGCGAAGAAGGGGGAGGCGGCGATCCGGTCGCGGTCGATCCGGAAGGGGCTGGTCGCCAGGTCGGTGAACCCGCCGACGTTCGCCACGGGGTCGCGCCGGGCCGTCCGCGGGTCGGTCTCCTGATCCATGCGCCCGACCCTAGCCGCCAGGTTCACCTGAACGGCGGGCAGGCGCGTGGGTACTCCGCAGGCATGTCCCGACGCATCGTCACGGCACTCGCGGTCCTCGCCTTCGCCCCGGTCGCCTGCGGCGCCCCGCCCGGCAACCCGGGCACGACGACCTCGACTTCGACTTCGGCCTCCACCTCGGCTCCGGCGAAACGGATCAAGGTCCCGGACGTTTCGGGCATGAACCACCAGGACGCCCAGAACGCGATGCAGCAGGCCGGGCTCTACAACCTCCGCGAGGTCGACGGCACCGGCCAGGGCCGCGCGCTGGTGATCGACCGCAACTGGCGCCAGACGGCCCAGGACCCGCCGGCCGGCACGGAAGTCGCCCCGGACGCGGTGATCACCCTGACGGCGGTCAAGTACGACGACCGCTAAGCCTCCGGCGGAGTCGTGTACGCCTTGAGCGTGCGGTCGGCCGCCGCCCGGGCCTTGGCCGGGTCGGCGCCCGCCGCCACGTCGGCCTCGTACCACGCCTCGTTCGAAGCGGTCATGAACCGGATGCCGTCGGGCGACATCATCCAGGCCATCGCCGCCTCGGGGTCGACGGCCGTTCCCGGCGCGCGCAGGTGCAGCACCAGGCCGACCAGCGCCCCGTCCCAGCCGATGCCGACCGCACCCGGGCCGAACTCGTCCCAGCGGTCGTCGACGTGCGCCACGTGCTCCAGTTCGAACCGCGTGCCCGGACCTTCCGGCGTCAGGCGAACCTCGATCCAGCTGACGTTGCCGCCGAACTCCCAGGTGGCGGCGAAGCTCTTCGGCGGGTCGCAGCGCTCGATCGTGCCGCCGGCGTTGCCCTCCAGTTGGTACTTCCCGCCGACCTCGAGCTCCCCGCTGACCGGCAGGAACCAGCGGGGGATGCGCTCGGGGTTCGTGCACGCGTCCCACAGGTCGGCGAGGTCGGTGTCGTAGACCTGGCTGATCGTGAGGACGCGGGCCTCCTTCCCCTCGAGCACCCGGTCGCCGAGCGTCCGGCGGACGGCACTGATCTGGTGGCTGACGTCGATCACGAACCTTCTCCTTGGTTGAGGCGGCGCTCGCGCTTGCCGCGGGCGATTTCGGTGGCCAGCGCGTCCAGCGGCGGCGTCCAGTACCGGCGGAACCGGTCGAGCCAGACGTCGACGTCGCGCAGCGGGGCGTGGCCGACCGCGTACAGCCGTCTGGTCCCGTCTTGGCGGACGACCGCGAAGCCGTTGTCCCGCAACACCTTCAGGTGCTGCGACACCGCCGGCTGCGAGATGCCGAACTCGGCCCGGATCACCTCGGTCACCGCACCGGCGGCCCGTTCGCCGTCGGCCAGCAGCTCGAGGATCCGGCGGCGGACCGGGTCGCCGAGGACGTCGAAGGCGTGCACCCGGCCAAGCTACAAGTATCCACTTATATAAGTCAACCCTGAAACAAATGGGCCGATGTGGGTAACCCCCGGTGAACATCAGCCGACATCGGTTCCGCTCCGCCGCGCGACCCGCGACGATCGAGGCCGTGAAGTCGCCACGCGCGGTCCGCTTCGCCTTCCAGCCGCTGTACAGCCTCCACACGGGAGGTGTCGTGGCGCACGAAGCGCTGGCCAGGCCCGGCCGCGGCACCGTCCCCGAGCTGCTCGCGCAGGCGCGCCGCGACGGCAGGCTCGCCGAGGCCGACGTCGGGCTCGCGGTCGCCGCCGTCCGGCAGGACGCGGAAGACCCGACGTCGCTCCCCCTGCACCTGAACCTCTCCGCCCGCACCCTGGCCGCGCCGCCGTCGATGTACGAGGGCCTCCTCGAGGCGCTCGGTCAGGCCGGCCGCCGCACCCGCGACGTCGTGCTGGAGATCGGCCCGCCGTTCGCGCCGCTGCCGCCCGGCCGCGCGCTCGCCGGCATGCGGGAGCTCACCGAGCTCGGCTTCCGGCTCGCCCTCGACGGCCTCGGCCGCGGAGACCTGCCGCTGGGCCTGCTGGTCGAGGCGCCGATCGACCTGGTCAAGCTCGACCGGACCGTGCTGCGCGGGCTGCCGGACGACCCCGCTTCGGTCGCCGTGGCCGAGGCCTTGCTGCACTACACGAACCGCACCGGCACGCGGCTGGTCGCGACCGGCGTCGAGACCGACGCGCAGCTCGACGCCGTCCGCAACCTGGGCGTGCGGATCGCGCAGGGGCACCTCCTTGCGCCGCCGACGGCCGCCGGCCCGGCGCCGGCGCTGCTCACGCGCGCCCGCCCTTCGACCGGCGCCCCGGCACCCTGCGTCGGCGACTTCCTCCGCCCGGCGACGACCCTGCCGGAATCGGCGACGTGCGACGAAGTCCGCGCGGTGCTGGCGGCGGCCGACGCACCGAGCGGCGTGGTCGGGGTGGACGAGCTGAACCGGCCGCGCTGGTCGGTCGACCGGACCCGGTTCCTGGTCGCGGTCACCGGCCCGTACGGGCACGCGCTGCACGCGAAGCGCCCGGCGGCCCGCCTCGCGGACACCCCGCACACGATCGAGGCCCGCGCCGGCGCGATGGAGTTCCTCGAGCTGGTCACCGACGCGGACTGGGGCCGCACCGGCGACGACGTGGTCGTGGTCGACGAGCTCGGCCGCTGCCTCGGCGTGGTGCTGGTGACCGAGGTGGTCCGAGGCGTCGCGGAGGCGAAGGTCGAGGCGGCCGCGGCGCTGAACCCGCTGACACGGTTGCCGGGCAGCGACACGATCGCCCGCGACGTGGCCCGCCGCATCACCATCGGCGAGCCGTTCGTGGCGGCCTGGCTCGACATCGACGGGTTCAAGGCGGTCAACGACACGGCGGGCTTCGCGGCGGGCGACAACCTGATCCGCGAGATGGGCGCGGCACTGACGGAGCTGGCCGGCGGGTTGCGGCGCATGCGCGTGAGCCACGTGGGCGGCGACGACTTCCTGGTGGTGTGCGATGTCGACGAAATCGCGACGGTGGCGGGAGCGTTGCTGGACCGGTCCTGGTCGGCCGACGGCCTGCCGGTGACCGTCTCGCTGGCGACGCTGGTCTGCGCGAGTGGCGCGATCGGTTCGTACCAGGACGTTTCGCGGTTGCTGGCGCCGTTGAAGAAGCGCGCGAAGGCGGTGCCGGGGTCGAGCTGGGTGCTGAGCCGCCCGGGCGCGGAGCGGGTGGAAGTGCTGCGCGGCATCGGAACCCGCGGGTTGCGGGCCGCGGTCGGCTAACCCGGCGGCCAGTCGAGGGCCAGCTGAGCCGGGATCGTCAGCGCCGCCCAAGTCACGTACTCCTCGTGCGCCCACCCGCACACCGTCGTCAAGTGGTCGTAGGCCTCGTGCGAGGTGATCAACCCGATCGCGTCGGCCAAGCGCCCGGCCGACGCCCCTTCGGATGCCAGTCCCGCCGCCGAAAGCCGCTCCACGATCTCCGCGCGGCGCAGCACCGCGAGCTCGGCCCGGACCGCCGCCACCTCCGCGTCCGCCGCGGCCGCCGTCGTGAACGCGCGCCAGATCGGCAACGAATCGCGTACCCCCGCCGCGACGCGGGCGACCACCGACGGCAGGTCCGCCGGTCCGGCCGGGCCCGCCAAGGCGTCCAGGTCCACCGCGTCCGGGTCGCCCGCGAAGCCGGCCCGGAACGCGGCCAGCAGCAGCTGCGGTTTGCGGCCCGCCTGCGTCACCGTTTCCAGGCTCACCCCCGCCTCCGCGGCGATCTGCCGCATGCTCGTGCCCGCGTAGCCGCGCGCGGCGAACAGCTTCCCCGCCGTCGCCACCACGTGGGCCCGGGTCCGGCGCGCGCGGCCTTCGCGCACCGGTGAGGCATAACGGCGCCGCGCGCCTTCGGGTATCGTCATCAATTGGATAGTACATCGTATCGGTCAATTGAGGGGGAACCATGACCCGGGTACTCGTCTGCGTGCAGCCCGCGCGCGGCCACGTCGGGCCCACCAAGCCGATCGTCGAGGCGCTGGCCGCCGGCGGGCACGAGGTCACCGTCGTCACCGGGGCACGCCACCGGGAGACGTTCGAGAAGCTGGGCGCCACCGTCGACCTCCTGCCGCCGGCGGCCGACTTCGACGAAACCGACCTGGACGGCACGATCCCGGGCCGCGCCGGGAAGCGCGGCCTGGAGCTCGCCCGCTTCGAGCTCGCGAACTTCGTCCGCGCGATGCCGCACCAGCTCGGCGTCATCGACCGGCACGAAGCCGACGTCATCCTGTGCGATCCGCTGATGCCGGCCGGGCTGGCCCTGGTCCGCCGGGAACGGCGGCCGCGCCTGCTGACGCTCGGCTTCCTGCCGTTCATGCCGCCCGTTCCGAGCGGCCCGCCCGGGCACCCGCTGCGCGCCGCGATCCTCAAGGCGCTCACGCCGTGGATGACCGGGCCCGCGCAGAAGCTGGCGAAGGAGCTGCTCGGCGGCGACCCGGGCATGCTCTTCACGGACTGGCCGCTGCACAGCGACGGCGTCCTGCAGATGACCTGCCCGGGCTTCGAGTACCCGCGCGAGGGCGTGCCGCTGCACTTCATCGGCCCGACGACGGTCAGTGCGGTGAGCGAGCACCCGCTGCCGCCGTGGTGGGCCGACCTGGACGGCGACCGGCCGGTCGTGCACGTGACCCAGGGAACGGTCGCGAACGACGACCTCGGCCGGCTCGTCGAACCCGCCATCGACGCCCTGGCCGGCGAGGACGTCCTGGTCGTGGTGACGACGTGCGGCACGCCGCTGCGGCCGGGTCCGCTGCCGGACAACGTCCGGGTGGCCGACCTCCTGCCCTACGACGAGCTGCTCCCCCGCTGCGCCGCCATGGTCACCAACGGCGGGTACGGCGGGGTCAACCACGCCCTCCGCTACGGCGTGCCGCTGGTCGTGGTCGGGGCCAGCGAAGACAAGCGCGACGTCGCGGCCCGGGTCACCTGGTCCGGCGCGGGGATCGGCCGCGCCCGTGCGAAGGCTTCACCGCGGACCCTGCGGCGTGACGTCCGCAAGGTCCTGACCGACCCGCGCTACCGCACCCGCGCGCGCGAGCTGGCCACCGAAATGGCCGCCGCACCCCCGATGGCCGAAGTCGCCAAGCTCATCACGACGGGCTCGTGAGTGAGAAACAGGGTTCTGACCCTGTTTCTCACTCACGAGCCGTGGGCGGAGAGGTAGCTTGCGAAGCGCTCGTCGACCTCTTCGGGTGTCAGGCCGAAGTCCGCCAGGCGGTACCGGTGCACCGGTTTGCGCTCCCCGGTGCGGCTCGCTTCGTGCACCGACGTCATCGCCGCCCGCGCCTCCGGCGTGAACTCCAGTCCGAAGTGGTCGTACACAATGGACACCGTGCCGATCGGGTCCGCGACGAAGTCCTCGTACCGCACGTCGCAGAACTGCGCCGGGTCGTGCCGCGCCCGGGCCCAGCCGAACTCGTCGGCTCCGCGCGCCCACAGCTCGAGCTGCCCGCGCCCGATCACCTCGCCGCGGAACTTCGTGGACCAGCCGTCCGCGGCCTTCTCGGCCAGGCTGCACATCGACGCCATGATCGTGCTCGGCGCCCGGTGCGTCTGGACGACCAGCGCGTCCGGGTAGTTCGCCATCAGCGCGTCCAGCGCGAAGAGGTGGCTGGGGTTCTTGAGCACCCAGCGCTTGCCCGCGTCCGGCAGCCCGATCAGCTGCAGGTTGCGCTTGTGCCGGGCGTAGGCGTCCGTCCAGTCCTGCTTGGCCAGCCAGCGCGAGTACCGCGGCAGGTGCGCGAGGCACTCGAAGGACACCGACCGCATCGACTGGCGCAGCAGCTGCCAGCACTCCTCCACCTGGTCGGCGGACATGTGGTGGACGCCCATGAACTCCGGGTGCTCGACGTGGTGGCGCTCGTACCCGGCCTGGATCCCCTGGAAGATCGGGTTGTCCGCCCACGCGTCCCGCGGTGGCCGCGGCTGCGGGACCTCGGCGAGCCACACTTCCAGCCCCTGGTGTGCCGGGTCCTCGGCGAGCAGCCGGTGCAGGGCCGTCGTGCCGGTGCGGGGCAGCCCCGTGACGAAAATCGGCCGCTCGATGCGGACGTCGGCGTACGCCGGGTTCTGCTTCCACGACGCCTCGCTCAGCAGCCGCGCCACCAAGGCGCCGCGCAGCATCGCCCGGTGCACCTTGTTGCCGTACGGCGTCAGTTCCTCGTCGGCCTCGTACGACTCCAGCAGCACGCGCAGGCCTTCGGCGTACTCGTCCGCGCCGAAGTCGCCGAGCCCGGTGAGCTTCGACGCCGAGGCGTGCAGGTCGTCGAAGGTGCCGACGTCTTCCCGGCCGGGGAGCATGAACCCTCCTAGTGGTGGTACTCGCCGCCGTTGACGTCGAGGCACTGCCCGGTGATCGCCCGTGCCATCGGCGAGGCGAGGAACACCACGGCATCGGCGATCTCGTCGGGCTCCGGCAGTTTGCGCAGGTCTATGGTGGACGCCGTTTCGTTGTAGACGTCCTCCGGTGTGACGCCGCGTTCCTTGGCCAGGTAGGCGAAGTACCACTGGAGGTTCGGCCCCCAGATGTACCCGGGCGCCACGGTGTTGACGCGCACGCCGTCCGGCCCCAGCTCGCTGGCGAGGCTCTGGGACAGCGAAAGCAGCGCCGACTTCGCCATCTTGTAGGCCCCGAAGGTTCGCCGCGAATGCCGCAGCACGGCCGAGTTGATCATCACCAGCGAGCCCTTGCTCTCCTTGAGCGCGGGCAGGAACAACCGGGTCAGCCGGAGCACCGAGATCGCCGCCGTCTCGAACCCCGCGCGGACGGCGTCGAGGTCCACAGTGGCCAGATCGGTCAGCGGCGGGACGGCGAAGGCGTTGTGCACCACCGCGTCCACCCGGCCGAACGCCTCCACCGCCTCACGCACCAGGTTCGCCGCGGAGTCCGCGTCGTCGATGTCGGTGCGGACCGCGACCGCCCGGCGGCCGAGGTCGGTCACCTCCTTCGCGACCTCGCTCAGCCGAGACTCGGTGCGCGCGGCGAGCACGACGTCCGCGCCGGCCTGCGCGCTGCGCACGGCGATCGACCGGCCGAGCCCCGGGCCGATACCCGAGACCACGACCACTTTGCCTTGCAGCAGATCGGACACGCTCACCCCAGCATCCGGGCGGCGACGGCGTCCTGCCGGGCCGCGATCCGCGCCGCCCACTGCTCCGGCGTCACCCGCGCGTCGGCGTGGTGGGGCAGCCGGTCGGGCAGCTCGTCGGTCTTGACCACCTCGACGACCGGGCCGTCGTCCGGGCCGAGGTCGCGGGCGAGCCGCTGCCAGCGGATCTGGACGTACCCGCGGTCGTGCCCGGTCAGCTCCAGCCAGTTCGCCAGCCCGGGGTCGCGCTCGGCGAGCACGAACCGGATCTTGCCGTCCGGGTCGACCCGCGCCTGGTCGGCGGTCAGGCTCGTCTGGTGGTTGATGTAGTCGAGCGAGACGTACCAGAGGCTGCCGAGCTGGATGCCCTGGTACGGCGCGTCCGGGCAGCGCGGCACGGTGACGATCATCGCCTCTTCGGGGCCGAGCTCGTAGTGCCCGGCCGAGGAGAACTGCGTGGTGAGCCCGCCCGGTGTGGAGCGCGGCTCGGTCATCGTGTTCACCGGCAGGTTGTCGTAGAACCACTTCGGGAACGCGAGAAAGGTCTTGAGCCGGCTGAGCAGGATTTTGCCGGTGACGCCGTAGCGCTTGGCCAGCGCGGACCGGTCCGGCACCGGCGGCGCCTGGCCCGCCGTGTCGACGCACCGGATGCGGATCTCGCCCCGTCGTTCGGTGGCCCAGTCGCTGTAGACCTCGCGCACGACGAGCATCGACGAGCCCGCGCCGAGGACGAAGTAGTTCGGCGGCGGGTTGTCGCGGGCCGGGCCGAAGCGCAGCTCGAACCGGCCGTCCGGGCCGATCTTGAGCTGCCGGTCGTCGAACGCGGCGAGGCTGTCGGGCACCTCCACCGGCGAGTAGTCGCCGTTGAGGATCTGGAAGCTCAGGTCGGCGGTCGTCCCGCGGACCCCGGTGACCAGGTACTCGCGGTCGTCGCGGATGTTCGCGTTGAAGTACAGCGTGTCCGGGTTGTCCAGGCCCATCTTCGTGTACGGCCCGGTCGACGCGGTGAAGTACGGGAAGTCGCGCTGGTAGGCCCAGGCCATCTGCAGCGACGCCCGGATGCTGCCGGCGAGGTAGTCGTACCCCTCCAGAAGGCCCTGTTCGGTCTGCGCGGGCGGGGCTTCGGCGATCAGCTTCTCGGCCTCGACGATGGCGTCGGCGAACGGCCGGGTCAACGAGAACTCGTTCTCGATCATGCCGGGACAGCCCAGCGGTTCGCGAGCAGCCGGTAGCCGGGAATGGCGTCCCAGGACATCATCGATTCGTAGGTCCGGACGTACCCGATGTGCGACATCCGCCAGGCGCCGTCGTGGTCGCGGCGGTAGGTGTCCTCGTAGAACGCGGCGCCCTCGATGATCACCTTGTGGTCGGGCACGATGACCTTGTCGGTGAACGACCACCGCCCGGTCGCGGTGTCGCCGTCGACCTCGATCTCCGGCTGAGCTGCGTGGTGCACCGTGATGATGCCGTTGCCGAGGCTCTGGGTGAGGAACTCGACGATGGCGTCGCGGCCCTCGAACTGCTTGCCCCCACTCCCGACCGCGCGGGTCCCGTAGTCGGCCGTGGCGTCGACCGTGAAGGTGTCGGCCACCTGGTCCCACAGCTTCAGGTCCACCCCGCGCAGGTACCGGTACTTCAGCCGCTTGATCTCTTCGAGTACGACCAGGTCCATGCCCCTAGCGTCCCGCACGGCTTGACCAAAGACAAGAACATGTTCTACTTTTTTCCGGTGTCCGTGACCTCGTACGAGCTCTCGCACCTCGCCGCGCTCGAAGCGGAGGCCGTGCACGTCTTCCGCGAAGTCGCGGCGACCTTCGAGCGGCCGGTCCTGCTCTTCTCCGGCGGCAAGGACTCGGTGGTGATGCTGCACGCGGCCGCGAAGGCGTTCTGGCCGGCGCCGCTGCCGTTCCCGGTGCTGCACGTCGACACCGGCCACAACTTCGACGAAGTGATCCGGTTCCGCGACGAGACCGTCGCCGCCCTCGGCCTGCGTCTCGAGGTGGCCAGGGTGCAGGACGACATCGACGCCGGCCGCGTCGTCGAGGAGACCGGGCCGGGCGCCGGCCGCAACCGGCTGCAGACGGTGACGCTGCTGCGGGCCATCCGCGAGGGCGGGTTCGACGCCGTGTTCGGCGGTGCCCGCCGCGACGAGGAGAAGGCCCGCGCGAAGGAGCGCGTGTTCAGCTTCCGCGACGAGCACGGCCAGTGGAACCCGCGGGCGCAGCGCCCGGAGCTGTGGAACCTCTACAACGGGCGGCACCGGCGCGGCGAGCACATCCGCGTCTTCCCGCTGTCGAACTGGACCGAGCTGGACATCTGGCAGTACATCCGCGACGAGCGGATCGCCCTGCCGCCGTTGTACTACGCCCATCGGCGTTCCGTCGTCCAGCGCGACGGCATGCTGCTGGCGGCCACGCGTTTCCTGTCCCTTGTGGACGGCGAGACGCCGTACGAGGCGACCGTGCGCTTCCGCACGGTCGGCGACGCCACCTGCACCGGCTGCGTCGAATCGTCGGCGGCGACACCGTCCGAAGTGGTCGCCGAGGTGGCCGCCACCCGCGTCACCGAACGCGGCGCGACCCGCGCCGACGACCGGATTTCCGAAGCCGGCATGGAAGACCGCAAGCGGGAGGGCTACTTCTGATGCAGCTGCTGCGGATCGCCACCGCCGGGAGCGTGGACGACGGCAAGTCCACGTTGATCGGGCGGCTGCTGTTCGACTCGAAGGCCATCTTCACCGACCAGCTCGCCGCCGTCGAACGCGCCAGCCGGGACCGCGGCGAGGACTACCCGGACCTCGCGCTGCTCACCGACGGCCTGCGCGCCGAACGCGAGCAGGGCATCACCATCGACGTCGCCCACCGCTACTTCGCCACACCCAAACGCAAGTTCATCATCGCGGACACCCCGGGCCACCTGCAGTACACCCGCAACATGGTGACCGGCGCGTCCACCGCCGACCTGGCGCTGATCCTCGTCGACGCGCGCAAGGGCGTGCTGGAGCAGTCGCGGCGGCACGCGTTCCTCGCGTCGCTGCTCGGGATCGGGCACCTCGTGGTGTGCGTGAACAAGATGGACCTCGTCGAGTGGTCGCCGGAGCGGTTCGCCGAGATCCGCGAAGACTTCCGCCGGTTCGCGATGAAACTCGACGTCGCCGATCTGACGTTCGTCCCGGTTTCCGCGCTGCACGGCGACAACGTCGTCCACCGCAGCGCGAGCATGCCGTGGTACGAGGGCACTTCGCTGCTGCACCAGCTGGAAGAAGTGCACGTCGCCTCCGACCGCAACCTCATCGACGCGCGGTTCCCGGTGCAGTACGTGATCCGCCGGTCCGACTTCCGCGGCTACGCGGGCACCATCGCCGGCGGCGTGTTCAAGCCGGGTGACGAGGTCGTGGCGCTGCCGTCGGGGTTCACGTCGAAGGTGCGCGCGGTGTGGGGCCCGGGCGGGCAACCCCTTTCCGAGGCCTTCACGGGCCAGGCGGTGGCCGTGGAGCTGGCCGACGACCTCGACCTCGGCCGCGGGGCCATGCTGTGCCGACCCGGCAACCGCGCGGAATCGGCCCGCGAGGTCGACGCCCTGGTCTGCTGGTTCTCCGAACGCGCCGCGCTGAGGCCGGGCGCGACCTACGCGGTGCGCCACACGACCACCGAGACGCGGGGCACGGTGGAGCGGCTGGAGTACCGGCTCGACGTCACCACCCTGCACCGCGACGAGACAGCGGAAGCGCTGTCCTTGAACGACATCGGCCGCATCCGGCTGCGCACGCGCTCGCCACTGCTGTTCGACCCCTACCGCCGCAACCGGGCCACTGGCGGCTTCCTGCTGGTCGACGAGCACACCGGCGACACGGTCGCGGCGGGCATGATCACCGGCGCGGTCGCCTCCCCCGTCGTCTGGCACACGGCGGCGGTGCGGCGCGAAGACCGCCCCACCCGTGGCGCGACGGTGTGGCTGACCGGGCTTTCGGCGTCGGGCAAGTCGTCGGTGGCGGTCGAGCTGGAACGCCGGCTGGTCGCGGCGGGCCGCCCGGCGTACCTGCTCGACGGCGACAACCTGCGTCACGGCCTCAACGCCGGGCTGGGCTTCAGCCCCGAAGACCGCGCGGAGAACGTCCGGCGCGTGGCGGAGGTGGCGCGCCTGTTCGCGGACGCGGGTGTGGTGGCGATCGCGTCGCTGATCAGCCCGTACGAGTCCGATCGCGCCCGGGCGCGGACGATCCACGACGGACTGCCGTTCGTGGAGGTCTTCGTCGACACGCCGCTGGAGGTGTGCGAGGCGCGTGACCCGAAGGGCATGTACGCGAAGGCGCGCGCCGGGGAGATCAGCGGCTTCACGGGCATCGACGCGCCTTACGAGCGCCCGTCGTCGCCCGATCTGGTGCTGCGCCCCGGCGACGGCGACCCGGCGGCGATGGCGGCGGCGATCCAGGCCCTGCTCGACGACCTCGGCTGAAATCCGGTTGCTTCCGGCACCTAGGCTGGGCGGCATGACGTCGGTCAGGCAGGTCCAGGTCACCTTCGACTGCGCGGATCCCGAGCGGGTCGCCCGGTTCTGGTGCGAGGTGCTGGGGTACGAGCTGCAGGGGGACACCGCCTGCGTCGACCCGGCGGGCGTGGGCCCGCGGCTGTACTTCCAGCGCGTCCCCGAAGGCAAGGTCGTCAAGAACCGGGTGCACCTCGACGTCCGGGTCGGCACCGGGCTCGTCGGCGAAGAGCGGCTGGCCGCTCTCGAGGCCGAGTGCGCGCGGCTGGAGAAGCTCGGCGCGGTCCGCGGGCAGCTGCTGCTCGCCGACGAGGAAAACGAGTCGTGCCAGAACATGCAGGACATCGAGGGCAACGAGTTCTGCCTCGACTGAGGCCTACCCGGCTTCCAGGACGAAGAACAGGAAGCTCGGGAAGGTGTCGAGGATTTCGAAGTCGCCGGGGAACAGCTCCCGGGCCTCCGGGACCGGGTGCGGTTCGCTGATGACGGCGATCCGGAAACCGGCCGCGGTGAAGGCGTCGGTCATCGCGTGCAGCGGCTTGTTCCAGAACGTCATCCGCGCTTTTTCGCCGTGGAGCTCGAACTCGTCGGTCCAGGTGTAGGCCTCGAAGTAGTCCGGCCGCGGGCCTTCGTGGCGGTGGGTCAGGTTGATCATCATCGGGTGGTTGACCGAGGCGATCAGCCGGCCGCCGGGCTTGAGCACGCGCCGGAACTCGGCGAGCACCGGGTCCCAGTCGCGCAGGTAATGCAGTACCAGGGACGCCACGACGTCGTCGAACTCGGCGTCGGGGTACGGCAGCGGGTCGGTCAGGTCGGCGACCCGCAGGTCCGCGTCGGCGCCGAGCCGCGTTCTCGCGTGCGCCACCATGGCGGCGCTCTGGTCGAACCCGCTGACGACGGCGCCCTTGTCCCGCAGCGCCGCGAACAGCGGACCGGACCCGCAGCCGGCGTCGAGGATCCGGCGTCCGGCCGCGTCACCGACGAGCGCGAGGGTCGCGGGCCGCTCGTAGTAGGCGTTCATCAGGCTGGTTTCGTTCTCCGCCGTGTAGGCGCCGGCGAAGTCGTCGTATGCGGCAGTCACGCGGCCCATGGTGCCCGAATCAGCGTGACGGTGCCACGAAGCCCGATTCGTACGCCCGGATCACCGCCTGGGTGCGGTCGCGCGCGCCGAGTTTCGCGAGCACGTTGCCCACGTGGGTCTTCACCGTCTGGACGCCCAGGTACAGCTCGCCCGCGATCTCCACATTGGACAGTCCGCCGGCCATCAGCCGCAGCACCTCGCGCTCGCGTTCGGTCAATCCGGCGTTGGCCAGGCCGTCGCCGGCCGGGGCGGGCGCGTGCTGGGCGGCCAGCCGCCGGATCGCCGTCGGGAACAGCAGCGAATCCCCGGCCACGACGGTCCGGATCGCGGCGACGATCTCCTCCGGCCGGGCCCGCTTGAGCAGGAACCCGCTGGCTCCGGCGAGGAGCGCGTCGTAGACGTACTCGTCGTTCTCGAAGGTGGTCACCACGATGACCTTCGGCGGCTCGTCCACAGTGGACATCAGGTGCGTGGTGGCCCGGATCCCGTCGACGGCGGGCATCCGCACGTCCATGAGCACGACGTCGGGCCGCAGCCGGGCGACCAGCCCGGGCACTTCGGCACCGTCGGCGGCCTCGCCGAGCACGGCGAGCCCGGGTTCACTGTCGACGATCGCCTTCAGCCCGGCCCGGATCAGCGGTTCGTCGTCCACCAGCAGCACGCCGACGCTCATCGCCCGCTCCCCCACGGCACCCGCACCACGACCTCCCACTGCCCGTCCACCGGCCCCGCCGACAGCTCGCCGCCCAGCACCGCCACCCGCTCGGCCATCCCCCGCAGCCCCCGGCCACCGCCGGGCCGGCGCGTTCCGCTCCCCAGCGGGTTGGCGACCCGCGCGCGGAGCTCGTGCGCCGCGACCGCGACGACCACCGTCACCGGGACCCTACCGGCGTGCCGGACCGCGTTGGTCAGGCATTCCTGCAGGATCCGGTACACCTCGCGCGACACCACCGGCGGCACCGCGGCCAGATCACCGCCGAGGTCGGCCGTCACGTCGGTGCCCGCGAGCCGGGTCGTTTCGACGAGTGACGGCAGCGCGGTCAGCGTCGGCTGCGGTGTCCGGCCCGGCGCTTCCTCCCGCAGCAGGCCGAGGACGTGGTCGAGGTCGTCGAGCGCGGTGCGGGCGGACTCCTCGATGGCGCCGAGCGCGCGTTCGGTGAAGTCAGGGTCGGTGCGCAGCGTCCGCCGGGCGGCGCCGGCCTGCAGGGTGACGACGCTGAGCGCGTGCCCGACCGAATCGTGCAGCTCCCTGGCCAGGCGGTTGCGTTCGGCGAGCTGCTCGGTCCGCCGTTCGAGCCGGGCGATCCGGTCGGCGGCGGTCGTGCCGAGCAGCCCGGTCGCGGCCCGGCGCAGCAGCCCGCCCGCCGCGCCGACGGCGTAGACCAGCAGCACCACACCCGCTCCGAAGACCACCGGCAGCCACACCGAGGCCCAGCCCGTCGGCACGGTGACGGCCTCCCCCTCGTCGGTTTGGAAGAGCCGCCCGGTGAAGACGGCACTGATCGACAGCCCGACCGCGACCGGCGCGGCGAGGCTGAAGCAGCTGACGACGAACCCGGCGCCGACGTGCAGCACGAACATCACGGCCGCGCGCCGCCGGCCTGGGCGGGTGTGCGGTTTCGCGGGCGCGTCCGGCACCGGGTCGTCGAGCAGCTCGCGGACGGCGGTCGACTCGAGGACGTGCACGGCGGGCAGGAACGCCGTCCCGCCGAGGACGGCCAGGGTGAGCAGGCCGCCGACGACGGTGGCCTGCTCCAGCGTCGTGACGAACGGCAGCAGCGCCGGCACGGCGACCGCGGCGAACAGCAGGTAGGGCACGCTGATGGCGCCGCCGAGGACGAGGTAGACCCAGCGGCGGTAGGTCGCCTTGCTCGTCAACGGCCGGAGGATGCGCACCGGCCGATCTTCGCAGCCCGATGCCCCGCCGCGCCTCCCTCTCGCGGTGGACCCGCCTCACCCGTCGCTCTCGGCCGGCGTGACCACCGTGCGGCGGAAGTGGTTGAAGATGACCGACGTCCGGACGTCGACGATCTCCCGGCGCTGGGTCAGCCGGTCGAGGACGAACCCGCTCAGCTGGTCGTTGTCGGCGACGGCGATGTGCAGCAGGAAGTCGTCGCTGCCGGACATGACGAAGACGGAGAGCACCTCGGGCAGGCCGGTGACGAAGGCCCGGAACGACTCGATGACGGCCCGGTCGGGCGGCCGCAACCGCACGGCGACCATCGCCTGCACGGGCCGGCCGATCTTCTTCAGGTCGACGTCGACGGTGTGCCCGCGCACGATCCCCCGCCGGGTCAGGTCCCGCACCCGTTCGAGGCAGGTCGACTGCGCGATGTGCAGGCGGCGGGCGAGTTCCTTGTTCGTCTGCTTGGCATCCTCCTGGAGGAGGGTCAGCAGGGCCGTGTCAAGTTCGTCCATCGGGGCCGGACTCCGCTTCGGTGACTCGTATTATTCGTCATTTTTCCGGTTCCGCCGAATCTAGCACGGTGTTGACCGGGGTAGCTCCGGTTGTTCTCTACCTTGATGCGCATGATCACCGATTCACGGCCCGTCCGCCTGCCCGTGGCCTCCGTCCTGGGGGCGGCGCTGATCTGGAGCAGTTCGTTCGCGGTCACCAAGGTGGCGCTCGACCGGATCCCGCCGATGACGCTGGGCGCGCTGCGGTTCCTGCCGGCGGCGGCGATCCTCGGGGTGCTGGTGCACACGGGACCGGACCGCCGTCGCCTGCCTTCGCCGCGGGAGCGGTTGTTCATCGGCTCGGCGGGCCTGCTGGGGATCACGGCGTACTTCGCGCTGGAGAACGTGGGCGTCGACCTGGCGTCGGCTTCGGACGCGACGCTGATCGTGGCTGCGTACCCGGTGTTGACCATGGCTTTGTCCGGCCGCGGTGAGTTTTCCCCGCTGCGGCTGACGGGGATGCTGGTGGCGATCGCGGGAGTCTCGCTGGTGGTCCGGGCGAACGGCGCGCACTCGCTGTGGGGTGACGTCTTCCTGATCGCGGGCGGAGTGGCGTGGGCCGGGTACAACGTCCTGGCGCGGCGGGACGGTTCGGGCGCGTCGCCGATCGTGGCGACCTACTACCAGACTCTCGCCGGCGCGGGCGGGTTCGCGCTGCTGTCGTTGTCCGAAGTGGACCGGTGGAGCGTGCCCGGCGGGGCGGACTGGCTGCGGATCGGCTTTCTGGCGGGAGCCTGTTCGGTGGCGGCCTTCTTGCTGTACAACCACGGACTGCGGCGGCTGGACGCCAGTGCCGCGGTGAACCTGCTGAACATCGTCCCGGTGGCCGGACTGGGCTGGGCCGTCGTGCTGGCCGGGGAACGGCTCACGCTGGTGCAGGTGCTCGGCGGAGCGGTGGTCATCGCCGGGGTGATGCTGGGATTGCACCGGAGAAAGACCGGAGGTGGCCTCCGGCGCGCCACCGGAGGCCACCACGGAACCGCTCAGTGAGCCGTGCGGAGCTCCGCCGTCGCGGCCGCCAGCCCGTTCACCCACAGCGACTGCACCTTCGCCGCCTCGGCCGCGGACGGCTTGGCGTTCTTGCACGCCGTCCCCGGGCCGTGGCCGGACATCAGCTCGGTGCACGGCCCGCTGTAGTGGTCCGGCAGCCCCAGGTTGTGGCCCAGCTCGTGCGCCGCGATGCGGGTCGGGTCGTACCCCTCCGCCACCTGGCTCGTGTCGAGGTAGATCTGCCCGCGCCCGTGGCCGTTCGTGTTCGTGTACGAACCGCCGCTGTGCACCTCGTGGAACACGATCGTGGCGCTCGTGTTCCGCTTGACCAGCTTCACGTCCGTGACGGCGGCGTTCCAGTTGGCCGCGCCCTGGTCGATCTGGGCCAGGTAGTCCGGGGCGCCCGAGGAGCTGTAGTACAGCGTCGTGACCGCAGCCGCCGAGGCGGCCGGGGCGGTGGCCAGGCCCAGGCCCAGCGGGGCCGCGATGGCCAACGCGACCACCCGGCCCATCACGCGTCCGTTCATGTGTCTCCTTCGTCCGGTTCAGAGAGCACTTCACCGTCGTTCGCGCGATCAGGTTAGAAGCCCACCACCGCCGCGGCCACGGCCGAAAGTCGTTCCCCCGCGGGAGGGAGCCGCCTCCCGCCGCCGCGTGAGCCGCCGTCCCGGGCCGCCGTGGTCTGCTCGGCGTCGGCGAAAGGGAACCGATGGACATCTTGCTGGGCCTTATGA
This sequence comes from Amycolatopsis bullii, assembly GCF_014654205.1. Lineage (GTDB taxonomy): Bacteria > Actinomycetota > Actinomycetes > Mycobacteriales > Pseudonocardiaceae > Amycolatopsis > Amycolatopsis plumensis. Next base: position 44,890 of record NZ_BNAW01000028.1, read on the forward strand.
CCCTCCCCCTGTACGTGCTCCTGCTGTGGCCGCTCGTCGCCGCGGCGCGGCGCGTGCTCGGCGTCCGGATCGGCGCCGTGCGCGCCCTGTGCGCCGCCGCCTTCGGCTGGCTCGTCGCCGGCGGCATCGGGCAGGCGTTCCCCGGTTCGCTGCTGCACCACGGCGGCGCGGCCCTCGGCCTGCTGATCCCGTTGGCGGGCAGCGCTTTCCTCGCCACGCTCATCTTCCTGTTCGTCGCCGAAATGGCGCTGCCCCACGGCTTCGGGCTCGGGCGGCTGCGGGGACGGCTTTCCCGGACCCGCCGGTACGCGCAGATCAGCCGGATCGCGGTCAAGCACGGCCTCGGCCGCTACCTGACCGGCCGCCGCGAACCCGGCCTCGCGCCGGGGCGGCACGCCAAGCTCGCGCGTTCCCTGCGCCGCGCGCTGGAAGAGGGCGGCGTGACGTTCGTGAAGCTCGGCCAGCTCCTGTCCACCCGCGCGGACCTGCTGCCGCCGGTGTTCGCCGACGAACTCGGCCGGCTGCAGGACCAGGTCGCCCCCGCCCGCGCCGACGCGGTGTGGGCCCTGCTCGCCGACGAACTCGGCGGCTCCCCCGACGACGTCTTCGCCGAATTCGACCCCGATCCGCTGGCCGCCGCGTCGGTCGCGCAGGTCTACCGCGCGAAGCTGCGCACCGGCGAAGACGTCGTCGTGAAGGTCCAGCGGCCGGGCGTGCGGGAGCAAGCCGAACGCGACATCGCCATCGTCCGGCGCGTCGCCGCGGCGCTGGAGGACCGCGCGGACTGGGCGCGCTCGCTCGGCGTCGCGGAACTGGCCGACGGGTTCGCCGCCGCCTTGGCCGAGGAACTCGACTTCACCATCGAAGCCCGCAACATCGCCGCCGTCGCCGCCACCGGCTCCCCGGACGTCGGGCTGCCGAGGGTCCACAAGGGACTCTCCACCGGCCGCGTGCTGGTCATGTCCCGCCTGGACGGCAAACCGCTCGCCACGGCGAAGGACACGCTGCCGCCGGCCGAGCGCAAGCGGCTGGCCCGCTCGCTCCTGCGCTGCCTGCTCGACCAGGTGATGATCGGCGGCGTCTTCCACGCCGACCCGCACCCGGGCAACCTCATGCTACTGCGCGACGGCCGGCTGGGCCTGCTCGACTTCGGCTCGGTCGGCCGGCTCGACACCGGCCTGCGGGGCGGCTTGCAGAACCTGCTGCTCGCCCTGGACCGCGGCGACCCGGCGGGCCTGCGCGACGGGCTCCTCGAAGTCGTCGACCGCACCGGCGAGATCGACGAGCAGCGCCTCGAACGCGCCCTCGGCGCCCTGGTCGCCCGGCACTTCGGCCCCGGCCGCACCCCGGACCTCGACCTGTTCACCGGCCTGTTCCGCGTGATCGCGGACTTCCGGCTCAGCGTGCCGCCGCCGGTGGCCGCGGTGTTCCGCGCACTGGCCACGGTCGAGGGCACCCTGGCCGCGCTGGACCCCGGCTTCGACGTCGTCGCCGAGTCCCGCGCGTTCGCCGCCGAGCAGGTCGGCGCCGGGCTGCGGCCGGGCCCGCTCGGCCGCACGGCGCTCGGCGAGCTGACGGCGCTGCTGCCGGTGCTGCGCCGCATCCCCCGCCGCATCGACCGGATCGGCGCGGCACTGGAGGAGGGCAGGCTGTCGGTGAACGTCCGGCTGTTCTCCGACGAGCGCGACCGCGACGTCGTCACCGGCCTGGTCCACGAGGCCCTGCTGGCCTTCGTCGGCGCGGCGACCGGGCTGATGGCGGTGTTCCTGCTGACGGGGTCGGGCGGGCCGCGCATCGCCGCGGACCTGACGCTGCACCAGGTCTTCGGCTACAACCTGCTGGTGATCAGCGCCCTGGTGGGATTGCGGCTGCTGTTCGTCGTCTTCCGGCGATCCGGACGAGCGTCACGATCGGCCCGATGAACCCGGCGACGAAGACGACCGCGCCGCCGAGCAGCCACCCACGTTCCCGCGGTGGCCCTCCTCGCCGTCGAAGGCGCGCACCTGCGGCGTTACCCCGTCCGCGGCGCGTACATGATCACCGCGACCCCCGCCAGGCACAGCAGCGCGCCGAGCACGTCGTACCGATCGGGGCGGTAACCGTCCGCGACCACGCCCCAGGCCAGCGACCCCGCCACGAACACCCCGCCGTACGCGGCGAGGATGCGGCCGAAGTGGGCGTCCGGCTGGAGCGTCGCGACGAAGCCGTACACGCCCAGCGCCACCACGCCGCCACCGATCCACAGCAGACCGCGGTGTTCGCGGATGCCCTGCCAGATCAGCCAGGCGCCGCCGATTTCGCACACCGCCGCGGCCAGGAACAGGAGGATCGACCGCAGGATCACTCCGGGATACTAACGGCCGTGCCGTTCACGCTGAGTCATCCCGCCGCCGTACTCCCGCTGGCGAAGCACCCCCTGGTGCCGTCGGCGCTCGTCGCCGGGTCGGTCGCGCCGGACCTCTTCTGGTTCGTGCCCGCGCCGGAAGGGTTCGGCCTCTCGCGGACCCACGAATTCACGGCCGTCCTCTGGCTCGACCCGCTCCTCGCGCTGGCCCTGCTCGCCGTCTTCCACGTGCTGCTGAAGCGGCCGCTCACGGCCCTGGCCCCGCAGCGCCTGGCCGAACGGCTCCCCCGCCGATCCTTCGGCTGGAAGCGGCCGGGGTGGATCGCGCTGTCGCTCGTGCTCGGCGCCGCCACGCACGTCGGGTGGGACGCCTTCACCCACGAAAGCGGCGGCCCGGCCTTCCTGCGGATCCCGCTCGTCACCGGCGTCGACGTCGGGCGGCTGATCCAGCTGGTCAGCACCCTCGCCGGGGCCGCCGTGCTCGCCTGGTGGCTGTGGCGCTGGTACCGCGGCGCGCCCGTCACGCCGGCGCCGCCGGGCCTGCGCCGCCGGAAGACCGTGGCCGCGTTCCTGGCCCTCGGCGCGGCCGTCGGCGGCGTGGTGCAGGTGCTGCCGTTCCTCGCCGCCCACGACCCGATGACCCCGGCGGGCGTCTTCGGCAACGCGACCTACCTGCTCGTCACCGGCGCCGGCAGCGGGTTCGCGGTCGCCCTCGGCCTCTACGCGCTCGCCTGGCACGCACGGTATAGGGCGTTATACGCGAAACGGGCCACCCCGGAGGGTGACCCGCTCGACGCGAGAGAACTCAGACCGTGAAGCCGAGGGCGCGCAGCTGCTCGCGGCCGTCCTCGGTGATCTTCTCCGGACCCCACGGCGGCATCCAGACCCAGTTGATCCGGAAGTCCTTGACCAGGCCGCCGGAGGTCAGCGCCGCCGACGTCTGGTCTTCGATGACGTCGGTCAGCGGGCAGGCCGCGGACGTCAGCGTCATGTCGATGGTCGCCGTGTTGTCCGGCTCGACGCGGATGTCGTAGACCAAACCCAGGTCGACGACGTTGATGCCGAGTTCCGGGTCGACGACGTCGCGCATGGCTTCCTCGACGTCCTCGAGCTTGGCGAGGTCGAGGTCCTGCGTCGCCGTGGTCTCGGCGTCGAGGTCGGCGGCGGTGCGCCCCTCACGAGTGGCGGTTTCTTCGGTCATGCCTGTTCAGCTCCACTGCTCGTCCGGGCGACGGCGTCCTTGAAAGCCATCCAGCCGAGGAGGGCGCACTTCACGCGGGCCGGGTACTTGGCGACGCCCGCGAAGGCGACCCCGTCCTCCAGCACGTCCTCGTCCGGCTCGACCTTTCCTTTGCCCTGCATCAGTTCCACGAAGGCGTCCATGGTGGTGAACGCCTCCTCAAGCGTGTGGCCGACGACGAGATCCGTCAAGACCGACGTCGAGGCCTGGCTGATCGAGCAGCCCTGGCCGTCGTAGGAAACGTCGGTGACCTTCCCGTCGTCGAGCTTCACCCGCAGCGTCACCTCGTCGCCGCAGGTCGGGTTGACCTGGAACGACTCGGCGTCGAACGGGTCGCGCAGGCCGCGCCCGTGCGGGTGCTTGTAGTGGTCCAGGATGATCTCCTGGTACATGCTCTCCAGGTTCACTGTCCCACCCCGAAGAACTTCTGCGCCTCGCGGACCCCGGCCACCAGGGCGTCCACCTCGGACAGGTCGTTGTAGAGGTAGAACGAGGCGCGCACGGTCGCCTGCGCGTTGCACGCCCGGTGCAGCGGCCACGCGCAGTGGTGGCCGACGCGGACGGCGATGCCGAGGCTGTCGAGCACCTGGCCGGCGTCGTGCGGGTGCACGCCGTCGATCACGAACGACACGGTCGCGCCACGGTCCTCGAGGTCCGTCGGGCCGATGATCCGGACACCCGGGATCGCGCCGATGCCTTCGAGGGCCGCCGCGGCGAGTTCCTTCTCGTGCGCCGCGACGCGGTCCATGCCGATCGCGGTGAGGTAGTCGACGGCCGCGCCGAGGCCGATGGCCTGCGACGTCATCGGCACGCCCGCCTCGAACCGCTGCGGCGGCGGCGCGAAGGTCGAGCCCTCCATCCGGACCATCTCGATCATCGAGCCGCCGGTCAGGAACGGCGGCATCGCTTCGAGCAGCTCGGTGCGCCCGTAGAGGACGCCGATGCCGGACGGGCCGAGCATCTTGTGCCCGGAGAACACCGCGAAGTCGACGCCGAGGGCGTGGAAGTCCACCGGGAAGTGCGGCACCGACTGGCAGGCGTCGAGCACGGTGAGCGCGCCGACGGCCTTGGCCTTCTCGACCAGCAGCGAGACCGGGTTGACCGTGCCGAGCACGTTCGACTGGTGCGCGAACGCGACCACCTTCGTGCGCTCGGTGATCAGCTCGTCCACATCGGACAGGTCGAGGCGGCCGTTTTCGGTGACCTTGAACCACTTCAGCGTCGCCCCGGTGCGCTGGCACAGCTGCTGCCACGGCACGAGGTTCGCGTGGTGCTCCATCTCGGTGACGACGACCTCGTCACCCGGGCCGACCACGAACCGCGCCGCCTCGGGGCCGGCCGTGGCGGCGTTGCTCATCGAGTACGCGACGAGGTTGATGCCTTCGGTGGCGTTCTTGGTGAACACCAGCTCTTCGGGGTCGGCGCCGACGAACTCGGCGATCTTCGCCCGCGCGGACTCGTAGGCGTCGGTCGCCTCTTCGGACAGCTGGTGCGCACCGCGGTGCACGGCGGCGTTCGAAGTGAAGACGTACTCGCGTTCGGCATCGAACACCGCGGTGGGACGTTGCGAAGTCGCCCCTGAATCCAGGTACACCAAGGGTTTCCCGTCGCGAACCGTGCGCGACAGGATGGGGAAGTCGGCCTTCAGGGCCGCCACGTCCAGTGGCAGAGAACCGGCCGAGGTGGTGGTCATCGGGCCGACTCCTCTCTTCTCGGTGTATTTGCGCAGGAACGTCAGACGGACGCGGGCTCGGACTTGCCCACGTACTTGACGTACCCGTTCTCCTCCAGCTCGTCGGCCAGCTCCTTGCCGCCCGACTCGACGATCTTGCCGCCGGCGAAGACGTGCACGAAGTCCGGCGTGATGTGCCGCAGGATCCGGGTGTAGTGCGTGATCAGCATGACGCCGACCTCGCTGTTGGCCTTGTACTCGTTGACGCCCTGCGAAACGATCCGCAGCGCGTCGACGTCGAGGCCGGAGTCGGTCTCGTCGAGGATGGCGAACTTCGGCTTGAGCAGCGCCAGCTGCAGGATCTCGTGGCGCTTCTTCTCGCCGCCGGAGAAACCCTCGTTGACCGAGCGCTCGGCGAACTCCTGCGAGATCTCGAGCTTGCCCATCTCCTCCTTGACCTCCTTGACCCAGTGGCGCAGCTTGGGGGCCTCGCCACGGACCGCGGTGGCCGCGGTGCGGAGGAAGTTGGACATCGACACGCCCGGCACCTCGACCGGGTACTGCATGGCCAGGAACAGGCCGGCCCGCGCGCGCTCGTCGACGCTCATCTCGAGGACGTTCTCGCCGTCGAGCAGCACCTCACCGGAGGTCACCTGGTACTTGGGGTGGCCGGCGATGGCGTAGGACAGGGTGGACTTGCCGGAGCCGTTGGGGCCCATGATCGCGTGCGTCTCACCCGACTTGATCGTCAGGTTGACGCCCTTGAGGATCTCCTTGGCGCCTTCCTCGGTGGTCACCGAGGCGTGCAGGTCCTTGATTTCCAGGGTTGCCATTTCTTCGTTTTCCTAAAGTCTCAGTGGACGGCGTCAGGCGCCAACGGCTTCGAGCTCGGCTTCGATCGCCGCTTCGAGGCGCTCGCGCACCTCGGGGACGTCGATCTTGACCAGGATCTCGTGGAAGAACCCGCGCACGACCAGGCGCCGCGCGGCTTCTTCGGCGATCCCGCGCGACTGCAGGTAGAACAACTGCTCGTCGTCGAACCTTCCCGTCGCGCTCGCGTGGCCGGCGCCTTCGATCTCGCCGGTCTCGATCTCGAGGTTCGGCACCGAGTCCGCGCGCGCCCCCGGGGTGAGCACCAGGTTGCGGTTGAGCTCGTAGGTGTCGGTGGCCTCGGCCGCCGCGCGGATCAGGACGTCGCCGATCCACACCGTGTGCGCGCCTTCGCCCTGCAGGGCGCCCTTGTACATCACGTTCGACTTGCAGTTCGGGACCGCGTGGTCGACGAAGAGCCGGTGTTCCTGGTGCTGGCCGGCGTCGGCGAAGTAGAGGCCGAGCATCTCGACGTCGCCGCCCTTGTCCGCGAACGTCGCCGTCGGCGAGACGCGGACCAGGTCACCGCCCAGGGTGATGACGATGTGCTTGAGCGTCGCGTCGCGGCCGAGCTTGAGGTGCTGCTCGGAGACGTGCACCGCGTCGTCGGCCCAGTCCTGGACGCTGACCACGGTGACCTTGGCGCCGTCGCCGATGACGAACTCGACGTTGTCGGCGTAGGTGCCGGAGCCGACGTGGTCGAGCACGATGACGGCTTCGGCGAACGCCTCGGCGCGGACCTGCAGGTGCCCGTAGGCGACCTGGCCCTCACCGGGGCCGTGGATGCGCAGCACGGACGGCTTCGACGCCTGCGTCTCCTTCGGCACCGTCACGACGGTGGCCTTGGTGAACGCCGAGTAGGCCTGCGCGGCGATCCGGTCGCTCGGGACGCCGGCCTGGCCCAGCCGCGGGTCGTCGCGGCCGACGGTCACGACGCCCAGCTCGGGCGCGGCCTCGACGTCCACGGTGACCTCGCCGGTGGCCTGCGCGCTGCCGTCGTGCAGGCCGCGGAGGCGCTTCATCGGCGTGAAGCGCCAGTTCTCCTCACGGCCGCCCGGGACCTCGAAGGCCTCGACGTCGTAAGAAGTGAACCGCTCCGCGCGGGAGGCCGCCGGGATGACGGCCCCCTCGCGGAGGGCTTCGGAAACGTTGTTCTCGGTAACCGACATGACTAGCCGACGGACCCTTCCATCTGGAGCTCGATCAGGCGGTTCAGCTCGAGCGCGTACTCCATCGGCAGCTCACGGGCGATCGGCTCGACGAAGCCGCGCACGATCATCGCCATCGCCTCGGCCTCGTCGAGGCCGCGCGACATCAGGTAGAACAGCTGGTCCTCGCTGACCTTGGACACCGTGGCCTCGTGGCCCATGGACACCTCGTCGTTGCGGATGTCCACGTACGGGTACGTGTCCGAACGCGAGATGGTGTCCACCAGCAGCGCGTCGCAGACCACGCTGGAGCGCGAGTGGTGCGCCCGCTTCGCGACCTTGACCAGCCCGCGGTAGGACGTCCGGCCGCCGCCGCGCGCCACCGACTTCGACACGATGGTCGAAGAGGTGTACGGCGCGAGGTGCTCCATCTTGGCGCCCGCGTCCTGGTGCTGGCCCTCGCCCGCGAACGCGACCGACAGGACCTCGCCCTTGGCGTGCTCGCCCATGAGGAACACCGACGGGTACTTCATCGTCACCTTGGAACCGATGTTGCCGTCGATCCATTCCATGGTCGCGCCCTCTTCGCACTTGGCGCGCTTGGTGACCAGGTTGTAGACGTTGTTCGACCAGTTCTGGATGGTCGTGTAACGGCAGCGGGCACCCTTCTTGACGATGATCTCCACGACCGCCGAGTGCAGCGAGTCGGACTGGTAGATCGGCGCCGTGCAGCCCTCGACGTAGTGCACGTAGGCGTCTTCGTCGACGATGATCAGGGTGCGCTCGAACTGGCCCATGTTCTCGGTGTTGATCCGGAAGTAGGCCTGCAGCGGGATCTCGACGTGCACGCCCTTCGGCACGTAGATGAACGAGCCGCCGGACCACACCGCCGTGTTCAGCGCGGAGAACTTGTTGTCCCCGGCCGGGATGACCGAGCCGAAGTACTCCTGGAACAGCTCCGGGTGCTCCTTGAGCGCGGAGTCGGTGTCCAGGAACAGGACGCCCTGCTCCTCCAGGTCCTCGCGGATCTGGTGGTAGACGACCTCGGACTCGTACTGCGCGGCGACCCCGGCGACGAGGCGCTGCTTCTCCGCCTCGGGGATGCCCAGCTTGTCGTACGTGTTCTTGATGTCCTCGGGCAGTTCCTCCCAGGAGGTGGCCTGCTTCTCCGTGGACCGCACGAAGTACTTGATATTGTCGAAGTCGATCCCGGAGAGGTCGGCCCCCCAGTTGGGCATGGGCTTCTTCTCGAAGAGCTTGAGCGCCTTCAGTCGCGCTTCGCGCATCCACTCCGGCTCGGACTTCTTCGAGGAGATGTCGGTGACGACGTCCTCGTTCAGGCCGCGACGGGCGCTGGCGCCCGCCTCGTCGGAGTCCGCCCAGCCGAACGCGTACTTGCCAAGGGACTCGATGGTCTCTTCCTGGCTCAGTGGCGCGGTGGTGGGAGTGCGCTGCTCGGCAGCGGCAGTCATGCGGGTTTCCCTCCATTCGGGATCCGTGCTGTGCGTCCCTCGGGGGACGCCGTTCTCACCGGCTCGGGATGGGCCGGCTGACCCGCCGTGACGGGTACGTGGGTGGTGCACGCGGAGTCCCCGCGTGCGATGGTCGCCAGCCGCTGGACGTGGGTGCCCAGCAGCTTCGCGAACGCCTCCGTCTCGGCCTCGCACAGCTGCGGGAACTCCGCGGCGACGTGGGCGACCGGACAGTGGTGCTGACAGAGCTGCGCGCCCACGTTCTGGCCTGCCGTGGGCGCGCCGACCTCGCGGGTCGACGCAGCGTAGCCTTCCCTGCTCAGCGCGGTCGCGAGGGCCTCCGCGCGCGTCGCGGGATCACCCTGACCGGTGATCGCCGCGCGGTGCGGGCCGACCAGCCTCTCGATGCGCTGCTCGGCGAAGGCGCGCACAGCGTCTTCCCCGGCGTGCTCGGCCAGGAAGCGGACCGCGGAGACGGCCAGATCGTCGTAGGCGTGCCCGAAGCGGGCACGGCCGGGCTCGGTCAGCAGGAAGAGCTTCGCCGGGCGGCCCCGGCCCCGGGGCCCGCGGCGCGGCGCGTCCCGCGTCTCGGCTTCGCCATCCGCGAGAAGTGCGTCCAGGTGCCGTCGGACGGCGGTGGGGCTGATCCCGAGCTGCTCGGCGACCACGACGGCGGTCATGGGACCCTGTTCCAGCAGGAGCCGGGCGACCTCGTGGCGGGTCTTGCCCTCGGCGCTGACCTGCGACGGGACGTGCGGGAGCGCGGCGCGGGGCATGTCGCCGCCCGCCTGGTCACCCGCCTCCGTCTTTTTCACAACACAAGTGTGTCTTATTTCCGGGTGATCGGCAAAGGCGGGGTGTCCGGCAGTGACCCGACTCACTCGCCGGGCGACCGATACCCTGCACGCGTGGCAGTGGGTGAACAGGAGCAGCAAGTGGCACGGCTCGAAACCGGGAGTGCCCACCCCGTGACGCTCTCCCCCGTGTACCCCCGCGAGCCGCTCCCCCTGGAGGCCGCCGAGCAGCGCGGGCTGAACGTCGTCCGCCGCTTCGGCACGGTCGGGTCGCTGTTCCTCGCCCTCGGCTCCCTCGGCGCCGGCGCCGCCCCGGTGATCAACCCGGTGCAGGAGATCCCGGTGCTGCGGCTGTTCACCCGGATCCCGACCGTGTCGCTGGCCATCGCCATCTCCGGGATGGGCATCCTGGTGCTGAGCTGGCTGATGCTCGGCCGGTTCGCCCAGCCCAGCCGCGAGCGGCTGGCGTCGCAGGGCCAGCTCGCGCGCACCACCGCGCTGTGGGTGCTGCCGCTGCTGGTCATCCCGCCGCTGTTCTCCCGCGACGTCTACAGCTACCTGGCGCAGAGCGAGATCGTGCACCGCGGGATGGACCCGTACGTCCTCGGCCCGGCGCAGGCCCTCGGCGTCGCCGACCCGTTCACCGCGGGCGTGTCGAACATGTGGCGCGAGACGCCGGCCCCGTACGGGCCACTGGTGCTGCGCCTGGGCGGCTGGCTGGCGCCCCTGGCCGGGAACAGCATCGCGGTCGGCGTGCTGCTGCAGCGGCTGCTCGCGCTCGCCGGGGTCGTCCTCATCGTCTGGGCGCTGCCCCGGCTGGCCCGCCGCTTCGGCGTCCAGCCCGCGACCGCGCTGTGGCTCGGCGCGCTCAACCCGCTGCTGATCTTCCACTTCGTCGCCGGCGCCCACAACGACGCGCTCGCCGTCGGCCTGATGCTCGCCGGTCTCGAGGTCGGCATCCGGCGGCTGCCGATCCGGGTGAAGGGCGACACCCCGCCCCCGCTGGCCCGCGGCGAACTGCTCTACATCGGGCTCGGGGTCGCGATCATCACCCTCGGCGTCGCGGTGAAGCTGCCCGCGGTGTTCGCGCTGCCGTTCTTCGCCGTGATGGTGGCGCGGCGCTGGCACGGCAGGCTCAAGGACCTGTTCGTGGCCGGCGCGCCGATGGCGCTGTGGTTCGGCGTGGTCCTGGTCGTCGTCTGCTTCGGCAGCGGCCTCGGCTTCGGCTGGGTCGGAGCGACGTTCAACACGCCCGGCCTGGTCCGGTCCTGGATCTCCCCCACCGCCGAGCTGGCCAACCTCTCCGGCGTCCTCGGCATCGCGCTCGGGCTCGGCAACCACACCGACGCGCTGGTGCCGATCCTCGGCGTGCTCGGGTACCTCGTGGCGCTGGCGATCACGTTCAAGTTCCTCTGGGACAGCTTCAAGTGGCGCTACCGGCCGATCATCGGCCTCGGCGTCGCCCTCGGCGCGGTCATGATCCTGCAGATCAACCTGCAGCCCTGGTACGTGCTGTGGGCGGTGATCCCGCTGGCCGCCGCGGCCGGGACGTCCCGCTTCCGCGTCGCGGCGACGGTGATCAGCGCGGCCCTGCCGTTCCTGCTCCCGCCGACCGGCAGCACCTTCGACGGCCGCCCGTACGTGCTGCCGTTAGCCTACGTCGCCGCGATCGTCGTTTGCGGCGGCGGGATGCTGATCGTGCGGCGGCTCGCGCCCGTGTTGCTCGCCAGGCCGTCCCCGCCGGTGCCCGAGCCCGTCGACGCCGTATCGTGACCCGATGTGAGTGTCCCTGCCGTCGAGATCACCGGGCTGGTCAAAAGCTACGGCTCCACCCGCGCGGTCGACGGCCTCGACCTGCGGATGGAGCGCGGCAGCCTGCTCGCCCTGCTCGGCCCGAACGGGGCCGGCAAGACCACCACCGTCGAGGTCTGCGAAGGCTTCCTGAAGCCTGACACGGGATCGGTGCGCGTGCTCGGCCTCGACCCGGTCCGCGAGTCGGCCGCGCTGCGCCCCCGCATCGGGATCATGCCCCAGGGTGGCGGCGCGTACCCGGGCGTGCGGGCCGACGAGATGCTGCGGCTGGTGGCGTCCTGCGCGGCGACCCCGCTGGACCCGGCGTGGCTGCTGGAGGTCCTCGGGCTGGCCTCGGTGCGCCGGACGCCGTTCAAGCGCCTCTCCGGCGGGCAGCAGCAGCGGCTTTCGCTGGCGTGCGCCCTGGTCGGGCGGCCGGAGCTGGTGTTCCTCGACGAGCCGACGGCGGGCATGGACCCGCAGGCCCGGCGCCTGGTGTGGGACCTACTGGGCGCGTTGCGCCGCGACGGCGTCTCGGTGCTGCTGACCACGCACCTGATGGAGGAGGCCGAGGCACTGGCCGACACGGTGGTGATCGTGGACCACGGCAAGGTGGTGGTGTCGGGAGCGCCCCAGTCTCTGACGACGGACGAGAGCGGCAACGCCGGGCTGCGCTTCAAGGCCCGCACGCGCCTCGACACGGCGTTGCTGACGGCGGCGCTGCCGGAGGGCTACGCGGTGCGCGAGTCGGCGCCGGGCACGTACACGGTGGTGGGCTCGGTCGACCCGCAGGTGGTGTCGACGGTGACGGCGTGGTGCGCGCAGCAGGGCGTGCTGCCGGAGGAACTGCAGGTCGGCAAGCGGACCCTGGAAGAGGTCTTCCTGGAGCTGACCGGACGGGAGCTGCGGGCGTGACTTTCGCTCCGGGGACTTTCACACCGGCGCCCGGCCGGGGCTCGCTGGGCCGGATGCTGCGCACGCACGCGCGCGTCGAGGTCAGCTTGACGTTGCGCCACGGCGAGCAGGTGCTGCTGACGCTGCTGATCCCGCTGGCGCTGCTGGTCGGGCTGTCCCTGCTGGACATCCTGCCGGCGTCGTCGCTGGGCCCGGTCCCGCGGGTGGACTGGATCACCCCGCGGATCCTGGCGCTGGCGGTGATGTCTTCGGCGTTCACCGGCCAGGCGATCGCGCTGGGCTTCGACCGGCGCTACGGGGTGCTGAAGCGCCTTTCGGCGACGGCGTTGCCGCGCTGGCTCCTGGTGGCCGGCCGCCTGGCGGCGGCGTTGGTGGTCGTGGTGCTGCAGTCGGTGATCATCGGCGTGGTGGCGGCGTTCCTCGGGTGGTCGCCATCGGTTTCCGGGCTTCTGTCGGCGGTTCTGCTGCTGGTGCTGGGGACGTTCGCGTTCGGCGCGTTGGGCGTCCTGCTGGGCGGGACGTTGCGGGCGGAAGCGGTGCTGGCTTTGGCGAACATCGTCTGGTTCGTGCTGCTGCTGGCGGGCGGGATCCTGCTGGCGCCCTCGTCGCTGCCTTCGGGGCTGGCCCGCGTGGTGGAGCTGCTGCCGTCGGGGGCGCTGGCGGAGGGCATGCGGGCGGCTCTGGTCGAGGGGGCTTTCGCGCCCGGACCCATGCTGGTCTTGGCCGTGTGGGCGGTCCTGGCGGGCGGGCTGGCTTCGCGGACGACCAAACTCACCTGACCCTTGTCCCCATGGCGCCGCCGATGTGGACAACTCGGCCGCCGCAGCGGGTTTCGGCCGGTTTTGTCACCTGCCGCGATAGACCGGGCATGGGACGCCCCCCGGCGATGGTGGCCGGGCTGGTGCCGGCGGGCAGGCTGGTGATGCCGTAGCCGGTGTGGGTTTCGTGGATGCCGGTGGCCCGGTCGGTGCGGTATCGGGTGAGCTGGAAGACCTGTGTGCTGGCGGGGAAGCCGAGGTCGTCGGGAGCGGGCAGGGCTTCGATGGTGCGTGCTCGAGGCGGCCGTGGCCCATTCCTCGATCGCGGCGAAAGACTGGCGCCTGCCGCGACCGCCGCGGCGGCCAGCATCAGGACCGATTCCAGCGAATGCCGCACCCCGCACCGGCTGCGGGGATCAGGTACCTGGGCCAGGTACTCACGCAGATCAGCTACCTGATCAAGGCCGGTGGAGGCCAGCCGGGTCAGCACGGCAGGAATGGGACAAGCTGCAACAGCAGGCACGGCTCTCACAGATCATGGGCTTCGACACCCACATGATCACCACCGAGAGCCGTGCCTGCCTGCATCAACACGACTTTGCCGGAACCCTGCCCAGGGAGGGTGGGGCCGGTCTTCGTGACCTAGGTCCCTTGCAGGAGCGCCGCAGATCTGGGCGTCCGGGCCTGCCGAAAGCGCGTTTTCCCCGCGCTCTACCATCGATGCCGTGCCGTTCACCAGCCTCGTCGCCCGTCTGCCGTTTCCCTCCGCCGCCGTGCAGCGGGCCGTCGGGATCGCCGCGGTCCTCGCGCAGGCGCTGATCGGCGTCACCGGCTCCATCGTGCGCGTCACCGGGTCCGGGCTCGGCTGCCCGACCTGGCCCCAGTGCGTGGCCGGCAGCCTCGTCCCGAAGCACGACTCGGGGATCGACGCGCTCAACCAGTGGATCGAGTTCGGCAACCGGCTGCTGACCGGCGTCGTGATCATCGTCGCGGCCATCGCCGTCCTCACGGCGTGGCGCGTGCAGATCGACCACCCGGAGCGCAAGCGCCTGGTCAAGCTGGCCTGGACGATGCCCGGCGGCGTGGTGCTGCAGGCCGTCGTCGGCGGGCTCACCGTGCTCGCGAAGCTGGAGTGGTGGACCGTCGCGATCCACTTCCTCGCGACGACCCCGCTCGTCTGGCTGGCCGTGCTGCTGCTGCGCGCGTTCCGCGAAGGCGACGAAGCCCCGCGGCTGCTGGTCCCGCCGGCCGGCCGCACGATCCTGGTCCTGCTCGCCGTCGTGATGTGGCTCGTGCTCGCGGCGGGCACCACGGTCACCGGCGCCGGCCCGCACAGCGGCGACATCAACACCCACCGCCTCGACGCCCCGGTCGAGGCGCTGGCCCAGGTCCACGGCGGGCTGCTGGTGCTCTACCTGCTGCTGCTCGCGGTGTTCGGCCTCCAGCTGCTGCGCATCGGCGCCCCGAAGAGCCTCTGGCAGCGCTACACGGCGGTCTGGGTGGTCGCGGTCGCGCAGGGCGGTCTCGGTTCGCTGCAGTACGCGCTGGGCGTGCCGGAGGCGATGGTGTCGTTCCACGTCCTGGGCGCGATGGCGGTCATCATCGCGACGGCGACGCTGTGGACCGGCAGCCGCGACCGCGGCCCGGTGACCTCGCTGACAGCGGCGCCCCGGGAGCTCACGGCCGCCTGACGGCAACGCGGGCTTCACTCCGCGTCGGCGTGCGCGACCCGGCCGTGTATTACTGTTCGCGCCATGACGTCGCGCACCGCGCCCAAGCCGCTGATCTCCCACCGCCGCGGCACCGGCGAGATGATCGTGCTCAAGACCTTCCTGCTGGTGCCGTTCGCGGCCCTGCTCATCGCGGTCCCGCTCGTGTGGGGCTGGGGCATGAGCTGGATCGACCTGATCCTCGCGGCGGCGTTCTACGTGTTCGCGACGCTCGGGGTCACCGTCGGCTTCCACCGCTACTTCACCCACGGCGCGTTCAAGGCGTCACGGCCGCTGCGGGTGGTGCTGGCCATCGCGGGCAGCATGGCGGTGCAGGGCTCGGTGATCTTCTGGGTGGCCAGCCACCGCCGCCACCACGCGTTCGCCGACCGCGAGGGCGACCCGCACTCGCCGTGGCTGTTCGGCACCTCGCCGTCGGCGCTGCTGAAGGGCTTCTGGCACGCGCACATGGGCTGGATGTTCGGCCGCGAGGTGACCAACGCCGACCGCTTCGCCCCGGACCTGGTGGCGGACGCGGACGTCCGCTGGGTGAACCGCTACTTCTGGCTGTGGATCACGCTGAGCCTCGCCCTCCCGGCCATCCTGGGCGGCTTGATCTCGTGGTCCTGGTGGGGCGTGGTGACGGGCTTCTTCTGGGCGGGCCTGGTGCGGATCGCGTTCCTCCACCACGTGACGTGGTCGGTGAACTCGGTCTGCCACCTGATCGGCGAACGGCCGTTCGCCAGCCGCGACAAGGCGGCGAACTTCTGGCCGCTGGCGCTGCTGTCGATGGGCGAGTCGTGGCACAACTCGCACCACGCTGATCCGACTTGTGCCCGGCACGGGGTGCTGCGCGGCCAGGTGGATGTTTCGGCGCGGGTGATCTGGGCGTTCGAGCGGCTCGGCTGGGCGACCGACGTGCGGTGGCCGCGCGCTGAACGGCTGGCCGCCAAGCGGGCCTGAGTTCAGCACATCCTCTCACCCAAGGTAGCATGATCTTGCAGAGAGTGATCTGCGCGTCGAACAAAAATACATAGAGGAGAGCACGTGGTGCACCACGATCACGTTGGCGGAGGCGGCGGCGAAGGCGGCGGCAACACCGGCAACTGAGGACTCTCCAGGGAAGGATGAGCCACGTTGGCGCAATGTGGCTTCATTCTTTTCACCCCCGAGGCCAGCTGAAGGCGATCCCGTACTCTTCCCGCGGGTGGCAGCACCCCTCGAACGTGTGCTGCACGAAGCCATCTCCGACCTCGAGCAGACGTGGACTGCCCGACGGAGGCCGGTGCAGGCGTTCCACCTCGAGCTGTTCCGCGTACCACCAGCAAGCTTCGGGCAGGCACTCCTCCTGGAAGTTGACCCGGATGGTCAGTCCGCCTCGCGCCACCCCGTGGTGATCGACCTGAACGCTGATCCACCTCCGCTCTTCGTCCAGACGCCCGTCAGTCGCCTCGGAGACGAAACTCTAGGCCTCGTTCACCCGCAGCTTCCGCCGGAAGCGCAGCTTGGCCGAGCCGGGATCACCGGATGTGGCGACCAGCCGGCAGTTCCACAGCGCCTTCACCGGAATGTCGGCGACGTTCCCCGTCCACCCGGTCAACGCGTGGACGACGTACCCGTCGACACCGTCCCGGCGCGCGACGACGTCCCGTTCCGTGATGCGGCGTAGCGCCGTCCGGCGGTGCATGACGACCGTGACGATCATCCGCTCGACGAACACCGGCTGCGCGCCTTCGGAAGGCGTACGGCACCCGTCCGGGAATTCGCCGCCGGGTGTTGTTTCCGCGGCGGCAGACCGCCCGATCCCCACGTAGGGCCGCCAATCTTCGCCCGCGAGGTGCCCCAGCTTCCCCGCCACAGCGGCAGCGAGCATTTCGAGCGCACCGGCCCAGGCTTTGTTCATCGGCGTGTTGGACAGCGGCTTCCGTTCTCCGAAAAGACCACGAACTTCGGCCAATTGGCCGAATCGATCGCCGAGATTCGCCGCCCACGTCGTACTGCCGTCCGGAATCGGCGGGAGCCGGAACGCGGCCAGCAGGACGAAATGCTCCCGCGGTTCCACCACCGACCCCAGCTTGGCGATTTCGTCGACGATCAGTCCCCAGATCGCCCAGGCACGCAGCTCCGGCGTCGCCCTCGGCACCGAGGCGGTCGGGTCGACCAGGCAGCCGAGCGAAGACCCGGAACCGCTCGACGAAGGTTCGGCCGCGCGGCGAAGGGCGCCGATCAGGTCTCCGTCCCGGCGCCTGGCCAGTGACCCCAACGCGGCCTTCGCGGGCGACTCCTCGAGAACCCCCGGCAAAGATCGACACTCCGGGGAAAAGTCCGACACGAAGAAACACCTCCGCACCACCAAAGATCATTTCCGGTCCCGGTCTTCACGAGCCACGCTTGGACGACGCCGTACTAGCACACCATAGAGAGGGGTAGTACGGTGGGCAAAGAAAAGGACAATTCCCGGGCGCTCGGAAAATTGATCAAAGCCGGCCTAGCCGGGATCGGCGGGCTCTACCTCGTCACCGGCTCCCTCGCCGTGACCGCCATCGGAGCGGTCGTCGCGGTCGTTCTGGCGGCCGTGCAGGCGGAGCGGTGACTACGCCAGCTGCTGCCGCACCGCCGAGGCGAACCGCATCGCCGCGCCCGGGTCCGTCTGCCGGAAGCCCAGCGACGGCTCCGCCAGCTCCAGCTCCAGCAGCAACGGCTTCCCGTCCGCCCCGCGCACCAGGTCCACCCGCGCATACAGCAGCTCGGCCCGCAGGATCCCCAGCAACGCCGAAGCCGCGTCCAGGACGTCCTCCGCCAGCGCCACGGCGTCCGCGGGTGGCGAAGCCGGGGCCAGCTCCTCGGCCAGGTACAGCCCGGAGGAATCCAGAGTGGACCCCAGCATCGCGCCCTTCGTGAAGGCGTGGGAATAGACGCCGCCCAGGTACACCAGAGCCAGCTCGCCGTCGGTGTCCACACTGGACTGGTACGGCTGGATCAGCGCGGTGTGGCCCTCGGCGTGCAGCGACGCCACGTGCGCGGATGCGTCGGCACCCGAAGCGAACCGGGCCGCGCCGCGCGAGCCTGCTCCCACCGAGGGCTTCACGACGAAGTCCGAAGACGGGAACGACGGAGATGACCCCGGCGCCACCAGCGAAGTCGGCACCACCGCCAACCCCGCGTCCAGCAGCTCCACCAGGTACGACTTGTCCGTGTTCCACCGCACCACGGCCGCGGAATTGACCAGCGACGGCACCGACTCGCACCAGGCGAGGAACTCCGGACGCCGAGCCGCGTAATCCCAGGTCGCGCGCAGGATCACCGCGTCCGCCGAGGAGAAGTCGAACGAAGAATCCCACGGCGCCCACTCCACCGAAAAGCCCAGCGAAGTCAACGCGGGCACGACGGCGTCGTCGTCGCCGTCACCCGTGGGGAGCTCTGCGCAGCTGACCAGGACCGCGGTGCGGCTCACCGGCCCGCCATCTTGCGGCGGTGCTCCGGGCCGATCTTCGTCTGGTTCACCGTCTCGGCGTCCCACGTCGCCGGGGCCAGGTCCTCGACCGCCTCGACCAGTGCCTCGCCGGTCGCCACCGAGGGCACCACCACGTCGCCGAGCGCGCCGTCGGCGCCGACCAGGACCACGCGGGCGCCGGCCCGGCCGATGTTCTCCACCACCGCGCGGGACGGCTTGCCGTGCGCCTTCACGAACTTGCGCGCCGCGGTCAGCTGCGCGCCGGACGGCGGGACGACGGTCTCTTCGTTTTCAGCCACGGACAGCACGATAACCAAGAACCGGCCGGAACGCGGAACAGCGTGGCCTCGGCCATAGTTGCACCCGGGAGAACCCGACCCGAGGAGGACCCATGCCCACCGCAGTGCAGGTGACGAAGACCGGCGGCCCGGAAGTGCTCGAACCGGCCGAAGTGGACGTCTGTGCCCCGCAGGACGGCGAACTGCTGGTCGACGTCGCCGCGGCCGGGGTCAACTACATCGACACCTACCAGCGCCAGGGCATCTACCCGATGGAGCTGCCGGTCGTGCTCGGCCTCGAAGGCGCCGGCACGGTCGTGGAGGCCGCCGACGGCACCGGGTTCGCGCCCGGCGACCGGGTGGCCTGGCAGGGGTCGATCGGCAGCTACGCGGCGCGCAAGCTCGTCCCGGCGTCGGTTGCGGTCAGGGTCCCCGAGGGCGTCTCCCTCGAGACGGCCGCCGCGACCATGCTGCAGGGCATCACCGCGCACTACCTGGTCGCCTCGACCTTCGAGGTGAAGCCGGGCCACGACGTGCTGGTGCACGCGGCCGCGGGCGGCGTGGGCCTGCTCCTCGTGCAGCTGGCGAAGGCGCGCGGCGCCCGCGTCATCGGCACGGTGTCGACCGAGGAGAAGGAGAAGCTCGCCCGCGAAGCCGGCGCGGACGAGGTCATCCGCTACGACCGCGAGGACTTCGCCAAGCTCACCCGCGAGCTGACGAACGGCGAGGGCGTCGACGTCGTCTACGACGGCGTCGGCAAGGACACCGTCGACGGCAGCCTGGCCAGCCTGAAGGTCCGCGGCCTGCTCGCGCTCTTCGGCGCCTCCAGCGGCCCGGTCCCGCCCCTGGACCCGCAGCGCCTCAACTCCGGCGGCTCGCTGTACCTGACCCGCCCGACGTCGGTGCACTACACGCGCACGCGGGAGGAGATCGACTGGCGCTCGAAGGAGCTGTTCGACGCCATCCTCGCGGGCGAGCTGAACGTCCGCATCGGCGGCAAGTACCCCCTGGCCGACGCCCGCAAGGCCCACGAGGACCTGCAGGGCCGCCGCACCACCGGCAAGCTCCTGCTCATCCCCTGACCCAAGCGCCCCAAGGCGGCCTTGGTTGCGTCTCACGCACCGAAGGCCGCATTGGGGCGCTGGAGACTCAGGCGACGGAGACGGCGTCGGTGACGAACACCAGCGTCTCGTTCGGCTTGATGCCGTTGCCGCCCTCGCGGTAGGCGAGGTCCGGCGGGATGATCAGCAGCCGGCGGCCGCCCTGCTTGATGCCCACCAGGCCCTGGTCCCAGCCCGGGATGACCTTGCCCGCGCCGAGGACGAGGTCGAACGGCTTCTGGCCGAACGAGCTGTCGAGCACCTGCTTGTCCGACCAGGTCACCAGGTGGTAGTTCATCTGGAGCTTCTGACCGGCCTGCGCGCCGTCGCCGGTGCCCTCGGACAGGTCCTTGGTGATCAGCTTCTTCGGCGGGTCGCAGTCGTCCGGGATGGTGATTTCGGGCTTTTCGCCGAACTTGCCCGTCGTCTTGATGTCGTCCGCCGTGCACTCGCGGCCCTTGCTCTGGGTCGACGGCGCGGCGCTCGACGCGGGGACGGACGGGCCCGCCGGCGGGGCGGCCGTCTCGGTTTTGGGGTCCTGGCCGCACGCGGCCAGCGACAGCGCCGCCACGGCGACGACCACGAACTTCCCGATCTTCTGCATGCGAGGCACCCTAGCCAAGCACGGAGAGTGCCGGCACGTCGTCACCGGTGGCGACCACGCCGAGCCGCCGGGTAGCGCGTGTGAGGGCCACGTACAGGTCGTTGAGGCCCCGCGGCGATCCCGCGACGACCTCGTCCGGCGCGACGAGGACCACCGAGTCGAACTCCAGGCCCTTCGAGCGCTCGACCGTCAGGACGCTCAGCCGTTCGTCGAACGGGCGCAGCAGCGCCGAGACCGCGTCGAAGCGGCCCGCGGGCACCAGGACCGCCACCGTGCCACCGTCCACTTCGGACAGCTCGCGCGCCACCAGCTCCGGCAGCTCCGCCGCCAGGTCCCCGGGACGCACCGACCACGGCGGTACCCCGGTCTCCCGCACCGAGGATGGCGCCGAGAGCGAGGGCGAAACCTCCGCGAGCACCCGCGCCGCGACGGCCATGATCTCGGCGGGCGTGCGGTAGTTCACGGTCAGCTGCTCCAGCCGCCAGCGGTCCTCGACGTACGGCGAGAGCACCTCGCCCCACGACCGCGCGCCACCCGCCGCGCCGGTCTGGGCCACGTCCCCGACCAGGGTCATCGACCGGTTCGGCGTGCGCCGCATGAGCAGCCGCCAGTCCATCGCCGACAGCTCCTGGGCCTCGTCGACGATCACGTGCCCGAACGTCCAGGTCCGGTCCTGCGCGGCCCGCTGGGCGGCGGTCAGCTCGCTGCGCGCCTGCTGGCGTTCGGCGAACAACTCGGCGTCGAGGACGTCGGAGACGCGCAGCAGTTCCTCGTCGATGATCTCTTCGTCCTGCTCGAGGATGTCGAGCACGCCCTCGGCGTACGCGCGGTCCTCGCGCTCACGGCGTTTGCGCTCGACGCGCGCCTCGGTGTCGTCGACGCCGATCAGCTCGGCGAGCTCGTCGAGCAGCGGCACGTCCGCGGGGGTCCAGCGAGCGTCGCGGCCGCTTTCCAGCAGGGCGCGATCCTCGGGCGAGAGCAGCTTGCCGGCGGCGGCGTCGAGGCGTTCGCGGTCGGCGAACAGGTCGTCGAGCACGCCTTCCGGGGTCAGCACCGGCCACAGTGCGTCCAGAGCGGCGGCGACGTTCTCGTCCGCGGCCAGCTCGGCGCGGATGTCGGCCAGGTCCTGGCCGTCGAGCAGGTCCTCCCCCAGCTTGCGGGCGGCCTGGCGGGTCAGCGCGTCGAGGACGTCGGAGACGAACAGGCGCCGCGCCGGGTTGTGCGGCCGCCGCGAACGACGGGCCCGGGTGCGGGCGTCGGTGCACGTCTTGCGGTCCAGGCGCAGCACGTCGTGCTCGTACTCGATCTCCATGACCGGCTCGGGCACGCGCTGGCGGTCGCGCACGGCGTTGGCCAGCACCTCGGCCAGCACCAGCCGCCCCTTGACCTCGGTTGCCTCGCGCGACTCGACGCCGTCGGCGGTCAGGCCGGGGTAGAGCTGGCCGATGGTCGCGAGCAGCACACCGGTCTCGCCGAGCGAGGGCAGCACCTGGCCGATGTAGCGCAGGAACGTGCTGTTCGGGCCGACGACGAGCACGCCGCGGGTGGTGAGCTGCTGGCGGTGCGTGTAGAGCAGGTAGGCGGCGCGGTGCAGCGCGACGGCGGTCTTGCCGGTGCCGGGACCGCCCTGCACGACCATGACGCCGCCGAGCGGGGCGCGGATGATGCGGTCCTGCTCGGCCTGGATGGTGGCGACGATGTCGCTCATCTCGCCGGTGCGCCGCTGTTCGAGAGCGGCCAGCAGCGCGGCTTCACCGGCCAGGCCGAGGTCCTGGCCCTGGTCGGCGGCGGTGAGGTCGAGGATCTCGTCGTCGAACCCGGTGACCTTGCGGCTCAGGGACCGCAGGTGCCGGCGCCGGCGCACCCCTTCGGGAGAAGCCGCGGTGGCCAGGTAGAACGGCCGCGCGACGGGCGCTCGCCAGTCGACCAGCAGCGGCTTGTAGTCGTCGTCTTCGTCGAACAGCCCGAGCCGGCCGATGTAGGTGGTTTCCTCGGCGCTTTCGGGGACGAAGTCGAGCCGCCCGAAGGCGAGGCCCTGCTCGACGGAGCCGAGCTGGGCGAGCCGGTCGGTGTAGAGCGTGGTGGCGACGTCCCGCTCGGTGCGGGCCTGCGGGGTGCCCCCGGTCTGCCGCAGCGTCTCGTCGAGGCGGCGCTGGGCTTCGAGGCGCTCGGCGTCGAGCTTCGCGTAGAGGGTGGTGACGTACGCCTGCTCGCGGGCGAGCTCGGCGGAGAAGTCGTCCGAAGACAAAGATCCTGCTTTCGCCTCAAGGAAAAGAGCCAACGAAGTGTAACGGCGGCCGCCGCGCGATCATTCCGTCCGCAGGTCGCAGTAGGGAAAGACCTCGGCACCCGGAGCGCCACCGGGCAGCACCTTCTCCCCCGCCGCGCAGGACACGTTCGCGGGTGGCAGCTGTTCGCCGCCGGTGATTCGCCCGTCCGGGGCACGGAACAACACCGCGGCGCCCCGGCTGGTCAGCGCCCGGCAGTTCCCGGAGCGGTAGCGAACGCCGCCGGGCACGACCTCGGCGGTCACCGGTGTGAAGCCGCCCAGGGCTTCCGGCGCGATCCAGACGACCGGACCGACCGCGGGGCCGTCGAGGACGACCCCGATCCGCTGCCCCGGCAGCAGCACCGGCACCTCGACGGTCCGGGCCCCGGACGTGACGACGATCCGGTAAGCGGCGAGGGTGCTGGTGTTCTCCAGCACAGCTGCACCGGGCCCCTGTTCGGCGACGCGGACGGCACCGCCGTCGGGGGCCGGCCCGGGGAGCGCGGTGATCCGTTTCGGGATGGTGCAGCCGCCGGTGAGCAGGGTCTCGTCCAGTGCGGGCAGCTTCCCGCGGCCGAGGAGGACCAGCAGGCCCAGGACGACGACCGCGGCGACCGCGGTCCCGATCCGTCTCAGAGCCGGATTCAGAACGGCAGGCCGAGCGTGGGCAGGCCGATCGCCGAGTCCACCGCCAAGGCCACGAACACGATCATCAGGTACGTGTTCGACCGGTGGAACAGCGCCATCGGCTTCGTTTCTTCACCCCGCCGCACCGCCGCCTGCAGGCTGTGGGCGTAGAAGAGGAACCAACCGCCCGCCAGGATGGCGAACGTGCCGTACAGCCAGGACGTCACCGGGAGCAGCAGGAGCGTCCACGCCACCATCACCCACGAGTAGATGACGATCTGGCGGGCCACGTGCTGGGCGGTGGCGACCACCGGCAGCATCGGGACGCCCGCGCGCTCGTAGTCGTCGCGGTACTTCATGCCCAGCGCCCAGGTGTGCGGGGGCGTCCAGAAGAAGATCACGCCGAACATCACGAACGCCGGCCACTGGACCGTGCCGGTGACGGCCGCCCAGCCGATGACCACCGGCATGCAGCCCGCCGCGCCGCCCCAGACCACGTTCTGTGACGTGCGCCGCTTGAGGCCGAGCGTGTAGACGAAGATGTAGAACAAGATCGTCGCGATCGCCAGGATGGCCGACAGCAGGTTCACCGTGAGGTAGAGCACGGCGGCCGAGGCGACACCCATCACCAAGCCGAAGATCAGCGCGCCGCGGCGGGGCACCGAGTCCTTGACCAGCGGACGGCGTTTCGTGCGGTTCATCACCTTGTCGATGTCCGCGTCGATCACGCAGTTGAGCGCGTTCGCGCTGCCCGCGGCCATCGTCCCGCCGACCAGCGTGGCCAGCACCAGCCACGGCGACGGGATCTGACGGCCGGCGAGGAACATCGCCGGGATGGTGGTCACCAGCAGGAGCTCGATCACCCGGGGCTTGGCCAGCGCGGCGTAGGCGCCGACGACCCGGCGGAGGCTGCGCCGCTCACCGTGCGGTCGTTCACCGGTCGGGTGCACGGCGCTGGTGTCTTCACTGCGTCCGTGCGCAGCGTTCACCGGCGACATTTCACTCCCTGCGTCAGGTTCGGGCGGGACCAGTCCGGGTAGCCGAAGAACCAGCCTTACTGAACCCTCGAACGATGTTAGACGTGGTGAATCCCGTGGGTGATCGCGGGTCCTCGACCGGCCCAAGCACTAGGCTGGCCGCGACGGGCCGCGATTGCCCCTGCGCATGGCCGCGAGCAGGAATATCGTCCCTTCGGGATCGATTGAGATAAGTAGCCGCGCGTACGGGTAACCGGAACGAGGAAGACCAGCCGCAACCATCATGACCGGGAGTTGGAGTTCAGTGTCCGAAACCGCCACTACCAGCGAGAACAACCCACTCCTCCGGCGCAACACGCCCGCCGACTGGACCGACACCGACACCCGCGCCGTGGACACCGTCCGGGTGCTGGCCGCCGACGCCGTGGAGAACTGTGGCAGCGGCCACCCCGGCACCGCGATGAGCCTGGCGCCGCTGGCCTACACGCTGTTCCAGCGCACCATGCGCCACGACCCGAACGACCAGCACTGGCCGGGCCGCGACCGGTTCATCCTGTCGGCCGGCCACTCGAGCCTCACCCTGTACATCCAGCTCTTCCTCGCCGGCTACGGCCTCGAGCTCGAGGACCTCAAGCAGCTGCGCAAGTGGGGCTCGAAGACCCCGGGTCACCCGGAGTACCGCCACACCGACGGCGTCGAGACCACCACCGGCCCGCTCGGCCAGGGCCTGGCCAACGCCGTGGGCATGGCGATGGCGGCCCGCCGCGAGCGTGGCCTGCTGGACCCGGACGCCGCCCCCGGCGAGAGCATCTTCGACCACCACATCTACGTGATCGCCTCCGACGGCGACATCGAAGAGGGCGTCACCTCCGAGGCCTCGTCCATCGCGGGCCGCCAGGAGCTGGGCAACCTGATCGTCTTCTACGACGACAACAAGATCTCGATCGAGGACGACACCAACATCGCGCTGTCCGAGGACACCGTGAAGCGCTACGAGGCCTACGGGTGGCACACCCAGGTCGTCGAGGGCGGCGAGGACGTCGTCGCGATCGAGGAGGCCATCAAGGCCGCCAAGGCCGAGACGCAGCGGCCGTCGTTCATCGCGCTGCGGACCGTGATCGGCTACCCGGCCCCGAAGAAGATGGGCACCGGCAAGGCGCACGGCGCCGCGCTGGGCGGCGAAGAGGTCGCCGCGGTGAAGAAGATCCTCGGCTTCGACCCGGAGCAGTCGTTCCAGGTCGAGGACGACGTGCTCAAGCACACCCGCCAGGCGGCCGAGCGCGGCCGGGCCGCGCACGCCGAGTGGCAGGAGAAGTACGAGGCATGGGGCCAGGCGAACCCGGAGCGCAAGAAGATCGGCGACCGGATGGCCACCCGCACGCTGCCCGAGGGCTTCGCCGACAACCTGCCGAAGTGGGAGCCGGACGCCAAGGGCATCGCCACCCGCAAGGCCTCCGGTGAGGTGCTCAACGCCCTCGCCGAGCCGCTGCCGGAGCTGTGGGGCGGCTCGGCCGACCTGGCCGAGAGCAACAACACGACGATGAAGGGCGCCGACTCGTTCGGTCCCGAGAAGGCCGCCACCGACATGTGGCAGGCCAACCCGTACGGCCGGACGCTGCACTTCGGCGTCCGCGAGCACGCCATGGGCTCGATCCTCAACGGGATCGCGCTGCACGGCGGCACCCGTCCGTACGGCGCGACGTTCCTCATCTTCTCCGACTACATGCGCCCGCCGGTCCGGCTGGCCGCGCTGATGAAGGCGCCGGTCACCTACGTGTGGACGCACGACTCGATCGGCCTCGGCGAGGACGGCCCGACCCACCAGCCGATCGAGCAGCTCTCCGCGCTGCGCGCGATCCCGGGCCTCAACGTCGTCCGCCCGGCGGACGCCAACGAGACCGCGTACGCCTGGAAGGCCGTGCTGGAGGACACCGACCACCCGTCCGGTCTGGCGCTGACCCGCCAGAACGTGCCGGTGCTCGAGGGCACCAGCGCCGAGGGCGTGAAGAAGGGCGGCTACGTCCTGGCCGACAGCGACGGCACCCCGGACGTGGTCCTCATCGCCACCGGTTCCGAGGTCCAGCTCGCCGTCGAGGCCAAGAAGACCCTGGACGCCGACGGCGTCAAGGCGCGGGTCGTGTCCATGCCGTGCGTCGAGTGGTTCGACGCGCAGGACGCGGCCTACCGCGAATCCGTCATCCCGGCCGGTGTGAAGGCCCGCGTGTCCGTCGAGGCGGGCATCGCCCAGTCGTGGCACCGCTTCACCGGTGACGCCGGGGTGAACGTTTCGATCGAGCACTTCGGTGCCTCCGCCGATGCGGCCACACTGTTCCGTGAGTTCGGGTTCACCGCGGAAGCCGTCGTCGAAGCCGCCCGCCGCTCGATCCAGAACACCAAGAATTCCTGAAGGGGATGACAGTAATGAGCAACGACAAGCTCGCGGCTCTGTCCGAGGCCGGCGTATCGATCTGGCTCGACGACCTTTCGCGTGAACGCCTGAACACCGGCAACCTCGCCGACCTGATCCGCGACAAGCACGTCGTGGGCGTGACGACCAACCCGACGATCTTCGCCAACGCGATGTCGAAGGGCGACGCCTACGACGAGCGCACCCGTGAACTCGCCGCCCAGGGCGCCGACGTCGAGGCGACCATCCGCGACCTGACCACGACCGACGTGCGCAACGCCGCGGACCTGTTCCGCGACATCTACACCGCGACGAACGGCGTCGACGGCCGCGTCTCCATCGAGGTCGACCCGCGCCTGGCCAAGGACACCGAGAAGACGGTGGCCGAGGCGAAGGACCTGTGGAAGACCGTCGACCGGCCGAACGTGCTGATCAAGATCCCGGCCACCGAAGAGGGCCTGCCGGCCATCACGAAGACCCTGGCCGAAGGCATCAGCGTCAACGTCACGCTGATCTTCTCCGTCGAGCGCTACAAGAAGGTCATCGAGGCCTACTTCGCCGGCCTGGAGCAGGCGAAGGCCAACGGCCACGACCTGCGCGGCATCCACTCGGTGGCGTCGTTCTTCGTCTCCCGCGTGGACACCGAGGTCGACAAGCGCCTGGAAGCGATCGGCACCGACGAGGCCCTGGCGCTGCGCGGCAAGGCCGCGGTCGCCAACGCCCGCCTCGCCTACGCCGCCTACGAAGAGCTCTTCGCCACGGACCGCTGGAAGGCCCTCGCGGCCGACGGCGCCAACGCGCAGCGCCCGCTGTGGGCCTCGACCGGTGTGAAGAACCCGGACTACTCCCCCACGCTTTACGTCGACGACCTGGTGGTGGCGAACACCGTCAACACCATGCCGGAGAAGACCCTCGACGCCGTCGCCGAGCACGCCAACCTCCAGGGCGACCGGGTCAGCGGCCACGGCAAGGACGCGCAGAAGGTCTTCGACCAGCTGGAAGCGGTCGGCATCGACATCACCGACGTGTTCCTCACGCTGGAGAACGAGGGCGTCGAGAAGTTCGAGAAGTCGTGGACCGAGCTCCTGGACACCGTGAACGGGCAGCTCGAGCAGGCGAAGGGCTGACGCACGACATGACGACAGGCGAAAAGACCGGCGTCGAGATCGTGGACGCCGCACTGGCGGAGCGTGCCGCGCCGCTGGCCGAACAGCTGGTCGCCGACCAGGCTGCTTCGAAGCTGGCGGCGCAGGACGCGACGCTCTGGGGGCCGGACGCCGAATCCGAGGCGTCGATCCGGCTGTCGTGGACGACGCTGCACAAGTCGTCGCGGCCGCTGATCGGCGAAATCGAGGCGCTGCGGACCGAGCTGCGGAGTGAGGGCGTCGACCGGGTCGTGCTGGCCGGCATGGGCGGCTCGTCGCTGGCGCCGGAGGTGATCACCGCGACCGACGGCGTCGCGCTGACCGTCCTCGACACCACCGACCCGGGCCAGGTCGCCGACGCGCTCGCCGGCGACCTCGAGCGCACGGTCATCGTGGTGTCGTCGAAGTCGGGCGGCACCGTCGAGACCGACAGCCACCGGCGGATCTTCGCGAAAGCGTTCGCCGACGCCGGCATCGACGCGGCCCGGCGGATCGTGGTCGTCACCGACCCGGGCTCGCCGTTCCAGCAACTGTCCGAAAAGGAGGGTTACCGCAAGACCTTCCTGGCCGACCCGCACGTGGGCGGCCGCTACTCGGCGCTGACCGCGTTCGGGCTCGTCCCGGCCGGCCTGGCCGGGGCGGACGTGGCCCGGCTGCTCGACCAGGCCGCTTCGGTGGCCGAGGAGCTCGCCGCGGACTCGGCGGACAACCCGGCGGTCAAGCTGGCCGCCGCGTGGGCCGCCGCGCACGAGGCCGGCGCCGAGAAGGTCGTCCTCGCGGACACCGGTTCCGGCATCAAGGGCTTCCCGGACTGGGCCGAGCAGCTGATCGCGGAATCCACCGGCAAGCAGGGCACCGGCCTGCTGCCGGTCGCGGTCGAGGGCCCGGAGGCGGCCGGCTTCGCCGACGCCGGCGACGATGCCACGGCCACCGCGGTCGGCAGCCCGCAGGGTGCGGCCAAGATCGCCGTCACCGGCTCGCTGGGCGCGCAGTTCCTGCTCTGGGAGTTCGCCACCGCGCTGGCCGGGCGGCTGATCGGGATCAACCCGTTCGACCAGCCCGACGTCGAGGCGGCCAAGAAGGCGGCCCGCGCGCTGCTGGACGACCCGGAGAAGCTGAAGGGCGGCGAGGCGCCGTCCAACGTGGACGGTCCGGTCGAGATCTTCGGCAGTGACGGGGTTGCCACCGAGGGCAGCCTGACCGACGTGCTGCGCGCGTTCTTCGCTTCGGCGCCGGACGCGGGCTACATCGCCGTGCAGGCCTACCTCGACCGGCTCGACGACGCGTCGACGTCCCTGCTGCGCGGCGAAATCGCCAAGCGCACCGGGAAGCAGACGACGTTCGGCTGGGGCCCGCGGTTCCTGCACTCCACCGGCCAGTACCACAAGGGCGGGCACCAGAACGGCGTCTTCCTGCAGCTCACCGGGGCGGTCGAGCAGGACCTCGACGTGCCGGACCGGCCGTACACGCTGGGGCAGCTGCAGCACGCCCAGGCCCTCGGCGACGGGCAGGTGCTCGCCGAGCACGGCCGCCCGGTGCTGCGCCTGCACCTGACCGACCGGGCCGCGGGCCTCGCGGCCGTCGTCCGCGCGGTACAGGAGGGTGGCGCATGACCTGGCACAACCCGCTGCGCGATCCGCGGGACAAGCGGCTCCCGCGGATCGCCGGGCCGTCCAGCCTGGTGATCTTCGGCGTCACCGGCGACCTGGCCCGCAAGAAGCTGATGCCCGCCATCTACGACCTGGCCAACCGCGGGCTGCTGCCCGCGGGCTTCTCGCTCGTCGGGTTCGCCCGCCGCGACTGGGAGCACCAGGACTTCGGCGAGCTCGTGCACGACTCGGTCAAGGAGCACGCGCGGACGCCGTTCAAGGAGTCGGTGTGGAACCGGCTCGCCGAAGGCATCCGGTTCGTCCAGGGCACCTTCGACGACGACGAGGCGTTCGACCGGCTCGCGAAGACGGTCCGCGACCTCGACGAGGAACGCGGCACCGGCGGCAACACCGCGTTCTACCTGTCGATCCCGCCCGGTGCGTTCCCGGTGGTGACCAAGCAGCTGGCCCGTTCCGGCCTGGCGAACGCCGACGAGAAGACCTGGCGGCGCGTGGTCATCGAGAAGCCCTTCGGGCACGACCTGAAGAGCGCCGAAGAGCTCAACGCGATCGTCAACGACGTCTTCCCCGAGGAGTCGGTGTTCCGCATCGACCACTACCTCGGCAAGGAGACGGTGCAGAACATCCTGGCGCTGCGCTTCGCCAACCAGCTGTTCGAGCCGATCTGGAACGCCAACTACGTCGACCACGTGCAGATCACCATGGCCGAGGACATCGGCCTCGGCGGCCGCGCGGGGTACTACGACGGCATCGGCGCCGCCCGGGACGTCATCCAGAACCACCTGCTGCAGCTGCTGGCCTTCACCGCGATGGAGGAGCCGCTGTCGTTCGAGCCGCGGGCCCTGCGCGCGGAGAAGATCAAGGTCCTCTCCGGCGTGACGCCGGTCGGGCCGCTGAGCAAGACCACCGCCCGCGGGCAGTACGCCGGTGGCTGGCAGGGCGGCACGAAGGTGCCCGGCCTGCTGCAGGAAGAGGGCTTCGCCAAGGACTCGAAGACCGAGACCTACGCAGCGGTGACGCTGGAGGTGCAGAACCGCCGCTGGGCCGGGGTGCCGTTCTACCTGCGCACCGGCAAGCGGCTCGGCCGGCGCGTCACCGAGATCGCCGTCGTGTTCAAGCGGGCGCCGCACCTGCCGTTCGACTCGACGTCGACCGAGGAGCTGGGGCAGAACGCGCTGGTCATCCGGGTTCAGCCGGACGAGGGCATCACGCTGCGGTTCGGCTCGAAGGTGCCGGGGACCACGATGGAGGTCCGCGACGTCACCATGGACTTCGGGTACGGCCACGCGTTCACCGAGTCCTCCCCCGAGGCCTACGAACGCCTGATCCTGGACGTCCTGCTCGGCGAGCCGTCGCTGTTCCCGGTGAACGAAGAGGTCGAGCTCTCCTGGAAGATCCTCGACCCGATCCTCGACCACTGGGCGAAGGAAGGCGCGCCGGAGCAGTACGCGCCCGGCACGTGGGGACCGGCGTCCGCCGACGAAATGCTGGAGCGCACCGGCCGGAAATGGAGGCGCCCGTGATCATCGACCTGCCGTCCACCACGACTTCGGCACTCAACAAGAAGCTGGTGGAGATCCGCGAACAGGGCGGGCAGGTCGCGCTGGGGCGCGTCCTGACGCTGGTGATCGTGGCCGACGACGACGCCAAGCTCGAAGAGGCCATCGAGGCGGCCAACGGCGCGAGCCGCGAGCACCCGTCGCGGGTGATCGTGGTGGCCAAGGGCGCCCGCACGGCGGCCCCGCGCATCGACGGCCAGATCCGGGTCGGCGGCGACGCCGGCGCGAGCGAGGTCATCGTGCTGCGCCTGTACGGCCCGCTGGCCGCGCAGGGGCAGAGCGCGGTCGTGCCGCTGCTGCTGCCGGACGCGCCGATCGTGTGCTGGTGGCCCGGGGCCGGCCCGAAGGACCCGGACAAGGACCCGCTCGGCGAGCTGGCCCAGCGCCGGATCACCGACTCGGCCGCGGAGAAGAACCCGGTCAAGGCGCTGACCACGCGGGCGAAGGCGTACACCGAGGGCGACACCGACCTGGCCTGGACCCGCCTGACGCACTGGCGCGCCCAGCTCGTCTCGGCGCTGGACCTGCCGCCGTACGAGAAGGTCACCGCCGCGACGGTGACCGGCGAGGCCGATTCGCCGTCGACCGAGCTGCTGGCCGCCTGGCTGGCCGAGTACCTGAAGGTGCCGGTCAAGCGGGTCAAGAGCTCGGGCGCGGCGGGGATCATCTCGGTGACGCTCGACCGGAAGTCGGGCCCGGTGGAGCTGCACCGCCCGGACGGCCGCGTGGGCACGCTGACCCAGCCGGGCCAGCCGACCCGCCGGATCGCCCTGCAGCGGCGCAGCACCCAGGACTGCCTGGTCGAGGAGCTCCGCCGGCTCGACCCGGACGAGGTCTACGAAGCGGCCCTGCAGGGGCTGCACAAGATCACGTCGGGCACGAACGGCAAGACCGGAGCACCGCCCAAGGCCGACGTGACGTCGCCGGCCGCGGCGGCCGGTTCGGCTGCTTCGGGCGCGGCCAAATGAGCAAGACGGAAGTGGTCGTCTACGCGAACCAGGACCTCCTGGCGGCCGCGGCGGCGGCCCGGCTCGTGACGCGGCTGGTGGACGTCCAGGCGGCCAAGGGGTCGGCATCCCTGGTGCTGACCGGCGGCGGCACGGGCATCGCGGTGCTGTCGGAGCTGCGGGCATCGTCGGCGCGCGACGCGATCGACTGGTCGCGGCTGGACATCTACTGGGGTGACGAGCGGTTCGTCCGGGCGGATTCGGACGAGCGGAACGAGAAGCAGGCCCGCGAGGCACTGCTCGACCACGTACCGCTGGATCCGAAGCGCGTCCACGCGATGGCGCCGTCGGACGGCGAGTTCGGTTCCGACGTGGACGCCGCGGCGGCGGCCTACGCCTCGGTGCTGGCGTCGCAGGCGGGGCCGGAGGACCACGGCGACGTGCCGTCGTTCGACATCATGCTGCTGGGCCTCGGGGGCGAAGGGCACACCGCGTCGGTGTTCCCGGAGTCCCCGGCGGTGTACGAGACCGAGCGGTCGGTGGTGGCGGTGCGCAACTGCCCGAAGCCACCGCCGACCCGGATCTCGTTGACGCTGCCGGCTCTTCGCAGGGCGCGGGACGTGTGGCTGATGACGGCGGGCGAGGCCAAGGCGGACGCGGTGGCGCTGGCGCTGGCGGGCGCGGGGGAAGTCCAGTTGCCGGTGGCCGGCGCCCGCGGGCACCGGCGCACGCTGTGGCTGCTGGACCGAGCGGCGGCGGGGAAGCTGACGAAGGTGTACCAGCCACCGACGGCTTGAGTGTTGCTCGGGGAAGGCCCTCTGCTTCGGCAGGGGGCCTTCACTCGTTGAGGTGGGTGGATTGCTCGAAGCGAGCGAACATCCCGGCTCTCCGACCGCCACCCGGCGCGAAGCAGGCATCCACCCTCGCCGCGCCCCGGCCACCGCCCGGCGCGCAGCGAGCATCCCTACTCGCCGCGCTCCCACCGCCCGCCACCCCGACGCAAGGCGAGCACCCCCATCCGCCGCGCTCCCACCAACCACCCGGCCCGAAGCGCGAGCATCCTCACTCGCCGCGCTCCCGCCAGCCACCCCCGGCGCGAGGCGAACATCCCCGCTCGCCGTGCTTGCACCGCCCGCCACCCGGCGCAAAGCGGGCGGACCTGGCCGCGCGCCCCTTATTCCGTGCGCCAGCCGCGCTGCAGGCAGGCGAAGATCTCCTCCGCCGCCCGGCGGGGATGCTCGTGCGCCTGGATCAGCTCGCGGGACGCCAGCGCGAACCGCGCGAGGGCCGCGCACGTCACGTCGTCCTCCGGGGCGCCCATTTCCTCCGCGATCGCGCGGGCGAGCGCCGTCTCGTGGCGCATCCACATCCGCCTGGCGTAGTCGCGCAGCGCCGGCTCGTTCTCGATCAGCCGCAGGAACTCGCCGCTCGGCGCGCTTTCGGCGAGGCGCAGGATGTGCTTGCGCAGCGCGTCCACGACCGAATGCCCCGGCGGCCGCCCGTGCACCGCGAGGACCAGCGCCGCCTCGATGTCCTCGTCCTGGTCGAACACCAGGGCTTCCTTGCTCGGGAAGTACTTGAACAGCGTCGTCACCGAGACGTCCGCGGCGTCCGCGACCTCCTTCACCCCGACCTTGTCGTACCCGCGGGCGAGGAACAGTTCCAGCGCGGCGTCGGCCAGGGCCTTCCGGGTCTGCGCCTTCTTGCGCTCCCGGCGTCCGATCACTTCCGTCATGTCACGAAGTCTAACCCACTCAAAAAGTTGAGTCGTTGCACTTTTTGAGTGGTTGTGCTTTCTTAGTGACATGACCTTCTCTCGCATTGCCATCGCCGGCGCCGGCCTCGGCGGGCTCGCCTGCGCCCGCGTCCTGCAGCTCCACGGCCTCGACGTCACCGTCTTCGAGCAGGAACCCGCGGCCGATGCGCGGCCACAGGGCGGGACGCTCGACATGCACGCCGACACCGGCCAGGTCGCCCTTCGCACGGCCGGCCTTCTCGACCGTTTCCGCACCTTGGCCCGGCCGGAGGGCCAGCAGATGCGCGGCGTCGACCCGCACACCGGCGAGGTGGTCCTCGACGAGGCCCCCGACGGCGACTCCCGGCCCGAGATCGACCGCGGCCAGCTCCGCGGCCTCCTCCTCGACTCCCTCGCCCCCGGCACCGTCCGGTGGGGACAGCCGATCGCGGAAGCCGCCCCCGGCGCCCGGGTGACGTTCGCCGACGGCGGCAGCGCGGAGTTCGACCTGGTCGTCGGCGCGGACGGCGCGTGGTCCCGCGTCCGCCGCGCCCTGACCGGCGTCTTGCCCGAGTACAGCGGCGTCACGTTCGTCGAGTTCGGCCTCGACGACGCCGACCGCCGCCACCCGGACCTGGCCGCGCGCACCGGCCAGGGCACGCTGATGACGAAGGCCGGCGGCAAGGCCCTCATCGCCCAGCGCACCAGCACCGGCCACATCCGCTGCTACGCCACCTTCTACGCCCCCGAAAACTGGGCCGCCGAGCTCGACTTCGCCGACGCGGCGGCGGTCCGGGCACACCTGCTCGAGCGCTATGCGGGCTGGCACCCGGACCTGCTCGCGTACCTGCGCGAGCACGACGGCGGGTTCGCGCACCGGCCACTGCACGTCCTGCCGGTCCCCCACGCTTGGACGACCACCCCCGGCCTCACCCTGCTCGGCGACGCCGGGCACCTGATGCCGCCGCTCGGCGTCGGCGCGAACCTCGCCCTGCTGGACGGCACCGAACTGGCGACCGCGCTGGCCGCCGCACCCACCGTCGAGGAGGCGGTCCGGGCGTACGAGGCCGGCATGCTGCCGCGGTCGATCGAGCTGGCGAAGGCCTGCGCGTCCGGCCTGCACGACCTGCTGAGCGACGACCTCCGGTCCATGGCGGCCTGAGAACCGTGCCCCAAAGGCGACCACACGTGGGTAACATGATTCCCACGATGTGGTCGTCTTGGTACACGCCGGGAAACAGCACTCACACAATGGGTAGCGCCCTTCGTCGAACATCCCCCGGACGGCCCAGCCGATTACGGAATCCGGACGCCGGAGCACCGACTGCGGGTGAAACTAACCGTCTCCGTAGGCCACCTCGTTAGCATCCGCACATTTGTCGGCCGCCGCGCGTCCCGATCGGGCCCTGAGCGCCTCTCACCAACAAGTCCACAAGACGAATGGGGTCGCCAGCGATGAGTACAGAGGGACTCTCGATTCCAGGCATCTCGATCGCCGGCTCGGGGCCATCGGCCGCCGAGCGGGTCCGCAAGCGCGGGGTGAGCCTGTTCGGCTCGGTGCCCCGCCCCGCTGTGGTCACGTTCGCCATCGAGGCGGCCGCGGTCATCCTGGCCGTGCTCGACGTCTGGCTGGTCATTCCCGAGAAGGCCCAGCCGTACTCCATCTGGCTCTCCGGCGCGGCCTGTCTCGCGGTCGTGTTCCGGCGGAAGTTCCCGTTCCTCGCCGTGCTCGTCGCGGTCCCCGGCTTCCTGGCCGGCTGGGCCCAGCTCGCGTCGATGATCACCCTCGGCATGCTCGCCACCCGCCGTCAGCTGCACTGGCAGACCTGGGTCGGCGCGGCGCTGGTGTGGACGTGCCGGTTCGTGCAGTGGCCGCTGGAGGACTTCGCCGAGCTGAGCTGGCGCGAGCACATCCTCGACGGCATCTACGGCGTCCTGGTCGCCGGCATGCCGATCGCGATCGGCCTGCTCATCGGCGCGCGGACCGAGGTTTCGAACAAGCTCGCCGAGCTGGCCACGAGCCGCGACCGCGAGCGCCGCTTCCACGCCGACGCCGTCCGCGCCGAGGAACGCGCCCGGCTGGCCCGCGAAATGCACGACGTCGTCTCCCACCAGATCACGCTGATCGCCATGCAGGCCGGCGCGCTGCAGGCCCAGACGACCGACGACCGCGCGCAGGAGACTGCGCAGGTCATCCGCACGCTGTCCAAGCGGACCCTGGAGGAGCTGCGCTCGCTGCTGAGCGTGCTGCGCGCGGGCCCGGACGACGACGGCCCGCGCCCGGGCATCAACGACCTCGACCGGCTGATCCGCACGTCGGAGGTGCCGGTGCACCTGTCGGTGGAGCACCTGCCGGAGGCCCTGCCCAACCAGGTGTCGGCGGCGGCGTACCGGACGGTGCAGGAGTGCTTGACCAACGTCCACAAACACGCCCCGGGTGCGACGGCGACCATCCGCATCCAGGGTGAGCACGGCGCGCTCAAGATCGAGGTCCGCAACGAGCGGGCGAACCGCCCGGCGGAGAGGTTGCCCTCGGGCGGCCACGGCTTGACGGGCCTGGCCGAGCGGGCCCGCCTGCTGGGCGGAAGCTTCGAAACCTCGGGAACCGAGGACGGCGGCTTCCGGGTGCGGGCGCGGTATCCGCTGGACCGCTGACCTCCGGCCCCCGGTATCCAGCTTACCGGCGCCCACCGACACTTCCGGATCGCCGGATGCCGCGAGCGGAGGATTTCGGACGAAACCGACCGGAATCTTCCGCTCGCGGCTTCTCCAGACCGGAAATTGTCGGTGGGCGCCGATAGCGTGGAAATCGGGGGCTGCTCAGCACCGGACGGCGGTGCCCGCAGAGGCATCTCGCGTGACTGGCGGGGCATCTCACGTGACTGGTTAGGCATTTCGCGTGACTGGCGGGGCATCTCGCGTGATTGCAGAGGCATCTCGCGTGATCAGAGGGGCATCGCGGTGATGCCCGGCCAGTCACGCGTGATGCCTCGCTGAGCACGCGTGATGCCCCGCTGGACACGCGTGATGCCCCGGGGCGCACGGGTCAGGCCTGGTTGAGCGCGCGAAAAGCCACCTCGAGGGGGTCCGCATCCCTCGGGGTGGCTTCCAGCAGGAACCGCTAGAGGATTTCCCGGCGCTTGCGCAGGCGGTCGAGCGCCTCCGCCAGGATGGCCTCGCCGTCGGCGTCGCTGCGCCGCTCCTTCACGTAGGCCAGGTGAGTCTTGTACGGCTCGGTCCGCGGCGCGGCCGGGGGGTTCTTCTCGTCCTGCCCGCCCGGGAGCCCGCAGCGGGGGCAGTCCCACTCGTCGGGAATTTCCGCGTCGAGCGCGAACGACGGCCGTGCCTCGTGCCCGTTGGCACACCAGTAGGAGATGCGGCGGCGCGGCGCCGACTCTCCCCGTTCCGATTCGCCCGTAGGACCGGCACCCACCCGGGTGCCCCGAATCGCGTTACCGCCAACCATGAATCCTCACACCTAGGAATCGGCGGCGCGCCCCCCAATAGGCACGCCGAATCGCTGCGCCCCGCCGTCTCGACCCGGTCGCGGCCGACGACGGAACGCCGGACGCCTCACACCTTGAGCAGCAGACCCAGGCCCACGATGCTGATCAGCCAGACCGCGCCCAGCAGCAGGGTGATCCGGTCGAGGTTCTTCTCGGCCACGCTCGACCCGGCCAGGCTCGACTGCATCCCACCGCCGAACAGCGACGACAGGCCACCGCCCCGGCCACGGTGCAGCAGCACGGCGACCACCAGCAGGACGCTGGAGACGATCAACAGGATTTGCAGGAACAGCTTCATGTCATCCTCTGGGCTCTAGGAGAATGCAGGGGTACGGCATGGTCGTTTCCGACCACCACCGTACCCCTGGACTCGTCCACTGCTGTGTGACGGACCGGATACACAGGCTACCCGGTCGTGGCCTCGATCAGGGCAGCGGCCCGCCCGCGGCGAGTGCGCAGAGTTTCGTGAACTCCTCGCCGTCGAGGCTCGCTCCGCCGACCAGGGCACCGTCGATGTTCTCGCAGGCCACCAGCTCGCCGATGTTGCCCGATTTGACCGATCCCCCGTAGAGCACCCGGACGGACGAAGCGACCTCGTCGCCGTACTTCTCCTGGAGGGTCGCGCGGATGGCCTTGCAGACCTCTTCGGCGTCCGCGGACGACGCGACCTTGCCGGTGCCGATCGCCCAGACCGGCTCGTACGCGATCACCACGTCCTTGACCTGCTCGGCCTTGAGGCCCTTCAGGCCCTCGATCAGCTGCGTCGTGGTGTGGTGGATGTGCTCGCCGACCTCGCGGACCTCGAGCTTCTCCCCGATGCAGAGGATCGGCGTGATGCCGTGCTTGAGCGCGGCCTTGACCTTCTTGTTGACCAGTTCGTCGGACTCGGCGTGGTATTCGCGCCGCTCCGAGTGCCCGACCGTGACGAACTTGCAGCCCAGCTTGGCCAGCATCGGACCCGAGATGTCGCCGGTGTAGGCCCCGGAGTCCTGCGGCGCGAGGTCCTGCGCGCCATAGGTGAGCGACAGCTTGTCGCCGTCGACCAGGGTCTGCACGCTGCGGATGTCGGTGAACGGCGGCAGCACCGCCACGTCGACCTTCGCGTAGTACTTCTCCGGCAGCGCGAACGCGATCTTCTGGACGAGCGCGATCGCCTCGAGGTGGTTCTGGTTCATCTTCCAGTTGCCGGCGATGAACGGCTTGCGTGCCACTAGTTCTTCTCCTCCAAAGCGGTCACGCCCGGCAGTTCCTTGCCCTCGAGGTACTCCAGGGAGGCACCGCCGCCGGTGGAGATGTGCGAGAAGCCGTCTTCGGGCAGGCCCAGCTGCCGCACCGCGGCCGCCGAGTCGCCGCCGCCGACCACGGTGAACGCGTCGCTCTTCACGAGCGCCTCGGCCACGGCACGCGTGCCGCCCGAGAACGCCTCGAACTCGAACACGCCCATCGGGCCGTTCCAGAAGACCGTCTGCGCGTCGGCCAGCTTGCTCGCGAACAGCTCACGGCTGCGCGGGCCGATGTCGAGACCCTGGCGGTCGGCCGGGATCGCGGTCGCGTCGACGACCTCGTTCTCCGCGTCGGCGGCGAACTCGGTCGCGGCCAGCACGTCGACCGGCAGCACCAGTTCGACGCCGCGCTTCTCGGCCTCGGCGAGGAAGCCCTTGACCTGGTCGAGCTGGTCGGCCTGCAGCAGCGACTGGCCGACCTCGTGGCCCTGGGCCTTGAGGAAGGTGTACGCCATGCCGCCGCCGATGAGCAGCCGGTCGACCTTCGTCAGCAGGTTCGCGATGACGCCGAGCTTGTCGGACACCTTCGCGCCGCCGAGCACGACCACGTACGGCCGCCGG
The DNA here is from genome assembly GCF_014654205.1 of Amycolatopsis bullii. Taxonomy (GTDB): domain Bacteria; phylum Actinomycetota; class Actinomycetes; order Mycobacteriales; family Pseudonocardiaceae; genus Amycolatopsis; species Amycolatopsis plumensis. The sequence continues at coordinate 83,665 of NZ_BNAW01000028.1, forward strand.
ACGTCGTCGGTCAGCTTCTTCAGCACGTCCAGCTCGGCCAGCACCAGGCCGCCCGCGTACGCCGGCAGCACCGACGCGACCTCGTAGACCGAAGCCTGCTTGCGGTGGACGACGCCGAAGCCGTCGGAGACGAACGCGCCGCCCGGGACGAGCGCGCCCAGCTCGGCGGCCAGCTCGGAGCGGTCCACGGCGTCCTTGCTGGTCTCGCGCGCGTCGAAGCGCACGTTCTCCAGCAGCACGACGCTGCCGTCGGCCAGGCCGCCGGTCAGCGCCTTCGCGGACTCGCCGACCAGGTCACCGGCCAGCGCGACCTCGGCGCCGAGCAGCTCGGACAGCCGCTTGGCGACCGGCGCGAGCGTGAACTTCGGGTCCGGCGTGCCCTTCGGACGGCCGAGGTGCGCGGTGACGACGACCTTCGCGCCCGCGTCAGCGAGCTTCTTGATCGTCGGCAGCGCGGCGCGAACCCGGCCGTCGTCGGTGATGCGCTCCCCGTCGAGCGGGACGTTCAGGTCGGACCGCACGAGCACGTACCGGCCCTGAACGCCCTCGCCCAGCAGGTCGTCGAGGTTCTTGACGCTCATCGGGTTCAGGACAGCTTCGAACCGACGAGCTTGACCAGGTCGGCGAGGCGGTTGGAGTAGCCCCACTCGTTGTCGTACCAGCCGACGACCTTGACCTGGTTGCCGATGACCTTGGTCAGCGGCGCGTCGTAGATGCAGGACGCCGGGTCGGTGACGATGTCCGCCGAGACGATCGGGTCCTCCGAGTAGCGCAGGATGCCCGCGAGCGGGCCCTCGGCGGCGGCCTTGTAGGCGGCGTTGATCTCCTCGACCGTGGCGGCCTTGGACAGCGTGACGGTGAGGTCGGTGGCCGAGCCGGTCGGGACCGGGACGCGCAGCGCGTAGCCGTCCAGCTTGCCCTGCAGCTCCGGCAGGACCAGGCCGATGGCCTTGGCGGCACCGGTGGAGGTCGGGACGACGCTCAGGGCGGCGGCGCGAGCGCGGCGCAGGTCCTTGTGCGGGGCGTCCTGCAGGTTCTGGTCCTGGGTGTACGCGTGGACCGTGGTCATCAGGCCCTGCTCGATGCCGAAGGCGTCGTTGAGGACCTTGGCCAGCGGGCCGAGGCAGTTGGTGGTGCAGGACGCGTTCGAGATGATGACCTGCGAGCCGTCGTACTTGTCGTCGTTGACGCCGAGCACGATGGTCAGGTCTTCGCCCTTGGCCGGCGCGGAGATGATGACCTTCTTGGCCCCGCCGGCGATGTGCGCCTTGGCGGCGTCGGCGTTGGTGAAGAAGCCGGTCGACTCGAGGACGACGTCGACGTTCAGCTCGCCCCACGGCAGGTTGGCCGGGTCGCGCTCGGCGAGGGCCTTGATGGTCTTGCCGTCGACGACGATGCCCTCGTCGCTGACGCTGACCTCACCCGGGAACCGGCCCAGGATGGAGTCGTACTTCAGCAGGTGGGCCATCGTGGCGACGTCGCCGAGGTCGTTGAACGCGACGACCTCGATGTCCTGGCCGCTGGCCTGCACGGCGCGGAAGAAGTTGCGGCCGATGCGGCCGAAGCCGTTGACACCTACGCGAACGGTCACTGCTGCCACTCCTCTGAGGATCGGCCGGGACCCCCGGCCGTGACTTGCGGGCTCGCGGCCACCCTAGCGTGCGGGCATGCGCGTCCCTGACTGCCCTGACGAGACTTCCACCACTTGGCGAACGGGTCAAGAATCGATTAAGAAGCGAAGCCGCTCCGGAGCGTTTCCAGCGGGTGGACCACGGCGGACCGGGCGGGGTCGCAGGCGCGGGCGGCGGGACCGGTTCCGGCTGATCAACCCGGGTGAGCCGCTCTCACCGGGCCGACCCGCCGAGAGCGGCGGATCGACCCTTGAACGATTCAGCCCTCCGCATCGCCCCGGCGGGTGCCGGAGTGGTGCACGGGACCGCGAGTGAAGTCGATGACTCGACCGATCCAGCGACACCTCCGCCCGCTTCATCCGGCCAGCTCCCGCTCCAGCGGCGTCCGGAACCGCGGGATCACCCGGACCTCGCCGAACCACTTCGCGCACTTCTCCGCCTCTGCCGACACCGCCGCCTGTACCTCCGAGCCCACGTCCTCCAGCAGCCGGAACACCACCTCCCCCGAGGCGCGCTGGGCCCAGCCGCCGACCACCCTTCCGGAGGCCCAGACCGTCGGGCCGATGTTGCCGCTGCGGTCGAACAACGCCGCCCGGTGGGGGCCGAGGAACCAGTCCCGGTCCTGCCAGCCCATCGGGGTCGGGTCCAGCGCGGGCAGGAACGCCACCCACGGCGGCGGCGACGGCACCGGATCGAGGTCGTCCGGCAGCACCACCCCCGGCACGCCATCGAGGTCGACCTCCACCGGCTCCAGGGCGGCGAGGGCCTTCTTCGCCTGGCCCGCCGTCCAGCCCGTCCACCACCGCAGGTCCGCCACCGGCGCCGGGCCGTACGCGCGCAGCCACCGGCGGGCCAGCTCCACGCGGGCCTCCTCGGGGCTCCACTCCCGCAGCCCGCCGGGAACCCACTCGTCGAGGGGGTGCCACACGTACTGGCTCGACAGCCAGCTGCCGCGGGGACGGCCACGCGCGATCCGGCCGCCCGCCGCCAGCAGGAACAGCACCCGGCTGGTCACGTTGCCGATCGCCTCGTACGGCTTGCCCGCCGCCATCAGCAGTTGCTGGCGCAGGCGGGGCTCGTCCTCGCTCAGCTGCTGGGCCGTCGCCGAACCGCGGGCGCGCAGGGCCGCCTCGACCGACGCCTCGACGTCCTTCAGCCACGCGGCCGGCTCGGGCACGTTCTCCGGGTGACCCTGCTGCCCGAGGTGCTGTTCGAGCAGTTTCCGCTGCTTCACGAGGATGTCCGCCGAGCAGCCCGCCTGCACCAGCGCCGCCGTGTCCAGGTCCGTGACGAACACCGTGCGGCGCATGCCCAGCAGCCGCAGCAAGGTCCGGTCTTCGTAGAGCGCTTGCTCCACCGAGGAAACCGCCGGGGCGGCGAGCCGGGCGGACGCGGACAGGTGGACGGTCGCCGGGTCGGTGGCGTGCAGCGCCACGACCCCGGCGACGGCTTCGGCCACCGTCGCCGCGGGCGCAGCCAGGTGGTGGCGGACGGCGAGGCGCGCCCGGCGCTGGTCGGTGCTGATCTCGAGACGGCTGATCTTCGAAGACACCCGTTTTTCCTACCACCCGGCACCGACAAAAACGCCTGGTCATCCGGCGCGACCAGGCGATAGCCTCGGAAAATGGTCTCCGGCACGCACTTGGCGGCCTTCGCCGCGCTGACGTTCCTCATGGTCGTGGTCCCCGGGCCGAGCGTCCTGTTCACGATCAGCCGCGCGCTCACCGTGGGGCGGCGCGACGCGCTGCTCACCGTCGTGGGCAACTCCGCGGGCGTGTACACGCAGGTCGTCGCGGTCGCCTTCGGCCTCGGCGCCCTGGTGACGACGTCCGCGGCGGTGTTCACCGCGATCAAGGTCGCCGGCGCGCTCTACCTGGTGTACCTGGGGATCCAGGCCGTGCGCCACCGCCGGAAGCTGACCGACGCGATGGCCGCGAAGGTGCGCGCCACGCCCGGGCGCGTGCTGACCGTGCTGCGCGACGGCTTCGTCGTCGGCTTCGCGAACCCGAAGTCGATCGTGTTCCTGGCCGCGCTGCTGCCGCAGTTCGTCGACCCCGCCGCCGGCTCGGTGCCCGCCCAGATGCTCGTCCTCGGGCTGTGCCTGCCCGCGATCGCGCTGGCCACCGACAGCGCGTGGGCGCTGGTCGCCGGCACGGCCCGCGCGTGGTTCGCCCGCTCGCCGAAGCGCCTGGAACTCGTCGGCGGCACCGGCGGTCTCGTGATGATCGGCCTGGGCACCGGCCTCGCGTTCACGGGCCGGGGTGACTGAGCACCAGGTCGAGCAGTCCCGGGAAGGCGGCGTCGAATTCGGGACGCCGCAGCCGGTTGAGCCGCCGCGGGCCTTCGTCGCGCTGTTCGATCAGGCCCGCCGCGCGCAGCACGGCGAAGTGGTGGCTGCGGGTCGCCTTGGCCACCGGCAGGTCGAACGTGCCGCACGCCTTCGTCCACTCCGGCACGGCCGCCAGTTCGCGCAGGATGCTGCGGCGCACCGGATCGGCGACCGCGGCCAGGGCGTCCTGCAGCGAAACCTGTGCCGGAGACGCGTGCGAGAGCCCGCGTGCCCGCGCGCTGTTCGGCCCAGTGTTCGATGATTGTCGTACACTCATCTGGTCGACCTCCGTCGAACACTCTAGGAGCAACCGTGCCGCGACACCTCGACACGACGTTCGGACTGGACGCACGCAACCGGCTCGACGAAGCCGCCGAGCCCGGCCGCGAGGGGGCGCTGGCCGCCCTCGAATCGTTCTACTACGCCTTCAACCAGCGCGATCTCGACGCGTTCCGCCGGGTCTGGACGGCCGATCCGCTGGCCCAGCTGAACAACCCGCTCGGCGGCATCCTCCGCGGCGGCGAAGCGATCACCGAGCTGTACGACCGCGTCTTCCACGGCCCGGCCCGCGTCACGGTCACCTTCGGCGACATCGTCGAGTACTCCGGCGAGGGCCACGCGGTGTTCGCCGGCCGCGAGACCGGCGAATACCGTGTGACCGAAACCGTGCCGCTGAGCATCCGCACGACGCGCTTCTTCGCCTACGAGAACGGCCGCTGGGTGCAGGTCCACCACCACGGCAGCATCGACGACGCCGGCGCGCTCGCCGCCTACCAGCAGGCGATCCGCGGTTAGGCCAGCGCCTTCACCAGGTCCGGCCACCACTCGCGCGGCAGGCCGTCGAGCGGGACGACGACCTGGTCGGCGCCCGCGGCCCGGTACTCCCGCAGCCGCGCAACGACCGCGTCGAAGCCGCCCCACACGGTGAGGCCGTCGACGAGCCGGTCCGACAGGTCCGCGATGTCCGCGTCGGTGAAGCCCATCCGCCGGAAGTTGGCCGCGTAGCCGGGCATTCCGGCCAGGAAGCCCAGCGACCCGCCGCGCACTGCCTCGCGCACGCGAGCCACGTCGGTCTCCGCGACCACGTTGAGCAGCACCGCCAGCTGCCGGTCCGGGCCGAGGATCTCGCGCGCCGAGGCGACGTAGTCCGTCGTCACCAGGTACGGGTACGCGCCCGACGCGCGATCGCGCGCCAGCTCGAGCATCCGCGGGCCGAGCGCCGACAGGATCCGCGCGGACCGCGGGACGACGTCCTCGATCTCGTCGAGGTAGTCGCCGAGCGTGGCCAGCGGCCGCGGGCCGTGCGCCCCGCCCAGGCCGACCACGAACCGGCCGGTCGGCAGGTCCGCGTACGCCTCGGTCACGGCCGACGACGGCACCCGGTCCACCGAGAGGATCCCGCTCGCCACCTGGATCCGCGCGGTCCCGCGGACGACCTCGGTGATCCGCGGCAGGTTGTTGCCCTGCCCGCCGGCCAGCCACAGCGTGTCGTAGCCCAGCTCTTCGAGTTCGACCGCCACGGCCGTGTCGGTGTCCAGCGCGGTGTGGGTGGCCCCCAGCGGCCCCAGTTTCGTCATGCGCCCGGCAACCACGGAACCCGGGAAGATGTTCCCGTCACGCCGGTTGTTCGTCCTCGGCGGAATCGGCGTCTTCGGCGGCCCGGGTGAACATCCGGGTCGCCGACAGCCGCGCGACGCCGTCGGGCTCGCCCAGCTCCTCCAGGGAGTTGCGGATCGTCGAGTCCACCGACAGGTACTTCCGGCCCGCCCGCAGGTCGGCGTCGTTGCGCAGCCGCACGATGAGCGGGAACTCCGACAGCGCGCCCGCGTCGAACAGGCCCGTCGTGTAGATCAGCTGCACGCCCAGCGCCTCGGCCACGGCCCGCTGCAGCTCCAGAAGGTACCCCGCCGACGCGCGGCCGATCGGGTTGTCCAGGAACAGCACGCCCGAGTGCCGGTTGCGGGCCTTGCCGCGGTTGTTGGCCCGCAGCGCGGCGAGGGTGCAGTACAGGATGATCGCCGCGGTCAGCTGCTGGCCGCCGGAGAACACGTCGCGGATCTCCGAGACGCGCTGGCGTTCGGTGCGCAGCACCGAGTCCGGCTTGAGCATGTCGACGCGGAACCCCTTGGGCGCCGCGGCACGAACTCCGCGCAGCACGAGGGAAAGCCCGTCGCGCTTGACGTCCCGGCCGTCCGCCGTCTTGCCCACGGCGGCCTCGTCGACGACTTCGCCGAGCTTCTCGGTGAGCGCGTTGTCCTCCAGCTCGGTGAAGCGGATGCGGAGGAACTCCTGCCCGGACCAGTCGCCGAGCCCATCCGGCAGCCGCGAGACGCGCTGGGCCGAACGCAACGTCCGGAGTGCGCCGTCGACCATGCCCTGCAGGCGGGTGATGATGCCGCCGCGGTGCCGGTCGATCTGCGCGAGGTCGTCGGTCAGGGACCGCAGCCGCGGCCGCAGCGCTTCGGCCCACTCGGCGGCGTGCGCCGGGAGCTGGTCGCGCTTGACCGAGATGACCTGCTGCCGCACCGGCGTGCTCAGCTTCTCGAACCGCTTCTCCGTCGCGTACTGCGCCAGCTGGTCCGCGGCCGCGCGCACCCGCCGGTCGCCGGCGTCCGCCGCTTCCTGCGCTTGCCCCAGAGTGGCGTTCAGCCGCGCGTGCTGGGCGCGTGCGGTGTCGACGTCGCCGTCGTAGGCCGCCGCGTCCGGGTCGGTGACCAGGTGCGCCATCGACTCGGCGAGCAGGGAGAAGCCCGAGGCGGAACTGCGAGCGGACTCGAGCGTGGCCTCCGCCGCCGCCCGGCGTTCCTGCAGCTCCTCCCACTTCCGCGCCGCCGCCGACGCCTCCAGCCCGGCCGCGTCGATCAGCTCCAGGCCGTGCTCGATGTCCCGCGGCTTCTCGCCGTTGACGCCGTTCTGCAGCGGCAAGGCGTCCAGCTCGGCGCGCCGCGTCGAGACGAGCCCGATCGCTTCGGTGCGCTCCTCCTCCAGGCCGTCGACGACCCGGCGGGCGCGGGCCAGCGCGGCCGCCCGCGCCGACGCGTCGGAGCCGTCGGGCGTCTCCAGCAGCTCGGCCGCGCGGGCCCGGACGGCTTCGTCGAGGGACTCGACGGCCGAGCCGGCCGCCGCTTCGGCGGATTCGGCCTGCTCCAGCTCGCTCCGCAGGTCGCTGCCGACCTCGACCTTCGCGTACGACTCGGACGCCGACAGGTAGGTCCGGCGCAGGGCGTCGACCGGTTCGCTGGGCGCCGGGCCTTCGGCGGCGTCGGCCGCACCCGGCACCTCGGCCAGCTCGGCGCGCGCGGTGGTCGCGGTCCGGCGGTGGCCGTCGGCGGTGCGCTGCTCCTCCCCCGCCTGCTCGCGCAGCCGGGCGGCCTTGCCCGCCGCGTCGGACGCCTGGAGGTCGGCGCGCTCGGCGATCTCGGTCGCGCGCTCGGCTTCTTCGGTCCACTCGGCGATCCGCGCGCTGCGCACACCCAGCTCGCCGAGCCGCCGGGCCTTCTCCTCGGCCTCGGCGGCGGCCGCCCGCAGCTCGGGGACGCGCTCGCGCAGCGACGCGGCTTTTTCGCTCAGCCGCGCGAATTCCGCCTCGGCCTGCGCCAGCGCGGTCCGGGCGGTCTCCCGCGCGGTCCGGGCGGCCTGAGCCTGCTCGGCCAGGGTGGCGACGGCACCGGCCGGGTAGTCCTCGCGCCAGGTCGTCAGCTTCCACATCAAGGCGCCGTCCGCGGACAGCTTGGCGGACAACGCTTCGAGCCGCCGCTGCCGCTCGGTGTGCCGCCGGGCGACGGCTTCCCGTTCGGCGTCGGCGGCTTCTTCGTCGTACATCGCGGGGTTCGGCGGCACGAGGAACTCGACGCCGGGCGCGGACGGCACTTCGGCCTGCAGCGCCTCGGTCGTGCCGACGGCGATGATCGCGCTCGGCAGCAGCCGCCGCTTCGTCAGCACTTCGCGGGCGCGGTCGGCGTGCGCGGCGTCGTTCAACAGCACACCGGACACCAGCTGCGGCAGGGTTTCCAGCACCTCGGCGCGCCGCGAAGCGTCCAGTTTGGACAGGTAGCGCCAGCCGGACCACGCGGTGATCCCGGCCTCCTCCAGGGCGTCCAGGGCGGCCTGGACGTCTTCGGGCGGCGGCAGCAGCCCGCCGGAGCCGAGCGCGGCCAGGGCCCGCTCGTCGGCGGACTCCTCCATCCGCAGCGTGGTCTGCTCCTTTTCGACGGCCGCGCTCGCCTCGCGCAGTCGTTCCAGCAGCACCGGAAGGTCGCTCTCCAGGTTGACGTCGTCCGCGCCGAGCAGCTCGACCAGGCGGCTTTCGGCGGCGAGCGCGTCGGTCCGGCGGTGGGCGCGGTCGAGGTCCTCGGTGGCGCGTTCCAGGCGGTCCTGGGTGGTGCCCGCGAGCTGGTGCGCCTCGTTCACGGCCCGCTGCGCCGCCTGCAGATCCGCGCCGACGCGGTCGAGTTCCTGTTCGCGGCGGGTCAGTTCCGCAGCGGCCTGCTCGGCCGCGGCGCGCGCGGCCCGCGACGCTTCGGCGACGTCGGCGCCCGAGGGCAGCAACCCGGCGCGGACGGCGGCCTGGACCTCTTCGCGCAGTTCGGTGATCCGCGTGGTCAGCCCGCGGGCTTCGGCCCGGCGCGCGGCCGCGAGGTTCGCGGCTTCGTCGCGCTCGGTCTGCGCCTTCTCGGCTTCGGCACGCAACGCACCCGCGTGCGCCTCGGCCTTGTCGGCCTGCCGCTGGGCGTCCTGCGCCAACGCGTGCAACCCGCGTGCGAGCGCCGAAGCAGCGTCGTTGCGCGCCTTCAGGGCGGGACGGGCCTTCTCCTCGCGGCTGCCGACGAGCTCGCGCAGGTCCTTCGCCTTGCGCGCCGCGTTCAACGAGTTGAGGACGGTCGCCGTCTCCCGCCAGGCCTCCGCTTCGGTCTTCGCCTGAGCGAGCTCGGCGTCGACGCGCTTGCGGGCCTCCTGGGCCTCGTCCAGCCGCAGCACCGCGACCAGGCGGCGCAGCTCCGTGACGGCCGCGGCGAGCCGCCGGTGATCGCCCTCGGCGAGCTTCTCCGCGGACTTGACCTCGGTGACGTGGTCCTCGAGCCCGGACAGCCGCGCGTTCTCGAGTTCGTTGCGCGCGACGACCCGGGCGGCCAGCGAAGCCATGTCTGCCTTCGCGGACTCGGCGATCTTCCGCGACTCCGCGGCGACACCTTCTTCGGCGGCCAGCGGGCCCAGCAGATCGAGCGCACCCGCCACGAAGTCGCGCTCGGACAGCAGATCCCCGCGCTGGGCCAGGTTGTGGGCGTAGGTCGCGACGACCTCGGCGAGGTCCTTCGGCTCCTCTTCCGAAATGACCGCGCGCAGCAGGAACTCGACGAACGCATCGTCGGTGCCGAAGGCGAACGCGTCCGCCGCCTCGCCTTCGCCGGCGTTCATCGCGCGCTGGTAGCGGAACAGCTCGGTGTCGAGGCCGAGGCCGTCGAGGCGGCCGGTCCACTCGTGGTGACGGCGGGTCCAGGACAGCTCCAGCTCGGGTTCGGCGAGCTGGGCCGCGGTGAGCTTGTCGTGGAAGCCGGACATGGTGAGCAGCCGGCCGTCCTGGGTCATCGGCAGGGAATCGAGCCCCAGCGCGGCGGTCGGCCGGAAGCAGTACCAGGAGTCGACCAGGTTCTCGGAGTCGGCGGACACGACGTGCCCCCGCCACTCCGACACCTTGCCGGTGATGATCCGGTGGCCGCTTTCGACGTGCAGCCACTCCAGCACGACGTGCGAAACGTCCTTGGCGGCGACGAACTTCTCGAGGACCTTCGTGCTCGTCGTGCCCACCACCTGGCGGCGGCCGGGCAGCATCACCGAGAAGATCAGCTTGATGAGCACGGACTTGCCGCCGCCGTTCTCCAGGAACAGCACGCTCGCCGGCGACGGGCGGCGCAGCTCGGCCGGACCGGTCGCGTGGATGCCCGCGCTGAACAGGGCGTCCTGCTGGGGCGCGGTGATCTTGGCGCCGACGCCGCTGAAGTCGAGCACGACGTCCTGGTAGCGGGCACCCGCCGGGCCCACCGAATGCAGGCGGACCCGCGAAAGCTCGTACATCGGTTCCCCTCTTAGAGCGTGTCCGAGGCGGCCGCGCGCAGCGTGCCCCCGGCGGCCGCGACGGCCACGACGTCGAGCGCGAGCAGGTCGTCGAAGGCGGCGTCGGCGGCGAGTTCGCGGACCTGGATCTGGTAGCGCGGCGTGGTCCGGTAGGTGCCGCCCTGCTCATCGCTCACCGGGACCAGGAAGCCCTGGTCGGCGAGGAACCGCAGGGCGCGGCTGACCATGCCGCGGGTCGTGTCGGCGGCCAGCCGCCCGTCCTTGGTGGCGGCCGCCGCGGGACGGCGGGTGTAGGCGCGCCAGGCCTGTTCGAGCTCGGGCGCGTCGGCCAGGGGGTCGTTGTTGGCTTCGGCCTGCGCGGCGCGTTCGTCCAGCATGCGCGCGGCTTCGCGGACCATCGCGTCGACCTGCTCGACGCTGACGCGGCCGATGTAGGTGTCGTTGGCCAGGTCGTCGGGACGCGGATAGCCGAGCGCGGCGGTGGCGAGGTGGATCAGGCCGTGCAGGACCTTCTCGGTCTCGCGGCGTTCGCGGATCTTGGCCTGGCGGGCGTAGGAGTCCATCTTGATCTCGAACACGGACTCGTCGGTGGCCGCCAGCACCGCGCCGGCCTGCTGGTTGACCTCGAGGACCATCAGGCCGAGGCCGGCGGCGACGGCGTGCGTGAGGGCCTTGAACGCGTTGTCCTCGCCGTAGCGGCGCACGAGGTCGCCGTACACGACGTCCCGCGCCGGCAGCTGCTTCGGCCGCATGCCGAAGGCGACCAGCCGGGCCGCGGCCTCGGCGTCCACGCTGCTGTGGGACAGCGCCATCAGGCGACCTCCTCGTTTTCTTCTTCGTCGGCGCGTTCGACGGCGGCCGTGGACAGCAGCAGGTCGGCGCCGCCGAACTCCGGGTCGTCCAGGAGCGTGCCGTCGTCGACGGCCAGCAGGACCTGCCGGTCGCCCTGGCGGCGGGCCGCGCCGACCCCGGGACTGTAGGCGTGCACCGCGCGCAGCGCGACCAGGGTGGCGAGCCCGGGCTGGCGGCTGCCGCGGGCTTCTTCGAGCAGTCCCGACAGCCTCCGCGGCACGTCGGGCAGGTCGAGGAGTTCGTCGGCCGCGCGCCAGACGTCGTCGCCGAACTTGTCGGTGACCTCGGCGGGCATCAGCTCGGGTTCCGGGATCTCGCCGACCAGCTGGTCGCGTTCGGGGGCCGGGCGCAGCAGCAGCGAGACGAGGGAGGACAGCGACGGCACGACCGGCGCGGTGATGCCGGCGGCGGCGTGGAAGAAGTGTTCGGCGGGGGCGACGGCGTCGGCCAGCGGCAGGCCCAGCGTCGGCACGAGGAGCTGGCCGAACAGGTCCAGGGTCGCGCGCTGGGGCGGGCCGGAGAACTGCTGGCGGTCCTGCTCGGCGCGGAACACCGCGCCCGCGTCGGCCAGCCGGGACTGCAGGCGCGTGTGGCGGCGGATGCAGTCGCCGACGATGTCGACGAGCTCGGCGGCGCGGCGCTTCTTGTCGAGGTCCTCGGTCTCGTCGCGGGCGGTGGTGATGTTCTTGAGGATGGCGTTCTCGGCGCGGAAGCGGGCCTCGATGTGGCTGAGGGCGCTGTCCAGGAGTTCCGGGACCTCGCGCTCCCAGTCGACCGAGCGGACGTCGCGGCGGGTCGCGTCGAGCTTCGCGCGCAGGGTCTCGCCGTACTGGACGGTCCGGTAGCGGGCCTGCTCGGCGGCGAGCTTGGCGTCGGCGAGGCGGCCGCGGTTGATCAGGTTCTCGAGCTTGACCTCGGCCGCGATCTGCGCGGATTCGACGTCGGTGTCGAGGGCGCCGACCAGGACGTTGATGGCCTCGTCGGTGGCGCGCAGGTAGACCTCGCCGTCGCGGGCGGCCAGCTCGACCAGCAGCTTGAAGTCGAACTGGCGCCGCTGGTAGCCGCCGGGCCCGATCGAGCCGTAGACGCGCCGGAAGCCGCGGTCGGTGGTGCCGACGTTGATCAGGTTGTCCAGGACCCACTTGGCCACCCGGACGTGCTCTTCGGGCATCCGCGACGGCGCCTGCTGGGCGATGAACGGCAGCAGCCGGTCGATGACCTCGTCGTGGCCGGCGCCGGTGTCGAAGTCCATGGCGATGGTGACCTGGTCGATCGTGTGCAGCGCGATCTCGGCCATCTGGTAGATCGTGGCGTCGGCCCAGTCGAGCTTCGCCTTCCGCGCGTCCAGGTCGTGCAGCGGCGCGGTGCAGGCCAGCGCCTTGAGGCGGCGGGTCAGCCCCTCGTCGGCCAGGCCCGGGATCCCGGTCTCGTCGTCTCGCACAGCAGGCCAGGCTAGTCGGCCACCCTCTGCGCACGCGCGGGTGACGGGCTAACGTCCCCTACATGCGTGAGATGAGCCGTGACGAATGGTGGCAGTTCGCTTCCGAAGGCACGCGGACGGGCATGTTGGGCCTGGTCAGAGCCAACGGCGCACCGATCGTCACCCCGATCTGGTTCCTGCTGAACGAGGGCCCGGACGGCGACGAGCTGATCTTCACCACCGGCACCGAGACCCTCAAGGGCAAGGCCATCGCCCGCGACGGCCGCATCTCGCTCGCCGTCGACGACCAGAAGCCGCCGTACTCCTACGTCCAGTTCACCGCCGAGGCCCGGCTGACCCACGACCACGACGAACTGCTCGACTGGGCGACCAGGCTGGGCGGCCGGTACATGGGCGCCGCCCAGGCCGAGGAGTACGGCAAGCGCAACGCCGTCCCCGAGGAATCCCTCGTCCGGGCGAAGATCAGCAAGGTGATCGCCCGGGCCGACATCGCCGACTGACCCCGATTCGCTGGTAATCTGCCCCCCGGGGGTGGGGGTATGCCTTCAGGGGACAGACGCGACGCCGTCAAGGCGATCGTCAGCGCGGGCCAGCGGGAGCTGGTCGCCGAACTGGAACGCCTCGACGGCGGCGGCCGCTTCGGCCGGTCCGGCCGCACGCGGCGGCTGGAGAACGGTGACGTCTTCGAGCGCGCCGTCGTCAGCGCGGCCTTTTCCGACGAGTTCTTCGTGGCCGGCTTGTCGGTCGTGCTCCACCCGCGCAACCCGTACGTGCCGGCCTTCCAGGCGCACTTCCGCTACCGCGAAACCGCGGACGCGTGGTGGTTCGGCGGCAGCATCGACCTCCTGCCCTGCTACGGCTTCGCCTCGGACGCGACCCACTTCCACCGGGTGCTGAAGAGCTACTGCGACACGCTCGACCCGGCGTTCCACGCCCAGGCGAAACGCGCGTGCGACGACCGGTTCCGGCTACCCCACCGCGACGAGGCCCGCGGCATCGGCGGCATCCTCTTCGACCACTTGTGCCTGCCGGGCCCGGACGGCTGGCGGCGGTCGGCGGCGTTCACCGCGGCGGGCATCGCCGCGATCGCGCCCGCGTACTTCCCGCTCGTGCGGCGGCGGAAGGACCTGCCGCACGGCGAACGCGAGCGGCAGTGGCAGCTCTACCGCCGCGGCCGGTACGTCGAGTTCACGCTCGTCCACGACGCGGCGACCGCGGTGCAGGCCGACGCCGAAGCGATCCTGACGGCGCTGCCGCCGCTGGCGCGGTGGGAGGCGGAGTTCACGCCCGAGCCGGGGAGCGCGGAGGCGGATCTGGCGTCGTTCCTGGTGCCGCGCGACTGGGCGGCCGAGACTCCGGTGACCGCGGGCTGACGCGCCCCGCTGAGCGGGAAACCGTTGGCACGCCGGGTGAGCCGTCGTGTCGAGTATTGACAGGGCCCGCTCGGAGGGTGTGTGATCTGTCCCATAGATAGGAAACTTTCCTAACTATTGCTACCGGTGGTCCGCCGACCCTTCCGCCCCGGTCACCCCCTGTCCCCCGACAACGCAGGAGGCACCCAGTGGCACCCCGTCCACCGTGGCGTGCGGTACTGGCCGGTACCGCGGTCGCGGCGCTCGGCCTCACCGCTCTCAGCCCGGTAAACGCTTTCGCGGCCGACACCGAATACGAGTCCGAGAACGCCACCATCTCGCAGGGCGCGGTCGAGTCGAACCACGCCGGCTACAGCGGCACCGGCTTCGTCAACTTCGACAACGTCGTCGGCAGCTACGTCGAATACTCCGTGAACGCCGCCCAGGCGGGCACGCACACCCTGACCTTCCGCTACGCCAACGGAACCACCGGCAACCGGCCGGTGAAGCTGTCCGTCGACGGCGGCGACAAGGGCACCGTCGACTTCCCCGCCACCGGCGCGTGGACGACCTGGAAGACCGTGACCGCGACCGTCCAGCTCACCGCCGGCGTCAACAAGGTCCGCACCACCGCGACCACCGCCAACGGCGGCCCGAACGCCGACAAGCTCACCGACACCTTCACCGCGCCGGTGGACCCGGAACCGCCGTCGGCGCCGTCGAACCTCAAGGCGAGCAACATCCTGCCCACCGCGGCCACCTTCACCTGGACCGCCGCGACGGACAACGTCGGCGTCGTCCGCTACGAGATCAACCGCGGCGGCAACATCCTCAAGACCGTCGACGGGAACACCACGAGCGCGACCGTCGACAACCTGACCCCGAACACGGCCTACGACATCTCGGTCGGCGCGTACGACGCCGCGGGCAACCCGTCGCAGCAGAGCAACGTGGTCTCCTTCACCACGCCGCCCAGCAACGACACCACCCCGCCCAGCGTGCCGGGCAACCTGCGCTCCACGAGTGTCACCGCGAACAGCGTCTCCCTCGCGTGGAACGCCGCCACGGACAACGGCGGCACCATCGCGGGCTACGACGTCTACCAGGGCGCCACGAAGGTGGCGACCACGACGTCACTGAGCACGACGGTCACCGACCTGAGCCCGAACACCTCCTACACGTTCACCGTCAAGGCCCGTGACCCCGACGGCAACACCTCGGCGGCCAGCAACGCCGTCACGGCGAAGACCAGTGCCCCGGGCGGCGCCGGGGGCATTCCCGAGTACGACCGGGACATCGCGAAGGTCGACCTCGGCTGGTCGGTGGACTTCCTCCCGAACGGCAACGCCCTGGTGACCGAGCGGGACCGCTTCGAGATCCTGCTCGTGACGCCGTCCGGCCAGAAGACCACGCTGGGCAAGGTGCCGGGCGCGGTCGGCACCAACGGCGAAGGCGGCCTGCTCGGCCTGGCGATCTCGCCGAACTGGCCGAGTGACCACGCGATCTACCTGTACCACACCGCTTCCGGGGACAACCGGATCGTGAAGATGACCTACGACGGCAGCAAGCTGTCGTCGACGTCGACGCCGGTGCTGACCGGGATCGCGAAGAACCGCTACCACAACGGCGGCCGGATCAAGTTCGGTCCCGACGGCAAGCTGTACGCCACCGTCGGCGACGCCAAGAACAGCGACAACGCGCAGAACAAGAGCTCGCTCAACGGGAAGATCCTGCGACTCAACCCGGACGGTTCGGCGCCGGGCGACAACCCGTTCTACGCCACCGGCGGCAACGCGCGGTACGTCTGGAGCTACGGCCACCGCAACCCGCAGGGCCTGGCCTGGGACTCCCGCGGCCAGCTGTGGGCGGCGGAGTTCGGCGAGAGCAGCCAGGACGAGCTCAACCTGATCCAGAAGGGCGGCAACTTCGGCTGGCCCAGCTGCGAAGGCACGCAGGGCAGCTGCAGCGGCTACATCGCGCCGAAGAAGACGTGGTCCACTTCGCAGGCCGGGCCGAGTGGCGTGGAGATCGTCAACGACTGGATCTACATCGCCGGCGTCACCGGGCAGCAGCTGTTCGCCACGCAGATCAACGCGGCGGGCACGGGTGTCGGCACGGTGTCGACGCTGTTCTCCGGCCGCTGGGGCCGGCTGCGCTCGGTCACCAAGACCCCGGACGGCGGCCTCTGGCTGACCTCGACGAACAACGACAAGAACGGCGGCACGCCGTCGGTGCTGGACAACGTCATCGTGCGGCTGAAGTTCCCTGGCGGCAGCGGGTTCAAGCTGACCAGCCCGGCCTTCGCCGACAACGCCACCATCCCGGACAAGTACACCTGCGCCGGGGACGGCACGGCGGGCCAGGACCCGTCGCCGCCGCTGGCGTGGGGCGCCGCCGACGGCGCGAAGGGCTACGCCGTCGTGTTCGCCGACGTCGCCAACAACGGCAACAAGCTGCACTGGGCGATCTGGGACGTCCCGGCGGCCACCCGCTCGCTGCCGGAGGGGCTCGGGGCGGGGTACACCGTGCCGAACCAGGGTGGCGCCAAGCAGAAGGCGATGGGCAGCGGAGCGAACGCGCAGAAGTTCTTCGGCCCCTGCCCGGGCGGCTCGAGCCACCCGTACACGTTCACCCTCTACACCCTGAACACCGCCACGGTCCCCGGCCTGACGTCGTCCTCGACGATGGCCCAGATCGAGACGGCGATCAAGGGCGCGTCGACGGCGAACGTCGTGCTGCGCGGCAAGTCCGGCGCGGCCGCCTGAAAGCCGCGGCAGGGGTGACCGGAGCGGCGCCGGTCACCCCTGCCGCCCTCAGCCCGGCTCCGAGATCCGGCGCAGGTGGGCGTCGACGTCGAAGCCGTGTTCCTCCAGCCGGCGGCGGGCCAGCAGGAGCTCGTCGGGGGTGAACAGCTCGGCGTACTCCTCGCGGAGCATGACCGCCTCGGAGCTGCGGCCGAGCTGGTTCTTCTCCCAGAGCACGGTGAACCCGCCCGCGGTGCCGGCCCCGCGCAGCAGCAGCCGGGCCGCTTCGACGCCGCCGTGCTCGCGCACCATGCGTTCGAACTGGGCGGGGCGGTAGCCGTAATCCTTGGCCAGGACCCGGCAGCCGTCGAGCAGGTCCTCGGTGAACCGCGCGGCGAGCCGGGGATCGGCCGGGACGGATGCGGCTGGTTCGGGCATGGGGCAACCTCTCGACGCGACGGCTTCCCAGATTAATCGCGAACCGGCGCGGTTTCGCTACGCCATTCGAGCCACGAATTCGCCGGGTGCACTCTACGTGGCGAAAGAAGTGGACAAACAGCGCAAATCTCGACGGTCGGTGATCTCTGCCATGCTGACCGCCATGCGAACCGTGGTCCACGGCGACGTTCACGTCCACTATGGACAGATCTACGTCCACGACGAGGAGCGAGAGCCGTTCGAAGGTGACCTGCACGCGTGTTTCGCCGGGCAGCGCAACGGGCTCTGCGGCGCCGCGGTGCCCGGCACCCTCTTCCTCATCACCGGACTGCACACCGGCGAGGTCGGCTTCACCGCCGAGGTGCACTCGTCCGAGCCACCGGACGGCGGCGGCGAGGACGTCGTCGAGGCATCGTTTCGGGCTCTCGGCCGGACGGTGCTGGTCACGTGGGGTGGCGGGGCCTGGTGGGACCTCGAGCTGACACCGGGCGACTACCGCGTCCGCTACAGCGGCACGGCGATGGACGCGGGCCGCGAGCGCGACACCCGGCTCGGCGGCGAGCCCCGGCTGGACAGTTACCTGCTGCAGTTCTGGCCCGCACCGGCGGCGCCGGACGTCGTCGTCCGCGAAACGAGCGCGATCGCGGCTTATTGGCACGGTTTCGCGCGGAACCTGCCTCCGCCGCCGACGGAAGCGGAGCGCGCCGCGCAGCGGGAGGCGGACCGGCGGGCCGAGGAGGAGGCGCGGGCGAAGGCGGAGCACGAGCAGCTGCTGCGGGAGTGGGAGGGGGTGCTGCCGCCCGCGCCGGTGCTCGACCTGCCGCCGGGTCCGCTGCGGGCGTTCGCCAAGCGCGACCGCGAACTGGTGGGCGCGGCGCTGGCGGCCGGCCCGGAGGTCCGGCGTGCGCTCGCCCGCCGGGTGGCGCGCCTGGCGTTCGAGCGGGCCGGGCTGGACGGCGTCGGCTGGATCGCCGAAGGCTTGCGCGCGCTGGACGAAGGGAGCGCGCTGCCGCCCCCGTTCGACGACTGGACCGCGGCGTGGGACCGGCTGTTGTCGGACCCGGAGGTCCCGCACACGCTGGTGCGCACACCGGACGGACGCCACGACAACGCGTTGCAGCAGGCCATGGCGTTCCCGGCGATCTTCGCCGCGGCGCACGAGGACCTGTCGAGGGCCCTGGGCGAGGCGTTGTCGGCGGCGGAGTACACCTACGGCGCCGACCGGGAGCGGTTCTCGGCGGAGGTGCGGGCAGCGCTGGCCGAGCTGGCTGGAAGCGGCTGACCCGGCGGGTTTCGGCGACGACCGGCCGCAGCCTGTGCGCCTTGGCCGGAAGCGGCGTCACCAGCCGAACAGGCCGCCCATGATCCGGGCGCAGCGGGCCGTCATCGCGTCCGCGTCTTCGTCCGGGCGGTCGATCCACCAGCTGATCAGCGAGTCCACCACCCCGGTCCACACCTGCGCGACCGCCTCGATGTCCGCCGGGTCGGCCAGGCCGCGGGAGGTCAGCAGCTGCGTCGCGCCGAGCACGGCGAAGGCGTCGAGCCGGCGGCGGTAGTCCGCGGCCGCCGCGGCGATGTCGCCCGTCGACGGCACCGTCGGGTCGCGCAGGAGGCGCCACGCGTACCGGTCGTGGTCGAACGTCGTGAAGATCGCCGAAAGGACCTTCAGCGGCATCTGGTCGGGCTCGCCGCCGGCCGCCATGGTCGTGGCCACGCCGTCGGTGAGGCGGCCGCCCGCGCGGTGCAGGCACGCGAGGTACAACCCGTCCTTCGAGCCGAAGTACTGGTACAGCAACGGCTTCGTGACCCCGACCCGGCGCGCGATCTCCACCATCGACGCGCCCGCGTACCCCGCCCGGCCGAACTCCTCGGTGCCGGCCACCACGAGCTGGGCCTCGCGCTCTTCGCGGGGCATCCCCTTGGTCCCCACCGCCCTTGACTCCGTCACACGCGAGAGCCTACCGTGCGTAAAGTGACCCGAGGGTAAGTTACCGAATGGTCAGATCCAAGGAGGCGACGTGGCCGAGTTCCTGGCGCACCTGCGCGACCCCGTGTTGTTCGCGATACCGGTGTTCCTGCTGTTCGTGACGATCGAAATCGTCGCGGTGCACGTCCTCGGCCACGACGACAACGTCGTCGGCTACAGCGTCGCCGACACCCGCACGAGCATGCTGATGGGCACGGTCGCCGTCGGCGTCAACGCGCTGTTCCGGCTGGTGATGCTGGTCGTGTTCGCGGCGCTGTTCGAGCTGGCACCGGTCAGGTTCGACCCACGCGACTGGTGGACGTGGGTGCTCATGCTGCTCGGCCAGGAGCTCGTGTTCTACGCCTACCACCGCGCGAGCCACCGCGTGCGGCTGCTCTGGGCCGGCCACCAGGTGCACCACTCCAGCGAGCACTACAACTTCTCGACGGCGCTGCGCCAGAAGTGGACCCCGTACTTCCAGCTGCCGTTCTGGTCGGTGCTGGCGCTGTGCGGCATCCCGCCCTGGATGATCCTGACCGGGCTGTCGATCGACCTCGTCTACCAGTTCTTCGTGCACACCGAGAAGGTCGGCAAGCTCCCCCGCTGGTTCGAGTACGTCTTCAACACCCCGTCCCACCACCGCGTCCACCACGGCAGCGACGAGGAGTACCTGGACGCCAACTACGGCGGAATCCTGATCATCTGGGATCGGCTGTTCGGCAGCTTCGTGCCCGAAGGCAAGCGTCCGACGTACGGGCTGACGACGAACATCGGGACGTACAACCTGCTGCGCGTCGGCTTCCACGAGTACGGCTCGATCCTGCGGGACCTGCGTGGAGCCGGGACGTGGCGCGAGCGCGCGGGATACGTGTTCGGGCCACCCGGCTGGCAGCCCGGACTACGCGATGTCCCGCAGGGCCAAGCTGTTCAGGGGCGGTCGCTGCGGTGACGTGAGATCGGTCAGCACGATCTCACGCTCGACACCCGGCGACGTCCCGCGCCGGAACTGGGCGAGCAGTGTGGCCGGCGGGGCCGCGGTGACCAGGCGGCCGTGGCGTTCCAGGCGGTCGAAGAGCGTCTGCATGATCTGGCCGGACATCCGGCCCAGCGCCTGGGTGCTCTGGTGGCGGTGGGCGCGGTGGCCGAGGTCGACCTGGGCGAGTGCGTCGAGGCCGCGCAGTTCCAGCAAATCGATGAGGTGCCCGATTTCGACGCCGTAGTTCGCGACGAACGGGATGCTCTCCAGCACTTCGCGGCGGCCCGCGTACTCCCCTGCCAGGGGCTGGACGAACCCGGCCAGCTCCGGCCAGAACATGTTGAGCAGCGGCCGGGCGACGAGCTCGGTGACGCGGCCGCCGCCGTCGGCCTCGGTGCCCAGCGGGCGGTGGTAGAAGCCCTTGACGTAGGCGACCGTCGGGTCGGTGAGCAGCGGGCCGAGCAGCCCGGTGACGTAGTCCGTGGTGAAGTCGTAGAGGTCGCCGTCGACGAAGACGACGAGGTCGCCGCTCGTGGCCGCCACGCCCTTCCAGAGCGCCTCGCCCTTGCCGGCCAGGCCTGCGAGGCCGGGGAAGACGGCGTCCTGCGCGACGACGTCCGCCCCCGCGGCCGCGGCGACTTCGGCGGTGGCGTCGGTGGAGTGGCTGTCGACGACGAGGATTTCGTCGACGAGCACGCCCTGCAGCTCGTCCCGGATCGCCGTGACGATCGCGCCGACGGTGGCTTCCTCGTTCCGGGCCGGGATGACGACGGACACCGTGGTCCCGCGTTTGGCCGCGACGAGCTCGCGGGTGGTCCAGTCCCCGGCCTTGCTGCTGCGCCGGGTGAGCCAGGTGCCGATCTCCGGCGAAACCTGCAGCATGCGTTTCCCCTTCCCTCGTTCCCCTCCGAGGTTCGACGTCCCGCGTTTCGGCGTTCGCTCCGTGGTGCTACCGCGGTGTTACGAGATGGCGGCCCGCGTTAAACCGGCTGACGGCCGCAGGCAACGCGCCTAGGATCACGACGAATCGAGGGGGAAGCACGAGTGCGCGAAGCGATCCGGCCGTTCCGCTGGGACCTGGTGCGGCCCGACCACCTCGGTTCCCTGCTCGACGGCCTTCCCGAGCCGGACCTGTGGTTCCTCGACGACCTGATCGACTGCGCCGCGAAAGTGCTGGCGCGGTCCGAGGACGGCGAGCTGTACTTCATCGGCCGGTCCGCGGACTCCGTCTTCGACCTGCTCGGCGGCGCCCTGCCCGACCCGGGCCGGCTGCACCTGCTGCCGCTGTCCACCGGATCCATCGACGGCTGGTTCGGCCGGCTCCACCCGGCCGAAGTGGCGCAGCTGCGGACGAACCTGGCCGCGCACGGGCTGAGCCCCGCGGCGCTCGCCCGCGGCTCCCGGCCGATCGTCTTCACCGACGTCGTGTCGACGGGCCGGACGCTCGAGCAGCTGTTGGACATCCTGCGCGACTGGGCCGCCGACGAGCGGGCGGACTGGCCGGCGGCGCTCCGCCGGGTCCGGATCGTCGGCCTGACGCGGCGCAAGCACACCAGTCCGAACACCCACCGGTGGCAGCAGCACGCGGACTGGGCTCGAGACGTGCCGATCCGGAACGTCTCCGTCGAGTCCGCGCTGTTCAGCTACCTCGCCGACCGGCAGCACAAGCTGGCGCCGTCGTTCAGCCGCTTCCTTTGGGCCGACGACGGAGTACGCGACCCCGGCCGGGACGACAGCACCCGCCGCGCGCTGGCCGAGGCGGTCGCCATCGCCGAAGCCGGGTGCACCCCGGTCGTCCGCGAACGGCTCGCCCGGACCATGACCCGCGAACCCGCGATCGCCGAACCGTGGCTGCGGGACCTCGTCGGGCGTCTCACCCCCAAAGGGAGCACATGACAGCCGCGCACGACGATCAGGACCGGCGGTTCCGCCTGGACGTGCTGGCCACCACCGTCCAGGCGGAGCTGATGGCGGCCGGCTTGCCGGTCCTGTCCGGCAACGACCCGATCGGCTCGGTCGGCGCCGTCGTGCACGCCGATGTGCCGGAGCTGCGCGGTGTGACGGTCGACTGGCAGGAGCACACCCTCTTCTGGGACGCGAGCCAGGAAGCCATGGCCGAGGACCCCCTCCAGGAAGGTGCCGAGTGCGCGGCGTTCGGCAAACTCGCGGTCGCGATCGGCGAGGCGATGGCCGAGGCGATGCGGAAGATCCTCACCGCGGCCGGGCTCGAAGTCGTCGACGGCACCGACGATTATTCGCCTCATCAGCTGCTGGTCACCCGCCGACTGGCCCCTTCGCCCTGGCAGGCGCGTCGCGACGCCAAGTTCCAGCGGCAGCAGGAGTCGATGCGCGCGGTCTGGCGGGCGAAGCACGAGGCCGAATGCCCGAACCACGGGCCCGACAGCGACCGCTGAGTCCTCAGGCGTCTTCCTCTTCGAGCATCTCCGGGGTGACCGCGGACTCGGTGTCCGGGATGTTCAGGTCCTTGGCCCGCTTGTCCGCCATCGCCAGCAGCCGCCGGATCCGGCCCGCCACCGCGTCCTTCGTCATCTGCGGGTCCGACAGCTGGCCCAGCTCCTCCAGGGACGCCTGCCGGTTGGACAGCCGCAGCCGGCCCGCCGCCAGGAGGTGGTCCGGGGCCGTGTCGCCGAGGATCTCCAGCGCGCGCTCCACCCGGGCCGCCGCCGCCACCGCCGCACGGGCCGAGCGCCGCAGGTTCGCGTCGTCGAAGTTGGCCAGGCGGTTCGCCGTGGCGCGGACCTCGCGGCGCATCCGCCGCTCTTCCCACTGCAGGACGCTCGCGTGCGCGCCCAGGCGGGTCAGCAGCGCGCCGATCGCGTCGCCGTCGCGGACCACCACGCGGTCGGCGCCCCGGACTTCGCGGGACTTCGCCTGGATGCCCATCCGGCGCGCCGCGCCCACCAGGGCCAGCGCCGCCTCCGGGCCCGGGCACGTCACCTCGAGCGACGACGAGCGGCCCGGCTCGGTCAGCGACCCGTGGGCGAGGAACGCGCCCCGCCACGCCGCTTCCGCGTCGGCCACGCCGCCGGACACCACGGCCGCGGGCAGCCCGCGCACCGGGCGGCCGCGCTGGTCGATCAGCCCGGTCTGGCGGGCCAGGCCCTCGCCGTCCTTCACCACGCGCACGACGTAGCGGGTGCCCTTGCGCAGGCCGCCGCTGGCGGTGATGACGTGGACGTCCGAATGGTGGCCGTACAGCTCGTGGATCTCCTTGCGCAGCCGACGCGCGACCGAGCCCGTGTCCAGCTCCGCCTCCACGACCACCCGGCCGGCCACGATGTGCAGCCCGCCGGCGAAGCGAAGCAGCGACGCGACCTCCGCCCGGCGCGGCCCGATCTTCGTGATCTCCAGCCGGCTCAGCTCGTCCTTCACCGCGGCGGTCATCGCCATTACTGCCCCTCCCTGCCTTTCGCTCCTCCCCCGTGCTCCCCGCCGAGACCGAGAGCCTCCCGCATGCACAACGCGAGCGCATCAGGATCATGCCGTCCCGGCACTTCGGGGTCGGCCACCGCCCCCAGGTGTGCCCGGCCGCCCAGCCGTTCCGCCGCGCGGCGGAGATTCGCCGGGTCGGGCACGGAATCGCGGTCCGCGATCACCGCGTCGACCCGCAGATCGGGCGCGTGCTCGAAGAGTACGTCGAGGTGGCGCTCCGGGGAGAATCCCGCGGTTTCCCCCGGCTGGGGGACAAGGTTGAGCACGAGCACCTTCGTCGCGGCCGTGTGCACGAGCGCGTCGCGCAGCCCCGGCACGAGCAGGTGCGGCAGCACGCTGGTGAACCACGAGCCCGGCCCGAGGAACACGACGTCGGCGGCGAGCACGGCGTCGACGGCCTCCGCGCACGCCTGCGGCGGCCGCCCGGCCACCCCCGGCGAGCGCAGGTTGACCCGCCGGACCTGGCCCGGGGTCGAGGCCACCGCGACCTGACCGCGGATCGTGCGCAGCGCCGTCGGGTCTTCGCTGTCGAGCCCGCTGACCTCGCCTTCGATCTCCAGCGGCTCCGGCGACATCGGCAGCACCCGGCCCGAGACGCCCATCAGCCGGCAGGCCTCGTCGAGCGCGGCGACCGGGTCGCCGAGGACCTCGAACAGCCCGGCCAGCAGCAGGTTTCCCACCGCGTGCCCGGCCAGTGCGCCGTCGCCGCCGAAGCGGTGCTGGAAGACCTCGGCCCACAACGTGCCGCCGTCCTCCGCCGCGAAGGCCGCGAAGGCCTGCCGGAGGTCGCCCGGCGGCAGCAGCCCGAGTTCACGCCGCAGCCGGCCGGACGACCCGCCGTCGTCGGCCACGGTGACGACCGCGGTGACGTCGGGGGTCACCCGCCGCACCGCGGACAACGTGGCGTGCAGCCCGTGGCCGCCCCCGAGGGCGACCGCGCGCACGTTATTCACGACCAAGGTCGCGGTGCACCACCTTCACGGCCATCCCGTCCTCTTTGGACAGACGTTCGGCGAGCTCCACCGACAGCGCCACGCTGCGGTGCTTGCCGCCGGTGCAGCCGACGGCCAGCGTCAGGTACCGCTTGCCCTCACGCTTGTAGCCGGCGCCGATCAGCCGCAGCAGCTGGTGGTAGCGGTCGAGGAACTCCTCGGCGCCTTCCTGCGAGAGGACGTAGTTGCGGACCTCGCCGTCGAGGCCGGTGTGCTCGCGCAGCTCCGGGATCCAGAACGGGTTGGGCAGGAACCGGACGTCCATCACCAGGTCGGCGTCCATCGGCAGGCCGTACTTGTAGCCGAAGGACAGCACGGTGACCCGGGTCTGGGTGCTCGCCTCGGACCCGAACGCGTCCTCGATCTTGGCGCGCAGGTCGTGCACCGACAGCGACGACGTGTCGAGCACCAGGTCGGCTTCTTCGCGCAGCGGCTCCAGCAGCGTCCGCTCGGCGGTGATGCCGTCGGCGAGCCGGCCGTCGCCCTGCATCGGGTGGCCCCGGCGGACGGCCTCGAAGCGCCGCACCAGCACCGCGTCAGTCGCCTCCAGGAACAGCACCCGCGGCTTGTAGCCCCGGGCGTCGAGGTCCTTGATCACCGAGGCGAGGTCGTCGGTGAACGCGCGCGAGCGCACGTCCATCACCACCGCCACCTTGGTGATCGCGCCGCGCGCCTGGGCGCCCAGCTCGACCATGGTGGCGATCAGCTCCGGGGGCAGGTTGTCGACGACGAACCAGCCCAGGTCCTCCAGGCACTTGGCCGCGGTGCTGCGGCCCGCCCCCGACAACCCGGACACGACCGCGACCTCCATGCCGGAGCCGCGGATCTCCTCTTGCGCACTCACTGTGTTTTCCTACTCCCCTGCTCCTGTGCCGTTGCTCGCGCCGGACTCCCCGGCCAGCGCGGCGACCACGGCCTCCGCGGTGCGCCTGCCGAAGCCGGGCACCGCCTCGATCTCTTCGACCCTGGCCTGCTTGAGCTTCTTCACCGAGCCGAAGTGCTTGATCAGCGCGGTGCGGCGAGCCTGCCCCAGCCCGGGCACACTGTCCAATTCGGACGTCACCAGCCGCTTGGACCGCTTCTCGCGGTGGTAGGCGATGGCGAAGCGGTGGGCTTCGTCACGCAGCCGCTGCAGCAGGTACAGCCCCTCCGACGTCCGGGGCAGGATCACCGGATCGGGGTCGGCGGGCAGCCAGACCTCTTCGAGCCGCTTGGCCAGCCCGACCACGGAGATGTCGGTGATGCCGAGCTCGGCCAGCACGTCCGCGGCCGCGGTGGCCTGCGGGCCGGCGCCGTCGACGACCAGGAGGTTCGGCGGGTAGGCGAACTTCTTCGGCCGCCCGGTCTCCGGGTCGAGGCCGGGAGTGCTCGACTCCTCCGCGCTTTCCTTCAGGTAGCGGTAGAACCGCCTGCGCACGACTTCGGCGATCGAGGCGACGTCACCCTCCGTGGCCGCCTCCCGCAGCGCGAAGCGCCGGTACTCGGACTTGCGCGCGAGCCCGTCCTCGAAGACGACGAGGGACGCCACGACGTCGCTGCCCTGGATGTGGCTGATGTCGATGCACTCGATGCGCAGCGGCGCGGTGTCGAGGCCGAGGAACTCCTGCAGCTCGGTGAGCGCCGCCGAGCGGGCGGTGAGGTCGCCGGCGCGGCGCAGCTTGTGCTGGGTGAACGCCTCCCCCGCGTTGCGCTGCACGGTCTCGGCCAGTGCCTTTTTGTCGCCGCGCTGCGGCACCCGCAGCTGGACGCGCGAGCCGCGCAGCCCGGTGAGCCACTCCGCGACCGCGTCGGCGTCCGCCGGCAGCTCCGGGACCAGGACCTCGCGCGGGACGACCGGGCCGGCGTCGACGTCGTCGCGGGCGTCGAGCTCGGCCTCGTCGCCGTAGAACTGGGTGAGGAAGTGGTCGACCAGCGCCGGGACGTCCATCTCCTCGGCCTTGTCGATGACCCAGCCGCGCTGGCCGCGGACCCGGCCGCCGCGCACGTGGAAGACCTGGACCGCGGCCTCCAGCTCGTCGTGCGCGAAGGCCACGACGTCGGCGTCCGTGCCGTCGCCGAGCACCACGGCCTGCTTCTCCATGGCGCGGCGCAGCGCGCCGAGGTCGTCGCGCAGCCGGGCCGCGCGCTCGAACTCGAGCTCTTCGGACGCGGCGGCCATCTCCGCTTCGAGGCGCTTGATCATGACGTCGGTCTTGCCGGCCAGGAAGTCGCAGAAGTCCTCGACGATGTCGCGGTGCTCGTCGGCCGAGACGCGGCCCACGCACGGCGCCGAGCACTTGTCGATGTAGCCGAGCAGGCAGGGACGGCCGATCTGGCCGTGGCGGCGGAACACCCCGGCCGAGCAGGTGCGCGCCGGGAAAACGCGCAGCAGCAGGTCGAGCGTCTCGCGGATGGCCCACGCGTGCGCGTACGGGCCGAAGTACCGGACGCCCTTCTTGCGCGCGCCGCGGTAGACGTGCAGCCGCGGGAACTCCTCGTTCAGCGTCACCGCGAGCACCGGGTAGCTCTTGTCGTCGCGGTAGCGGACGTTGAACCGCGGGTCGAACTCCTTGATCCAGTTGTACTCGAGCTGGAGCGCCTCGACCTCGGTGGTGACGACGGTCCATTCGACGCTCCCGGCCGTCGTGACCATCTGGCGGGTGCGCGGGTGCAGGCCGGAGAGGTCGGCGAAGTAGGAGTTCAGCCTGCTGCGGAGGCTTTTGGCCTTGCCGACGTAGATGACCCGCTTGGTCGCGTCGCGGAACTTGTACACGCCAGGGGCATCCGGGATGCTCCCCGGCGAGGGACGGTAGGTGGTCGGGTCAGCCACCCCCCCAGCGTATTTGGCACCACCGACAGTTCTCGCACACCCCCGTCCGGGCCCGCCGGAAGTAGGGTGTTCGTCCGCTTCCGACCTTCGTCGGTGTCCGCACCTGTGACGCGGTGGTTACTTTCCGACGGCGATCCGGTCCCCCACCGAAAGGATCACCGCCGTGACCTCTCTCCGCCTCCTCGGCGCCGCTTCCGCGGCCGCCGTCGCGCTCACCCTCGCGGGCGGCGCGGTCGCCTCCGCGGGCGTCCAGCCGAACATCGTCGGCGGCACCACCGCGCCGACGGTCTCCTGGGGTGCCCAGGTGTACGTCAACACGCCCGGCCGCGACTACCAGGGCTTCAACTGCTCGGGCACGGTCATCGCCGCCCGCTGGGTGCTGACCGCGGTGCACTGCCTCGACTCCGACGGCTCGGGGATGTTCGTCCGGGTCGGCAGCAACACGCTGCTCTCGGGCACGAAGATCGCCGTCGACAACGAGTACGAGTCCCCGAACGGCGACATCGCACTGCTTCACCTGGCCTCGGCGACGAGCGCCGCGCCGATCTCGCTGGGCAGCTCGGACCCGGCCACCGGCAGCACCAACCAGATCTACGGCTGGGGCCGCACCACCCCGACCGGCCCGCCGGCGACGTCGCTGAAGACGGCGAACGTCCAGGTGACCGGCCGCTCCACGGACGCCTACGGCGGCCGGGCGATCCAGAGCGTGGGCATCAACGGCTCGGCGTGGAAGGGCGACTCGGGCGGGCCCGAGGTCGCGAACGGCGTGCAGGTCGGCGTCGCGTCGACGGTCCAGAACCAGAGCGGGTCGAACACGCGCGGGACGAACAACTACGCGAGCGTGGCGGCAAGCCGGTCCTGGATCCGGACGACCGCGGGCGTGTGAGTCACCGGGGCGGCGCTCCGGCGCCGCCCCGGTTCTGTCGGTCCTGTGTGGGATGCTCGCGGACATGCGGATCGCCACCTGGAACGTGAACTCCATCGTCCCCCGCCTGCCCCGCCTGCTGGGCTTCCTGGAGGAGACGGCGCCGGACGTGCTGTGCCTGCAGGAGCTGAAGACCACGACGGAGAAGTTCCCGCTGGCCGAGGTCGAGGCGCTGGGGTACGAGGTGGCGGCGTACGGGCTGGGCCGCTGGAACGGCGTCGGGATCGTGTCGCGGGTGGGGCTGGCCGACGTGGTGCGCGGCCTGCCGGGCGAGCCGCAGTTCGACGGCGCCGCGGAGGCCCGCGCGGTGGGCGCCACCTGCGGGGGCGTGCGGGTGTGGTCGGTGTACGTGCCCAACGGCCGGGAGCCGGACAACCCGCACTACGCGTACAAGCTGGAGTGGCTGGACGCCTTGCGGTCCTTGGTGGCTTCGGAGGTTTCCGGCGGCCCGTTCGCGGTTCTGGGCGACTTCAACGTGGCCCCGACGGACGCGGACGTCTGGGACATCGCGTTGTTCGCGGAGTCGACGCACGTGACGAAGCCGGAGCGCGACGCCCTGGCCCGGCTGCGGGACCTCGGCCTGTCGGACGTCTTCCCCCGGCCGCTGAAGTACGACCACCCGTTCACGTACTGGGACTACCGGGCGGGGAACTTCCCGAACAACAAGGGCATGCGGATCGACCTGGTGTACGGCAACGAGGCTTTCACGTCCGCGGTCACGGATTCCTATGTGGACCGCAACATGCGGAAGGGCAAGGGGCCGTCGGACCACGCGCCCATCGTGGTCGACCTGGACCTCTGACGCCCTAGCCGCCGGTGGCGGCGCGGTGCAGTTTCCGCAGCGCCCGCACCGCCTCCACCGCCCGGTCGCGGTCCACCGCCTGCACGGCCATCACCGCGTGGTACTCGTCGTCCGGCAGCTCCAGCCGCGCCCACGACGCGCCGTCCGGGAAACTCACCGACAGCACCTCGCTCCACGCGAACCGCCGGGTGATCAGCACGTTCCGGACCTCGATGCCCTCGGCGTCGGCCCGCACCCTGGCGATCGCGAACAGCATCACCCCGCACGCCAGCAGGATCCCGATGCCCACCATCGCCGCCTGATCGGAGCGCTGGAAACGCACGCCCGTGTCGCCGTTGCGCAGCAGGACCGCCACCACGACGAACACCGCGAGCAGCGCCACCGCCAGCACGCTGCACATGATCATCGCGCGGCGGGGGCGGATCACCAGCGAAGTCGCGACGCTCATTGGAAACCCCGCTCGGTCCACGGCTGGCGCAGGCTCCGCAGCACGTGCGCGGAGTCCAGGGCGGCCACCGTCGCCTCGTAGCCCTTGTCCTCCTTCGCCCCCGGGCGGCCCGAGCGGTCGACGGCCTGCTCGTGCGTGTCGCAGGTCAGGACGCCGTTGCCGACCGGGGTGCTCTCGTCGAGCGCGACCCGGGTCAGGCCCGCCGTCACCGCGTCGCACACGTACTCGAAGTGCGGGGTGCCGCCGCGGATGACCACGCCGAGCGCGACCACGGCGTCGTGGTTGCGGGCCAGCGCCTGCGCCACCACCGGGAGCTCGACCGCGCCCGCCACGTGGACGACCGTCGGCTCCTCCTCCAGCTCCGCTTCCTTCGCCGCGACCAGCGCCCGCTCCAGCAGGACGTCGGTGATGTCCGCGTTCCAGCGGGTGGCGACGATGCCGAGCTTCAGCGACTTGCAGTCGGAGAGGTCCAGCTTGACATCGGGTCGGCCGTCGCCGCTCACAGTGCTCCTCCGTCGGGGTGCTCGGCGCGCGCGCCGACCTGGTCGTAGTGCTCCAGCTGGGCCAGGTCGTGACCCATCCGGTCGCGCTTGGTCCGCAGGTAGCGCAGGTTCTCCGGGTTCGGCGAGATCGGCAGCGGCACCCGCCCGGTGACGCGCAGGCCGTAGCCCTCCAGGCCGATCCGCTTGGCCGGGTTGTTCGACAGCAGCCGCATGGTGCGGACGCCGAGGTCGCAGAGGATCTGCGCGCCCGTGCCGTAGTCGCGGGCGTCGGCCGGGACGCCGAGCGCGAGGTTCGCGTCCACCGTGTCCGCGCCGTCGTCCTGCAGCTGGTAGGCCTGCAGCTTGTGCAGCAGGCCGATGCCGCGGCCCTCGTGGCCGCGGATGTAGAGCACGACGCCGCGGCCTTCGGTGGCCACCGCTTCCAGGGCCGCCTCCAGCTGGGGACCGCAGTCGCAGCGCAGCGAGCCGAAGACGTCGCCGGTGAGGCACTCGGAGTGGACGCGGACCAGGATGTCCTGGCCGTCGCCGATCTCGCCGTAGACGAACGCGACGTGCTCGATGCCGTCGAGCAGCGAGTCGTAGCCGACCGCCCGGAACGTACCCGCGGCCAGCGGGATGCGGGCTTCGGCGACCCGCTCGACCTGCTTCTCGGTGCGGCGGCGGTAGGCGATCAGGTCGGCGATGGTGATGATCGCCAGGTTGTGGTCGGCGGCGAACACCTCGAGCTCGTCGCGGCGCGCCATGTCGCCTTCGTCCTTCTGCGACACGATCTCGCAGAGCACGCCGGCGGGCGCGAGCCCGGCCATCCGGGCCAGGTCGACCGACGCCTCGGTGTGCCCAGGGCGGCGCAGCACGCCGCCTTCCTTGGCCCGCAGCGGCACGACGTGCCCGGGACGGCGGAAGTCCTTCGCCGTGGACGACGGGTCGGCCAGCAGCCGGATCGTGTGCGCGCGGTCGGCGGCGGAGATGCCAGTGCTGATGCCCTCGGCGGCGTCGACCGTGACGCTGTACGCGGTGCCGCGCGCGTCCTGGTTCGTGTGGTACATCGGGGGCAGGTCGAGCCGGTCCGCTTCGGACTCCGTCAGCGCCACGCAGACGTACCCCGAGGTGTAGCGGACCATGAAGGCCAGCAGCTCCGGCGTCGCCTTCTCGGCGGCGAAGATCAGGTCGCCCTCGTTCTCGCGGTCCTCGTCGTCGACCACGACGACCGGACGGCCCGCCGCGATGTCCGCGATCGCCCGCTCGATGGCGTCGGCGTCGAACACCGCTCCGCTGCCGCACGGGGTCCAGCCCGCCGCGGGCTCTGCCGTCTCACTCATGACGCTCCTCCGTGCCGATTCTGCACCTGGTCGCGGATGTGTGCCTCGGCCAGCTTTTCCACGTACTTCGCGACCACGTCGACCTCGAGGTTGACCAGGTCACCGGGTTCCCGGCCGCCGAGGGTCGTCACTTCGAGGGTGGTCGGGATCAGGGCGACCGCGAACTGGTCGTCCGTGATCGCCGCGACCGTCAGCGAGACGCCGTCGACGGCGATCGAGCCCTTCTCGACCACGTACCGGGACAGGTGCGCCGGCATCGCGAACGTCGTCACGCCGTTCTCGTCGCGGCCGAGGAACACGCCGGTCCCGTCGACGTGGCCCTGCATGATGTGCCCGCCGAGCCGGCCGCCCGCCGGGGTGGCGCGTTCGAGGTTGACCCGGTCGCCGACCGCGACCTTGGCCAGGCTGGAGCGCTGCAGCGTCTCGTTGACGACGTCGACGGTGAACTCGCCGCCCGCCACCTCGACGACGGTCAGGCAGACCCCGCTGACCGCGATCGAGTCGCCGTGCCCGGCGTCGCTGGTGACCAGCGGGCCGCGGACGCGCAGCCGGGCCGCGTTCGTCAGCTGCTCGACCGCGGTGACTTCGCCGATCTCCTCGACTATGCCGGTGAACACGTGCGCTGCCTCCTTGAGAGCCGGTCCTTCCATCCAACACCCGCCGCGGTCCGGTGGCTTCTCCGGTGCCGCTGCGAGGTCAGCCGGCCCGGCCGCGGGCCGCCTGTTCGCGCAGCGCGGCGACCGCCTTGCCCGGGTCGGCGGCGCCGTAGACGGCGGATCCGGCGACGAAGCAGTCGACGCCCGCCTCGGCGGCCTGCTCGATGGTGTCGGTGTTGATGCCGCCATCGATCTCGACGACCAGCTTCAGGTGCCCGGTGTCGACCAGCCGCCGCGCGGTGCGGACCTTCTCCAGGACGTCGGCGATGAAGGACTGCCCGCCGAAGCCCGGCTCGACGGACATGACCAGCAGCGTGTCGTAGTGCGTGAGCGCGTCGAGCCACGGTTCGAGCGCGGTGCCCGGCTTGATCGACAGGCCGGCCTTCGCGCCCGCGGCCCGCAGGTTCTTCGCCAGCGCGACCGGGTCCTTCGCGGCCTCGGCGTGCACGGTGACGTTGTAGGCGCCGGCCTCGGCGTACCCGACCGCCCAGCGGTCCGGGTCGTCGATCATCAGGTGGCAGTCGATCGGCAGGTCGGTGCTGTCGATCAGGGCCTTGGCCACGGGCAGGCCGAGGGTCAGGTTCGGCACGAAGTGCGCGTCCATGACGTCGACGTGGACCCAGTCGGCGCGGTTCTCCCCGGCGCCGGCCACGGCGGCGATCTCCTCGCCGAGCCGGGCGAAGTCCGCCGCGAGGATGCTGGGTGCGATCAAAGGTCGGTCGGCCACCTCCCGAGTGTAGGAGGACGGCGCTAACGGTCGCTAACCGGTTGTGACCAGGATCTGGCTCCCGAGAGGGAGGTCACGGGGCACCGGCGCGCCCTAACCTCGGCCGCATGTCCGGTTTCGCGAGATCCCTGCTGCGCCCCGGTGGCTACCGCAGCATCCCCTACGCCGTGCTCGGCGCGGTCCTGGCCGTCCCGGTGGCGCCGTTCGCCGTGCCGTGGGCTCTGCTCACCCGCGCGGGCCAGTCCCGGGCGCTGCTGGCCGTGCTGGCCCTCGCGGTGCTGCTGGGCCTGCTGGGATTGACGGGGCCGGTGCGGCGGTTCGGCGTCGCCGTCGCGAACGGCCTGCTCGGCACGGACCTGCCGGCACCGGGCCGGGCGCGGCCCGCCTGGCCGGACCGGCTGCGGTCCGGGGCCTGGCTCGTCCTGCACAGCGGGCTCGGCGGCCTGTTGCTCGTCGCCGACGCCGTCCTGGCGCTCGGTATCCTCTCCCCCGCGATGTGGCTGAACGGCGACGCGGCCGAGTTCACGTTCTTCGGCGCGAAGGCGGTCGCCGGGCCGTGGATGCTGCCGGTCGCCCTGGTCGCGCTCGCGCTCGCCCTGCTGGTCACGGCGGCCGCCACGCGCGCCTTCCAGGCCGGCGCGACCGCGCTGCTGGGCCCGTCCGCGGCCGAGCGCGCGGCGCTGGCCGAACGCCGCTCGGCCGTGCTCGCCCAGCGCAACCGGCTGGCCCGCGAGCTGCACGACTCCATCGGGCACACGCTCACGACGTCGACGATCCAGGCCGCCGCCGCGGCCGATCTGGTCGAGGCCGACCCGGCCCAGGTCCGGCGCACACTCGGCACGATCGAAGAAGCGTCCCGAAGCGCCCTCGAGGACCTCGACCACGTCCTCGGCCTGCTTCGCGAGGAGCCGGCGGCGAAGGCGCCGACGCGCACGCTGGCCGAAGTCGACGTCCTCGCGGTGCGCGCCCGCGAAGCCGGGCTCGACGTCCGGCTGGCCGTCAGCGGGCCGGTCGCCGCGTTGCCCGCCACGGTGTCCCGGGAGGGCTACCGGATCGTCCAGGAGGGCCTGACCAACGCGCTGCGCCACGCCGGTCCCGGCGCGGTCGACGTCCGCGTCGAGGCGGGGCCGGAGCGCCTGGGCATCGCCGTCGTCAACGCGCTGCCCGGCGACGGGCCGCGGG